>NZ_BAAAGE010000004.1:0-475335 GCF_039523995.1 Aquimarina litoralis
TGAGCATCAATATAAACAAAAGCCATCATTCCAATTGTTGAAATTAAAAATACACTTAGAAGAAATACTATTTTAACAGCTACTTTTTGCATTTATATTAGATATCTATTTCAATGGTGTACAACGTAGTTGTATATGTACTAGTACATATATTTATTATTGTAACCGTTTACAAACTTATATTAAACGTTTAATTCAACGGTTGTCTTTGGTTTTATGATTGGAATTTACTAAAAATTCTATCGATTTATACGATAAATACATTTTTAGCATCATTCACATTCCTAACCAAACTTTACATCCAGGTAGCTTTATGCCATACGGTTTCAAATGGTCCTTGTTTATATCGTTTTGCCCACCATTTACAGAATATACCAATAATAATTGTAAGTGCTAAACCGATTAATAATCCATAAGTAGCGCCTGTATATTTGTATAAACCCAATCCCCAACCATAGAATATGGCTCCTCCCAGAATGGACTGTATGATATAATTAGACATACTCATGCGCCCAAATCTAGAAAAATACATTAATGCATTTTTAGCTTTTGTTTTATAAAAAAGCAAGGTAATCCCGGATACTAATACTAGCATAAATGAAAAATTGGTAATACTAGTTTCTATAGTTAAAGCAGATCTTCGAATTATGTCACTTTCGATAAAATGATCCATGTTTCGTTTTAAAAGATATAACGGAATGAAAGCAATTATTGAAATCTTTAGGACTTGTGTCCAAAATTCTAAGTTCTTATCAGTTTCATGAAATTTTTGATGTTTCCCTAATAGATATCCTAATAGAAAAAGCGCTAGAATAGTGAAAAACCGTCCGTTTTCCCAGTTCCAACGTAAAACTCCAATTTTACCATTAGTAAGATTCCCGATAATGGTATCCCATAATGAAGGTTCTCCAACGTATGTTAGCATCTTACCAAAATAACTCCAAGAGATAGGATCATTGATTTTTTCATCGGGATGTTGTAAGGCATATATTAGATTTGTCCATTCATATGGTAATACTAAAAGGATTATAGCAATACCTAAAATGATGCTGTCTTTCAACTTAGAAAATGGAATTAACAATACTCCTAATACTGCATATATAGTTAATACATCTCCTTGGAAAAATGCTGAATTAAGGATTCCAAAGGCAAATAATAATACCATTCGCCAGGCAAATCTTCCTGCGAAAGATTGTCCTTTCTCTTTTTGTCTAGAAAGCTGAATGGCATAGGTGACCCCAAATAATAAAGCAAAAATAGAGTAGGACTTACCGCTAAATAAAAAGAACATGGTTTCCCATATGGCTCCATCTAGAGTTTTCATCCAAGCTGGTAAGTGTTCGGGAAAATAATAGATGTCAAAATGTTCTATAGAATGTAAAAGCATGATAGAAACGATAGCGAAGCCTCGCAATACATCCAAGATTTGTATCCTTGTTTTAGTGCTCATTGTTCTTTTTAACTTTTTTAGATATCGTAATGTGTTTTATCAAATTCTAGTCTTTGTTATCGTGCATTTATGACTCATTTTATTCCAAATACTTATTGATAAATGCCATCAATTTCTTAGTATATGCTGCTCCGCCTTGCTCGGCAAGACCTACATGTCCGCCATCTTCCACAATGATAAGTTCTTTATCTTCCGATTTTAGACTTTCGTATAATTGTTTTCCATAGGTAACGTCAATATTTTTATCGGCATCACCATGTGCAATAAGTACTGGTTGTTGAATTTTTTTAACAGAAAGGATAGGTTTTACCTGATTGGGATCAAAATCTGCAATTTCACCTGCTCTTCGTAATGCATAATCCGAAATAGGTTTGATGATGATTCCTTTCATCATTTTCTTAGAGTAATCGTATACAACTTGATCCATCTCTGTGAATGTACTTTCTATAACTCCAAATTTAATTCGGTTGTCAAATGCTAATGCTTGGATGGCAATCGCACCACCAAGTGAATTTCCCCATATCCCAATGTTGATATTTTCGTTTTTCGCTTGGATCCAATCTACGATTTTAGAAATGTCTTTTTTTTCATAAAACCCATAGGTCGTAAATTCACCATCACTTTCTCCATGGGCTCTTCCATCAAAAACTATGGTTTCGATACCTTGTTCCGAAAGTAATTTGGCAACTCCTAATCCATGTTCTTTGCAACTTCCGATTCCATGCACAAAGATTATGATCCCTTTTTTAGTAGCTAGTTTACTTTTTATCCAATACCCTTTGAGTTTTATAGTATCAGTAGCCGAAACTTCAATAGATTCACTTTCTAGTTCTAAATCAGATGGCGTTAGCTTTTCATTAATTCTTAGTGGTTTGATAATAGCATAGGGAGCAGAATTGTGAACATAAAAGCCCATAATAACACCCACTACAATAACTATAAGTAGAACAATTTTCAGGATTTTTTTTAGCATATGGTCTATAAGCTTTGGTTGTTATGGCACCAAGTAATTCTAAGTAGGTTCTGAGAAATAAATAAGAGATTTCTACAATATACTTTAATTAAATGAATACTAGCTTAGATACTTCTAGCATCGAGTTATTTTTATCATTTTGGGATTTTTTTTAATCCATTTTTGTAGACATAGACCATAAAAGCTATAATTAAAAGTATACTTAATACAGATGGGATGTATTGGCTATGAGGTTGATATTTTTCTAATACTGTTCCGGAAAAGGCAGATAGTAAGGCCGAAAAAGCACTAATCATTTTATAAATATGTTCGTATATCCAGATTTGGTGTTTTTTGTAAGTGTTTATCGGAATTAAATATTTTAAAAAATCATATGTAATTACAAATAGTAAAGCTCCTACTGTACTGTAGATGACTATAGGAGACCAAATCATTCCAATGGATTTGAAATAATACAGAAAATATCCTAACACCAAAAGACTAACTATAGAGGCAAGGATATCTACTTTCTTCGGGATATTGGATTTTAGAAGTAATACCCGATATCCAGAAAATGAAACATACCCACTTAGTACGGTAATTACAAGTAAAAAAGTATTTCTGCCAAAGATAAATACTCCCATCAGACCTGTTACAATAACGATAGCTATAAGTTTTAAGAAGTATCTTCCGGTTTTGTTATGTGTTTTACCACCTTTGATAGTGGTTAAGGCGATTATTCCGAGTAGGAGTGCTATAGCACCTGTAATAATGTGTACTAAGATGTTTAGTTTATGAGCGATTTCCATAATTAATTATTTTAAAATTCAATGTTGTTTGAATTGCAAATAATTGAAATGAAGTTGTTTACAAAAGTAAAAATGGGTGAGTGGTCTGTATGATTGGCGAATGATACAGGAAAAAAGGTGAATGGCATTCCATGCAATCTGTATGGAAGTCTTCAAATTACTTTTTATTTAATATGTAAGATTACTCGATTTTTATAAGCTTCCGAATCGTATCAATATAGCTCTTACTGCTGGTAATAGCTTCTAAATTTATGGTAAAAGCAATAATATAACGACCATTTAGATGAGGTGTTATTTTTTTGATATACGTTTTATTGACAATATATTTTCTATGGACTCTCGAAAAATTTTTATCCAATCGTTTTTCTAGAAATAATAAGGAATAGTCACATAGCTTTTTATCTCCTTTATCATTATATACAAAAGAATAGTTGTCAAAAGCTTCAAAATAAACAATACTATCAATAGGGATGAGAAGAATATTTTCACCTTGCTTTACAGGAACACTAGTGATACTGGAAGTATGTTCTTCTATGGTTGGTGCCTTCTTATCTTCCACTGCTACAGATTCTGTCGTTTTATTTTTTAAAATCTGGTTTTGAAAAAAACTCCATCCTAATAGCAAAGAAATAATACCGTTAAACCAGTACATTTTTCCAGATGAAAATGGACGAAATTGTTGACTCTCAAAAATCAGTGATCGGATCATATGCTCTATTTCTGTAGCTAATATTCCTAGTAAGAAGAATATTATTATAACAACGATATACACTTTGACGTTTGAAGTGAATATCCTTGTGAACCATGATTTATTCAATCCAATAGCTACTAGGGTATAACCGATAATAAGACTTGTAGAAAGCGATTGGATGCACCATTGTATCCAATTTAAAGAACCATTCATTATGTAATTAGCAGTACCAATTCCGATCCCAACCAATACGATATGAGGAATGAAACAGTTTGCTTTTTTAAATTGAAATGGAGTAGCGGTCATTATAAATTTATCTACTTTCTTAAAAGTACGATTCTAATTTATACAAAAAGTGGAGACAAACGATAGTATTGCACTACAATTTATCTCCACAATGATGAACAATATTCGTTCTTGACCTATATTAAATAGCTAATTCAGATTTGTGTAAGCTAACTACGGTAAGTACAGCAGCTCCATTAATCCAGTAATAATAAGCATCGATACCTTTAAATGAAAAAATAAAAGGAGCTATAATAAATACAATAGCTACAAGAAAGTCTACCAATAAATGTCCTTTATAAGGAATCACTTTAATGATACCTAAATGATGATCAGTTAATATGGTCAGCAATAATGCTGCGATACCAGTGGAAACAGAAAGCCATAAAGCTAAAGGGTTCGACTGACCTAGGTTTAATAAAAATGGGAGTGCTATTAATGCAATAGCAACAGGATAATCTAAGAAAGCGTGTATTCTTTTGGTTACAAATTTCATAGTTCTTGATTTTAATGATTATTGATATAAGTTGTTTCACATTTTTTGTGAATAATTACATCACAAAGGTCTCTTATAATCAAGGTTTTCATGCTACAAAAAAAAGACTAAGAATTGTACTTTTTAATAGTTATAGATAGAAAATTATAGATAGATAACTAGTTAGAAATCATAGTAAATATAGGATGAATGTATAATTTTTTCCATTTCATGTCACACTTGTTCGAGTTATTTTGTCTAATATAATAGTATGGATCAAGAAACTTTAGAAACATTAGTACATCGTGCAAATACTGGAGATCAGGAATCTTTGGAAAAAATAGTATTAGCAATTAAGGATTATGTGTATAATCTTTCTCTAAAGATGTTATTATTTCCTGAAGATGCAAAAGACGCTACTCAGGAAATATTGGTAAAAGTAATCACTCATTTGAGCACATTTAACCATAAGAGTAAATTTTCTACCTGGGTATATCGTATCGCCACGAATTATTTATTAACTCAAAAGCAAAAGAAAGGCAAAGAGTTTCCAATGCCTTTTGCCGACTACGAAGTATTGATTGATTCCGGTCATTCGGATCGTGTATCATACGCTTCTAATGATGGAGAATTGAAGTTGCTAGAAGAGGAAGTAAAAGTAAGTTGTACACAAGGCTTATTATTATGTTTAAAACCTATAGATAGAATCATTTACATCCTATCTGATATTCTAGAGTTTAATAGCAAGGAAGGAGCAGCTATTGTAAATATTACTCCCGAAAACTTTAGAAAAAAACTATCGCGTTCTAGAATGAAAATTAGAAATTTTCTGAATAAAAAATGTGGTTTGGTGAATAGCAATAATCCTTGTAGGTGTGTGAGGAAAATTGATTTTTTGGTAGATCAAAACATTATTGAACCTAAGAGATTACGATTTGCTGAACTTAGTAAAAGGAGTATTGACCTGATAGAAAAGATCGATCAAGTAGAAAAATCAATTGCGGTATATCGTTCCGTGCCTTCATTTACTGCGCCAGACATTATTTTTAAAAATATTAAAGCTATTTTATCTCATGAATAAACAAGATTTTGATCTAAAGGCGTTCGTTTTTGTAGTAGTACTTACCAGTATTTGGATTCATATTTCTGAAGTATTTAGATACTTTGTACTAGTCACGCCAAGAGTAAAATCCTATTGGAATAATTCTGAATCTATTGCAGATATGAATTGGATGATTTTTGGTATTTGGGGACTATGGGATACCATTTTAACAGCAATGATAGTATTTACATTTTGGTTGTACAGTCAGCGATTTGGAAATACGAATCGTTCGGTTATTTCTTCGGCATTAGTGTCATGGGTGTTTTTCTTTGTGCTTTTTTGGGTTGGTGCTGCCAATATGGGATATTCTGATTGGTCCATACTTTTGATCACTTTACCATTGAGTTTCGTAGAGTTGCTTATTGCAAATTTTATAGCTTCTAAACTTTATAAAAAATATGAGTATGCAAAAGTCTAAAATTGTCAATATTCCAGTGTCTATGGAAAAATACTTCGGAAAAGGAACAATGCTTCATCCTTCTGTAACTGCTATTGAAGAATTGATTGAACAAATTCCGGTTGGAAAAGTAACAACGATTCAAAAGATTGCATCTTATTTAGCTAAGGTCGAAGGTACAGATGTTACTTGCCCAATGCGAACAGGCAATGCGATTAAAAAGATAGCAGAACGACATACATTGTTGGGTACAGATCTAAAAACCCCTTTTTGGCGAGTCGTACGAAATGACAAAAAACTGATAAAATCAAAAAACTATGAGAAGTCGATTGCTAAGATCGAAGATGAAGGCTTTGAAGTTGATTATACAAAAAGAGGAGAAGCCAAAATCAGCATTACCGATGATGTTATATTTTCTTTTGCATAAAAATTAAAAAGAAATGCATATCAATAAATGTGTCACTGTATTCCTCTTATTTTTCCATTAAACTTTTTGATTCTGTATTTTTTCTTGTAACATTTTTATTTCATCCCTTAGTCTTGCTGCTGTCATAAAATCTAACTCTTTTGCAGCTTTTTCCATCTCTTTTCGAACATTTCGAATACGAGTTTCTAGTTGTTCTTTTGTGAAATAAGCAGTTTCTTCTTCTGCAGCTTTTAATGTTGGAGCAGTTTCGAATTGATAAGGTTCTACTTTTTTTCCAGCTAATGCATTATCCAACGACTTTTTAATTGCTTTTGGGGTAATGCCATGTTTCGTATTATAGGCAATTTGCTTTTCTCGTCGATAATTGGTTTGATCAATGGTTTCTTGCATGCTTTGTGTAATCTTATCAGCATACATGATCGCCAATCCATTTACATTTCTTGCAGCTCTTCCTATGGTTTGGGTCAGAGATCTATTATTTCTTAAAAAACCTTCTTTATCAGCATCTAATATTGCTACCAATGATACTTCGGGTAAATCTAATCCTTCTCTTAATAGGTTTACACCAATCAGCACATCAAAAAGACCTTTACGCAGATCTTGCATAATTTCTACGCGCTCTAGTGTGTCTACATCACTATGAATATATCGACAACGAATATCTATTCTTGTTAGATATTTTGTCAATTCTTCTGCCATTCTTTTCGTTAAGGTAGTTACTAAGATACGTTCATCGACTTCAATACGTTTGTGCATTTCTTCTATCAAATCATCGATTTGATTCAGACTTGGTCGTACTTCTATAATAGGATCTAGTAATCCGGTAGGTCTAATAATTTGCTCAACATAAGTACCTTCACTTTTTTGTAATTCGTAATCAGCAGGCGTTGCACTTATGTATATTATTTGATTTTGTAGTGCTTCAAATTCTTCGAATTTTAATGGTCTATTATCCATGGCTGCAGGAAGTCTAAAACCATATTCTACTAGATTCTCTTTTCTAGATCGATCACCACCGTACATCGCATGTGTTTGCGGAATAGTTACATGACTTTCATCTACAATCATTAAATAATCATCAGGAAAATAGTCTAACAAACAGAAAGGTCTTGTTCCTGGATCTCTTCCGTCTAAATATCTAGAGTAATTCTCAATTCCAGAACAATATCCTAACTCCTTGATCATTTCTAAATCAAAATTAGTACGTTCTTCTAACCTTTTGGCTTCCAGAAATTTTCCTATTTCTTTAAAATACTCTACTTGTTTTCCGAGGTCTAAAGCTATTTGATCAATAGCACCATGTAATACCTCAGGAGAAGTTACGAACATATTTGCTGGATAGATATTTAGACGATCATATTTTTCAATGATTTCATTGGTTTGTACATCGAAGGCTTCGATTTCTTCGATTTCATCTCCAAAGAAATGTACTCTAAACGCATCATCGGCATAGCTTGGATAAATATCTACGGTATCTCCTTTTATCCTGAAATTTCCATGTAAAAACTCTCCTTCCGTTCTGGAATATAAACTTTGCACTAATTTATGCAGTAATGCTGTTCTAGAAACAAATTGCCCTTGCTGAATAGATATTACGTTTTTCTGAAATTCTACAGGATTTCCGATACCATATAAACAAGAAACCGAGGCTACAACAAGTACATCTCTTCTTCCAGAAAGTAGGGAAGAGGTAGCACTTAAACGTAGTTTTTCAATTTCATCATTAATAGATAAATCTTTTTCTATATACGTTCCTGTCGTAGGTATATAGGCTTCTGGTTGATAATAATCATAATAAGAAACGAAATATTCAATAGCATTTTCGGGGAAGAATTGTTTAAACTCAGAATATAATTGTGCTGCTAGGGTTTTGTTATGTGCCAGTACCAAGGTTGGACGTTGCACTTCTGCCACTACATTAGCTGCTGTAAATGTTTTACCAGAACCAGTAACTCCTAAAAGTGTTTGATATCTTTCCCCTGCTTTAATAGCATTAGCAAGTTGTTTTATAGCTTCCGGTTGATCTCCGGTTGGACTAAACTCGGATGTAAGTTCGAACTTCATTATATAGGCCTATCTTTTCTGAATAAAGATACAGAATACTCTTATGATTTCTCAAATAGAGTATAAGTTTTAGGGAAAGTTTATCGTATTAGAGAAAAGCTTCCTTTACGTATTCTTCCATCATCTAATTCTACTCGAAACCAATATTCACTAGAAGGCATGAGAGCACCACTGTAAGTTCCGTCCCAGCCGTTACCCGAAGGGACCAGTTGCTTCAGAAGTTTACCACTTCTATCAAAAATATAAATGATAGAATTTCCGAGTACCTGCGCAGATATTCCTTCTACATTCCAAGTTTCATTAACGCCATCTCCGTTAGGAGTAAAATATTTAGGGAATCCAACTACCGAAATATCTTGAGTGGTTTCAGGACCACAACCATTTTTATCTCTTACGTAAACCGTATGAAAACCAGGAGGGACATCCGTAAAGGTTGGGCTGTCTTGATAGGTTCTTATATTACTGCCATTAAACGCAATAGCATATTCGTAATCCCCAGTTCCCTCAACATTTATAGTTACTGTATTGTTGTCAGAAGCATCATTAATTTCTATTGGCTGAATGATAATAGCGGGTGAAGATTCGGTTACTGTTATGGTTCTATCTTTAGAACAACCAGTTGATCGATTTGTCATGGTAAGCACATAAATGTCGGCTTGTGATACACTGATACTCTCAGTGGTTTCTCCAGTAGGAGACCATAAATAATCAAAATCATTTGGGTTTCCAAATACTAGTCCAGAATCAATAGTAATGGTAGTTCCTTCGCATAAAAAAGCTTCAGCGGATTCTTCAATGTCAGGTAATGGATTTACAAAAAGAGTAACTTCATTAATACCGAAACATTGATTTAAATTATCTTCTACTCTTGCGTATACAACATCCTGACCTTGGGTACCAGGGGTTGTATTGGTATATATACTTATAGCGTTTGTCTCGCTAAGTGCATTTTCAATAGTTTCATAATAGGCAACAGATAGGTTTGGATTTCCTATTCCAGAAAGTACTTGCACGTCAGCTTCTGTAAGATCAAATTCTCTGAATCCATCTTCAATACCATCATCATCACAAAGAGTTAATGTTGCATCATTGGAAGAAGTGGTACTTACTAACAAATCTAATGTTGAGATTCTAAAACATCCGGTAACATCATCAATTACTCTAGTAAATAATTGTTGATTGGCCGAAGTATTTTGATATGTATCTGTATTAACAATAGATGGTGTGCCTGAATTTGCAGAAGTTATGTCTTCAAAAAATAGAACAGAGCGATCTGAAGTTCCGCCAGTGATTTGATCTATAGC
Source organism: Aquimarina litoralis (assembly GCF_039523995.1). Classification (NCBI taxonomy): domain Bacteria; kingdom Pseudomonadati; phylum Bacteroidota; class Flavobacteriia; order Flavobacteriales; family Flavobacteriaceae; genus Aquimarina; species Aquimarina litoralis. The sequence goes on from NZ_BAAAGE010000004.1 coordinate 9,957, forward strand.
CTGGTTAAGATTAAATAATGTGATACCATCATTAGTATTTAAATATTCATCACATTGAGATAACGAAGTGTTATTAGCAACGGGCAATAAATTAATAGAAACTGAAATTTCGAATATATCAAAACAAGCTGTATTTAAATTATTTTCGAGTCGTGCATAAACGGCAGGCAGAGTATTAGACAATACAGCATTTGTCGGATCTACTATTGGATTTGTGTTATCTTGAGCATCTATTAATGTGGTATGATAAGTTAGAGTAAAATCAGCAGTACTTTGACTTCCGTAAATATCATTATTGGCTGTTGTTAAATCATAGGTAATCATTCCATTAGTGTCATCTCCATCATCAGCATTATCACAAGATACGATTGGATTTGCAGGAAATGCGGTTGGGGTGTCAAAAATTTCCACCTGGAAACTAGCCGTATTATAACAATCAGTATTTTGAATATTCTCTATTCTAATAGCAATGGTCTGTGGATTTGCTTCGGTAGTAAAGTTTTGCGATAATTCGTTAATGTTAGCATCTGCATCAGCTATAGATCTAAAATAACGAATTTGAAATTGATTTGGATCTTGTGACCCAAGTATCTCGGTATTATAAATAGAAAGATCTAAGTCTGTAATTCCATCGTTATTATTATCACAAATGTTTTCATCAACTGGAATATTTTGTACAATCGGAACTTCAAAAAACATAGCATTTGCAACACCTATTGATGGACAGCTCCCATCATTAAGGTCAACTTCTAATCGATAATTACCAGAAGTAGTAATGTCTAAGAAAAAAGTGTTATTAGGGATTTGAACATCATCTACAAACCAAGCATAGGTTGCTGTTGGAATGTCTTGATATTCCAGTCTAAACGTGTCCCCATCACAGAGTACAAGATTTACATTATTCGGATCACCACTGTTAATAATATCAATTGTTTGTGCAAAAATAGATTGGATAAATGGGGGCAATCCAATTCTAGAGCCTCTATTAGCATCAACATTAACAAGGATACCTCTGTCTCGGTAGATTACATTTGTAGCTATTTCTTCTGGATTTTCAATAACACCTAGATAATTTCCTGTCCCAGAATCAAAATCAAATAATGCTCTATAAATCCTTCCATCTGGACCTAATTGTAATGCTCCTGCACTAAAATTCGAAGCGTTTTGTCCATTTTCATTAAGAATTCTAGTTCCACTTGCTGCGATTTGATTATTTGGTAAAGTAAGATCAAATTGCACTAAAAAAGCGTCTCCAAATCCACCATCACCCTCACCAATTGTAGTGTATAGGCGTTCACCACTTTGAGAAAATTCGATACCATAAGGAGCATCACCATCGTAAAGTTCTATTTCATTACTTACGATTCCAGTACTATTGTCAAAATCATACAATAATACTTTACCAGGGCCATCTCCTCCTGTTATTGTAGCCAATCCAAAATGTACAACTGCTAGTTTATCTCCTTCAGGTGATGCTTTAAGATATCCTAATGCATTTCGTCTGTATCCAGAAATTGGAACGGTAACTCCTACTTGTGAAGTAACAGGAGTGGTATTTACACCCGTCTGATCTACACTAAATGCATAATACGTATCAATAAAATGGGTAATTACCCAAAAAGAATCGCAGTCATCACTTTTTACTGCTGTTATTTTTTCAGAACATTTATATGCACTTTCTTGATTGTTTGATGTGTCATATGTGATGAGAGGGATGTTTTTTTGCGCATTAATAACATCACCCATTCCTCCATTTAAGGACATATCAACTATGGAATATGTAAAACCATTATTAAATCCGTCATCTTCGTTTGTTGAAAAACCTGTATTTCGGTCTGGATAGGTAGCTGCATTCTCATGATGAGGTTCATCAACAGCAAAAATGATGTATCTATTTGGTGTATTAGGTTGTGGGACTATTAAGGCGCTGGATGTACTAGAAGGATCACCTAGTAATCCATTACCAGCATTGTAATTAGCATTTGGCATAATGCCTCCATTGCGATCCCACACAGTTCTACCATCTGTATAAAATAGTAAGTTGCCTGTAGCATCAGAGATTGTTGTACAACCCTCCAAAGTATTTATTCTTCCATCGGTAAGTGGAGTAGGAGGTGTTGTACTAAAACTTATTCCAGCGTTTTGTCCAAAATACCAATTATTAGCTTCTCCTTGTCCAAATAAAGAGATGCTCAAAAATAATGAGAGGACAAATATTTTGTATTTCATGAGTTGAGTTGAAAAACTCAAAGATATTACAAATCTCTCTTTTTAAGAAGATAATATGAAAGTCTCACAAATATTGCTGTCCAAACTAATACGATTAGGACCTCATACCAGTGTACTGCATAGTCTCTTTGGAAGTTTTCGCCTAATTGGTTTGCAGCGGATTGTATAAAATTTAACCGAGACCATGGTTCATTAACTAAATTAGCCATACTATCCAAGGGTAAAAAGGGAATTATTTTATAGACAAAATCCGTTTCAAACCTCCATTTTACTAAACTTGCTAATCCCCAGAAAAGCCCTTCTATTAATTGCCAAAATATTAAAAACCCTAAAGCGAAGGCAGATCTTTTGATTAAGATTCCGAGAAACATACAGAATGAAAAGAATCCAACAAGTTTGATAAAATAAGCAAAGATGAATTCCAAATCTGAAAATATAATAGATATTTCATTATAATCTGAGAAAATAAGTCCTAAGATTAAGGAAACTACAAACAAGAATAGGGTTGATAAAAAAGCCAAAATTACTACTGTGAGAAATTTAGAAGCTAAAAATTCTTTTTTGCTCAATCCATCGATTAAGTTTTGTTTTAATGTTCTATTAGAGTATTCATTAGCCATTATGGATACAATGACAATAGCCAGAAATACCTTAAGCCAAGCTGCTATCCATGAATTAAAGTGCCAGATATATGGGAAGTTAAAAATTCCTTGATCGGCTAGTCTAAAATTAATTCCTCCAAAATTGAATTCATAAGAAGCTATAAGAGAAATTAATGTAATTAATATAAAATAGGTTATCGTAAGTATTTTTGCAGACTTATTGTAACGTAGTTTTTGAAATTCTATATTGAGTAATCGTAACATGGCTTTAGTTTAAATTGTTGGTTAATTGTAAGAATTGTTCTTCTAAACTTTCTTTTCGTTTTACAAGATGTGTTAACGTAATTCCAGCTTGGTGCAATTGTTTATTCAAACTTTCAGCATCCAATTCACGATTTAGGAAAGCAATAATTTTGTTTTCTTCTTCTTTTACGTTTCCAAAAGTATCTTGCTCCGATAACCACTTAATGAGCATACTGTTTTGATTACTATTTAATTCGAAGAAACCATGACTTGCATTCATTTCATCTACAGGACCAGAATATAGTTTTACTCCTTTGCGAATAATGACTACATGACTGCAGACTTTTTCTACTTCATCCAATAGGTGAGAAGCTAATAAAATAGTAGTTCCCTGCGAAGCAATCACTTTTATAATCTCTCTAATCTGATGAATACCTTGAGGATCCAGACCATTTGTAGGTTCATCAAGTATTAGAATTTCGGGATCATTTAATAGAGCAGATGCGATCGCTAATCTTTGTTTCATACCTAAAGAAAATGTTCTGAACTTGCTATCCTTGCGATCTAAAAGACCAACTAACTCTAGTTTTTCTTCGATTTTGTTGGTTGAAACCCCCTTGATCTGACATACTAGTTTTAGATTTTGTGCAGCTGTCATGTATGGATAGAAATTTGGACGCTCGATAATAGCTCCTACTTTTTTTAAGGCTTCGTGGGTAGATGCAGATCCATCAAACCAAGTAAAGTCTCCCGAGCTCCTATTCACTACATTAAGAACAATACCTAAGGTTGTAGATTTACCGCTTCCATTAGGTCCTAAAATACCGTATACGTTTCCTTTTTTTATAGTAAAAGAAAGATCATTAACAGCTGTAATACTTCCGAATCTTTTGGTAAGATTCTTCAAGGTTAAAATGGTTTCCAATTGTGATTATTTTTTGGTGGTTATATTAAACTAGACGACCACACCTAGGTTTTGTTACAATAAAAAATGGATTCTTATACTTTATAGTTTTTTACAATCAATAAAGTAATATAATTGTTGGAGTGCGTTTCTTTTGTAAATTGCCATTAGAAAGTAGCTGTGTATGGATGAGAAATTGATGTCTAAAAAGAAACCTACCTATCCGATCAATGATAGTTTAGATAGTTATTTAAAAGAATGTAATCGTAAAATAAAAATCCCAGTGTTTTATGATGATTTATTACGGTTTTCAGGTTCGATTGTAGTATATGATAGTAACGATGAAGATACTTTATGGGTGCGTGTATATTATGAAGAACATGAGCGACCAGAGATTGAATCTAGTCTAAAAAAAGTATATACCATATTGCATTCTGATGGTAATGAAGATGCTATAGAGTTTTTAAATATAGATGCCATTGATTATTGTACTTTCGGAAATTCTAAACCGTTTAGAGTACGAGTTCGAAATATATTGAATGATAACTATACATACATCTATGTTAAAAAAGCAGATGCTTCTCGTATTTATGGATTGGAATTAGAGCATATGTTTTCTCCGAACAGGATCAATTTTCTGGTGTATAAAAATACATTGATCGAAGAACATATTGCTGGAATTCCTGGAGATGTTTTTATCAAAGATTTCTTACCAGATCTTAGTGATCAGGCAAAAGCGCAGATTGCTAAAGAGTTTGTGAAGTTTAACGAACGCTGCCAGATGCGCTTATTGGGAGATATGCGCTCTTATAATTATGTGATTATCCCAATTCATGATTTTGATCATGTACAGTATCGCATACGAGCCATTGATTTTGATCAGCAATGTTTTGAGGGAAAACTAAAAGTATATCAACCACAATTCTTTAAAGAAAACTTTGATATGGTTGATATAGTTTTGAATAGATTGCAGGCTAGTTCCATAGAACAATATAAGAAAGAAGAACGTTCTGTTTTGGCTAAAAGAATATTGAATTCCAGATCTCGTTATGAAACCTTAATTAGCTGTATGTGTGAAGATACGATTTCTACCGAAGAACATTTAAAAGAATTACGAGAACATCTTTATAATTTCACACTGGATCTTAAATTTCGTAGAAGTAAATCCATGGGCGAAGTATTGAAAACTGCATTGGATTTTGTTAGGCGAAATTATGAAAATGTAAATATGAATAGATTATTGGAAAGGTAGTGATATAAACTATAATATTCTCATTGGGTTGTAACATTATCTGTACAGATAACACTTATATATAAAGTGCAATCGTATGAAAATAAATCCTTGGGCGTTTGGTGGTTTGTTGTTGCTAGCTTCTGTTATTATTTGGTGGCACTTTCATTTTACAATTCCCACATTTTATCCTTTCGAAAGAACGGGAGAAGTCAAAGCGGTTGCTTTTCAAGCAAATTTGGTAGATCCTTTATTTCCAAATTATGATTATTCACTAGATCAGATGGTTCATTTTGTTTATCGTGTTGATAATGTGGTGTATGTTTCGAAACATAGAGCAGAAAGATCATGGCAATTTCAAGGAATTGGGGATTCTTTATTAATTCGATATAGTGTAAATGATCCACAAAGGACAGATCCAATTCGTTATTATCATAATGTTTCTCATAAAGCTAAACATGATCACATCAAAAAAAGCTTTTTACACACGAAACCAAATGGATATAAAGGATTAGAATTACAAGCGAACATATTTACTTATGAAGATTATAGTTCATTTGGTAAACGCTTGACTAAAACTACTGGTACTTATATGGTACAAGATTCTACACTTATTTTAACTCCTTTGATTTATTATCAGAAGAGGAAAGTTGAGGATACTATCATTGAAGAACCTAGACCAATGAATGCTGATTTTGAAAAAATCAACATAAGTAATTTTATACAAAATCCTAATGGCAATCTTATTGAGATAAATTCAAATCATGCTTTTAACCTAGCTGGTCAGAAGTAAGGAGTTAACTAGTCTTTTTGCTCTTTGTTAAAATATACTAGGTAATAGTACATTTGCTTTTCTTCATCCCAACCTTTTTCTACAAACTTTTCTGCAGATTCTGGATTTATAAAATCCATTTTAATTTGGATATTCGTGTCTAAGTTAATCGTGTTTTTGATCTTTTTTCTAGCTGCAGAAACCGCAGTATTAGCAATAGGAAATTCTGTAAGATCTTCGATATGGTATTTTGGAGCCTTTTCAGTTTTGTAATGTTTAAACTCGGGAATTAGATCCGGATTATCTATTACTTCATTTAAAAAAGCAGACTCCTCAAAGGTATCGTTTTTGGCAAAGTGATTTACAGCACGATTCATAAACATCACTTCTTCTTTTTTATCTTCTGCTGGTAGTACTACATCTTTGGCAAAATCCTGGCAGAATTTCATATACTTTTTTGTATAAAAATTTTCATCTGCAAAGGCTTTAACCCCTAAGAAATGTTCTAGCCAATATTTAGTGTCATAGCGGTTAGAATCAACAGAAAGGATTTTATATCCTTCTTCTTGTTTATGATTAAAAATTAAACATCCTTTGTCTAATTTATTTAGATTGACACCTTGTTGATGTAGTAATTCTATATTCGTTCCTTTCTCTGCGAACTGAAGGAAATCATACTTTAATTCTGACTTGAAGATCCCTACGGCATTTGTTTTTTCATTATCGATAGAAAGATTCTCTAAATACACTACATAGACTTCTCCGCTTTTGATATGCGGATGTTGTGATTGTTCATATAAAAGAGAAGCAATTCTCTTTGATTTTTCGTGAGCCGAAGATGGGTTGTTGAATATTTCGGTAACGATTTTATATAGCGGATTAAATTCTACATCTACCTCATTGGTAAACTGAAAGTAATTCTCCTCTTTTTCTCTAAACGGTTTAAAAAAGTATTCCTTTAATAAAGCGGTTAACTCGTCATTAAGTGTATAAGGAGTATCTGATAGAAATATGTTTTCATTTCTACTCTTGTTACCTATTTTGTGAATCGATAACGATTCAATTTGGGTGCTATATAAATTGATCATTTTTTTGTTTTAAAGTGACAAAGCTACTAAGAAGTAAAGTGTCAAAGATTAAAAAGTCTTAAAGAGCAAGTTTCAAAATTATTTATGAATCTTTAATTTTTCTAATATAACTTGAAAGCATACGCTCTATTTCTCTAGTGTTTTCGTACAATAAATTAAAATCATTTTCTTTTAAGAAAGAAAGATTTTTTCCAATTTCTAATTGTGTCTGGACTTCAAATAATGAACTAATCGCAATGTTTAGAAATCGAATATATTCTTGTTTACTCTCTCTACCATAGCCTTCGGCAATATTGCTAGGTATTGAGATGGATGCTCTTCTTATTTGAGAAGTCAATCCATATAACTCTTCTATTGGAAATGATTTGGTTTTATCATAAATATTAGTAACTAAAACTATTGATTTTTGCCAAATTTTTAGGTCTCTAAAAGTGCTCATTAAATTTTATAGTTAAATATTGGAGCTTTATAACTTTGAACTTTGTACCTTAGGATCTTTGAAACTTCAATACTTAAGATTTAATTCCAATGTTCATCAAAACCTAACTCATCGTAATCATCAAGGTCTAAAAAACCTTCACCTTCATCATCTTGGTCTAAATCATCAGCTTTAAACTCTTTATCAGGTGCATTATCTGGTATTTGTCCGTGTACGAACATTACATTAGGATATTCTCTTCCGTTTTCATATTCAGCAATTTCCGCAAGCTCAACCAAAAATGTCCACATGCTTAAGAAGTCATAGACATAAATCAATCTAGGCGATGCTTCGTGTACCACATCGATTAATGTTGTTTCGTTCATTAATCGTACTGGCTGATTACCATCACTCATATCAAAAAGAGAGATCTCTTCTCCTTGATTCCATTGCTCATCACTTACATAAAAAGAGGCCATTTCCATGCCATCAAAACCAAAGGATTGATTAATAACATTATGAAACTGCTCTAATGTAGCGTCTTGTTCGATTTCGATATCTCTAAATACGTCTTCTTCTGTATCTAGGATAATTCTGAAACGGTAAACCATTCTTGTTTAATTTGGATTGGCAAAGATACAAACTTGTTTGTGACTATTTTAAATTTTCAGTATTCAATCCCTTTTTTTTAAACACTTCGAGCAGGATATAAAACTGAACTCCAAATAGTAAAGATGATATAACTAAATGTAAGGGTTGTGAAAGGAAAGGGAAATCAAAATAATACATTAAAATTCCAGTAAACGCCTCTAAACCAATCAGGGCAATGACCCAATTTAATTTAGATAATCCAAGACGCATTTTGTTATTATACCACAACAGCCATAAGTTAATCAACACGATGAGGATAGAAAATGATCGATGAATATAAAAGTTCATTGTAGGCGGATCTAACCATTGAGATTTTGCTAGTTCACCAACCATTTTGATTTGTTCATCCACATACTGTCTCACCTGAGTTCCTAAAGCAACCTGAATTAAAGTAAGTACAGCAGAAAAGAATAATATATTTTTAAAAGTTGAACTTATTTTGAATGTTGCAGTTTCCTTTTTTGTAAGAAATAAAATGTAAAGTAATATGGCTAGTATTATAAATGCCACTAACATATGCACTGTAATTCTTAGCGGAAGAAGATTAGAATCTACTACTATTTTACCTAACCAAGCTTGAAATGCCATTGCTATAATGGTGAGTCCCGCATACAGCGGTATTTTTCTTTTTTCTTTCCAGAACCAAAGCGAAAGAATAAACATTAAAAGAATAGGGATTCCAGATACTACCGTAACCAATCTATTAATATATTCGATCCATGTATGCCATACATTAAATTTTGCGTAGTCATGTTTTGTGTAAGGCTCCCAATTGGATGTTTCGTAAGAAGATGAGGATGTAAAATCTTTTGTGGCAATTCTTAGTTCTTCATCCACTATTACAATAAACCCTTTCTCATATTCATGATTGGGTTTCCATTGTATTTGACTTTCTTCGGTAGGAGGGATATAATATCCGAAGCATTTTGGCCAGTCCGGACAGCCCATTCCAGAACCTGTCATTCTTACCACAGCACCTGCAATAATGATTAAATAGATAAGGACTACAGACGTAACTACAAGCGGTCTAAAATATTTTTTCATGTGTTAAGAATCTAAGTTTTAAAGGATTTAAGTTGCTAAGAACTTTTTAACCCTAATTCTTCCCCTTTTTTTATCATAAACTGAAATGCAGCTTCATGTTCATTTGGAATATCTCCTTCTAGTATTGCTTCTTTTATCGCTTCTTTTATAATTCCAATTTCTTTAGAAGGTTTTATGTCAAAAGTTTTCATGATTTCTTCTCCACTCACTGGAGGCTGAAAATTTCGAATATGATCTCGTTCTTCTACCTCCACCATTTTCTGACGAACAATTTTAAAATTGTTATGATATTTTTTAAAACGCTTCGGGTTTTTGGTTGTAATATCGGCTTCGCAAAGTGTCATTAATTCTTCAATATAGTCACCAGCATCAAAAACTAGTCTTCTTACAGCAGAGTCAGTAACGTCTGATGCAATTACAATTGGTCGAGAGCTCATTAAGACCATTTTCTGAACAAATTTCATTTTATCATTCAGTGGCATTTTTAATCGTTTAAATAATTTATAAACCATTTTTGAACCTACGAACTCATGACCATGAAAAGTCCATCCAACTTTTTTGCTAAATCTTTTAGTAGGTGCCTTTCCAATATCATGTAATAGCGCTGCCCAACGTAGCCATAGATCATCCGTGTTTTCGGCAATATTATCAACTACTTCTAAAGTATGGTAAAAGTTGTCTTTATGACGTTGCCCTTCCACTTCATCAATACCTTTTAGTGCAACTAATTCTGGTAATATATATGGCAGTAATCCAGTCTTTTCCAAAAGTAAAAACCCAATAGACGGTTTTTCACTCAATAAAATTTTATGGAGCTCGTCTACAATTCTTTCTTTGGTAATTATTTTAATACGATCTTTATTCTTGGTAATGGCTTTTAAAGACCTTTCTTCTATCTTAAAATTAAGTTGTGTAGCAAACCGAATGGCACGCATCATTCTTAGCGGATCATCAGAGTAGGTAATATCTGGATCCAATGGTGTTCGGATGATTTTGGATCGAAGATCTTCTAATCCATCAAAAGGATCTAAAATATCGCCAAAGTTTTCTTTAGAAAGACTTAATGCCAAGGCATTGATGGTAAAATCTCTTCTGTTTTGATCATCTTGCAGCGTTCCATTTTCTACAATCGGATTTCTACTATTTTCTCGATAAGATTCCTTTCTGGCACCAACAAACTCAACCTCAATATCTCCAGCTTTTAGCATAGCAGTTCCGTATGTCTTAAAGATTTGAATTTTGGGTTGGTTAGGAAGTAATTTAGAAACTTCTTTTGCGAGTTCGATACCACTCCCAACTGCTACTATATCGATATCTTTGGCAGATCCTCTTTGTAAAATATAATCCCTAACAAAGCCTCCAATGACATAACTGTCTAATTCAAGATTTGATGCAGCTTGGGTTATCGTATTAAAAACAGCATGTTGTAATGCTTCTTTGTAATTATTCTCTTCCGACATGAATCAATGTACTCGATAATCGAGATTTAAAAGTTTCGAGAATATGCTCGAAATCAAAAATTGTTCTTATAAATACCTCATATACAAGGATGCTGATACGTTACTTCCTTATAATTTTAACGGTACTATCTCCACCGATTTTTATAATAGAAGAGGGTTTAGCATCTTTATTTTGTAAAGGCAAATTTACGACATAGTCAACGCCTTCCAAAATCTCTTTACTCATTTCTTGCAGGTTCCGCGGAGTTGGTTTGCCACTAATATTTGCTGAGGTAGAAACAATTGGTCTTTTAAACTTTCGTATTAATTTGCTACAAAAAGGATCTCTAGCTACTCTTATCCCAAGGGTGTTATCTTCCGCGATTAGATTTTCAGCAACTCGTAAAGGTCGATCATAAATGATAGTTGTAGCTTTTGTTGCGTATTTCAATATATCATATGCTACTTCCGGAACTTCCTCTACATACTGTTGTAACATCTTAAAATCACTTACCAGACATAACATCGCTTTGCTATCAGCTCTCTTCTTTAAAGCATATATTTTGTCTACGGCTTCCGCATTGGTAGCATCACATCCAATTCCCCAAACAGTATCCGTAGGATATAAAATAAGTCCTCCTTTTTTGAGAATATCTATAGTTTTTTCTATTTCTATTTTTTGATTTTCCATTAATTGACTTTTGGAAAAGCCAAAATACGAAAGAAGCCTCATTAATGAGGCTTCTTTTTATTTTTAGTTCTGTTTGTTGTTAAAAATTTAGTTCCAGTTTACTGTGTGATTCCATTTATTGGTAATATCATCACCATTTATATGTTGAGTGATTTTTCCTGTTATGTTAACATGCCATACGCCATAACCTCCAAGCGCAACCGAATAAGATGCTTCTCCTAACGGAATTCTTTGATCAGTTGTTACACAAGATATAGTTCTATTTAAGCTTCCGCCAAAATTGTTATTTGGTCCTGTTGGGAAACCATTATCAAAAAATAATATTCCGGAGGTCTGAAGATTTATAGTGATGTTTCTGTCTTCTCCAGATCTTCTCCAACGGCCTTTGTAATAGTATCCCATGTTTACATCTAAATAGACCTGGCTTCTGAGATTATATTGAAAAATGTTAATTGTTCTGTTTGTTAGTTGGTGTGCATATTTAGTAGTACAGCAAGTACCAAGTGTTCTGTATCCATCTGCGCATCGAGTCCATGATTTTCTACGAAATTCTTTTCCTTCAATTCTAATAGTTCCTGTTCCTGCATTAAATGTTAATGTTTTTCCATTATTGTCTACTAGAGAAGTTTGCGCACCGGCTTCTCCAACTTTTTTTAGGTTGGAAGTAGCGTCTTTATAATTCTTATTTTTACTAGTTTGGGGAACTTCGTAAAAAGAACCATCTGTGAAATAAATGGTGTTTTCTCCTACTTGGAACTCTTGATCACTATTTAAAATAGCTAGTAATCCATTGGTAAGAGTGTTTAAATCATTTTCTTTCTGAACGGAAAGATCCTCTTCGTTATACAATGATAACAGTAGAGCGTTGTGTTCTTTTTCTAATGCCCATAATTTTAAATCTTCTTGAGGTAAATTCGAAATAGCATCGTATTGTTCAAAAAAAGCATCCCAATCTTTAAACTGTAAGAGTTCTGTTTTCTCTGTTAAAGATTGAGAAGGAATGTCATTTTCGAGGTTTTGCTCATCAGAGCAAGAGATAATGAATAATGCCAATAAAGCAAATAATAAATTTTTCATGAGTTTTATTTATTAGATTAATAAACGAAGCAATATTGCTTCACCATGACATTATCCTTTTGCTAGATTTGTTATCTTTTGATGTTGTTAATTTTATGTTAAAAAGAAGTGTGTATTTGGTTATAAGGGGGGGTATGTGGTTTTGATATGAAAAGATAATTTGAATCTTAGTTTTCAAAGGGTTTGGGTCATAATATTTTTTTAATCAACTTATTTCCTGATATGTTCATATCTTCTTTATAGTGATTTTTTACTTCTGGTCGTTTTGATTAGCAATCATTTTTAGTAGTAACAATTATCTAGATTTTCATTTTTTTTTGATTGAAAACCAAAAGTTTGTATCGGGTTATAGGGAATGTAATTGAATCATTTATTTCTCATGTTATAAACAATGTATGACTATAAAATCTCTTGTAAGAAAAGTTAAAATAAACACAAAGGTTACTATTGGGGAGTAATAAATTACAATCCAAGGGAACATTATGGTGTAATTGGCCAATTACAGACGTTTCCTGAATGCATAACAGGACATTTTATGCAAAAAAATAAAACCTAAAACAATATGAAAAAAATCATTTTTTTATTAGTTATTTCCATTGGAATTATTTCCTGTGAAAAAGAAGAAACATTAATAGAGTCAGTAGTTTCTAAAGATATTTTAACTTTTCCAAGTAAAGAAAGTTTTTTTGAAACTGATGTGATGCTTTCTCAATTGTCTGATAAAGAATTATTGGAATGGAGTAGAGAAAATAATAGTAATTCTTTGTTGATCTATGAAAACGATTTTAATATTAAAGAAAAAGAAGATGTTTTTAGATCTATAAAAGCTATTTTGAATAAGGATCTAATGTTTAAAATTGGTCAAAAAAGAATAGTATTGATAAATGATGTTTTTTACGAATTACCTGATGATTACTATATGAAATCAGTGAATCAATTAAAAGGTAATGTAGATAACTTTAAAAGTATAGGAGAAACTAAAAATGTGGTGAGCCCGAACAATTCTGAAGATAGCTCATTGGTTTTAGAAGACAATTCTAAAGCTAATTGTTATGTGACAAGTTTAACACATAATGAGGTGCATAGAAGAGGTTATCAGAAAGAATTTACTAGACGTAATTATCGAGATTTTTGTGGTCAAGGAGCTGTACAACCTGGTAATCCAAGAATGAAATATTTTCATGAATTAGTATCTAGATATGTAAAATTATATGCAACTGAACAGCATACTTTGTACATTGTCTCAAACATTTTATATTATAATGGTAGAAAATGGAGAGATGCAGGTGAAGATCATAATGTAACAGTAAAAGTTACGGATTGGTCTTTTCTTAAGCCTTATCATCAATATGCTAATTGTCCAAGGCGGACTCCTGTTTTTATTAATAAAACTGATTCGTGTAAAAATGGACAGGTTTGGACTTTAATAAGATTACAGGAATCCTTTATTCCAGCTAATTTAAACTGGGGGATAAAAGTAGAAGGAACTGTTACTCATAGCGTAAATACTGATATTAGTAGTAATACTTGGGTGAATTCAGTTAGCTGGTAATCATTGAAAGCATATACCTCGAAATAATTATTTCGAGGTATATTTGTGTCGGATGTTTTATTAAGAGAATTTAGAAATTATATTTTCCGATTCAATATACTTAGGAGTTTCGTTGTTTATAGTTTCTCCTGAGATCACCTTTTCGTATAGTTTTACGTACGAGGCAGTCATCACTTTAGAGTTGAAGTGCTTTACAGCATATTCATGACATTTTTTTGGATTATAATCAAATTCTTTAATTGCTTTTGCAATTTCCTGAGAGTTATTTCCTGTATATCCAACTTCTGGAGTTATTAATTCTGGTAAAGAACCATTTTTAGTTCCAAAGACTGCACAGCCAGCGTACATACTTTCTACAATGGCTAAACCAAATGGTTCATGCCATATGACGGGAAAAACTAATCCTTTAGAATATTGAATAATATCCATTTTAGTTTGATTATTCACCATTCCTCTAAAGATTATTTTAGGATTTAGTATATACTTTAAGCCTCTTTTGAAGTTTCTAAAGGTCCATTTTTCTCCACCTAAAATATGTAAGCTATTCCCCGAATCTAGCGCTATTTTTGCAGCACCAAATACGTTTTTAATTTTCCATGCTGCTTTTCCCAAAAAATGTAAATAACTTCTTTTCTTATCTAGATCGGGATTTGGATAATCATCCCAATCCAAACCATTATACACATAGGTTGAAGATCCGAAACGCTGTGCATGATTTTTTGAAATAAAAACCGTGTTGATATCTAATACCTCGTCTGTTGGAGGATTTGTATGGATAGTAACAATAAAAGGTTTATGAACCGGATATAGAGGAGTGTGACTAAAATGCGCAATGTCAATGTCATCTGGTATTTGAGAAATTAAATCTCTATTTGGATCTAGTGGCAATACTTCTGCAAAATCAGATGTAGATCCAGGTTTAACTAGGTAGACAACTTCATGACCTAATTTAGATAATTCTTTGCCAAGCCCCCAAATAACTCGTTCAATACCACCATAGTTAGTTGCTGGAATAATTCCAGAATTGTCCACAATTAATATTTTCATGCTATGGGTCTAATTTTTTGTTGATGTTTTAAGGATTTTGTTAACGGAGCTTGCAGCAATAATGTGTAAAATAGTTTCCAGTATTTTGGTTTGATAATACTACTAAAAAAGTATCTAATCTGTAAATACGTTAATAAAATATAAAAAGGGATGATTCCGTAATGCTTTTTAATAACATACAAAAGAGAAATTTTCAATTCTGTTTTTATAGCTACTGATTTCTCGGTACTTGCGCCATGATAATGTATAAAAGATGCATCTGGAACTAAATAAGCTGACTTATTAATCTGAGAAAGCCTTTTGCAAATATCCGTTTCTTCATAATACAAAAAGATATTAGTGTCAAAACCTCCAACAGCATTGAAATCTTCCGCTCTAAAAAACATAAAACTTCCTGCTACGAACTGCCCTTGTTGGGGTTCGTTGTACAATCTTTTTCGTTTAGGATATTTTTTTGGATTTATAGTTTCTAACATTTTTCTTCCAAAAATTTCTCTACCCAAAGAAGCAAAATGATCTATCGTAGGTAGGATTTTCTTATCCTGTGTAAAAGCTTGTGGTCCGCATACACCTACATCAGATCTTTCATCCATAAAGTCTTTTAATGATAATAGACAGTCATTTTCTAGAATAGTGTCATTATTTACAAAAGCTAAATATTTTCCTTTAGCTTTTTGTACTCCTATCATATTACCACTTCCAAAGCCTGTATTGATATTACTTCTGATGAATTCAATTGTAATTTCGTTACTAATGGTATCGATAAAACTTTGAACTTTTTTATAACTTTCTTTCTCTGATCCGTTGTCTACTACGATATATTGACATGATAACTCTTTAGAAGTATGATGTGAAATTGATTGCAAACAATTAATGGTATAATCTTCGGAATTGTAGTTGATCATAATGATCGAGATATCAAACATAATTAGCTTTTTAGATATTGGTCTACTCCTTTTTCAATGTAGGTTACCTTTTTTTCGGTAGTTTCATTCTCGATAATTTCGTTTAAGTGAATGTGACTTTTATCTTGTTCATGATGATAAATATGATAGACGATTCCTTTGAATTTTAACCTTTTTCCTTTTATACCAATATTAATCAATCGCTGAATCATTTCACTATCATCAATACCCCAACCGGTAAGAGATTCATTGAATCCGTTAACTTTTATAAAATCTTCTCTCCAAAAAGACATGTTACAGCCTCTTAATTTTGATGAACGTCGGTCTTCTTTTTTATATCTATTTGCTAGAAAAGGAATTCGTAAAGTACGTCCTCTTTTTTTAATTCCTTTTGAGAAAAAATTAAAATGAGTTTGTTTTTTTGTAAATAAAGTATCTAAATAATCTTCTTGTATGTTCACACGACTACCATATAAAAACACTCCTTTTTCGGCTAGTGACAAATGATCTTTTACAAAATCTTTATGCATGATAATATCGCCGTCAATTTCAATAATATAATCAAATTTAGCACTGGCAATTGCCTTGTTCATTATTGCCGGTTTTTGATTTTTATTGTCTTCATGCCAAATATGATGCAGTGGAACTGGAAAATCTTTTTGCATCTTCTGTATGAGTTCGGTGGTCTCTTTTCTGGAACCATCATCTGCAACAATTACTTCGTTGGGTAAGTAGGTCTGCTTTTTTATGCTTAAGAGTAATAGTTCTAATGCTTCAGGCCAGTTATATGTGGGTGTAACTAAAGAACAAGTCGGATAGGCAATCATCTAAATTTTGTTTACGCTACAAAGTAACGGATTTTAATGTAAAATATTTATAATACAAAATGAATAAAGTGATAATCTTAGTGTGAGGTCTTTCTTATTATAAATATCATTATTGATATATTTGTCTCCAGCTAATACTATATTTATGGATTACGATAATAAACCTGAAGGGTACTACGATAACGTTAGGCAAGAAATGATTGCTTATCTTCCTGATAATGCAAATAAAATTATTGATATCGGTTGTGGAAATGGAGCTTTTGCGGAAATATTGAAACAAAAAACTGGAGGAGAAGTTTGGGGTATTGAATATATGGAGGAAGAAGCGAAAATCGCTGAAACGAAATTAGATAAAGTGTTTGCTGGTAAATGTGAGGATTATCTTGATGAATTACCGGATAAGTATTTTGATGTTATCTATTTTAATGATGTGCTAGAACATTTAACGGATCCATATATGGTTTTAGGAAAGGTGAAACATAAATTAACTCCAAACGGAGTTGTGATCAGTTCTATTCCAAATGTTAGATATTACGATACTTTTTTGAAAGTTTTGTTTCAAAAAGATTGGAAATATGAAGGTCATGGAGTTATGGATAAAACGCATTTTAGATTTTTTACGGGTAAGAGTATTCAAAGAATGTATGAAGAAGAAGGATATACTATATTAAGACATGAAGGAATCAATAAAAGTAGATCCATAAGACCATTTTTGTACAATATTCCAGTTTTATTTAGACACATGGATATCAGGTATCCTCAGTATGCAACAGTAGCAAAATTTATGTAAAGTATTATATGTCTAAAACATTGGTAGTACATCCTTCTAAAACAAATCTAAAATTAGTAGTAAAAAAAGCTATTGATAATTTTGATGCATATACAGAAGTATTAGGTGATGCAGAACGTAATGTGATCAAGATTGTAGATCTTGATGGTCAAAAACAAACAATAAAATCTTTTAAAATACCAAATATCATCAATCAGGTCGCTTATCGTTTTTTTCGTAAGTCTAAGGCTGAAAGATCATATATGTATGCTAATCGGCTGCTAGAATTAGGAATTAAAACACCATTTCCTGTGGCCTATGAGACTAGAGCGACTCCTTTTTTATTTAAAAGGAGTTTTTATGTAAGTGAACTTGTAAATTGTGATCTTACGTATCGAGAATTGACTACAGATTTTAGTATTTCTGATCATGAGAGTATTCTAAGGGCTTTTACTAGATTTACTCATAAATTGCATATTAGTGGCGTTAATTTTTTAGACCATTCACCAGGGAATACATTAATTAAGAGAACAAAAGAAGGATATGAGTTTTATCTTGTAGACTTGAATAGAATGGAGTTTGGTGAAATGGATTTTGAAACGAGAATCAAAAACTTCGCACGGTTAACAATTCATGAATCTATGATACAAATCATGAGTAACGAATATGCAAAATGTACAGGAGAAGAAGAGTCAGAGATATTTAGATTGATGTGGCAGTATACTCAGGAGTTCCAAAATCGATATCATGGCAAACGAAAGTTAAAACGAAAAATTTTCTTTTGGAAGAAGAAATATAGAGATCAATAATAAATTGTACGTCATTATAGAGAAAGCCACTTTTTGAACTTCCCAATTTTCTCTATTGCCACAAAAATATTATTCTCTTCTGCTTTTGGTTGCAAAGAGACTTTTATTCTAGACTTTGAAGTGTAGTACATGTCATTTATGGATTTAAGATGCACAATGTACTTTCGGTTTATCCGAAAATAGTCTGAAGGATTAAGTTCTAGTTCTAGTTTTTTTAATGAAAAATCTACCGGAATTTTTTTTCCATTCCATAGCACTATAAATGTAACTTTATCTTCCGCGTAAAAATAAGCAATCTCATCAATTTCAATAGTTTTAAGACTGTTGTTGATTTTTGCCAAAAACCTTTTTTTATGTTGTTTTGCATTATGAAGAAACAGGTTTTTATACTCTGGTAACTGAGTTCTATTAAGGTCAAAGAATTTTTCAATACTTCTTTGTAAAGATTCTTTGGAAACTGGTTTTAATAAATAATCAATACTATTTTGTTCAAATGCTTTAATTGCATAGTCCGAGTAAGCAGTTGTAAATATTATTGGTGTTTTTATTTCCAAGATTTTAAATATTTCAAATGAATATCCATCGGATAAGTTAATGTCCAGAAAAATTAAATCCGGATTGGTATTTGATAAATAATCAATAGATTCATTGATTGAGGTAAGAACTTTTATAATTACGATTTGATCGCTTACTTCCTGAATTAAATTTTGTAACCTAATTGCAGCAATGCTTTCATCTTCTACGATAATTGCTTTGGTCATATTTCTGGTTCTATTAAGGGAATTGAGGCGATATAATGGTTGTTGATTATTTTGAAAGTTGGAATTGAAGAGTGTAACATACTATATTGATTAATCAGATTTTTTTGTCCAATACCGAATGACTTTTCATACTCATTGTTTTTTGGTTGAAAATTATTAATTACTTCAATTGCATTTTCCGCACTTTTAATATGTATTGTGAGTGGTTTATTAGTCTCAATAACATTATGCTTGATGGCATTTTCAAATAATAATTCTAAGGTCATTGGAGGAATAAGAAGAAACAGTTGGGATTCTTCGATATGATTTTCGAAGATGATGTTGTCTCCAAATCGTATTTTCTGAAGTGCGATATATGATTTGATCAATCCCAGCTCTTTGCTCAATGAGACTACAACTTCTTCACTTTGTGTTAAATTATACCGATATACTTTAGATAATTCCTGTAAGAAATACTCTGCTTTTTCCGTATCCGTTCTTATTAGGCCGGATAAGCTATTAAAACTATTAAATAAAAAATGGGGGTTTAATTGCTTTTTTAAGGCAAGGTATTGAGCAACTGATTTTTCATTTTGATATTGGGTAAGCTTAATTTGAATATCTTGTTTTTCCTTTTGAGATTCAAGAAAGATCTCTACAAAATACACAAATACAATAACGGCAAAATTTATCAATAAAATTGACCAAAATCCTAAATCAAAAAAGGATTCATTGATATCGTCCTCGTCATTAAATAAAGCCGAAGAAATTCCCTTTAACATAAATGTTAGAAAAATAGTTTTTGTACAAATCACAGTAGTCCAGACAATTAGAAATTGAGATCGATTCTCTATATCTATAAGTCTAGAAATTACTTTTTCTTTTAAATACAGTCTAAACCAAAAAATGATTAAGGTAAAAATGAAACTAATTGGCAACAATATGATTGTTTCTTTTAGACCTTCTTTCAGGTTTGCTGTATAAACTTCGGCAATAAGATGAAATGCATTGAATAAGAGTACAATGAATAGATAAAAATATATTCGGTTAGTGTTCAATGTTTTAGATTTAATCTTCGGTAATCGTTATGGTATCTTCCTCTATATCTACTGCATAAAAATATCCAAGTGCTCTGTTATTTGGATTGTTTAAATTTATTAAATTTCCACGTATTGAAGCTGGAGGTGGGTTTCCGATAATAGGATTTCCTAGGTTTCCCGTTTGTACAAATAGCTCGTTTAAGAAATCGAAGTAGTCTTCTGAGATAGCTAATTGTTGTGCAGTGGCAATATCACCAACTTCAAAAGGGACTTCATCATTTGGGTTTACACCAATTCTTTGCCTTCCATCAAAAAATTCATCAGATACAATCAAAACCTGACTGTTTCCAGGATCTGGAACGATAATGAATTCATTATTTCTAAAAAGTCGGTAGTGATAAAAGTTTTGGACACCAGCTGGATCTGTTGTGTCAAATTTTACAAAGTATCCTTCATCTGTCGCAATGGTTTCTTCTTCAAATTCGAAATAAAAATCATCAAATCTGGGAACTTCGGTAATAGTATCAGAGCCTTCATAGGTCTCACCATTCCAAACAATTGTAATGGTGTAAGTGTTTCCAATTTGTGGGATTATTTGATCGTTTTCATACACTCCATTTCCGCGATATGAGAATGCCCAAGTATCAGTTCCATCGGATATGGTAACAGATGCATCTTCAACAACAGGAAGATCTTCATTCGATAAAAACGAACCTGTTGTAGTTAATTGAATTCTTTGAGCAGATAACGGAGTAACAATATTTCGTTCTAATCCTCCATTGATTACAAGTTTAGGAGTGGTTTCATTTAATGTAATATCATTAGTTACATCAGTTTCGCAAGAAGTTAGAAATATGGTTATGATTATTATTGAAAGTTTGCATATATTTTTCATAGTACTTAGTTTTTAGAATTTGAATTGATAAGAGATGCTAGGTACAATACCAAAGAAGGATAGTTTAGTAGCTTGTGTCATTCCGGTTGCGATATCAGTTTCACCAATTTCTCCAACTTCATTAAAGTAAATAGATGCTGCATTTTGTCGGTTGTAAACATTGATAAGGCTGAAGGTCCAAGTGCCGTTCTTGCCTTTTTTAGGATTTAATGTAGCAGATAGATCAAGTCTGTGATATGCTGGTAATCGATTACCATTCCGATTATCGTAATCGGCAACGACAAGTCCGTTTTGTTCGTATCTTCCGGTTGGATAGGTAACAGGTCGACCGGATCCAAACACGAAGTTTGCTCCAAAATCCCATCTTTTATTGAGTTTATAGAATCCTACTAGATTTAGTTCATGTAATTGATCGCTATTGGAAGGGTAATACGCATTATTGTTGATTCCCAAAACTTTGGTTTCAGATCTGGCAAGTGTATAACTCAACCAACCTGTAAGTTTGCCTTCATTCTTACTTAATTGCATTTCCAATCCATAGGCTCTTCCTTCTCCTTGCGCAATCTGAGTTTCAATATCTTCTGTGAATAATAAATCAGCTCCATCAATAAAATCTGTTACATCATTCAATTTTTTGTAATAGGTTTCAAGACTTAGATCATATTTCCCGTCTTTAAAAGATTTAAAATATCCAACAGCAAATTGATCTGCATATTGGGGTTCTATATAAGGACCACTTGGAGACCAAACATCTAATGGAGTAGGAGAGGTAGTGTTAGATATAAGATGAAGGTACTGATACATCCTGTTATAACTTAGTTTAAAGGAGCTTTCATCATTGATTAAATATCTTGCGGATATTCTAGGTTCGAAACCATTAAACGATTCTATTGATTTACCCGAACTAAATGAAGTGGTTCCGATTACTTCATTTTCTTCATATGTATTCTGCTCGGCATTATAGGTTAAAGGAGTTCCTGTTTCATATTCAACTATTTCTTCGCTTCCCAGTCTATTAAAATTGGACCATCGCAACCCATACTGTAGACTCAGCTTATCGGATAATTTTTGCTTGAGATCTACATACATTCCATTTTCTAAACCAAACTTATCACTGAATTTTTCTTCATTTATACTGGAACCTCTTAAGGAAGAAATCTTTCCTGGTTTAAACTGGTAATAAGTAATGTCAATACCTGTATTCAGTGTATTGTTGTTATTAATATACCAGGATAGTTTGGGTTTTAAATTGTAATTGGTAATATTAGATTTCCATCTAAATTCAGAGCCAGTTCTTAAATTATCCAAGTTATATTCATAGCTACTGTAAACTCCTGATGTTTGTAAAAACAATTTTTCATTAAGTACACTTGTCCACCTCAAGGTGGCAGATGAATTCCCCCAAGTTGTTCCTACTAATCCATCAAGTTCGAAAGTATCTCTTCCAAAATATCCCGAAAGAAAAAGACGATTGTTTTTGTTTACGTCATAATTTGCTTTCAGATTGAAATCATAGAAAAATAAGGAACTATTTTTAAAATCTTCCAAGAGAAACGAAAATAGATCAATGTAAGATCTTCTTCCTGCTAGCATATAACTTCCGGAAGCTTCTTCTTTATCTTTCTTCAGAATAGGTCCTTCTACTAAAGCTTTTGCTGAGAGCAATCCAATCCCAATATTACCACCAAATTCTTTTGTGTTTCCCTCTTTCTGCTTAATATCTAAAACAGAAGACAACCGTCCTCCGTAGGTTGCAGGAATTCCACCTTTGTATAATTTGGCATTTTTGATCGCATCAGAATTAAAAACAGAGAAAAAACCAAATAAGTGAGAAGCATTATAAATAGTAGCTTCATCTAGCAGAATTAGGTTTTGGTCAACAGAGCCGCCTCTCACATTAAAACCAGATGAGGCTTCATTAACACTTGATACTCCAGGTAATAATTGCAACGATTTCAGTACATCAGGTTCTCCTAGAATTGCAGGCATCTTTTTTATAGTTTCTCCTTTTAATGAGATAACACTCATTTCGGTAGATGCTATTTTTTTTCTAGTGTTGTTAGAAGAAATTACAATTTCATCGAGTTGAGCTAACTCCTCGGATAGATTAAAGTCTATTTTTTGACTTTTAGTTATATTGATTTCCTGAAGGATAGTTTTATATCCTAAATAACTAATTTCAACTTGATGCGTTCCTTTTTCTAATGAAATTGAATAGTAACCATAGTCATTAGTAGTTGTACCAGAAGTATTATCTACTATAATATTGACTCCAAGTAATTTTTCTCCAGAACTATTGTCTTTTATATATCCGCTTAGCGTAAATTTTTCTTGTCCGAAAAGGGCAAAAGTGAAAAAAGAAAATAGAAATACAAATCTTTTGGTCATACGAACTTTGTTTTAAAATGTGTTTAAAACTATATAGTTCCTATTGCTAAAGACGGTAAAAAATGATAAGCCTAGAAAAAATCGGATAAACGTCTACCTAGATAAGTAAGTAAAACTTTTTTTGAGAGATTTTTATAGTAATAGATAAACGTTTAAAATCTTGTTGAGCTATTTTTATTCTTAATTAGCTCTCTTAGTTTAGAATATTTCAGGAAAGTAATATTGGCAGTTTGAACTGAAATTACAAAACCATTAAAACCGTCCAAGAAACCAAGTCGTAGAAAATAAGCTTTAAAAAATGCCCAAGTGGGATTAACTATAATTTTCCAAACGGGTGCTTTCTTCCCCAACTCAAAATAAGACTGAGCAGATATGGAAGAAAACTTGTCTGTTTTTAAGTTGAATTCTTGATAGGTGGCATAATTCCAGTGTAAGAGATCACCCTTGAGTTTTGATACTTTTTTTGAGTCATATAATTTGAAGGAATCATGAGGGTTAATGCCTTGCCATTCTCCTTTGCCTTTTATGAATGCTCTTAGTTTTTTATCTGGATACCAATCAGAAAACTGTATCCATTGACCGCAGAAGTTATTATATCTATTTACATAATATCCATCATACATCCAATTCGATTTTAACTGTATTAGAGAGTTCTGAAGTTCTGCTGATAAAGCTTCATCTCCATCCAAAGAAATAATATGATCATAAGAAGCTTTTGTGATTGCAAAGTTTTTTTGTTCGATATATCCTAAAAACTGTTGTTTAATGAATGTAACGTCAAATTGTTTACAAATCTCTTCTGTTCGATCTGTAGAAAAGGAATCTACAACTACGATTTCATCTGCAACACCCATAAGAGAGGATAAACATCTTTCTATTTTTTTTTCTTCATTATAGGTAATAATAACAGCAGATAGTTTAATCATTCGGATGTTTTAAGATTGATGAGGCTAAATATAGCGTATCGTGCAAAAATAGTTATTTTTACGGCAATGCAATTACCAGAAATAACAGTTATCATAAGTACGTATAATCAACCTATGTGGTTGCAAAAAGTTTTATGTGGTTATGAAAATCAAACAGTAGATCATTTTGAAATTATCATAGCCGATGATGGTTCTACCGAAGAAACTAAAATAATGATCAATGAGTTTAGCAAAACTTCAAGATTGCAGATAGAACACGTTTGGCATCAAGATCTTGGGTTTCGTAAAACGGCTATTTTAAATAAAGCAATACCTTTGGCGAATTCGGATTATTTGTTGTTTACGGATGGCGATTGTATTCCCAGAAATGATTTTGTGGAAACCCATTTAAAACTGCGAAAAACAGGTTGGTTTTTATCTGGTGGTTACTTTAAATTGCCTAAAGATATTTCTGAAGAAATTACTAAGGATCATATTGTAAGTCAACGATGTTTTGATGTAGATTGGCTTCTATCTAAAGGATTACCATCTTCATTTAAATTAAATAAATTAACTTCTAAAGGATTTAAAGAACGGTTTTTAAATTTTATTACACCTACAAAAGCTACTTGGGATGGGATGAACGTGTCTGGTTGGAAAAAAGATGTTTTGCTAGTGAATGGTTTTGATGAACGTATGCAATATGGTGGAGAGGATAGAGAGATAGGTGAGCGATTATTTAATTTGGGTATTAAGGCGAAGCAAATAAGATATAGTGCCATATGTCTGCATTTATATCACGAAAGAGGTTATGTTGCACCAGAAATGATCACCAAAAATAGGGCAATTCGAAAAGTCACTAAGCGTGAAAAAGCCATCAGGACTCCGTTTGGAATAGAAAAAGATTAACGATTTAATTTTTTGAGATAC
The DNA here is from genome assembly GCF_039523995.1 of Aquimarina litoralis. Lineage (NCBI taxonomy): Bacteria > Pseudomonadati > Bacteroidota > Flavobacteriia > Flavobacteriales > Flavobacteriaceae > Aquimarina > Aquimarina litoralis. The sequence goes on from NZ_BAAAGE010000004.1 coordinate 35,153, forward strand.
GACTTTAATTTAGGAATGATTAATTCAGTAGATAAGCTCTTATATAATTCTAAAGCTTGATCTTTCATTTCTTTAGGAGTTTTATCTCCATATAATTCGGGTTTAAAATCATGTAGATGAACAGAGTCATGTTGATGACCATCTTCAAACATATTCCAATCTTTTTTAATAATCCAAGGAGAAAAAATAGTAAAAGTTGATTTGTCTAGTGCTTTAGCCATATTTACGGCGCCACCTTCATTACCAATTAAAGCATCACAATGCGAAAGTATGGCAATGAACTCTCGTAAGCTTTTTCCAAAAACATTGAAATGAATATGCTCCTTGGTTACTTCAGAGGTTAACTCATAAATAGCTTTTGCATCAGCTTCCTGATTTGGAATATAGTTAAATAAGATATTGGCTTTTGTACTAGATACAATTTCATCAATTACCGTTGCCATATATTCAAAAGGTAGTGTTTTCCTCATTTCACTTCCTAATACGCTAATCATAATAAGTTTTCTTTCAGCCGTAATTCCGTTTGTTTCTAAATACGATTTGGATGTTTTCTTTTCTTTATCTTTGAGGAAAATTTTCGGGCGAATAATATTAGTGACTAATTCATCTTCATTATGTACTAATCGTAAACGGTTTTCTATAGCTATAGATGCATTAGTGATGGGTTCTGGTTTTCTTCGAATAACCTCGGTATATATAAATTGTGTATACCATTTATAAAAAGATATTCTTTTGGGAGCTTTCGAAAAATAGGAGATGAGGTTGCTTTCTAGTTTGCCATAGGCATCAATTACTAAATCATATTTAGATTTTTTAATATCCTTTAAAAAAGAGTAAAAGGCTTTCTTACTATCACGATATTCGTTTTTAAATTCTATGATATTATGAAAATATGGATTTTCAAGAATTACAGGTTTTGTATTCGAGTTTACTAAATAGTCAATGGTAGCATCAGTATACTTGTTGGTAAGTGCTTCACAAATAATGGTACTAGTAAGTACATCACCTATCATCTTTTGCTGAATGACTAGTATTTTCACACGTTTAAATTTTAGTAATTATCTTAATGTTTATTTATATATAAGTGTTAAAAAAATGAGCTTGTCTTTTACCAGACAAGCTCACAAGTATACTGATTTATTTCTAATTATACAGCTACATCATGTTCTCTTAGGGCGTCATTAAGAGAAGTCTTTTTGTTGGTACTCTCTTTTCTTTTACCAATAATTAATGCACAAGGGACATTATATTCTCCTGCTGCAAACTTCTTAGTATAGCTTCCTGGTATTACTACTGATCTAGCAGGTACCACTCCTTTCATTTCTACTGGTGTATCACCTGTAACATCTATAATTTTAGTAGAGGCTGTAAGTACAACATTAGCACCTAATACAGCTTCAGTTTCAACACGAACTCCTTCTACAACAATACATCGAGATCCAATAAACGCATTATCTTCAATAATTACTGGTGCTGCTTGTAGCGGTTCTAATACACCACCGATTCCAACTCCACCACTTAAGTGTACATTTTTTCCTATTTGAGCACAACTACCAACTGTAGCCCAAGTATCTACCATTGTTCCTTCGTCTACATAAGCTCCAATATTAACATAACTTGGCATTAAAATAGTTCCGGCGGAAATATATGCACCATGACGAGCAACAGCATTAGGTACTACACGAATCCCTTTGGCTTCATACCCTCTTTTTAATGGAATTTTGTCGTGATACTCAAAAATACCTGCTTCTAAGGTTTCCATTTTTTGAATTGGGAAATAAAGTACAACTCCCTTTTTTACCCATTCATTTACTTGCCATCCACTTTCTATAGGTTCTGCTACACGAAGGTCTCCAGCATCCAATAGGTCTACAACTTTTCTTATAGCCTCTTGTGTTTTTGATTCTTTTAAAAGCTCTCTGTTATCCCACGCTTTTTCTATGGTTTCTTTTAGTTGGTCCATGTATTAAAAAATTTTGGTAAAGATAATAGCTTCGATGGAAAAACATAGACAGATTAAATATTTTAGGATAGTCTTAATAATTCGCACTATATTATAATATTATCATACTTTTGCACAAAATAGTATATGGCAAGAATTCTGGCAATAGATTATGGAGCAAAACGATGTGGTATTGCAGTAACAGATGAATCTAAGATCATTGCATCTGGATTAACTACTGTGGATACAAAAGAATTACTGGGTTGGTTGCAAGATTATGTTGTTAGTGAAGAAGTAGAACTGTTTGTTGTGGGAGAACCTAAAAGGATGCATGGAGAGGCTTCCGAAAGTGAAAAGCTCATTCAACCGTTTTTAGAAAAATTATCAAAAATTTTGCCTGATATTCCGGTAAAAAGAATAGATGAGCGATTTACTTCTAAAATGGCTTTTGATACCATGATAGCAAGTGGGATATCTAAAAAGAAAAGGCGAGATAAGAAGTTAGTAGATCAAATTAGTGCCACTATTATATTACAGGATTATCTTTATAATTTATAGAGATATCGTTTACAAGAACAGAAAATAGAGAATATTATCATATGATTTTACCAATTGTAGCATACGGTGATCCGGTTTTAAAGAAGAAAGCAAAGGAAATTAATAAAGACTATCCGAAGCTTTCAGAATTGTTAGAAAATATGTTTGAAACCATGTATAATGCACATGGCGTTGGATTAGCGGCTCCACAGATAGGACTTCCTATTCGTTTGTTTTTGGTGGACGCAGAACCTTTTGCGGATGATGATGAGCTTTCTGAAGAAGAAAAAGAAGTATTGACAGGATTTAGAAAAGTCTTTATAAACGCCACCATTATCGAAGAAACTGGAGAAGAATGGGGGTTTACAGAAGGTTGTCTAAGTATTCCAGATGTTCGTGAAGATGTCTTTAGAAAGGAAACGATCAAAATAAACTACTTCGATGAAAACTTTATAGAGCATACAGAAACTTTTAGTGGTTTGGCAGCTAGAGTAATACAACACGAGTATGATCATATCGAAGGAATTTTATTTACAGATAAACTATCCAGTCTTAAAAAGCGTTTGATTAAAGGAAAGCTAACGAATATCTCTAAAGGTAAGATCAATGCAGATTATAGAATGAAATTTCCGTTAGCTAAAAAGGGACGTTAACAGTTGATCGTATTTAATAAAAATATAGAAGTATCTTAATTATTTATGTTGGCTAAAGTTTGATTTTTAAAATTGAACTATTGATATTTGCCAACTTCGAAAAAGAAATTTATGAGCTTAGACAAAATTTTATCAATTTCTGGAAAACCAGGTTTATATGAATTAAAAGCGCAAACACGAAGTGGGTTTGTAGCCGAATCATTAGCAGATGGAAAAAAACTTTCTGTTAGTATTCAGAATAATGTTAGTATTCTTAGTGAGATTGCGATTTATACTTTTACTGAAGAAGTTCCTCTAAGAGAGATCTTTAAAAGGATTCAGGAAAAGGAAAAAGGTGAAAAAGCGATAAGTCATAAAGAGTCCAAAAATAAATTAGAATCATACTTTAGTGAAGTATTACCGGATTATGATGAAGATAGGGTGTATGTAAGTGATATGAAAAAAGTAATACAATGGTATAATATTCTACAAGCTAAAGGAATTACTGATTTCGAAGATCCGGAAGCATCAGGGTCTGATGAAGAGGAATAGCGACTTTTAAAAAATAAAAAGATCCCATCTAATTTAAGGTGGGATTTTTTATTATACATTCATTTTCAGTTTTTTATACTGTTGAAGAATTATGGATAAGTAATGCAAATATTGCCTAGTTTTCAATGCTTTATTTGGGTTCTTCTTTGTATTTTTGCGCAAAATTTAAACACAACCCTACAATAAATAGTAAAGTTTACATGGCTAATACCAAATATGTTTTTGTAACCGGAGGCGTATCATCATCTCTTGGAAAAGGAATTATAGCAGCTTCATTAGCAAAATTGCTTCAGGCGAGAGGATATAGAGTTACGATTCAAAAACTAGATCCCTATATAAATGTTGATCCGGGGACTTTAAATCCTTATGAACATGGAGAATGCTATGTAACTGATGATGGTGCAGAGACTGATTTAGATTTAGGGCATTACGAACGCTTTCTGAATACTCCTACTTCACAAGCAAATAATGTAACTACAGGTAGGATTTATCAGAGTGTTATCGAAAAAGAACGAAGAGGAGAGTTCTTAGGTAAAACTGTACAGGTAGTTCCTCATATTACAAATGAGATAAAAGAAAGAATACAAATTCTTGGAAAAAGTGGTAATTATGATATAGTCATTACAGAGATAGGAGGAACCGTTGGTGATATAGAGTCTTTACCTTATATAGAAGCAGTAAGGCAATTAAAATGGGAATTAGGAGATAACAATGCATTGGTTATTCATCTAACATTAATTCCGTATCTATCTGCTGCTGGTGAATTAAAGACAAAGCCTACTCAACATAGTGTGAAAACCTTAATGGAAAGCGGAATTAAGGCAGATATTTTGGTATGTCGTACCGAACACGAATTATCGGAAGATCTCAGAAGAAAACTAGCCTTATTCTGTAACGTTAAGAAAGAGGCAGTTATTCAGTCTATTGATGCTTCTACAATCTATGATGTACCTAATTTAATGCTAGAAGAAGGCTTAGATGCGGTCGTTTTAAGACAATTAGTGTTGCGAGACGATAATGTTCCTAATTTAGATAAATGGAATGATTTCCTGAAAAGACATAAAAATCCAAAATGTGAAGTAACTATTGGATTAATTGGTAAATATGTAGAATTGCAAGATTCTTACAAATCAATTTTAGAAGCATTTATTCATGCAGGAGCCGAGAATGAAGTAAAAGTGAATGTTGAGAGTATTCATTCAGAATATATCGATGATAAAACTATAGAAAATAAAATAGCACATTTAGATGGTGTTTTAGTAGCTCCAGGTTTTGGGGAAAGAGGAATAGAAGGCAAAATTAAGGCAGTTCAGTTTGCTAGGGAGAAAGGATTACCATTTTTCGGTATCTGTTTAGGAATGCAAATGGCAGTTATAGAATACTCTCGTAATGTTTTAGGTTTAAAGGATGCTTGTTCTGTTGAGGTAGACGAAAACACTGCTAATCCAGTTATTAGTTTAATGGAAGAGCAAAAGAATATTACCGATATGGGAGGCACGATGCGATTAGGATCGTGGGATTGTGAGCTAATTGAGAATAGTAAAGTGTCACAGGCTTATGGAACTTCTTTGATAGCTGAAAGACACCGTCATCGCTACGAATATAATGATCAATATAAAGCACAATTAGAAAAGGCAGGACTAAGAACTACAGGAGTGAATCCTAAAACTGGATTAGTAGAAATTATTGAAATCCCTGAGCATCCATGGTTTGTAGGTGTTCAATACCATCCAGAATATAAAAGTACAGTTGCAAATCCTCATCCTTTGTTTGTGGCATTTGTAAAAGCAGCCGTAGCGTATGCTAACTCCTCCAAAAGTGCCAAAGTGGCACAAAAATCTTAAGTGGCGAGATAATTGACAATGAAAAGTAACAAAAATTAAGAAAACGTGTCTGATTAGTTAATCATATACGAGAGTATTTATACACAGATCAATGGAAGAAAAGAAATTTGACCTTAATACAGTAATTGGATTTGTTCTAATATTTGGAATTTTTGCGTGGATGTTTTATATCAATAAACCTACACCAGAAGAAATTGAAGCTAAAAAAGCGGAACAAGAACAAGTTGAAGCTAAGAAAAATGAAAGTGATAATGTAGCAACCGATTTTGTTCCCGAAAGTAAAGCTGTAGCAGTAGATCCTAAAGATTCATTGGCAATGGTACAAGCTAAATCTACTTTAGGTGTAGTAGCTTATTCGGCTAGTTTGCCATCTGCAGTAGATAAGGTTACCACAATTGAAAATGAAGTTCTAAGTCTAAAGATTAATAACAAAGGAGGATATATTGAAGAAGCTTTACTTAAGAACTTCAAAACGTATGATTCTGTTCCGTTATATTTAATCAAAGATGGAAAAAATGCATCTTTCAATTTGAATTTTGGAACTACAGACAATAGAATTTTAAATACGAGAGATCTTTTTTTCGAACCTTCATTGACCAAAAATGGTAAGAATAGTGTTTTATCTATGAAATGGAAGGTTTCAGAATCTCAATTTTTGGAATATCGTTATGAGTTGAAGCCTAATGAATATATGTTGGATTTTTCAATAAGATCACAAGGATTACAACAAGTATTTAATAGTAGTCAACCCGTAAACTTAGATTGGAAATTACAAGCGATAAGACAAGCTAAAAGTGCTTCTTATGAAAATCGTTACACTGATATTCATTATGAGTACGATGGAGGAAAGGATGATTTTACAGGACAAGGAGATTATGATGAGGATAAGGAAGAACAAGTTACTTGGATTGGATTTAAACAACATTTCTTTACGTCAGTACTTTTAACCGATACACCATTTAAAACAGCCACTCTTGCTTCTAAAAATATTGCAAATACCAGTGATTTAGATGATAAGAATATAAAGGTTACTAAAGAGTTTGCGGCTACAGTTCCTTTAGAGTTGAGCGGAGGAGAATTAAATTATAATATGGATTGGTATTATGGTCCTACGGACTATAAGATTTTAAGCTCTTATGATCGCAATCTTGATGAAATCGTACCATTAGGTTGGGGTATTTTTGGAGTAATTAATAGATATATCTTTATTCCTTTTTTTAGCTTACTAAGTGGTTTCTTACCTTATGGTATTGCTATTATCGTAATGACAATTGTAGTGAGAATTGTATTGTCTCCTGTAACCTATAAATCTTATGTTTCTCAGGCTAAAATGAAAATTTTACGTCCTGAAATCACTGAGATTAATGAAAAGTATAAAGACAATGCTATGAAGAAACAACAAGAAACGATGGCATTGTATAGCAAAGCAGGAGCAAGTCCAATGAGTGGTTGTTTACCAGCTTTGATGCAAATACCTGTTTTTTATGCCTTGTTTAATTTCTTTCCTAGTGCTTTTGATCTGAGACAGAAAAGTTTTTTATGGGCAGACGATTTATCTAGTTACGATACCATAGCAAAGCTTCCATTCGAAATTCCTTTCTATGGAGATCACATCAGCTTATTCCCAATATTAGCCTCTATTGCTATTTTTATTTATATGATGATGACTACAGGTCAAACCATGCAACAGCAGCAACCAGGAATGCCAAACATGAAGTTTATCATGTATTTATCACCATTGATGATGTTAGTATTCTTTAATAATTATGCGAGTGGATTATCGTTATACTATTTTATCTCTAACTTAATTACTATTGGTATTATGCTAGTAATTAAGAATGTTATTATCGATGAAGATAAAATTCATGCTAAAATTCAGGAGAATAAAAAGAAACCTAAAAAGCAAGGGAAGTTCCAGAAGAAAATGAAAGAATTAATGGAACAAGCAGAACAACAACAAAAAGCTAAAAAGAAATAATTTTTCTATTGATAAACCAAAAAATCCTGTTTTGTAAAAAAACAGGATTTTTTGGTTATAAATCTTTAGTTTAATTAATGAGTCCTGGATCAAATACGGGATTTAATAAAACCTTATCTATCAAATGAATTACTCCATTTGTAGTCTGAATGTTTGTTGAAACGATATTGCTTACAGTTGCTGGATCAGAACCATCAGACACAGTTTTTGCTGTAGCATTGATACTAACCTGACCACCAATGGTTGAAACATTACCATCTGTTAGGTTCTCTTCTCTAACATTTGCATCTGGTAGCACATGTAAGTTTAGAGCACTTTCTAAAGTGGTTTCTTCGATGTCAGCAGGTGTATTCCAGTCTACATTTGTAGCTAATAAATCATTAAAGGCAGCATTATTTGGAGCAAAAACAGTAAAAGGCCCATCTCCTTGCAGCGTAGTTACATAGTCAAAATTATAAGCCGATAATCCTTCAAGTAATCTTGATAAATTAGGATCAGCTGTAGCAAATGTTGTAAGATCGGGTAGTCCAATAACTGCATCTATTTTGTGTATAATTCCGTTTGAGGCAGCTATATCTGCTGTGCTTACTGTAGCAGAACCATTAAAAACTACTCCATCAGTAGTATTAAAGTATACGCTTAGAGCAGATCCGTTGGGTCCAGCAGTAGAAGAGGTTTGTTCATAACCAGCTGCATCATTGATCAGATCACTAGAGCTTATTTCTCCAGCGATTACATGATTTAGCAAAATTTGTTGTAATTCATCTGTTGGAACAGCATTTATGTCTGCATAATTATTTGCAGTTAAAAAAGCCTCCATAGCGGAATTGGTTGGAGCAAGAATGGTAAAAGGCCCATCACCATTTAACACAGACACTAAGTCTCCATCAGCTGTTGTAAGAGCTGAAACTAATAACGATAAATCGGAATCTCCTGTTGCAATAGTAACAACATTATCTGTTGGTATAACAACATCACCATCATCATCACTACCACAAGAATAAGTACCTAGTACCAATACTGTACAAAAAACAGCATAGGTAAATTTTGAAATAATTTTCATTTTTTTGAGTTTTAAAAGTTTATTTGTTCATTAGACTCAACGGGGCATCATTTTTTTATATTTTTAATGATTAGTTAAACATACGTTAACAAAGGTTGTTTTTAATATTTGAAGATTGTTTTTTTGGAAATTTTAGTGTTTTTTTTGTAAGAGCTTAGGGGTCTGAAAACATTTGTTTTCGCCATACAGACAGAATTTACATAATATTTGGTACACTTTTTGGATAAAAAAAGTTGTTAAAATTGAATAATACTATGCGAAATATATATACGTTATTTTTATTCTTTATTTTTTTTATAAGTATAGGACATTCTCAGGAATTTAATGCCTTTGACAAAGAAGGTAAAAGACATGGTAGATGGCAAAAAAAATACGATAATAGTGATCAAATCAGGTATGAAGGCACTTTTAACCATGGTAAAGAAATAGGAGAATTCAAATTTTACAAACCAAATAGTGGAAATGTACCAACCGCAATAAAAATATTTTCAAAAGATAATGATAGTGTGCAAATTAAGTATTACACGGCCAGAGGAAAAGTGATTAGTGAAGGAAAGATGTTGGGTAAAGATCGCGTAGGGACATGGGTATATTATCATAGAGGGTCTACAAAAGTAATGATGACCGAGGAGTATAAGCTCGGTAAGCTCGATGGTGAGCAGAAAACGTATTTCGAAAGTGGACAGCTTACCGAAAAGACTATTTATGAAAAAGGTGAAAAACAAGGTAAAAGGATAGTGTATTCTGAAAAAGGTATTATGATTAAGGAGTTTACCTACGAAAACGATCAATTGCATGGCATTACAAAATATTATGATGCAAATGGAAATGTGCAAATAGAAGGTAATTACAAAAGAGATAGGAAAGACGGAATATGGAATTATTATGAAAATGGTAAACTAATTGAACAAAAGAGATTTCCAATCGAAAAAAATAGATGATAGCATAAGATTTAAAAATAAAGTCATAGATAAAACCTTAAAGTAATGCATGAGCGTTACTTTTTTTATTTATTATTTTTGCAAAAGATTTTAGGTGAGATTTTTAGTTTAACAGATTAGTAAGAAAGAAGAAAATTAATATAATGAAAAGGGTAGTGGTAGGTTTATCAGGTGGAGTAGATTCTAGTGTAGCAGCTTATCTTTTAAAAAAGCAAGGTTATGAGGTTATTGGCCTTTTTATGAAAAATTGGCATGATGACTCTGTTACTATTTCTGATGAATGCCCTTGGTTAGATGATAGTAATGATGCATTACTGGTTGCTGAGAAATTGGGAATTCCTTTTCAAACAGTAGACTTAAGCGAGGAATATAAAGAGCGGATAGTTGATTACATGTTTAATGAGTATGAAAAGGGCAGAACACCAAACCCAGATGTTTTGTGTAATCGAGAAATCAAGTTCGATGTTTTCTTAAAAATAGCTTTATCCTTAGGAGCGGATTATGTAGCTACAGGACATTATTGTAGAAAAGATACGATTATAGAAAATGATAAAGAAGTATATAGATTATTAGCAGGAAAAGATCCTAATAAAGATCAATCGTACTTTTTATGTCAGTTATCTCAAGAGCAATTGGCAAAGACATTATTTCCAGTAGGAGAATTATTAAAGCCAGAAGTAAGAGAAATTGCAAAAGAGCAAAATTTAATTACTGCTGATAAGAAAGATTCTCAAGGGCTTTGCTTTATAGGAAAAGTAAGATTACCAGAGTTTCTTCAACAAAAGTTACAGCCTAAACAAGGTTATATTATTGAAATACCTTCTTCTGAAGAAATGTATCGTAAAAGTGTTCCGAATTTCACCTCTAAACAGGAAGAATTAGAGTTTTTATCAACAAAATACAAGTATAACGTAAATGATGGGAAAGTAGTAGGTAAACATCAAGGAGCTCATTATTATACAAAAGGTCAACGCAAAGGGTTAGCTGTCGGAGGTACTCCCGAACCCCTATTTGTAATAGAAACAGATGTCGAAACTAATGTGATCTATACAGGTCAAGGTAAATCTCATCCTGGATTATACAGGAAAGCATTATTTATCAGTAATGATGAATTACATTGGATAAGACCAGATCTCAAACTGGATGTAGACGAAGAATTACAAGTGATGGCTAGAATTCGTTATAGACAGCCGTTGAACAAAGCTACCTTACATCAGGTAGACAGTGGTATGTATATTGTTTTCGACAATGCTCAAAGCGCTATTACCGAAGGGCAATTTGTCGCTTGGTATATCGATGATGAATTAGTTGGATCAGGAGTAATTTCGTAACTTAGAAAGCTTTTAAATTACTCATGAAATGAAAAATATAATTACCCTGTTTATTGTCTTATGCGTTCAGCTGTGTATTGGGCAAACGGAAGATGCCTGGATCTATTTAACAGACAAGGAAGATGTGGCAAGTTCTATTGCAAATCCAATTTCTATTTTAACGCAAAAATCAATAGATAGAAAAGCTCGTCATAATATCATTATTGATGAAAAAGATGTTCCTGTAAATGAGAATTACATTGATCAGCTTAAAAATGCGAATGGTATTACGGTATTGGCAAAATCTAAATGGTTTAATTGTGTTTATGTAAGAGGAGATAAGGCAAATGTTGATGATTTATTGAATTTAAGTTTTGTAAGTGCTATCGAATTTGCGGATAGATCTTTGAATACTAAAAGATTTAGGCCTCTACATAAGGATAGTTTTGCTGAAAGAAATAATAAATTTGAAGTGAAAACTTCATTTGATTATGGAAATGCTACAGAACAAATAGAGCAATTAAATGCTGAATACCTTCATCAGATCGATTATACTGGAACAGGAATGACAATTGCAGTTATGGATTCAGGTTTTCCAGGTGTCAATACTATAGATGGTTTCAAACGTGCTAGAGATAATGGAAGAATATTAGATGGTTATGATTTTGTAAGACGTGATGACAATGAGTTTGCTTTTTCTGGAAGTTCCCATGGAACACAAACCTTTAGTGATATTGCCGGTTTTATAGACGGACAATTTGTAGGAACTGCCCCAGATGCGAACTACTATTTATTTATTACTGAAGATGTGGCAACAGAAGGTCCAAAAGAAGAATCTTTATGGGTAGAAGCAGCAGAAAGAGCTGATAGTTTAGGTGTAGATGTTATTAATACTTCTCTCGGATATTCTAATGGATTTGATAATCCGGCATATGAATATACTACCTCCGATATGGATGGACAAACTACTTTTATTTCTCGAGGAGCCAATATTGCCTTCGAAAAAGGAATGCTTCTAGTATCATCTGCAGGAAACACTGGGAGTTCTAGTTGGGGAATTATTACATCTCCAGGAGATGCTCCGGGAGTATTAACAGTTGGAGCAATTAATGCCTTAGGGAATTATGCTTCCTTTAGCTCAAGAGGACCTACTGCAGATAATAGGGTTAAACCCGATGTTGTCGCCCGAGGACAGAGCGCTGCGGTAATTAGATCTGATAATTCAGTTTCAGTCAGTAATGGTACTTCTTTTAGTTCCCCAATTATGGCTGGAGCTGTTGCATGCTTATGGCAGGCATTTCCTTCCATGACGAATGTAGAAATTATGCAGTTGATAAGAGAGTCTTCATCCTTATATGCCAATCCAACGAATCAACTAGGGTATGGAATACCAAACTTTAAAAGCATAGTTCAGAGCTTATCAGTTAATGATAACGTCTTGGAAGATATAAGAGTTTATCCAAATCCAGTCAGTAATAAATTATTTTTTGATGTTAGTTCTGCAAAACCCCTTAAAATTAGAATTTTTACAACTGAGGGCAAACTGGTGAAGACCGAAGTATTAGAAAAGACTAATACAATATTATTAGATAATCTAGCTAATGGTTTGTATTTGTTGGAATTAGTGATAGATAATTCTATAAACACACTGAAGATATCCAAATATTAATGAATAGAATCAAAGATCTTTTTAAAATTCAATACCCGATTATACAGGGAGGAATGATTTGGGCAAGTGGCTATAAGCTTGCTAGTGCTGTTAGTAATTCTGGAGGATTAGGACTTATTGGAGCAGGCTCCATGTACCCAGATGTTTTACGAGAGCATATTCAAAAATGTAAAAAGGCAACAGATAAACCTTTTGGAGTAAATGTTCCGATGTTGTACCCTAATCTTCAGGAGATAATAGAAATAATTATTGAAGAAGGTGTTAAAGTGGTTTTTACATCAGCTGGTAATCCTAAAACATATACATCATTTTTAAAGTCTAAGGGTATTACTGTGGTTCATGTAGTAAGTAGTTTAAAGTTTGCTTTAAAAGCGCAAGAAGCCGGAGTAGATGCAGTGGTGGCAGAGGGATTTGAAGCTGGAGGGCATAATGGTAGGGATGAAACAACCACCTTAACCTTAATCCCTATGGTTAAAGAAGTAATTAAGATTCCCTTGATTGCTGCTGGCGGAATAGCAACGGGAGCTTCAATGTATGCAGTAATGTCGTTAGGAGCAGATGGAGTTCAGATAGGAAGTCGTTTTGTGGCAAGTGAAGAAGCTTCTTCACATCGAGACTTTAAACAAATGGTAGTTGACGCAAAAGAAGGAGATACACATCTTACTTTAAAGGAATTAGCGCCGGTGAGATTACTCAAAAATAAATTTTACCAGGATGTAATGGAGCTATATTCTAAAGGTCCTTCAATTGAAGAACTAAAAGAATTATTAGGGCGTGCAAGAGCTAAAAAGGGAATGTTTGAAGGAGATCTTGTAGAAGGAGAGTTAGAAATTGGTCAGGTATCTGGATTAATTAATGACATAAAGCCGGTAGAAGAAATAATGAAAAAATTGATTTTGGATTTTGAGGCTACCAAAGAAAAAATGGAACAAGTAGAAATTTAGTTATGGATTACGACAAGAGGTTTTCTATATGTTTTTCGCAAATTTCTAAAGTTTTATAAGAGTTCAATATACTTTGTAATCGTTTTACATTCTCTTTATAGGTGTCAGTAGTTAAAATTTGGGATACAGCTTCTTTGATAGAATAGCTTCTGGGTCTTTCCGTTTTTAAATCTATACCTAGTCCACAATAATCAATCCGAGCGCATATTTCATTCTTACCTTCATTAATTCCTGCAGTAACCATTGGAATACCATGTTTAATACTAATCATAGAACTTCCATATCCACCATTTGTGATAAACACATCAGTAAATGGCATAATCACTTCAAAGGGAATAAAATCTTCGATGTGGATATTGTTATGTGGATATTGGTGTTGTAGGGACGCAGTATCATTATTCCCGGTTACTACAACAATATTATAAGGTTCATTTTTAAAAGCTTCCAAGGAAGGAATGGTTAATTTTTTATGGTTCTTTTCTACGGTACCTTGAGATATCAAAATTGTTTTTTTCTTGGGATCTAATAACGTTTTCCAATCTTTTTCTTCTTTGACTATTGACTTTTTAGTCCAAGTATTTAGTGCTCCAACATATTTTATAGTTTTTGGAACAAAATTTCTTGGGTAATCCATTTCAGGGACACCATTTTGTAAAAAAACAGTAGCATTCAATGGAGAAATATCGAATATATTGTGATCTTCTGGAGGTAAATTTAAACTCTCTAATAATTGATTGTAAGCCAATTTAGTTTCTTTAAAAATTAACTTCTCGGCCATTAACTTTATAAAATTTTGTTTTCGCTTACTTAAAAAGTTATTTGCTGGTTGGTGTCCAAGTCCATATTGCGGAATATCTGGTGCTGATAATGCTAAAGGTACAACACCAATACCAACTGCAGGAATTTTTAATTTGTCTTTTACAATGGTTCCTGGGAAAGTATTGTCAAATACCAAAAGATCGAAAGGAAAAGAACGAAAAAGATCTGCTACATCCTCGTAGTAATCTTTCATTCGATTTATAAAAAGATTTATAATGTCAAATTTAATATGAGAAATTCCCTTTAATTTCTTTCTCTCTGGATAAGCTTCGTCTAGCTCTGAGATTTTAATCTCTTTAGCTTTGACAAAAGGAATATAGGTAATATCCATTTGTTTTAGTTTCTTTTCGTAAGTTTTCCCAGTATACCATCTTACATCATATCCTTTATTTTTTAGATACACAGCTAATTCTGTCATTGGGTTAAAATGACCATCTGCAGGAATGCATGCAAACAAAATTTTTTTCTGAGGCATATGGTATATAGTTGAAAAAATTACAAAACATCAAATCTATACTTTTTTGAAAGAAAAAGACTTTCAAATGAAAATTTAATAGAAGATTTTATTATCATTATTTTTGAATTAAAACTAAACTAATGAATTCTAGAGCAGATCATTTAAAAGCCTTTGATAGATTACTTACAATCATGGATGAGTTAAGAGAACAATGTCCGTGGGATAAGAAGCAAACGTTACAATCATTAAGATATTTAACGATAGAGGAAACTTATGAATTAGGAGATGCTATACTAGAAAATAATTTAGATGAAGTAAAGAAAGAACTCGGAGATCTGTTATTGCATATTGTTTTTTATTCAAAAATTGGTAGCGAAACAAATGATTTCGATATTGCAGATGTAGCAAATTCTATATGTGAAAAACTGATTAACCGTCATCCTCATATTTATGGAGATGTAATGGTTGATAACGAAGAAGATGTAAAACGCAATTGGGAAAACCTCAAATTAAAAGAGGGTAAGAAAAGTGTCTTGGAGGGAGTTCCGAAATCTTTACCTGCAATGGTAAAGGCAAGTAGAATACAAGATAAAGTAGCGGGTGTAGGATTCGATTGGGAAGAACCGAAACAGGTTTTCGAAAAATTAGAAGAAGAACTTTCTGAGCTCCAATACGAAATCGAAAAACAGGATATAGATAAAATAGAATCTGAGTTTGGAGATGTATTGTTTTCCATGATCAATTATGCCCGATTTTTAAACGTTAATCCTGAGGACGCATTGGAAAGAACTAATAAAAAATTTATGAAACGTTTTCAGTTCTTAGAGAATAAGGCTAGGGAAAAAAACAAAAGTTTAAAAGATATGTCATTAGCAGAAATGGATGTGTTTTGGGAAGAAGCTAAAAAGCTTTAGTTCATTATAGAATTAAGATTATTTTTTAGTTGTCGAATAATTAAAAAGATGTATTTGTGTCTTTTTTGTGATTTGTTTTTAATTGTATTTATTGAGTTTTTGTACTTTTTTTACGGTAATACCATATTTTTCATAAAATTTTAATGGTCTGTAAACCCTCGGTTTTACTGAATTTTTTAGTAAGATATTATCGGGAAACCCCTCTTTATGAAAAAATTATGAAAAAGTTATTGTAAATTAGGTGGTATAATTATGTAAAAATAATTGTGTGGCTAACTCAAACAAAAATACATCAATATCGTTATTGAGTGTTCTTTTATTAATGCTCATTTATTCTTCTTTTAATGGATGGAGCAGTACTTCCTATGATATAAATAAAACAAAAAATACTTCTTCATTTTTATTAACAGATAATGAAAATAGCACGAAACATTATCAGGAGGTAATAGATGAATATTTGCAAAGTTTGAATGAAAAGAAAGCTGATTCCCTCGCTGTATTTCAGAAGTTAGCTTTTACATACTCTGAAATGAATGAACCAGAACTAGCTGTACAATATATTGATAGGTATGTTAAAGCAAGTTTAGATCTTAACGTTGTAGGGCACAGTTTTTTTGATAAAATTAGTGATTCAAAAGCATATCAGCTGTTAGCGGCTAAATATCTCAAAAAGATAGATGTCTGGTCTATAATCTGCTTATATATTGGTCTTATTGGTTTTTTTGTCTCCATTGTTCTTAATCTTAGAAAAAGATCAGATAAGGTGGCTAATCTTTTGATGAGCTTTTTTGTTTTACTACATTCCTTTTTTATACTACATATTTGTGCTTTGCTAACAAATTATCAATACTATTTTTCACATAGTTTATATATATCTACTTCTTTTTCTTTTTTATATGGTCCTCTAATATATTTTTATTTCAAAAGGGTTATACAGAAACACAAGTTTAGAAAATATGACCTATTACATTTGGTACCAACTTTACTCTTAATTGTTGGTATTCTTATGCCAATTTATTTACAATCTTCTGAAGAAAAACTACGAATATTAATACATGGAACCTACCCGTACATAAGACTTATTACTATTGTTAAATTAGTTTCTTTAATTGTTTATGGGGTCTTAGTTATCAGAATGTATTTGAAATCGTTAAGAATAAAGAATACTCGTAAAATATCTAGAGTAAAGTTTATTTGGCAAAGAAATATTGTTGTTTTTTGTTCGCTTTATATTATAACATATAGCGTATACACGTTTTTAATCTTTTCTGAAATTTACAGTGGATTTTTATTTAATATGCAAGTTGGTTTAATGGCATCTTTAGTATTGTATGTGAGCTACACAGCATTTGTACAGCCAAGTATTTTTGGTAGTCTTAAAATAATAAGAACTCAACCAAAAGATAAAATTCCTGTAATTAAATATGTAAAATCAGGGCTTACAGAAAGCTTATCAATAGAATTAAAACAAAAGTTATTACATCTATTAAATGATCATAAAGTCTATAAGCAAAATGATATTACATTACAGAAGTTATCTGAGTTAATGGATACCACAAGGCATAATACTTCTCAGATTATTAATGAGCATTTTAATTTGAACTTTTTTGAACTTATTAATAAATATAGAATTGAAGAAGCAAAAGAGCTGTTAAAAGAAGAAAGACATAAAAACTTTAATATTATTGATATTGCCTATGAGGTCGGTTTTAATAACAAAGTAACGTTCAATAAATCTTTTAAAAAGTATAATCAAATTACTCCTTCTGAATATCTTAAATCATTAGTTGCTTAGTTTTTTATACGTTTTAAATATACTTTTCTTTCCTTAATAAAGGAATTATAATTTATTGATGTTAGTAGATTGGGGTATAAAAAGTTTTCCCGTCTTACATTAGAAACTACTTCTGTTTTCGAGTAATTCATTAAATGAAGCAGTATTTTTCGTTTAACATCATTTTGGTCTATATATAAAATATTTGGGTAGAGTTCGATATAGGCATTTAAGAGTTCCGTTGATAAGTACATTATACGTCATAATTAGGATGATTGACTTAACAGGTAGGATGTATTAATTAAGTGTTAATTAACACTATTATTAGTTAATGATTTAACAAAAAAACTGAAATGTTTTTGATGTTTTTTTCTTTTTTAATATGTTGATCAATAGAATTTTAAATGTTTTAAATAAGCTTTAGTATTATTTAATAATCGTCATACATGTATTTAAAAAATATTGTAAAAATGGCTCTACACTAATAGTATTTTTACCCATCCCTAAATATTCAGGTGAATATGTATCAAACTCAACGTAATATAAAATCCACATCAATGTGGATAACTCTTATATGCTTAATTTGCGTGACTGATCTACGCGCTAATAATATCGAATTACCCTCTTATGATTATAGGACTAATCAAATTAAAAAAATAGAATTAATAAATTCTTTTTTCAATTCATCCTATCATAATGAAGCCACTTTGGGATACAATGATGTACCGAAAACAAATTACATTGATTCTACATATTTATTTAAAAGAATTGCTTTTGCTAATGCTAAATCTGAAAATCATGAAGAAGCGGTTCTATATATTGAAAAATATATAAAAGCGACTTTGGATGTTTCATTTGTTGACCATAGCAATTTTGAATCATTAAAAGGTTCAACGCCCTTTAAGAAATTACAAAAAAAATATCAGCGAAATATAAATGGATGGGCTTTATTCTGTCTATATGTTGGATTTATAGGAGTTTTTATTTCTACAATATTAATCTTTAGACCTGTAAAAGATAGAAAAGCTAATCTGCTAATTGGCTTTTTTCTTCTGTTGCATTCATTTTTCGTTCTTAGGATTAGTGTTTTTATTACAAACTATGAATTTTGTTTACCTCATACCTTATATATATCAGCCTCTTTTTCTTTTTTATATGGACCGCTTATTTACTTCTATTTTAAACGAATCAATGAAAAATACACTTTTCAGAAAATAGATTTATTACACCTAGTTCCTACAGTAATATTCATAGGGTTAATAATTCCAGTGTATGCATTGTCGAGAACTGAAAAACTGCACATGATTATAAATAATGAGAGACCTTATGCTTTATTAATAATGATTGCTAAGTTAATATCTTTAACAGTTTATGGTATTTTAATAATCTTAAAATATAAAAAGAGGAAAATTACCCATAGGATGACTAGTCAATTAGAAACTAATTGGCAAAGAAATCTAATCTTGTTTTATAGTTTTTATACTATTTTCTATGGATTTTATGTTCTTGTTTTTGAAAAGTACGAGATAGGGAGTTTACTTTTTAATTTACAGGTTTTTGTTATGACTTTTTTAGTGCTTTATATAAGTTATAATACATTTTTTAATTTAGCATTAGTAAGAGAAAAAGACGGTTTAGTTGTGGCAAAAGGTGAGAGTAGATTACCAAATAATTACAAATACAGCTCTTCCAGTTTAACCACAAAGTTGTCTATAGAATTGAAAGATAAATTGGTTTATTTATTGGATAAGGAAAAAGTATATAGATACAATGACATTACGTTACAAAAACTTGCTGATCTTTTAGATACAAATAGACATAATACTTCCCAAGTCATAAATGAGCATTTTGGTCTTAATTTCTTTGATCTTATTAATTCATATAGAATCAATGAGGCCATAAGTATTCTTAAGAAAGATAAATCAAAAGGAGTAAATATCATTGATGTGGCGTATGAAGTTGGTTTTAATAATAAGGTTACTTTTAACAAGTCTTTTAAGAAATATAACGACGTTACCCCTTCAGAGTACCTCAGAAATTTTAGTGTATAGTCCCTATTTTTTTATCAGTTTTTCACTTCGCAAAAGCTAATAAATGAACTCTATAGTTAATGTATTCACTAATAAATGAATCTTCAAGAATAAAATTAGGTAAATAGGTAAAATTTTATCGGTAAATAGGTAAAGCTTGATCAGTTTTAACTAGTTCAACCCCCATAATTACTTGCTTTGTCAGAAAATTGCAGAAAGGAGTAAGGGAAATTGTATTATCTACGAAATTATTTGATTCCTTTTATAATATGTCATTAGATAAATTGAATTAGCCATCAATCTCAATTTACCTTTTCTCCCTTCTGTAATTTCTAACTGAGGTTTAATTTATGAAATTTTATTTATGAAACAACTTGATTACAAATTATTACTATTTGTTTTTTTTCTCTCTAGTATTGTTTTTGCACAACAAAAAACAATAACGGGTACAGTAACGGATAGTGACGGATTACCTTTGCCAGGTGTAAACGTGGTGGTAAAAAATACGACCAACGGGACACAAACTGATTTTGATGGTAATTATAGTATTGATACAAACAAGGGAGCTATATTAACATTTAGTTTTGTAGGTTTTACTACAAAAGAAATTGCGGTGGGTGACGGAAGTGTGATAAATGTACAACTAGAAACATCAGCCGATGAACTTGAAGAGGTAGTAGTAGTAGCATATGGAGCGCAAACTCAAAAAAAATTAGTTACTAGTGTTAGTACTGTTACTAATAGTGATATCCAAGATATTATTACAGATTCTCCACAGAATATTTTACAAGGGCAAGCTGCGGGTGTTCAAGTGTTTTCTAGTTCTGGAGGTTTAGGAGCTTCTCCGACAATTAATATTAGAGGTAATAGTTCTATAACAAGTAATACTAGACCTTTATTCGTGATAGATGGTGTGCCTTTAGGAGATGCTTTTACTACTTTTAATCAAGGAACTGGAGCTGGGATTAATCCATTAGCAAGTATCAATCCAAATGATATTGAAAGTATATCTGTTTTAAAATCAGCCGCAGCAGCTGCACTATATGGATCTCGAGGAGGTAACGGAGTGGTACTTATTACCACAAAGAAAGGAAATAAAAACGGTAGAGTTACGGTAGATATAGATGTGAATACCTCATTTGCGAACATAACAGATACTCCAGATTTGTTAAATTCTCAGCAATATATTGATTTTACTACGCTTGTAAGAAACGGCTCGGCTGTAAGTGCAGGTCCACTTACTGACGCGGGAGGTGAGTTTGATGCATTAGATGCTGTTTTAAGAACTGCAGTGAGTCAATCCTATAACTTTAGCGTTAGAGGTGGTAATGAAAAATCAAATTACTTCATTGGGGCTACGCGTGAAGATATTGAAGGTATAAGAGTAGGAGATAATTTGGAAAGAACAAGTTTTAGATCCAATATTCAAGTGAATGCTACTGATTGGTTAAAAACCACTTTAAACGCAAACGTATCTCATAATAGGTTCGATAGGGTTCCTAATGAAAATAGTTTCGCTTCTCCTTACACTATTGCATTATTACAAAGACCAGATGTAGAACCTTTTGATGAAAACGGTAATTTTACTACAACAGGTAATGTTGGAGGTGGTAATGTAATTGCACAAGAAGCATTAAACCTGAACTTAGCTACTACAACACGTATTGTAGCCAATGGTTCTTTAGATTTTAATCTATCTTCTTTAATCGATGGTTTAAGTTTTAAACAAGACGTAGGAATCGATAGAGTTTTTACCGAAAATCAACAGAGAAATGTTGAATTGTTAAATCCAGAGGGATTTGCTGCTAATTCTGTATTTCAACAAAATAGATATATTCTTAACAGTTTATTATCATATAATAAAACTTTTGGTGATGCTCATAATTTGAGTGTTTTAGCAGGATCTTCCTTTGAGGATAATCAATTTAGAAACGTTCAAACGCAAGGAACAGGGTTTTTATCCGATGCGCAACAAAATATAGAATCAGCTTCTACTTTTCCTGTTACATCTTCAAGCGGTGATGCTACTAGGTTAGTATCTTATTTAGGGCGAGTTACTTATGATTATGCTGACGGAAGATATATTCTCGAAGGCTCTATCAGGAGAGATGGTTCTTCTGTATTTGGAGCTAATAATAGGTTTGGAACATTTTGGTCTGCAGCTGTTGGATGGAATATTTCTGATGAAGCTTTTATGGATAATGTAGAATGGATCCAGGGATTAAAATTAAATGCAAGTTATGGTACTACCGGAAATGATAGAATTGGTAACGCAAATCTTTTCCCAGCATTAGGTCTTTTCGCAGGAAATAATTTTAACGGTAATCCAGGATTGACACCGTCGACACTTAGTAATCCAGATTTACAGTGGGAAAGTACTACAACACGTGACGTAGGATTAACAGCTGCATTTTTTAATAGAAGGTTAACGTTTAACGTAGAATACTATAACAACGTAACAGATGATTTAATTTTATTCGTTCCTGTTGATCCAACATTTAACAATGGAATAAATGGTGTGAACAGAAATATTGGAGAATTAGAAAATAGAGGAGTTGACCTTACTATAGACGCTGTTATACTTACAGGGGCAAATGATGGTCTTAAATGGACTTCTAGTTTAAATTTAGGGTTTAATGAAAATGAAGTAACAAATCTTCCGGATGGTATTAGTGTAGATGAAAGAGGAAATAAATTTGTAGATAGGACAGGAGGATCCCTTGCGTTTTCAGGACAAAGAGCTATAGAAGGATATTCCGTAAATTCTTGGTATCTAATTCCATATTTAGGAGTGAATCCTCAAACTGGAGATGCTGAATGGTTAGGAGCTGATGGTAATCCTACTACCACTCCGGTAGCTGCAGACAGAAGAATCGTTGGGCAGGCTAATCCAGATGTAGTTGGAGGTTTTTCTAACGTATTTACTTATAAGAATTGGTCATTAAATACATTGTTTAATTTTTCTTTTGGTAATGATATTTTACTAACATCTAGAGCATTTACAGAAAATCCAATAAGCGGATTTAATAAAACAACAAGAGTGTTGAATGTTTGGCAACAGCCAGGTGATCAGGCGTTTATTCCAAGCCCTGATAGTCCAACTATAAATACATTTAACCAAAATTCAACAGCGCAGTTAGAAGACGGATCTTTTGTTAGGTTAAAAAATGTTACTCTATCATATTCACTTTCAGATAGTTTGTTAGATAAGATTTTTGTTAATAAAGTGAGATTTTATGCCACGGCTACTAATTTGTTAACTTTTAAAAGTGATGGATTAGACGGGTATGATCCAGAAGTATCTAATGGTTCCGATGGTTTTGATGCTGCAGGTCAGGATTTCTTCACCTTACCTCAGGCATCAACATATACTTTTGGAATTAATCTGTCCTTTTAAACCGTTTAACGATATAATTTATACGTATGAAAACAAGAATAAATAAAAATAATAAATTTAGTTTACTGTTATTAGCTTTAATAGTAATACTAACTACTTCTTGCGAAGATAGAGTAGAGTTATTACCAGAGGATCTGACAGTTAGTGATGTTGTATTTTCGAATGGTCCATTAGCGTTAGGTGCTGTAACAGGTATTTATAATTTGTCGCAACAAGATGATGTATTAAATGGGACATTACAGTTTAGTACAGAATGGCAATCTGATAATGTAGAATTTATTGGAACATTCACAACATTTGGAGAGATTAGAGATTATGCTACTTTAGCAGCGAATACTTCAATTTTTGCAATGTGGGACGATAATTACGAAGTTATCGGAGCAGCAAACCTAGTAATTGATAATGTTCCTTTAGTTCAGGATGATAATTTCACAGATGCTCAGCGAGCACAAGCGATTGCAGAAGCCAGGTTTATGAGAGCATTGGTATATTTTAATATCTCAACTATTTTTGGACAACCATTGCAAGTAGGAGAAGGGGTAAACAATTTAAGTGTTCCTCTTGTAGTGTCTTCAGAGCTAGGTCAAGAGTTACCAAGAGCTACTTTAGGACAGGTGTACGATTTTGTCGAGACTGAATTGTTAGATATTATTTCAGATTTACCATCAGATACCAGGATATTAGCTAATCAAGGAGCTGTTAATGCATTGTTAGCAAGAAAGGCACTTTATGAAGAGCGTTGGAATGATGCCGCAAATTTTGCAAATGATATTATCAGTAGTTCTTTTTATAGTTTAGCCCCTGATTATACTTTTTACGACTCACCTGATTCACCAGAGCATATATTTACATTGGTTAATGACGCTGTTAATGGACAAGATTCCGGACAAGGTTTCTCTGGATTAAGTAATCCTGTTAATGGTGGTAGAGGTGATGTGCCTTTTTCTCAAAATTTATTGGATGCCTATGCAGAAGAACCAGGAGATTTACGATTTGATAATTTAACACAAACAGGACCTGGAGCAGAAGGTGCTGATAGAATATTTACAAGTAAATTTCCAGAAGATGTTAATAATTCCGATGATGCACCTGTATTAAGAGTGACCGAAATGTATCTTACTAGAGCGGAAGCAAATTTTAGAGGAGGAACAGCTATAGGAGCTACACCGTTAGAAGATATAAATGCTTTAAGAAGCAGAGCTGGATTGCCTGATTTAACAAGTGTTACTTTAGAAATTATCTTAAACGAACGTAGAAAAGAATTGGCATTTGAAGGACAAAGAAGAATGGATCTTTTGAGAAATAACTTGAGTTTAAGAAGACCTGGACAACCTAATGAAGCATTATCTGCTCCGGGAATGGATAGAACAATATATCCAATACCACAAGGAATTAGAGATTTGTCTCCTTTCTTGGATCAGAATCCTGGTTACTAATTTAAAATTGTGATAGGAATTTAATAAGAAGTGTTTTATTAGAATTACTTTTCATTAATTACTCTAAAAGGTCATTGTCGGTATACACCTTCAATGGCCTTTTTTATTCATTTAAATACGCTATCTGTTATATTTTAAAAGATTAAATATCTTAATTTAATTTATTAAGATCTTACTATAGAGGTTTTAGGATATCTTGTATTAGAATATAAAATATTATCGATTCGGTTTTAAAAAATAAGTTTCGTGTATTGTTAGTTTTAAAATGTAACCGTAATCATCGCTTTAAAATCTGTTATAAAAAGAGATGAATTAACATGTCACAATTTTCTGTAATGCTACTTATGTTAAGACTCGTGGATGTGCCTTTTTTGGGTAAGATTTTAACGTACTGGTAAAAGGTAATCTTTGTCGGCAAGGTAAATGTTTATAGGCTTTACCTAATTTTTTTTTCGCTATAACTTCCTTTACCTAGTAATCATATATAGGCAAGAGAATTACCGATAAAGGTCGTGTAGTTTATTCTTATCGGTGATGTATTATTGGGTTAGCCTTCAATATACTCTTGCCTTGCTTTTTAATTTATCATAGTATAAAGTTTTAAAAAAGCGTGTGATAAAAATATCTTCTAGAGATAGAAGATATTTCTTAAAAAATGTAATTAAGTCTCTAGAACGATCAAATACTATAATCTCAGATGCAATCAACTTTACACGCTATGAACTATAATCCTAAAAGATGATTAGTATTTTAAAGATTTACATAGCATTATATAAAAAGATAATAATGGGTGATTGATCCATTAAATTATAATAATTCTTTAGTAATGCTAATTTCAAAAAGAGAAAGGGATGCTAAACCTAATTTGGTGCAAAATCTAGGATATGGAAGTTAATTGTTGAGTTTTTATACTTTTTTAAAACTGCCTAGGAATGAACATTGAAATTATCTTCATCAGTAGAGTGGTACGTAAAAATGATTTTTCAAAATAATTTTCTAGGTAGTTTTTAATGTAGGATTTGCTTAATTTATCATATAAAAACCCTTACTCATAGCTATATAACTTAAGTAAGGGCTTTTGTTTAGTAAATGAACACTTCCTAGCGTTTAATTACCTTTTTAGTTAAAGATTTACCATCCATAGTAATTTTACAAAAGTAAATACCACTGGCTAATGGTGTTTTACCAAGTTCATATTGATGAATTCCTTCATTTATTTTACCATTGATAATGGTTTGTGACGCACCGTATACGTTTATTAATTCAATTTTTACGAGACTGGTTGATTGTCTAACTTGTAGTTGAAGTACAGATGTTTCTTCAAGAGGATTTGGAAATACTTTTACATCTTCTACGGATAGTTTGTCATTAGTATTGTTTAATCTTAAGTTATCCGGATTTTGATCATACCAAGTTCCATTATAGTACCACCCATTCTGACACCTATTAAGATCAGGTGTTTGTGATGCTCCATTATTACTAAATATTAAATTAGAACAAGAAGTATTAGATAAGGTATAGCTATACCAACCATTAGAGTCCAAAGTCATAGCTTCACCAGGCCAAGATGTTGTTATGCCAGATGGCGTAGCATTCCAAAAATAGATTGTTGGTGATGTAAAAGAATCTGATTTAAAATACAAGGTAAGATCTTGATTCTCTTCAGGATTACTATCGTACCAAATGCCGTTATAATACCATCCATCTCCACATCTTTGAAGATCTTCTGTTTGTGATGCGCCATTATTGCTAAATATAATATTAGAACAACTTATATTGTCAAAAGTAAAAGAATACCAGTCGTTACCAATAGGAGTCATTACTACTCCAGGCCAAGGTACATTACTTGCTGTTGGAGTAGTGTTCCAATAGTATATAGAAGGGTTTGTTAAATTACCTTTGTAATATATGGTCATCGAATCAGTAGTTCCGTCTGTAAATGTGAAAGAATTGCTTGCTATTGTAGAAGTTAATCCTTCCGAATCATATGCAATTGCTTTTATGGTAGTATCAGATGTAATGGATATAGGGTTCGTATAACGAGTTGAGGATGATGAAGGATCATTACCATTTAATGTATAATAAATTTCAATTCCTGCAGAAGAATTGTCTGTAGCACTTAATGTAATGTTTACAGTTTCTCCGATGTTAAAAGTTCCACCGTTTGGAGATATAGATACCACTGGAGGGGTATTAACATCAACTCTAGGATCAGTATCATACCATACTCCATCATCGTACCATCCATCTCTATCTCTTGTTAGGTCATCAGTTTTAGCACCGCCATTATCATTAAATAGTAAATTAGTACTCTGAACGCCTTCAAAAATATATTCATACCATTCAGAATTGTCTATTTGATTCATTTGAGGACCTGGCCAATTACTAGTTGGTAATACATCTGGTGATTCATTCCAATAATGAACATTAGCCTGAGACCAAGAAGATGGTTTCTTAAAATATACATGTAATCCTTCAATAGGACCAATTCTATAATTTTTTGTTAGAATATCTGAAGCTACTCCATCTCTATCGTAGGCGATAGCTTTGATAGTGGTAGATTCTATGATCGTAAATGCACTGTTATATAAAGTACTCGAACTATTTGGAGTAGATCCATCCAACGTATAATAAATAGCGTATGGGGCACCAGCTCCTCCAACACCATCCATAGTAATTTGAATAGGATCTTCGGAGTTGGTAGTATTTGGATTCATTATAACTACAGGATTACTTGGTCCATTAACGCAATTCTCGAAGAAACCACCACCGCAGCCTCCAATGAGTCCAGGTCCATTAAGTACGTAGATCCCAGCGGATCCTGAGGTTACGGTAAAATTTAATACTCCGTTTTGTGCAAAAATTTCTCTTCCAGTAACAGCATCTCTATATACACCATTAGTCATTCCGGAGATGTTAAAAGAAGCATTTCCATCTTTTGCTAGTCCTACAGCAACTTCACTATTTTGATGTACTCTGCGATACGATACCGCATTTCCTGGAGCTTCTTTCCAATCCCAACTTCCTTTTTGGAGTGCTGGAACAGCTTTTCTAATAGCATTTAACTTTCTTATATGTTGGTATATTTTATGGCTAGGAGCTTGGTCTATTACATCTCCGTAGTAGGCTCTACCAGTTTTATCAATTGATTGTTCGATACCTGCAGCATTATGAATATCATTAAATTCTCCAGCTTTAAATCTCATTTCAGTTCCATAGTAGACTACCGGAATTCCTCGCCATGTAAACATAAAGTTCATACATGCGGCTAAATTTTCATCAGTACCGCCATATCTTCTATTCCAATCATTATTAGGACCAAAATCATGATTGTCTAACCATGTTATCAAAGTCGAGGGATCACTATATAAATGGTCATAACGTGCTGCTGCTTTCACTGTTGGGAAAGACTGTCCTTCTTCAAAAGTTCCGTGAAATGTCGCTTCACCAAAGAAATCAATTACAGCAAGATCTAAAGGTTCTGAATTGTTTACTGCACCTCTCCAAGTATAATAATGAGGATTGATTTCATCAACAGGATGTAACTCGTGCCTTAGTTGCGCAACTTCTCCAAAAATAAAGAGATCAGGGTTAATAGCCTTAAAAGCATCGTAGAAATAAATGATATCTTCTTTACTCATATGCTTAACTGTATCCCAACGAAATGCATCAACTCCCATATTAATAAATGTAGCATAAGCATTTACAAGATAATCTCTAACTAATTGACTTCCTGTGTTTAAATCCGGTGTATCTCCTGCTAAAGCTCTGTTGTGTAAATTTTCTATATCATCAAAACCTTGTGCAAATCCATTCCCTGAATGATGATACCAATCTGGATCCGAAGTGTCTACATAGCTTTCTTTGCTAGGAAAATTAAAGGCAGAAAGATCTTGATTGTAAGGAGGTGGCATTTCTGCAAGGTTTGCACGACTCCAAATTAATCCATCTTCTGGATTTGGTGTTAAACCATCATACTCCCAATTAGGGTTGTCTGGCGCGTACCACGGTTTGGTGGGATCTGTATTGTACTTTATTTCAGCTACATCTTTAATCCCAAAACGACCTGCATGATTGGTAACAACATCTAATACAATCTTCATATCACGCGCATGAACTTCATTTATCAAATCCTGAAACGTAGCTCCAGGAGATTCTAAACGGGGATCAACCTTTGTAAAATCCCAAGCATGATAACCATGATAATCCAAAGGACTTCTATTATGTACAATAGGAGTAATCCAAATAGCTGTGAAACCAAGATCCTTGATATAGTCTAGTTTTTGAATTAATCCTTTAAAATCACCTTTCCACGTTACATCATTAGGATCTGTAATGGTGGGGTTGATATTCGGGTCTGGATTGTAGGAGGACCATTCTGTAGGTACATTGTTATTAGGGTCACCATCAAAAAAACGAGTGGTTAAGAGGAAGTAAATAGTTTCTTCTCTAAAATCAGTTTGGGCATTTACAAAAAATGAATTGAGTGATAAACTCCATAGACAAATAATGCCTAAGAGTTTAGGTAGTGAGTTTTTCATAAGTTTTAGTGTTTGAATTGTGTCTTGTGTAATAATCTTCTTTTAAAAGAAATAGTGTTTAAATTGTCATATAGTTATAAAGTTTCAAGTATTATTGCGTTAGTAATATTATTTTATCGATAAAAATGATAATTATGCAATTTAGGGAATAAATAAGTACTAATAGAAGTAGTTGATTACTCAAACGTTTTCGTGTTGATAAGATTTGTAATAAGAGTATTGTAGAAGGTATAATATTTGAGTTTTGTTAGATATAAAACAAAATACCTTATCGTCTAAAACAAATCAGCTTGTCAGAAATAATTAGTTTGCTAAAATTAAATTTAGACTTTATGCATTGCAATGTCTTTTCTGTGTAAAAGAAAACGTGAGTAGGGTCGTTTTTATACCACCAAGAATTAAAATTAATGGATGAATTATAAAGATAAGTTTTACAATATAAGGTGCCATTTTCTTTAAGTAAGGAATGTAGTAGAGCAAATTCCTTATTTGGATGATGAAAATGTTCCATTACTTCGCAGCAAGCAATATAATCATAGGTTTGTATTAATGCATTGGGATTGGGATCGAAAAAGGGATCATACGTAGTAACATCATATCCTTGTTTTCGGAGCATTGTAGTTATGACCGGTCCTGTTCCACTACCAAAATCTAAACCTTTTTGTTGTGGTGTATAGTTTCTTGCGATAGCATTAACAATAGGAGATACGAAGTTCTGATATCCAGGATCGGTTACATCATTATTATGAATTTCATAACGTTCTTTTTCTTGCGTATCTGTTAGGTAAAAAGAAAAATCTAATGATATCCCATTACAGTTAATGCATTGATAATATATGCGCTCTTGTATTTCAGTAAATTTCCGGGTTTCTGAACCACAAAGAGCGCAATTGATCATTAAATCTATAACTTAATTAAAGTTCTTTGATTTTTTTGAGTTTATTTTTCCAAACGTTTAGACTTTCCTTATGTTTTTCAATGTTTTTTCTCACATCAATCACAAGGGGGTTGGAGTCATCTGCATTTTTGAAAAACTGTAAATTATTTTCTAGTTGTCGAATTTCATTATGAACCTCCTCTATTTTTTTACGAATAAAGTTTTGTTCATTGCGTAGTGCTCTATCATCTGATTGGTTGGCTAAAGAAT
The DNA here is from genome assembly GCF_039523995.1 of Aquimarina litoralis. NCBI lineage: Bacteria > Pseudomonadati > Bacteroidota > Flavobacteriia > Flavobacteriales > Flavobacteriaceae > Aquimarina > Aquimarina litoralis. The sequence continues at coordinate 65,080 of NZ_BAAAGE010000004.1, forward strand.
TTAATTTATTCTCATATTTAATCATTTCCGTTTCTTGACGACTTAGATTTAATTGCTCAAAAAATCCGTCCAACACTTTATGATAATCCGACTCTATATTTCTTTTTTTATAAGGTACTCTCCCTAAACTTTTCCACATTTTTATATTATCCTTAATGGTATCTAAATCGTTTTTAGGATCACCAGATAACTTTAGTTCTTTGAGAGCTTCAATATGTGCTAGCTTTTTCTCGTAAGAAACTAATTCTTCCTTATTTGCCTCATTTTTCTCTGCATGGATTCTATCAAAATAAAAGTTGCATGCATCCTTAAATCTTTTCCAGATACGGTCACTGTCTTTTCTAGGCACATGACCGATCTTTTTCCAGTCGGCTTGGATTTTTTTCATTAACGGGGTAGTAACAGAAAAGTCATCACTATCCTTATTATCTTCAGCAATTTTGATCAATTCCATCTTTTTGTTTAGATTCTCGAATTGATCTTTTTTAAGACCTTTATAAAAGGCATTTTTATTTCTGTTAAAATCTCGAACCGCACTTTTAAACTGACTCCAGGTTTCTTCGTTAGCACTTAATGGAACTTTTCCTGCTTTAAAGAAATCTTCTCTTAATGCTTCTATTTCCTTAATTTTTTGTTGCCATCCATTGTGATTTTTAGGATGGTCAGAAGAAACTTCGACTATTTTAGTAATGATTCCTTGCTTTACCAATAAATTCTGTTCATAAACCTTATCCTGAACTTTGAAAAATTCTTGTCGGTTTTCATGAATTTGTTTGGTAAGAGCACTAAATTTTTCCCAGATAGGTTCTCTATATTCTTTAGCAACAGGACCTAAATCTTCCTTCCACATTTTATGAAGAATTTGTAATTCTCTAAAAGCTCGATTTACATCTGTTTCTTGTGCAAGTTCTGTGGCACGCTCGATAATTTTTAGTTTCTGTTCTAGATTATGCTTGAAATCAAGATCCCTAAAGTCTCTATTGAGATGAAGGAAATCATAAAAGTTTTCGGTATGGTGATGATACGTATTCCAAACGGTGTTGTATTTATCTCTTGGAATCGGTCCTGCATTGTGCCACCTTTCTTTAATTTCCTTAAAGTGATTATAAGTAGAATTAATATTTTCTTCTACGTTTAATAGTCCTTTAAGCTCTTCAATAATATCTAATCTCTTTTGAAGATTTACCTGAAGGTCTTTTTTTAGATTTTGGTAGTAAGCGTTTCTTTTTTCTTTATAATCAAAATAAACAGAATTGAATTCTTTTTTAAGAGGAGTAGAGTAGTAAAAATCAATAATGTTACCACCCTCAGCTAAGAACTCATCTTTTTTCTGTTCTACTTCTTCATTAAATTTAGCGTTAAATTCAGTTTTAATCTCTTCTACATGCTCTTTTATAGCTTGAATCTTCTCATTTTTTATAAGATGCCTTAATTCTGAGATAAGCTGATCTTTAGTCATGGCATGATAATCTTTCTTTTCAATATCATGACGTTCTAATTTTGCCTCATCTTCGCTATCCTTAGCAACTGCCTCATCCATTTCATTTTGAATAGCGTCATCGGAAGATTCTGCAGGAACCTCTTCCTTAGGAATTTCTGCTACCACTTCTTCTTTTTCTGAAGATGATGGTTCTTCTGTCGTAACTTCGTTATTAGAAGCTTCTTCTACTTCTGCACCATCATTTGGCGCATTTTCTTCTACTACAGGTGTAACAGATTCAGATTCTTTGGTAGTAGGATTCTCTATGCTTTCAATAGGAGATTCAGCCTTTTTTTCTTCATTTCCATCTGCCTGAGGCAGGTTATCGTGTGTGGACATCGTATTAATGTTTTTGTTTATCGGAGATTAACGATTGTCTAAGATACTAACATCTTATATAAACTCAAAGCAAATACTTTGTTTTAGGAATTACATTTGTAGGAAAAGTATATTATTTATTAGGAAGTAATATCAAAAATTATGAATTCCAGATTTCCCAAGATCTTTCTGCTTGTAGTACAAGCATTCGTAGACCATTAATAGTTTTGGCACCTTTTTCCTTACCTTTTCTCATAAAGGTTGTTTCTTCTGGATTATAGATAAGATCGTATAAAATATGATTTTCGCCTAGATGCTCAAACGGGATATCTGGATGATTTTGAACTTTAGGGTGTGTGCCTAAAGGAGTACAGTTGATGATTAATTTAAAATCTCTGATAATATCTTCATCCAAATCGTTATAACTAAGTTCTTTAAAATCTGGATTTCTAGATACAAAAGTATACTTAATATCTAGTTTTTCTAGCGCATAGGCAATTGCTTTTGAGGCGCCGCCGGTTCCAAGAATGAGTGCTTTTTTTACTTTTGGGGTAAGTAGTGGTTTTAGTGATTCAGTAAAACCATAATAATCACTATTGTATCCTGTAAGCTTTCCATTATTTTCAAACTTGATAACATTAACAGCTCCGATTTCTTTTGCTATTGGATCCAAAGTATCTAAATATGGAATCACTTCTTCTTTATAAGGAATAGTGACATTCATGCCATGGATTTCCTTATTTTGGAGTACCTCTTTAAGCTCTTCAATAGATTTAAGATCAAAGTTTATGTAATGATGTGGTAGATTTTCTTTTTCGAATCTAGTGGAAAAATAATTTCTGGAAAAGGAGTAGCCTATATCTCTTCCTAATAATCCATATGTACTCATATTGGTTTGGTTTTTACAGTTTTTTCTCCATACCATTCTAGCCATAGCACAATTCCTATACCCACGAGAATAAAAAAGAAAGCAATGTATGTAGACATGATTGAAAAATCTGGTAGATATCGATCGTAGTTATCAAGTATTGGATTGCCTTGTGCATCTATTAAAATTTGACCTACTTCATCTTTTTTATACATTTTATATTTCCATGGCCAAACTACTCCTAATGAGCCTGTAATAAAACCAATAATCGATGCAAAAGTGGCATTTTTATAATGTTTTAATACGTATCCTAAAAAATGTGATAACGTTACTAATCCGGTAATAGAACCAAGACTAAAAACCACGAGAACTTTTAATAATCGGATTCTATTTTCATTTTCTGTAAAAGATAAATCCCATCGTATAAGATCTGCTATGGTATCGTATAAAGCATTTACAGAATCTACGAGTAGTAGTACATAGTTTCCAAATAAGATAAGAATAAAAGAACCTGACAAACCAGGCAAGGTCATACCAGAAACACCAACAATTCCACAGAAAAACACAAAAAATAAGTTGTCATTCTCTTTTGCAGGCTCTAATAGACTAATGCTAATCCCCACAATTGTACCAATAATGATAAAACAAATATTGCGTCTATTCCAGTCATCAAAGTCTTTTACGATATAATAGATAGATCCGATAATCATCCCAAAAAAGGCGGACCAAACGTATAACTCGTAATGAATGATTAAATAATCCAATATTTTAGATACACTAAAATAGCTAATGAGCATTCCCAAGATCAGCAATGCTAAAAACCTACCATTAATATATCTCCAGAAGCTGGAAAATCTAAAGTTGATAAATAATTTGAATGCTTTGAGATTTATTTTCTGCAAAGAGTATATGAATTCTTCATAAAAACCAGCAACAAAAGCAACTACTCCTCCAGATACACCAGGTACTTTGTTAGCAGCTCCCATAGCCAACCCCTTGATGACTAAAAAAAACTTATCGCTAAACGTTCTGGTGTTTTGGGCCATGAATTATTTACTTTTCCTTTTTTGTTGCAAGTCGCTCTAATATAAGAATTAAAAGAAAACCAATAGTAACAAAAATAAGCACCCACATTACTCTAGGATCTCCTTCATAACTTGCTGGTAGAATACTTTTTTCTATAAAAGGTACTTCTATGCCTTCAGAGTTTGTTCTCCATGAGAGTACTTCTTTCCAAGGCCAAAGTTTATTTAAAGAACCGATCATAAAACCAGTTAGTAATGCTAAAGTGATATTTTTATGATTGTCGAACATCCAATTGAGAACTTTAGAGAATAGTTTTAAACCGGCTACAGCTCCAATTCCAATTATTACGATTTTATAAAAAGATTCCCATAGCAAACTAACATTAAAGGTCGTGAGTCCTTCTCGAAACTGATTCAAGATTCCGATAAAAGTTTCATAAGCTCCTAGAATCAATAAAATAAATGCGCCCGAAACTCCAGGTAAGATCATAGCAATTATAGCAATGAACCCGCAAAACAATAAGTACCAAAGACTTTCTGGAGAAGCCATAGGTTCTGCAATTGTAATAAAATAGGAGATTACAGCAGCTAATACAATACTAATAAGGACTTTTGGGCTCCATGCAGTAATCTGTTTTCCTATGTAAAGGATACTTGCGAGTACTAATCCGAAAAAAAAGGACCACAATAATAAGGGTTCATTATGTAATAGCCATTTAATTATTTTGACAAGAGATAGAATACTAATGGCAATTCCAACAAATAATGCTACTAGAAAAGAAAGATTGTATTTTTTCCAAGTATCTTTTAATCCATCTTTTTTCCAGTCTTTAAAAAATGCAATATTAAGATTGTTTATCGTAGAAATTAATTCTTCATAAATGCCAGATATAAAGGCGATGGTACCTCCAGAAACTCCAGGAACAACATCAGCGGCTCCCATAGCAATTCCTTTTAGTGAAACTAATAGGTAGTCTTTAAGACTTCGTTGCATTTTTTGTGCTTTTACAATGGTTATACAAACAAAAGTATGTATTTTTTGTTGTAAAACATGCGGTTATCTAAGGAAATTGAAAGACTCAATTTTATTGTAAAATAAACAATAAATTAGGTGTTATATTTTGTATTCTGAAATAATATTTTGAACTAAAGAAAGGTTGAAAACCGATTCAAACAGCTCTTCTAAAACAATCGTATATTCCTGATCTAATTCCAAACCTTTTCTAAGATGGAATTCCCCTTTGCTATATTCTTGTTGTTCATAGTATAATCCAGCTAATCGATATTGAATCTCAGCATTTTCAGGATAAAACTCTATAGCTTGATTCATGTTTTGAATCGCAGCATCTGATTCACCAATATATTTTAGTATATCAGATCTATTAAGCCAAGTTTCTAACTCGTAATTACCCAGTTCTAACGCTTTTCTATATCCACGTTCTGCTTCTTCGAAAAATGCCAGACGATTATTAATCTTAGCATAACGTTTCCAATAAAGCACATTTTCTGCATCGATACTAATCGCTTTATTCGTGTAATAAAGTGCTTTTTGATAATTGCGCTTTCTCATGTAAAAATCAGTAATTGCAATCCACCCTTTATCTAATAACGGATCTTCATGTACCGTTTTAGAGAAATGTTGAATTGCTAAATCATCGCTTCCAAGTTTTTCAAAACATTTTCCTATTCTTAATAAAGCAAATGAAGTTGGATCATCTAGTTCTAAGGTGATACGATAATTTTCTATTGCCTGTTCATATCTCTTTAGCTTTTCTAATACTTTTCCTTTTTCTAAGTATGCACCGATAAAGTATTCATCACTAATGATAGCAAAATCAAAAGCAGCTAATGCTTTTTCATATTCTTTGATGTCAAAATATTGCTTACCTACCTGATGCCAGGCTACTTCGCAATATGGGTTTTTATCCAAGAACATATTAAGATACGTGATAGCTTCTTCATGTTGTTCCAAGAAATCAAAACAGTAAATAATGTTATACAAAGCCGAGTAATCTTGATCATCTGCCTCTAAGCATCTCATGAAGTTTACTTTCGCATTTTCGAAATCATCCATAAACAGATATTCCATTCCTATGAGGGAATAAACATCTGCCTCGTCTCCGGTATATTGTAATGCAGTAGTTAATAGCTCAATTGCTTTTATATGATCATTTTGTTTAGAAAGGATGTTAGCTTTCTGAATATAAATTTCTTCGTTTTCAGGCTCTAAAGCATGAAGCTGCGCTAAAAGATGATCTGCTTTATCCAAACGATCTTCGAAAACTAAAACCTCTACTTGTAGTAGCTTTAAGTTAACAGAAGATGGATGTTGTGAAAGCCCTAAAGAAATAGCTTTTTTCGCTTTAGCAATTTTCCCATTTTCTAAATAATGATGGATTATTGATTCAAACTCATCAGAATCAAAAAATTTCACATCATTAGATCTCAGCATAGACTCGTAACGACTAATTGAGAAATTGTTGTCTTCGAATTCTTCGTGGTTAAATTTCATCCGCTTGTGTTATTTAATAATATCAGATGTCATTCGCATGATTATATCTCTATTATAGAAACGTAATATATGCTCATTTCATACACGTTGATTAAAGATGCCCAATAAATCATAATCGTATTACAAACTTTTTTTGTCTTCCCCAACAAATAAGAGTAATACAAAATACTTTACATAATTTATTGTTAGCATTATTGATTTCCTCTGTATTAAAATTACGAATGAAATGTCATCATACTACTTCAGAAATCAATTGTTTTTAACAAACTAATTAACAAAATGTGTACCATTTAAAAATGAATGGTTTAACATGTCCATTAAAAAAAGCCAGATGTTCTATCGAATTGTGTTTTTGGTGAGATAGTCCTTTAAATATAAGGAATTTAAATGAATTTAGTATAGAATATAATTAGTTTTTTGGATATTCAATATTATCTAATACCTCTAGGATAATTTGGCATCCTTCCTTTATTTCTTCTTTAGAAATAGTCAATGGAGGTGTTATTCTCACTGCTTTTGGTTCAAAAAGTAACCAAAATAATATCAAACCATTGTCTTGGCATTTTAACACGATTTCATTAGCAATATCAGGAGTAATAGTAATTAAAGCTAGCATCAATCCTACACCTCTAATTTCTGTTATTAAAGGATGTACTAATAAAGATCTAATTAATTTTTCTTTTTCCAGAGTTTCTGACATTAAGTCACTTTGTGAGATTTCTTCTAAAGTTGCCAAAGCGGCAGCTGCAATAACCGGATTACCTCCAAAAGTTGTAATATGTCCTAGTTTGGGATTATCTTGTAACTGATTCATCATTTCTGAAGAAGCCGTAAAAGCTCCAATCGGTAATCCGCCACCCATACCTTTACCCATTACTACAATATCTGGAGTCATATCGTAATTCTGAAACCCGAATAACTTGCCCGTTCTACCAAATCCAGGTTGGATTTCATCAAGAATTAACAAGGCTCCAACTTCTTCACAGCGTTTTTTTACTTTTCTTAAATAGTCATTTTTAGGAATAATAAATCCAGCACCACCCTGAATTGTTTCCAAAATAACTCCTGCTGTTTTATTGGTGATTTGTTTTAGATCATCCTCATCATTAAAGGAAATGAAGGATACATCTGGAATTAGTGGCCGAAAGGCTTGTTTCCTTTCTTCATACCCCATCACACTCATAGACCCCATTGTGTTACCATGATAGGCAAGCTTAGCAGCAATGATTTGACTTCTTCCTGTAACTCTTCTTGCTAGTTTTAAAGAACCTTCTATTGCTTCAGTACCAGAGTTAGTTAAATAAGTTTTCTCCAAAGGATCTGGTAGGAGAGAAGCTAAGAGTTTCGTAAGTGTTACGGCAGGTTGTTGGATATATTCTCCATAAACCATAACGTGCAAGTATTTATCTAGTTGCTCTTTTATGGCATTTACCACTTTTAGGTGTCTATGGCCTAGACTACAAGCAGAAACACCTGCAACGAAGTCCAAATATTTTGTTCCATTAGTGGCAAAAATATAACTTCCCTCTGCATGAGATATTTCCATCGCTAATGGATGCGGAGTTGTCTGAGCTTGATATGTAAAAAAATCTTCTTTCACCTAGGTAAAGGTAATCCAAACTAATGGGAGTTTAAATATCTTATGAGGTAAATCATACTAGTGAGTTTTACCCCAAAAAGAAGGAGTTACTTTTCTCTGTTAACAGTGTCTGTTTTTTTCGTGTTTTTAAGCGTTGTTACTGTGATGCTATCTCTTTCTTTTGCAGTACGATTTAGGTTTGGATCTACAATGCTTAGCTTTTTAGACTTCTTTTTAGAAGAGGTAGAATCTTTTTTCTTAAGGTTATTCAATTCCTCATTGATTTTTTCTTCCGTAGATTTATCAAGCTCTTCATTTGTTTCTTTGAGTTCCGCATCTTCTAGTCGCTGTTCTAATAAACGGGAACCTTCGGACTTGTTTTCTTCCAATCGTTTTAAGGTTTCCTCATCAAAGAAATCTTCGTCTTCTACGGGTAATGGAATTCCGGTGATCTTTGTTAATTTTGGAGGAGATTCTCCTCTAACAAGATCCTTTTTGCTAAGTATCTGTTCATCACCACGCCATACAAAACCTGATAATTCTCTTGCATTTTCTGGTAGATCGATTTCTCTGTATAAAGTGCCATCAATATTTTGATAATAATAGACATCAACAATTTCTCTTTGCTCGAGTAGCAGTTTTATAGAACTGGATAATACTTTATTAATACCAATCAATTTTAATTCACCTTCACTTTCCCTTTGATAAAAAATTGTCTCGGTATTTTTATCAATATCGACTTGGTATATCTCATTATCTTTAAAAAGGCCATAGAGCGTTTGCCCTTTAACCTGATTGTAACCAGCTTTCAGAGTATCTTCTTGAACAAGAAATGCATTTTGATATACAACAAGAGAATCTAATTTCTCAGTTTCAGTATTAGAAATGATTTTGATTGTATCTCCTGTCATCTGATTTCTCTGAGACCATATAATGGGCCTGCCAACCATTTTGGTATAACCTGTAGTTTGGTCTACATTAATAGAATCACTCTTTCCACTCATATTACTTTTGAAAATTCGAACATCATAAAAGCCATTCATAATTCTATGTTCAGGTTTTCCTGTAACCATAAGTGTGTCACTATGGATATAAATAGAGTCTTTTTCTTGTAATGTAGCTGCTAAAGCCCTTTTGGTAATAAAAACCGAATCTTTGTCTTTAAAAACTTCTGCATAATGACCCGTGATAACAGAATTATTAGCTGTATCTAAAACCTTGATATTATTAGTAGCAGATGCAAACTGTATAGCACTGTTATAAAAGATACTATCTCCAAATACAGTACGATTGTCATAATCAATTCGTGCATTTTTTATCGCATAGCCTGTTTTTACTTTAGTATCATAAAAACCACGTTCACAATATAACGTACTTTCTTTTCCTTTTACGGTAGAAGGACCATATAAATACGCATGTCCATTTTCGGTGTAATAATCTAATCGATCCGAATCGACCGTGTTTTCTGGATTTACAATTTTCACTTGGGTATTAAATGAATATTGTTTTCTATCCATGAAGTACCTCCCGATTTTACTGGTTAGCGTATTAGAAGAATCCTTTACCGTTCCACCACTTCGGTAATATGCCTGTTGACGAAGTCTGTCAAAAAATAGTGTGTCTGTATTTAAAGTATTCGAAGGAGTCTCTAAAAAAACGTTTTCTCTGGCATAAGCGAATTTACTATTACCATTATATTCTGCATACGCACTCGTCATGGTTAGGGTGTCACCTTGCTTCATTTTTACATTCCCAAAAGCTCTCACAAATTTGTCTTCTCCATAATGAACAGCTTGATCACACCAAATTTCAATTCCTTCATGTTCGATAAATACCTGTTTATTCACCTTCGCTAAAATTGTGGCTCCCGGAAAACGCTCTTCATTTTTAATGGTACGGTCTGATTGAACCTTAATTTTCTTGCTCTCCTGAGAGAAGGTAATGGTAGAAAACAGCAGTGTAAAAACTATATAGAAAAATGTATTTTTCAAGTATCTCTGATTTGTCTGCAAAATAACGAAATTTGTATGTAATGATTGTACGTCTTCCGTTATAAATACTTTTCAAATGTTGTTTTGTTGCATTTTTACTATTTAATTACGAGGTGTTAGTATAAGTATATTCCTCGTAGTTTTGGTTCCATGGAATTAAAGACTATAATCCCAAAGCTTTGAGCATTTTGTGCGCTCTTCCAGAAACTGATTTTCTGGTATCTGAAGTCAACCGTTCTAATTGAGGAATGATCCATAATTTTAGATTTTCATCTTTTTTAGACCATTTGGTTAGCGTATTCATGGTCTGATTCAATACAATCCAATCATTATGATTAGCAAGGTTATTTTTCATGATTTCCTTTGCTTTTTTGATTTGTCCATTACTCATATCTTTCTCTAGCATTTCGAACAATTGAGACAAAGTCCATTGTGTAGAAGCTTGATCAATTTTGGAAATCTCTGATAAAAATCTATCTATATATGGAATCAGTAAAGGTTTATTAACCTTACAAACTCTTTTCATGGCGTTAGAAGTTCTTAACCTAACAATTTCGTCATTACTGAAATAACAATTGAATAGTTCGTTAAAAAGTTTGTTTTCAACTAACACTTCTTCCACAACTTCAACAGTATTACCTAAAGAATTTGGGTGCCCACCTGTTAATCTTTCTTCAAAGTTTGTCATAAATATTATGGATACAAATCAATTTATTTATAAAAATAGATAAAATTAATTTCCAGTTTAGCTTTTAGGATAATAATAAGCTATTATGACAGTTCTCTTAAAACTTAGTTCTGCAAACCAGGAATTTCCACGATTTCATTCACATCTTCATCGTAATTCACTCCTTCTACTTTAAAACCAAAAAGGTTGAAGAAATCAGTGTTATAACCTTCGAGATCACCAATGCTGCCTAAGGTCTCCGTGGTTGCATTGTCCCATAAATCCTTTATTTGAGCTTGAATATCTTCTCTCATTTCCCAGTCGTCAACTCTTATTCTACCTTCCTTATCAGTATTTGGTTGCTCTGTAGTGTATAATCTTTCTGAGAATAGTCTTTCCATTTGCTCTATACAACCTTCATGAACATTATTTTCTTTCATGATTTTGTATAGCAATGAAATATATAATGGGATTACCGGAATAGCTGAACTTGCCTGCGTAACTAAAGCCTTATTTACGGAAACGTATGCTTTACCATTAATACTTTTAAGACTATCCGAAATTTTAAAAGCAGTAGCCTCTAAATCATCTTTGGCACGACCAATAGTTCCTTTTCTATATACTGGTTCTGTAAGTTTTGGTCCAATATAAGAATATGCTACGGTAGTGGCATTTGGAGCTAATAGATTTTCTTTTTGTAAAGCATCTATCCAAAAATACCAATCTTCTCCACCCATGACAGCGATAGTATTGGCTACATCTTCCTCTGTTGCGGGATCAATAGATATTTGTGATATATCACCTGTATGAAAATCTACGGTCTTGTTTGTATAAACACCGCCAATTGGTTTTAGAACCGATTTATGTTTTATACCTGTTTTGGGATGTAATCTTACAGGAGAGGCAAGACTATAGATAACAAGATCAATTTGTCCAAGATCTTTTTTAATAAGCTCTATTGTTTGTTTTTTGATGTCATCAGAAAAAGCATCTCCATTAATGCTCTTCGCGTATAAACCTGCTTGATGTGCTTGCGTTTCAAAAGCAGCACTATTGTACCATCCTGGAGAAGCTGGTCTATTGGGCTTGGGAGGTTTTTCTAAAAATACTCCGATTGTTGCGGCATTAGAGCCAAAAGCACTGGTAATTCTGGAAGCTAAACCAAAACCTGTAGAAGCACCAATGACTAAAACATTTTTTGGACCTTCTATGGGATCTTTTGATTTGACATAATTTATTTGGTTTAGGACATTTTTTTCACATCCTTTTGGGTGTGCCGTTAAGCAGATAAATCCGCGAGTTCTTGGTTCTATGATCATTGTGCAATTTCTTTTCCGATGTTACGAACATAGCCCAAAAAGTACCTATTTCCAAAGAAATAATGGGATATTAGTATTTTTTTAAAATAAGATAAATTTAATCATGAAATCTACAAAAGTTTTCTAAAAAGAATATTATTTCTAATTCAGTTCTAATCACTTTCAATAAAAAGGTAAAACGCTTAGTTTTAGATAGTGAGTTTTTATGACAAAAATTATTGTTACTTTTTGGTAATAACTGTAAATAAAGGTAACGATATTCGATATTTTACAACGATTAAACGGATGACAATAATTAAGAGTGTTGTGCTTATGTAAATAATGTTCATAGGTGTATTCAGTTGATATAATACCATAAAACAAATTCCTCCAGCTATCGATGCAGTTGCATATATTTCTTTTCTAAAAATAACAGGTATCTCATTACATAAGATATCTCTAATAACGCCTCCAAAACATCCTGTCATGGCTCCCAGAGCAACCGAGACTATCGGAGCAAGCTCTGTTTGTATTCCTTTTTCTACTCCAATAATTGTAAAAATTCCTAATCCGATAGTGTCAAATAAAAAAAGAGATTTTTTAAGATAATCCAATTTATTTCTAAAGATGATAGATAGGATAGTAACGCCACTAATTAGATAAAGGTTTAGTGTATTTTGCATCCAGGAAACAGGTGTTGCACCGATCAATACATCTCTTAGTGTTCCGCCTCCAATAGAAGTTACAAAGGCAATAATAAATATTCCAAAAAGATCAAATTTTCGGTTCATTGCACTCAAAGCTCCTGAAATAGCAAATGCGATGGTTCCTAAGATGTCTAAAATATCAAAAAAAGTCATCCTTTTTAATTTTGATTAAATGTAGGGTATCTAATCTTAATTATGATTTTTTATGTTGATAATTATGGTTTTTCTTTAAGATTATTTGTTTTAATTTTTATTTTAATTTTAAAATTAATTGAGAGTCAATCACTTATTTAAAGATGTTGCATAAAAAGCTCAAATAAATGATCTATTTAAGATGTCTATAAGTGGATAACAATTCTTAATAACTTTAGTGTAAGGTTTCTCTTCAAATTGCTACTTTTACATCAGTAATTAAAGTGAAGATTATGTCAGATACTATAGAAAGAATAAAATGCCTTATTATAGGTTCAGGGCCTGCAGGTTATACTGCGGCTATATATGCAGCAAGAGCAGATCTTAAACCGGTTATGTATACGGGTATGGAGCCTGGTGGTCAATTAACTACTACTACAGAAGTTGACAACTTTCCTGGTTATCCAGAAGGAATTGATGGTCCAACTATGATGGTGCAGTTACAACAACAAGCAGAGCGTTTTGGAACTGAGGTTCGTATAGGAATGGTAACCGCTGTAGAATTTAGTACAGAGGTTGGAGGAATTCATAAAGTTACTGTAGATAATACAAAAGAAATAGAAGCAGAAGCAGTTATTATTTCTACAGGTGCTACGGCTAAATATCTAGGATTACCAAGTGAACAAAAGCTTAGAGGTGGAGGAGTATCAGCTTGTGCGGTTTGTGATGGATTCTTTTATAAAGGACAAGATGTTGCGATTGTTGGAGCAGGAGATACTGCAGCAGAAGAAGCAACGTATTTAGCGAACATATGTTCTAGTGTAACGATGCTAGTACGTAAAGATTATATGAGAGCTTCTAAGGCGATGCAACACAGAGTAAATAGTACGCCAAATTTGAAGGTGCTTTATAATACAGAAGTAGATGAGGTTTTAGGAGATCAGGTAGTAGAAGGTCTACGAATGGTTAATAACCAAACAGGAGAAAAGTCTGAAATTTCTATTACGGGTCTTTTTATAGCTATTGGGCATAAACCTAATACAGATATTTTTAAAGGTCAGATTGATATGGATGATACCGGATACATCATTACCGAAGGTAAATCAACAAAAACAAATATTCCTGGTGTGTTTGCTTCTGGCGATGTGCAAGATAAAGAGTATAGACAAGCTGTTACTGCAGCAGGAACTGGTTGTATGGCAGCCTTAGACGCAGAAAGATATCTAGCCACAGTTGAAACTAGTGAAGAGGTTTCTGCTTAAAGTTTAGAAGAATTAATTAAATCATGAAAAGCTATCTTAATTAAGGTAGCTTTTTTTATTACCTAAAATTAAGATATTAACAAACTGGTAATTTACATGAGGGATTAAATAATTATCTTAGTTAAAATGATTGGGCTCATATGAAAATAAGTTGTTATAAATATTTTTTGTTCCTTACCATTCTATTAGGAAATATTAATCTTTTTTTTGGTCAACAAATATCAACAACATTAGATTCCATACATCGTCTTGATGGAAGTGATAATGAAAAAATGCATTTATATGATTCACTTTTTGATCATTATAAAGAGATAAAAAATTATACACAATTGGGTTCTGATGCCTATCAACTAACAAGATGGTTATCAGAAAGTCAAAAAAAGGATAAAGCAATTGAGATTGGGAGAATGTCTCTAGAGGCTAGAAAAATTGCAGACCCTTATGATCCTAAGTTATTAAGAGCGAGTTATGGTTTATTGGGAGGATTATATACGGAAAATCAGAATTACGAAGCGGCTATTGAATTATATTTAAAGACTTTAGAGATAGAAGCAGAGGGTTTGTCTGATGAGTATGCATATGTAAGATTAAGTGGTTTATATAAAAAAGTTAAGGATTATTATAAAGCCATTGAGTATTTAAACAAAAGTTTTGCTTCCTACGATAACAAAACAGTCCAAAGGCAAAAGGTATGGTATCATAAAGATATGGCACGGTTGCTAGGATATATAGATGAAAAAAAACATTTTAACGTAATCGAAAATCATCTATTAATAGCAGATTCACTTAATAAGGATCAAAAAATAGAACCAATTTCTGATGGATTTCTGATAAAAACTGATTTAGCTAGATTATATCTTTATGGTGCTTATAGAGATTTAAATAAGTCTAAATTATATTTTCAACAAGCTTTAAAGTATGTTGAAGCATTGGATAAAAATGAAATGTATAAGGAAAGTGCTTATCAAGCATCATATCATAATATGGGGTTTTTATACATGGAGATGGATAGTTTGGATTTGGCAGAAAAATTTTATTTGAAAGCTTTAGAATATGAAACTAAATTTTCAAACAAAAAAAAATATCTAGGTTTAGCGCTATTGGAAGAAAAAAGAAAGAACTATAGTGCTTCTCAAGAATATTTTCAAAAAACAATATCCAATGCTTTAGGATATGATAATACAAAGCCCATTGATTCTATCACTCCAGAAGAATTGAAAGATTCAAAGTATACAGATGATATTCTTAGTTTACTCTTTATGAGAACAGGAACTTATTTTAAAGAATTAGAAGAAAATAAAAACATACTAACATATAATTCTATATTTAATACCGTAGAAATGTATAATATTTTGATAGATAATGCTATTGAAAAAGCGTTTTCATTTGAGACTAAACTGTCCTATAAGAATATGGAGTCAAGTATAAATATAGCGGGGTTAGAAGCTGCTTATCAACTTGATGATTTGGAAAGAGCATTTCATTTTATGGAAAAAAATAAAGCTCTTTTGTTGATGCAAGATATTGGAAAAGAAAGAATGATGTTTTCAAATGATGTTATGTTAACATACAAAGAAATGCAATCCGATATCAAAAAATTACAAAATAAAGAAGTTATTGCTTGGGGAGCATCAAAAGATTCTTTAACAGTCAAGATAAATAATTTAGAAGAAAAGCTTATTAGTTATAAAGATTCTGTAGAACAAGTATACCCTGATCGTTCTTTTAGAAATAAAGTACCCGACATTTTATGTATAGAAGATGTAAAAGTCGAACAAGATGAAATGATTTTACAATATGTAATATCAGAAAAAAATGTGGGAGTACCTCCTTGTGGATATACGATGGCTATATCTAATACAGGAAAAAAGTTATTTAAACTGAATAATATTACATTATTATTGAATCGGATTACCAAATTTCGAAATTTACTAAGCCTCCCATTTAGAACGGCTGAACAAGTTTTAGAATATAATACATTGGCATATGAATTATACAAGCAGTTATTTCCTAAAGAAATAAGGGATGAGTTGATACTTAAGAAGGTTAGAATCATTCCAGATCATATGTTAGGAAAAATACCTTTCGAAGCGTTAATTATCGATCCAGAATTAAATACCTATCTCATAGAAGAGGTCGAAGTTTCTTACGATTATTCATTGTCATTTTCTGAAAAAAATCGAAATAGGAAGCGTGTAGCTGAAGAAGATTTTTTTGGAATTGCTCCAGTTAATTTTGAAGAAGGACTAACATTATTGAAAAATAGTAGTAAAGAAATCAAAGTAGCTAGTGATTTTTATGGCGGTAATGTATTGCTGGATAAAGAAGCAACAAAAGAAAATTATGTAGCCAATGCCAGTAAGTATCGTATTTTACACTTGGCAACTCATGCTAGTGCTGAAGATTTGGATACGATTTTACCTTGGGTTGCATTTTACAAAGGGAAACTTACATATTTGGAGTTAGGTTCTATAAAAAATAATGCTGATTTGGTGATTCTAAGTGCTTGTAATACTTCATTGGGTAATTTTAAAAGAGGAGAAGGAACATTAAGTCTTGCTCGTGGATTTTTTAGGTCTGGTGCTAAATCAGTAATAGCCTCCCTGTGGAGCACTAATGATAAAGCTGTTTCAGTTATTACTAGTGATTTTTATGAAAATTTAAGTAAAGGGCAGACTAAGTCAGAAGCATTAAGAAATGCTAAGTTAAATTACTTACATACAAGAAAGGATGCAGAAGCTTCCCCATATTACTGGGCTTCTTTGATTTTGATAGGAGATAATGGGGTTCTACTACCCACAACTTCTTATGAATGGTTATGGTATCTAAGTATAAGTATTGTTTTTGTGTTTTTTTGCCTCTATGCGAATAAAAAGATAAACTTTAAAAGAGGTGAAAAATGAAGTTATAAACAGATAATTACCTTTAAATATCGTCCCAATAACAAAAAAGCCTGATAGGTTTTAAAATTTATCAGGCTCTTTTTATCTATAACTTCAATAGACCTGGGCTATAATCTATTTTTTTCTTGTACAAAGTGGCTTCATTAGCAAATTGAGTTATTTTTATAGCAGGCTCCCCCAAAAGATAAATTTCAGATTCGTCTTTGGCTTCTATAGTAATTTCTTGATTGGTTACTACATAACAATCACTGGAACCCTCTGCGATAAGCGATGTTTTTTCCGAAGTTAACTTTTCTCCATAAAAATCTGCATTACCATCTGCTCTTAGCAGCATAGATGTTGTTTTCCCTTCTAATTTTGTATATCCTTTTTGATATAGATCTACTTTTAGGCTATCCGTTTCTACAATTCCTTTTAGTTCTGCATCTTCATTTACTTGGTAAAAAGCCTCATTTGTTTTTACGTGTAATTCTACATTTGATTTACCATTAGAAACACTGGTAGTTTGATCTGCTTCAATACTAAGGAATACTTCAGTATCATCATTAGATTCGATTCTAATTATAGGAGTTTTAATAAGAGCAGTTGATTTAAGGTGTACTTTATTATAAGATATTATTTTCTTTAAATCCTGAGCATATCCAATTTTAATATTAAGTGCTTTGGAGCGCTTTATTCTTTTGTCTGATTTAATTGTTAAAACGCTATCTTCTACACTTATATTAATGACTTCTTGTAGGTTACTGTCTGCTTCAATGCTAATCAGATTATCACTATCTTCCTGAATTGTGACTTCGAAATTGTCATAAAGTTGTATGGTATGGAAGGCGTCTACAGGCTTTTGCTCTGTCACAACAATTTTATTCCCTTTTATTTTTTCTTTCTGAGCATGTATATTTCCTAAGCTAATAATAAATAATGCAATAAGCATCCAAGTTCTCATAGTGTGAAAGTTTTTATTTTTAAACTTTAATTTTTTCATTTCAGTATAATTAATTTGCTAAAACTATCTGTGCAAATCAAATTTGTACCATAAAGATAATTTTACAAAAGGACATATTCCAAAAGGTGTACCAAAAAAATAACCTCTATAGGATTAGAGGTCATTTTTATCTGTAAAGAGCAGAATGGACAGGTTGAGGTTTAAGTATAATATTAGTTAATTCAATTTCTTGGCTTCTTCTACTATTTTACCGTTTTCACGTACGATCATCTTCGACACCATCTTATTTTCTTTTACAAACTCAAAGGTAAGAGGACTCTGCTTATGAAAAAATAAAGTTTCGGATTGTGGATACACAATGGATTGCATTTTACCCGCGTTAATTTCTAATAAATTGTCTTTTTTGGTGATAACTACGGTTCCTGTTTGTGGAGCTTGATAAGTGCCTAAATATTGCTCTAATATTTTGTCTGATAGTAAGATTTCTTTCTTATCTGTATTCTGCGGAGCTGGTTGATGGTCATAACTCAATACTCTGGTCATTACCCATTGATCATTTTTATGTTGCCATACGTGTGTGAATTTTGCAATTTGGGTTAATTGTTCTTCTTTACCTTTTTCTGTAACATAAAATAGGTGTTCGCCACTAATAATAGCTCCGTAGTTATTAAGTGGATATACTGCTACAGTTCCTTCTACTACTTCTCTTCGAACTCTTGGGCCTGCTGGATTACACAATCCATTTTCTACAGTAGACATCATTTTTTGAAGGCCTTTAGTAAGTCCGCCTTTATCATGGTAGAATTCGAAATCTTCTCTAAAAAAAGTTCTGAATTTTTCGATATTACAGGTGTTATAAGATTCCCAGAACTCTGAATCTAGTTTTAGAATTGTTTGGGTTAGATCGTTTTTTGGTGTTGGTTGTTGTGCTTGGATATGAAAGTTCGCAAATAATAGTAGGCAAACCAATAGGGTGAAATAGTTTGATTGTGATTTCATTTTGTTTTTTGATTGATTGTGTTGTGAAAAAAATAAACCACCTGAAAAGCGTAAAATATCTAAATAACTTGTCTGTCAACAGTGGATGCTTTTCCGGTGGTTCGTATTTTTGGTTGGTGTGGTTGGTGTGGTTGGTATGGTTGGTTAGTTTATATTTATTGGTTAGGCTTTATATTAATTTCTTCTTACATTTCCTCCAGAATTATCATTTTCAGACACTTTCTCAGGATTACCATAGTATACAACATCAGCACCGCTTGTTGCTTTTCCTGTAAACTCATCTTTAGCATGAATTTTGATCATAGCTCCACTCGTAGCTTTAGCATCAGATACCAAACTTAATAGGTCATTAGCTCTGATATTAGCACCACTTGTGGCACTTGCTTTATGGTTGTTTACTTTTCCTGTAAGATCCATCATGGCTCCACTAGTTACTGATGTGGTAAGGGTTTCTGCTTTTACTTTTAACTCAATATTTGCTCCGCTGGTTCCACTAATTGCTAAGTCTTTTTGGACAACAGGTCCTTGAGAAGTTACTCTAGAACCACTAGTTGCAGAGATTTTACCTAATTTGTCATAAGAAACATAAACAGTTTTCTCATCTGCCTGATAGATGTTTTTATCCGAAGTAATATAAAGAGTTTCACCTTCTACATAAACATCTATGTGTTGATGCAGATTTTCATTAGCTTCTATAATTACTTTTCTATCTTTTTGGCTTGTTAAAACTACGTCTAAACCTCGACTTGATTTTATCGTATCAAAGTTTTCGTTAATGGTCTTTTCTTTTCTGATTACTTCGCCTTCTCCTCTAATTCCGTCAAAAGCTATATTGCAAGAGCAACATAAGGCAGTAACACATAAAGCAACGATGATTTTTGCTATTGTTGTCATAATGATGATTGATTAATTTATTAAACTGTTCGTTTTTTGATTATTATTTTAGTTATCGGTTTGAATTTTTATTCCGTTCTCGTCTATTTTAATATCAACTTCTTCACTTTTGATTTGTACCCCATCCTCATCGATTTTAAGGTTGGCATTTTCATCTTCAGAGTTGATGTTGATTTTTACACTGTCATTATCATCTTCATCTTCCCATTCGTTGTATTGCCATTCGTCTTTTGGACAGTCCTGACAAGTGAGCTTACCATCTATTAATTTTAAATATTTTTCTTCTTTCCCATCTACGGTTAAGTAATCATTGTATTTCCAAGAATTATTAAATCCTGATGTGTTTTGATCAACAAATACAGTCATTCCTTCTGGGATAGAAATTATAATTTCGATTTCCTGATCATTGTACTTTTGTGCATAATCGGTAATAGCATATCCATCTAGTAATAAGGTATTTCCTTTGATATCGTAATTATATTTTAATGCAGCAGCTCTTTCTTTTGCTACATCATAGCTACTACCTTCTGCATTTTTTCTAATTTCCAATTTAGGAATAGAATCTTCTCTATTTTCTTTTAAGAATATTTCTATATCCTGAATAACAATTACTTTATTATCATTCTCATCTCGTTTGATTTTAAAATTATTTCTATGGTACAAACCTCTCACATATCTATCATTCCCGACCATCTTAATGTTTAAAGTATCTGTTGGTTGTAAATAAAGGTTTCTAGAATCTTCGATCACTTCGGCATCATAAGCTTCTTGAGTAGCTTGGCGAATTCCTACTATAGTTAATCCAATTACTGAAAAAATCCAAACTGCCAATAATCCTAATTTTGCTGGTGTTCCTATAGATTTTAAGTTGTTTATTACAATTTTTAAACCTAAGATGAATAGGAAGAAAAATGGAATTCCAACAGCAAATAACGTCAGTATAGATACTAACCAAATTGGAACATTAGGACGATTAACCACATCAATATATTCTGTAAATGGCGTTTCGATAAAACCGAATGTACCTACCGTAAATAAACTAATGAACAAACTAATTAAAGTGATACCAGCTACCAGAATTAGAAGTACTCCAATAAACTTTACGAATATTTTTAATATTACTAATAAAACATCTCCAAGTGCTTCAAAGAAGCTCGTAGATCCACTTTTTACTTTATCACTATATTTTTGGTAATCGACATCCTTTACTTTATCTGCAACATCATTAAACCCTTCTTTAATTTTTTTTTCAATATTACTGATGTTTACAGCTTCACCTTTCATTGCCAAATAATCTGCTGTGCTTATTGCTTCTGGAACAAAAATCCAAAATGCGATATAGATAAGAACAAAAGCTCCACTAGAAAAGATGGTGAATAAAATCCATGCTATTCTTAACCAAACAGGATCAATCCCTAGATAATGTCCTAATCCAGAACTTACGCCACCTACATAAGAATTAGAGGTATCTCTAAATAATTGTTTGGATTTTGTTGGTCTCTGGTAAGATGTTTTAGGCTCGTCTTCAAAGATTTCTTCATCTAGTCTATAATCTTCGGGTTGTCCCATTACTTCGATTACTTCATCGACTTCTTTGATGCCGATTACTTGTCTTTCGTCTTTTATTTTTTCACTGAAAAGTTCAGCTATTCTAGCTTCGATATCAGCAATAATCTCATCCCTTCCTTGAGAGTCAGTAAATGAACGTTTTATCGCCTGAATATAGCGCTGCAGCTTTAAGTAAGCGTCTTCATCTATATGAAAAAATATGCCTGCTAAATTTATATTAACTGTTTTGTTCATTTTTGTTTCTTTTTTTGTTTAGTAACAATGGTTACTGCATTTTGTAATTCGTCCCAAGTGGTATTTAGTTCTTTTAGGAATAGTTTTCCTGTTTCTGTAAGTCCGTAATATTTACGAGGTGGTCCCGATGTAGACTCTTCCCAGCGATAGCTTAGTAATCCGGCGTTCTTTAACCTAGTTAATAAAGGGTATATTGTGCCTTCTACAACGAGCATCTTTGCATCCTTAAGTGTTTCTAAAATCTCCGCTACATAAGCATCATCGTCCTTAAGAATTGAAAGTATGCAATATTCCAGAACACCTTTACGCATTTGCGCTTTTGTGTTTTCGATCTTCATAAAACTGAATTTTTAAAAAGTTAAACTGTTCATTTTTTGATTAATGATTGATGGTTATTTAAGTATATATTGATCTGAAAATACAACTCCTGCTATAAAGAGAGTGGATAAAAAATAATTGATTAGGTTAAATTTTAAATTGTATTTCTGCTCTTTTGATGTTTTCACTAATAATATAAATAATGTAAATCCTACTGTTAATGGTAATATCCAATATCCGAGTCCTAACCAGGCACTAATTCTAGCTTCATCATTAGGATTAAAAATAGATATAATCATTGCTAGTATTCTAGAGTAAAATGCAAAGAATAAAAATGGATACCAGTATTTATTGTTTGTTTTTCTTATAAAATAGAAAATGACAAATGCTTGAATAATAGTAAACATTGGTCCGGCAGCACTTACCAATTGTTGATGCCAACCATACTGGTATTCTCCTTCTAACAAGAATGCTGAATTAAGAGTCATTCCCATTTCATATCCTAAGAGTTTTCCAGTGATGAAGTGAGCTAACTCATGAAAAAAGAAGGAGGATACCACTGCTACGGCAGTAATTAGAATATATTTTATGTTGATTGATGAATTCATTCTAATTTACTTTATAAATCTTATGGTTAGTGGATACCTATATATTTCTCCCTTATTACCTTTTAGAGCAGCTGATATGATAAAAATAATTTCTAAGAAAAAACCGATCAGTGCAATTACTCCAACGAAAGAAGCACCTATTAACGTTCTAAATCCTCCATCTGTGGAAAAGTTGATATCAAAACCATTGTGGTTGAAAATATCGAATAAGGTGGCATCTCCAAAAATGTTAAAAATGAAAAACGGAAAAGAAATCATTCCTAATATGATCGTATACAAAAGTACACTTAACTGAAAGTTGATAGCTTCCTTGCCGTGCTCATTGATGAAGTCAGATTTTTCCTTATTCGTAGTCCAAAGTAGGATAGGAACAATAAAATTTCCAAAAGGAATAAAGTATTTACTGAATACTCCAAGGTGCATAAAAGTTGCGATGTTATTATGGTTATTAGTTGACATTTTTAAAAGTATATAATAGTTTCTTATGCAAATATATATCTAAAAGAAGGTATTATGCAAAACATAGTACCATAATTTAACATAAATTTAAGATTTAAGAATGTTTTGTATGTCCATTCTTTTTCAATATTTTAGAAGACTTAAAATGTATCTTATGAAGATGACACCAGGAAAAATCAACACCTTCACAATGTTTAAGTTACCTTCTGCTTGGCTATGTGGAGTACGTGTAAAAAAGATTAATGAATCTAGTTGTACAGTTAGTGTTAAACACCGATGGATGAATCAAAATCCATTTAATTCCATGTTTTGGGCTGTTCAGGGTATGGCTGCGGAGATGAGTACAGGAGCGATGGTTTCTGGTCAGATATATCAGAGCGGTAAGAAAATATCCATGCTTGTAGCTACTAATAATGCTACATTTACTAAAAAGGCTACAGGAAGAATAACTTTTGTTTGTAACGATGGGGATTTGATTAAGGAAGCTATTAAGAAAACAATCGAAACAGGAGAAGGGCAGACCATATGGATGAAATCTGTAGGAACGAATAAAGATGGTGTAGAAGTTTCCACCTTTAATTTTGAATGGACGATAAAACTGAAAAGTTAATTCTCTTTCTTGAGAATGATTTTATTGATTTACCAAAAATAGTTTGTAACGTTTTTGAGTAATCATGAACTTATATATAGAGATATTCATTAATCAATAAAATAAATAATAAACATGACAGCACACGAAATTGACTACACTATTTATGGTGAAGAGATGCAATATGTAGAAATAGAATTAGATCCCCAAGAAGGTGTAATTGCAGAAGCAGGGAGCTTTATGATGATGGATGATGGGATAAAGATGGATACCATTTTTGGAGATGGTTCCCAAAAGGATCAAGGAGTGATGGGAAAGATTTTCGGAGC
Organism: Aquimarina litoralis; assembly: GCF_039523995.1. Classification (NCBI taxonomy): domain Bacteria; kingdom Pseudomonadati; phylum Bacteroidota; class Flavobacteriia; order Flavobacteriales; family Flavobacteriaceae; genus Aquimarina; species Aquimarina litoralis. Next base: position 88,764 of record NZ_BAAAGE010000004.1, read on the forward strand.
AGGGAAAAGATTACTTACAGGAGAGAGTTTGTTTATGACTGCCTTTTATAATGAGGTAGTAGGAAAGAAGCGTGTTAGTTTTGCGTCTCCTTATCCAGGAAAAATTATTCCAATAGATCTTACTGAGTATGGTGGAAAGTTTGTTTGCCAAAAAGATGCATTCTTATGCGCTGCAAAAGGAGTTTCTGTAGGGATAGAGTTCTCTAGAAAGTTAGGAAGAGGTTTGTTTGGAGGAGAAGGTTTTATCATGCAAAAACTAGAAGGTGATGGAATGGCATTTGTGCATGCAGGAGGAACAACTGCAAAAAAGGTATTACAACCAGGAGAAAAACTAAAAATTGATACAGGTTGTATTATAGGATTTTCCAAAGGAGTAAATTATGATATCGAACTAGTGGGTGGTATAAAAAATACCATTTTTGGTGGCGAAGGATTGTATTTTGCTACCTTAACTGGACCAGGAGTAGTCTATATACAGTCTTTACCATTTAGTCGATTAGCTAATCGGGTATTGGCAGTAGCTCCAAGAGCAGGAGGTAAAAGTAGGGGAGAAGGCAGTATTCTCGGAGGTTTAGGAGATTTGCTAGATGGCGATAATAGTTTTTAATTAAGTTAAATAAGGGTTAAAAGACGGTTTTTTGGTTTTATTTGACTATATTAGACTTAACAACTTTAAAAATGTAAGTATAATCCTACAATTACTTGTATTAAACTAATAACTTAATCCCTTATTAATTTATGGCGAGAGCGATGTTTGATTACACAAAAACTGTACTTAAAAAAGTTAGTTTTGATGTTAATCTATTTACAAAAGAAGTAATTAAAGCACTAAACAGATTACTTCCCCACGAGATTGAAGAATTAAAACTTTGGATTCAATCTTTAGCAGTAAATAAACCAGAGTTAGAACCTTGTTTAATTTATTTAAAATCATAAAGAAAAAAGCGACTTTTTAGTCGCTTTTTATTTTTGCTATAGGGCTTATAATTTCTACGTTTTGAAACGTAATTGCTCCTTTTACTACACCCGCTATGGTAGTATGCAATGCCTCGATAATTTGCATTTTCAATTCACTTTTATGATATATGAGACTTACTTCTCTTGCTGGTGAAGGTTCATTAAAGAAATGTAGATTACTTTTTTCTTTTTCATTAATATCTAAAGTATGTAAATAAGGAAGTAGTGTCATGCCCAATCCTTCATTAGATAGTTTTACTAATGTTTCGAAACTTCCACTTTCTAATTGAAAATGGTCTTCATCATAGCTTTTTTGTGTTTTACAAAGATTTACAATACCATCTCTGAAGCAGTGTCCATCTTCTAACAGTAGCATGTCGTCTATATCTAAATCAGTAACATCTATTTTTTTCTTTTGATTTAATCTATGACTTGGAGGGATATAGCCAACAAAGGGTTCGTAGTATAGTACACGCTCTTTTATATTCTCATTTTGTAATGGTGTTGCGGCAATTGCCGCATCCAAATGTCCATCGTGTAATCTTTCTATAATTGCCTCTGTAGTAAGCTCTTCAATTTTTAATTTTACCTTAGGATATTTCTTAATGAAATTATGTAAGAACATTGGGAGTAATGTTGGCATTACAGTTGGAATGACTCCTAATTTAAATTCGCCTCCAATATATCCTTTTTGTTGATCTACAATATCTTGTATACGTTCACTCTCATTAACAATATTTCTTGCTTGTTGAACCAATTTTTTACCTACTTCTGTTAATTCGATAGGTTTTTTACTTCTGTCAAAAATTAAAATAGCCAATTCTTCTTCCAATTTTTGGATTTGCATACTTAAAGTTGGCTGCGTTACAAAGGTTTTTTCTGCTGCTTTTGTGAAGTTTTGATGCTCAGCAACAGCTAATACATATCGTAGTTGTGTAATGGTCATGGTGTTAATTTAGGTTGACAAAAATAGAAAAGGTATCGATAAAACTTATTAAGAATATGCTAAAAATTTATTTTTTCTATTGAATTTTTTCTTTAAAAATGTTTACCTATTTCTTTTTGTATACACTAAACATTGAAAAAACTTTACTAATAAAAAAGATAAGTGATGAAATCAATTACAAAAAAAACATTAATACTAGGATTAGGACTATTTACATTTTTCACTTCTTGTTCTGAAGAGGATGTTATTGAAGATCTAACAGGAGGATGTGTGCCTTTAGCTGCGGTAGAAAACTATAGTGCCGCATTAGAACGATATTCTAATGATCCCACTGCAGAAAATTGTGAAGCTTTTAAAGCTGCTTCCATTGCCTATTTAAATGAATTAGATAGATGTCCGTTGGTAGAAGACGCAGACTTAGAAGAAGCATTACAAGATGCTAGTGAACTTGATTGTGAAGGGTAATATATTATAGAATTTACAAAGGGTTTTACTTTAATTAAAGTAAAACCCTTTTTTTGATTGATGTATATTGTTTTTCGGACAATTAGAATCTGATTTCTAGTTCTAAATCTTCATTGCCAACTTCGAATTTAGCATCGCTCCATAATGGTGGCCCAAAACTCATATTGTTATTGGATATACCGTAACTTTCTTTTGGCATACCATTTTCTTCAAAATCCATTCTTTCATTACTATTAGCATCATGTACACAAGAGATTCCATATTCTCCAGGAGTAATATTGGTAAAAGTAATTTTAGCAATTCCATCTTTAATTTCACCTTTTGCTGATTGAATAGGAGCAGCTTTCATGAAAGTAGCTTCGTTATACAATCCAAATAGTACTGCACCATCAGAACTAGATACATTAGGAACAGTAACTGTGATAGTTATGCCTTGGGTGTCTTGAGCATTTATTACAAAGTTGATAGCTGTCATGGTTAAAAATAATACAAGAGTTTTCATAAGAGTTTAGTTTTTTGATTTTTATTATTCTGTTTTGATGATTCAAAAGTCTAAAAATCATAGTACTCTTTATAAAGTATCTAACTCAACTGTAGAATTTAGCTGATGAAATGTAGTATGGTATGAGAGTAGCGAATGGAATAAGTTTTTCCGATTACTTAATAATCATAAAGATAACAAGTTGGAGTACGAATAGATGATTACAATAAACCTCTTGCTTTAATTTCTAGATATTTGTTTATAGTGTTGACTGTAAGATCCTCTGGAGCGGTAAGTATAGAGTGAATACCATGTTTGCTCAGTTCGTTGACAATCATCTTCTTCTCGTAAACAAATTTTTCGGCAATAGTTTTTTCAAAGATTTGTCTTGTAGAATGAGCTGGTTCATCTAGAAAAGATTTCAGTTCTGTGTTTTTGAAGAAAATAACAACTAACAGATGATTTTTAGCAATGGCTTGTAAATACGGTAGTTGTCTATTTAGTCCATCTAAAGTTTCGAAATTAGTATATAATAATAAGAGACTTCTTTGATTAATATTTCTCTTTATATCTGTATATAGTCTGGCATAATCCGACTCCGAGAAATCGGTATTAATATTATACAAAGTCTCCAGAATTGTATTCATTTGACCTTTTCTTCTTTGAGCAGCAACTATGTTTTTTACATTTCTTGAAAAGGTAAACATTCCGGCTTTATCTTGCTTTTTTATAGCAATGTTAGAAATTACCAATGTAGCATTTATGGCATAGTCTAGTAAACTCAATCCATTAAATGGCATTTTCATAACACGACCCGCATCGATTACCGAGTATATTGGTTGAGATTTTTCATCTTGGTATTGGTTTACCATTAGATGATTTCGTTTCGCCGTAGCCTTCCAGTTGATGTTACGAATATCATCTCCTGTAACATATTCTTTGATTTGTTCAAACTCTAAAGTATTACCAATTCTTCTGATCTTTTTTAAACCATATAATTTTAGCTTATTGGTAAATGCTATGAATTCATATTTTTTAAGTTGTAAAAATGAAGGGTAGTTAGGTACCATTTCTTCATTAGAGAATGTTTGCTTGCGCTCTATTAGTCCTATTGGCGAACTAGTAAATATATTAAGGTTTCCAAAATGGTATTCTCCTCTTTCTACAGGTTTTAACTCATAATTAAACTGTTTTTCCTGAGATGTTTTAAGAGTAGATGCTATTTCAAAATTTCGTTCTTGAAACTGAATTGGAATTTCATCTATAATTCTTATGCCAATTCTAAAACGATAGCTATTAGAAACTCGAATATGGATAGGATTTTGATCTCCATTAGATAACTTTTCAGGAAGGATTCTTGCAGCTTTGGCTCCGATTTTATTTCTATACAATAATAAAATATCGAAAAAAGTAATAACTAGTAAGGTGTATATTAAAAGTTTAGCTACCCCAAAAAGATTTTCGTAGAAATAAGAAACAATAAAAAGTGCCGTAATTGAAAAAAATACGGTAAAGAATAATTTTTTAAAATATAAACTTTTTAAAAAGGCTTTCACTAACGAGGAATTTCTATGGTTTCGATAATTTGTAATACTACTTTTTCCGTTGTAAACCCTTCCATTTCCCTTTCAGGAGTTAATATAATTCTATGTCTTAATACAGAAGGAGCTACTTTTTTAATATCATCTGGTGTAACAAAATCTCTTCCATTAATAGCTGCATGCGCTTTAGAGGCATTCATAATCGCGATTGATGCACGTGGAGATGCTCCTAGATATAAATTTCCATTATCTCTAGTATTGCTAATAATAGAAGCGATATAGGTCAAAAGATTTTTTTCGATAATCACACTCTTAATGATTCCTTGATATTCTGCAATTTGACTTGCTGTTAAAATCGATTGAATAATATCAGTAGGAATTTCATTTTTTCTTTGATCGTGTCCTTCTAGGATACTGATCTCTTCTTCCATCGATGGGTAGCCTACATTTATTTTGAATAAAAAACGATCCAATTGAGCTTCTGGTAATGCATAAGTTCCTTCTTGTTCGATGGGATTTTGAGTTGCAAATACAAGAAATGGCGCTTTCATTTGATTCTTAATACCATCTATGGTAATTTGTCTCTCTGCCATTACCTCAAAAAGTGCTGCTTGTGTTTTTGCAGGAGCACGATTGATTTCATCAATTAGAATAATATTGGAGAATATAGGTCCCTTTTTAAATTCAAATTCTGAAGTCTTCACATTAAAAATAGAGGTGCCTAGAATATCACTTGGCATTAAATCAGGTGTAAATTGTATTCTACTAAAATCCACAGCCATTGTTTTGGCAAGAAGTTTTGCGGTTACTGTTTTAGCTACACCAGGAACTCCTTCTATTAATGAATGGCCATTAGCTAATATGGAGATAATTAATAATTCGATCATTTCTTGTTGACCAATAATGACCTTACCTAATTCTTCTTTTATCTTTTGTACAGATTCCTGCAAGTCTTTTAGATCAATTCTATTATTGAATTCTAAAGGGTTTTCTGTCGTTTCTTCCATAGTATTATAATCTAAATTCTTCAATTTTTTTGTTTAACTCAACGACGTCTCCTTCATTATGAAGTGTTCTATTGCGTAAACTATTAATATAATCAATTAGTTCTTTTGTTTCGTCTTTAGACTTATTACTTTTAATAGCAAGTCTATGAATAAAGTCGTTATCTAATTTATTGGTATCGATATAAAATTTACTCCTTATTTTTTCCAAAAAATAAGTGATTTTCTGAGCTATTATATTGCTATAATCTTTATGTTGAAAGTATAAATCTCCTATAGTTTTGGTAAATTCTACAGAGGTGTTCTCTAAAGGTTTAATAACAGGGATAATCCTTTGTTCTCTCTTTCCTCTAAAAAGGATGAAAATCAAAACCCCAAGGATCAGTAAATAGTATGCCCACCGCAAGGGTACTTGGTTTAATACAAATCTCATAGGAGATTCGATGACTTTTCTTCCTGATTTAATATAATCATCCCAGTAAAAGGTTTTTGTTTCTAAAAATGAAATAAGCGCTGCTGTATAATGTGCGTTATCCGTTAGCATGTAATAATTAGAAAATGCTTCGGGCAATGTGCTCAAATATAACTTACCATTACCTTCAGAAATCTCAATGAAATTAATTTGATCCAAAGGTTCTAGATCGTTTTTATAATAGCCTAAAGCCTTCGTTTTTAGTGTGTCAAAACTTTCAAAAACAGTTTTGTAAATTTTCTTTTTAAATTTTATGGAATCACTGTTTTTAAAGCTATTAGAAAAAAGACTTGGTGTAATCTCTACCTCGGTCAATTGGTAATCTATGTTGGTTTCTATGTTAAGCGAATCTTTAAACACCTTTCCGAAGCTGGTTCCTGCTAAAAAGACTTTATTTCCAGACCTAACAAATTCTATTAACTTTTCATAAGATCTTTTATCCAGATTAATATCAGAATTTACAAATAGATACGCTGAATTCTCTTGATAAGAGTCGTTCGATAAGAAATCGTAGGGATTTTTGTTGATTAAATTTACTTCACTCTGTTCATTGTAGGTTTTTAATTCTTCAAAAGCAATATAACATCCAAATGGAATTTTATCGCTTGATATGTAGCTCGAGTTCCAATTTATAGGTTTTGGTCGCGCGACCTCAATGATTATAATGGTTAAAAAAGCTAACCCAAATAATATTAATATGTTTCTAGATTTTTTATCCAATTTTCTCTATGTTACCTTTTATTTGATCAAAAGATATTTTTGCATTATCATACTTTTCTTGATTTAAATCAAATTTTCCATACCAGATATATTCATACAAGTAGGAAACCTTTTTAAAAAGTAATCTTAATTGTTCATTTTTAATTTCATTCTGATAATCACTATTCGTTTTTTCAAAATGATAATCGATTAACTTTTTTACCGATAATTCTTGTAAAGTTTTCATATACATATATCTTATCGCTAATCGGTAATCATTTATAGATAGTGCATCTTGTATTAGTTTATCTAAATCTATTTTTTCAATATGTTCCTCTGAAAAATGTATAGGTGCAACTACATTATTTTTTTTGCCAAAAAATGAAGCTACTTCCTTGCCTGCAAGAACTCTAATCAAGATGTAAATAACAATAACTATTAAAACCAAATAAATGAGGTTCTTTAGTATTTCTGCTAATTCAGGACTTATCTCTATACCAAAGATATCTTGTAAGCCATTAAAGAACCAATTAATGATTCTTGCCAAAATATTTTCAGCCTCTCCTTCGGCTGTTGTGTAGTCAAAGTCTTCATCAGAGTACCTTTCTGGAATATCTTCTTTAAATTCATGAATAGGAATTTCGGATGTATCTATAGACACACTAAGAGAATCCGTTTGAGCATATGCGAGATTTACAAATAATGAGATGAATATGTATAGAATAATTTTATTCACTTGCACCAATTTGATCAATCTTTTGTCTTGTATTTATATTATATTTTTCTTCATGAAGGGAATAATATAAAATACCATTTATAAACTGCGAAAGTGATTGTGAATAGGCAATTACCACAAAAAATATACACAATCCAAAAGTATAAATAACCTTTGCTAAAACAGATTCACCGATCGCAGTATCTATACTAACAGCATGGTAAGTATAAACACCAACGATAATTCCTGGGATCATTAAAATCAAAAGAAGAAGCAATCCTACAAGGATACCTAAAATAAAATTGGCACCTACAGTTTTCCAGAAATTACTTTTAATTAAATCCCAGCCTTCTCCAAAAGCATCAATTGGGCTTTTATTTTCATTTAGCATCACCATAAAAGAAATACCGAACCATGCTGTTAATGCAAAACCAATAACATTTTGAACAAGAAACCCAATCAGTGGAATAAAAGATAATACTAAGGAGATAATCATATAGATAACATAAATTACTGCAAGTAGGATGATAAAAATTAATATACGTCCTATATTATTTCCAATAATACTCCAAACTTGTTTTTTGTCTGCTATTACCTGTTTTTGTTCATCATATTTTATCATATAAGAAGAAGCTAAACTATAATTAAGGGCAGCGATAATAATAAAAACAAGACAAAACAAAATGAGACCAAACCCAACTAACATAGCAGATTCATCCTCGCTGCCATTACCAAAACCGGTTTCTACATTATACATACCTATGAAACCAGTTACCATTAGATAACTGATTCCTAAAAGAAGGAAAATAAAAATACCATTATAGCTTATGAAAACATTCGTAAAACTCTTTAGATTAAGTTTAAAAAACTCAAAGTATGTGTTTATAATGTCTCCAAAATCTCTACTTTCTTTTAACTCAATGTAATTCTCTTTCATAAATTTTATTTAGATACCTAGGATATACTATATAGTAGAATATAATCAATGCTAATGAGCTGAATATAATTGTCATTGCCAACCAAACAGGCATATTTGAATATCTGGTAATAAATCCTTCTATAAAACCAGCAATAATAAAAAAGGGAATAGTACTTACCACTATTTTTAAACCATCTTTTGCACCTTTCATAAAAGATACTCTTCTTGAAAATGTTTTAGGGAACAATATGCTATTTCCCATAACAATCCCGGCACATCCTGCAATAACAATTACCGAAATTTCTATTGTACCATGGAGCCATACAGATTTGGAGGCCTCAAATAAAAGTCCTTTTGTATAGAAAAAGGTCATAAACGCACCAAGCATGATACCATTACTAAATAATACGTAGACAGTTCCTAAAGAGGTAATTACCCCAAAAGCATATGCTATAAAAGCTACCCTAATATTATTTATGGTAATTCCCAAAAATGATCCAACCATACTACCACTTTTATATATTCCCGTGGGATCGCCTTTTTCTATATTATTTAGAGTTTCATTTACATATGCATCGCCAAGAATAAGTCTTAGAAAAGAAGAATCGTTAATAGCAGAAATCACACCAATACAGCAGGCTATAGAAAAAACTAAAAATGTGAATAACAGTGTTTTTTGATGCTGATAAAAGAAAAGGGGGAATTCCGTCTTCCAAAATTCCACAATCCTATTTTTACTTTCTTTTTTATTTATGTAGATTTTTTGATGTGCTTGAGAAGCTAAAGAATTTAAGTATAATAGTGTTTTGCTATCAGGGTAATATGTCTGTGCATATGACAAATCATTTGTTAAATGAACATAATACTCAGCAAGTTGATCTGGGCTAATCCTTAAATTTTGTGTAATAGCTTTTTCAAAAGCGATCCATTTTTCTTTATTTTGCTTTACAAAAGCTGCTTCCCGCATTGATCAATTTTTTACTCAAATATAATTAGTTAAATATAAATGGCAAATATAGCAATCAATACAACACAAAATGTAAACTTAGATTATAAAACTGCGGGAATTGGGGAAAGAATGCTTGCTTTTTTAATCGATTTTGCAATATTTTGGCTTTATCTATTTATTGTCAATTATATTACATCACTAATTGGTACTGCTTTTTCTGATAATTGGACCGTATTCGGAATTCAATCTTTATTGTTTTTACCTGTTTCTTTTTATTCATTGTATATGAATATTATTTTTAATGGTAGGACTGTAGGTAAAATGTTATTGAAAATAAGAGTTGTAAGAGTAGATGGGTTGCCTGTACATTGGAGTAATTATTTGGTGAGATGGATGCTTAGACTAGTTGATATTTGGATTTTTCTTTCATCCGTAGGTGTACTTAGTATTATATTTTCTAATAAGCATCAACGACTTGGAGATGCTGCTGCGGGTACTATTGTGATTCGTACTAAACAAAAAGTAAAAATTTCACACACCATTCTCGAAGATCTTAATGAAGATTATGAACCTAAGTTTCTAAATGTAACTCAGCTTACAGATAAAGATGTAAGATTGATCAAAGAAACATATCGTATTGCAGTTAGATCTAATGACTATCAGACACTCACAGCTTTACGAAACAAGGTAGAAGATGTACTTCAGGTGAAATCAGAATTGTATGATCGCCAGTTTTTAGATATTGTCTTAAAGGATTATAATTATTTTACTCAGAAATTATAGATTCTTTAGTGAATTATCGAATCACTTCTGCTTTTATAAAAATGTTTTCCTTTGGCCATTCACTTCCGTCTACTGGCACATTAGAAATTTTATCAGCTACGTTCATTCCTTTTACCACTTTACCAAAAATGGTATGTTCTCCATCTAAGTGATGTGCACCTAGCTTGGCAATTACGATAAAGAATTCATAAGGTGTAGAACGATTGGAAGGATTGTCGACCCATTGTTTAGAAAGGGCAACCGATCCACGATTATGAGTTAGTCCTTTAATAGGTTCCTGAGGTAGAGTGTAATCACCAATCTCATGACGTTTTTGCGCCATTTGTTTTCGATCACTATTTCCTCCTTGTATTACAAACCCCTTAGCAACTCGATAAAAAAATGTCTCGTCGAAATATTTTTCTTTCACCAGGTATATGAAATTTGCACGATGAATAGGAGATTCTTTATAAAGTTGTATATCAATATTCCCGAATTTGGTTTTTACACGAACTAAGGTTTCTGGGTTATTTTTACCATATTCTAATAAGAATTCTTTCATATTCTCATTAGAAAGTTTGAAAGGTTCTTCTTCTTTTTTTTTCGTTACGTTTAAAGTCTTGGAGTCGTTTTTAGCTGTAGTATCCTTGGGTTTTTGTTGTTCAACCTCTTTGGAAGAAGTCTCTTTTTGATTTTTGAGTACATTCTCTTTAGTTTTTTTAGAATGTGTATCTTCACAACTGCAGAAAATTAAAGAAATAATACAACTACCTATTAAAATTACTTTGGTAAATGACATTCGAAACATTTAAAAGTTTGATTCCAAAAATACAGAAAATGTCAGTACCTGGAGAATCTTCTCATTTTATAATGGCTCCTGAAATTCGAAAGCAAGAACTGTATAAAATTAAAATTGAAGAAAGAAATCCTAGGAATGCTGCTGTTCTAATGCTTTTTTATCCAAAAGACCATCAGACCTATCTGGCCTTAATACTTCGTCCGACATATGAGGGAGTACATTCTGGGCAAGTAGCATTGCCTGGCGGTAAAGTTGAAGAATCAGATCATAGCTATGAATCTGCAGCATTGCGAGAAACCTGGGAAGAAATTGGAGTACCTTCTAATATTATCGAAGTACTAAAATCATTGACTAAAGTGTACATTCCACCTTCAAATTTTTGGGTACATCCGTTTCTAGGATATACCCAGTCATTACCCAATTTTGTGCCTCAGGAAGAAGAAGTGGCCAAAGTTATAGAAGTATCGCTGTCACAATTACTGGATGATCAGTATGTGATTTCTAAAAAATTATCAACTTCCTATGCAGAAAATATCGAAGTACCTTCCTTTGAATTAAATGGTTACGTAGTTTGGGGTGCAACAGCAATGATGCTTAGTGAACTTAAAATGCTCTTAAAATCTGCTATAGAACACTGATTTTGTATATTTGGCACCTGATTTCTTCTGAATATTTAGAAGAATTTAACTGAAATTATATCTATTATATGATTAATTGTAATTAGTTTTAATTGTAACTAATTAAAAATCAAGAGCTGTTTGTGTACAGATGATTAAATGATAGATATTAGGTAAATAAAATTTTTTATGGGATTATTTAAAAGAAATCCTTTTGGTCATATATTATTTTTAAAAACCTGGCTTATTAGAATCATGGGAGCTATGACGCATAGACGTTATAGAGGTTTTAATGAATTACAGATAGAAGGAAGCGAAATTTTTAAAGATCTTCCTGATAATAATGTTCTTTTCGTATCTAATCATCAAACATATTTTGCTGATGTAGTGGCGATGTTTCATGTTTTTAATGCTAGCTTAAGTGGTCGTACGGATTCTATTAAAAATATAGGATACTTATGGAAACCTAAGTTAAATCTGTATTACGTTGCCGCTAAGGAAACTATGAATGCAGGTTTACTAGCAAGAATTTTGGCGTATGCTGGAGCTATAACCGTAGAAAGAACCTGGAGAGAGAAAGGTAAAGACATCAATCGACAGGTGAAAATGAGTGATATTACCAATATTAAAAGAGCACTTGAAGATGGTTGGGTGATTACATTTCCGCAGGGAACTACCAAACCCTTTAAACCTATTAGAAAAGGAACAGCTCATATTATTAGACAATATAAACCTATTGTAATTCCTATAGTGATTGATGGATTTAGAAGGTCTTTTGATAAGAAAGGTATTAGAATCAAGAAACGAGGTATTCTACAATCGATGGTAATTAAAGAACCATTACAAATTGATTATGAAAACGATTCTATAGATGATATTGTTGGTAAACTAGAATTTGCGATAGAGCAACATCCGTCTTTTCTAAAAGTAATTCCAAAAGAAGAAATTGAGGCAGAAGAAGAATTAAATAAAAAGCGACAGTGGGAGTATTAGAACAAAAATAGTAAGTAGTTTGTTTTATCATTATTCTTTACGTGTAAACCGAATAATAAAAAAAAATATTATCCTGCAACGACAACTTTATGAAATTTATAAGAGCAATTATTTTCTACAGTAAACTCTATGATAATAGATTGTTCTGAAATCTGATCCTCTTCTCCTTTTTCTTTATATAAAGAACAGTTATTTATCTGGATAGAGATCCACTTATTTTCATCATCATATCTCAGAAAAATTTCATCTTCGCATTCATCATCTTTTATATGGTCTAAATCCCAGTTTCTGTGTAAATAGTATGTTTTAGAAAAGACATATCCATCCTCATCAGTTTTCAAATCATTAATATCTATACTCTTTAAAAAATTCTTTAACTCCTTTTTAAATATTCTATATCTACCCAAAAAGTCAAAATCACTTTTTGCTAATTCAGGTTTTAATTTTTTAATGGTCTTTTTAAGACAATTTGATGATTTAGCGGTTTTTTGAGTAGCGTTCGAAGTATATTGTTTTTCTACTTTTTTGATAAGTTCAATATTTTGTTTCTCAATATCAGTAAGTTTGATTTCTTTTTGTTCATTTGGTTTGTACCAATTCTTCTTCAAAAAATAATCATTTAGAATAGCATCTTTAAAAACATAACCTTTTCTTGCAAATATTTCATTTCTTAAAAGCCTTAATTCCGTTGCCGTTTTTCCTTCTAATTGTTCTGTAGTTATTAAGCTTTTTGTAATATCTCCTGTAAACTTTGTTGAATCTTTTGTATTGTTTTCTTGTTGTTGACAACAACAAAGAAATAGCATGATGATATACAGAAGTGACTTTCTCATGGTGTAATTATAGCTTAACGTTGGTATGGACAAAATATGATATTGTTTTTAATTTTGGTCCAATTTTTTTAGCAAAAAAACAATTTTATAAGTCCATGATATGTGTCAAATTAACATCAAATAACGATAGCATCTTAATTCTAAAGAAGAATTAAGATGCTATTCGTTTAAGTTTAGTGTTTTATACTTTTAAGTTTTAAAGAGTAAGGTCTACATCCCCAGAAACTAGATTTATGTGACAACAATCTGAGCTTATAACATAGTTGCTTCTAATAACTTCTTGATTGTCGATAAATCCTCTAAATTGAATTTCTTGTTGTAAGTTCACTCCAATGCTTCCATCTTCTACCAAAGGATATCTCCCTTGTCTTATACTTTCTTCAAGTTCCTCAGGAAGCAATGAAACGGTAATATTTTCATTAGTATCAAGATTGATAACTTCAAATGAATCTAGTTCTACAGGATCTTGATTTTCATCGGTAATAGTTACCGAAATTCGTATGAGTACTAAGGTACAGGCTACATCATCACATACATCTTCGTCACAGGACATCTGAGAAGTTGCCAATAGAAGCGATAGTGCTATGGCAATTAATTTAAATGGTTTGTTCATTGTTTTTTTGCTTTTTTATTAGATGTGAAAAATTATTATTGGTTGCGTAAGCGCTAAGTTTCTGTTAGCTAGCTAACATTTCCCCAGAAATACGTTTGTTAAAGCCTTCTATGTAAAGTGTTAATGTTCTTATAAAGTCAGCTGTTTTGGGTTTACTACTGAAATATTGTTAAATGACATATAAAAATTTGTTTTTCAGTTGTTTAGTAGTGGTTAGGGATTTTAAACACTTTTGCTGAAGGATAATTGTTGTCTGTTAAGATTGTAAGTAAGCAAAAATCAAAGCGTACCAAATTATAGTCAAGAATTTTAAAGAGTAACATACTTCCTTTCTTGATGTTTACATCATATTCGGCCGAATAGAAAGTAGATAAAAAGAATATGTTTTGAAATTTATTAAAACAATATTCAACACGTAACGTAAACATAGACTTAAACACAAAAAAGAATAAAATGAAAAATCTAAAATTAAGCTTATATGCGCTTTTGGCCGTAACCCTAATAGCTACTTCTTGTAATGACGATGATGATGTGATCTCAGATGGAGGAGGAGAGCCTGATGCGTTTGTTGGAGCTGTATATGCAATGACAAATGGAAATGGGCAGATTTCTGGAATTGTGCAGGGAGCGAATACTATTGTTTCTTATGGAAGAAATGCAGATGGGACCTTAACACCAATTGGTCCTGTATCTACTGGTGGAAATGGAGGAGATTTTGATGGAGGGGAAGGATTGGATCCATTAATTTCTGCATATGCACTTACAAAAACCGATGATAATGAAAACTTACTGGCCGTGAATGCCGGTAGTAATACCATCACATCATTTAATATTCAAGATGATTTCTCTTTAGAAATGGCTGGTACCCCGCAGCCCACTGGAGCAGAAGGTCCTAATAGTATTGCTTATACAGCTAGTAATGCAGATGGCGTAAAAGGAATTGTGTATGTATCTAATATCTCTAGAACAGAGTTTTTGGGCGAAGGAGAACCAGGACAACAAGGAACAGTAACTGGATTCTGGTTGTTAGAAGATGGAACTTTATCCCCGATTGCAGGTTCTACCAGAAATTTAGCAAACAGACCTTCTGCTGTTCAGTTTTCACCAGATGGTAATTGGTTAGTAGTAGCATCTATAAATTCTGGAGCAGCAGCATTAGCTTCTGGAAACGAAGATGAACTTGTGATATATGCTGTGAATAATGATGGTACCTTATCCGCTAATCAAGTAGCAGGAGCAACCTCAACACTTAGAGATAATGTAGAAGGTAGAAATCTACCATCAGCCATAGGATTTCAGATTGTTGGTAATAACTATGTAGTAGTAACAGAAGCTAGAGAATTTCAACCAGACGGAACTCCACCAGCATTCCCTGCTTTGCAAGATGGATCCGTATCTACTTGGCAAATTCAGGGTGATGGAAGCTTAAGTCCTATTAGTCTGGATGTGAGATCTGGAGAAGGAAATACCGGAAGAACTGCTTGTTGGTTAGATTTTACGGCAGATGGAAGTACTTTCTTTGTTTCTAATGCTATAGAAGCAGGATTGGCATCTTTTAGTTTTAATAACGGAGTAGTAACCTTATTGGATCAGGTAGCTGCGCAAGGAGTAGGAGCCACAGGTAATACTACAGATCCTGCTGCTGCATTCGGAACTACCGAAGGATGGATTGATATGTGGATTAGCGATGATGGCCAATACTTATACCAATTATATGGACTAGACGGTACTATCGGAATTTATAGAGTTAATGGACAATCCTTAGAGTTCATTGGTGAAGCATCCGGAAACTTACCAGACACCAATACACAAGGTATTGTGGCGATATAAAAATTAAATTGTTTGTTTTAGTAATTATTATTTTTCCTAAAACCCCAAAAGATGAGTCGTCTTTTGGGGTTTTTATTGAATTGATAAACCAAATGAGTTATTACATAATCTGGCAATATCCCCAATGACAGAAGAATTCTTCATACTCGAATCCTGGGATTCCGTTTAAGGAACTACAATCAGAATGACTACGACATTGCATACCTGTGTTACCTCCATTAATCGTTTTTTGTTCTTCTTTTTTTAGTGTTGTTACTCCTGTAGTGTTTAAAAGATTTTTAAGCATGATTATATGTTTTAAATACCTACTCTGTTGCTAAGGTTTTCGGTTACCCCTTGTTAAAATATAGCCAGAAAGCTATTTTTGTTCTGATACCAAAGTAATAGTAGATCAACCGCTAAAAAAAACAAGTATTGGCTATTTTAAACAAAATAGCCATAAAAAAACCTGCAAATTTTGCAGGTTTTTTTGAGGTTGAAATATATTCTTATTTTCTATCAAAGCAATAACCATATATTTCACCGTCATCCGGTTGTTCGCTGGTCATGACACTAGTTCCTCCTTCAATAGTTCTCATGGTATCAATGTTAATCCTTGCTATCGTTAGTTTTTTTAGGGTGATCTTTTGTGTCTTTCTTTTTTTCATAATAAGAATTGTTTGATTGTTAGTAAAACATCTCTTTCTTTTCGAGACATTCTCATCCAGAAATAAATGTATTTCGGTAGAAATATATTTGGTTTTCAGGAGCTATGGTAGTCTTATATGGCTAAATTGTTTAAAATAGCGATCATTTATACCTTGATTTCTGAAGCTGTTTCTTGTTTGTTTAAACTCTTGATATAGAAGGATGGATTGATCCCTGTTTTAGCTTTAAAATGTTTTACCAAAGAGTAACTACTTTTATACCCAATCTCCGTGGCTATGGATTGTATGGCATAGGATCTGAATTTTGTATCTTCTTGTAATCTCTTTAAAACATAGTTGATTCTAAGATCATTGATATACTCCGTAAAACTTTTTTCTTTGTATTGATTGATGGTTTGTGATAAATAGGTGGTATTTGTTTTTAGCTTCTTTGCCATAGTTCGCAAATTGCAATCTGATTTTAGAAAATATTCCTGAGTCTCTAATTTTTCTATTCCTTTGATAATTTCTTTGATCTTTTGATCATCAATAAAAATCTCTTTTTTGGTGAGTCCCTTTACTACTGTTTGCTTGTTTATAGATTCTAATTGATTGATTTCTTGCATTAAGTTTTGAAATACAACATTATTGGATTTTTGCTTTTTGATATAACCGTATGTAAGGATTATTAGTGCTAAAGAAATTATAAACAAAAAAATAAACAATCTGGTTTTTGCTTGTCGCTGATCATTTTCGAGATCTGTTATTTTTTGTTCTAATTGGTTAGTTTCTTTTTCATGAATGATATCTATTGTTTGATCCTTATCTTTTTGATAGGCTTCATTAAGTTCCATATATTTATTTTGCCAAAAACTTCCTTTTTCGTAATCCTTTTTTTCGTTGTAACAATTAGCTAAAAGTAAATGTGCTCTTATCGCAGGAGGTTTAAAGAAATCTGTTTCTTCGAAATTATTGATGCCATCTTCTAGTATAGGAATTGCTTTATCATATAATCCTTGCTCATAATAACAACTAGCTGTATAGTAGGTGGTGTTTATAATAGGAAATGCTTTGTTACTAATTTCTTGAGTAGTTAATATATCTTTAGCTTTTAATAAATAATCTAGAGAAGCATTGTATTGTTTTTTATGATAGTACACCATTCCTTTTTTGATATACAAATCCAGAATAGCTTCTTTATATGAAAGTTCTTTACTGATTTCTAATGCTTTTTCTACATAAAATAGGGTAGAATCATATTCTTCTCTAGCCAAATACACTTCACTGCTAAGTACAAGAATACTTACATGTGCACCTTTTCGATACATATTTGTTTTTGGAATGATTTCAAGAGAACGAAGCGCAATGTTTAATGCTTTTTCCGACCTATTCATTCTTCTTAAAATAACAATAAGTCCAGCATTAGCTTTTACTTCTAACTCTTCATGCTCTGTAAATTCAGCAAATTCTAATCCTTTTGTATACTCCTGCAGTGCATCCTTATTTTTACCATTTCTTAAGTGTATATGTCCTTTTAATGTATGTATAATAGATACTAAAGAATCATTTTTGAGTTCTTTGCTGATTTTTAAAGCCTGATCATAGAATTGCATACCTACATCATAATCTTCAGAACTATATAAATCAAATCCTTTGTCAACTAAAGAAAAGGCTTCTTGCAATTCATTGTTTTCTTGAGAAAAAATAGAGGTAGTACAACTAAAAAATACAACTATGATACAAAAGAAATATCTGGTGTTAATGAATGGGTATAGAGTAATCATTGAGATGGTTTATGAATATTGTAAAAGTGGATGTGATGTTGTTCCCTTTTAAAATTTGCAACGTTATCTACTTTCTATTGCAAAATACTTAAAAATTTAAAGTTTGTACTGGGATACCAGTTGTCTATTTACGGTAATAGTCTATATTCGGATTATGAAGCTATCTCATTGCACTTTTTGTGTTCTGTTATTACTATTATTTTCTAGGTTTACCGTCGAGGCCCAATTGGGCTTTTGTAATGGAAATTCTGGTGACCCAATTTTTAATGAAACTTTTGGAACAGGAACGAACATTGGCCCAGCTTTACCTCCTGGTAGTACTACGTATAGATATATAAATACGGCACCAGATGATGGTGCTTATACGATTTCTAGTTTTACTGGATATTTTGATTGGCATGATACCGATGATCACACACCCGGAGATACCAATGGAAAATGTTTTATTGTAAATGCTGATTTTACAGCAGGAGAATTTTTTAGAAGACTAGTAACAGGATTATGCGAGAATACTTCTTATGAGTTTTCGGCTTGGCTTTTAAATTTATTACCGTCTAGTGGATGTGGCGGAAATGGGATTCCAGTGAATGTGAATTTTCAGATATGGGATATCACTAGTACTAATTTACTAGCATCAGGTAATACCGATGATATTTTTTCTACAGAAGATCCAAATTGGGAACAATATGGTTTAGTATTCCAAACGTTACCTGGCCAAACTTCTGTTGTATTAAGAATGAGTAATAATGGAGATGGTGGTTGCGGAAATGATTTAGCCATCGATGATATTGTTTTTAGAACATGTGGAGACTTTATCGATGTTACGGATACGCAAAATAATTCTAGTATTAATGTATGCGAAAGTGATGCTCCAATTTCGGTAACTTTAACTGCAACTCCTGATTTTTCTATTTATACATCTCATGCGTATCAATGGCAAGAAAGTTCTGATAATGTTAATTGGACTGATATCTCAGGAGAAACGAATGAGATATTTACGACTCCAGCGTTAACAACTACCACTTATTATAGAGCAAAAGTTGCAGAAGATGCCATAAATCTCGCTAATCCATTATGTATTGCGTTATCAGAAACATATGAAGTAAATATAATAACACAGCCTATTGCTCCTGTGAGTAATGGAAATGTTATTAATTGTGATAATGAAAATCAAGGAGTTTCTGTAAATGTTCCAAATGGAATTACCGTAAACTGGTATGATAGTGCAGTAGGCGGAAATCTTTTACAATCCAATACTACAACATATATTACCGATCTAGCTGGTACTTACTATGCCGAGGCTATTTCTGAACTGGGCTCTTGTATATCTAATACTCGAACTGCCGTTAGCTTGGATTTTTTTGAATCTCCAGAAGTAACAGATGAAGAAACTTCATTTTGTTCAGGAGGAAGTGTGGTATTGGATGCTGGAATTACTAATGTAACGTATTTATGGAATACTGGTGAAACAACTTCTAATATTACTGTAAATGTTGAAGACACCTATACTGTAACAGTTACAGATAGCAACATGTGTTCTAGTGTGAAGACTATTGTAGTTACAGAAAGTGAAGCTCCTGTCATTGAGGCTATTACATCTATTGGAGATACTATTACTATTATAACTGCCAATACTGGTGAATTTGAGTATTCTGTGGATGGAATCAATTACCAAAGTAGTAATGTCTTTACTAATTTAGAAGGTGGTTTGTACGAAGTAATGGTTAGGGAAATAAATGGATGTGGTACGGATTCTGAAGAGTACATATTACTAGTATACCCGGAATTTTTCACACCTAATAACGATGGTGTTAATGAGTTATGGCAGATAGAAGGAATACAACAATTTCCTACGGCTTCTATTTATATCTACGATCGCTATGGTAAACTATTAAAACAATTACTTCCTGATAGTACAGGTTGGAATGGTACTTATCTAGGTAGACAAATGCCTTCTTCCGAATATTGGTTCCGAGCAGATTTACGGGACAGGTCTAGTGTTACTGGACATTTTTCTTTGATTAGGTAATACTTACTCTAACCAATCTTTAAAATCCTTTACACGCTCTCTAGCTACTATGATTTCTTGTTCACTAAAGTGATGTAACTTTATTTGTAATCTAGAATTTGTATAAGAGATGATATCATTTATTGCATTGATATTGATATAAAACTTTCGGTTCACCCTGTAAAACTGTTTTGGATTTAGCTCATCTTCTAATGACTCTAAAGTAGTATCGATTAAATAATTTCGATTTTCTTTGGTGTGTAGATAAGTGCCTTTATTTTCAGAATAGAAACATTCTATATCTTCTACAGAAAATATTTTAAGATGCTGACCTACACGAGCTGTAAATCGTTTCTTATATTCTCTATCCATAGGATTAATCAATAATTTTTTGATATCCTCGAAATCTACTTGTAGAGAAGGAGTACTAGGTAATTGTTCTTTGTATTTTTTGACTGCTGATTCTAACTCTTCATCATCAATAGGTTTCAGCAAATAATCAATACTATTTAATTTAAAGGCTTTTAAGGCATATTCATCATAGGCAGTCGTAAAAATAATAGAGCTCTTGATAGTAATAGAATCAAAAATCTCGAACGATAGCCCATCACTTAACTGAATATCCAGAAAAATAAGATCAGGATGTGGGTTATTACTAAACCATTCTATAGATTCACTTACAGAATGTAACATAGTATCAACTTTAATATCCAAATCATCAAGCATACGACTTAGTCTTCTTGCCGCGGGTTTTTCGTCTTCTATTATGAGTACGTTCATATTTTGTTTAGATTGTTAGGTTGTTAGGTTGTTAGATTTTTAGAATGTACGATGAATTAGATTATTGTTTTTTTATGTGATTTAGCCTTTATGTTTGTAAAAGCTGATTAACTATATTTATGGTAATATAGCAAAAAAGATCAGGTTACATGTGCTAATCTCACACTCCAGTAATCCAACAATCTAATCATCTAGCTTATTCCCAAAGTTGCTTTTCTCTATCTTCTTCATCCATATACTTTCGTATTCTTCGCTCTTCCCAATCTTTATCAAACATAGGATTGATTCTATAAGCTTTTACCGCATGAAATGCTAAGCCGATTCCCCAACCAAATGCAGCCCATAAAAACCAAGCGTACCGCCATTCATTTTGATAATAATTTAATCCTGCTAAAAATCCTATAATAATGATATATGAAAATAGGTTGTTATAAAATTTCTTTAGCTCGTCTACGCGCTCTTTTGCACGTTCGTATCTTTTTTGTTCTTCAAAATCTTTCATTGGTTACTGTTTTGTTAGTTATTGTATTATTTTACATCGAATGATCATACATCTAGTGTATCATCTTCGTCCATAAGCTCTTTTATTTTCCTTTGTTCCCAGCTTTTTCCAAAAACAAAATTGCGTTTAAAGACCCTCAGTCCATGAAATAGCAATCCTATTCCCCAAAAAAATGGAGTAGCATACAAATGCCATTGCCCCCAATTTTTAAATCCCTGACTGCTAAAGTTGGTGTTGATAAAAAGAATGATGATATTGATAACAATATAAAAAGTAAGGTGTGTATAGAAACCTCTTTCATCATCAACTCTTTTTTTAGCTTCTTTATATCTCTTATCTTCTTCTATTGGTTTCATGACGAATAGTATCATGATTTTTATAGAAAATTATTAAACTTTTCTTTATCCAAAATCTCCTTGATTTTTCTTTCTTCCCATTGTTTGCTAAATATTATGTTAGGGTTGAAAACCTTTACCCAATGAAAGAACAAACCAATACCCCAGAAAAACGGAGTGATATATAAATTCCAGTTAAAGAAGTTACTAAAACCATTATCTAAAAAATCAGCATTGATAAATAACAAGAAGACATTGACGATTACATAAGCGGTAAAATGGCTATAGAAACCTTTTTCTGCTTCAACTCGTTTTTTTGCGTTTAAATATTTCTGTCTTTTTTCTAAATTTTCCATGATTCTTTTTTTATTGGTTAGTATCGTTCATTAGTTCTTTGATCTTTTTTTCTTCCCATTTCTTACTAAATAAAGAAAGGGTAAATGAATTTTTCGTCAATTTTCTATCTCTAAATACCCATAACCCATGTGCAAGTAAGAATACTCCCCATAATACTGGAGAACTGATCAAATTAATCACTAAATATCCATCATATATATACTCTTGAAATTGTAAAATTACCGCTGTAATAATTACGTTAATTACCAAGTAAACACCCAAATGTGTATAAAATATGCGCTCTTCTTTTACTCGTTTTTTAGCGTACTCATATCTTTTATTTAATTCTGATGTTTCCATGATGTTACAATTCATTGTTTTTATTCATAAACTCTTCAATCTTTTTTTCTTCCCATTCTTTGCTAAAAATAGAGCGATTAAAAAGCTTTCCTAATCCATTTTTATGTCTAAATGTCCATAATCCATGTCCTAATAATCCTATTCCCCATAACACTGGAGTACTTACTACATTCCACGGCAGGAAGTCGTTGTATCTTTCACTATTCACATAATCGCCTATTTGTATCTTAAAAATAAAAATGATAATATTCATTACTACATATACTGTGGCGTGTGTATAGAATCCTCTTTCTTCGGCTACGCGTTTTTTTGCGCGATTGTAGGCTTTTCTTTTATCCATCTTATTCATAATCTCCTCTTTTAGATTCTTCCA
Source organism: Aquimarina litoralis (assembly GCF_039523995.1). Classification (NCBI taxonomy): domain Bacteria; kingdom Pseudomonadati; phylum Bacteroidota; class Flavobacteriia; order Flavobacteriales; family Flavobacteriaceae; genus Aquimarina; species Aquimarina litoralis. The sequence continues at coordinate 111,463 of NZ_BAAAGE010000004.1, forward strand.
TATACTTTCTGATTTTCTTTTTTTCCCAATCTTTACCAAATATTGGGTGATGATCAAATGCTTCTGCATAATGGAAGATTAATCCTAATCCCCAACCTGCCATTGGAAAAATAAACCAAGGAAGACCAAAACCAGTGGTTTTATAATTAATGAATATCAAGAACGGAATTACGATGCAGTAAGCGACCAAACTTCCGTAGAATTCTTTCATTTTCTTTACTCGATCTTTAGCTCTTTTATATTTTAGGTCTTTTGCGATTGCTATATTTTGTGATGTTGTCATATCGATTGATGTTATTTTTTTAGTTAATATCGGGAGCTTTGCAATGAAAGCTGTCTCAGTCTTGAATACAGAAAACTCTCTTTTGGTAAGTAATCCATATCGTTGCTGTACATTTCCTAAACCTACACCGCTGCTTTGTTTGATAACTTCTTTGGTTTGTAAGTTGTTTTCTACAATTAGAAAACCATCATCTTCATAAATTTTGATATGTAGTGGTTTATCTGGCATTACTACATTATGTTTAATGGTATTTTCTAATAAAATCTGCAAAGACAGGGGAACTACTTTGGCCTCGGGATTAGAAGCTTTTTCAGGCATTTCAAAAATAATGCTGTCTTCAAACCTAAGCTTTAACAAGGTCATATATGTTTTTGCAAATTTTAGTTCTTCATCTACGGTTACTAATTCTTTATCTTTTTGTTCTAATACATATCGATATACTTTAGATAACGATGTGGTAAACTTTTGAGCCATTCTTGGATTTTCATCAATTAATGATGTCAAAACATTTAAGCTGTTAAACAAAAAGTGAGGATCTAATTGATTTTTTAGAGCGTCAAATCTTGCTGATGCAGTACCAGCTATTATTTTTTGTTCGGTTACCTTTTTTTCTTGTAAGGCTTTATAAAAGTAAATGGTATGAAAGAACAACGAAATAATTGCTGTGATCAATAGTGGGAATACATAATCTCCAAAAGATTGATCTGCTAAAAACTCATTAGTGGTTTGTCTTTGTAGCACTACAACACTTGCAATAAACTCACAGATAAAGTATCCTAACATGGTTACTACTATAGAGCCGCCAGCACCAATTAATATTCGTTGTATCCCTTTATTTTTCCATTCGAATTTATAATTGATATATCTAAAATATAATACGTTGATATACGTAAGAAAGAAACTATATAAGAAGTTGATAATCCAGTATTGTATGCTTAAGAATCTATCAATTTTAAAACCGTTAGCGAATAAGTTAACGATAGTTATTGCGATAGATACTCCGAATGCAATGATCAGTACTCTTCTTAAATCCTTCATAGTATAATTTTGGTATTATATCGAATCGATGAACAAGTCTGCTAAGCCTTATTCGCAGTTTTGTTGTATCCTTTTTATCTGATCTTTTCCCCAATCTGGATAAAAAGGTGTTGTGTTCGATTCTTTTTCAAAGTACAAGATAGCTTTTTCTATTTCAGGACAAAAGGCCTTTGGATCCTTACCCCAGAATTTAGCAGCTCCCATTTGCCACTCTGCATGATATAAGGTTGCTCTTGGGTTTTCGGGCTCTATTTTTTTTGCTCTTTGATATAATTCTTCGACTTTAGGCGAATGTGTCATTCCATATTTTGTTCCATCATACACTACATATGCTGTATTTAGCATTGCTTCTAGAATTAAAATTTCAGCATTGTCTTTGGAAAAGGTCTTAGCTTCATTCAAATAATTCTGAGCTTTCTTTAAACGGGATTCAATTTCCTCAGCGTCTTTAGTATTAAATGTTTTTATAATATGTATTTGCGCTGCATAATAAAAAGGTAACCAATTGTCTTTTTCTGCTCTGCCGATTCGTTCGAATAGATTTGCCGCCTCGTCATTTTTTTGATTGCCCCAAAGTTCAAAAGCTTTTCCCATTCCTTTTTCGTATGCTTGTTGTGCATTTGATGTTAGTACTATAAAAAATGAAGCTATAAGGATAATTGTTTTCATAATTTGTTGTTGTTTTAGTTTTACTTAGTTATTGTTGTCAGTCTGAGCCTGTCGAAGACAAGAGTTTTCTTTTTTTATAATTTCACTTCGACAAGCTCAGCGTGACAATTGTTTTAGTTTTACACTGTAAATATCCCTCAACATCAGAAAATTTGGAATTAAATCATACCGAACTGTAGTTTATAATGGATGAATTGTAGTAGAAAACTTTTCTCATCTTATTTTTAAATAAATGTGGCAAAGAACTTGTTAAGAAGATATAATAAGTTAAATAAAATTTTACGGTAAAGCCGTAATTGATCACCGGTAAAAACCGTATGTTTGCAATCGTTAAATAATTGTTAATTTTAAAAACTTTAAAAATGAAAAAAGTTTTATTGGCTGCGGCCTTAATTGGGGGAACATTTTTCTCTGCTAATGCAGAAGGGAATGAGATTGCTAATGATGATTTACCAGGATGCGTAACTACTAGAGAAATAGTAGAGGTACATACTGTGTATTTTCCAAACGGAAATAGTGCAACTGAATATGTTTACGGAAATGTAACAAGATGTACCAGTGCTGTTGTTACTGGAGTTGCAGTAAAGGTTATAAAGTAATTTATTCTTTTTGAACACAGGGTGGAACAACAATTTCCACCCTGTTGTTAAATTTAATTAAACACCAAAATGAAAAAAAACATATTGATTTTATTTTTATTCATCACATCATCCATGATATCTCAAGAGCTTTCGATTGTGTATGAGGAGAAAATAAATAATCCTAATCAATCATTTACTGATGATTGGTATTTAGATTACGATTCTGGAAAATCACTTTATTATCCAAAAGATGAAATAAAGGATTATGAAGAACCGCAAACTATAGAGGTAGAAGGAGAAAAATATAATATAACTGCTAAAATTTTTAGAAATTTTGATATTGTTTATTTCAATCAGATAGATGATATCCAGATATCACAATTACATGCATCTGGTGAGGATTATGTAGTTAGTGAAGAGTTAAAAAGATATTCTTGGGAAATATTAGATCAAGCTAAAAAAATAGATAGTTATAATTGTAGATTAGCAACTAGAATTGATGAGTATGGATATGAAGTTAAAGCTTGGTATACGGAGGATATCCCATTATCCACAGGTCCAGCTGGTTATCATGGTCTTCCAGGTTTGATTTTGGAGTTAGAATATGGTTTTAAGCATGTAACTGTAAAGACAATTTCCTTCGAAGCAAAGTCAAAAATAGTTAAGCCTAACAAAGGGACTAAAATGACTAGAGAAGAATATAATGCTTTAAGAGGTATTTTGATGCCTAAAAATAGTAGCGAAACTACTGTGGAACAAGAAGGGAATACTACAATTACGACTACTGTTATACATGAAGTGAAAACAACTAGTGCTCCTAAAAAAAAGAATTAATTTAATTAAAGTAAAATTAGATTAAGATTTTTGAAGATTATATAAGCTCCAAAATTTATAAATTGAGAATATCAATATTTATCATTTTTATTTGTTTTTTTTTCAATCTTTCTCACAGTCAGATTTCGTTGAGAGGATTCGTTAAAGATACCTCCGAGGTTCCATTATCATTTGCGACAATACAATTGATAGACTCCGTTGGAACAAAGATTTATGCATTTACCACCACTAAAAGTGATGGTTCATATGATATTGAATTAAAGACAAAGGGAAGATACAGAATTAAAGCAAGCTATTTAGGTTATGAGGCTCAAACAAAAAAAATAGTTGTGGATAAAGATATAAATTCCATAGATTTTGTTTTGCAACCACAGGCAGATGAACTTAAAGAGGTTGTTATTAAGTATGACCCTAAAGTCGCAACAGTAAAAAAGGATACAATAATATATAACCTAAAAAAGTTGACTAATGGTCAGGAAAATAATCTAAAGGAAGTTTTAGAAAAGTTACCGGGTATTGATATTAATGATCAGGGAAAAGTTACTGCTTTTGGGAAAAAGGTAGGGAAGTTATTGATTGATGGGGAGGATGTTTTTAAAGAGCAACATCAGTTTGCTACAGAAAATATTACTGCAGATATGATTGCGGGTGTTACCTTCTTTCAAAAATATAAGGGGTTTGCCAATATCGATGGATTTGACAATGATCAAACTACTGCGGTAAACATAAGTATTAAAGATAAATTTAAGCAACGAATAACAGGAAATATAGAAGTTAAAGGAGGTATGTTAAATAAATACTTACTGCATACTAATCTTTTTCGTTTGGGAAAGAGGTTAAAGGTAACCTTACTTGGTGATATTAATAATATTGGTAAGGAATCCATATCATTTAATGACTATATTAATTTAAATACAACCGTAAAATCTACTGATTTTGGGAATAGTACTTATTATGATGATAATGATATTCCCACTTTTTTAAGCTCTACAAGAGATGTAGCCAATCGGGAAATTGGTTTTGGAGCTCTAAATTTTGTGTATAGTCCTAAGGAAAATTTAAAAATAAGTGGTTACAGCATTTTTAATACTACTTCTCAGAGCCAGTTTTTTTTAAATAGGCGTAGGTTTTTCGAAACACTTCCTGACCAAAGAGAAAGTAAAAATATTTTTGGGGATTTTATTTTTAACACTACCCAAATAAAAACTGCTTATAAGGCTGGTAAATCTACTTTCATACAATACACTATTACCAATAATCCAGAAACAGATGAAGAACAATTTGATTTAGCTAATGATTTTAATAATGATATTAATATCTTTAATCAAAGGATTAAAAATGTAAATAAAAATATAGGTCAAGAGGTAAAAATCACTACTAAAATATCTAACTCTAGTTTGTTAGAATTTAGTGGTTATTCTCAATATAAGGAATCAAATAATAGTACGAATATTGAAGGGAATAACACATTTTTAGGGTTTGCTACATTTGATGATTTATTTAACATCGATCAAGAAAATAGTTTTGTTAATAGAACTTATGGGTATAACCTTATTAATAAAAATAAGTCTAAAGTAGGAACTTATAATCTTGTAAATGGATTTATTCATAGAAATCAAGATTTTAATTCTCGACTTATTGGAATACCAGAGGAACCAACCAATAATTTGTCCTTAGGATTTACAGATGCTTACATTGGAGGTAAGTATATTTCTAAAAATTTTGGAGTGTTTTCTTATCAATTGGGACTAGAATATCATTATTTTTTTTATGATTTGAACAAAACTGAAACCAATAATAGATTCAGTTTTTTTCCATCTATGGGTATAAATTTTAGGTTTAGGAATAATCTCCTATTTTCATTGAATTATTCCTATCAAAACGAGTATCCTTCATTAACTACTCAAATATCAAATGATTTAGTATTTAACTATTTAAGCAAACAAATTGGTGGATTAGTAGATTTTAATGAAATATTACCTACCCAGCGAATTGGGTCAACAGTTAGTTGGACTGATTTTAAAAAAGGAGATAATATTTTATTCACGCTACAATATACTGACAAATCAAAATCGTTGACTCAAAATGTAAATTATCGATCGGATAATTTTACGGAAAATGAATATCGTTTTACAGATACTAATTCTAATCTCTTTGCTACATTAAGTTTTGATAAAAATTTTAGTAAATCTAAATTAAAGTTTAGTTCTGTTACATTATCCATTATAAATGAAATGGGTAGTTTTATTAACGAAGAAGAAAATATTTCGGATAGTTTTTTAGTTGAACAAAATTTTAAAGTTTCTTCGAACTTTAAGAAATCTATAAACTTCAAAACAGGGGTGAATTTTACATACTTAAAAGTTAATAATAGTTTTAATGATATTGAATTTACTTCTTCTTCTATTGACCCGTTTGTAGGAATACGAGCCTCTTTATTGGATAAAAAAATGAGTTTTAATTTAGATTTTATTAGTAAAAATTTAAAAGCAGGTGATGTCACCAGATCTTTCTTTATTTTAAATCCTTCTATCAAATATGCAAAACCTAAAAGTCATTGGGAATTTTCTTTAACAGGTAATAATATACTTAATTTAGAGAGCCCTGAGATAGTAGATAATGTAAACAATAATGTTTTCTTCGAAGAGCGGATTAGTCGTTCTTTAGAAGGATATTTGATCTTAGGTGCCAATTACAAGTTTTAATCAATCTTATTACTTTTATTACCTCAAGTCTTAAAGTTTAATAGATTGTATTACATCTCCATTAGAAACTGAGAATTTGGCATCCTCCCAACTTGGTGGACCAAAGCTTCCTTTCGCATTATTGCTAGTTCCGTAAGGTTCTTTTGGAATTTTAAAAAAGTTTGTATCCAGTTTTTTGTTATCATTTTCGTCATGAAATAATGAGATGGCATAGGTGCCCGCAGGAATATTTTCTAAAGTAACGGTAAGCGCTCCTTCTTTACTTTTTACTTTGGTAGATTTGAATATCTTTTTATAAAAGTTTTCTTCGCTATTATACAACCCAATTCTGATGGTGCCTTCAGAAGATTTGATATTTGAAATATCAATTTGGATGGTGTTTTGATCGTTTTGTGCATAAGTAGTAAAAGAGCTTACTAGACAAATAATAATAAAAGTGAAATAAGAAGTGGTTTTCATGACTTAGTTTTATTTATAAAATTAAACATATGTTTTTGCAAGTATTTGACTTGCAGTGTATTTTAGGATTACTTTTGGTTGTGTTTATGAAATTAAAGAAGTTGTTAAGTTTTTAGAGTCACACTGAGCTTGTCGAAGTGTTCTTGAAATTCGAAGTTTTTTGGTCTTCGACAAGCTCAGACTGACAAAAAGAATTTATTAGTTTAATGACATTTATTTTATAGATTATCTAGTTGATTATCGGTTTTATTATCGCTAATGGTCCAGAAGAAACCAATGATAAAAAAACGATCAGCAGTAGGTCTAATAGCTCGTCTGGCAAAGTTTCCACTCACATTAGGAGTGTTGGCATATTGGTAATTAAATACATTATCAAACCCTAATACATTGGATACAGAAACAAACAAGATCTTCTGTTGACTTATTAAATAAGCCCAACTCATATTTAAAGAATTAAATGTTTTGGTTTTTGAGCCTAGAAAATCAGGAGTGTTTGGGTCGGTATACGGCCGTCCCGAAGCAAAATTATAGGTGGTACTAATTAATGATTTCCAATCTTGTACCCAATATTTACCTACTAATGATAAATTATGCTTGGCTGCAAAATTTGGAGTGGCGCGTTCTGGATAATTCCTGTAATCTCTTTTGGTATCTAGATAAGAGTAACTTGCCCAATATTCAAAGTTTTTAAACGATTTATTATCTCTCCAGTATAGATCTAACCCAGCTGCATATCCATCTCCGTTATTAGAATAGTTACTCCCAAATTCAGGAAGTTCTGTATCGAATTTAACTAAACGATCATAGCCTTTATAATATGCTTCAGCTCTTAATGTTCTACCATCATTCTGATACAAATAGTTAAGGATAAAATGTGATGACTTTTCTGGATCTAAGGAACTATTGTATTTTAAAACGTCTTGTTGAGGTGCTTGATAAAAATCTCCATAAGCTAAAGAAACTTGTGATTTCTCTGCAATTTTATACGCTAGCGATGCTCTTGGCGATATTCTGGTAATATCCAATAAGGAATTATGCGTACCTCTTAGTCCAACTTGCATGGCTAGCTTTTTGTTGAAAAAGATATTTGCTTCACCAAAAGCCGCTGTACTATTGTTATTGAAACTACTTTGAAAATTTCCGAAGGTAGTAGCATTAACATCTTCTTTAAAATCTCCTATAAATTGCTCTATACCAAAGTTTAGTTTAAATCGATTACTAAACCTTTTTCTAAGTTTTACTTTTATGTGAGCACTGTTGTCATCTGAATCGATATTTGTATCTTCAATTTTAATGTCATTGTGATCGTTGGCAAAGCTAACACCTGTTGCTAAGGTCCAGTCATTACCTAATTCACCTTTATAGGAAGCATTGAGGTATAAGTTTCTATTGGTTAAACCAAAGTTAACCCCTTCAGGGATATTTATATCTTCTTGAATTAATTCGAAATCAGCATAATTCAATCCTCCATATAATTTAAACAAACCATTGTTAAATTGATGTCTATATACAGCTTCTCCAGATAGCGATTCAAAAGGTTTTATCCAATCTACTCGTTGAGAAATAACTTCTTGATAAGGTTTTAGGTTTAAGTAAAAAGCATTGATACTTAATGAATTTTTCTCCCATTTTTGAGTATTCCCTACACCAAGGCCTACTGAAATAAAGGAAAGATCTGTTTTTTCTTGTTCAGGTTGATCAATGGTGTTGAGAAGAAGTACACTTGATAACGCGTCTCCATATTCTGCAGAATATCCACCAGTTGAAAAATTAGTTCCTTTGAATAGGAAAGGAGAGAAACGACCACGCGTAGGAATGTTGTTTGCAGTTGCAGAAAAGGGTTGAAAAACTCGCAATCCATCTATATATACATTAGCTTCATTAGCATCTCCACCTCGAACAAACAGTCTACCATCTTCGGCAACGGTAGAAGTCCCTGGTAGTGTTTGAAAAGCACCAATGTAGTCTCCTGCAGCTCCAGCAGTAGTAACAATATCCAAAGGGGTTAACACAGATGCTTTGCTATTGTCTCCAGCAGAAAATGTACCTGCATTCAGAATTACGCTACCGAGAGAGTTAACATCTTCTTTCAGAGTAATTTTTAGGTCTTGCATTTGGTTTACAGTTCCATTTAAAGTAAAGGTTTCAAAAGAGAGAAATGATACTACTAGGATTTGCTGTCCTGTTTCTGAAGTCGTAAAAGAAAAGCTCCCTGTATCCGTGGAAGATGCACCATCATAGGTACCTTCTAGGTAGATGTTTGCGCCAGGAATTGGTACACCAGATGGGTCAGTTACAGTACCCGAAACAGTGGTTTGAGCGGTTAAAAATAGAGAGGTAAGGAGTGAAATGGTAAATAATAAATGTTTCATTTGTTATACTGTTGTTTTTTGATTGACAGTTCAAAAGTGTAGTAAAATGAAGATTCTAAAAATTGATTTTTACTGAATTGTAGAAAATGTAGGATGGATTGTTAATCAGGAAAAAAGTTTATGATAAAAAATAAACTAAAAAATTAGTTGAATCTTTCAACTAATTTTTTAGTTTTACATTTCTTAATCAATGGGCTATGAAAAAAGTATTCTTTTTATCAATTATTCTTATTACAATAGGAGGGAAATCTCAGGAGATGACAGTCTTTTATAAAGAACAGCGTAGAGCAGATTATTATCAATTAAGGTCTTTTGTTTTTGAAAGAGGAATGGATAAACAAGATCTCGATCTTATTAAAGACAAAGCAAAAGATCATCGAGAAGAACTTTCACATTATGGTTATACAAGTGTACTTAGAATTGATCATAAGAAGTCAATTTATTATCCTTTAGAGCGGCAATTTAATGATACAATTAATAGTATTGTTTCTTATGGAAAGGATGGGGAACAAACTTTTATTAGTAGAGAGACCTCTGAAAAGAAGTATAAAATTGTTTATATAAATGAAGATACCAAACAAAAATCAAGTGTAGAATATGCTTATGGTAAGGAATATCTCATCGATGAAGAGCTAGATGATCTGGAATGGAAGTTTACTAATCAAACAAAAATGATCTCTGGATATTTGTGTAAGAAAGCACTAGTTTTTAAAAGAGAAAAGAAGGAATATACAGGTTATGGCTATGGAAATTATCAGATAAAAGGTCGTAAACCTGTTGAGGTTTGGTACGCGGAAGAAATCGGATCCTCATTCGGACCTTTAGGATATTGGGGACTACCAGGTCTAGTAGTAAAGGTAGTTGAAGAAGATGCTACCATAATTTTAGATAAAATTCTTTATACTTTGGATGACTTTGAAGTAAAACCACCAACTCATGGTGAAAAAATTACTAGAGAAGGATTAGAAGAAATACCAGCCTTACTTTTTCATGAACATTAATTTTTTAATAAACCCATGATATGAGGTAACATTTTTAGACGAAATGACACATACCTATATAATCTAAATTTATTATGAACGGATCCAGTTCCTTAGACGAATCATCATTAACCAAAATCTTTACATGAAAATTAAATTATTGATCATATTTTTCTTTATTTCCTTTTTAGGGAAATGTCAGGAAATTACTGTGTTTTATAAAGAAAAGCGTAAGCCAGCTCAAGTATCTACAAAACAATCTTTTGATACTGATGAAATTTCAGATCATTACAGAAAACAGTTTTCTAAAATTAAGGAAGCTATCAAATCAGGAATGAGTAAGGATTCTATTTTATTGATGAGAGAAGAACTAGAGAAAGAAGGGGAACGTATTTCTGCACGAATTAACGAAAGAGAGAGAAATAAAAAACCACTCACTATACCTTATTATGATTATATCACTGTCTTAAAAATAAATAAGGAAAAAACTTTGTACTATCCCCAGAACGAAGTTAGCAATGATACGGTGTCACGTAGCCGTAGAAATAAAAAAGGGCGGGAATTGGTAGATGAGCGAATTAATTATAACGACTCCGAAATTATTTATCTAGATACCTCTAAAAAGAAAAGGGTAACTGCTCTAAAAGTACATAAATTCGATTTTAGAGGAAGGGAATTTCTGATAGATGAAACTTTAGAAGATCAAGAATGGCTTCTTACTAAAGAGACCAAGAAAATAGATCAATATCTTTGTTATAAAGCAATACTGAATAATTCTAAAAAAATTGTAGAGGCTTGGTATACTAATAAAATTAAAGCTCCATATGGACCAAAAGGATATTATGGGCTTCCTGGTCTCATATTAGAACTAAAAGAAGGTGAAAAGAAAGTAAGTTTTGATAAGGTTTACCTATATTCTTCAGAGCCAGTTGTTATAAACCCACCTACCGAAGGTGAAAAAATTACCAGAGAAGAATTAGAAGGTTTAGCCCAGAAACTATTTGATCAGTATTAATTATACCCTTTCAATTGCATTTTCTTCTTTGTTTTTAAATGGTCTTACGATTAATCTAGCAGCTTTGTCATAGTTGATATAATTGTAAGTCCAATTAAAAAAAGTAACAAAACGGTTTCTAAAACCTACTAAAAACCAAAGATGTATAAACATCCATATAAACCAGGCAAAGAATCCTCCAAAACGAAATTTACCTATATCAACAACGGCTTTGTTTCTTCCGATTGTTGCCATAGATCCTTTGTCGAAATATGAAAAAGGAATCATAGGTTTGCCTTGTAATTTACGCTTTAGATTTTTTACAAGATGACTGCCTTGTTGTATCGCTGGTTGTGCAACCATAGGATGCCCTTTAGGATATGCTTCTGTTTGCATTAATGCAATGTCGCCAATGGCAAAAACATCCTCGTAGCCTTCAATTTGATTAAATTCGTTGACCTTATAGCGATTTGCTCTAGGAATAAGAGCATCCGCTTTTAACCCTTCTACGGGAGCACCAGTAACACCTGCAGACCAAATGAAGGTAGCACTTTGTAATGATAACTCCGTATTGGTAGAAACTAAATTGTTCTCATAATTGGTTACTTGAGTATTCGTATGGATATGCACTCCCATTTTTTGTAAAAACTTAGAAGCTTTTTCGGAGGCATTCTGACTCATAGGTGGTAACACTCTATCTGCTCCTTCAATAAGATGGATCTCCATTTCACTGAAATCCATATCAGGATAATCTCTGGGAAGTACGTTTAATTGTAACTCTGCAATTCCACCAGCTAACTCAACACCTGTAGGACCAGCTCCGGCCAGCACAAAGCGAAGCAGTTCCTTTCGTTTTTTTGGATCAGTGGTAATTACCGCTTGTTCCAGATTTTCTAACATTAAACTTCGCAAATTTAAGGCTTGCGGAAGGTTTTTCATTCGCATCGAATTTTGTTCGATAGCCTGATTCCCAAAAAAATTGGTACGTGCTCCAGTGGCGATAACCAGATAGTCGTATGTAATGCTGCCAATAGAGGTATGAACTTCTTTATTTCCTGAATCTATAGAGGTAACCTCTGTCATTCTAAAATAGGTGTTCTTACCTCTTTTTACGATTTTTCGTAATGGATAGGCAATAGAATCTGGTTCTAATGATGAGGTTGAAACTTGATATAATAAAGGCTGAAATGTGTGATAATTGTGTCTGTCTAATAGCACGAGTTGTACATCTTCTTTTACCATTTTTCTGGCTAAAGCTACTCCTGCAAAACCACCTCCGATAATCACTAATCTTGGTAAATTAGTATAAGGAATGTTCATAAATAAAGTGTTGTTTTACAAAGATAAACTGATAATGTCATATAGACTACAGAATATTTATTTTTGTTTATTGCTTCGGTAAAACTGATTGAAAATCAGTTGCTAAAATATTTTTGTTCAAAAAATAGTATCATCAAAAAATAAATTTTAGTTCAGAATGTGTAACGTATTTGTTTTATTATCTACTTATAAGATGTAACTAACTAAAGTGAAGAAAGAATTAGAACATAGTTTTGTAACCAATCTTGAGCAAAATCAAAATATAGTGCACAAGGTCTGTAGGATATATACCAATGACCCAGAATCGCACAATGATTTGTTTCAGGAAATTACTATCCAGTTATGGAAAGCGTATCCAAAATTTAGAGGAGAATCTAAATTTAGTACCTGGATGTATAGAGTTTCATTAAATACAGCTATTACACTATATAGAAAGTCAAAACGAAGTATTAAAACTTCTGATTTTGATGCGATGGATTTTAAAATCACCGCAGAAGAATATGACGATGGAGTGGAGCAGCAATTAAAACTTATGTACGCAGCAGTAAAACAATTAAATGATATCGAGAAGGCGTTAGTTTTCTTGTATCTGGAAGACAAATCATATAAAGAAATTGCAGAGACTATGGGAATCTCTGAAGTAAATGCACGAGTAAAAATGAATCGAGTGAAGACGAAGTTGAAAAAAATATTAAACCCATAACGATGGATGAATTAGAATTATTAAAAAAAGACTGGAAAAACCGAGATTCGGAACTTCCAAAACTATCATATAATGAGATCTATAAGATGATTTTAAAGAAATCATCATCAATAGTGAAATGGATCTTTTTGATAAGCGTCATAGAGTTTGTTTTATGGTCTTCGATAGACATTATGGTGAGGCTATCTGGTGAGTATGATGATCTTGAGATTTTAGGATTAGAAAACTTTTCAGTGATATCTACGATTCTATCGTATGGAATATTAATCTACTTTATTGTCCGTTTTTATATCAATTATAAAAATATAAAAACTACAGATTCGGCATCAGTGTTGATGAAAAATATCCTGAATACAAGGAAAACTGTAAAACAATATGTTTGGGTAAATATTAGCTTTTTGTCTTTAACAACGTTGGTTGTTATTATGTACATGACTTTTTATACAGATACGTATGAAGCTCAATCCGCTGATCAGAATATTCCATTATATGTAGTAATCATTACCTCAGTATTAGTGTTAGCAGTTTTCATTGGATTATTAGCATTGCTGTATCGAGTGGTATATGGAATATTAACCAGAAGGCTTAAAAAGAATTATCAAGAACTTCAGAAACTTGAAGTATAAGCAAAAAATCCCTGTTCACTTCAGGGATTTTTTTATTTATTTTCATTAAACGCCGAAGGTAAAAGCTGAGGTATAAATTTTACCAACAATGGTAAAAGGAGACTTCCTCCAGGCAATATAAAAATAGCTAATGACGGAATGGTTTTACAAACGTCTAATAGCTGCTGTTTCATTTGTTGTTTTTCTTCCTTAGAAAGGTCTCTTACTGCAGACTGTCCTAATAATATCATTAAATCTTTACTTTCAGAGATTTCTTTAATAAGTCGCTTTTTATTTCTAAGAATAAGAATACTAACAGTTCTTGAAGTCTGTTTGTAAAAATGAAGTGCTGGATTCGAATAATTGAAAAAAGAAATTTCATCTTTATGATCATTTACAAACCTAAGTACAGAATCTAATGATTCCTGAACCCATCTGTTTGATAGGGCTAACTCTGCTCCCAAAGCACGCATAAAATCCTGTTCTCCAAGATCAATTTCTTTATCATTCCAAACGGCTAAACTTGTAAGATCAAGAATATATCTTTTCTCTAAGTCATCGGTATAAGTATCTAAATCTACTTGATCAAAACTGGCATCTTCCTCTGTACTAATCGTGGTATATCGCACCGAAGAAGCGAAAAGTTTTACTAACAATTCATAATAATCATCTTTCTGTATTTTAGAATTTAATGCCAGAAATACAATATTTGTTAAGGTTTCTTCCAGCGATGCTGCATATGCTATCGGGTTGATATCATGAATCAGAAAATGCTCAAAAGCGAGTACATCAATAAAGAGTAATGCATTTGTAAGCAAATGACTAAAGTTCTTTTTAAATATAGATTCATTCGTTTGGATACGAGTGTTTATAATCTTTTCAAGTTTTTCACTCTTGTTAGAAGTCAATGAATTGATAAAAGAAAAGAAAGACTTTTTCGTATCTAAATATTCATAAAACTCAACTAATGCATTGATACAATCTTTAGAACTTCCATTGTCGATAGTTTCATAATAGGTGACTACTAGTGCAGAGAAAAGGTTAATTTTTGTTTTCTCTTCTTCTGAGTAGGTTATTTCGGAGTCTAATGATATGGCTAATGAAATCGAAGTACCATAAAGAAAACCAGCTTCTCTAAGTTTTGGGTACAATTCATCTAGGGATGATACTGGAAGAGCGTCTAAGTCAAAGTCTCTTAAAAACTTATCTATCCAACCAGAAGTTGATGGGTTCATGAGTCTATTGGTTTATGGCAAAGTTAAATTTATTTTTCTTCTAAAGACAAACTCACAGGATTAGTATATGCAAATTTAATACTTAACTAATTTTTAACATTTTTAGAAAAACCGTCTTCTTCATCAGCTCGTAAGTAAAAGTGTAAACATTTAAAATTAAATAAAAATGAACAAGATTAGAAAAACAAATTTATGCATCCTTGGCGGGCTTTTAAGTTTAGGGATTGTTTTTATGGCTGCAGACCACATTGATGCGCCAGCTGTTGTAGGAAGCACAGCAGACATTACGGATCTTTATGCATTTGAAGGAGCCAACCCGGATAATACGGTATTCGTAGCGAATGTTCAAGGATTACTAGCTCCTGGAAGCTCGGCGAGTTTTGACGAAAATGTCTTAGTAGAGATCAATATCGATAATGATGGAGATCTTGTAGAGGATTTGGTAATACAAGCAATACCAAGAGATGGTATCATGTACTTTTTTGGACCTTATCAACCCGCTCAAACAGGCTTGAATAGCACTATCAATGAAGATACTCAGTATTTAGGACAAGTAGCTATTAGTACAGGATCCAATGCTACAACTTCTGAAGCAAATGGGATCTCCTATTTCGCTGGTTTAAGAGAAGACCCTTTCTTTTTTGACTCCAATCAATTTAATGCAATCATAGGAGGAATGGCACCAGGTGGATTTAATAATCCTGGGAATGATGATTTTGACGGAACTAATGTATTATCTATCGTAGTAGAAGTTCCTAATTCACTATTAGGAGGAACCTTCAGTCATCCTGCCGGAACTGGTGTTGAAGTATTTAATACTTGGGCAGAAGCTAAAAGAAAACAATAATCAAAAATTTAATAATACATAATTATGAAACTTAATAATTTTAAAAATATATCAGCAATATTTATATTAACTCTAGGATATATTAGTTGTAGTAGTGATGATGATACTATAATAATTGATCCACCAGTAGTGGTAGATTTTTCAGGAATATTTTCTCAGGAAGACCAGATGGGACGACCAGGAATCAATACGGTTTTTAGTGCAACACCAGATATCGAAAACGATTTTAATGTTACCATTCCTTCTCAACAGGGTGCAGCTTTTCAATCTTTATTCGAAACGCAATTGGCCAATCTTCATGGAGCATTTGGTGTTACCTATGAAAACAATATTTTAGGATTAGACATTACAACTTTAACAACAGTTCTTGCTTCTGATGTATTACAAGTTGCTCCAGATGCACCTACAACATATTTTGATGGAACTAATGTTTTAACCGGTAGAACGTTGACGGATGATGTGATTGACGTTTCTTTAATATTACTTTTCGGAGGTCAAAATGGAGATCGTTTTAATGGGCAAGATATTGATGGAGATGGAACTCCAGACTTGCCAATCCTGGTAACAGATGGTGTTAGTAATGCTGGAGAAACTCCCTCTAATACTTTTCCGTATTTAGAAGCACCACACGGTTCTTAATATTATAAACAACATAATTTACTGTCAAACTGAGTCTGCCTTTTAGCATAAAAAGTCTGCCCTCAAATGACTTTGTATACCCTATAATGAAGGGGAAAGTAGACTCAGTATGGGCAGTAATCTTTAACAAACAAAATCAAAAAACAATACTTATGAGAATTCTAATAAATATAATTGTCTTACTTATTAGTGTATTCGTACTGTCCTGTGGGAATAAAGAACAACTAATTACTAATTCAGAAGAGTACGCTCAATATCTTAGCATTACAGAAAATCAGGCATCTAATGAAGCCAAATTACAACTAGATTTTTGGAATAAAAGAATCAAAAAAGATAGTTTACAACTTACGGCTCTAGGGCCAGTGGCTTCTGCCTATACTCAACTTTTTGAATCTACTGGAGAGATTAAATATCTAAAATTAGCAGAAAAAGCATTAACCAAATCTTCAGCAATAGCTACGATTGGAAAATCAGATCATCTTTTAGCACTTGCTCATAACTATATCTCTCAGCATCGCTTTATAGAAGCTAAAGAAGCTGCAATGGGAGCATACTTATTAGGTACGAATACTAAAGCTACGGAAATGGTACTTTTTGATGTGTCTATGGAATTAGGAGAGTATGATAATGCTCATGGGTATTTAGAGAAATTTGCCAATCAAAATGATTATAACTTTTTAATTCGCTTGGCAAAATGGAATGATTATAAAGGAAATCTAGATGCTACTATACGAAATATGGAGAAAGCGTTGAAAATAGCACTAAGTAGTAAAAATGATGACTTATTACTTTGGTCATATACTAATTTAGCTGATTATTATGGTCATGCCGGACGAATTAAGGAATCATACGAATACTATATAAAAGCCTTAGAAATAGATCCTGCAAATGCTTATGCAAAAAAAGGAATCGCTTGGATCACATATTCTTATGAAGATAGACCAGAAGAAGCTTTGAAAATATTAGACGCAATAACGGATACCCATCAAAGTCCAGACTATTTTCTATTAAAAGCAGAAGTAGAAGAATACCTTACTAATGAAATAGCCAAAAAGATAAACTTAATCAAGTACAGCAACGCTATAAAAGATAAATCATATGGCGATATGTATAATGTACATACAGCATTATTGTTAGCCGAGGAGTATGAAGTATTTGATAAAGCACTGGAAATAGCTGATTTGGAAATAGAGAATCGGCCAACTCCACAATCGTATGATCTAAAAGCATATATATTACTTCTAAAAGGAGAGCATAAAAAAGCACTAAAAATAGCTGAAGAATTTGTTGTCAATAAAACTTTTGAACCTGTCGCTAATCTTCATATTGCCCAAATCTATAAGGCAAATAATCTATTAGGAAAAGCAGATCCAATTTTTGAGGATTTAAGGGAAAGCTCTTATGAATTAGGTCCAGTTACCTCTGGTAAAATAACTAACCTATAATTATTTAAAAGGTCTAAATAAAATACCATGCAAAATATTCTAGTAATACTTTCACTGATATTCGGTGTGTACGGCTACGCCCAAAACCAAACCGTAAAAGGAAAAGTTGTTGATACGTTTGATGTTCCACTTGGTGAAGTATATATCTATAGTAATGAAACTAAAAACCATACACATACCTTAGAAAATGGAACTTTTGTCCTAGAAGATATTAAGGTAGGAGATACATTAACCGCGCGATTGCTAGGTTTTGAAACGAAAAACATCGTTCTGAAAAAAA
This sequence comes from Aquimarina litoralis, assembly GCF_039523995.1. Lineage (NCBI taxonomy): Bacteria > Pseudomonadati > Bacteroidota > Flavobacteriia > Flavobacteriales > Flavobacteriaceae > Aquimarina > Aquimarina litoralis. Next base: position 129,452 of record NZ_BAAAGE010000004.1, read on the forward strand.
TGGACATTGAAAACGGAATTACACTTGTATTAGAAAATAAAATCTTCCAGTTAGATGAGTTGATTCTAAAACAAGAAATTAACCCTTTGCAATTGATTAATAAGTTAGATATGAAAGTTAATCCTGTAAACTCTTCACAGGAGCTATTGCAAAAAGTACCAGGTTTGTTTATCGGTCAGCATGCTGGAGGAGGAAAAGCAGAGCAGATTTTTCTAAGAGGTTTTGATGTAGATCATGGAACTGATGTTTCAATTTCGGTAGATGGAATACCTGTGAATATGGTATCTCATGCACATGGACAAGGGTACGCAGATTTGCATTTTATCATTCCCGAAACAATAGAAAACATACGTTTTGGAAAAGGTGCATATACAGCTGATCAAGGAAACTTTAATACTGCAGGATATGTGGCTTTTAATACTAAAGACAGTTTTGAGAATAATCAAATTAAAGTAGAAGCAGGTCAATTTAATACATTAAGAACCGTAGGTTTATTCAATTTTTTAGGAGCTTCTAATCAAGGAAGAGGAACGGTAGCACTAGAATATTTAGAAAGTGATGGTCCATTTGATTCTCCTCAAAACTTTAATAGAATTAATTTTGTGGGAAAGTATACAACCCAATTACAGGATACGCAAAAGATAACTTTTTCTGCCTCACATTTTACCAGTAGATGGGATGCTTCTGGTCAAATACCGAATAGAGCTATAGTTCAGGGATTAATTTCACGATTTGGTGCTATAGATGATACCGAAGGTGGTAATACATCCAGAACTAATTTCAATTTTACCTATAACAAGTATTTAGGAGACTATAGCTCTTTTAGAACGAATGTGTTTTATTCACTTTATGATTTTGAACTATATTCTAATTTTACATTCTTTTTAAATGATCCTATAAACGGAGATCAGATTAGACAAAAGGAGCAGAGAAATTTATTCGGTTTTAATAGTGTTTTTAATACGAAAAAATATTGGGATCAGGTAGAAGCAGTTTTTAATACTGGAATAGGACTTAGAAATGACGCTGTTAAAGGCAACGAATTATCCAGAACTGTAAATAGAAATGAAACTTTAGAAAACGTAAGTTTAGGAACAGTAAATGAAACCAATGCCTATGCCTTTGCGGATGCAACTATAGACTTTGGGAAATTAAAAATAACACCAGCAGTTCGTCTGGACTATTTTAAATATACGTACGAAGATGCTTTATTAACTCCTTTTCAAATACAATCAGAATCCAAAGCTATCGTTGCTCCCAAATTACGGATTGAATATGATCCAATCGATAACTTACAACTTTTTGCCAAGTCCGGAATTGGATTTCATAGTAATGATACCAGAGTAGTAGTCACCCAAAGGGGAGAAGATGTTTTGCCAAAATCTTATGGAGTCGATGCAGGGATTAATTGGAAGCCATTTTCAAGAGTATTTTTAAATACGACATTTTGGTATTTAGGTTTAGAACAAGAGTTTGTCTATGTAGGTGATGAAGGTATTGTAGAACCAAGTGGGGAAACAAGAAGGTTTGGAATAGATTTTAGTGGACGATATCAGGTTAATGATTGGTTGTTTTTAGATACAGATCTTACTTATACTCATGCTAGAAGTGTAGATGCTTCGGATGGAGAGGATTTTATTCCGCTAGCACCAAAGGTTACAGCGGCAGGAGGAATTAGTATAGAAAGTTTTAATAATTTTTCTGGAAGTCTACGATACCGTTATTTAGGAGATCGTCCAGCAACCGAAACGAATAGTATTGTTGCAAAGGGATATACAGTTGTCGATATGTCTTTAAATTACCGATGGAAACACTTTGACTTCTCCCTTAGTCTCGAAAACTTATTGGATACAGAGTGGAATGAAACACAATTTGCTACCGAATCTAGGCTCGCAAACGAAACCGAAGCGGTAGAAGAAATTCATTTTACACCAGGAACTCCTTTTTTTGCAAAAGCTGGTATAACCTATAGATTTTAGAAATTAATTGTAATGAGAAAAGTGAATAAGTAAGTTAATTGGTTTTGTTTTTTGATGTTGTTAGAAGAAGCTTGTTTGTTGAGGTACAAACAGGCTTTTTCTTGATATATACAGAAATAATATTTCACCGAAAACTGGTATTCTAAAATAATTTCTGTTGTATATCTTTGGTTATCATTTGTAATATGCTAATCAATGATTAATTCAAAGTACTTTTTATTCGGTTTTATCTTTTTTTGTGTTATTTCTTTTTCTTGTAATTCTTCAAAAACTTCCAAAGAAGAAGATACGAGGCCATATTTTGAAGGGGAAATTAGATTATCCGAAGCCAGAGGGTTGTATGGTGCTTTAACCAAGGTACACACCACCTATTTTATTTCAGAAAATCGAATAAAGAGAGAGCAAAGATGGGGAGGAGTCTATAGTGTTCTCGATAATTATGCAGGTATTATTATCGATATGGAAAAGGATAGTGTAACGATGTATTATGCGGATAAGTTTAGTAAGGTAAAAAATAAGCATACACTAAGTATCAAAAAGTATAAAACGTATTTAGAAACCAAAACAATTCCTAATGGTATCCCATCTCCAGTAGATCATACGTTCGAGCTTCTACCAGAGTATAAGCTAATACATCATGTTAAAGATTCTGCGGTAATCCATGGTTTTACTTCAGATTTTTCGAGATATCATGATGATTCCGATTTTTTAAAACAGGATATTTTTGATTCTAAAGAAATAAAAGTGAAAAGGGATTTTTTAGAAATGATCTTTATAAATATTCCCAAAGAAATTAATTTTCCACTAACGTCAGAATCAAAGCTTACATTTTCTGAGATTAGTAATGATTCCATTATCAAAGGAAAACAAACTAGAGCTTTAGATCAATTTGCTAGGAAATTACTACGTAAAAAAGACTCAACGATTAACAAAGAAAGTGATTTGGAAAAACTAGTTAGCAATAAATGGTTGAATCTTGGCCTTAAAATATTAAAAAAAGGAGTAGATCTTAATATTCACGTAACTACCGAAGTTTCTGAATTTTCTGCTAGAGAACTTTTAGATATCGATATATCTTTGCCCTCAGGAGATTTTACAAATGTTTTAGAATTTGATGATTTTCTAGAAGATCTCCCAACTGGTGGTGGAGGAGATTTTGATGATTAAATAGACTTTTTTATTTAAGATGCTACCGTTCCCAAGGTGTACAGCTGCTCTAGTGTAGGAGACTCACTTCCACCTTCAGGTTCTAAAGTAATACCAAAAGCTTCAGATTCATTGGCATTTTTTAGAGAGAATATTTTGTTTTCATCTTCCGTAAACGTATCTAAAATTCCTAAACTTGTTGGAGTAAGCGGATTAAGTTGTAAAGACCATACTTGGTATACTTTTCCTGGAGGAGGTGTAGGCAATCCAGCTACATCGATATATGCGGTTTGTTTTTCCTTATCCCAATAAACTGTAGCATAGGCATTAGGATCCACTTTTTGAGCTTCTAAAGGAATTTGTAATATATCTTTATTTCGAAGGACACTTAACAATGATTTGGTATTGGATAAATCACTTTCTAATACATTCAATTTTCCTTCTAATACGTTTTGTTCTATCTGGGATTGAACCACTTGCTGTCGTAATTCTTTATTCTTCGTAAATTGAATAAATAATCCAACCAGCAATGCAATAGATGCTGCCCATCCTAGGTATGCAGTCCATTTGGTTCTCTTAGTATGTATAGGAATAGTCTTTACGTCTATATCTCGAGAACTTAATTTGTTTTTGATAGAATTAAAAACAGTTTCAGGATTATAAGGAGCAGTAGTCGCAGAAAGTTGTAGTAGTGATTTTTCAATCGCTCTTACTTCTTCTTCGATTTCAGGATATTCTTTTAAAGCCTTATATACTTCAGCGTTTTCTTTTTCAGAAAGTGCTCCATATACATAAAGCTCTAATATTCCAGATGATATGTATTTTTCAATATCCATTTTTATTCTGCTAAGACTTCTCTTAATTTATTAATACAAATTCTGTTCCGAGTTTTAATCGTTCCAATTGGAATGTCTAATTCTTCTGAAGCCTCCTTTTGTGTATATCCTTTAAAAAATAGTAAGTCAATGACTTTTTTACAAATTGGTTCAAGTATATCAATATACTTTTTAATACCAATTGCATCCATTTTATTAGAAAAATTACTTTTTTGTTCTAATATATCTACGAAATTATCAGTGGTTTGGTTTTGCTTAGTATTTTTAAAAGCAGTAGATCTTGTTTTATCAATGGCAGCATTTCTTGCAATATTTAGTATCCAAGTAAAAAATCGTCCTTTCTTCTCTGAATAGGAACTTGAATTATTCCATATTTTTACGAATACATCTTGCAACACTTCTTCTGCAAGAGTTTCATCTTTTAGAATGGTGTATATAATTCCAAAAACATTTTCAGAATACATTTCGTAAATACGTTCAAAAGCCTTTTCGTTCTTTTGTTGTAATTGCAAAATTAATTCAGAAAGCTGCATAAAGATGATATCATGTAGTACGAATGTACTGTTTTTCTATAAAAAACAAAAGAGTCTAGTAGAGAAGACTATTAGACCCTTTTGACATATTATTTTGTAGTTAATTTATTTGATAATTCCTCCACAACTCACTCTGCTTCCAGCAGCGCCAGAAGGTTGCGATTTAAAATCATCAATACCCTGATGTACAATAATTGCTTTTCCGACAATATCTTTTTTATCATCTCCACAACCGATACACCATTCGTTAGTAGCAAAAGTAATGGAACCATTTCCATCAGCAGTAGCATTGAAATTACCAATATCTCCTTTATGATATCCTTCGATTGCGCCCCATTTTCCATGAGGTTCCATGGTAGGGTTCCAGTGCCCTCCTGTAGACTTTCCGTCATCTGATGAACAATCCGCTTTTTCATGGATATGGATAGCATGCTCTCCTTCTGCTAGTCCATTTAAATAGGCTACCATGGTAACTACACCACTATCTTCGGTAAAAGTAATATTACCAGATACTTTACTATCACTTTTTGGAGATAACGAAATCGCTAATGTTTTTACATTTTGAATTTCTTCTTTTTCCTCGTTAGTTTCCTTCGAAATTTCTTCATTTACCTGTTTGTCATATGCTTTTCCTTCTTTCTTTTCACCATTGCAACTAACAAGAATGATGGATAAAAAGGCAATTATCGCAAAACTGAGCGTTTTCATATTTCATGGGGGTTCTTTCGTTAAGTGCTAACTAAGATAGGGTTGTTTTCGCTTATAGCAAAGGATTTAAGAGGTTTTTACAGTTTGTTATATAGAAATTGTACTTAATTGTGTGATACTAATTCCTGTATTATTGTCAGTAGCGAGTCTATATTGATACAAACCTGTCTCTCCGATAGCAATTAAAAGATCTCCAGAAATAATCACGTCAAAAGCTTGTCTATTTACAGAAGTAACCAAATTAGATTCTGTAGGATTCGAGATGTCGAACACTTTGATTTCGTCATCACAAACTATTAAGAAATCCCGATATAACCCCAACCCTCTTGGGAAAGTCAAATTTCTGGAGCTTACCAATATAGGTTCTGTTACCGTTGTAATGTCATATATTTCTAAAAGGTTTATATTGTTACCACAAAAGGTGTCTGAGTGTAAGGTAACGTAGGCATGCGTGTCATTTGCAATAACAGGATCACACGCTGTAAAATGTGCTACTTCAGATAATTTTTGAGGAAATTCTGGATTAGTCAATCCATAGATAAACATTCCGTTTCTAGAACCTATGTACAAGTAATTCTTGTAACTAAAAAGAGTTTCGATATCAAAACCAATAGGAATAGTATTTACCTGGACAGGATCTTTTATATCGGTAATATTAAAAACAGTGAGGTCGGTGTTATCCACGGTATATAGATAATCTCCTACTAGCGTAAAAGTAGCTAATGATCCTCCCTGACCGTCGGAAGAAATAGGAGCTGAAGTATCAGAAGAATCAGAATCGCAACTAAATATTATAAAGGAAGTGAGAATCATATAGATATATTTTTTCATAATGTTTTCTTTTAATTAATTAGAGTCCAACCTACAACGACGTTATCCGTGGGAATTTCAAATGGTAAAAATCCATCTGGTGAGCGTAATTCTGGAAATACATTTACTACTCGTTTTGTGAGTGTAATTCCATTTGCAGTATCATATTCTACTGCGATGAGGTCAGTAGCTTGATTGATATAAATCATATTATCTCTAATAGCCAAATCTGTAGATCCCGGGGCTTCTAAAAATTTAATGGGAGTAGGAGAAGATGGATCACTATTATCATAAACATGAAAACCTTTATGTACTTCATTGATAAAAAGTAGATCATCTTTTATATAGATCTTTCCAGAAGTAGTAATAGAGATTGGATCTTTTAATGAAACCGAATTTTCAAAATCATTTCGATTTAGTAAAACTGGTTCATATTGAGAATCAATAATGATAAAATCATCATCATTGTCTTCACAGTCTGTAAAAAAAGGACAGCAGCTTTGTAGTAAAATAAGGAAGGTTCCTAATAGAAGTAATTTCGTTTTTTTCATCTTTTGATTGTTTGCTTAAAAGATGAAATGATTCAAAAAAGGTTGCGTATAGGTTCTCTATTTTGGTGAATTTTCAAATGGTATTCCTTTGAAATCGCTACTTTTTTTAAAGTATTTTTTTTGATTACAACTTCTTGATTATTTGTTTTTTATCTCGAATTCCAAGTTTTATGTTTTCAGTGATAATAAGTGATTTATCTATTCTGGTTTGCGAGTTTTTGTATTGCAATACATAGTAAATAAGACTCCTTTTCATTCCATCAGTAAAAGATTCAAAAACTTCAGAAGCCTCAGGGTCACTTTGCAATACAGCTTCTAATTCTTCGGGCATTTCTACCCCATATTTTGAAGTGTCTTCTAATAATTGTACCTGAAAATAATCATTAGGAAAGACACTTACTACTTTTTGATTTTTTTTACTAAACATGAAATAATACTGATCCTTTCGCTTTAATAATGCAGCATGAAATTTAACTAAAAATTCCCCAAAAATTATTTTCACAATAACTCTTTTATGATTTTGAAGAATGAACGGTGCCACGATGTCTTTTGGGATCAATACAGTATGTGTAGATAGAAGCGTAGTCTCGAAAATGGTACTTTTCATTGATATCAGTTAGATGTTTAGTGAGTTATAGTGTCTTTCACTTTTTAACATGATAAAACTATAGCTAAAAGTACTCAAAAATATATAAATATTTGAGTGTAAAGATCTAATACCAGAATAAGTTGTTTAATGTTTTTTTGACTTTGTTAGTCAAATTGATAAAAAATAATTAGCAAAAGCGATTTTTTGTTCAAAAAGAGAAAAAAATATCTACAGGTATACCGTAATTAGAGAATGGTATAGTTATTATTCTGTTTCTTAGTGATTTTGATTTAACCTAATGTTAATATTTTCTAAACTCTAGTGTTTATATAGGTTAACTAACAAATGATAGTTTGATAAAAAGCACTCTTTTTTTTAATGAAGAAAAATCAATGAAAATGTAAAATTGTTAAACTTCTTTCAGAGTTGTGATATATATGCAGGAAACATTTGGGTTTTTGTTAACTTTATTTAACACAAATTCAAATTTATACATATGAGAAAAATGTACTCGTTTGTCTTACTAACATTACTAGTAGGGCAGGCAATGTTTGCACAAAGCATTATGGATGGTATTGTTAAAAACCATCTTAACGGAAAGACTGCAAAGTCGGCACTCACAGTGGACGATGTTTCTGAGTGGAGAGTAACGGATATAGTTCCTTCTTTAAACCCTGCGATTCAACACGTTTATGTCGAGCAGCTTCACAACAACATTCCTATTCAGTATGCAACGTATAAACTTACTGTAAAGAATGGACAAGAAGTAACTTGGGAAATAGACCAATTTGTAAAGGATGTTAAGACCAAAGTAAATTCTGCAAAAGCGTCTTTATCTCCGGAGGCAGCAATTATGAATGTGGCTAAAGCTCATAACCTTAGTACTCCTAGATTAACCAAATCTAATAGGAAAGTTAAAGGAGATTGGGTGTATGAAAATTCTGGAATTTCATTAGAGCCTATTAAAGCTAAGCAAGTTTACGTTAAAAAGGATGATCAATTGATACTTACTTGGAAAGTTAGTCTGTATGAAAAAGATGGTCAACATTGGTGGAATGAAAATGTAGATGCTACTACAGGTGAAGTTATACACAGAGAAGATTGGGTAATCTCTTGTAATTTTGGAGATTCAAATCATGCGGCTCATGATCATGACAGCCATAATCATGGAAAATCTGTACTTTTCGGGGCAGATATTCCAACTGCACCTACAGAAGCTGAAGCAAAGGCTATGGCTTCGTTTGCACCAGATTCCTATAACGTTTATCCGCTTCCTGTAGAATCTCCAATTCATGGAGGTCGTTCTATTATAACTGATCCTGCGGATGCAACGGCTTCTCCTTTTGGATGGCATGATACAAACGGTAGTGCGGGAGCGGAGTTTACGATTACTCGAGGTAACAACGTTTGGGCACAAGATGATAGTAACGGGAATAATGGAACTGGGTTTGCTCCAGATGCAGGAGCTAGTTTAGATTTTGATTACCCAGTAAATTTGAGTCAGCAACCAAGTACGTATAGAGAAGCTGCAATAACCAATCTGTTCTATTGGAACAATGTTATTCATGATATTTTCTATCAGTATGGTTTTGACGAAGCTAGTGGTAATTTCCAAGAGAATAACTACGGACGTGGAGGAGCAGGAGGAGATTCTGTAAATGCAGATGCTCAAGATGGTAGTGGAACAAACAATGCTAATTTCTCTACGCCTGGAGATGGAGGAAATCCACGTATGCAAATGTTCTTATGGAATCAAACGAATCCAGGAAGAGATGGAGATTTTGATAATGTAATAATAGTACACGAGTACGGACATGGAATTTCTATCAGATTAGTAGGAGGACCAAGTTCTAATGTACTTGGAGGTTCTGAACAAATGGGAGAAGGATGGTCTGATTACTTTGGATTAATGCTTACCATGAAAGCAGGAGACGTTGGTACAGATGGAAGAGGTGTAGGTTCTTATGTATTAGGTCAGGCACCAGATGGAGCTGGAATTCGACCAACAAGATATTCCATAGATAGATCGATAAATAATACAGATTATGCTGATATAGGTGGGCTAGCTAGACCGCATGGAGTAGGATATGCATTTGCTACGATTTTATGGGATATGACATGGTTACTAATAGACGCGGAAGGATTTGATCCAGATTTCTATAATGGAACTGGAGGAAATAACATAGCATTAGCTTTAGTAACGGAAGGATTAAAAAATACGGCTAATAACCCTGGTTTCGTTTCTGGTAGAGATGGAATTCTTCAGGCAGATCAAGATTTATACGGAGGTCAGTATGAGTGTTTAATTTGGAAAGCATTCGCAGAGCGTGGTGTTGGTCAAGGAGCTAATGAAAATAATAATGGAGGAACCAATGGTCAAACGGATCAAACAGTTTCTTTCGACAATCCTTGTGATGGTGGTGGACCTGGACCTGGTGGAGACGAGTGTTCTGGAGATATCGCTTCGTTCCCATATAGCGAAAGTTTCGAAGGATCAATAGGAGATTGGTCACAAGTAACAACAGATGACTTAGACTGGACTGTAGATTCTAATGGAACTCCTTCTAATGGAACTGGACCTAGTAGCGCTGCAGATGGAAATTCTTATATCTATGTAGAAGCTTCAGGTAACGGAACAGGATATCCTAATAAGAGAGCTATTCTAAATTCACCTTGTTTGAATTTCAGTGGATTAACTTCACCAACATTAAGCTTCCAGTACCACATGGTTGGTAGTGCAATCGGAACTTTTGCTGTTGAAGCTAGAACTGATAATACAGGAGAGTGGACTAGCGTATTTAGTAGAACAGGAGCTCAGGGAACTGACTGGAATACGGCAAATGTAGATTTATCTGCTTATGCAGGTGAAGCAAGTGTACAACTTCGTCTAAATACGGTAACTGGATCAAGCTGGCAAGGTGATGTTACGATTGATGATTTAAGCATAACGGATGGAACTACTCCTCCAGATCCAACTTGTGATTCAATAGACTTTAACGCTTTCACGATTACTTCATTCTCTAATCAGGATGCAGCAGGTAATTTCTCTATAGTAAGTGGAGGGGCTGGTTTATCATTAAGCGATAACACTTGGAAGTTTATCGCATTGAACTATACGGTTACTGCCAATACAGTAATAGAGTTTGACTTTAGTAGTACTTCGCAAGGAGAAATTCATGCAGTTGGTTTTGAAAATGATAACTCTTTAACTTCTACTAGATATTTCAAAGTACATGGTACACAGAACTATGGAGTAACAAACTTTGATAATTACTCTGGTGGAACAACTACGTATACCATTCCTGTAGGTAATTTCTATACAGGAAGTATGGATCGATTAGTATTCATTAATGATAATGATGCAGGATCTGGTAATACCTCAGTTTTCTCTAATGTGAAAATTTATGAAGGATCTTGTGGTAGTTCAGCAGTAGTAGCAGACTTCGGACCAACTACTCCGATTTTAGGAGATGAGGATGAAGAAAGTGTATCTATATTCACAATTGCTCCGAACCCATTAAAAAGAGGTGGAGTATTACAACTTTCTATGAATAATGCTAAGAGTACAAATACTACTTACTCAATCATGAATATGATAGGTCAAGTAGTTGGACAAGGAAAAGTAAGTGGTAGTCAAACTATCAATGTAGGAAACCTTGATGCAGGTATGTACTTATTAAAAGTTCAAGGAGAAACAAAGAGATTCGTAATCAAGTAGATTAGATTAATATCTTAAGTTAGTTAGAAGGCCGTTTTACTTATAAAACGGCCTTCTTCGTTTTAAACAAGGTATCGTAAGAGATTGTTTTACTATATAGAATAACTAATAAAGGCGTTAACCCATGAGGAATTCTGAATACTACTTCGTGTATATTTTGATGAATAGATTGTAATGGAAAATCCAAATAGAAATTTGCCGCAATTCGGGCTATTGCTGTTAGTAACCCCCAAATAACAGCATACCATAAAGCGTATAACTGAAGCTTAGGAATAAAAATAAGGATAGCAAGAATAAAATCAATAATACCTGCTATGTATAAAAATATAATCGCGTTTTCTTCGGAAAATCCAAGAATTTGAATAACCATATCTACAAATTTTCCTGGGATTGGATAAAAACCAAAAGCGTATAATCCATGACAGAAGAAGGTAAAAGCGATAAGAAGTTTAAGTACAAAGATGAACTTTTCTAAGTTAAATTTTTCTGAGAAACTATACAGTAGAACAAAAGGTAATCCAAATTGAATACTATGCTCAAAAAACTGTGCGGTATGATAAAATTTTTCTTTAGCCATTAATATTGTAAGTACTATTAAACTAAATCCTCCAATGAATACCGGAATTCGAAACCATTTTCTATTGGTATTTTTTATCAGAATAACAGAAATAGCAGCTATCAGATACAGTACTCCGTTGAGTTTAATAATAGCCTGTATTACACTATCGGTTTTAGCACTTGTTACGTATTCTTGCCAAGGAGTTTTAAATAGCCCTTCGATGATTGGTTTTAGGGTGGATTCATCCCAAAAAAAAGTACGATAGGGTGCATCCCAAAATAAATGTTGGTAGGCTCTACCAATAAAAATTAGAAATACACAGGTCTTAAGGAGTAGTTGAGTTTGATTACTTTTCATTTTGCAAAGTAACATAGCAGTATGTTAATAGATTGTGAAGTGATGGTTATATTTTTTCTAGGTTGAAGGTATAAAATTTAAGTATGAATTAAATATCAAGAATTATTGAGGATTTACAAATTGATACACTAAATTTGAGTAACTAACTTAATCATATTACCAAAATGAAACAACTTATTACGCTACTTTTAGTGGTTTGTGGGCTGCAACTCCATGCCTCGAATGATAAATATCGTCTAACTCTAAGAGGAAATCCGTCTACCTCAATTGTGATAGGATGGAATCAATATTCTGGCAATAATGTAAGAGTATATTATGGAACTACAGATTATGGAACTAATTATAATAGTTATCCATTTACTAAAACTCCAGATAGAACGGTTTCTTACAAAGGAATGAATAATACATTTGCCAGATTGACCGGATTACAGCCTGATACAGCATATTATTTTGTGATAAGAGATAGCCAGGGAACAAGCGAGCGTTTCTGGTTTAAAACAGCCCCAGCGGATAAAAGTAGATTGTCTTTTATTGCAGGAGGTGATTCCAGAAACAACAGAACACCAAGACAAAATGCTAATAGATTAGTGGCTAAACTAAAACCTCATGCAGTATTATTTGGAGGCGATATGACTGATGATGATACGAATAGTCAATGGAGAGATTGGTTTAACGATTGGCAGTTAACAATTGCATCTGATGGCAGAATGTTTCCTATTGTAGCGACCAGAGGAAATCATGAGGATAGTAATAATAGTGTTTATAATTTATTCGATACTCCATCATCAAGTGTGTATTATGCACTAACGTTTGGAGATAATCTCGTAAGAACGTATACGCTGAATACGGAGATTTCTATATCTGGTAATCAAACTACTTGGTTACGAAATGATCTGAATGCAAGTACGAATGTTACTTGGAAAATTGCACAATATCACAAACCAATGCGTCCTCATGTCTCTTACAAATCAGAAGGGTATAGCCAATATAATAACTGGGCGCAATTATTTTATGATAAAGGAGTAAGGTTAGTGGTAGAATGTGATGCACATACCGTAAAGACCACTTGGCCAGTAAGACCATCTACAGGATCAGGGAGTGATGAAGGTTTTATAAGAGATAACCAAAATGGAACAGTGTATGCCGGAGAAGGATGTTGGGGAGCTCCATTACGATCTAATAATGACAATAAAAATTGGACTAGAAATTCTGCTAGATTTAATCAATTTAAATGGATTTTTGTTGATGAAAATAAAATCGAAACGAGAACGATAAGAGTAGATAATGCTTCACAAGTTGGTTCTGTGTCTAATAATAATGTTTTTCAGATTCCTTCAAATTTAGATATATGGAACCCTTCTAATGGTAGTGTAGTTACTATCAATAAAGGAACTACTACAGATCCTGATACAGGTCGTATAGAAGTAGCGATAAGTAGCGGAAGTGACGATGTAGAAGAACGACAAAATGGAGATATGTATACCAACAGTAGTGATTTAGAACTGGTATATGATAGTCATAGTAATGCTGGGAATCAGGTGATTGGCCTTCGGTTTAGATCTTTAGCATTACCAAAAGATGTAACCATTACAAACGCCTATTTGCAATTTACAGCAGATGAGAGTAATAGTGCTAATGCAGAATTAGAAATTGCTCTACATGATAGCAGTAATTCTTCAGCATTCAGTACAAGTGATTATAATGTTTCGAATAGAGCTTTATTTTCAAGTAAAGTAGTTTGGAATCCAAGTTCTTGGTCTAGCAACCAGAGTGGTTCTGGACAGCGAACTCCGAACTTGAAAAATATGGTGCAGCAATTGGTTAATAAAAACAACTGGTCTTCGGGGAACAATGCTACTTTTATTATCAGGGGAATAGGAGTAAGTTTAACTAATACTTCTGCAAAAAGAGTTGCGGATTCTTACGAAGGAGGAGCCAGCAAAGCCGCAAGATTAGTTGTAGAATATAGTACGGATGGAGGAACAGATCCAGTAGATATTTGTTTAGGAATTGCTCCTTGGCAAAGTGGAATTAGCTATTCTGTTGGTGATAAAGTGACTTATCTAGGATATTTGTATGAAAGGACTGCATCGGGTTGGACAAACCTTGGTGCCTGTGGTACGACAAGAAGTGCTACTGAGACTTCTAAACTTATATTTCCTCCGCTAGAAGATGATATGACTTTTAATATACATCCTAATCCTTTCCAGGATGAGATTTATATTACGACGTCTAAAAAAATAGATCATAAATATCAAATTAAGGTATATGATTTGGGAGGAAAAGTCATGTATAATAAGGAATTAAATAGTAATTCCGGAGATACGATGATTATAAATAATATACAACAATCTGGAATCTATATACTATCCATAAGTGATGATCATGGAAAAATCATAAGAACACAACGATTGGTAAAAAAGTAGTGTTTATCAATACATCGAAGATGTTTACAAACCACTAACCTATATGGATTAGTGGTTTTTGTTTTTCCGTTGAGAAATCTTAGCCATATTATTACTAATTATATTATATAACATTTTGATAATCATTAGATAATCGATATTGAAACTTTAATAAAGAACTTTGTAGGAAACTCTTAAACCAAAACTACCATGAAACTACTAAAGTACATTACATTGATATTTATAGGTTGCTTTTTTGTGTCCTGTGAAACTGAGCAGGTAATAGATCAGACCATAGCAATTGAAGAAAAAAGTGATGTTCGTTTTGATGTGATTATAAAATTGGTAGATGAATGGTCTGGGCAAGAAATTCCTGCAAGTACCTTACCTGGTTATGGTGCTACCAATCTTGAAACAGGAGCAATTTATTTTGATTCCAGATATGAAGTTGGACTGTTCGAAAGTCTTCCTGTAGGAACCTATCGATTCGATGCACGTGATGGGTATTTTGATGGAGCCTCTTCAGCGATTGTAGAAGTAAGTGGAGAAAATGAAACTCCAGAAGGTTGGATCGAAGTAACACTACGATATTGGTCAGAATAAAGACCTAAAGATTTTTTATACTTTTCATAATGGAAAAAGGGAAGCGTGAGTCCTGTATAGCTTCCCTTTTTGTTTTTAAGTTTATGATAAATTAGGTGCTGGAATCTATAACAATCCTTTTTCAATAGCTTTTTTGATGATACCAACACTGTTTTTTGCTCCTAGTTTGCTCATGATATTCATGCGATGGGTTTCGATTGTCTTTACACTTACAAATAGTTTTTCAGAAATCTCTTGTGTAGTTAATTCTTCGGCAATCGCTTCCAATACTTCTTTTTCTCGTCTGGTCAGTTTTACTAAAAAGCCTTTGTTTGTCTGCATGCCCAAAGATTCATTGAGTAATTTTTTCTCTATATCTCTTTGAATGTATTTTCCGTTTTCCAAGACAACTTTAAATGCAGATAAAAGCTCTAATTTATCTGTGTTTTTTAATAAATACCCATCTGCGCCATTACTGAGCATTCGTTTTATAAAAGAAACTTCATCGTAATTAGAAATAGCAATGATCTTTAATTTGGTATGTAGTTGCTTTAATTTTTTGCAAAGTTGTATGCCATTAATGTCAGGTAAATTAATATCCAGTAATAAGATGTCTGGTTGGTCAGTTCCAATAGATTCTAGGGTCTGAGCGCCGTTATTGTAAAGTCCAACAATAGTAACTTCGTTTACACCTTCGAGCATTGTTTGAATACCTTGTAATACAATTTGATGATCATCTGTTATGGCGATTTTGGTGGTCATGCTAATTTTTTGGTATTAATATCAATTACATAAGATGTTCCTTGTTCATCAGAAGTGACATCCAGTTTTCCATTTAAATAGGTTATTCTAGAGTTAATGTTTTGAAGTCCTATTCCTTCTATATTGGTTTCGGAAGTGTCAAACCCTATTCCATTATCTTCAACCGTAAGTTGTATAGTGTTATTTTCCTGATAACTTAATTGTACGTGTATTTCTGATCCTTGAGAATGTTTCAAGCTATTATTTACTAATTCTTGTACAATCCTAAAGATATTAACTTCAGCTTTCTTTGGAATCTCTATTACAGAACCTACTGTCTGAAAAGAAACTTCTATATCCTGAATGCTATTAGTAGTACTGCAATAATCCTGTAAGGTTTCTACCAAACTAAAGTTTTGCAGGGCAGGAGGAACTAGATTATGGGAAATGGCTCTTACTTGTTCGCAGGATTTATCTATCATGGCCACAGCTTCATGAATGACTTTGTTATTTCTTTCCAGTAATGAAGTGAGTTTATATTTTATAGCAGATAAATCTACGTTTACTCCATCATGTAATTCTTTTGCCAATCGTAAGCGTTCTTTTTCTTCACCTTCTATCAATGATTCTAGAGTTTTTACCTGTTGTTCTCTTTTAAGGGTTAAAATCTCTTGATCTTTTCGTTTTTGGCGTTGTTGATATACAAACCAGATTAAAATTGAAGTCAATAGTAGAAAAATAGCTAATCCTGCCATTATTAAGTTTTGGGATTGTTGTTTTTGAATCTTAGCTTCCTGGGATTTTAATTCTAATTGTTGCTTTGTGATTTCTTTGTCCTTTTTTTCGGTTTCATATTTAACATCTAGGTCATTGAGTTTTTCTTTTAACTCAAGACTTTCTAAACTATCTTTTCTGGTATAATATTGATGTAATAATTCATTTGCTTTTTGATGGTTTCCACGCTTAGTTTCAATGGTACTTAGATAGAAATACATTAAATTCTCGTTAGAAACTGTTTTATTTTCTCTAAATATCTCAAGAGCTTCCTTTATATATCTTTCTGCTTTATCTAATTTGTTGGTTTCTATATAAACATTTCCTAAGTCGGATAATGAACCACCAATAGCAGATTTATTATTCATTTTCCTTCTTAAAACTAGTGCTTTTTTCAGGTATTCTTCTGCTTTTGTGAAATCTTTATTTTTAGAATAAATCATGCCAATGTTTCTATATTGGTATGATTTTACTCTGGTGTTATTTGTTTTTTCTGCAATACCCAAAGATTTTTTAAAATAGCCTAACGCTTTCGAAGTACTATCCTGTTTCATAGAAACCAAACCCAAACCGTTGTATACAATAGATAATAAGGTAGAATCTTTTTCTGCTATCGCAATATTTGCAGCACTTATATGATATTCTTTGGCTTTGTTATACTGACTCGTATTCTTATAAATAACTCCAATAGCGTTTAGTATTTTTGCTTTTTGGAGTTGCATGTCTTTCATATTCTCTATATACGATATAGCTTTGAGGTATGTAGATAAGGCTTGCTCTTTTTTATCCTGATACACTTGAACCGTTGCTAATTGATAAATAGATTTTACAAATTCAACACTGTCCTTTGTTTTATTGGTGTATGCCAAGTATTTTTCAATAAAGTTTTCAGCTTTACTATAATCTCCTTTCATTCTATTTAGAACCCCGTTATTATACACGGCGTTCATCTTCATTTTTTCATCATTTTCTTTATTACTTAAAGCGAATAAGGAATCATTATACTTCTCAGAGG
The DNA here is from genome assembly GCF_039523995.1 of Aquimarina litoralis. Lineage (NCBI taxonomy): Bacteria > Pseudomonadati > Bacteroidota > Flavobacteriia > Flavobacteriales > Flavobacteriaceae > Aquimarina > Aquimarina litoralis. Next base: position 146,755 of record NZ_BAAAGE010000004.1, read on the forward strand.
TCACAATATCTATATTAACCAGAGCGCGTGATAATTGGTTATAGAATTTCATTTTAACTGTAGTGGTGGGATTCATCCTTAATTCATTCTGAATACTGTCTATGATTTTATTTTGAGAAAATCCAGAAGAAAGAAATAGGAATAATAGTATTCGTAGTGTGCCTTTCATAAATGATAAGATGTAATTCAATAAAGATAATTTATAAATCATTTATAAATGAGTTAATTACATTTTAAATTTAATCGATAATATCTTGTGTTATCTAAATAAGTACCACCATCTTCGCCATAAGTAACATGATAGTATCTGGACTCTCCATTATTGTAGTGCAAATACAAAAATACTTTTCCTGCTTCATCCTTAAATTCCCATTCGCCCTGATTATCTTGAGTGCCTCCGCTATATCCATGTGCATTTTCGCTTTCTACAGAAACATTAGAACCTCCATAATACATAAATGTACCAGATGCACATAAGTCTATAATTCTGGTAACGCTATAACTGCCGCTCAAACCACCAACACCACCAGGAGAGAATGTATTCTTTTCATGCTTCAGTCTTTTTCCACTTAACTCACGTTTACATATGGATGCATTGAAGCTTTCGTTTACTTTGGGTTTGGTAAGCTTTAAACTATTTTTTATTTTCAAAAGAGTGCTTTTATGCACATCCGAAAAATCATTTGTTCTTGTCATGATCATGGCTGTTACACCATAACCATTAGGATTAAGACAACCATACGCCAATACTTTTACAGCTTGTCCATCAGCAGTTCCGGTATAATAGCGTTTTACATAATTGGTTTTTACTTCGATGTTATTTTCTGGGGTAAGAGAAATTCCTTCTTCTACTATGTTTTTAGAAAATTCCTCTTTAAGCGAATTAATTGTTTTTAGTTCGTTTACAATAAGCATAACGAGTCCGGTTTCGGTTTGAGATTGCATGGCATATCCATCATTCATCTCTTTGCCAAACCATCCATTAGGAATCGTAAACTGTACTCCATATTCTGGATATTGAACAATTCCCGTTTGTAATTGCTGAGCGTTTAAAATATTGATCATTATTATTAAAAATAAAGAAGTTATGAATCTAGTTTTCATTAGTAGTTAGTTTTAGTTATTGGCAGACCACATAGGAGTCGAAGTTGATAACAGTTCCATTTTGTGTTTCTAAATCACAAACACTTTGAGGAATAGTTGTAATTTGATTATCGGTGATGTCCAGATTTTCAAGTTGTTGTAAATATTTCCATTGCGAAGGAATTGAAGTTAGCTTGTTACTGTTCAGTCTTAGTTCTTTTAAGGTTTTTCGCTTTCCTAAATATTGATTAGAACTTGTGCTGATAATCTGGTTTCTATCTAAAAACAGTTTTTTAAGTTGTTTTAAACCAGAAATGTTTACGGGAATAGTTGTGATTTGATTCCTAGCAAGATTTAACTCTTCAAGTTTTTCTAATTTGTAAATGTTATCAGGAATGGTATTGATCTCATTCCAAAAAAAGTTAAGTCCTACTAAATTTTCTATCTCTAATACTGCTTCTGGTATGTTTTGAAATTCATTAAATGAAAGTGATAACCATCTTAGATGCTCCAATTTGTTGAAGTTCGATGGTAAAGTAGATAATTGATTAAAGCTAACATCTAAGTGTTGTAAATTGGTAAGTTTCCCTATTGCATTGGGCAAAGTATCAATATTATTACTTCCAATAAATAATTGGGTTAAAGACGTTAAGTAATGTATTTGAGAAGGTAAAATGTCTAAATTCTTGTCTTGAAGATTTAGAATTATAATTTGACCTGCTGGATTTGTAATTACTCCAGAAAAATTATTGATATCCGTTGCGTAAAAATCAGTTTCGTTAAATACCCAACTCAAAGAATTAGTTGGATTTTGTTTATCTATTGTATATAATACTTTAAGCTGAATTTTAAGATAATCATCATTATCTGATTTTAAATCATTATTGTAAACACTGTTGGATGGTAAATCTTCTTGTTCGGAACAACTAATAAGTAGTAAAGACATTAGAAAAACGAATCTAAATATGGATGTTTTCATAATCATTATTATTTGTTGTGATTTTGTTTTTAAAGTTTGGTCAGATGTAGAATTTCTGGTGGGTTATTACTCACACGTTCTTCAAATTCTATAGTAGTTCCATTATCCTTAATAGCAGTAACGATCCATTCTTCTATAAGATCTGTAAGTAGATTGTTTACTATTGTTGATGAACTATCTTCTCTAAAAGAGATATCAACTATAGTATATGTTTGACCGTTAATTTCGTCACTAAATAAGTCGTATTCTCCATCGATATTTAAATCTTCTACTTCTGCTTCTACATCATCAATCGCGTTAAATAGAAAGCGGAATTCTTCATAATCCGAGGTTTTATCTATTTGGTTTTCGAAATAACTGATTACCCAGGTTCCGCTAAGTTGTTCTTTGGTTAGTGTTGGAGGAGGAGTATTAGAATTTATAATGTCATCATCATTACTGCAACTTAAAACCAAGATAATTACTAATGTAGCAGTGATTCTTTTAAAAATGTTTTTCATCTTTTTGTGTTTTATTTTTCTTCAATTGTAAGATGAAATTCGCCAATAATTATTTTGCCGGGTATCACCTTATTGTTATGGTCCATTTTATGATATAAAGTTTGTTTTTGGATTACTCATTGATATTGGTAATTCTTTCAAGATGTAATACTTCTAGATCAAATTGTGGATTGAGTGCTTTTTCAAATTCTATTTTTGAAGCATCTAAGAACACTTGTTTTACAGTCCAGTTGCCACGTATGTTTTCTAAAACTTCATGGGCATCATCAGTAATGTCTAATCCAATCTGTAGTTGCCAAACTCTCTCGGAATCTATTTCGAATGGATCTACTTCATAGCTACCAAGTGTAGTAGCCTCCTCATTGAATGCTCGTAGCGCCGCTGATTCTCCATCAAATTCTAATAAAATATCAATTCCGTCATAGCTTATATTCCGAACTTGATTTTGATATAAGCTGATACGCCATACACCTTGTAATTGTTCTGGTGAGAATGGAATAATTTCTTCGTCATCATCACTGCTACAGCTGCATAGCAATACAAATAGATAGATGCTTAAAATTTTCGTCAGTGTTTTCATTGTTTTCTAATTATAAAATTTGATTGTTTTGTAAAGATGTGGGTAGTTGATTGCTTATTCTTGGTAAACCCATTTAGGGAAAAGGGATATATCGTTTACCGAATATTTTGCAGAAATAGGATAACCAGATTCGTTGTATTCGTACGCTATATTGAATTCGATATTTAGGTCTCCATTTCTATAATCTTGTAAATTGATTATATTATGATTTCCTCTCACAAATTGAATTCCATATCCATCGATATTAAAAGTACCAACTCGAAAAGACCTATACTCTCTCGGGACAGAAAATAGGGTTGGGATGTTAAATTGAAACTGCTCTTTGATGATGGGTGTCCAGGGATTTTTTTTGTTGTCATAGGCATAAACCTGTCTACGTGATGTTTCATAGGTGATACCTTCGTTATCACTAGTTTGAAATGTGCGCTCCACTAAATTTCCAACATTATCATAGGATAATAACCATCTGTAAAAAGTCAATTGAACTCCATCTGTATTATCGGAGGTATGTCTCCTTTCAAAGTGTAGCACGGTAAGATTTCCTGAAGTGTCATAGGTGTAATTCATTTTGGATACACCGACATAATTATTATCTCCGGTTCTGAGGATGTTAAGTTCGCGTATACGATCTTGATCATCATAAAGAAATTTTAAATCTCCTTTGCCAGTTCCATCACTAACTTTGGTGAGTAGTCCATTAAAATTATATGTATATGTGGTATTACCTATTGATGATAAACGACCCTTATCGTCATAAACCATTGTATTAGTAACACTTTGAAAACTTTGTACTGATTGTACTAATACATTATTACTATCATATTCGTATAGAAAATTATTATCCGAACCATTATCAGATTCAAAAAATAATAGTTTCATATAATCGGTCTTGAAGGTAAATGGTACTTCTATTTCATTTCCGTTACCATCATTGGCAATGATGCTACCTTGATACTCTCGATCGTATAAAAGGTCATCTATGATAAAACTGGTTGTATTTTGTGAAATGATTGGAGTGTTTTCCAACAGTACAGTATATTCTATAGTATCATTTTCTGGATCTTCCGCATTTGTCCAGTTTAACTGGGCTGTGTTTTTATCAATTGCTATATTGATCGTAAATGCCGTTGGCGGTTGATTTTCGATAGAAACCCCTTCGGTTGAGTCATCATTACTGCAGCTTAGTATAAACAGTAGTAGAATAAATAAGTTGGAAATTTTAATGCTATTCCTCATCGTTACATAGTTTATTATTTACTTCTGCAAGCTATAATGATAGCATCTAAAAAAGGTAAGGGCATACCTTGATTTATAAAAATCAGGGTATACCCTTAGATGTATAAAGTACTAGAATATCGGATTATTCCATGTTACGATATCAGTTTAGTAATTACTCGTGTTTCTGTATGTAAGGTTTTGTGTACTGGACATTTATCAGCTATCTGAAGAATTCTAGCGATTTGTTTTTCATCTAAATCACCCTCCAATTTAATTTCTCGATCAAACGTATCAATTTTGGCCGTTGGATCCTCACAATTCTCACAATCGTCTATATGCCTTCTATCATAACTGGTGTGGACTTCTACATTTTTTAGGTCCCATCCTTTTCGCGAAACGTACATCTTAATGGTCATTGCCGTACAGGCGGATAATCCTGCAGAAACTAATTCATATGGAGAAGGTCCAAAATCATTACCACCGACACTTTCTGGTTCATCAGCTACCATATAGTGATTCCCTACTTTCATCTGAGTAGTATATCCTTTATCATTTCCGAGGCTGACTACTACCTGATGTGTACTCTTTAGTTTAGGTTCTTCAGGAATGTCAATGTATCTAGATGACCAACCTGCAATTACATTTCCTACATATATAGAATCTTCTTTACGCATTAGTAAATGATCGGCACCGTCTAGGGTAACGAAGCTTTTAGGATGTTTTGCAGCGTGATATATCTCTTCTGCATTTTTGATACCTACCGTAGTGTCTTGTGGAGAATGCAACACCAGTAAAGCTTTATTTAGGTTTTTTGCTACTGTGGCCAATGATTTTGTTTCTAAATCATCTAAGAACTGTTTTTTAATGGTGAAATCTCTTCCACTCAAATTGATGACAGCTTTTCCATTGGCTTCAATTTCGTCTAATCCACTGCGTAATAAATGCTGTACGTGTGTGGGATCTGATGGAGCACCAATGGTAGCCACCGCTTTGATAGCATTAAGTTTGGAAGCAGCGAATATTGCTGCAGCTCCTCCTAAAGAATGACCAATAAGTAAGGAAGGAGCTTGATAATTTTCTGTGAGAAAGTCTGCAGCAGCTACTAGATCTTCTACATTTCCAGAAAAATTAGTATCTGCAAAGTCACCTTCACTTTCTCCTAATCCAGTAAAGTCAAATCTAAGAACACCAAAACCTTGAGAGGTTAACGCCCTACTGATATTACGAACGGCACCTAAGTTTTTATTACAAGTAAAACAATGTGCAAAAAGTGCAAAATTATGTGGATGTTGATCTGCAGGAAGTTCTAAACGACCAGAAAGGACCTGCCCTTCAGTGTTAGTAAAAGAAATTTTAGAAAGACTCATTGAAATGTTGTTTTTCTAAATGTCGAAATTTTTGGTTGTTTCTAACTTTTTCGGCGGGTTAAAAATGTGTTAACGTTTATTTTTGGGTGATCAATACAAGTAAATTTTCAATTGACTATAAATATATAATTATTCTTGTTCATTCAGACTCCAATCATATTCCAGATAAGCTATTTTAGATGATTTTTGAATTTTCTCCTTAGCATATTGGTTTACATAATTTTTTATATCTCCGTTATTAAAGTCCTTGGCATACCATTCAAATACTTTTGATAGTTTAACATCATCATTAGCTACCAAATTCTTAGAAGGATCATTTATATATTCGATGGTTTTCTCTTCTAGTGCTTGAGTAATATTTCTACTCGTGTAGGCTCTATTCCATAGTTTTGGAGATGAGGTGGCAGCGCAATTAAGAAGAAAATGAATTCTTGGTTCATCCATTTTTCTTAGCACTTTATGTTCTATATCATCTAAACTATATTCTTTATTATTAATTGTTATGGATTTTTTCTTCCAAGGATTTTCTAGATCATTAATGGATTTAATAGGATAATGATCTATGACCATTTTCATAACTACAGCATTATATAGGTTTACCCAATAAGCAAGTTTTTCTGTAGTTTCTGCGCTTTCCGCTGGATAGTTAGTAGATAGAGATTTAAAGTATTTATCGAATAAAAACTTATCTCTAATAAAACCCTTGTAATCGACTTTGCCTTCGTTGGATACATTAAGCAACAAAAGCTGATCCCATACCATATGATCGATATGATTTTTTTGAGCCTGTACATCAGTAATAAAACTGAATAAAGTTAAGACAGCGAATATTAGAAATTTTTTCATAACAAAACTGTATTAGATTTAGGGGAATTTATAACTTAAATTGTTTTAATTACGGTTATACCGTAAAATTATAAAATTATATCGATAAAAAGCAAAATTTAACGATAAAAATACAAAAATTTATGATTTTAACATTTTAAACGATTGCCGCATATAGATGTTTGGTGGGAAATAGATGTATTTTTGATGTAGAAAAATCACCTTTTTTATCCAGAGTTTACGCATGAATAAATGAATCACTGTTTTATAACTCTTTTAAGTATCTGGTATATTATTTTTTCAGTTTAGTATTAATATTTAAATAAAAGATAAACTAGGAAAATATAAAATTAACTTAAAAAACTTAATCAAAAGTAGTTAGTAAATTCTCTGTCTTTAGTACCGTTGCAAATTCATCTTTTAGATTTGCAATTTCAATATCATGAACCATTTGAGCACTATACCTTTCTCCATTAAAACCTATTTTGTCAAAAGCAGCAACACCATCTTCAATAAGGAATACTTTAAAACCAAAGTTAGAAGCCATTCTTGTACTTGTAGACACGCAATGCTCTGTAGTAAGTCCAACAATTACTAATGTATCAATCTTGTTATTGGTTAATTGTGCTCTAAGGTCTGTTCTTATAAAGGCACTGTTTACATCTTTTTCTATGATTGGTTCATGAGCAAAAGGCTGGATAAAATCTTGAAAATCATTCCCGGATTTACCTTTTGCCAGAGGAGAGTCAGGGTTTGTAGAACAATGTTTTACGTGATATATCGGAAGTTCTTCAGATCTCCATTTATGTAATAATGCTTCAATATTTTTTTCTGCATTAGGATTATTTCTTTCTGTACCGTAATATCCAGGACTATTAATCCCTTTTTGAACATCTATTAATAATAGTGCTGGATTATCTTTTTTTGTAATTGTCATGATTTCTATTGCTTACTTCTAAAATCAGTATTATAGATAATACCTAGTTGTACTCTGTCAAAATTAATTCCTGTAAAGTGATTTTTTAAATATCCTACCTGAATGCTAAAGTTGGACTTTATGTTATATCCAATAGCTCCATAAAGTCTATTTTGACCAAAAATTGGCTCTTGTAAATTGATAAAAACTTCATCATAGACATTCAGAAACCATTTATCATTAAAAGGGTAGGTGAGTTGCAAACGATACCTAGCTCGATGTTCTGTAAAATCATCTGTTTGTGTACTGATAAAACGTTGTTCTAATCGGTATCTATGTTCGAATGCTACTTTTCCAACTTTATTTTTGAGAATAAATTGTTCAAAAATTCGATGTTCATTACTGTTTTCTTCACCAGGAATATCGGCAAAGGTTCCATCTGTATTAATGTATCCATATCCAATTGTAGCAATTGCATTGTCAGTAAGATGATAATTAAGTCCAGTTCGTAATAGCAATTGGTTAAAAGTGTTTGCTACTTCATAAAATCGAAACTGTGCCTCGGAATGAATACTAAGGTTATCAGTTATTCGATTTGTACCAAAATACATATACCAAGCGCCTAATTCATCTTCACCGGTATTTTGCGCATTAACTTGAGTGATACAGGCTAACAATGCAATTACTAAAATTGTTTTCTTCATAAAAATATGCTTATGCTTTTAAGAATCAGATTCTACTGTTTTTATTTCTTTTTTTCCATCATTAATGACATCTGATCCAGATCCTTTAAGGTAAGTGTTCAGAAATTTTAAAACTTTCCCGTATGCTTCAATTTGATTTTCTTTTTTTACAAAACCATGACCTTCGTCTTCAAATAAAACATACTCTACAGGTACTCCATTTTTTCTTACGCCTTCCACAATCTCATCTGATTCTACTTTCAATACTCGTGGATCTTTAGCACCTTGTAATACAATCAGTGGTTTAGTCACTTTTTCCGTATGAAACAAAGGAGAAATTTTACGTAGTCTTACAGAATCAGCCGTATTGGGATCTCCCATTTCTGTATATAAAGCATCTTTGAAAGATTCCCACCATGGCGGAATACTTTTTAAAGTTCTTAACCAATTGGTTACACCAAATATATTTACACCAACCTTAAATTCTTCGGGAGTATACGTTAACGCAGCCATTGTCATATAACCTCCATAAGAACCACCGATAATTCCAATTTTGTTAGGGTCAATGATATCTTGTTGTGCTAACCAATCTTTTCCGGCTACACAATCTTTTAGGTCTTTATCTCCATGATTTTGGTCATCCATCTTATAAAATGTCTTCCCATAACCACTACTTCCTCTATTGTTAACAGCCAAAATAGCATATCCATGATTTACCAAATACTGAATAATTGAGCTAAATCCTTGTCTTGATTGTCCTCCAGGTCCTCCATGAACCCATACCAAAGCAGGAACTTTATTGGTAGCTGATGCTTGCTTAGGTTTATAATATATTGCTGGAATTTCTAACCCATCAAAAGATTTAAAACGCACAACTTCAGATGCTACTAAATGATCTGCATTAATATCTTTATTTAATACATCCGTAAGCTGATGATATTCTTTTGTAGCTATATCATAAGAATATACATTTCTTGGTGTGCTAGAACCTGCAACATTTAGAAAAGCCATCGTTTCATCTCTAGAAAAACTAGCACTAGAGATTTCTTTATCTTTAAAGGTGGGGAAATCCATTGGTTTTCCAGTAGCCACATCTTCTACAGCCATAACTGTTTTAGCATCCTCATTGGTGAACATTACTTTGTATTTTCCGTTTCTGGTAAAGTAAAAAGAAGTGATGTCCCAATCTTTCTGAGCTACTTTTTCCTTAGTTCCGTCCTCGAGATTATACTTCATTAAATAACTAAATTCTGCACCATCATCACTGGTGTAATACAAAAATTTGTTATCTGGAGAAAAATCTTCCGGAGAGTTACCACTTAGGTTCTCATTAATCTTAGTTTTCTTACCGGTTTCAGTATTTAATACAAATAAGTCAGTGTCGTTTGTATTTACTGGTTTTAATAAAGCGATATATTTTCTATCATTAGACATACCAGCAAAATCAAATCCATCTTTATTTTCATAAATCACCTTAGACGAGAAGTCAGAAATATTCATTTCATAATGATCCATAAACTTCGGATTTCTTTCGTTACTTCCGTAAAAGAAACTTTTTCCATCTTTGGACCACCCTCTAAACAAGGCACGTACATTCTTTTCTGGAGTTAGTCTTTTAATTCCAGCGCTGTCTTTCATAAAGATTTTAAAAATTTCATCTCCATTACCATCCATTCTGAATAAAATCCTATCATCTTCTGGGAAATATGATATTCCGTATATAGACGAACTATCGGATTTAGTAACTGGGATCAATTCACCTCCTTTTACCGAGGTAGTATACATATTATAGATTCCAGAACGATTGCTGGTCATTAGCACTTTGGATTTGTCTTTTGAAAACCCATTGGCAAATGCATTTTCATTGTCCATAAACTGTTCTATAGAATACTCTTCTATTTTTAAAGATTGTGCAACATCTTGCGTTTCTTCTTTAGCTTCTTTTTTGCAGGAATAGAATAAGAGAAGTCCCATTCCCAGGGTAACGAGTTTTTTCATTGGTGAACGTTTTAATTGATTGTGAAAGTCTTTATTTCCTTAAAAGGAGAAGTGTCTAATTTTTCAATTGCCTGTTGGTATGGTAACCATTCATCTTTAAAGAAGGTGTTGGTTTTATTAACCGCATCAGTAAGAGCATCTTTTGCATGCTTCATCAGTGTTTTTTCGGTTGTTGTCAATCCATTTTGTCTACTGCCTGTGTACCATCCTGCGGTACCCATTCGCTGCATTACAGTTACTTCTGGATTTCGAGTAATTCCTTGTCTTTTATCTTCTTTACCTAAATAAATAGCAATCACAGAATCTATTTTCTTCGTGATTTCTTTGGAAGATTTTATTTGATCTTTAAACTTCTCTTTATCTAGTTTTTTAAGTTCTTTCTGATATTTTGTAGCAATTTCTTTACTTTCTACTAATTGCTTTACGGCATCTGCAGCTGTTTTTTGCATACTTTCTAGTTCTTTTGAAGCTGCATATATTTCATTAATATTCTTTTGAGAAACTTGTAATCTTGGATCAGATTTTACCGTGATATTGGTTTCAGATTTTTGATCACCATATTCCATAACCAATTTGTAAATTCCTGGTTTTACACCAACACCTCCTGGCTCTCTTTTTTGTTTTTGGATTTTTCTAGAAGGGCGTTGTACACCTTTTTCATCCATAAACCATCTCATTTTGTGAATACCGGTAGAGTCTGGAGTCTTTCTTTTAAGCGTTCGAATAAGCTTATCTCCGTTATAAATTTTTAAATGTACAGAATCCCATTTCACTTTATTCTCTTCTTTTTCGTCCTCTTCTTCTTTCTCATCCTCTTTCTCATCTTCTTTTTTATCCTTAGACGCTTTCTTTTGTTCTACGGTTACAAAAAATGAAATATGAGCTCCACCATCACGATTTTCACCATTAAATAATGCATCCCCACCGAAACGACTTCCTGTTGGTTGCTGATATGCCGCTTGGTATGCTGTTGGTGGTTCGAATAATTGTAATTTTTGGGTAAGGATGTTTTTGTTTTTAGCAATGGTTCTTAATGGCCTAATATCATCTAACACCCATGCAGCTCTACCAAAAGTTCCTATTACTAAATCATGTTCTCTAGGTTGAATTACTAAATCTTTTACCGATACAGTAGGGAATCCAGACGTCCATTTTGTCCATTTATTTCCAGCATCTACCGAAATATATAATCCGTCATCTGTTCCTAAGAAAAGTAAATTTTTCTCTACAGGATCTTCTACAATACATAGTGCATAACTTTTTACGTCATTACTATCAACAATTCGTTGCCATGTTTTACCATAATCAACCGTTCTATAGGCATACGGAGTATAATTAAATCTTCGGTAGTCATTAGCGACTAATAGCGCTTCTCCTTTTTTCTTGTTAGATGCTTTGATCTGTACGATCCAGCTTCCAGTAGGCAATCCTTTGATATTACTAGAAATATCTGTCCAATTTGTTCCTCCATTTCTAGTTATATGTACTCTACCATCATCGGTAGCAGCCCACAGCATATTTTGTTCTAGCGGAGAAGGTTCTATAACCAAAACGGTACAATGGTTCTCTGCTCCGGTAGCATCCATGGTTAGTCCACCGCTTTCTGCTTGTTTTAGTTTTTCAGGATTGTTGGTCGATAGATCAGGAGATATAACTTCCCAAGTAAGCCCTTTGTCAGTACTTTTGTGTACAAATTGACTCCCAAAATAGATAGTACTATTATCAAACGGATCAATATTGATAGCAGAATTCCAATTAAATCGTAACTTAACTTCTGGATCTGGGTGTGTAGGTTTCACAGTATAATTATTTCCTGTTATCCAATCATAGCGACTTACAAATCCTTGTTGACTCATGGACCATCCGTATCTAGAATCGTCTTTATCTGGTACTACATCAAATCCATCACCAAATGATATTTCTTGCCAATAAGAATTTCTTATTCCTTGTGCTTTCCATACATAAGCTGGTCCTCTCCAACTTCCATTGTCTTGCATTCCACCATAAACATTGTAAGGATATTCATTATCTACATTGATATGGTAAAATTGAGCAACAGGAAGATTGCCAATAAATCTCCAGTTTTTTCCACCATCTTTTGTAATATTTAAACCTCCATCATTTCCATCAATCATAAAATTACCATCTTCAGGATGAATCCACCAAGCATGATGATCTGGATGTACTCCATTATCAACACCATAAGCAGGCATTAATTGAGTGAAATTCTTTCCTCCATCTTCTGATACATTTACATACGTAAAAATAGAATACACTCTATTTTCGTTTTGTGGATCTACATATATTTCAGAATAATAAAATGGTCTATTACCTATATCGTTTTTATCATTTACCTTTTTCCAATTAAAACCTCCGTTTTCAGATTTGTACAGGGCATTTTTCTTTGCTTCGATTAATGCATAAATAATATTTGGTTTGTTTCTAGCAATTGCTATCCCCATTCTTCCTAAATCTCCTTTTGGCAAACCATCTTTGTCAGTTCGTTCTTTCCATGTTTTTCCACCATCATGGGTAATGTATAAACCAGAACCTTCTCCTCCAGATTTAAAAAACCAAGGGTCTCTTTTGTGTTCCCATAAAGCCGCGATAAGTTTATTTGGATTCGTTGGATCCATTACCAAATCTGCGGCACCAGTTTTATTATTTGCAAAAAGGATTTTTTTCCAGCTTAGTCCACCATCCATAGTTTTAAAAATGCCTCTTTCAGGATGTTCTCCCCAAGGAGAACCTATAGCTGCTACATAAACGGTATTAGGATCGGTAGGATCAACAATAACTCTATGAATATGTCGAGTTTTTTCTAATCCCATTAATTTCCAATTTTTTCCACCATCTAATGATTTATAGATTCCATACCCACCATTAAGACTGTTTCTAGGATTTCCTTCACCAGTTCCTACCCAAACTACAGATGGATTAGATTGCTGGATTGCAATAGCACCTATGGAGGCAGTAGCCTCGTTATCAAAAATTGGATCCCATTTAATTCCACCAGATGTAGATTTCCATAAACCACCAGAAGCGGTACCAGCATAAATAATATCAGGATCCGAAACAACTACATCTATAGAGGTAACCCGACCACTCATTCCACCAGGACCTATGTTTCTAGGATGAACTTTTTTAACATAATCCATCGAAAAATCTTGGGCATACATCCCGGAAACCAGAATTATAGATAGTAGAAATAGTAATTTTTTCATTTTAGTGTAGAGAGTTAATTAAATTGAAATTGTTTTAAAATTCTATGCGTTATGTTAATAGAAGAATATTTCCATTAGATCGGACAATCTTTCTATTAGAATGATTAGAGCTGTCGTATTTTGGGAGCGTTAAAAGAAAATATCTTTTTAACATTTTTGATTGATTATAAAATTGAAAAGCTAAAGTTAAGAAAATGACAATGCGAAATTCTTAAAGGGGTGTTAAGGTGAAAAAGCGATACCTTTGGAGTATAAAATGTATTTATGAAATTTATTGAACTTACTTTACATAATCATATCATTGTACACGGATTTGATGCAAGAAATCAAGAAATCACAGAAGAAGTAACAGTAGAGATTCCATCCCAAAAAATAGTTTCTGTAGATAGAATATTATCCGTTAGCGAAAAATATATCCTCATCAAGTATGCTTTTGATAGAATAATTTATTGGGAATATATAGAAGATTACAACAGTGTAAAGGAAATGCTTATGTAATTATTACGGTATCATAATTTTAGCTTTCTTGCTATTCCGAGCAGATATCAATTCAAAATCCCTGTTTACTTTAACAATGATAATGTTTCCTGTATGTAGATTTATCATTTTCCATCGAAATCCATAGGAGGTTTCAAAAATTGCTGATCTTGCCATCTTACGCAAATCAACCTCTTCAATTTTTTCGATAACTTCTGTAGCTAATACATCTAATCCACGCTGTTTTACTTCTTCATCAGAAAGTTTTCTGTCTTTCTGAACTTCTGTTAAAAAGGAACAATCCAATCTATTTAAAAAATCATTTGGATATATAAATGTGCAAGAAAATAAAAAGAAGAATAGTATATGTTTTTTCATATGTAATGAGTTTTAAGAATCATATACTATAATAATAGTATGTGATTACTGGATTATAAAATGTGTAACCATACTGTTGTTGTTATTTTGTACTTATGTGTTGACGTTCTTAACGTAAGGGTGATTATAAATTTAACTCTTTTATGTTCGATTAAATATATAATTTTGTTAAAAAATGATTGTAAAATCTTAAAAAATATCATTTATGACAAATAATTAATTCTTTTTTTGAATAATTGTCAAAAAAGATAAGGATGTTGTATTACTTTTTTCTTTCTAATTCTAGTGTATATATTTTTCTACCCAATTCTGCTAAGAATGGAATTCCAATTTCATCGTATTCGTATTGATCATCATTGAAAATTTCATTTTCATTCACATGAATGGTAGCAGATAATAAAAATTCTATATTGTTTTTTGAATCCTTAATGTAGGCGCAATCTGTTAGATATCCATACGCATATCCTACTTTATTATAGATCTCAATATGCTGCGGAATGTCATCTTTGGTATCTCCAAACATAAAAAACTTCACATAACCGTCATAATATTTGGTTTTATCATAACCAGATTCATAAGGTAATAGTTTCATCGTTTTTAGAAGGAAACGATGATCAGTTTCGGAAATATTAAATGATTTTTTTTTGTCATACACTTCGGGAAACTGAACTCTTTTCATTAGCTCGTGTAAAGACTTTATCGGAAGATAGTTCTTCTTAGAAAAATCTTTGGGTTGTTTTATAAGAGAGTCGTTTTCATAATAACCTTTTCCTTTGGAGATGTTTATTAAATCCAATTTTGAAGGTGTACTATTAAATATAATTTCTTGACTATAAATAGTCAGACTATCTGTGATACGTTTTTTGAAAATAATCGGTTGCGTCTTGGAAGCATCTGCGTTGCTCGTAGATAATCTGTGAGAAATTCTCCCGGATATTTCTTTTGAGACTAAGTTTTGATTAATGTAGTCTTGTCCTAAAAACTCAAATAAACGATTATAAGCAGCATTATCACTCACAGAAAAAATTTGAATAATATCATTTTCAATAGATGAATATAAGTTTCCTTGATTCGCACTATACTTTGTTTTTCTATCAATAGGAATCCCATTATCCTTTAACTTGTTTAGCTTTTCTAATGCCATTACGGCTATTGGAAATTTAACGGAACTTGCCGGATAAAAATAGGTGCTGTCCGAAACATTAAACTCATATTCGGTAAAGGAAACTTCGTTTTTTGAATTTCGATCAATCTGAGTATATAAAATTTGAACTTCATGTTTTTCGAGCTTATTGATCACACTTGATATCTTGGGAGATTCAGATTGTAAAATAGTGTCTAAAGGGTTTTCTGAAGCACAAGAACACATTAAAATACCAAGAAGAATAAGTAGTTTTAACTTCATAAACATGTTTTAAATAAGGTGAATGAATAAATAATTTGTGTTTTTTAAATTAAAATCTTAGATCTAAGAATTAGCCGTCATTCATCATACTAAGTTAAATATAAGAATTGTTTTGATAGCCTGTTCAAATAAAAAAAGGGTACCCAATAGAAACAATTCCAAAACATTTGTTAATTCTGTGTGATTCCATACTAGTTGGGGCGGTATCTTTTGTAAAATATACTAAATTTATATAATGAAAGAGAAAAAGGGAATTTTTAAAAAAGGTTTTGCTTTTAGACATTATGAAGCTCCAGAACAGTCTCCATTCGAAAAACTTTTCGACATTTTTCAGGAAATAATAACTCATACTTCGGGTGATCTTGATGAAGCGCTAGACTGGATGAAAGAATTAGATAAAGAGTATCAACTTACTAGTGAGGATTATACTTTAGATGATTTTGTAGAAGACCTTAAGAAAAAAGGTTATATCAGAGAAGAAATTAAGCCAGATGGAAAAGGAGGAATGTCCATTACGGCAAAAACGGAACGTGCAATTCGAAAAAGAGCATTAGATCAAATTTTTGGTAATTTAAAACGTAGTGGATCCGGAAATCATCGAACTAAATATACGGGAAGAGGTGATGAGCATGCTGGTGAGTATAGAAATTATCAATATGGAGATGCACTAGAAAGGATCTCTATTACTGAGAGTTTAAAAAATGCCCAAATTAATCATGGTATTGGTGATTTACATCTTACCGAAGATGATTTGGTAGTTGAAGAAACTCAGTTTAAAGCTCAGATGAGTACCGTATTGATGATTGATATTAGCCATAGTATGATTTTGTATGGAGAAGATAGAATTACTCCTGCTAAAAAAGTAGCAATGGCTTTAGCAGAACTAATAACAACGAGGTATCCTAAAGATACCTTAGATATTCTTGTTTTTGGAAATGATGCCTGGCCAATAGCGATTAAAGATTTGCCATATCTACAAGTTGGTCCTTATCACACCAATACCGTTGCAGGTCTTCAATTGGCAATGGATATGCTGAGACGAAAGCGAAACACCAATAAACAGATTTTTATGATCACCGACGGTAAACCTAGTTGTTTAAGGCTTCCGGATGGTCAGTATTACAAAAATAGTAATGGTTTAGACCGAAATATTGTCAATAAATGTTATGTGATGGCGCAGCAAGCAAGAAAATTACACATACCAATCACTACTTTTATGATTGCCCAAGATCCTTATTTAATGCAATTCGTAAGAGAGTTTACCTATGCAAACCAAGGAAAAGCTTTTTATACCGGTTTAAAGGGGTTAGGAGAGATGATTTTTGAGGACTACGAAACGAATAGAAAAAAAAGAATTAAAGGATAAAAAAATATAGAGTTTATAATACTTCCGAAAAAGAAAATATGGACATTAAAAGCGTAAAGACTTTAGAACAATTAGAAGCATCAGGATATAAAAGTAAAAGTATAAAAGACGAATTACGAGATAATCTTAGAGAAAAAATTAGTAACAATCAAACTACATTTACCGGAATTCATGGTTATGAAAATACCGTAATTCCAGAATTGGAAAGAGCTATATTATCTCGACATAATATCAATCTATTAGGATTGCGTGGACAGGCTAAAACACGTTTAGCTAGGCAAATGGTGAACTTATTAGATGAGTGGATTCCTATTGTAGAAGGATCAGAAATTAACGATGATCCTTTACATCCAATATCTAGATATGCGATTAACCTTATTAAAGAAAAAGCAGGGGATACTCCAATATCTTGGATTCATAGAGATGATCGTTTTGCTGAAAAATTAGCTACTCCAGATGTAACAGTAGCAGATATTATTGGAGATGTGGATCCTATAAAAGCGGCGAATTTAAAATTGAGCTATGCAGATGATAGGGTGATACATTTTGGGATGATTCCAAGGGCGAATCGCTGTATTTTTGTGATTAATGAATTACCAGATTTACAAGCTCGTATACAGGTAGCTTTATTTAATATTTTACAAGAAGGCGATATCCAAATAAGAGGTTTTAAGTTACGTCTTCCGCTAGATATGCAATTTGTATTTACCGCAAATCCAGAAGATTATACTAATAGAGGAAGTATCGTTACTCCGCTAAAAGATAGAATAGGTTCTCAAATTCTTACACATTATCCAGAGTCTGTAGCGATTGCAAAGACTATTACACAGCAAGAAGCTCAGTTAGATTCTAGACAAAGTAGTTTAGTTCATGTTCCTGAGCTAGCTAAAGATTTATTAGAACAGATTAGTTTTGAGGCGAGAGAAAGCGAGTTTATTGACGCCAAAAGTGGTGTTAGTGCCAGAATGAGTATTACTGCTTTTGAGAATTTATTGAGTACGGCAGAGTATAGAGCACTAAAATCTGGTGATGATCAAACATTATTACGATTAAGCGATTTTATGGGAGTAGTTCCCGCTATTACTGGTAAAGTAGAATTGGTATATGAAGGAGAACAAGAAGGTGCTGCTTCTGTAGCACTTACGCTAATTTCGGATGCAATTAAATCATTGTTCCCAGATTATTTTCCTAAAATAGAACGTCTTGAAAAAGAAAGTGAAACAAGTCCTTATCAGGAATTAATTGACTGGTTTTTTGAGGAAAGTGGCTTTGAACTGTTGGATGAAATACCAGAGGCAGAATATATCGAAAAGTTAGATGCTATAAAACCACTTAATGATCTTCTGAATAAGTATCAGGAAGATATCGATAAAAAAGACAGCTATTTTATGAAGGAGTTCCTATTATGGGGACTGGTAGAGCATAAAAAATTGAGTAAATATAGATTGTCCGAAGGTTTTAGATTCAGAGACTTGTACGGAAGTTATATAAATGATCTTTAGATCTTCTTTTACCACCAAACAATAAAACATTTGTCATAAGAATCTTCATTACTTTTTATCCAAAGTAATGGAGATTTTTTTTTCGAGAGTTGTACTTCTAAAGACTCGTGAATTGTATTGTAGGAATGCCAAATTCTATGATCTTTTGGGTTTGTAACCCAATCTTTTTTTGAAGGAATATAGTATAGATAATGGTGATATTTTTCTGAATTGAAATCATGCCAATGTATCCAGAAACCAGAAATACAATCATTATTAATTTCGGGTAAAATTTTGTTTTGAAAGGATAAAGGAATAAATAACTGACCAAAAAAAGAGACTCTTTGTTTTATTGTATCCGTAGAAATGTCTAGTTTTTGTAAGGCTTTAATCGTTTCAGACTGGTAGAGTAGAGGAAATTGTTTATGCTTTAATTTTGTGATTTTTTCTAATAGGCTGTCTTTTTGATTAGGACCAATCCATCGTTCTAATTCATTTTCGCTTCTTTGAGGATCATAGAGATAGAACTTATATACTAATTCTATATGCAAAAGACATTTTTTAGAAAAGTCTTCAATAACAAAGTCTAGTTCTCCAATGGTAATTTTATCCTTAAATATTTGTAGGTTTTTTACGAGTAGTTGATAGTCTTTAGATGAGTTTATATAGTATTCAAAGAAATGTTCGATTCTTTTTCCTAAAACTTCATTATCTCTAATTTTAATGTCTGTTGATTTTTTTATAACACATTCGAAATTTTTTAAATCTAATTGAGATAATCCAAAAAGAGAATCACCGTTCCATAGTGGTTTACTACTAATAAATCCATTGTATTGATGGTCGATAGAAGTCATTAAGAGTTCTATTTCTTAAAAATGGAAATGTATTTATCCAAAATAGGACGTAATATTTTTCGATCTACGGGTTTAGCTAAAAAATCATCACATCCTGCGGCTAATGCTCTCTCAATATCTTCTTCAGTGGAATAGGCAGTTTGTGCGATAACTGGTAATTCTGGTCTTAATTTTTTGATCTGTTTGGTAGCATCATATCCATCCATAATGGGCATTTTTATATCCATTAACACCAAATCAATTTTGTCGTTTTTTTCGCAGATCTCTACTGCTTCCTGACCATTTTTGGCTCTATAAATAACGAATTCAAAATCAATCATTTTGGTTAAAATAGTTCTCAAAAATAGGAAATTGATTTCTCCATCTTCTGCAATAAGTACTACATGTTTTTGCAATGTTCTTTCTTGTGAATTAGTAGTTGTCGGTTCTAAATTGTTCAGCATTGAATCTGGGGTAAATGGTATTTTTAATATAAAGGAACTACCTTCATTTTCTTTGCTAGAAAACGAAATTTTCCCTCCAATTAAATCTGTATATTCTTTTGCTATTGCCAGGCCTAAGCCTAAACCTCCAAAATTTTTAGAAATTTCCTTTTCGGATTGAGAGAAACTCTTAAAAATAATGTCTTGGTCTTTTTGTTTAATTCCGATGCCGGTATCTTTAATCGATATGGTAACAAAATTTTCTACAATATAAGAAAATATTGTTATGGATCCGGTACTGGTAAATTTAATGCTGTTATCTACTAGATTACTTATGATCTTATATAACTTTGGTTGGTCTGTAAGAATGATATTTTCCCCTGGATTTATTTCATTTTTGAAATAAATCTCTAGATTTTTTTCTTTAGCCTTATCTGTGTATTCAGCAATTATCCGTTCTAATAATTCTTTTAAATCTGTTTTCGAGAACTTTACTTTGCTTTGTTTTGTTTCTAAGACTGAAATTTCCAATATGTCATCCACTGAAGCAATTAGATCTTTTCCACTTTCTATAATAATATCGGTATACTCTCTTCTTTCTTCTTCGGTTAATGTATCTGATTTTAGTAATTCAGAGAATCCCATGATACCATTCATCGGTGTTCTAATTTCATGTGAGATGTTTTGAATAAAATTAGTTTTTATTCGATTACTCTCTTCTGCTTCCTCTTTTGCAATTCTAAGTTCTTTTGTCTTTTGTTTTATTTTAAATTGTAAATAAAAATATATTGAAACGACACCTAATAGCACTAATGTGAAAATTAGTGAAAAAATAATCCAAAATTTTGGCTTTTTGTAAAATGGTTTAACCATATCAAATAGCCAATTATCTAATATTGCCTGCTTTTCTTCGTTGGAAATAGCTTTTGAAGCTTTTGAGATGATGCTGTTGAGAATTTTTTCTTCTTTACGCACAGCAATACTAGGTATATAACTAAAATCTATTTTATTAACAACTTTTAGGTCATTAAGTCCTTCAGATTTAATAAGATAATTTACTACCGCTCTTCCTCCAATATATGCATCTGACATTCCTGTTTGAACACTACGTAGGCATTCAATATCATCAGAATAATTATTAATCATTAGATTTGGGTAGTTTTCCTTTAGATAATCGTCAATAGAATACCCTTTTGGGACAGCAACTTTTTTGTTGAGAAACTCTGAGAAATGTAGCCCGCTATCCACTTCTTTTCTAGTCACCAAAACAAAGGGAGTTTCAAAAAACTTAGTGTAAAAGTTTAAGTATTCTTCTCTTGTTTCAGTTTCTTGCATTTCGAGAATAACATCAATTTTTTTTGTTTTAACGTCGTTCAATAAAAGACTCCAATTGGAGTAATATTTTTTTTGAAATTTATAATTGATTTTATTTTCAATCAGATTAAAATAGTCGACTAAAATACCATCAATACTATCTTTTTTGTTTATAAATTGATAAGGCGGGTAGTATGGGTATACTGCCACATTTACAGAAGTTTGTTCGGCAAGCCATTCTTTTTCCGACGTACTAAGTATTTCCTGTTTAGAACAAGAAAAAGTGATACATACAAAGCATACTAAAATGGAAATATAAAATATTTTATTTGGCATAGTTTGTCGATTTAAGAAGCTTTGTTTCTTTTATTGAGTACAGAAAAATATTTATTTAGAATGGGCTTTAAAATTTTTCTGTCTACAGGTTTGGACACAAAATCATCGCATCCTGCATCCAGAGCTTTTTGAATATCTTCTTCTATAGAGTAAGCGGTCTGCGCAATTACGGGTAAATTGGGTCTCATTTTTTTTATATAAGCAGTAGCATCATATCCATCCATAACTGGCATTTTGATATCCATTAGTACTAAGTCAATATTTTTATTTTCCTGGCAAATTGAAACCGCTTCTTTTCCGTTTTTAGCACGATATATCGTAAAGTCGTAATCGTTCATTTTAGTAAGAATGGTTTTTAGAAATAGAAAATTGGTTTCTCCATCTTCAGCAATTAATATAATGTTCTTTTCTGGCTTGGCAGCAGGTTTGGATGTTTGTGTTGTCTTAGCACTTATTTTTTTTAATGGATTATAAGGCACTTTTAAGGTAAAGGAAGTACCCTTATTTTTTTCACTAGTTACCCGTAGTTGTCCTCCAATAAAATCTGTATTCTTTTTTGCAATGGTTAGTCCTAGTCCCATTCCACTATAATCACCAATTGTTTTATCTGTACTAGATGGTATTGATAAACTTTCTATTATTTTATTTTTAGTAGTTTCACTAATACCGATACCTGTATCCACAACTGAAATTGTTAAAAATTCTTCTTCTACATTGCAGGAAAGTTTAATAGATCCGCCCTCCGTATATCTAATAGCATTATCGATAAGAACATTTAAGATTTTGTTTAATTTCGGGCGATCCATCAATACTATGTTTTCTTGATCTTTTAACTTATTTTCTATAAGGAATTCAATGTTTTTTTCTTCTGCTTTTATTTTATAATTAGAAATTAGGTTTTGAAATACATTCTGAAGATTAACTTCGATGAGTCTTAGTGTAAATCTATTTGTTTGTAATTGAGAGATTTCTAAAATATTATCTATAATAGAGAGTAATTCTTTACTATTTCCGATAATCATTTGAGTATATTTTTTCCTGTCTTCAAGACTTAGATCTTCATTATTAAGAAACTCGGATAACCCTATGATTCCATTCATTGGAGTTCTAATTTCTTGAGGGATATTATAAATAAAGTTTGTTTTTAATCGATTACTTTCTTCAGCAATATCCTTGGCAATCATCAATTCATCAGTTCTTTGTTTGATTTTATACTTTAGATACGAATTAAATGACATACCAAATAATAACGACAATAACGCTACCAATGCGATAATGGTCCAAAATTTAGAAGTTCTGTAAAATGGAATGACATTGCTATAAAACCAGTTGTTTACGATGGCTTGTTTTTCTTCTTTGGTGATTTTGGAAATTGTTTTTGAAATAATACCGTCTAAAACAGTATTAGTTTGATTAATAGCAAAACCAGGTTCATAATATAAGTCAGTCCCAGACTTTATTTTTAGATTATCCATTTTTTTTGATCGGATATAGTAGTTAGCTACTGCTTTAGGACTAATAGTAGCATCATAATCACCTGCGTTCACTTTGGACAAGCAAGTAAGTTCATCATATAGTGTTATAATATTAAAATTAGGATATTTCTTTCTTAGATTTTCAGTGATAGCATAGCCTTGGGGTAAGACAATAGATTTTCCTGCAAGACTTTCTACATCATTTCCGAAATCTACATTGTCTCTAGTAACAATTACATTTTGAGATTCGAAAAGAGGTTCATAAAACTTTAAATAGTATTCTTTTTCATCAGATTGTTGTATTTCTAATATTAGGCTGGCATCATTATTTTTAACACCTTCTAATAGCTTGGGCCAATCATCATATCTTTTTCTTTTGAATTTATAGTTGATTTTTTGTTCAACGAGTTCTAGATATTCGATAAAAATACCATCGATTTGATTCTGTTCATTAATAAATTGATAAGGCGGATAGTATGGATATATAGCAACTGTTATACTATCATTTTGAGCTAACCATTTTTTTTCGTTTTCATCTAATAATGAAGGTTTTGAACAAGATTGGATTATAAAAAATATAGGGAGTAATGGAAGTAAACAAAGTATTTTTTTTGGCATAAGCTTTCATTATTTAAATACTTAACTTTTTTGATTCCATTAATAAAGATAGTACTTTAATCATAGTTTTAAAAGGAGAATCTTTTGAAAACTATGAATATAGTATGTGAAATGTTGTTATTTTAAAGCTTTAACTAGGTTTAATAATTTCTGTTCCATCAGGATATAGAGCAAAACGGCCTTTTGATTTTTCATGTACATGGTCATGACTTGGCCAAGGCCAACCACCAAATTCGGTTTGTTGATATTCTAAAATAGCATCCATTATTTCATTATGATTATTCATCACAAAAGGCCCTTGTTGAACAACAGGTTCATTTATAGGTTTTCCTTGTAGCAATAGAAAATGTGCTTCGGTATTTCCATTGGTAATGGTTAGTTCTTTATCGGCATGGACTCTAATTTCATGATTAACCGAGATTTTATATCCATCAACAATGATCTCATCTCCTTTGAAGAAATAGAGAGAACGATTAGCATCTTTAGAAGCGTTTGGAAAGGTGTAAGTAGCGTTAGGAGCCATTTTAATTGTCCAAATAGCAATTTCATTATTAGTATCAGCTGCCCAAGAATCTGGAGCAGGATCAATTGCATGAGTTGTATCAAGACTACCAGCAATTAATGTAATTTCTGTAGAAAGATTATTATCATCTACTTTGGTAAGCTTTGGGATTTCTTCATTCCATAACATTTTAAAATGCGGGGCTACCATTTTATTTGCCTTTGGAAGATTTAGCCAAATCTGAAATAGTAAGAATGGATTTTCCTGATCTGTATTAAGAAGCGGAAACATTTCAGAATGTTGCACTCCTTTTCCTGCCGTCATCCATTGCACGTCACCATTACTAAAACGCCCAGCAGCTCCCAAAGAATCTGAGTGATCCACCAGTCCTTTTTGTACAATCGTTACTGTTTCAAACCCACGATGCGGATGTGCAGGAAAGCCTGGTACGGTCTGACCATGATACATTCTCCATCCATCTTTTCCTTGGAAATCTTGCCCTATATTTCTTCCTTCTAAAGAAGCATCTGGCCCTAATAGGTGATTACCTTTTGGATATAGATCTTCATGATAAGCGCAGAATAAAAAAGGATCCTGAGTTTGCCAGGTAAACCCGAGAGGTTTTATAGAGATAATTGCAGCCATGTATATCGAGTGTTATAACTTTTGGTAATTGGTAGCATCTTCTGAAGTAAACTTACTTTTAAAAGAAAAAGCATAAGGCGTTTCGCCGTGTTCTTGTAGGTAATATAATCGCTCTTTCGCTTCTGATGGGCTAGGTTCATGGCCATTTTCTACGTACCAAAAAGCCATATGCATTCGAGGCATTTTATGAAACCATTCTTTCTTACGTTTTAGAATTTCTACGTGTGCAGATTGATATGTGAAATTAAATAGGTCTTGCATACTTTCCCAGACAGACATGTTGATGATTAAGAATAAATTGTCAAAAACTGTAAGAGCAGTTGCATTTCCTTCATCTCCTTTTAACCTCCATACGAAACCATCACTTTTTTCACCTAATTCATTAATACGATCTAGATTATTTACAAAATCAGCCATGATAGGATCATCTATAGGAGCTAGCATTTCTGCTATATTTACTTGTGCTAGTTGCATTTGTTTGGTTGTTTTAATTCTAAAATAAAGATAAAGAAATCAAAATGTCTTAAAGTGTTGTTAAGTAAGAATGTCAATATTTCTCTTTTTATTTATCTTCCTTGATCTCTAGCTTTGATATTAGCTTTACAAAGCCTGATGATTTCTTTTATTCTTTTATCTCTTGTTTCGGGTCGTTTTGCCTGATAAAGCCAATACAAATAATTTTTTCTATAGCTTTTAGAAAATCCTTGGTAGTTATTAAATGCTACTGGTGATTGGTCGAAAGCTGTTTGTAGGTCTTGTGGTATAATGCCATTTTCTACATTGTCAAGTGCAATCCAAGATCCATTTTCTTTAGCGATTTTAATGGATTTTAGTCCACTTTCATGCATTAAATTTTCTTTTATTAAATCTATGATGTAGGTTTTATTTACTTTACTCCAAACACTTTTAGGTTTTCTCGGGCAGAAATATTGCCTTCTTTTTTCGTGATCAATTTTTTTAACCGTAGAATCTATCCAACCATAACAAAGAGCTACTTTTACAGCTTCTTCCCAGCGCATACTAGGATGATCACTTTCTACTTTATAAAAAATTAAATAGATACCATCACTTGCTGCATGATTTTGATGTAACCAATTTCTCCATTCCTTATCATTTTTAAAATACAGTTCTGGTTTGGGTTTCATATAGGTTTCTTATTTTTTGTTTGTAAAGGCATGATAATAATTGATACTTAACCATAATCTATTTTTAGTAGGTGAATTAAGAAATTGACTAATTCTATAATCCGGACCTATTTCAATTTTACTTTTATCATTCATATTATAACCTAGAAAAGGAATTAATCGTAGTTCTAAATCTGAATTGGAAGCTTGATACGATCCAAGATATTCGTTATTAATTTTTAAGTAAAATTCTTTGGGATCAACTCTATATCCATTAAAAGGGATTTCTACAGTAAATCTATATCGTAGTCTGAATTCTGGAGATTCTTTTTCATTGAATGTTTGATCAGTTACAAAACGATGAGCTATTCGAATAGCTTCTAATTGTTGGGCTATGGAATACTGAAATATAGAACGATGCACAAGTTCATCTTTTTCAATGCGCAACAGATAGCCAACATTAAAAACATGATCAGATGATAGTTTGTAAGAGAGAATGTTGGTTATATCAGTTAAGAGGTATTTGTACGAAAACTCTTCTGAAGGACTATGTTCCCAAAGTTGTTGACGAGATTCGATACTATTAATTAATTTGAAACGATCCGAAATTTTATGAGAGATTACGATTTTAGGTAATAGTCCAGTAGTAAATGATGTTTGGGCATTCGTATAGCTATTTAAGCAACACATACAGAAAACGATAAGCAAATAAAGTCTTTTCTTCATCACTAATATAGCAGATTATCAGTGTTATCATTTACTACTCGTAACATCTTTAATAAAACTCCATCATTAGAATAAAGTAATTCATAATAATGAGAATGTTTCTCTTTTTTACCTTTTACAATTAGTTCATAGTTTGTTGCGTAAGCTGCTTTGACGTTTTTCTTATTTATCAATGAAATTAAGGTAGCGCGATCACTTACCCATTGTACTTGGGTTTTTTTGATTTTTGATTTTGCGAAAATACTATCTAAAGAAGATTGAATTGTTTTTTTTAAATCGATGGATAGTTCTGAGAAAGGAATTTTTATCTCTATATCTTCGGGCTCGCCTTCGCTCGTAAACTCGATACTATATTTTCTTTTTTGATAAAAAGTTTTGGCTTCGATACTTTTCCCATTTTGACTTTCTTCGATATACCATTTAATTTTTTTCTTGAAAGGACATTTTTTAATAAAATCCAATGCTTCTTTTGGTACCTGTGAAGGTTTAATACGATATTCTTTTTCTATTTTATTCTGAGCATTTACCGAAAGGGTAGAACCCATCATGAAACAGCAAATCCATATCCATAAATAACGTGCAAACATAAGCTTTGAATTCTTTTATGGAATGTACAAAAAATAGATAAATTTCATAAAAGAACCCATACTATAATTAGTATAGCATGGGTTGAATAATTTTGTGTAATACATTAATCTAGTAGAACCTCGTATATGCTCTAAAGTTTCCAGTATTATATGGTCTTGTACGTTTTACTTGTCGTTCTGTATTTGTAGATGTGTAGTAGTAGTAATACCAGTACCCATTTGGTAAATCTACCTGATATTTTAGCACCCATTTCCAGTCACTAAATGGCCAGGAAGCTGTATTTTCCCAAGCGTAAAATTGCAATCTTGTTAAACCACATACCACATTCGTTCTAGTATAGGTGTCGTCTAATTCTTTCCAATCACCACCGTAAAAAGAACTACGAGTTAGCGAATTCCATAGTCCATTATCGCAAAATCTAATATCAGTTGGTGTAGAAGTTACAGGAACACCACCACAGTAAGAATTCATAAATGTGGTTGCTCCTATATCATAACAAGACTTTTGATCAATATTCGTATAATTAGGGTCATTGATTTCTAATAATGCTGCATTGTTTTCTATTTGTCTGCCAGACGATTGCAATTCTGATGTCGAAGCTGTCTTAGCTATACGATCAGGAATAGATACGGATGTCTTTGTCAAAGAAATAAATAAATTAAAAGGCGATTGATCAATACTATGTAAGCTTTCTTCTTTATTATTAGCGGCTTCACCATAAAGCGTTTCTGCAACAATCATCTCATCATCGTCTCCTAGCGCAATAAAATGATATTCATGACCATCTTTTTGGATTTTGGCTACTTCAAAGGATGTTTGAGTTAATTCATTGATATATTTTGCATCTTTCGTTGGACTATCTTGTAGTTCTTGTACAGAATCATCGTATAATTCTTCTTCTTTGTTTTCACAAGATAAAAGTGAAATACTAAGTATTCCAACAAGGATAAACGGTTTAAAAATTGATTTTTTCATTTTTTTAAGTTTTAAAAGTATTTAACTAATTGATTAAGGTGTTCCGGAAATACCATGTTGTAGACAAAATTATTTATTAACTAGTTGTTAGTCAATGAGTAAATAACGGTTTTTGTATAGGTGTATCACCAGTTTTAGATGGGGCTTTTTCCCGAAAGCTTTAATGTTGTTAAGGTTTCCATAGATATGAAGTAATTCTATGACAATGATTTTCGTTGATCTCAACCTTTTTTATAGTTTTGCATTTTTAAAAATGAAAACATATGATTTCTGTAGATGGATTAGCGGTAGAGTTTAGTGGAACAACCTTGTTTAACAATGTTTCTTTTGTTATCAACGAAAACGACAAGATCGCTTTAATGGGTAAAAATGGGGCCGGAAAGTCCACTATGATGAAAATCATTGCAGGTGCTCAAAAAGCAACCAGAGGTAATGTTAGATGTCCTAAAGAAACTGTGATTGCTTACTTACCACAGCATTTACTTACAGATGATAATTGTTCAGTATTCGAAGAAGCTTCTAAAGCTTTTAGTGAGATTCATGAAATGCAGCAGGAAATAGATCGGTTAAATAAGGAATTAGAAACTCGAACAGATTATGATTCTGAGGAATATATGGGAATCATCCAAAAGGTAACTGATTTAGGAGAAAAGTTTTATGCAATTGAAGAGGTGAATTATGATGCTGAAGTAGAAAAAGCATTGCAAGGATTAGGTTTTAAAAGAGAGGATTTTACCAGACCAACCAGTGAGTTCAGTGGTGGATGGAGAATGAGGATTGAACTTGCTAAAATTCTATTACAAAAACCTGATTTAATTTTGTTAGATGAGCCAACCAATCATGTAGATATTGAATCTGTAATATGGTTGGAAGATTTTTTAAAAAATAAAGCTAAAGCTGTTATAGTAATTTCCCATGATAAAGCTTTTATAGATAATATTACGAATAGAACTATAGAAGTTACAATGGGTAGAATTTATGATTATAAGGCTAATTACTCTCATTATTTACAATTAAGAGAAGAGCGAAGATCTCATCAGATTAAAGCTTATCAAGAGCAACAAAAGTTTATAGCAGATACCAAACAGTTTATCGAAAGGTTTAAAGGAACTTATTCGAAAACAAATCAGGTGAATTCTAGGGAGCGAATGTTGGAAAAATTAGAGTTAATAGAAATTGATGAAGTGGACAACTCATCTTTAAAACTTCGATTTCCTCCTTCTGCCAGATCTGGGGATTATCCTGTGATTGCAAAAGAATTGTCTAAAAAGTATGGAGATCATGTTGTTTTTAAAGAGGCAAGTATGTCGATTGCTAGAGGAGAGAAAGTATCTTTTGTAGGTCGTAACGGAGAAGGGAAGTCAACAATGATAAAAGCTATTATGGGAGAAATTGATTTTGAAGGTGAATGTGCTTTAGGGCATAATGCCAAAGTAGGATATTTTGCTCAAAACCAAGCCTCATTGTTAGATCCAAATCTCACAGTTTTTCAGACAGTTGATGAAGTTGCTAAAGGAGATGTGAGGACTCAAATCAAGAATATTTTGGGACAATTTATGTTTAGTGGTGACAATATTGATAAAAAAGTGGGTGTTCTTTCTGGAGGAGAAAGAACTAGATTGGCGATGGTTAAATTACTTTTGGAACCCGTGAATGTACTGATCCTAGATGAGCCTACAAATCACCTAGATATTAGATCTAAAGATGTATTAAAAGAAGCTCTAATGGCTTTCGATGGAACATTAATTCTAGTATCGCACGATAGAGATTTTCTTTCAGGATTATCTAATAAAGTATTTGAGTTTAAAGAGAAAAGAGTAATTGAACATTTTGAGACAATTGATGCATTTTTAGAGCGTAACAGAATGGAAAACTTGCGAGAAATACAATTAAAAAATTAGATTAAATCTATTCTAACACGATTTTGTCGATTTCTAATCTAAAATTTTCTTGTTTTTTGTTGCCAATTAAAAATGCTATTTCTTCCATTTGTATAGAAGGGTAGTTTTGCATATCCAACGATACACCTCTAAAAGCTGGATACATTTCGGATAATGGTATTTCAATAGTTTGCCATTCTCCTGAAGTTTCGAAATGAGTTATGTATGAATGACGATCATAGGTATTCGTTTTAACTCTAAATTGATATCTCTTTTGATCACCTTTTAACGTAATCAAGGCTTTTGTATACCCTTTTACTTTTTTGGTTGAGAATCGATACCGCACCATCGAAAATCCACCATTGTTTTCTAAAGAAACGGTACCAGAGAAAATAGCATTTCCTTTATCATTCAGCGTTATTTTACCTTTAGATAAGCCTCCCATTACGCCGTCGTTAACAACAATCCAATCGGAAAGTTTATTAGTTTTTTTAAAATCAAAGATGGTGAGAGAAGGAGTCGTCAATCCAATAAAAATTAAAAATAGATATGTATTCACAGAATTAATGATTATTTATCTACTCAGGTAATTTTTCTATCTGTTCTAAGATCTCAGCGGCTTCGGCTTGTTTTTCGTCACTAGCCTTTCGATTGGTATGAGACAACTTATACGATTCTTCCATCAACGTTTTATACTTTTTTTGTAAACGCTCTTTCTCAGTTTTCTTCTTAAATATAGCAAACATAGTTTTTGTTTTATCTAAAGATAAAGGGTAAGCTTTTAAACAGATGAGAAAGTTATCTTAAATAACTTTTTTATAAGAGTCTTTATATTAATTCTAGATAATATGTACTTGTAAATATTAGTTTGTAAGGTAGGTCTTTAGCAACTCTAAAGCTTTGATATTTGATTTTTCTTTCGCTAAAGATAAAGCAGTATCTCCACTAAAGCCTTCTTTAGCATTAATATCAGCACCATGTTCTAAGAGATATTTAGCAATAGAAAGATTACCAAATCGTATACTTTCTATTAGCGGTGTGGTCATCGCCTCAGGATGTTGATAATTAATATCTATACCATTAGTAACGTAATATTTTACCAACTCTAGATCTCCAGTTTGTGATGCTAATAGCATATCTTTCCAATTACCTCCAGACATAAAAATTACAAATTAATAAAGACCTAAATTAGACTAAAAAGTTAATGATTTTTTTGATAGGAGTTAATTCGGAAATTTCTGTTGTAACAGATTCCAAGACACTACTTCCTACAATGGTGAAATGTTCTTCTAACGTCTGAATATAATTTTCAGCCTCAAGAATTTTTACACCTTCAGAAACTTGATAATATGTTTTGTCATAATCATTGGGTTCTAAACAATCAAAGTCGAAGTGAAGATAAAGATGTGTGATTTTTTTAGATTGTAAAGTACTTACAAGATCTAGAATGTTTACTTTTTCAGGGGCATAAATATTACCATCTTCAATTCTAGTTTGTTCTGTACTATCTATATCTCTAACTCCAATATAATGAATTTGAGAAGCGGTAATAGTAGAAAAAAGTAACGGGTTCATATGCTCTGAACCTTCACCTAGTAAGGTTCTAAGCGGCATGCCATGAAAATTACAGCTAGGAGAATCGCAAGGGCGGTTAATATCGGCATGTGCATCAAACCAGATAACTCCCATATTTGGATAGAGTGTATTTAGATACGAAACAGGAACAATCTCTAATCCACAATCTCCTCCAATGGTAGTAATAGTTTTAGGTTGTTCTGCATCAACTTTATTTTTAAGACGTGTTAGTTGTTCGAAAATCGCATCATAGTTATTAATGTCGTGCTTTTTCTCTCCATTTGGACCTGCTTCAATACTAGATAATGGAATTTTAATAAATCCTGGATCTTCTACATATTCTAAAATAGTTTGTGCACCATATTCGATGGTTTTACCAGTGCCAGATCCTTGCCATTGAGGGAAATATATTTTCACAGATTTAAAGTTTTAGAGATGAATGTGTATTTGATTATATAGATTTTCCTTTTACATAAAAATTAGGGTCTATATCTATTTTGCTAGCTTTTACCTGAAGAGTTTGCCAAGAAGCTTTTGGCTGTATCCATTTGTCTTTCCCATCTATTTTTAATCGCACGGGCATATCAAAACCTTTAACAATATCGATATATCGATATTTAAGCTCTTTAGTATCTCTACGATATTCCAAAGTAGGAATTCTAGTATCTCGTAAATATTGATTAAAAAATTCAGTGAGGTCAATTTTTGATTGCTCACTTATATAATCTTCAATTTCTTTTGTAGTTACTGTTTTATGATAAAACTTTTTGTTTAATCCACGTAATATAGATCTCCATTTCTCATCATCTTCTATAAGTTGGCGTAATGTATGTAGCATATTAGCACCTTTATAATACATATCTCCTGATCCTTCACTATTCACATCATAATGACCTATAATGGGCTTATCATTGCTAATTCTTTTACGAGTACCTATAACATATGCAGCTGAAGCTTCTTTACCATAATAATAGTCTAGAAATAAATTTTCTGAATATGCGGTGAAACTTTCATGTATCCACATATCAGCAATATCTTTATTGGTAATATTATTAGCAAACCATTCATGACCTGATTCATGAATAATGATAAAATCAAATTTTAATCCCCAACCAGTATCAGATAGATCCTTACCAAGGTATCCATTTTTATATTGATTGCCATAAGTCACAGAACTTTGATGCTCCATCCCTAAATAGGGAACTTCTACCAGTTTAAAGCTATCCTCATAAAAAGGGTAGGGGCCAAACCAATGTTCGAAAGCTTTCATCATTTTTGGCGCATCTTTAAATTGTTTCTTAGCAGCCTCTAGATTATCTCTTAACACATAATAATCCATATCAAGCAGACCTTTTTCTCCATCATATTTTTCTCCAAAATGTACGTAATCCCCAATATTAATGTTTACGCCATAATTGTTTATTGGATTATTAACAAACCAATTATATGTCTTTGTATTTGGGTTTCGCTCTTCAATCTTACGGAGTCTTCCATTAGATATATTCATTAAATCTTTTGGCACAGTAACACTCACCAACATACTATCTACTTCATCGTACATATGATCTTTATTGGGCCACCAAACACTTGCCCCTAATCCTTGACATGAGGATGCTACGAAGTGTTTACCATTTGTATCTTTTTTCCAGGAAATACCGCCATCCCAAGGAGCTCTTATGGCTTCTCTTGGTTTTCCACTGTAGTGAACAATTATCGAATTAATACTTCCTTTTTTCTGTTTCTTGATCAATTCTATAAAGTGAGCATTTTTTTCAGAACGAACTTTTAAAGGTTTTCCGTCTTGTTCTACTTTTTCTATGATTAATGGAGGCTGTAAATCTACTTGTAATGTGCTTTGATTTTCCAATACTTTGTATTGAATTGTATTTTTACCTTTAATCGTTTTTTCTTCGGGATCAACAGTGATGTCTAGATGATAATAGGTAAGATCCCACCATGATCTTTCTGGCGTAATAGAACCTCTTAAAGTGTCTTGTCTTGTAAACTTTTGATGCGAATCAAAAAGAGATGTCTGTCCAATAATTGAAAGACTTGAGCACATAAGACATACTACTAAAAAAAACTTATTCATCTTCAATTTAATTTATTGTAAAAGGAACTCTAATGGGATATGTACGCGTTCATTCCAACTTTTCTCATTATGACCATCTCCTTCAAATTTTTTGGTGATCCAGTTCTTGCCTTCTTCATACCCTTTATCTTTCATCATTTGATCCACTTGTTTCTGAAAAGGCTCATATTGAGCATCTAAACCTTCGGTTCCAAAATCAAAATATATTTTATGTGTTTTAGGATCGGGTAGAGTAGACGGTAGGGTTTTGATATAGGCTTCGCCCAAAATAGGAACTGGCCAATGAGTAGAAACACATCCAGCAGCTCCAAAAACTTCTGGATATTTGCATATTCCGTATAACGATATTAATCCACCCATTGAAGATCCCATAATTGAAGTATCTTCCATTTTAGTGGATACATTATAGGTTTTATCAATAAAGGGTTTTAATTCTTCAACCAGAAATTTCAAATATTCATCAGAATATAAAGAATCGAATCCTGTATTTTGTTTTAAAGCTGCTTTTGCTTCGGGATTGTTTGTAGCTTCTGCTGGAGCTTCTGGCATGTATTCTGAAAAGCGCTTTCTTTCTGTATTCCAAGGGGCAACAACAATAGTATTTTTGATGCTTCCTGTTTTTATTAAGCTATCTATTGTTTCATCTACTCCCCAATCGATACCTGTATAAGAAGTTTTAGGGTTAAAAACATTCTGTCCATCATGCATGTACAGTACTTTGTATTTCTTATTTGAAGTATCATAGCCACTAGGTAAGAACACTTCTACGTTTCTTGGGATTACATTTTTAGATTTGAAATTCTCATGAATAACAACTTTTCCCTTGGTTTCAATGGATAATTTTTCTGCTATATCAACATTTACGGATGATTTTTCTTTTACATTTTCTTGTTTACAAGAAAATGTACATAATAGCGAGATGATGAAGAAGATGTTTAAGAATTTCACACGTTTACATTTAAGTTGTTACACATTAATAATTTAATTTAGAACATACTCTATTTACTTTCTAAAAATAGCAGTTGGAAACACAACGGGACTTTCAAATCCATTTTTCCCTACGGTTGCTATGCCAAAAAAGTAATTATCAATAACAATACCTTCGAGTACAAAGTTATCTACATTACCAACAAATCTACTATAATCCCAGGTAGGTGATGTAGTGTCTCTCCAGTAAATTTTATACCCTTGGATATTAGGGTCATTAGATTTTTTCCATTTAAATTTCACAGAAGGTTCTACTATTCCACCAATTTTAACTTCTGTTGGAGTTGGTGGTGCCCATGCAATGGATGCAAGATTGATCGCATTAACCGCAGTTAGTTTAGCTGCATATTCAAAGTTTACATGTTCTACTACATCTCCATATGCAATCCCATCTTCTTTTCTAATATCTTGGTGTTGTTGCGTATAGTTTTCGTGAGCTTCCATAATTCTAATTCCTGCGAATCCAGCATCATTAAACGGCCGATGATGACCACCACGACCAAATCTATCTAGTCGATAGATCATCATAGGATTCATTTCTGGCATGTAGGTTTTAGTAGTTTTATAAATATATCTAGCCAACTGACGTGATATCCCATCGACTTCGCCTCCATAAAAACGTCTGTTCTTAACTGTTCTTTCATTGTCAGTTAGATTGGTTGGTTCAGAGAAAATTCTAAATGTTCTATTATCGATAACACCATCTACGCCTTCGATATTACCAATCATATCATTATTCATAACTCCAACAATATTCCAATTGTTCTTTTTAGCATAGTTGGCTAATCCTTTTCCTCCAAACAGTCCTTGTTCTTCTCCAGAAAGGCCTACATAAATAATACTACTTTCAAATTTGTATTTGGACAGTACTCTTGCCGCTTCAATCGCTCCAGCCATTCCTGTTGCATTATCATTAGCACCAGGAGCATCATCAGTAAAGTTATTTGGATCAGAAATGCGGGAATCGATATCTCCACTCATAATGATGAAGCGATTAGGGTACTTAGTTCCTCGTTGTATGGCTACTACATTTACAACCATTACATCTTTGGTAATACGTTGATTTGTTCCCTTTTTAACAAGGTCTTTTTGATAAAAAACTTCCAAACAATTATTACATGTTTTAGATATGCTTTCGAATTCAGATTTGATCCATCTTCTGGCGGCACCAATTCCTCTAGTACTGGAAACTGTATCACTTAGCGTATGTCTGGTACCAAAACCAGCCAATGTTTTAATATCTGCTTCTATTCTTTCGCTAGAAACGGCATTGATAATGTCATAGATTTTTGGATTCGTTTGTGCGCTAGTTATTATTGAAAATAAAAAAAGTGTAGAGGTAAAAAAAATCTTCATTTGTGTTAATTTGATCGCGTAATTTAAGTAAAAGGAATCATTGGAAATGATTCCTTAACAAATTTATAAGACCAATTTGTAGGAAACACATATGGAATTGATTTATGATAATTACTTTGTGAAACGTACATATCCGGATTTTGGAACTTGTATTTCTATGATGCCTTTTTCACATGCAACCTCTTGTTCATATATAAGAGTACCATAGCAATCTGATACTATCATTTTTCCATTGAATTGAGTTTCGGTTTTAAGAAAAATTTCATTTGTGGATTTGGCGTTAATGATATCCAATCGTTCAATATTATCATCTAATAAAACAGGAGTGTCTTCATATAAAGTGGTGATTTGAACTCCATTTTTTATAGAGGTAAGGTGGGGATAGTTAGATGCAGGATTAGAAGGGATAAAATTTCCATCAAGTAATACTTCTCGATTTTCATTCCAGTAGGAAAACCAATGTCTTATCATTGTAAGATGCTCTTCTGGAACTTCATTTAACTTTACAGATAATTGTGGAACACTATATAATATATTCAGAATTTGCAAAGCTGCTATTTCTGGAGTTTCTTCATTTCTCCAAATAAACATGTCACTATGCACTGCAGTGTTTTGGGATAGTATTCTAAGATTTGTTACTTCTAATCGATTAGCAATTGCATTGTTAGGAGCGTCAACTCCTCTAAACATATTCCCATATTTTCTCATGATGGGTCCAATATATGGTTGCCTAAACTCGATTAAAATGTTTGGTTTTAATGAGGACAATCTAGCCGTAATATCGGTCATGAGTTTTTCGGTGGCATTACTTACACTTGCAAAATCACGTCCATCTTCTTTGGTTAGTTTTGTATCTTCTTTAGCAACAAACCAACCTATAAAATCTAATTTAAAACCATCTATATTCCATTCTTTTAAGGCTTTCTCGTAAGTATTGATAATGTATTCTCTCGTTTCTGGATAACGAGGATCTAGTACATAGGTGCCTTGACTTTCCCAATAGCGTAGATATTTTCCTTTAAAACGAGAGAATGTTTTAGATTTCTCACCAACAAATGGAAGCGAATACCAAAGTATAAATTTCATGTCCTCATTATGAACAGCTTCTACAAATTCTTTCATTTCAGGAATTCTATCTGGAGTCCAATCTCCTGTATAAGCATATCCGCGATTATTATCATTAGTTTGCCATCCGTCATCAATAATGACAGCTTCGCATCCCAAGGATTTTGCAATTTTACACTCACTTATAATAGCGTTTGCAGAAATGTTTTGATGATAACTATACCAAGTAGAATACATTGGTTTTTTAGAATCTTCAGGTACAAACATTGGTTTGTAATCAGGGTTTTGTGCCCACCAACTTGCAACATCATCAATAGTTTTATGGTAAGGAAGCTTTCTAGTATCTATCCTTAAGGTTACGCTGTAAGATGTGGTTTTGGGCATCTTGTCTTCAAATAAACGTATTGTTGGATAGAAATGTACATCTTCCTCTTTTAAATAGGATTGAATAGTGGATTTATTTAAAGCATCGGAGAGCGCAATGGTGATTCGATTATCTAATTGATTATTATAAAAACATAGTATTGGTGCATTACTGGATATTCGTGAAGAGACTTTACTATTATAATAATTCACTTTATCGACAGCAGTGGTTGTATTCCAATATCCATTAATGTCGATTGATGGAAAGTTAAATTTGATATCCACGGGTTGTAAGGTGGATAGTTTATCAGAAGAAAAAGTAAAGGTTATGAGATTAACTCCTGTTATTTCGGAAGATATTTTTTTGCTAACCGAAAAAGCTCCTAGTTCCCCATCTATTTTAATACTATCTAAATTGATAGCTAACGGGACTTTTGGTTTTTCTTTTGGAATCTCATACACCAATGTTGTATCTTTTTTATTACACGATAAAAAATTAAAGACTAAGCAAAATATTGTGGTTCTTACAACAATGTGAATATTCATTTTTGATGATTTATTGAGATGTGAATAGGAATTAAATATAGTTATTTATAACGTTGATAAATAAATAATTATGTAAACGATTTGATGAGATCTTCGAATCTGTGATGAAGAGGGTTATTTTGTAAAGCTAAATATTATTGTTTTCTTTTTTTTAATTGAAAAAACAATGAAATAATAATGAATTTAAAGAAAAATAAAAAAATAGGGTAACATATGCTTTACAAGTGTCATAAACAAAAGAGAGTTCATTTTAGAGAGATTAAAAACGTAATTTTAAATATCATTTAATAATCAAATTGTATGGGGAAAAGTATAAAAAGCACGATCATTTTTTTATTCTTACCATTTGTTTTTTTTAGTCAGGTTAATAAAGAAAGCCTTTATTATGATTGGTTTGACAAAGCTATAGGTCAAAACCATACTTCGTTATATAATGGAAAACAATATTTTGATAAAGAGAAAAGTGTTCTGTTTGAGGGGAAACATGTCTATTTTAAAACAGATAAATTTCTAAAAGGCAATGTAGTTTACGATAATCAGAGTTACTATAATTTGGATTTACAGTATAATCTTGAATTTGATGATATTATTGTTAGTTTGAAATCTAAAGGTGTTGTTTCCTTATTTAAGTTAATAAAGGATAAAGTTTCAGAGTTTACTATAAATGAACATCGTTTTTTACGTTTGGAAGATTTTATTAAGTCTGAAACAGATGTGAAAGGTTTTGTTGAACTTTTGTATAACAACAAGAGCATTTTTTTAGTAAAAAAGTATAAGAAAGTAAGAAGGAATAAAGTAAAACAATTAGGACGGAAGCGACATTTGTATTATTACTTCGTGGGATCTCATAAGTATGGAGTATTAAAAGATGAGATCTATTATTCTGTAAACTCAAAGTCAGATGTTGTGAAATTGTTTCCAAATCTAAAGAAGCAGATTAGTAATTATTACTATGAAAATTGGAGATTAAGGAAAAATAAGCCTGACTCTTTTATGAAAGGATTATTCGAAAATGTAATTAATTCGTCAATTTCTAACTAGTTCTGATCCGATATGAAAAGAATTATACCTTTATTATTGTTTTTTGTTTATACATTAAGTTATTCACAAGAAAAGAAGATATCATTAAATTATCAAGATGAGGATGTTGCAAACGTACTTTCTCTAATCGAAAATCAAACAGATTTTAGATTTTTTTACATGGATTCTTGGCTGGCAGATCAGGATAAGATATCAGGGAATTATCAAGATGTAGAAATAAAAGATATCCTTATTGAAATTTTTAAGGATACAGTACTTAATTTTTACATTCTAGATAACAGAATTATTCTTACCAAAAATGAAAGTGTTTATGATTATCTTCCAGATCAGTTTTTTGGTTTGCAACGCGACACTGTCATCACAAAAACGATTCGAAAGACTAAAAAGAAAGTCGATTTGCCAGTTTTGTCAAGTAATAGAAATAATTCTTTAAGTCAGAAAATAGAAACAATCAGAATCGGTAAGAGAGTACAAAATGATAATAAATCAGAGTATGAAATCTCGGGAAAATTAACTAATAAAGTTAATAATCAACCGATAAAGGAGGCGTTGATTCTTATTAATGGTACCAATAAAAACATTAAATCTGATGGTAATGGTTTTTATCGATTAACGCTACCGCCAGGTAGTTATAATTTTGAGATCAATGCTTTGGGAATGGAACGTTACCAAAAAAAGATTATACTTTATG
This sequence comes from Aquimarina litoralis, assembly GCF_039523995.1. Lineage (NCBI taxonomy): Bacteria > Pseudomonadati > Bacteroidota > Flavobacteriia > Flavobacteriales > Flavobacteriaceae > Aquimarina > Aquimarina litoralis. The sequence goes on from NZ_BAAAGE010000004.1 coordinate 186,410, forward strand.
GAGATGGGACATTAAATGCAACAATAAGCGAAAAAATCGAACAATTGGATGCTATTTTTCTTGAAAAGAAAAAGGATAATAATGTAGAAGAGGTTATAACAAAAACAGAGATAAATGTTAAGGAATCTAAAAATATTCCTTTAGCTTTAGGTGAACGTGATGTACTACGAGTTGCTACTACTTTACCAGGTATAAGTACTACAGGAGAAGGAGGAATAGGGTATAATGTAAGAGGAGGTAAATCAGATCAAAATCTTATTTTACTGGATAATGCCGTTGTATATAGTCCACAACATTTTTTTGGTATTTTCTCTGCACTAAATCCTTTTGTATTAGATGAAGCGAATATTTTTAAGAATAATATACCCGCACAATATGGTGGTAGATTATCGTCCGTTTTTGATTTAAAAACTAAAGACGCCAGTGTGACAAAGTTTAAAGGAGAGGCTTCTATTGGACCGGTCACAGGGAATATTTTATTAGAAACTCCAATTGTAAAGGATAAGTCCGGTTTTTTAATTGGAGGAAGAGGAGCGTATGCAAACTATATATTAGAATCATTGGATGATGAAGCATTACAAAATAGTGAAGCGTCCTTTTATGATATAGTGGCTAAGTACAATCATAAAATTGGAGATAAATCTAAAATTGAAATCACTGGATATACAAGTAGAGATGATTTTAGTATTACCTCTGATTCTCTCTTTATTTATAATAATAGAGCATTTTCGTTACAATGGGATTATAAGTTTGATGCCAAAAACAGAGGAGAACTAATAGTTTCTAATAGTCAGTATAAGTTCAATATTGAGTTTGATGGACAATCAAATGATGATTTTGAATTGGGATATGACATAAATGAATCTCATCTTAAACTAAATTTTGATTATACATATTCGGATAAAATTAAGTTTAATTACGGTTTATCGAATAAACTATATAACGTTAATCCAGGTAATATAGAACCTTTAAATGGTGATTCGTCGGTTGCTCCTCTTCAGATCGAAAAAGAAAAAGCTCTAGAAACCGCTGGTTACATAGGTGCAAAAATAGACATTACTAAAGAGATAAAAGTTGATGCAGGTTTACGATATTCGCTTTATAATGCATTAGGAGCAGGAACACAAAATGTATATGCCCCCGGAGCACCGCGCACAGAAGCAAGTATTACCGAAGTTAGGAACTTTGAAAATAATGAGATTATGAAAACTTACAATGGCGCAGAATATCGAATCGCAGGAAGATATTTATTTACACCGGATTTTTCATTAAAAGCTTCTTATAATAAATCATTTCAGTTTATTCATTCATTATCTAATAATACAACAGCGTCTCCAATAGACACTTGGAAATTATCAGATCTGAACATAAAACCGCAAAATTCTCATCAATTTTCTTTAGGACTTTATAAAAATCTTAAGGATGATATGTATGAGATTAGTTTAGAAGGTTTTTATAAGCGATTAAATAATATTGTGGATTTTAAAACAGGAGCCGAGGTATTACTCAATGAAAATATAGAGACTGAAGTTTTACAAGGAAAAGGAAAGGCTTATGGCGTAGAGTTGTTGGTAAAAAAACAGAAAGGAAAACTATATGGTTGGCTGGGATATACCTATTCCAGATCTTTTAATAAATTTCAGAGTCCTTTTTCCGAAGAAGAAATTAACAATGGTAATTTCTTTCCTTCTAATTTTGATAAGCCTCATGATTTTAGTTTAGTCCTTAATTATAAATTCACAAAAAGATATAGCCTTTCTACTAATTTTGTTTATCAAACGGGAAGACCAATAACCTACCCCGTAGGACAGTTTAATTTTAATGGTGCCGAGTTTACCGTATTTAGTGATAGAAATGAATTTAGAATCCCAGACTTTTATAGATTGGATATTGGGTTTAATATAGAAGGAAACCACAAAAAGAAAAAGCTCTTTCATAGTTTTTGGACAGTTTCGGTATATAATGTTTTAGGAAGAAATAATCCTTATTCAGTGTTTTTTGTTACCGAAGATGGAGAGGTTAAAGGATTACAATCTTCAATATTTTCAATTCCAGTTCCATCCATTACATATAATTTCAGATTTTAACTCAAATGAAAAAGAGGTATAACATAGCTGAATTTTTTAAAGCCAATAGATTAGTTTATATACTGTTTGTTTTCTTGGGTTTATATGGATGTACTGAGCCATTTATTGCTGATGATTTATTCACTGAAGATTTACTAGTGGTAAATGCTACAATATCAGATCAAGTCAGAAAACAAGAAGTGATATTATCCAGGACAATAGGTTTTGAGGCAGATACACCAGTTTTTGAAACTGGAGCTACTATACTTATTAAAGAAGATTCTTTGACCGAATATACCTTCGAGGAGATAGAACCAGGAGTATATAAGTCAATACAGGATTTTGGAGTAAATGAAGGAAAAGAATATGAGCTTTCTATCACTACTCAAAATGGAATGATATATAAATCCGAAAAAGTTATTGCTCCAGGACCAACATCAATTGAAAATGTGTATGCTAAACGAACTATAAATGATGAAGGTGTAGAAGGCATAGGTATATTTTTGAATAGTTTTGATCCACTTGGTAATTCTATGTATTACAGATATGATTTTGAAGAGACATATCAAATAATAACACCTCTATGGATTGCTACTGACCTCATTGCGACAGTTCAGGGAAATGAGGTGATCTTCGATACTGCTTCAAGACCAGAAGAAGAGCAAGTTTGTTACAAAACACAAAGATCGAATAGGATAAGTCTTGTAAATACTTCTGGCTTAATTGAAGATCGAATAGAGGATCAAATGGTCAATTTTATTCCAGCAGATGATATAAGAGTAGAAAATAGATATTCTATTTTGGTTAAACAATATGTACAGACACTTTCAAGTCACTCATTTTATAATACGTTGAATGAATTTTCTAGTTCTGAAAATATTTTTTCACAGATACAACCAGGATTTATAACTGGTAATATTAAATCGGTAAATAATCCAGATGAAAAGGTAGTAGGCTTTTTTGATGTATCTTCTTTAGCCGAAGAGCGTATTTTTTTCAATAGAAAAGATTTTCTCGAAGGCTTACCGAAGTTTGAATATGATTGTGAGGAATTTATTCCAGAAAGAGGAAGACTAGAGTCAGTAAATGAATTTAGAATAAGAATAGCAACCTTAATAAGGAATAATCGGTTAAGGGTTTTAAGATTTACACCTATAATAAACCCAGATGGAGAGCCAAATATTGTATTTGTACCAAGACTTTGTGGCGATTGCACGATTTTAGGAAAGCCGGAACCGCCTGATTTTTGGATAGAATAAAATTTTAGTATGATAGAGAAAGGATTTTTTTTGTTTCAAAGTAATTTTGAAACATTTTCTAGAAGAGTTGTTTTAGGTTTTCTAGTTTTATTTGGTTTAAATGCATGTACGGAACCTTTTGATTTATCTAATGAGAACATAGAAGATTTTCTGGTAGTGAATGCACGAATAACAGATGAACTAACGAATCATAGAATAGTACTTTCTAGAACCATAGGTTTTGGTAATAATGTGAGACCTATTTATGAATCAGGAGCCACTATAGTAGTAACCGAAAATAACGCTACCAATTATTCTTTTAGCGAAATTGAATCAGGGATATATGAATCTGATCAAGAGTTTAGAGCAGTTAGCGGTCAGGAATATCAATTGAGTATTAGAACACAGAACGGATTAAGTTATCGATCTGATAAAGTTATAGCACCACAACAAGGATCACTCGATGAAGTATATGTAAAAAGAATGCGGAATGAAGACGGAGTTGATGGCGTCGGAATTTTTGTAAATAGTTTTGATCCATCAGGTAATTCAAAGTTTTATCGTTTTGGTTATGAAGAAACCTTTAGAGTGTCAGCTCCATTATGGATTTCCGTAGATGTTGAGCCAAAATTAACTCCAGATGGCATTGGTTTTAGACTAGTAGAAAGACCAGAGAGTCAAAAAGTTTGTTATCAAACTCAACTATCAAACAATATAAACCTTGTAAATACTAGTGGGTTTGCAGAGGATAGAATTCAGGATTTACCAATTAGATTTATTCCTGCAGATGATATCGTGGTAGCAGAACGATATAGTATCCTTGTAAATCAGTTTATACAAACTCAGGAAGCACAGTCTTTTTATAGAGTGTTAGATGATTTTTCGGGTTCGGATAATCTTTTTGCACAAATACAACCAGGATTTATAGGTGGTAACATATTTTTAGAGAATGATCCAGATACTAAAGCTTTAGGTTTTTTTGATGTTTCGTCTTTATCTCAGAAGAGAGTATTTTTTGACCATGATGATTTTTTAGGTGATTTACCTCCTTTCGAATTAGATTGTGAAGAAGTAGTTCCTCCGCAACCAGCTAATAGCAACATTTCAATTGAAGAGAGATTGGAAATTTTAAGAGGTTTTATTATTGCAAATAAGGCAAGACTCAAAGTTCCTCCTTATATACCGCCTCCTGGAGAGTTTCCAACTTTTGTTTTTATACCTCGTGAATGTGGAGATTGTACGGCTTTAGGTAAAGCGGAGGCTCCAGAATTTTGGATAGAATAATATTTATTAATACGATGATAGGAAAAAGATGTTTTATAGGGTTTCTATTTTTCTTTGGTTTAAATGCGTGCACTGAACCTTTTGATTTAGCTAATGAGAATATAGAAGATTTTTTGGTAGTGAATGCACGAATAACAGATCAATTAACAAAGCATAACATATTTCTTTCACGGACAATAGGTTTTGATGATGATACACCAATTTTTGAAACTGGTGCAACGGTAGTAGTAATTGAAAATGGGATAACTAATTATACTTTTAATGAAATTGAACCAGGAACCTACGAGGCTGATCAAGAGTTTAGAGCAGTTAGTGGCCAGGAATATCAATTGAGTATTAGAACACAGAACGGATTAAGTTATCGATCTGATAAAGTTATAGCACCACAAGAAGGAACACTAGATGAAGTATATGTAAAAAGAATGCTGAATGACGATGGAGTTGATGGTATTGGAATTTTTGTAAATAGTTTTGATCCATCAGGTAATTCAAAGTTTTATCGTTTTGCCTATGATGAGACATATAGAGTTACAGCTCCATTATGGATCTCGGTAGATGTTGAGTCTTTTGTAACTGCCGGTGGTATTGGTTTTAGACTAGTAGAAAGACCAGAGAGTCAAAAAGTTTGTTATAAAACCCAAAGATCCAATAATATAAATCTAGTAAATACTACTGGTCTTACCGAAGATCGAATTCAGGATTTACAGATCCGATTCATTCCTGCCGATGATATTGAGGTCGCAGAACGTTATAGTATAGTGGTAAATCAGTTTACACAAACACAGGAAGCACAATCATTTTATAGAGTATTAAGTGACTTCTCGGGATCAGATAATATTTTTGCACAGATACAACCAGGGTTTATTGGTGGAAATATTTTTGTAGAGACAGATCCGAGTAACAAGGCATTAGGCTTTTTTGATGTTTCGTCATTATCACAAAAAAGAATATTTTTTGATCATGATGATTTTTTAGGAGATTTACCTCCTTTCGAATTAGATTGTGAAGAAGTAACTCCTCCTCAACCAGCGAATCCTGATATTACACTTGAAGAAAGATTACAAATTTTAAGAGGTTTTATAACAAATAAAGTGAGACTCAAAGTTCGTCCTTTTATACCTCCGCCAGGAGAGTTTCCCACTTTTATTTTTATACCTCGTGAATGTGGAGATTGTACGGCTTTAGGTAATGCGGAGGCTCCAGAATTTTGGATAGAATAACTAATAAAAAACAATTACATGAAAAATATAACATTTCTCCTATTATTTATAGTATCAACTATAACTAGTCAGCAGAAAAAGAAGTTACAAAATGATGATGAGGTTTTAAAATATAAATTGATTCCTCAAGAGACTTTATTTTTGCATTATAACAACACGCTACTATTTTCAGGAGAGAATTTACATTACAAAATTTATTGTTTTAATTCAGAAGATAATGCTTATACAAATATTAGTAAAGTAGCTTATGTAGTGTTGTTAAATGAAGATGAACAATACATTTTTAAACATAGAATACAATTAAATGATGGAATAGGATATGGAGATTTTTTTATACCTGTATCTGTTCCTTCTGGAAATTATAAAATTGTAGCCTATACACAATGGATGCTTAACGCCAAGAATCATTTTTATCAAGGCGAGCTTAGTATAATTAACCCTTATCAGGTAAATGAAAATATTATTGCAAAAAATGGGATTTTACCTAATACAAATACTGGTGAGCAAGGAGATACTAAGGTTTATACATCAGACGATAAGATTCGATTGTCCTTTGATAAAACTGCATATGCATGTCGAGAAAAAGTAACACTGACGCTAGAAAATCAATTTGAAGATTATGAAGGCTCATACTCAATCTCTGTAATTAGGAAAGACACTTTTGTAAAATCAACTGATTTATCAGCAATTGATTTTGTAAAAAATAAAGATGAACAAATTGTTTTGAAAAAAGATGTAAATGTGAACTCGAGTGTTTTTTTACCAGAAATGAGAGGCGAATTGGTTTATGGAAAGATTAAAGCTAAGGAAGATAAAAAAGTTTCATTGAAAAAAGACTTAGGATTATCTCTTCCTAAAGAAAAAAATGAAGTTTATTTTGTTTCTACAGATGATGCTGGTGAATTTGTCTTGAATTTACCGAACAGAAATACTGATAACGATAAATTATTAGTTGAAGTATTAGGAGAAGATAGGAGTGATTATACGGTTAGTTTATACGATATTCCTAAGATAGATTTTAATAATCTTAACTTTTATCAGTTTAAAATTACTTCTGGATTAAAGGATAAGATCATTCAAAGAAGTGTTTATAATCAAATAGAAAACAACTATTACGGGGCAAAACCAGATACCTTAATTACAAAAGAGCAGAGTGCTCCTTTTTATGGCAAATATGATATATATACTTATAAATTAGATGAATATACTCGTTTCCCAACTATAAAAGAGACATTGGTAGAAGTTGTAGAAGGTATGTGGTCCACAAAAGACGAAAATGGGAAATATATTTTTGGTATTCGTGATTATTATCCTGATCAAGAAGAAATTGGTTATAAACCTTTATTGTTAATTGATGGTGTCGTTGAACAAGATCAGGATAAAATTATAAATTCAGCGGCTAAGGATTTTGTTAGTATTTCCTATATCAGAGATCGATATTATTTAGGATCGAAGATATTTGGAGGAATAGTATTGATGGAGACCAAGAATAATGATTACGCCGAAACTAGAGTTGCAGAATATATTGCTACTGCTGATTTGCCAGAAATTAAGGTTCAGAATAAGAAATATTTTAAACAAAAATATAATGGTGAAAAACTATATGATCGAATTCCAGATTATAGAAATCAACTATTATGGGAACCAGAGATAACTTTTGAAACTAAGAAGAAGATTATTCGATTCTTTACTTCTGATATTAAGGGAGAGTTTGAGGTTCGGTTAGAAGGGTTTAACTCTTTGGGTGTTCCAGTATCTGTAAAAAAGAGCTTTCTGGTTGATTAGAAAGCTCTCATACATGTTTATTTTAATATGAGTCTTTATTAAAAAAAGACATTTTATATTTTCTAAATCACATGGGTAAAAATCTTGTTTACGATTTTCCAGTCTTCATTGATTTTTGTGAGAGATAAATAATCATAATAATTATAACCTAACATGGGTACATGAAGTTTAATCATGGCTATATTTCCGAGAATATCAATACCTATGGTCTCCATTTTAAAATCCTCATTTAGCTCACTTGGACTTTGTCTGTTTTTAACTCCCTCTATATATTCTTTCCTGCTTTTTTTATAAGGAACCCCGTTTATATCGCCATAAATAATAGCATTGTTTGTAAAACATGATTCTAATTTATTTGCATCTCCGTAGAAAATGCCTTCAAAGTAATTTGTAATTACGTTTTGTATGTCTTTAATATTGTCGTTATACATAACTCTATAATTTTAAATAGTGTGTCCAACGGTATGACCTCCAGCAACATTTATGGTTTCACCCGTGATGAAATCAGAAGATGCCAAATAATAGGCCGCTTCAGCAATTTCATCAGCCTCTCCAATACGATTCAGTAAGTGTAATCCAGCTAAACTGTCCGCATTTGCGATCCCCATTTTTCCTTGTAAAGGACTCCTAATAATACCTGGAGCAATGGTATTTACTTTAATATTATCTTTTCCAAATTCTGCAGCGAGTTGTCTGGTTAGCGAATGTATTGCACCTTTACTAGTAATAGGAGCTGTAGCAGGAAAACCACCGATAGCATGTTCTACCAAAACAGTTCCTATATTTATAATGGAACCATTTTGTTGTGTCACCATTTCACTAATTGCAGCTTGCGTAGTAAAATAAGTTCCTTTGAGATTAATAGTCTAATACCTTTCTAAATCTTCTTCTATAACCTCTAAAAAAGGCTTTGGAGCAAAAACTCCTGCATTATTGATAAGCACATCTACGGAACCGAATGTTTCTTTTGCTAATCGAACAAGTTCTTTTCCTGTATTTTGATTGCTGATATCACCGACAAAATAGATTGCATTTACAGGAGAACCAAGTTCGTGATATGCATTTTTTAAATTATTCTCATTAGCGGAATTCATGACTACATTACTTTCTCTTTCGATAAAATAAGCGGCAACGGCTTTTCCTATACCGGTAGAAGCACCGGTAATAATTACTGTTTTGTTTTTCATGATTTGAATTTTTTTGAATTTGAATATTGTTTTGCGTCGTATCCCCAATTATCAATAGGGATTTCGTCTATAACCACGTGAGTGGTTTTAAGACTTTTGTCTAATACGTCTACAACCAATTGGGTAGCACCTTCGATTAGTTGACGCTTTTGCTCTTTGGTTACCTGTTCATCGGTAACTTTAATATTGATGTAAGGCATCTGTTATACTTTTAAGATTATGCTACAAAGTTCAGATGAAAGGGAAGAATTTATAAGGACCTAAGTCACTACTTTAAAGTGATGTATATCACTTTCTTTTCTATTAGTTTTTATAGGAAGTTAGTTTGGTACTAAGAGTCAAGCCTACTCAAAGTTTCTCTAGAAACACCAAGGTAAGAAGCTATGAGTTTTTTAGGAACTCTTTGAAATAGTTGAGGGTATTGTTCTAGGAGTAGATCATATCGTTCTTTGGTAGAATTTTTTAAAAGAGATAAGATTCTTTGCTGAAGGGCAATTCGACCAAACTTACTCTTTTTGGCCCAAAAACGTTCCATTTTATGCATTTGACTGGTAAGTTTATCTCTATTTTCGAAAGTTATATATAAGAGCTCACAATCTTCAAGACAATCAATATTGATTTTGGAAGGCGTTTGTTTTACAAAAGATTCATAATCCGTAATCCACCAATGTTCCATGGCAAAGCGAAGAATATGTTCTTTACCATTCTCATTTAGAAAATAACTTTTAACGCAACCTTTGGTGATCCAATATTCTTTTTTTACAATTTCTCCTTCCTGTACTAGATATTGATGTTTTCTTTTTTTAGTAGTTTCAAAATGGCTCAACACAAAATCAAACTCCTTATCCGTTAATGGAACTATTTCTTCAATATGTTGTCGTAGTGGATGGTTTGTTTTATTGTTATCTAGCATTTTGAATATTGTTATCTAAAATATCTAAAAAAAGGTAACCTTCGCTATTTTACCATTTTCCACTTCATAGATTGCTACAGCTTTTATCTTTTCACCATTCATGAGTACTAGTTCTTCGTCAATGACTTTGTTACCGTAAACAATTCTATTTTTGATTTCACAGTGTAGATCTGGTGTGTTCTCAAAAAAGGATGCGTACCCTTTTTTTAGATTATCTATTCCCTCATAACTTAATTTATTAGGATAGTAATACACTTTTACATTTTTTGAGTATGTAGCAGCAAAGGCATCAATGTTTCTAGCATTATAGGCATCTAATTGCTGCTGAACAATGCGCTCTGGTGATACGTCAGAAACTACAGACAATAAAGAGCTAATGGAATTCGTAGAGATTCTTGTGATATTTCCAAGTCCTAGGTCTATAGAAGTATAAAACAAGCTCCAATTTTTATCTGTTTTTGGATTAAATTTATAAATGATATTTCCTTTAGGCATTAAAATGGTTCCATTTAATAACCAACACATGTCTTCGGCTCCTGGAATAGTATTTATAATTTTTTTTGTCTCTCCAGAGATGGGATCTAATGATTTTATTTCCCATTGCTCATTTTCTTTGCTTATGTAACTGATGAACTTAGAATTTGGAATCTTGTGTAATGATCTTCCTATTTTCTTTTGGAGAGTTGTATTCGTCTTATTTTTTAAATCAGAAACCACCAGTGACAAACTCTGATCTTCTAATACAGAAGAAATAATAATATTTTTATCATACCAACAGTGATATCCAACTACAAGATTTTCTAATAATACCTTAGGTTTTCCAGTTTCAAAATCATACGAATATAATAGTTGCTTACCTGTGGTATCCAACCTGATAGCCGAAATAGCCTTTTGATTGGGGATTTTAGTAGGTGAATATTCACTTCCTTCCAAAGTATTAGAAATCCAATCAATTTTATTGTCTCTAATATTATACGCAGCTATATCAGTTTGTCCATTTCTGGTCGAAGAAAACAAAACAATATTATCATTATAAAAATAAGGCTGATTATCATAGCCTGGATTGTTTGAAATATTTCTTTGATTGGTAAGCTTTAGTTCATTATTCTCTGTTGAAATATCGAATAAATAAACTTCTGTATCTGTTTGAGCCGAACTTAAAAAAAAATGGGATAGTATTACAAAAAAAAGAATGTTTCTCATGGGTTTTGTTTTCTAAAATACAGGTAAATATCAAGTATTTTCTTAAGTATTTGTTAAGAGTTATTTCTGATAATTAAGAGTTGATAAATATCAACTTTAAAATCAAGTTTACTGTTTTCGAGAAGCATAAAGACCAATTAGTGGACCAATTCCTAAAAAAAGGAATATATACATCGAATCCATATGGTTGACTAGATAAGAAAGTAATTGAATGCTAATAATCGTAATTGCAAAACCGATACAATTTACAATGGTAAGTCCAGTTCCTCTAAGTTCTGGAGGTGCAGCACCAGCTACCATTGTCGAAAACTGAGGAGAATCTGATATCACCACCATACCCCAGAAACATAATAAGCCTAAGAATATTTCTACTGGTAATTGGAATAGGAGAGGAGAGATTAAGCAAAAAAGCCCAGAAATAATTAGTGAATACCGTGCTACTTTTCTACTTCCAGTTTTCAATGAGATATAACCACCCAAAACACAAGATAAGAAACCAATAGCAATGATGGTAAACGACCATAGAGATATTGGAATCCCTATTCTATGCTTTTCGACATAAGTTTTTAATAGCACTGGAACAAAGCCCCAAAACGCATAAAGTTCCCACATATGACCGAAGTATCCGAAAGCAGCTTTTCTAAAACTAATAATTCCAAAAAGTTCGGTGATTACTCCTAATTGTAATTTAGAAACCGGTTTTCTATAAGGACCATTAGGAATACAAAAATAAATTAATAACCCGCCAAGTAAGGCTAGTAAACTAGTAGATTGGATTACGATTTTGTAATTGCTATTCCACGACAGTTCTTTTAATAAATGAGGAAGCGCAGTACCCAAAACTAAAGCACCTACCAAATACCCTAATGCTTTCCCTAAACCATCTTTGTAGTAATCGGAGGCTATTTTCATTCCAACAGGATAAATTCCAGCTAGGAAAAAACCAGTTCCAAATCGTGCTGTTAGCACATTAAGAACAGTAATATTGGGTATTAATAGCACGATATTACAAAGCGCTCCCAAGATTGCTGAAATCATAAATACTTTTGATGGAGAAAATCGATCTACCAATGTAAAAAGGGCAAAAGTGAGCGTACCGATAATAAAACCAAATTGAACCGTTGATAAAAGATACCCTAGTATATTAAAGCCTACATTAAACTGAGCTGCAAAGTCATCTATAACAGCATTTCCTGCAAACCACAAAGACGTACAGAAAAACTGAGCAATAATAATAACAGGAAGTATATGGATCTTTGGTTTCAGAATATTTATATTATTGGTTATTTAAGTTCTTGTAATAATTGATGAACCTGATTTGTATCTTCTACGTAAAATTTGGCAATCGTTTTTTTCAATCCTACTTTAATAGTATATGAAGAAGATGGCAATTCTTTGAACATATATTCATCTGTCCAATCATCACCTATGGCAAAAATAAAATCATAGTCTTTTTCTACAAGCATTTTGCAAGCTGATTTTCCTTTGTTAATACCACTTACTTTTATTTCTAATACCTTATCACCTTCTAAAATTTCGAGATTATGGTTAGCGATGAGGTGTTGTATTGTGGTTTTTAATTCCATAGATCTTAGTTTACCAAGATCAGGATCTACATTTCTAAAATGCCAAGCCAACGAATAATTTTTTTCTTCGATAAGAGAACCTGGTGTTCTGTCGGTAAACGATTCTAGTACAGGAGCAATGGACTCAAACCAATCATTATTTACTCTTTCTAATAATTCCCAATCTTTATCAACGTCTTTTAACCAGGCTCCATGTTCGGTAATTAAAGTATAATCTTTATGACCGAACCATTTATTGAAAGTAAATTTATCTCTACCAGTTATCAATATGACTTTGTTTCTTTTATCTTTTTGTAGGCTGTCTAAAATATCAAATATTTTTTGAGTGGGTTTGGCATTTTCAGGAATTTTCTCAAAAGGAGCTAAAGTTCCATCATAATCAATAAATAGAATACGATTTTTTGCAGCTCCGAAATCTGATAATAAATCTTTCTTTAGTTCGGGAGTTAATTTCTTTAATGAGTACTTTTTAGCTGTGGTTTTAGTGTTTTCCAGAGATTCCATGAAATCTTTGGCCCATTTCTCTACATTATATCTTTTCAATCTCTTTTGTAGCGCAGTATTTCTTTTTATCTGTTCTTCTTCAGGCATCTCTAAAGCAAACTTTAGCGTGTCCGCTATTTCTTCAAAATTATTTGGATTGATAATGAGTGCTTCGCTCATTTCTTTTGAAGCACCTGTCATTTCACTTAAGATAAGAACCCCCTTTTTATCAACTCTAGAAGCTATGTATTCTTTGGCAACCAGATTCATTCCATCTCTTATCGGAGTCAACAAAGCGACTTCACTAGAAGTATATAAATCAATTAAATTCTCAAAAGGCATCGAACGATAAAAATACCAAATAGGAGTCCAGCTTACTTCCGAGAATTTGCCATTAATTCTACCTACCAGTTGATCAATTTCATTTTTTAGTAGTTGATATTGCGGAACGTTAGATCTAGAAGGTACCGCAAGCATTACTAATCTTGCTTTTCCTCTAAATTGAGGGTATTTATCTAAGAAATATTCAAAGGCTCTTAATCTGTTGGCAATCCCTTTTGTGTAATCAAGTCTATCTATGGATAAAATGAGTTTTGCACGATCTCCATCTGCAAGGTGCTCATCTATTTTTTGTTGTATTTCTGTCTGGTCCTGTTTTTCCTTTTCATTATGTAAGGTAGCGGCATCATGAAACTTTTGATAATCAATACCCATAGGGAAAGAATCTACTTTAACAATTCTGTTATCAAGCTGTACATTGTTAAAGTTAATTTCTAATCCTAAAATTCTCTGAGCAGAACTTAGAAAATGTCGTTCATAATCATACGTATGAAACCCAACTAAATCGGCTCCTAATAATCCTTTTAGTATTTCTTTTCTGCAAGGAATTGTTCTAAATACTTCATATGAAGGAAAAGGAATATGCAAAAAGAATCCTATAGTTACATTCGGTTTCTTTTTTCGGATCATTTCGGGTAACAATAGTAGTTGATAATCGTGTACCCAAATAGTATCATTTTCATCAAGATTTTCGATGACAATATCCGCAAATTTTTGATTTACAGATTGATATATATTCCAACTATCTTTCTCAAACTCGGTATATTCCATGAAATAATGAAATAATGGCCATAAAGTATTATTACTAAAACCATAATAAAATCCATCGATTTCTTCAGAAGTTAATGGAACTCCAACACATTGATGTTTTGTCAATGCATTTTTTACCAAAATTCTTTTATTATCGTCTAATTGTTCTTCAGTAAGACCACTCCAACCGATCCAAATACTATCACTTCCAGAATGAACAGATTTCATTCCTGTTGCTAATCCTCCAACACTTGGTATCGTATTAATGGAATTATTGTCAATTTCTAATTGTAAAGGCAGTCGATTTGAGATTATGATAGTTTTACTCATAAAGCTTGGTGAAAGTTGGTTGACTAATTTTGATTGATTAAATTTCGGTTCAGCGAATAAAGGTACGTTTATTTAAAAGAACTTGAAATTATATGAATAATTTGGACTACGGAATTATTGGAAATTGTAAGAGCGCAGCGTTAATTTCAAAAAAGGGAGCTATTGATTGGTGTTGTCTTCCTAATTTTGATTCGTCATCAGTTTTTGCAAAAATTCTGGATGAAGATAAAGGAGGAACTTTCGAAATTTTAGTGAGTGATGATTATAAGATTTCTCAGAAATATATCATTAAAACAAATATTCTGGTAACGGAATATAATAATGGAACGGATGTTTTTGAAAGTATCGATTTTATGCCGCGATATCAGAATGAAGATGGTTCTTATCATGCCCCTGCGGATATCATTAGGTATATTAAGTTAATTTCAGGAAAGCCAACTTTTAGAATAAAATATGACCCAAAGTTGGAATATGCAAAAGAGGATACCTATTCAAAAGTAACGGAAAATTATATTAAAAGTATCACAGATAAAGATAAGTATGACACCTTATATCTATACTCTGATCTTGATTTAGAAACCATTCTGAATTCTGAAGAAATTACATTGACTGATAACGCTTATTTTTTGATAAGCTATCACGAAAAGATTTTGAAACAATCATTAGAACTTTGTTATCTTAAACTACAAAGGACACGAGTTTATTGGATGGATTGGAGCGAAAAAACGACCTCTTATAATTTGTATAATCAGGAAATCTTAAGAAGTGCTTTAGTGCTTAAATTATTGAGTTATGAAAAGTCAGGAGCTGTATTAGCGGCTGCAACTACTTCGTTACCAGAAACTATAGGAGAGGTACGAAATTGGGATTATCGTTTCTGTTGGATTAGGGATGCCTCTATGGTGATAAAAGTGATTTCAGATCTTGGGCATAAACAAGTAGCACAACGCTTTCTAAGATTTATAATTGATATCATACCTGATAAGGACGAAAAGATTCAGATTATGTATGGAATTAATGGAGAGAAGGATCTTACGGAAAAAACACTTGATCATCTTAGCGGTTATAAAAATTCTAGTCCAGTTCGAATCGGAAATGCAGCTTTTCACCAAAAACAAAATGATATCTATGGTATCTTAATGAATGTAATTTATCAACAGTTTGTAAAGTTTGATGCTGCTGTAGATGATAGCGAAAGTTTATGGACTATTAGTAAAAGTATTGTACATATTGTAAATGTAAACTGGGAAAAGCCTGATAAAGGTATTTGGGAATTTAGAACAGAAGAACGACATTTTACATTTTCCAAACTACTTTGTTGGG
The DNA here is from genome assembly GCF_039523995.1 of Aquimarina litoralis. Classification (NCBI taxonomy): domain Bacteria; kingdom Pseudomonadati; phylum Bacteroidota; class Flavobacteriia; order Flavobacteriales; family Flavobacteriaceae; genus Aquimarina; species Aquimarina litoralis. The sequence continues at coordinate 202,117 of NZ_BAAAGE010000004.1, forward strand.
TAGCTGTGGATAGAGCTATCAAAATAGGAGAATTAATAGGTAAAACTAACAATAATGAAAGGTGGAAAGAACTGAGAGATCGAATTTATAATGATATATATGAGAATGCTTGGAATGAAGAGGTGCAAGCGTATACACAATCTTATGGGTCGCCTGACCTAGATGCTTCTACTTTATTAATGGAGTCCTATGGATTTATAGAAGCAAAAGATCCGAGATTTGTGAATACAGTAAAAGCTACGGAACGAGAATTATGTAATGATGGATTACTATATAGATATAAGAATAAAGATGATTTTGGATTGCCTTCCTCTTCATTTACAATCTGTAGTTTTTGGTTTATAAATAGTTTAAACAAAATAGGAGAGAAGGAAAAGGCCCGTAAAATGTTTGACCAATTATTATCCTACAGTAACCATTTAGGGTTGTTTAGTGAGGATATAGATTTTAAATCTAAAAGATTACTTGGTAATTTTCCACAAGCATACTCTCATCTAGCATTAATAGAAACTGCAGTGAATTTTTCGGAAAGCTAAAAAATAGAATAGAAATACTACAAATACAAGATCTCAAATAGCATCTTGTATTTGTAGTTTATAAAAAATGTTATTCTACTAAAACAATAGTGCCAAAGATATCTGCATTGATCCAACCTTGGTTTTTATCTTCTCCTGGTACAAAAACAGAACCCATAAAGTTTTCTCTTTCTTTACTCGCATCGTTATCATTGTATGCAATGGCAAAACCTAGTTTTTGATCTTTAGATAATACAACAGGATCATTAGCTTTCCCTTCTTCATAGGTATCATCAAATACAATCATTTCGAATTCCCAAACAGTAACATCACCATCTGTCTTACGCTTCATTTTTACATGATTGTTGTATAAAAGAGGTTTTTTACTGGCATCTAAATCTACCACATTACCATCTAATGCTACATGATATGCAAATGCATTATTATTATATTGGTGTTCACCTCCAGAATTATCAGCATCTATAAAAATTTCTACACAATCATCATCCCACCAAAGTTTTAAAGGATCTTTATATTGATCATATAATACATCATCTTTTATTTCTACTAAAATATAGAGTGCTTCTGGTGTCCATGTCATTTTATAGCGTCCAAAGAAATCGTTGACATCTGGAAATTCTCCTATCCAATTTTGATCCATAGGATACCATTTGGTTTCGTTCCAAATAGGATCATTCATATCGCCGTCTATAGTAGGAGTAATTTCTGCCTTCTTTATATTTCTTAGCTGATGGTCTTTTTTTTCTTTTTTAGCAATTTCTGCAGGTTGTTCTGTACTATCAGCAATTGTTTTATCTGAATTATTGTTTTCCTTTTTTTTGCAAGAAATGATTAAGATTAATGAAAGTAAGAAGACTATTTTTTTCACAAGATTATTATTTATAGTTATTGAATTTAAACTTAACAGGATCGGAAAGATATTAAAAACATTCACTCGTTTTCGAGGAATCTATAAAAGTTAAGATTTTGTAAAGTCGATAATCAATATTTAAATGCTCTAAGATTTGAACCGAGGATAATTAACTTAAAGGAAAAGGGTGAATTCTAATCATAAAAAAGCGGTCGTTTACTTCAAACGACCGCTTTTTGACTGACATATCGATATATGATATGATGGTAAGTAATTAGGACAAAAAAAATTATTGTTTTACAATTTTAATTCTTTTCAGTTTCGTTCCATTAAGAGTTACCGTACAGAAATATATTCCAGATTCACGCATATCATTAGCGTTTATCTCAATAGTTTGATTTCCTTTTAAGGTACTTTGGCTATAAATTGTTTTCGTCTGACCTAAAATATTCGAAATGGATACACTTAAGACACCGTTTTCTTGAGTATTAACACTTAGGGTTCCTCTTTCTCTCACAGGATTTGGCCACAGCGTAACGTCTGTTTCTATTATCGAACTATTTCCTTTATCAGCTTCACCTGCTAATTCTAGTGCTCTTGTAGAAGGACAGTTATTCGGACAATTTGCAGACCAAGTCCCTGTTCTTTGTCCGCTACTACTTCCGGTAACGGTAAACCATCCATCTGTGCCTCTGGTTAGGTCTACAGTTTGTTGACCATTTCCATTATTGAATACAACTCCTATATCATTTGCGGATACTCCATTGGGTATCGTAAATGTTTTTCTTGCCCAAGAAGTTCCACTTAAATTTGTCATTGTATCTCCTGGCCATCCCGGCGTTCCGGCTAATGTTTGGTTTGTGGCTCTGTTGAACAGATATAAGTTAGCGTTAGTACCCCATCCACTACTAGGTTTTTGGAAGTTTAATGTAACATCATTAGATCCTCCTCCAGATGAGCTACAGTCAGATGGGCAAGTATCTGACCAAGTACCATTGGTATACCAACCGTCTGTACTTCTGGATAAATCTCCAGTTTGATTACTTCCATCGTTAAAGATTACTCTGATGTTACCAGCAGATACTCCAGCCGGTGGTGTTAATGTATAAGAATACCAAGGAGTACCAGAGATGTTGGTCATCTGTTGTCCTGGCCAACCAGCAGTTCCAGGAATTGTTGCATTAGCTGAAGCATCAAAGAAATAAGCATTGATGTTGTTTCCCCAATTAGACGGTTTTTTGAAATTAACAGTAAAAGGAGCTACAGTATCTCCACCACCTGTATTATCTCCACCACCTTGTGTCCAAACAGCATAATCGCTTCCAGAAGTTCTTAGAGTCCATCCACTTCCATTAGGAGACCAATTACCACTTCCTAATTTCATGGCGATAGTTCCATTTCGTCCATCGATATAAGCTGCATATAGGTCATTTCTTGCTTCCGCAATGTTAATAGAAGATCCCGCAAATACTCTTACATCTTTTCTAATAGCAATTAAATCTCTAATTGCATTTTGTACTCCAGCTCCAGCATCAAAGAAGTGTGTCCAGAATACCATTGGATTCCCTGGGTGTGTTAAAATGTAGGCATATCCTTTTCTTAAATTGGTTTCTCCTCCAGGAAATACAAAATTAGATCCACAACATTGTTGCGCTTCTCCAGTGTCATGATTATCTAAAAAAGTTACGGATTTTGTTGGGTTGATTCCGATCATTCCAGATGGATTACCAGAAAAGTCTCTTAGGTAAGATAAATTATTATCTCTTAGCGCATTTTGAAGACTTACCTTAGTGTTAAAGTCAAATGCGGATGAAGATCCTTGCGTCCAGTTTACAAAGTTATTGGTTTGTACTCTGCTACTTTCTAGTAATTCTCCCACAGCAAAATAAGGATTTGTAGCATCGTTATATTCTTTGTTGTATATTGGATTATATCCATGTACGAAATCATATCTCCAACCATCGAAACCTAAATCATTTCTTAGGAAATTCATCCAGGCGATGATTTCTTGTCGTACTTCTGGATTTTCATGATCTAAATCCCTTGCAGCTGCAAATCCACCACCAGATCCATCTGCTTTTAGAGCATTACCAGGTACGAAATCACCATTGATACTAAAATTAACAGGAAAGTTTACAAAATTTCTACCTTCATCATCGGCGGTAATAAAATACGTTGGCCAAGCAGGATTGGTAAAAGTAACAGCGTCATTGCTACCAACTCTATGATTAATTACAATATCACTAATTACTCTTACATCCTGAGAGTGATACTGGTTGATTAGATTTCTCAATTGTGCTTCTGTACCGTAGGCACTATTAAAATTATAAAGTTCTCTTGGAAGATATCCTTGTGGAGCTGCAGAGTTACTTGGTGGAGGCATCCATATCAAATCAATACCAGCATCGCTAATCGTGCTACTTACACTTGTTACTACATCATACCAAGTTTGACCAGCAGGTTGATTTTGAACATTCCAATCAAAAGCTTGGAACATTACGTCTTCATCTTGTGCTTGCATCTGCATAAGCGGGAAGCAACATAAGAAGCTTACTAAAATTTTAAAAAGGGTTTTTCTTTTCATTTCATAAGATTTTTTGTGTTCTTTAATGAGAACGGAGGTTTTAAATACGTAAGTAAATTTGTGTTTTTCTCAAATTTTCGCTGTCGGAAAAAAGAGCCTGAAGAGATTAATAATGTGCTAGTGATATCTATTTGAAATAGTAATAACTGTAACACTTTAAGCTACGCTGCTTTAAAGAAATTTCAAATTAATAGTCTTTTTGGTAATTATTCGACTGATGACATATTAGTTATAAAGACAAGTAGTAAGTAATTTTTTCTCGGCAATCTTAATTTTAGAAATTAATTCTTGTTTTCCTGACTGAATATTTAAAAGAAAAGTTTGTTTAATTAGAGTAGCTCAAACAATTTAGAAATTTTCGGAGGAGGTGAAATTGTTTTCATAATTCGTAAATTTTAGTTTGTAAAAGTGTTTCTTGTGTTAAATTTCCACTAAGTTATTACGAAATATTCAATTTTTGAGTTTCGAAAAGTTACTACAACGTTTTCGTGTTGATAAATTCTTACTATTTCACATAATATATTGAGAAACAAGCCATAATTAACAATTTTTTATAGTATTTCGGTAATTTTTAGGATTTTACCAGTACGTACTGCTTTTTGCTGCATCCTTCGTATCTTCTAGAAATCATAGGTTTAGAAGCTTTAGGTCTAAAATTAAAGATTGTCTATACGTTATAATAGATTAATGTTTTCATAATATTTTCTTTGTACTCAAAGGATTTTACTAGGGTATCTTTAAGGAACCAACTTAAATATATTTTATTATGAAAATTCATTTTAGATTTTACGGATTATGTTTTTCGTTTTTATTAGTACTATTTTCCTGTGATAAACAAGAAGATATACAAACAAAAGAAGTACTTGGTCTAGAAGTACACCAAGAAGATCATTTAGAAGGGAATAAAGAACTAAATGGCTTTCAGATTGGTTATAAGGTAACCAGTAAAGATTTAAATTATTATCAGGTTAAAGTTTCTATTAATGATGTAAGAATTACAGCTTCAATAGATTACAGTAATGAGTTTATTGAAATTGATGGAAAAAATGTAATGCTTTCTACCAAAGAAAAAGAGACGCTATTGATGTTAGGAGAAGAGTTATCAATGTATTTATTTAAAGATGGTTCTGTAGATAATTTTACAATGGCGGAGTTTACCTTATTACGATTATTAGAGTATTGGGCGAAATCCCCGAATAATTATCGTTACGAGAAAATCGTAATAAAAGGTTCTCAAACAAACTTGTCGAAAGGTAATGATGAAGGTATTACCTGTATTAGAAAGAACACCTATGTTACAGCCGAATATGATGATAACAATGGACAATCCTTTAGTGATCGAAAACTAGTTAATGGGGAACGTTGCTTGGGACGTTGTGGATCTGGATGCCCTGGAATTTTTACTATTGCCAGTGCTTGGACTAAAGATTGTTTAGATCATGATCAATGTGGAAGAGTGCTTGGAGGAAGTACGAATCCTTTTGATAGAAATTGTGGAGATGAGTATGGACAAGCTGCTGATGACTTCCTTTTTGGTGTGATCCGTGGTTGTAGAGGATAATTATATAATTATAACCAATAAAAAACCGCCTTTCCCCAACAGAAAGGCGGTCTATTAAATCAAAATTAAACAACTTTCCTAGTTTTAATCCTTAGGATAGGATATATTAAAGTTATTATTAGAAGCAGTATCCGTTTTCTGCGGCTACTTTATCTGCAATTTTAGTTCTTAATGCAACCACATTAGGTTGGTTTGCATATTTAGTAAAACGCTTAAGTCCCATAAGCATCATACGCTGCTCATCACCTTCAGCAAAAGAAACGATCGCTTCTTTTCCTTTCTTGATAATAATATCTACCGCATTGTATAAGTATAATTGAGACATAGCGATCTGGATTTCCTGAGAATCTTCTCCAAAACGCTTAGCATTTTTCTCTGTACGTAAGATGGTAGATTCAGCCATATATATTTCGATAAGAATATCTGAAGCAGCCATCAATAATTGTTGGTGCTCTTCTAATTGTGGACCGAATTTCTGAACAGCAGAACCAGCTACCATTAAGAATACTTTCTTAAGTTTAGCAATGATCTCTTTTTCTTCAGAAAATAATACAGAATAATCTGGAGTATCGAAAGAAGGAATTCCTGTTAGTTCATCAGCAACTTTCATTGCTGGCCCTAATAGATCCACATGTCCTTTCATTGCTTTCTTTACTAACATTCCAACAGCTAACATTCTGTTGATTTCGTTAGTACCTTCATAGATACGAGAAATACGAGCATCTCTCCAAGCAGATTCCATAGGAGTATCTGCAGAGAATCCCATTCCACCAAAAATCTGGATACCTTCATCAGTAGTATTCTGAACGTCTTCAGAAACTGCAACTTTTAAAATAGAACACTCAATCGCGTATTCTTCAACTCCTTTTAATTCAGCTTCTTGGTGTGTATTTCCTTCCGCTTGACGGATAGCAATTCTATCTTCGATATTTTTAGCAGCTCTATAAGAAGCAGATTCATCTGCATAGGTATTGGTAGCCATTTCAGCAATTTTAGCTTTGATCGCTCCAAAGTTCATAATTGGAGTCTTAAACTGAATACGCTCATTAGCATATTTTGTAGCTTCACCAATTACTCTACGTTGTGCATCTAAACAAGCTGCTGCTAATTTGATACGCCCAACATTTAATGCATTCATTGCAATTTTAAATCCGTTTCCTCTTTCGGATAACATATTTTCTACAGGAACTTTAGTGTCGCTAAAGAATACCTGACGAGTAGAAGAGGAGTGGATTCCTAATTTCTTCTCTTCATCACCTAATGAAATTCCATTAGAAGGATCATTTTCTACGATAAATCCGGTGATGTTTTTATCATCTCCGATACGAGCAAATACGATAAATACATTACAGAATCCTGCATTAGAGATCCACATTTTTTGACCAGAAATTAGGTAGTGTGATCCATCTTCTGATAATACAGCTTTTGTTTTACCAGAGTTTGCATCAGAACCAGCACCTGGCTCCGTAAGACAGTACGCTCCAAACCACTCACCAGAAGCTAATTTAGGAACATATTTTTGTTTTTGTTCTTCATTACCATATAATGTAATTGGCATAGTACCAATACCAGTATGTGCTCCAAATGCAGTACTAAACGATCCTGTAGCACCAGAAATGTAATCACATACTAACATCGTAGAAACAAATCCCATTCCCAGTCCACCATACGCTTCAGGAACTGCTACACCAAGAAGACCAAGCTCACCAGCTTTCTTCATACATTCCTCTGTAAAAGCATAATCTTTTGATTCAAATCTTTCCCAGTGTGCCCAAAGTTCGCGATCAACGAATTCTTTAGTACTATCACGCATCATCTTTTGCTCTTCAGAAAAATCTTCTGGAGTAAATACATCTTCAGCTTTCGTTTCTTTAACAAGGAATTGTCCTCCTCTAAGAATGTCTTTATTTAAAGTTTCTGTACTCATTTTATTAGTGTTATTTCTTTATTCTAGTTTTTTTAATTCAAAAATTCAAAAATACCTGCAGCACCTTGTCCAGTTCCAACACACATGGTTACCATTCCGTATTTTCCTTTCATATCACGTTTACGCATTTCATCAAATAGCTGAACAGAAAGTTTAGCTCCTGTACATCCAAGAGGATGTCCTAAAGCGATGGCTCCTCCGTTTACGTTTACTATATCCTGATTAATATTAAGTTCGCGCATAACCGCTAAGGATTGTGATGCAAATGCTTCGTTAAGTTCAATAAGTTCTATATCGTCTTGCTTAAGACCTGCTTGTTTTAATGCTTTAGGAATAGCTTTTACAGGACCAATACCCATAATTCTTGGTTCTACACCTGCAGCAGCATAGTTTACTAATCTAGCAATTGGTTCTAGATTAAGTTCTTTTACCATGTCTTCGCTCATTACCATTACAAAAGCAGCACCATCACTCATCTGTGAAGAGTTTCCAGCGGTAACACTACCACCAGCAGCAAATACAGGACGTAGTTTTCCTAATACTTCTTTGCTTGTTCCAGCACGTGGTCCTTCGTCTTTAGTTACGGTATATGATTTAGATGCTTTTTTACCATTTTCGTCAACGTAAATTTGCTCTACATTGATTGGAACGATTTGATCTTGGAAACGATTTTCTGCCTGTGCTTTTAAAGCTTTCATATGAGAATTGTAAGCGAACTCATCTTGATCCTCTCTAGAAACCTTAAACTGATTCGCAACAGCTTCGGCAGTATTTCCCATTCCCCAATAATAATCTTCATGACCAGATTTTGCTAAATCATAGTTTAATTCAGTCTTATATCCTGTCATGGGAACAGAACTCATACTTTCTGCACCTCCTGCAATAATACAGTCTGCCATTCCAGCTTGTATTTTTGCAGTAGCCATACCAATAGTTTCTATTCCTGAAGAACAAAATCTATTAACAGTTACTCCTGGTACATCTATCGATTCTAATCCCATTAATGAAATTAAACGTGCCATGTTTAATCCTTGTGATCCTTCTGGCATCGCATTTCCTACGATCACATCGTCGATACGACTCTTATCTAGTTGAGGAAGTTCTTTCATCATGTGCTGAATTGTCTCAGCAGCTAACTCATCAGTTCTTTTAAATCTGAACACTCCGCGAGGTGCTTTTCCTACGGCTGTTCTATATGCTTTTACTATATATGCGGTTTTCATTTCTTTATGGATTTTTAGATTATTTGATTTTTAGATTGATAGGATAGTTGATAACCTTGCAATCTTGTAATCTAATTACTTAATGCTAGTTTCTTAAAGGTTTACCTTTTTTAAGCATGTGTTCTATACGCTCTAACGTTTTGCGTTCTGTACATAATGATAAGAAAGCTTCGCGTTCTAGATCTAACAAATATTGTTCTGTCACGAAAGTTGGTTCGGATAAATCTCCACCAGCCATTACGTATCCTAGTTTATTTGCTATTTTATGATCATGTTCTGAGATGTATTTACTAGCTTCCATAGAATCTGTACCTACTAAGAACATTCCTAGTGCTTGTTTACCAAGGACTTTTACATCTTTTCTTTTCACTGGCTGTGTATATCCTTGCTCAGCCATTAATTTAGCATATGCTTTAGCAGTAGCAATCTGACGATCTTTATTAACTACTACGATATCTTTTCCTTTTTGAAGAAGATTCGTATCAAATGCTTCGTAAGCAGAAGTCGATACTTTTGCCATTCCGATAGTTAAGAAGTGCTCCTGAAGAACATTTAGCTCTACATCATCTTTTCTAAAAAGATCCGATGCTCTTAGTGCCATCTCCTTGGATCCACCACCACCAGGAATTACACCAACTCCGAATTCTACTAATCCCATATAGGTTTCTGCTGCAGCTACAACTTTATCGGCATGAAGTGAAATTTCACATCCACCACCTAATGCCATTCCGTGAGGAGCAACTACTGTTGGGATAGCTGAGTAACGCATACGCATCATAGAATCTTGGAAGTATTTTACTGCCATATTCAATTCGTCATATTCTTGCTCAACAGCCATCATAAAGATCATTCCAATGTTAGCTCCTACAGAGAAATTAGCTGCTTGATTACCAACTACTAATCCTTGGAAATCCTTTTCGGCAATATCGATAGCTTTATTTAATCCTGCAAGCACATCTCCACCGATAGTGTTCATCTTACTTTGGAATTCTACGTTTAGGATTCCATCTCCAAGATCTTCAACTACAACACCACTGTTTTTGAAAACTTCTGTGGATTTACGGATATTATCTAAGATGATAAATGCATCTTGTCCTGGAACTTTTACTTGTTCTTTTTTAGGAATATCATAGTAATAAGTAGCACCTTCTTTTACAGTATAGAAAGAAGTACTTCCTGAAGCGATCATATCATTTACCCAAGCAGCTGGCTCATATCCTTCTGCCTTCATCATTTCGATTCCTTTTTCAACGCCTACGGCATCCCAGATCTGGAAAGGTCCATGTTCCCAACCAAAACCAGCTTTCATAGCGTCATCAATCTTATAAAGGTCATCTGTGATTTCAGGAATACGATTAGATACGTAAGCAAAAAGAGCAGCTAAGTTTTTACGATAAAACTCTCCAGCTTTATCCTTTCCTGCTACTAATACTTTAAAACGATCTACTACTTTGTCAATAGTTTTTGTCATTTCTAAAGTAGCAAAGGAAGCTCTTTTCTTTTCTCTATATTCTAAAGTGTCAAGATCTAAAGAAAGGATATCCTTTTTTCCTTCTGGAGAAACGTGTTTTTTATAGAATCCTTGTTTTGTTTTGCTTCCTAACCATTTATTTTCCATCATGGTATTGATGAAATCAGGAAGTTTAAATAATTCATGGCGTTCATCATCCGGGCAGTTATCAGCAATACCATTTGCCACGTGAACTAAGGTGTCAAGACCAACCACATCTACAGTTCTGAACGTTGCAGATTTTGGGCGTCCTATTACTGGACCAGTTAATTTGTCTACTTCTTCTATAGTTAATCCCATCTCTTTTACCATATGGAATAAACTCATGATACTAAAGATACCAATACGGTTACCGATAAAAGCAGGTGTATCTTTTGCTACAACTGAAGTTTTACCCAAGTATTGCTCTCCATATCCATTTAAGAACTCAAGTACTTCAGATGAAGTGTTTGGTCCAGGAATGATTTCGAATAATTTTAGGTATCTAGCAGGGTTAAAGAAGTGCGTTCCACAAAAATGCTTTTGGAAATCTTCACTTCTTCCTTCATTCATAAATTTAATTGGAATACCAGAAGTATTAGAAGTAATTAAGGTTCCTGGTGTTCTATACTTTTCTAAATTTTCAAAAACTTGTTTCTTAATATCAAGTCTTTCTACGACAACCTCTATAATCCAGTCTACATCAGCAACTTTTGCGATATCATCTTCCAGGTTTCCGGTAGTGATACGAGCAGCAAATTTTTGACTGTATATTGGTGAAGGTTTGGATTTAAGAGCGGCAGTTAGTGAATCATTTACTAACCTGTTACGAACCACTTTACTTTCTAGTGTAAGGCCTTTTGCCTTTTCTTTGTCGTTTAATTCTCTTGGTACGATATCTAATAATAGTACTTCGACACCGATATTGGCGAAATGACACGCAATACCTGAGCCCATTATTCCTGAACCAACGACTGCAACTTTTTTAATGACTCTTTTCATTTTTTTAACTTCTGGTTGTTAAGATGTTATAGATTCTTTATTCGTGTAAATTTTCTTTGTAGCTATGAGATCATTAATCATTTGAAAAACCTCTAAGAAAGTATCAAGTTTCTCTTTAGGAACATGCTTTCGTACAGCATGATCGAAAGTAAATACTACGTCTTTAGAAAAGTTTCTCATTTCTAACCCAAAAGGAGTTAGATAGATTAATACTCCACGTCCATCTTGAGGATTTTTCTTTCTGAAGATCAATCCTTTTTCTTCCATGGTTTTCAAAGTTCTTGATAGACTAGTGGCTTCCATACCCATTTTTGGGCCTAAAGAAGTAGATGGTGTTCCATTTTCGGGATCAATGCTTATTAAAGCAAATCCGGTTGCCATAGTACTTCCTTTTTTACTTGCTTCCTCGTTGTACATCTTGGCTACAGCCATCCATGTAGCGCGGAGTGCATAATCAATTGTTTTTTCTCTCATTCAGAAAATTTGTTATGCTGTAAAGGTAAGAAAAATTTATTATGCACGCATAATAAATTGGGTAAAAAATTACAAAAAGAGCAAGTAATTTACATTTTTCTGATGAATTAATAAAAAAACTCCCCATAAAATGAGGAGTTTACTGATTTAAAGTTAAAGTTTTACACCATACATTTGTAATCAGTGAATTGAATTAGCCATAAATCTTAGCGTATAAATCTTGGTATTTTGCCTTGATTACACGTCTTTTTAATTTCATAGTAGGAGTAAGGTGTCCAGCATCGATACTCCACTCATCTGCAGTTAGTTCAAACTTTTTGATGCGTTCCCATTTTCCGAATTTTTCGTTATGTTCGTCTACTTCTTCTTGGAAACGGTCAATTACTGTTTGGTTGGAAACAATTTCTTCATGAGTAGCACCAATCGAAATTCCTTTTCTCGTGGCCCAATCCTTTACAAATTCAAAATTAGGTTGAACGAAAGCAGCCGGCATTTTTTCTCCATCTCCAATGACCATAATTTGCTCTATAAAACGAGATTGTTTCATAGCATTTTCGATTACTTGAGGAGCAACATATTTTCCTCCAGAAGTTTTGAACATCTCTTTTTTACGATCTGTAATTCGTAAGAAACCTTCACCATCTATTTCTCCAATATCTCCAGTATGGAAATATCCGTTTTGTAACACTTCTTTACTTTTTTCTTCATCCTTATAATATCCCATCATCACTTGAGGACCTTTTACAAGAATTTCTCCGTCTTCTGCAATTTTAACTTCAGTTTCGGGAATCATTTTTCCTACAGTACCTATTTTAAAACCTCTATCGCGTACATCGTTTACAGATACTACAGGAGATGTTTCGGTTAATCCATAGCCTTCCATCACACTGATTCCAGCAGCGTTAAATACTCTGGCAAGTCGAGATTGTAATGCAGCACTACCAGAAGCAATTACTTTTAGATTCCCTCCTAAAGCTTCTTGCCATTTACTGAATATAAGTTTTCTCGCTATTCCTAGTTTCTTTTCATACCACCAACCGTTGGCTTCGTATGGCTCATATTTAAGACCTAATTCAACAGCCCAGAAAAATAATTTCTTTTTGATTCCAGTAAGATCTGTTCCTTTAGCAATAATCTTATCATATACTTTTTCTAATAATCTAGGAACCGCAGTCATTACATCTGGTTTTACTTCTTTTAAATTATCACTAATTGTTTCTAGTGATTCTGCGAAGTAAATACCAACTCCTCTGTATTGATATAAATACATCAACATTCTTTCATATATATGACATACAGGTAAGAAACTTAATGCTTTTGTTTCTCCGTCTACAATTGGGAATCTTGTAGAACTATGCAATGCATTGCTTACTACGTTTTTATGGCTTAGCATTACACCTTTTGGTCTTCCGGTAGTTCCGGAAGTATAAATCAAAGTTGCTAGATCGTCTTCTTTTACAGACGCCATTATTTTTTCTACCTCTTCTTGATTGCTGTCGTCTTTTCCAAGTTCTAAAACTTTATTCCAACTATCACAACCGTCAAGGTCAGTAAAAGAATATACTCCTTTTAGCGAAGGAACATTTCCTTTGATGTTATTTACTTTTTGTAAAACCTCGTCATCAGACACGAAGCAATACATAGATTCAGAGTGATTTAATACATATTCGTAATCTTCTTGAGAGATAGTAGGGTAGATAGGTACATCCTGAGCTCCAATTTGTAATACACCGATATCTACAATATTCCATTCGGTTCTATTATTTGAAGAAATAATAGCAACCTTATCATTTGGTTTTACACCTAATCGTAAAAGACCACGACTGATCTGATTTGCTTTTTCTACATATTCTTTCGTTGAAGTAGCCACCCATTCGCCATTGTATTTGGTGATTAGGGCTTTGTCTAGGTTATATTTCTCTAATTGATAATGTGGAAAATCAAATAATCTAGTAATTGTATTCATACGTTTTTCAGATAGTTTTACTCTGTTTTAAAGAACTTCGATCACTTGGTACGTTCTTATAAACATAACTGTAACCGTTATTATAAAGTTGCACAAAATTTTTGGTTTATTACTTAAAATTCTCTTACTTTTTAAATACAATAGAATTTTAAAAACTACTATGCGTGCATAGTTTCGCAAATTATAAAAAATATAACAATACACAACCCTAATATATAAAAAAAGGAGCTATCTTTTGATAACTCCTTAATTTTTATGGGTTTTAATTGAATTTTTATTGTTTTATAATTTTAAAAGTTTTTACACTTTCTCCTAGTTCAATCGTTAAAAAGTATAATCCTGCGTTTAATTTTGAAAGATCAAATTCTTGATTTCCAGAAGCTTGTTTTTTTGTCATTACTTCTTTGCCTACTACATCTTTCAATTGAATATTAAAATTACTTGTAGCGTTAGGTGTAATAGTTAGTATGTCTTTTAGAGGATTAGGGAATACTGTAAATTCAGACAATACGTTTTCTTCAATATCTAATGTGTTTTGATTTAAGGTATTTATAACGAGATCATCAAAGTAAAAACCGTCTCGTTCTACTTGATCATCTGATACGAATTGAAACCTAACTTTTATAGTTTCTCCAAGATAATCGCTCAGACTAATTTCTTCCAATACCCACTCAGTTTGGGTGCCATCGTATAAAGGTTCTCCAGTAGGTTGTCCTGCATTACTACTTCCAGAATTAGTAAATTTACCACATTGTGGAATCCAAGAAGCTCCATTATCTATAGATACTTCAAACTGAGTATAATCCCAATTATTTTCAATATCCCATTTGGCATAAAATTGAATAGTTGCAGCAATAACGTTGGTAAGATCAATACTCTGATCAAGTTCGATTATTTTGTTTTGGTTAGAACCATAATTACCACTTGGCGATTCGGTAATAGAGGATGAAGCAGATACAAATGTGGTATTGGTAGTGTCCCATCCAGTTCCTGTGAAATCATTTAGAGTATCGGCATTATTGTCAACCAATGCCTGAAAAGAACCAAATTTTTGAGTTACCCTTGTTGTATGCTTGATGATGCCTCCATTCACTTCTATATCATAAACGATTTCATCTCCCGCATCAATAGTGTTGTTTAAATTGATGGTTATTTGATCATTGATAGGATTTCCTATGGTAAGATTAGTGTAGCTTTTAGAAGCTCCAACGCTTTGGATATTGCCACTTATAGGAACGATGCTTACAGTAAAATTACCGTTGCCATTAAGTCCTAAACGATTTATAGTATAATCTGCATTAAAAGTTGTGTTATCACCTATGAATTCTGTCTGATTACTCTGCGCTTTTGCAAAATTATGAGTCATTTTAGCTGCAGTAATATTTAGATACATCATCTCTTTACAAATACCATCGATTAGATTAGATGTAGGCCAAAATGAAGTTCCTATTTCTGGTGCAAATCCAAAAATTCTATTATGAGGTCTTACGGTACCGCCGTACATATAATCAACACTTCCACCAGCAGCAACAGTTAAATCAGTGATAAGAATGTTGCTATAATTATTCTGTGATACTAATTCTTCTGAAATTGTTTGGTAGATATCTCCTTCTGGTGTCGGGTTATTGGGTTCATAACCATATGGCATTAATAGTAATTCGCCAGAAGTATGATTATCCATAGATATTGTAAAATTATGCTGTTCTATAAACCATTTCATAGCTTGCGTTTCTACTTCCGAAAATGCACTAGCACCTGCATAAATATTAGATGAGGTATCATTAGACGTTCCAACAGTGTTCCAGGTGGATGTAGCTGCTGTTCCATCTGTGTAGTGATCATAATTTCGGTTATTATCTACACCATGGGTGTTAAACCTATTTTTTCTCCATAAGCCTCCACCATTTGGGTTTGTAAGCTCATTATACAGATATCCATCTGGGTTTACCACAGGTATAAAGTACAATTGCGTATTATCCACGATTGCTTTGATTTCTGAATCAGTTTCATAGTTTTCTAGTAAATACCACATAAAGTAAATCAACTGTGATAAACTTGCAGGTTCTCTAGCGTGATGTATTGAATTGTATAATATTTCTGGTTCAGAAGGCTCATCTGTATCGGGGTTGTCCGAAATTCGAACCCATTGCAAAGCATTTCCCCCAATTGATGGTGAGACGCTATTATTGGGAGTTCCATTAGTTAAAAAAGTACCTACATCAGCTCTAGCGGTTATCAGATTCGGGTATTTGGTTTGCATTTCGTCCAGATTATCTAACATTTCCTGATATGTCAGATATCCTCCCATAGACCCTAAACTAAAATTTGAAGGTGTAGGGTATGTGATGATAGGGTTGTTATCTGTTGGACAAGAAAGGTTTTTAGTTGCGTTTTGAATTTTAGCAACTTTATTTTTTTTAAGAAAATCTGATGTGACATCTTCAATTAAAATGTCAAAATCTATACCAAGACGTTTAACAATTTCTATTTCTCTTTCAGAATAATCTGAAATGATAAAAACTCCTTGTTTATGAATTCCATGATCCATAGGAATCCCTTCTTTTTCTAAAAGTCTGTAATTGTAAACGTTGTTATATTTAATTTTAACTTTTTTATAAACGGAAGATTCCTGAGCTATTGCAAAACAACAAACAAAGGACATCAATATGAAAAGTACTGTTTTCATTGATTTTAGAATTTTGTTTAATGAGATTAGGGTTTCTTTTGGTAATCAAAAGGATAAATGGATAATCTGAAGTTGATACCAAGTTTTATTATTGTTTGATAATTTTAACGGTTTTTGTGTTTCCAGAAACTTCAATATTTAAAAAATATAGTCCAGATCTAAGGTTCGAAATATTAAACTCTTGTGTTCCTGTCATTTGATTCCTACTCATCACTTCTTGCCCCAATATATTTCTTATATAAATATTGTAATCTCCTGCATTAGCAGGTGTAATGGTTAGCATGTCTTTTGCAGGATTTGGGAAGACTTTGAATGCTGACAATAAATTTTCTTCAACATCCAAAACATTTGGATTTAAAATATTGACTATTAGATCATCAAAATAGAATCCATCTTGTTCAATTTGGTCGTCTGATACGAATTGAAATCTAACTCTTATGGTTTCGCCCAAGTAATCACTAAGACTAATCTCTTCTAGTATCCAGTTATTTTGTACGCCGTCATACAAAGGCTCGTCTGTTGGTTGTCCCGCATTTGTACTTCCAGAATTGGTGAATTTACCACATTGGGGAATCCAAGAAGCCCCATCATCTATAGATACTTCAAACTGAGCGTAATCCCAATTATTTTCAATATTCCATTTCGCATAGAATTGAACATTTGCGGCAGTAGCATCTGTGAGATCAATCATTTGTGAAAGTTCTATAGATTTATTTTGATTAGATCCATAGTTTCCTGTAGGTGATTCTGTTATAGAACTGTTAGATGAAACAAATGTAGTTGTAGTTGTAGACCAGCCAGATTGGGTGTAGTCATTTATATCACTGGCATCATTATTAACTACTTGTTGTAATGCTCCAAATTTTTTGGTAACCCGAATGGATTCGGTTAATAAACCTCCATCTACATGAATTATATATTCTATGTCATCATTTGTATTAACAGAATTGTCTAGGACAATCTCTATGCTATCTGATATATCTGTACCTATCTGAGTGTTTGTGTAATTTTTTGGATTTCCTACACTAGCAATGTTTGATGATATGGGAGTAATTGTTACAGTGAAATTTCCATTTCCAGTAATTCCTAATCTTTTTAATGTAAAATCAGCGTTAACAATTAAATTGTCTCCTACAAAAATGCTCCCATTACTTTCTATCTGTGCGTAGTTGTTAGTCATTTTTGCAGCGGTAAGATTGAGATGCATCATTTCTTTACAAATTCCATCTATCTGATTAGATGCGGGCCAAAATGAAGTTCCAACCTCTGGTGTGAAAGAAAATATCTTATTATGAGGTTGTGTAGTTCCTCCGTACATAAAATCATCACTATCTCCAGAAAAAGGAGCGTCTCTTAGTGGACTATATCCATTTTGAGAAGTAAGTTCAGCACCAATTGCGATAAATATATCTTCATCGGGAGTAGGGGTATTATCAGCATAAGAATAAGGAAAGTATAATAGTTCGCCAAATGTATGGTTATTTAATGCAATCACAAACTCATGTTGCTCTGTAAACCATTTCATTGCTTGGTTTTCTACTTCAGAAAAGGCACTCGTCCCATGATATGTCTGAGCACTGGTACTACTAGAAGATCCGGGACCTCCCCATGTAGCATTAGCAGCATTTCCATTTGGATAATGGTCATAGTTTCTATTGTTGTCAACACCATGTGTATTAAACCTATTTTTTCTCCAAAGACCACCTCCATTAGGATTAGTTACTTGATTATAAAGATATCCATCAGGGTTTATGACTGGAACGAAATATAATTCGGTGTTATCAACAATTTGCTTCACTTCTGGATCAGAGTCATAATTTTCTAGAAGATACCACATATAATAAATCAATTGAGAGAGACTTGCAGGCTCTCTGGCATGATGAATAGCATCATATAAAATTTCTGATTCGTTTTCATCAACATCCGGATTATCAGATATGCGAACCCATTGGATGGTATTACCGCCTATCGAAGGAGTTACTGAATTATCTGGAGTTCCATTGGTAACGAATGTGCCGATATCTGCTCTTGCAGAAATTAGATTGGGATACTGGTTTCTCATCGCATCTAGATTATCTAGCATCTCTTGGTAAGTAAGGTATCCACCCATAGATCCTAATGCAAAATTTGAAGGAGTGGGATAATTATTTATTGTCTCATTTCCTGAAGGGCAAGTAGGATTTTGAACTGCTTTTTTATATTTAGCTCTTTCGTTTCTCTCAAGAAAATCTGCTTCGGCATCTTTGATTAGGATTTCTACTTTATATCCTAGATTTCGTGCGATATCAAGTTCTTCTTTAGAAAAATCTGAAATAATGAAGATTCCTTCTTTGTGCTGGCCATGATCCATAGGAATTCCTGCATCCATAAGGATTTTATAATTAGCCTTAGAATTATAGGTGATTTTAGCTCTGCTATAGGTTGGTTTTGTTTGAGTAATAGATAGGGCTGAAACCAAAAAAAATAAAGTATGTAGTAATTTTTTCACGGTTTACGTTTTTAGGTTTTAAAAATAGTTATTTATACTTTGGTAAAGTATATAACAATTAAGGAGCTCGTGTGAAGATCCAAAGAACTGTTATATGTTAATAACAGTTATATTAAAATAAACCCTAACTTTTTTAAACAATTAATTATAGCAAGCTAAACTATAGTTTTTATTGTTTTGCAATCCATTCTCTAGCATTTACAAACGCTTCTATCCAAGGCGATACTTCATCTGCTCTTCCATCTGGATAATTAGCCCAGTTCCATTGAAATGTGGAACGTTCTATATGTGGCATCATTACCAGGTGTCTCCCGGTTTTATCACACATCATAGCTGTATTATAGTCTGATCCATTTGGATTTGCAGGATAGGAATCATAACCATATTTAGCAACAATATTATACTGATCTTCAGAAAGAGGGAGGTGGAATTTACCTTCTCCATGAGAAATCCAAACACCTAGTGTACTTCCAGCTAATGATGATAACATAACCGAATTATTCTCTTGTATTTTTACAGAAGTAAAATTACTCTCATGCTTATGAGAATCATTATGATGCATTTTTCCATGCTCACTATGATCAGGGTTAATAACTTCTAGTTCCATAAATAACTGGCAACCATTGCATATACCTACAGATAGTGTATCTTTTCTTTCGAAGAATTTTTTTAATGTGTTGTTTGCTTTTTCATTATAAAGAAAAGCTCCCGCCCATCCTTTTGCTGATCCTAAGACATCACTATTAGAAAATCCTCCTACAGCTCCAATGAATTGTATATCCTCTAATGTTTCACGTCCAGAGATGAGATCGGTCATATGTACATCTTTTACATCAAAACCAGCTAAATACATGGCATTGGCCATTTCACGCTCCGAATTACTTCCTTTTTCTCTAATCACAGCTGCTTTCGGTCTTGGTTTATAAGCATCAATTACAGGTAGTTTTCCAGTAAAATGTTTTGGAAATTCGTATTGTAATGGCTGATTCGAGAAATTCGTGTAGCGATCTTCCGATAGATTATTTGCAGTTTGCTTTTGATCTAAAAGATAAGAGGTCTTATACCAGGTTTTTCGTAAACTTTCTATTTCAAGTGTATGTGTATCATCCCCATTTGTAATTCTTAAGGAAGCCTTATTTGTAACATTACCAATCTTGAAGAATTCGATATTATTTTGAGATAAAACGGTTTCTATATCCGCATTAGTAGTACTCTGGAAAACAATACCAGCATTTTCTGCAAAAAGTACCTTTATAGAATCTTGTTCTCCTAGTTTAGATAGGTCAATATTCGCTCCTAAGTTGATATCTGCAAAACATAGCTCTAATAATGTAGTAATCAATCCTCCAGAAGCTACATCATGACCGGCAACAATCTTTCCGTCTCGTATTAATCCTTGAATTGTATTAAATACATTCTTGAAATTCTCCGGGTTTTTTATACTAGGAGCTTCAGTACCTATTTTATTAACGATTTGAGAAAAAGAAGATCCTCCAAGTTTAAAAGTATCTTGAGATAGATTTATATAATAGATGTTCCCTTCATTTTTCTTAAAAACAGGTTCTACTACTTTGGAAATGTCATTACAGTTAGCAGCAGCCGATATAATTACTGTTCCAGGAGAGATTACTTCTTCATTAGGATATTTTTGTTTCATAGAAAGAGAATCCTTTCCGGTAGGTACATTAATTCCTAAATCGATAGCAAAGTCAGAAATAGCTTTTACGGCTTTATAAAGTCTGGCATCTTCTCCTTCGTTTTTACAAGGCCACATCCAGTTAGCAGATAGTGATACCGATTGTAATCCATCTTTAAGTGGTGCCCAAACAATATTTGTTAGTGCTTCAGCAATAGAGTTTTTACTACCAGCCTCTGGATCTATTAATCCTGAAATAGGGGAGTGACCTATAGAAGTGGCAATACCTTCTTTAGATGTATAGTCCAATGCCATGACTCCACAATTATTTAGCGGTAACTGAAGAGGACCTGTACACTGTTGCTTGGCTACTTTTCCGCCTACACAACGATCTACTTTATTTGTTAACCAATCTTTACAAGCAACTGCTTCCAGTTGTAATACCTGTTCGAGATAGTTTACTATATTTTCGTTTTGATATGTAATACTGCTGTAGTTACGATCAATAGTTTTATCAGTCATGATCGTTTTAGGAGAACTACCAAACATATCACTTAGTTCCAAATCCATAGGAGTATCTCCTTTGGTTTTTGACTGAAATGTAAAACGATCATCACCAGTAACGTCACCAACTTGATACATTGGAGAACGTTCTCTTTCTGCAATACGTTCTAAAGTTTCAATATCTTTTTGTCCGATAACAAGCCCCATTCTTTCCTGAGATTCATTACCAATGATTTCTTTTGCAGAGAGTGTTGGATCTCCAACGGGTAATTTATCTAAATCAATATGACCACCTGTTTCTTCTACTAATTCTGATAAACAATTAAGATGTCCACCAGCACCATGATCATGAATAGAAACGATGGTGTTAACATCACTTTCTACCATTCCTCTAATAGCATTGGCAGCACGTTTTTGCATTTCGGGATTAGAACGCTGAATAGCATTTAATTCGATACCGCTACTAAATTCACCTGTATCAGCAGAGGATACTGCCGCACCTCCCATACCAATTCGATAGTTCTCTCCACCCAGAATAACAATTTTATCTCCAGTAGCCGGTTGATCTTTTAATGCTTGTTCATTTTTTCCGTATCCTATACCACCGGCTTGCATGATTACTTTATCAAATCCTAATTTTCGTGCATCTTCTTCATGCTCAAAAGTAAGTACCGAACCCGTAATCAAAGGTTGTCCAAATTTGTTTCCAAAATCTGAAGCTCCATTGGAAGCTTTAATTAAAATATCTACAGGTGTTTGGTATAACCATTTTCTTTCGTCCATAGCCTGTTCCCAAGGGCGATTCTCTTCTAATCTAGAATAAGAAGTCATATAAACAGCAGTTCCTGCAAGTGGTAAAGATCCTTTTCCACCCGCTAGACGATCTCTGATTTCTCCTCCAGAACCTGTAGCAGCACCATTAAAAGGCTCAACAGTGGTTGGGAAATTATGGGTTTCTGCTTTTAATGAAATGACACTATCAAACTTTTTTTCTTCGTAAAAATCTGGCTTGTCAGCACTTTTTGGTGCAAACTGCGTTACGCTTGGTCCTTTAATAAAGGCAACATTATCCTTATAAGCAGAGATAATATCGTTAGGATTGGTCTCTGAAGTTTTCTTAATTAATTTAAATAGAGATGTAGGTTTTTCTTCTCCATCTATAACAAAAGTTCCATTGAATATTTTATGTCTGCAGTGTTCAGAATTCACTTGAGAAAAACCAAACACTTCAGAATCGGTAAGTTTTCTTCCAATTTTTTTAGCAACTTCTTCAAGGTATTCAACTTCATCTGGACTTAATGCTAACCCTTCGGCTTTGTTATAAGCATCAATATCCTCGATCTCTAAAATTTCTTCTGGCTTAATATCTATAGTATAAATATCTTGATCTAGACGATTATACTTTTGAGAAAGCATAGGATCAAAATCAGAAAAATTGGAATCAACCGCTTTGAACTCTTCTATTCTAATGATTCCTGAGATCCCCATATTTTGGGTAATCTCAACCGCATTTGTACTCCATGGAGTAATCATAGCGGCTCTAGGACCAACAAAAAAAGCGTCAATAGACGCCGTAGATATCTTAGGTTGGTTTCCAAATAACCAGCTTAACTTTTTATTATTTTCTGTTGAGATTTCATCAGTAGTTTGTACTGCAAATACTTTCTCATTTTGGTTTCCGAAGAAATGGATCATGCTCCCAGACTTTGAGTTGTTTTTAATAAGCTGCAAATTTACTACTTTTCTATAGAAAGTGTTATATAAAACTTCAGTTGAATTATGGAGTTATTCACTAAATTTTAAACAATCCTTAAAGAAATAAAAAAGCGGCTTTCTTTAGCCGCTTTTCTTATTATCGTATCAGTACTTTTTTAGTAATACTCCGTTTGGAAGAAATTATTTCTACCAATAACATTCCTTGTGGAAGATCGGATATTTGGGTGTTTCCTAATAAATTTTTCTTTGAAAATAACAACTTCCCGGTAATGTCATAAACATTTATTTCAGTACCAGTAATATTTGCTGTATTTATTGTTATACTTCTGTCCGAAGATGGATTTGGATATACTGTAACAAGTTTTTCCAAGTTAAGATCATCAGTACCCAGTGTAGGGTCATAACAACTCCAAGATAAATCATCAATAATTACTCTATCACTTGTTGTGGCTTTATCTGTAAAAGAAACTATAATATTTCCAGTAACATCAATGTTATTTATAGTGGTCGTTTCTTGGACATCGCCATAAGGTATTGTTCCTACTACTGTTCCGTTAACTCTAAGATTAAATGTTCCCGAGCCACCACTAAAAGCTCTTAGCGTAGTTACGGTTAAGGATCCGATTCCTCCAGAAATAGAAGAAGATGTTAGTTCACCATTTCTAATAGTAATTGCGTTTCCTGTTAATGTTTGATCTGTTCTGGCATCTGTAGCAGTCCATTCTCCACCGTCATCACCAGTCCACATACGTTCAGCATATGAACTAGAAGCAGCTCCGATATTACTAAATGTTTCTGTTGCACAATCAGTTCCGCCAGTTCCACCTACTAATGTAGTTCCATTTACAGAAGTACTTTGGGAAGATTCATTTCCTGCAGCATCTTTTGCCAAAACGGTAAAAGCATATGTGGTTTCTGAGTTTAAACCGCTAACTGTCGTGGTTGTAGAGGAGACAGATTTATTAAAAACACTATTTACATATACATCATACTCCGTTACCGCTATATTATCTGTAGATGCTGTCCAGGACAAATCAATACTATTAGACGTCTCATTAGAAACCATCACATTAGTCGGTACCGATGGTGCTTCTGAATCAATTGTAGAACTCCAGATCATTTCCACGTATTCAGGATGATCAATAAATGGATTTCTATTATTTTGTCTACCAAAAATCGCATTATTTCTGTCCATCTCTCTAGTAGATACAGGATCTTGATTGTGCCAAGTGATAAGGATGTTTAAAAATGTTTGATCAAAAACTTGATCACTAGTTCCATTAAACATACTATATGAATAACTAGCTACATCATCTTCATAACGAGTTGCAAAATAAAAATGCATTCTTGCAATATCGCCTTTAAATTCATCTATAGGTTCAAAAACAGTGGCTGTATATCCTGCGGAATAACCAGAGTTTAGATTATTACCTCTTTTAGAACCATTTGTTGTAGTTAAGTTAGCTGTTTCGACTCTTCCGAAAGGAAAACTACCACGAGCTCCATTAACAAATTTGTCTGATGGAACGACAAAATGGGCATCCGAGCGTTGCGGAGTAACCTGATTAAAAACAGATTGCGGAATGATATGCTCTCTATTATAAAATTCTCCTTCTGAAGTTCCTCCAGTTCCAGGGTCTTGATCTGTAAAGTGAGTATATTCGTAATCATCAGCACCTGTAGGGTTTTCTGAATACATGTCTAGTACACTTCCATTGTTTTCATAATACGAATCCGAATCTGATGCCACATAAGTAGTGTACAATCCACTATATCCAGGATCTGTTGATTGAAACTCAGGAGATAATCCATCATTATCACTATCAATAATATTTTTTAACTGCGTTTTTAATGTATATCCAGATCCTGTAGCTGAATTGTAATATCCAGTGGGAACCTGACTAAACCCTATACAAAATGTACAAAGCGCAATAAGAAGTAGTTTTGTTTTCATTGTTTGTTACGTAAGTTGAGTTATTTTCTTTCTAGCAATGCCATATAGAATCCATCAAAACCTGATTCAGATGAAAGTACTTTTTTGTCTTTTACAAAGGTAAATTCTTTTCCTATTTCTTTGGTTAAGAAAGTTTTAACTTGTTCTTGGTTCTCAGAAGGTAAGATAGAGCAAGTAGCGTACACTAGTTTTCCTCCTGGTTTTACCATTTTAGCATAACTCTCTAATATTTCAGATTGTGTTTGCTTTATTTTTTGTAGAAACTCTGGTTGCAATTTCCATTTGGCATCAGGATTTCGACTTAATACTCCTAATCCACTGCAAGGAGCATCAATGAGCACACGATCAGCTTTGTTATGAAGTTTTTTGATATCCTTAGAACTTTCTATTATTCTAGTCTCTATATTATGAGCACTTGCTCTTCTGGCTCTTCTTTTAAGTTCCTTTAGTTTATTACCATAGATATCCATGGCAATTACCTGACCTTTATTTTCCATTAGTGCAGCAAGGTGCAATGTCTTTCCGCCAGCTCCAGCACAAGTATCTACAATTCTCTGTCCTGGTTGTACATCTAAGAAATTAGCGACTAGCTGAGAAGAAGCATCCTGAACTTCAAACAATCCTTTTTTGAAAGCTTCTGTAGAAAATACATTGGCTCTTTCTGTAAGTTGTAATGCAAATGGGTAACCTTTGATAAACGTTGTGTCGATATTTTCATCTTCTAAAATGCCTCTAAGCTTATCTCTAGAAATTTTTAATGTATTTGTTCTTAGTACAACAGGGGCTTGTTCATTAAGTGCTGCTATTTCTTTTTCCCAAATAGATCCAAGTTCTTTTTCACCCAATGCATCCATCCAATCAGGAATGGATTCTCTAAACTTTCTAATTTTACTGAGTTCATCAAATCGTCCTTTGATACGTCTTGTTGGTGTTGGACCAATTTGTTTCCAATCAGGTAATGTGATTCCACGTAAGGTGGCCCAAACAGCAAATATTCGCCAAAGATTTTCTCTAGTAAAAGGTTCAGAAACATTTGCTATCTCAGCATATAAGCGTTTCCAACGTACAATGTCATAGGTAGTTTCAGCAACGAAACTCCTGTCTCGAGATCCCCATCTCTTATCACGCTTTAATAATTTTTGAACTACCTTATCAGCATAAGCATCCTCGTTAAAAATTTCATTGAGTCCATCAATTACAGCAAATACCAAATTCCTATGTAAACGCATCCTTTCTTTTTTTAAGGGATGCAAAGGTAACTCTTTGCTTTAGAATAGTATTATATTTGATCAAAAATATTGGGTATGAGATTTTTACTGTCGATATCAGTTATATTCTTTTTTATAAGCTGTAAACCTAAAGAATCTGAAGTGGTTGCTCACAATTTTTCTGAGATTGTAGTCACACCTTTTTATACAGATTCTGTTAGTATTCGGGCAGTAACAGTTTTAAATGATGAGGTTTTCTTTGCTGGTAGTAATAGTATGTATGGAATATTTCAAATAGAAGAAAACTTTGATATAAGAAAGAAAAAAGTGAGTACGTTAGAATTTGAAGGGGAAAAGATTCAATTCAGAGCAGTTGCAAGTACAAATACTCATTATTTTTTGCTCAGTATTGCTTCTCCAGCACTTTTGTACAAAATGAATAAAGTAACTGGCGAAACGAAACTAGTTTACAAAGAAGAACATGAAAAAGTTTTTTATGATGCTATTGCCTTTTGGAATGATAATGAAGGTATCGCGATGGGCGATCCTACAGAAAATTGCTTATCGATAATTATTACTAGAGATGGAGGAGAAAACTGGACTAAAATTTCATGTGATCAATTACCAAAAGCAGTAAAAGGGGAAGCGGCCTTTGCTGCAAGTAATGGAAATATTAAGATCTTAGCGAATAAGGCTTGGATTGTTTCTGGTGGAATGGCTTCTAGAGTGTTTTATTCTAGTGATAAAGGAAATACTTGGATTGTATACGATACTCCTATAATACAAGGAAAAGAAACAACAGGAGCGTATTCTATGGATTGTTATAATGAAACCACAGGAATTATTTATGGAGGCGATTACACAAAACCAGAAGACAACTCGCAAAATAAAGCTATTACAAATGATGGAGGTATAAGCTGGAAACTTATTGCAGATGGAGTAGGAGCAGGGTATAAAAGTTGTATAAGGTATATTCCTAATAGTGGTGGTAAAGAAATGGTAGCTGTTGGTTTTACCGGAATCTCAATTTCTAATGATGCTGGAAATACTTGGAAAGAAGTGAGTAAAGAAAGTTTTTATACCATTCGTTTTATAAATGATAGTATCGCTATCGCTGCAGGTAAAAATAGAATAGCAAAAGTATCTTTTAAATAAAAAAGGTAAATGAAATAAAGTTTCCATTTACCTATTCGTATATGTTATTGTAAAATCATTTACTGATTTGCTCTTCTTCTATCTCGTAATTGTTTTAAAAGTCGTTTGTTAAAATCCATTTCAGCTTTTACCAGTTTTAGAATCTTTTTATTTGGGATTACATTACTTAGATTTTTAATTAACTGCTTACGTGCTAAGAATTTTTTCTCTTCGGTGGATACATAATTAGTCAAAAAATCTTCAGCTTCTTGTTCACTGATATTTTCTAGACCATTAGCTTCTTTTATGGCGCGTATGGATTTACGTTCATTTCTCTTTAGATTTTCCATAGCTTCTTCGTGCTCATTATAGATGGGCCAAAATTGCTGAGCTTCTTTAGTACTTAAATCTAACTGTTCTGTAATGTATGCGATTTTTAATGCTTTTACTTTTCCTCTTGGTCCTCTTTGACCAAATGAGAAATTAACGGTAAAAATAACTAAGCATAATAGTAATATCTTTTTCATGTTTTAATATCTTGTTTTAGAGATTACATGGAAACGACGGTTCATTTCCTTTTCGTAAATCCAAATATTTTTTATTGTTTGTTTCATGCTTTCTCTTATTCTGTGTATATGATATCATCCGACAATTCTTCATCAGAAAGATAAGATTCTAATTCTTCTTCACTAATCTCTTCATCTACGAAGGTATCAGTTAAACTAATTTCTTCATCTAATAATTCCGCTATTTCCGAGTCACTAAACTCTGCGTTACCATCATCAAAATACTGTTGGATGTCTGCAATTGCTACACTCCCGAAAGCATCTTCAATTTTTTTATCTGAAGGAAGCACCACTGAAATTAAAATTGCAATCATAGCTGCTATACTTGTTACATATACTATATTCTTACGAGATACCAATGATATCACCTTTGGTTCTGCATTGGCTTTGGTAACAGTCTTTTCTAAAATATTTTTTTCTACTGTTTCAAAATAGTTACCAGGAGTAGTGAAACTATTTTTCGAAATTAGATCTAGAGAAGGAGAATCTTCCTTATGTATTGCTAGTGTATCTAATAACTGTTCTTCTAAGTTGTTTAGATAACCTTCTGGTGCTGTAAAGCCTGATTTTAAATCATCTGAAAGAATAGAAGATGCTTCTTTATCCTTAGCAATTTTATCAAAAAGCTTCCCTTCGAAAGTATCGAAATAGTCTTTCGGGATTTTAAATCCTTGTTTGTCGTTATGTAGATTATTCTTTTTCACTATATATAAGACGATGTAAAAGTAAAAAGGTTTAATTGGTTTTTAAGAATTCTTCTATTTTTTTAGAAGCCAAATGGTAAGAAGCTTTTAATGCTCCTTCGCTGGTTTCTAAAATATCAGACATTTCTTTGTATTTCAATTCCTGAAAATATTTCATATTAAACACCTGTTGCTGCTTTTGAGGTAATTGTGCAATTGCTTTTTGTAACTTAAGCTGTATAGCATTACCTTCAAAATAGACATCAGCTTCTAAGTTTTGAATTAGTTGCTGTTGTAACTCTTCATTACTGATATTATATTTCTTTGCTTTCTGGTTTAAAAACGTAATGGATTCGTTTGTAGCGATACGATACATCCATGAGTATAATTTACTTTCTCCCTTGAATTTACTAATGTTTTTATACACTTTAATGAATACATTCTGAAGGACGTCATCAGTATCATCATGACTTTTTACCATATTTCGGATATGCCAATATAGTCGTTCCTTATATAATGAAACGAGTTTTGCAAAAGCTTGATTGATATCCTTATCAGTTTGTAATGCTGTAAGTAGGTTTTCTTCTTCTATACTATTCAAAAGCAAATTATAGTTTTAAACGGTTAGTGGTAACATACGTTAATTTACTCTTAGACTAAATTACGTAAAAAAGGTTTAATGTGTATTTAAATTTATTTTTTGTAGGAAAATGTAGGAATATTGTTGTGTTAGATGGATAAAATACGTTAAAATTAGATAAAAAACGTTTTTTGTTTGGAAATTAAAAAATAACTCTTATCTTTGTCATGTAATTATGAGTTAAAGTTTTCATTTCCCCCAAAATGAAAAAGTTTTTTAAAAGTTGAGTTTTTATTTTATAAAATGCCCCCTAGATTAAAGATGATTTGTTTCGAAAAAGAGTGCTATTAGGCACTCTTTTTTGTTTTATTGATGTTTATTTAAATTTACGCATCAATCTAATGATTATAAAAAAGTAAGAAAAATACTACTTAATTATAATTTTTGGTTTTTAAACAAAGATAAAAAGCCTTTTTTTTAGATAAAATGCTTATAAAATTTGTTTAAATGAAAAATAGTAGTATCTTTACAGTGTAATTAAGAGTTAGTACTTTCATTAAACCCCAAGATGAAAGTTTTTAATAAAAGTGAGTTTTAATTTTAGATTAAGCCCCTAAATTAAG
Source organism: Aquimarina litoralis (assembly GCF_039523995.1). Classification (NCBI taxonomy): domain Bacteria; kingdom Pseudomonadati; phylum Bacteroidota; class Flavobacteriia; order Flavobacteriales; family Flavobacteriaceae; genus Aquimarina; species Aquimarina litoralis. The sequence continues at coordinate 231,507 of NZ_BAAAGE010000004.1, forward strand.
ATGATTTGTGTGAAGAAAAAGAGCGTGGAGACGCTCTTTTTTATTTTGGTCTATTGAGATGCATACTTGTATTTATTTACTCATGTTGTAGGAAATAAATTACAAAATAAACTTTTTAGATATTTATAAATGTTAAAATGCATTTTTTTTAGATAAAATACACAAAAAAGTTTGTGTATTCGAATTTGAGTTGTATCTTTACAAAGTGAAAATGAGTTAGTGCTTTCATTTCCCCCAAAGTGAAAGTTTTTATAAAAGTGAGTTTTAATTTTAGATTAAGCCCCTAAATTAAGATGATTTGTGTGAAGAAAAAGAGCGTGGAGACGCTCTTTTTTGTTTTTATATACTTGATAATCAGTTTGTTTAACTGTCGAAAGATTGCATGGTTACCAATTTTTGGTAAGCACCGTTTTTGGCAATCAGCTCCGCATGAGTACCTTGTTCTACAATTTTTCCTTTTTGCATTACAACGATTAAATCCGAATTTTGTATTGTAGATAGTCTATGCGCAATTACAATACTTGTTCGATTCTTCATCATATTTTCTAATGCCGATTGTACTAATCGTTCACTTTCTGTATCCAGCGCAGAGGTAGCTTCATCTAAGATCATGATCGGAGGGTTTTTTAATACAGCTCTGGCTATTGATAGTCTTTGTTGTTGGCCACCACTTAGTTTATCACCACTATCTCCAACTATTGAATTAATTCCCTGAGGTTTGTTTTTAACAAACTCCCATGCATTTGCTACTTTTAGGGCTTCAATCATTTCCTCTTCAGTTGCGTCTGGTTTTCCTATTAAAAGGTTATTCTTTATTGTATCATGAAAAAGTATTGATTTTTGAGTAACCAAACCCATCAATCCTCGTAAAGAATTTTTACTAAGATCTCTGATGTCTATATCATCTATTTTTATAACACCTTTATTTACATCATAAAATCTGGTGACTAGATTAGCAATGGTAGATTTACCACTTCCTGATTGCCCAACAAGAGCGACAGACTTCCCTTTTGGAACTTTTAGTGTAAAATCATTCAGTACATATTCATCTTCATATTTGAAAGATATATTTTCTAAGACAATATCAGAGGTGAAATCATCTTTCTGTTTTGCAGTCGGCTTGTCCTCTAGTGGAGATGTGGTATTAAGGATTTCCAATACACGTTCTGCAGCTGCGTTTCCTCTTTTTACACCATAACTTGCTTTAGATATAGCCTTAGCAGGTGTGAGTATGTTATATGCAAGTCCCATATAAACTATAAAAAGACTTGGATCAAGGGTTTTTTCAACGAGTACCATTTGCCCTCCAAACCATAATAATATTGCTATGACCGCAATTCCTAAAAATTCACTAGTGGGAGAGGCTAGATTTTGCCTATTTAATAAAGTATTGGAATAATTGTAAAACCTTGATGTAGAATCTCCAAATTTCTTTCCAAAAATCTTCTCTGCATTAAACCCTTTAATTACTTTAAGACCGCCAAGTGTTTCTTCAACAATCGAAAGAAAAAAACCTTGTTCCTGTTGTACTTGATCAGAATGTTTTTTTAACTTCTTACCAATAAGAGATATTAGAAAACCTGAAATTGGAATAAAGACAAAAACAAAAATAGTAAGCTTAACACTTATTAATAACATAGCAAAAATTGTAAAAAGAATCATTAAGGGTTCTCTAACAATTAGTTCCAGTATGGAAAGAAAGGAATGTTGAATTTCTAAAACATCTGTAGAAATTCTTGCAATGGTATCACCTTTTCGTTTTTCGGAAAAGTAAGATAGTGGTAGGTCAACGGTTTTCTCATATAGTTCATTCCTAATATCTTTTAGAACACCGTTTCTTAAAAATGTTATGAAATACATGGCTAAGTAACTAAAGATGTTTTTGAGAAAGAACATACTTATTACCAATATTACCATAAAAATTAATACATCTTCATTTCCTTGTTCTGCTTTTTGAGTGACAAAATAGTTCAAATAGCTTTCAGAATATTCTCTAACCTTAAAAATTCCTAACCATTCTGGTTTTTCATGTACTCTTTTGGTTTTATCAAATAAAACACTTAGCATCGGGAATAATGAAACCATTGCTAAAGTTCCGAATAATGCGTAAAAAATATTAGAAATTATATTTAAAACAGCATAGATTCTATAAGGCTTCGCAAAGCGAAGAATTTGTTTAAAGTAATCCATTCAATGTTTAGAGACGGTAAAAACCGTCGTTAATTTATTTGTAAATCTTTTTTGATGGTTGCTATTTTAGTATTCAGTTTTTGTTCCACAGTATCAAAAGCTGACAAATCGTCAAGCGTTTCTTGTACACTCATATAAAACTTAATCTTCGGTTCGGTACCACTTGGTCTTGCTGCTATCTTACTTCCAGCTTCTGTATAAAAAATTAATACATTGGATTTTGGAATGTCGATTGCCTTTTCTGTTCTATCCAAAACATTCGTTGCAATACTTGTCTGGTAATCTTCAATAAGAACGATTTTCTCATTGTTTACATGAGTAGGAGGATTGTTTCTAAGATCAATCATGGTCTGCTTAATCTCTTCAGCTCCTTTAATTCCTTTTTTGACTAGTGAAACCAGATTTTCTTTATAAAAACCATGCTCCACATATAGATTTAACAGTTCTTCATAGAAAGAACTACCATTAGCTTTTGTGTATGCTACAATTTCACAAGCTAATAGAGTAGAGGTAACTGCGTCTTTATCACGCACAAAATCCCCAACCATATATCCAAAACTTTCTTCTCCACCACCAATAAAATGCTTTTCAGGAAAATCTTTGATCAATTTTGCGATCCATTTAAATCCTGTAAGTACTTCCATATATGATACATCGTAGGCCGTAGCTAGATTTTTCATCATAGGTGTAGATACAATAGTAGAGGCAATAAATTCATTGCCTTTTAGCAATCCTTTTTCTTTATAATGCTTTAATAAAAACCAAGTCATTACAATCATGGTTTGATTTCCATTGAGTAATTGCAATTCTCCAGCAGTATTTCTAACGGCAATCCCTAAACGATCACAATCAGGATCTGTACCGATAACAATGTCTGCGCCTACTTTATTCGCTAATTCCATAGCCATGGCTAATGCTTCTGGTTCTTCGGGATTCGGAGATTTTACTGTCGGAAAATTTCCATCAGGCACCTCTTGTTCTTTTACAATATGTACATTTTTATATCCAGCTTTTTTCAAAGTGTCTGGAACAGCAGTAATAGATGTGCCGTGCAAAGAAGTAAATACAATAGTGGTATTGTCTTTGGCCTTTTGATCAGCAGCAAAACTTCCGTTTTTTACACTGTTTTCTATAAAAGGAACATCAATTTCTGTATCGATCTTTTGAATAAGATCTGAATTTGTATCAAACTGAATGTTAGCATAATTCAGAGAATTAATCTCTGCAATGATTTCACCATCTTGTGGAGGTACCAATTGACCACCATCTTGCCAATATACTTTATATCCATTATACTCTGGTGGATTATGGCTAGCCGTTAATACAATACCACAATGACATCCTAATTCTTTTACGGCATACGAAAGTTCTGGAGTAGGTCGTAAGCTAGAGAATAGATATACTTTAATGCCATTGGCAGAAAATACATTGGCCACCACTTCTGCAAGAGTATCACTATTATTACGACAATCATAAGCAATTACTGTTTTAATTTCTTCGCCAGCAAATACTTTTTTTAGGTAATTACTTAATCCTTGTGTGCTTTTTCCTAACGTATATTTATTAATGCGATTGGTTCCCACACCCATCACACCACGCATACCACCGGTTCCAAATTCCAGATCTTTATAAAAGCTTTCTTTTAATCCTTCTGCATCTTGCTTTTGTAAGTTGGTGATTTCTTCTTGAGTTTGCTGGTCAAAAACTGGTGATAACCACTCTTCAATTCTGGTTTGTAGTGAGGTGTCTGATATTTGCATGTTTCTAGGTTTTAGTAACAAAAATACTATTTAATTTTCGTTTGTGGGGTACTTAGAAAAGGTCGTATTTGGTTAAACTTTGGTTATATATTAGTATATTAAAAAATCCTCAATTTGTCACCTTTAATTTTAATGATACCAGTATTTTTATACGGTTCTAAAGGTGAATTTTTTCGGAAATATGATATCGCTCTTTGGTTCTTTTACTGGTAAGCATAATTTCTCCCAGAAAACCAGCTAAGAAAAACTGAGTTCCCAAAATCATTGCTGTTAGGGCGATATAAAATTCTGGTCGTTGGGCAATGAGCCTTCCTTTTTTAGCAATAAATAATTTGTCGATTCCTAAGTATAATGAGAAACAGAAACCAATGATGAACAATATAGTTCCTATTAATCCAAAGAAATGCATCGGTCTTTTGCCAAAACGTGACATAAACCAGATCGTTATGAGATCTAAAAATCCATTGACAAAACGATTCATCCCGAATTTTGTTTTGCCATATTTTCTGGCTTGGTGTAAAACTACTTTTTCACCAATTTTATTAAAACCAGCATTCTTTGCTAATACAGGAATATAACGATGCATTTCACCATGAACATCAACATGTTTTACAACGTCTTTTTTGTAGGCTTTTAGTCCACAGTTAAAATCGTGTAGTTTTAATCCCGATGTTTTTCTGGCAGCAGCATTAAACAGTTTAGAAGGCAGATTTTTGGCAATGACAGAATCGTAACGTTTCTTTTTCCAACCAGAGATTAGATCATATCCGTCTTTTGTAATTAAATCATATAATTCTGGGATTTCTTCTGGATTATCTTGTAAATCTGCATCCATGGTAATGACTACTTCTCCATTGGCGGCTTCAAAACCAGCATGAAGGGCCTGAGACTTCCCATAGTTTCGTAAAAACTGTATTCCTTTTACATTAGAATCTTCTTTTGATAAGGTTTGTATAGTATTCCAAGAACCATCGGTACTACCATCATCAATAAATAAAATCTCGTAGGAATAGGAATGCGTACGCATTACTTTTACAATCCACTGATATAGTTCTGTAAGAGATTCTTGTTCGTTTAATAAAGGTATTACTACAGAAATATCCATTTATTTTGATGCTTCTTTTGTTTTGTAAACTGATCCAACAATTAAAGAGATCACCGTGCCTAAAAATACAAACCAGATGGTATACATAATTACTCCAAAATACGATTTACTACGATCCTGATTAGCAAGATTCTGTTTTGTTTGTTCTAACTGATCAGGACTAAATTGCTCGGTAAATCGTAATGTCATATTGGTCTGAAAATCTGGATCTATATACATATCATATATATATGCCATTGTACAATACAAAAGTCCAATCACTCCCATTATGATAATACCTGTTTTAAGTGCATCAACAATCGTTAATGGATTTTTAAGCTTTTTGTACTTTTTGATTACAAAAACAATAATATATATCTCTAATATAAATGCTAGAATAAAAGTAAGATAGTAAGCAATAGGAGAGAGTTCTAGTATTCTGAATAGATAATCTAAAGCAACTCTGGCAATTCCTGATATAAGAGCTACACCAAAAATATATGAGAGAAAATTTTTCTGAGAAATCTCCATAAATCGTATTAAAATGATTTGGTTGACAAATATAGGTATTCCATCTTAAGAACATTGCATAAAAAAAGACTATCTAAAAAGTTGCTTTTCGGTTTCAAACTGAGCTTGTTAAGGTTTTAGTATCTAGACTTTTGATTTGTCTTCGACAAGCTCAGACTGACAACACAAGCTTTTTACTACTTTTTAGACAGCCTTTATAAAGAATATTATTTTTTTAATAAAGAGGTTCTTTCTTTTTAACAGCAAGACATGCTAATAAACCTATGATGATATAAATCAGGATTCCATAGAACCAACCTTTTAATTGAGTAATCAAACCAAACTGGTTTTCCTCTTCCATTTTAGCTACTGCTTTTTCTATTTCAGATTCTGGTGTTCCGAATTTTTCCATAAATCCTACTGTAGATTCTATGATTTGTTCGTTGATTGCTGTAGCCGCATCTGGATCTATTACTACATATACTAGGATGTTTACTACCATACTGATTAGTGTACCGATTGCTACCGTAATAAGATAAGAAGTAAAAGCATCTTTAAAACTTATGTAGCCACCGAGTAATTTTCTGCTTTTTACGGCAGATACAATCCCAAATACAATGATTAAGATGGCAATACCAATTCCTGCCATCCAATTGGTATACATACCTTGGTAAACAGTATAAGCAATAACAGTAATAAGTGCTAAGACTACACCTAGTATTACACCAAGAGATAGTGCGTTAGATTTAACAGATTTTTCCATATGTATAAAATTTTTGGTTATTTAGATATAACACATAAGTACACAAATGTAATAATTTGTTACATTTTTGATTAAAAAAGATCTGAAAGGGTAGAAGAATACTAAGAAATGATAAGTTTAAAAAGAGAATGTATAAGAGTCTATTTAAAAGGATCTCTTTTTTTGCGGACAAGGAGACCGACAATAAGGGATAAGAAAAATCCAACGATGATATCTTCAATAAAAGCAGCAAGTATCATGATCCAGGGGGAAGTGAATTTTTGAGTGACTGCTAATTTTCGTTCTATATTTTCTTGGGTGAAATCCGATGAGTTTTCTGCTATTTTTTTTATTTGAATTTCTTCTAATTGTGTAATGATATCTGGATCAATTACTTTGAGTAAAATAATTTCCCATATGGTAACCATTAAGCCACCCAAAACCGTTACACCTATTCCAATTTTTAATGCTTCAAGAAGACTAATAAAACCATTGTTATTTTTTTTATAACTGAATAAACCGATTGTAATGCTTGATAGAGCTAGTATTAAAAGTGTAATCTTATGGAATATATTTTTTGTAGTGTAATTTCCAGTAATATATCTTATAATGAGGTACGTTATAATTGAAATTCCTAAAAGAAAACTGAATTGCAGTAAATGTTTTTTTATAGGAATACTCTTACTCTTCATTATGTTATTTTGGGTTTTTATGCTGTTTTCTCCCTCCAAATATAGTAAAATGTTAGTAACAAGACAGTTATTTTCTGTTTTTTAGATCAATAATTGATAAAAAAAGACTATATTTACGTTGTAGAATTACGGGTAAACCATCATTTTTATTGTTTTTTACAAGTCAAACATAATAAAAGGTAAGATGCACTTTAGCCGTTTTTTTGCGCTCTTTAACTCCCAAAATATGGTAATATGAAAACAAAATTACTTTATCTAGCAAGTGTTATGCTTGTCTTAATTACATCTTGTTCTGTAGAAGAAAATACTCAATTATCAGATCAAGAAAAAGATCAAAAAGTAAAAAGTCTGGTAAAGATTTTTGTCGAAGACATTAGACCGTCCTCCGATTACAAAAAAATTCTAGAAAATAGAAGATTATTATCCAAAACTTCATCGGGTATATCGCAAGAAGAGTTGGATAAATTGGAACAAGATTTTTTAAATAAACAAAGTCCAGAATTTGTTGAATTATATCATTATGTTTCTTCATTAAATTTAACCAAGGAAGAGCTAACCGATGTTGTTGTTGCTTATATTAATAATTCAAACAAAAGTAATGATGGCTCAAATGATGATAACACTGACAGCAATGGCGATGGTGATGACGGTGATACTAGCAGTGATAATGATTGCTCAAGTGCTGGCGATTCAATTAATAATAGTTTTTTCGATTTAATAATAATAGTACTTTGTGAGGTTCTTAGTTAAAAAGGGATCAATCTGGATGTGCGTAATTCTATAATTCCTATTAATTATTTTAATAACGTATTGCTATTATATAAAAAATACTTACATTTGCACCTCGAAAATGATAAGATATAACCATGAGAAAAGATATTCACCCAGAAAATTATAGACTAGTTGCCTTTAAGGACATGTCCAATGATGAGGTTTTTATTACTAAATCTACTGCGAATACTAAAGAAACACTTGAAGTAGATGGTGTTGAGTATCCGTTAGTGAAATTAGAAATTTCAAGAACTTCTCATCCTTTTTATACAGGTAAGTCTAAACTTATCGATACAGCAGGACGTATCGACAAGTTCAAAAACAAATATGCTAAATTCAAAAAATAATTTAGTAGATACAACAAACAGAAAGCCTTTCTTTATCGAAAGGCTTTTTTGTTTTTATACCTTGCCGTATTTTTGATTCCGAGTTATAAAAGTGGGTTGAGGAAGATATTTTGAAACATTAAATGTCGCACTGGGTCTGTTGAAACAAATTGTAGGTTATATTTCCTTCGATAAGCTCGGGATGACATGAAGTTATTAATAAAATATATCGGATTATGGACTCGTTAAAATGTTTTGTTGATCTTCGACACTTGTCCGCCTATGGAGGAAGCTCAGATTTACAAAACAAATATCAATAGAAAACCAAATAGAACAAACATATCATCTAAACAACTATGAACTATATTCTTTTTGATGGGGCTTCCAGAAATGCATTGTTGCCTTTTACCTATACACGTCCTGTGGCAGATATTAGAATCGGAATTTTAACCATTCGAGAAAAATGGGAAAAATATCTGGGATATACTACTTCTACGGTTACCGAGGATTACCTAAGTGAAAAGTATCCAATGGTAGAAGTGGAAGAAAACGTAATGATTAATGCTTCATTTCTACCAACAAAAAATTTGGTAGTAATGATTCAGAACTTACAGCCAGAACAAGCTATCTTTTATGAAGATGAGCCTATAGCTTTTTATACCAAAGAAGATCAGGAAGTAGATTTTGATACCTATGATGTCATACAATATAATTATGACGTATTAACGGTAAAAAATACCTGGGATATTTTTTCTAAAAATGAAGAAGCGATCAAAGAAGATTTTGTGTTGCTTATAGAGGATAGAACCAGTGAACCCATTCCAGAGAGTGTGCGGGTGATTGCACCAGAGAACATATTTATCGAAGAAGGAGCGAAGCTAGCGTTTGTAACCTTAAATGCTTCTAATGGTCCTATTTATATAGGGAAGGATGCAGAAATTATGGAAGGCAGTTTGATCAGAGGACCTTTTGCCTTATGTGATCATGGAACGATTAAAATGGGAGCTAAGATATATGGAGGTACTACAGTAGGGCCGTTTTCTAAAATAGGAGGAGAGGTAAGTAATTCTGTGATATTTGGATACTCTAATAAAGGACATGATGGATTTATAGGGAATACTGTACTTGGAGAATGGTGTAATTTAGGAGCAGATACGAATACATCTAATCTTAAAAATAATTATGCTCCTGTACGATTGTGGAGTTATGAAACCGAAGGATTTGCGAAAACTGGATTGCAATTTTGTGGATTAATGATGGGAGATCATTCTAAATGTGGAATCAATACCATGTTTAATACAGGAACCGTGGTTGGTGTAAATGCTAATATTTTTGGGAGTGGTTTTCCGCGTAATTTTGTACCTAGTTATAGTTGGGGAGGAAGTAATGGTTTCTCCACCTATTTAACCAAAAAGGCTTTTGAAGTAGCAAAAGTGGTGATGGCAAGACGTAAAATAGATTTTACGGAAGAAGATCAAAAAATCCTAGAGCACGTTTTTGAAGAAACAAAAACTTGGCGAAAGAGTTATGAATAAAATCTTGTTAAGTTATAAAGTGAAAAAGGGTAGTAAGTTTTCTTACTACCCTTTTTATATAAACTAAGATACACTTTTACAATAGTGCTAATTTTTTATTGTCTTGTAAAGAAAGATCTTATAGCTTCTTCTCCAGGATCATTTACGGTAAATGTAGTGCTAGTAACTTCTTCCAAAGTGATAGAATAAGCATCACCGTTTTCATATGTTGCAGGATCTCCATTTATTGTTTCGTTAAAAATAACAAGGGTTAAGCTAGATTCTTCTTCGTCATATGCCCAATATCCAGTCGCTGCATAAGCATACTCTTCTTCATCAAAATATGAAGCTTGGCAATTTTCTACAGTTTCAGAATAATTAAAGTCTTTGGTAGATTCATTATATGTTTCGGATAGTGTTCCATCTGCATTAAACGTGATCTTAGCTAAGTTGATAGTATAACAATACGCATCATCTATAGTTAAGCTAGTGTCATTATTACAAGTAACTGTGCTAGAATCACAAGTTTCTTCACCAACGATGTCTGTATCTGTTTCTCCTGCGTATGTAATTTCTTCTTTAGTAAGATTCCAAGTACCTACTAAATTAGGGTTTCCTCCCCAAGCTTCTACTTCTACGCATACTTCTACTGGTTGACTAATATTTCCTTCAGTATCATAGATACAGATTAGGTAACAAAAAGTACCTGGAGATACTGTATCTTCAAAATCTATATCAATTTCAACGTCTTGATTTTTGGATTGATTTTTAGATTTACCAAATAGTGTCTTTGCTTTATTATTAGATCTATTAGGACCGGTCACATTCCAGTATTCATCTGCCATAGTTCCATCGGCTGATTGTAATTGAATATAGGCTCCTGCGTAATTTGTTGGCGCTGTAAAGTTGATATCAAAACCATTCTTCTGAAAACCGGATTGTGTTGTTTCGCTAAGGCTAAAAGGTAGTGTTCCTGTTGGTGCTGGTGCGTCACCAGGTACTTGTGTACCATTACTGATAATAATTCCGTCAGAAACATCATCGGGATTTAAAGAAACTTCTTCGGTTGGATCTGGAGTTACGGTAACAACTTCTGGTCCGTTGTTAGAATCATCGTCACTACAAGAAACTGCAGCTAGAAGCAATGATGCCATTGCAAATACATACGTTTTTTTCATCTGTTTTTTTCTTTTTAGATTAAGTGTCAGATAAAATTTACCAAAGAATAAAGAGGTTTTTAAAGCCTTTATTTCGATGGTTGATTTTAAAAGATTTGGGTTAATTAAAATTAATCGATGCCGAATATAGGGAAAATTTACCGATAAAATACATTTTTTACCGATGAAAAGTTGGTTTTCTTAACTTGATGGTTTTTTAGTATCTATTTTTCTTTCCAAACTCGTTTTAAAACCAGGAAGTTTTGTGGATTATTGGTAAGTCCTTTTACATTTTTTTGAACAAATCGCGTAGCTTGATCATAATATAATGGAACAATAGGTGCGTGCGCAATCACAATAGAATCCATTTTGATATATAATTGTTCTCTTAGTGTTGGATCTGTTACAGAAAAGCTTTGTTCGTAGAGTTGATCAAAAGTGTCGTTTTTAAAATGGGTGTAATTAGGGCCGTTTGGTGTAAAGTTTTTGCTGTAGAAAGGAGATAAGAAGTTTTCAGCATCTGGGTAATCCGCAATCCAACTCGCTCTAAACGTATCCAGTTCACCACTCCATTTCTTTTTTCGAATGGTCGCAGGTGTCATGACATCCACAATAACAGTAAGTCCTACTTTCTCCATTTCGCGTTGGATAAATTCAAATAGGCTTTGGTAATTGTTATCGGTAGCAATCCTTATGGTAGGAGTTTTATTTCCACTTACTCGTATATACTCTTTAATCAGTTTCTCTGCCTTTTCTGGATGATATGTATATCCTTTTTGTTGATTATAGCCTTGTATCCCGTTTGGTATAAAACCACTATTAGCAGGTGTTCCCACTCCGTTTTTGAGATAGGTGATCATTTTTTGCCGGTCGAAACCGTAATTAATGGCCTTTCTGATGAGTTCCGATTTTACTTCGTCATTTTCACCATCTAGATAAAATCCTAGATATTCAGAATTTAGATAAGGGCTTTTGGTAAATGTAATTTTATCTTTAAACTTTTCTCTTAATTTACCACTAGGTGTTAGTAGCTCATCTTTATAAGACGCATCTAAACTGTTTAGGAAATCAATTTTACCTTTTGCAAATTGTAAAAACTCAGTTTGTTTATCAGGTAAAAAAGTCACAGCGACAGCTTCAAGATAAGGTAGTTGTTTTCCTGTAGCGTCTTTTTCAAAATATAATTCGTTTTTACGAAGAACGAGTTTGATATTTTCTTCCCATAATTTGAATTTAAACGGACCTGTACCAATGGGATTCGCTCTAAAATCACTTCCATAAAATTCTACAATTTCTTTGGGTACTACAGAACAATAGCGCATACTCATTAGTCCAAGAAATGCAGGAAACGGTTTTTTTAATTGAATCTGAAAGGTGGTATCGTTAATAGCTTTATATTTTTCCACGTTTTTTAAAACCCAATTCCCTGGAGAAGCTACTTTAGGATCTATAAGACGATTAAAGCTATATTCAAAATCTTGTGCAACAACAATTCTGGTACTGTCTGTTGTTTTGAACTCTGGATGTTTGTGGAATTTTATATCATTTCTTAAAAAGAAGGTGTATGTTAGGTTGTCATCACTAATATTCCAATGTTTGGCAATATCGGGTTGTACATGCAAAGAATCATCAAGTTGCACCAAGCTGTTGAATAGTTGATTTGTGGTCCAGATAATCGGAGGATTTCGGGCAAAAGCAGGATCTAAGGTTTGGATATTAGAATATTCGTTATAACGAAATATCAAATGTTCTTTGTTCTTATTGTTAGTCTCGTTACAAGAAATACAAAGAAGGCAAAAGTAAACTACTACAAAATAGTTAGTTAAAGAAGTTAATTGGTTGATTTTCAATTTTAGTAAACGAATTATTGTTGGTATCTTTGACGGCTTTTAATTAGGATACTAACAAAAGTTGGAATCATTGATTAAAAACCAGTGTAAATATAAATAGATTTCTTTCCTTGTGGAAATGACTTTATAAATATTGATGAGAAAAAAAGTTGCTTTTTATACCTTAGGTTGTAAACTGAATTTTTCGGAAACCTCTACCATTGCCCGAAGTTTTACGGATGAAGGCTTTGATCGTGTAGATTTTTCTGAGAATGCAGATATTTATGTAATCAATACATGTTCTGTTACTGAAAATGCTGATAAAAGATTTAAAACCATTGTAAAGCAAGCGCAAAAGTCTAATCCTGATGCTTTTGTGGCAGCTGTAGGTTGCTATGCGCAGCTAAAACCAGAGGAACTTGTAGCTGTTGATGGTGTTGATTTGGTATTGGGTGCCACAGAAAAATTTAAAATCACAGATTATATCAATGATCTATCAAAAAATGAGTTTGGAGAAATCCATTCTTGTGAGATAGAAGAAGCAGATTTTTATGTAGGAAGTTATTCGATAGGGGATCGTACACGTGCTTTTTTAAAAGTGCAAGATGGATGTGATTATAAATGTACCTATTGTACAATTCCGTTGGCTAGAGGAATCTCTAGAAGTGATACATTAGAAAACGTATTAAAGAATGCAAAGGAGATTTCAGAACAAGGAATTAAAGAGATTGTTCTTACCGGAGTAAATATTGGTGACTACGGAAAAGGAGAGTTTGGGAACAAAAAACATGAGCATACCTTTTTTGAACTGGTTCAAGCCTTGGATAAAGTTGATGGTATAGAGCGATTGCGCATTTCTTCAATAGAACCGAACTTGTTAAAAAATGAAACGATAGGTTTTGTTTCTCAGTCGAGAACTTTTGTTCCTCATTTTCATATTCCTTTACAATCAGGAAGTGATGAAGTGTTAAAAATGATGCGACGCAGATATTTGAGTGATTTATATGTAGATCGTGTAAAAAAGATCAAAGAGGTGATGCCACATGCTTGCATTGGAGTAGATGTTATTGTTGGTTTTCCGGGAGAAACAGATGATTATTTTTTAGATACCTATAACTTTTTATCAGAACTGGATATATCGTATCTACATGTTTTTACTTACTCTGAAAGAGAAAATACAGTAGCAGCTTCCTTGGATGGAGTAGTACCGCATAATGTACGAAAAAAGAGAAGTAAGATGTTACGAGGGCTTTCTGTAAAGAAGAGAAGAGCTTTCTATGAGAGTCAGATTGGAACCGAGCGAACAGTCTTATTCGAATCTGAGAATAAAGAAGGGTACATTCATGGTTTTACTGAGAATTATGTAAAAGTAAAAATGCCTTGGGATCCTTCTTATGTAAATACCTTGCAAAAGGTGAAATTGACGCATATTGATGATGATGGTATGGTGCGTTTTGATTTATTATAAAAGGAATCTTGTAATATGTAATAAAAATAAAAAGCCTGCTGATCAGCAGGCTTTTTATTTTTTCTAATTTACTTAGTGCGACTATATATTAATGCCAACAGGAAGTAAGTCTTTGTATTTTCTTCTATTCTTTCGCATAAACTTAGCGATAATAGGGCTCGTAGGAACAAGTCTAATATTACGCTCTTCGATAATATTAAAAACAGCTACTATAAAATCTTCTGAATATCCCTTTTCAATTTGCTCTTCGCTCATTACAAGCTTTGTTAGGAATATTTTTCTCTCTTGTTGAGCATACTCGATCTTTGATTTCTGACCTTCAATAGTAGTCTCGAATTGTCTTAGGAATTCATTGTCTACTATCTCTAATTCGACATCGCTCATGTTCTCCATATGTTTTAATTTACTATTTAAAAAATTAAAAGATTTTCGAAAGCCATAGCTGCTTTTTAGAAAATTAAAATAGCATAAAAACCATGTAAAAGTTGGATGGAATTTTGTTAATTTGTAACAAGCCTAACTAAGATTTGTTAGTTTATTTTTTTCCTTTTACAATAATTTAATACCCTGTTTACTTTTTTCTGATAAAGTATTGCTATAGTTTTGAGCTGCAAAGATAAGAAAATTAGAACTTTAAACTGATAAATCACTGTTAAAATACCTAGTATGAAGGAAGTTACCCATGTTTATTTCGTTCCAGGCATGGCTGCAGATGTATCCATTTTTGAATTTATAAAATTACCGGAGTCATCTTATCAGACCCATATGCTTCCTTGGAAGATTCCGAGTAAGAACGAATCTATTGAGGTGTATGCCAAACGAATGTGTGAGGACATCGAGCATGAAAATTGTGTGCTCATTGGTGTTTCTTTTGGAGGGATTATGGTTCAGGAAATGAGTAAGTATTTGAAATTAAGGAAGTTGATAATTATTTCAAGTGTAAAAAATAAATATGAATTACCTAAACGAATGCATATTGTTCGCAAGACCAAGGCTTATAAGCTAATGCCTACTTCTTTGGTTTCTAAAATTGATAACTGGGAAAAATTAGCTTTTGGAGACTTCGCCAAAAAAAGAGCAGCGATGTATCAAAAGTACTTATCTGTTAATGATAAAACGTATTTAGATTGGGCTATAGAAAAAATAGTTTGCTGGGATCAGGAGGAATCTATCGATGGGATAGTTCATATTCATGGAGATAAAGATATCGTTTTTCCGATTTCGTATGTAGATAGCTGTATTACAGTAGAAAAAGGCACTCATGTCATGATTATTAATCGTGCAAGGTGGTTTAATAAGCATTTACCCGAAATTATTGAGAATTAATTACCGATATTCCAATATTTTACATTATTTTGGAAACTTAGAAAGTATTTCCCCTATAAAACCTACTTAAACATGAAGATGATTAGAAAAATGCTGATTTTTTTAGGTGTGCTATTTACCTTTAGTATTTTGGTTAACGCCACCCAAGAAGAACCTCAAAAACCAATTGCACAAGAACTTTTAGAAGAAAAGTTGATTAATGACTACAATGTCTATGCTGTGCCTATGCCTGAAAATATCAATTTTGCAGGTGAGCTAGTTCCGGTAGAAAATCCCGATATTCGAGAGCGAATGGATAGAGAACTGTTAGTAAATACGTACTGGCAATCTAATGGATTATTACTCTTTAAAAGAGCCAATAAATATTTTCCGATTATAGAGCCAATTCTAAAAGAAGAAGGAGTTCCTGATGATTTCAAGTATCTTGCAGTGATCGAAAGTAGTTTAACTCAAGCTGTTTCTCCAGCGAGAGCTACGGGTTTTTGGCAAATTCTTAAAACTACTGGAAGAGAATATGGTCTAGAAGTAAATAATAATGTAGACGAGCGTTATCATATAGAAAAATCTACAAGAGTTGCTTGTAAGTATTTAAAAAATGCGAAAGAGCGTTTTGGTAGTTGGACATTGGCCGCAGCTGCATACAACGCGGGTCCGGCTGGAATAAACAAACAATTGCAACGACAAAAAGCAACTACCTATTATGACCTTCTGTTAGGACAAGAAACTGGAAGATATGTGTTTAGAATTGCTGCCGTAAAGGAAATCCTCAGTAATCCTAAAAAGTATGGGTTTAATTTTAGTCAAAAAGACTTATATGAATATATTCCCACTTTTAATGTATTAGTAGATGAGCCTATAGCAGATTTTAATGACTTTGCAGCAAAGTATAATATCAATTATAAAATCTTAAAATTACATAATCCTTGGTTACGCGAAGCGCATCTTAACAACGGTACTGGTAAGGAATATTTAATTAAAATTCCTAGAGAAGGATATTATAAAACTGGAATGGGACAATAAATTTCATTGTTTTTCTAAAATATTTACACCTTTTATCTATGCGTGATTACTACAATTATCGTAAAATTGTGGTATGGATACAATGACTATTATTTCGTTAGTGGTAATTGGACTACTAGCGGGTTTTCTTAGTGGAACTATGGGAATAGGAGGGAGTGTTGTTATGATTCCTCTTTTAATCTTATGGGTTGGTTTTACCCAGCATCAAGCACAAGGTACTAGTTTAGCTGTGCTTTCAGTTCCTGTAACACTATTAGCAGCATTTAATTATTATAAAGAAGGGCATGTAAATTGGAAGTTTGCAGCGATTATTGCGATAACCTTTATTGTAGGAGGTTATTTAGGCAGTAAATTGGCTATTTCTGTTAATCAGTCAACACTAAAAAAAATATTTGGTGGTGTACTTTTATTAGTAGCACTTAAAATGATTTTTGGAAAATAAACCCTTTATTCAAACTAATACAATTTTTTAATATCAATGACAAAGCCTCTTTTTAATTAAAAAGAGGCTTTGATATAAATAGAATAATTTCTTAGTCTATATATGCACCTATTAATTTTGCCATGTGGCTAAGGCATTAACTGCTTCATCTGTATAATCCGTAAAAAGACCATCCACGCCTGCATCAAAAAATAAATGATATTCTGTCTCAGGATTACCAGCACTCCATTGCGTATTTTCGTTACGGAATGTATATGGATGTACTAATAAATTGTTTTCATGTGCTAATGTTACAAAATCCGTTGGACGTAATAAAGTAAGCTCTCCAGAATCTTCTGTTTTGTACGAAATAATGAAAGGTTTCCAAGGGCCAATTCCATCTGCATAACTAGCAGTGAATTCCATTCCTTCTCTAGTAGTAAAAAATTCATAGGTTCTAGGATCTCCATTACTATAAAAGTCGAAAGGAGAGCCATAGGATATGAAGTCACCTTCTGGTACGTTGTAATCTAGAGATCCATCTTTGTTAATATTATAAGTAGAAATTAATTGTACAAGTTTTACAGAAGACTTGTTATTGATATATTGTAATGGTTCTACTTCAAAGCACTGAACAAATACTGGAGCACTTTTTCTGTTTATATGAAATTTAGAAAGCACTTGTAATAATTTATTCTCCATAAAATGTGTTCCAAAAATTTCATTATGAAATAGAGGATGTTTAATCTCGGGATAGATACCTACAGTTCGACCTCTTTTAATAGATTCTTTTTTTGCAAGTAAGATAATCTCCTCAAAAGTTGGGATATCAAATAGGTTATCAAAATCGGTTGGTCTACCATTAAATGGTTGTATCGCTTTCAGAGTTTTGATTTGAGCAAGAGTGAAATCTGAGGCAAACCAATCGGTAATCATTTTACCATCTAAGTTTTTAGTGGTTTTTAAATTAGCAAACTCAGGAAGTTCAGAAACATTTGTTGTGCTGGAAAGAAAAGGTTCATGACGAGCAATTAGATGACCGTCTTTGGTAAGTACTAAATCTGGTTCGATAAAATCTGCATCCAATTCAGCGGCTCTAGTATATCCCTCTAAAGTATGTTCTGGTAAAACTGATTGTGCACCTCTATGAGCAATTATTAAAGGTTTTTGATCATCACCAGATCCTGGATCTCCACTGGAATCATCTATGAAGTCGCAAGAGGTAATCGTCGTAATAATTAATGATAATAGTGTAATACGTTTAAGAGTTTTCATTTTTGTAATTTTAAATTTCACACAAGAAATGAAACTTAAATTAGCTTATTGTAAAACTAAGGTTACACTACGATCACCTGAATACTAACAAGGTTAAATTTTTGAGATACGTGATATGAATACTATATGTAAAAAGGTATAACAAGACTTTTTAATGATAATCTATCTTGATAAGATTGAAGATAATTGTAATCTTGGTAAGTAATAATTAATAATTAAAAGATAAAAGGATCTTCTTACTAATTATTTTTTCTTCGTTGATTTTCTAAAGAGTCTTTTTCTCTTCGATAGCGTTCGTACTCTTCATCGATATCACGTTCTTCTTGGGTACGAGTATCTCCTCTTTCTCTAGACTTTTTCTTTTCTTCCTCTTCAGCTTTAGGAACTAATTCACCTTTAGCATCAAGATCTGCTATTAATAAAGAAACACCTTTGGATAATGAGTTATAGTGTATTGTATAAGAATTACTTAGTGTTTCACTAGAGTGATGTGTAACAATTTTACGAATATCTAATAACTTCTTTTCGTTATCCATAAAATACATCATCGGAAAACCTAACGAATGTTTTAGGTTATTAATAATGTAGGAGTTTTGATTCGTAAGTTCATTAACATATAGAAGCTGTATGTTTTCACTATATTCACCTACTTTCTCCTTTAACCTTTCTTTTGTGTCCCAAAACAAGACAATAAAATCAATTTGATCATGAAATTTATCAGCAAGGTCATTTAGTGCTGGTATTTCTCCTATACCAGGAACACACCATGTCGCATAGGTTATAAGAAATATAGGTTTTTCTATTTCTTTAAATGAGATAGGCTCTCCTTTTAAAGGACTCATTTTAAAATCGTCCATATAAGTTCCAACCAGATGATTTTGAACTAAAGAATCAAATAAGAATTGCGCATATTCCAGATCTTGGTCTTTGTATGCCTCATTACTTTTGAGATTATATTTTTTGATATGAGCTGCAACAGCTATGGAAAAAGGAACTTTTCTTTCTGTTTGTCCAATTTGTCCAAAAGTATTTCCAATACACAAAAAGAGTATTCCTAGAATTAATATTTTCTTCATTACAACCTTGTTACGATAGCTAAAGTACTATAAAGTCTTTAAAAATAACAGTTTTCGTAGTGTAAAACGTTATTTTTTGGTCTCAGTACACTATTTATTTCACCCCTAAAACTAATAGATAACGTAATTGTAGGTACAATTAGTGTGCCTAAATTCTTTTCATTTGTTGTTTCATCATGGAGATTTGCTCTTTTAGCATACCATGCTTATCTAACTTTTTAGCTTCGGTAAGTAAATTTTGAGCTTCACGCTTTCTGCGTTTGGTCATTGCAATTCCTGCTAGGTTAAGTTTAGCAACTGCCAGATCCTGATTCATCGATAGACCAAGTTTGATTGCTTTCTTTAAATATTTTTCTGCTTGCGTAATATTTGTTTGAGACAACATGATCCCTAAAAGATAGTTATAGTATCCTTGTTGTTTTGTTGTTAAAGCACTTTCTGGATTTTTGATTTTATCTAACCATTTTTTTGCTCCAGGAAAATCTTGTTTACGTAATCTTAGAAAAGCTAATAGGATTAGTTCATTTTTAAAATATAAGAATACAAAAACTGAAGCTAGTAAAATTAGCATGATCCCATTACCAATATATCCTTCTATCATTTGCCAAATGGCAGTTCCAACAATTAATGCGGCTATTACTAATTTAATATTTTTGTTATACATGAAATCCGTTATTTTTTAATCGCGGCAAAGGTAATAAAAACAATTAAAAAATTTTGATAATTAGGTTTGCGAAAGTAAAAACTCTTCGTATATTTGCCCGCAGTTTTGGGATGAGATGCCCAATAGGTATTTAAAAAGAGATTTCAAGAAGATATATAAAGAGAGATAGCAATGAAAAGAACGTTTCAACCATCGAAGAGAAAGAGAAAAAACAAACACGGTTTTAGAGAGCGTATGGCTTCTGCTAATGGTAGAAAGGTCCTTGCTCGTAGAAGAGCTAAAGGTAGAAAAAAGCTATCTGTTTCTTCTGAATTAAGACACAAGCACTAATGATTGTAGTGCAGTAAAAATATTAAGGTGTTACTTTTAGGAGTAACGCCTTTTTTTATATCTAGTCAATACCTATAAAATATTTTTAATTTTTCAATACCAACACCAAAATGCCAAAAGATCAAAAACTAAAAAGTATACTAATCATTGGATCAGGTCCAATTATCATTGGACAAGCTTGTGAGTTTGACTACTCAGGATCGCAAGCACTACGTTCATTAAGAGAAGATGGAATAGAAACAATATTAATAAATTCTAATCCAGCGACTATAATGACGGACCCTTCAATGGCAGATCACGTATATCTAAAGCCATTGAATACTAAATCTATTATAGAGATTCTTAAGAAGCATCCTAATATAGACGCAGTATTACCAACTATGGGAGGACAAACTGCTTTGAATTTATGTATCGAAGCAGATGAAAAAGGAATTTGGGAAGATTTTGATGTAGAGATTATTGGTGTTGATATCGATGCAATCAATATTACTGAAGACCGTGAAAAGTTTAGAGAATTAATGCTTCAAATTGGTGTTGGAATGGCACCACAAGCAACTGCAGGGTCTTATTTAAAAGGAAAAGAAATTGCTCAGGAATTTGGATTTCCTTTAGTAATTAGAGCTTCTTATACCTTAGGAGGAGCAGGAGCATCTTTTGTATATAAAGAAGAAGATTTCGATGAATTACTAACTCGTGGATTAGAAACATCTCCAATCCATGAAGTAATGATTGATAAAGCACTAATTGGTTGGAAAGAATATGAATTAGAGTTATTAAGAGATGCCAATGATAACGTAGTTATTATTTGTGCTATCGAAAATATGGATCCAATGGGTATTCATACTGGAGATTCTATCACAGTAGCTCCAGCAATGACACTTAGTGATAAGACATATCAGAAAATGCGTGATATGGCGATCCATATGATGCGTAGTATTGGTGAATTTGCTGGTGGTTGTAACGTACAATTTGCTGTGAGTCCTGATGAAAATGAAGACATCATCGCAATTGAAATCAATCCTCGTGTATCTCGTTCTTCGGCATTGGCATCGAAAGCTACTGGATACCCAATTGCAAAAATCGCTGCTAAATTGGCTATTGGATATACGCTAGATGAATTAGATAATCAAATTACAAAATCTACTTCGGCATTATTTGAGCCTACATTAGATTACGTAATCGTAAAAATTCCTCGTTGGAACTTTGATAAGTTCGAAGG
The DNA here is from genome assembly GCF_039523995.1 of Aquimarina litoralis. Lineage (NCBI taxonomy): Bacteria > Pseudomonadati > Bacteroidota > Flavobacteriia > Flavobacteriales > Flavobacteriaceae > Aquimarina > Aquimarina litoralis. The sequence goes on from NZ_BAAAGE010000004.1 coordinate 252,881, forward strand.
TTCTGATCGCACTCTTGGACTACAAATGAAAGCAGTAGGTGAGGTGATGGGAATTGGACGTTCTTTCCAGGAAGCATTACATAAAGCTACACAGTCATTAGAAATTAAAAGAAATGGTCTTGGTGCAGACGGAAAAGGATATAAAAACTACGATCAGATTATCGAGAAACTAACTTATGCTAGTTGGGATCGAGTTTTTGTAATCTACGATGCTATTCAGATGGGAATTCCGTTAAGTCGCATTCATGAGATTACTAAGATCGATATGTGGTTCTTAAAGCAATACGAAGAACTACATTTATTAGAAAAAGAAATTTCTACTTATACCATCCAATCATTAACTAAGGATTTGATACTGGAAGCGAAACAAAAAGGATTTGCTGATAGACAAATTGCGCATATGGTAGGTTGTTATGAAAGTGAAGTATATAATAAAAGAGATGAACTCGGAATTAATAGAGTTTATAAACTGGTAGATACTTGTGCAGCAGAGTTTAAAGCGCAGACACCTTATTTCTATTCTACATTCGAAGCAGAAACGCAAACTCCAGAAGGAGAAGTAATTGTTGCTAATGAAAGTGTAGTTACCGATAGAAAGAAAATCGTAGTATTAGGTTCTGGTCCTAACCGAATTGGACAGGGAATCGAGTTTGATTATTGTTGTGTGCACGGAGTTTTAGCATCTGCAGAATGTGGATATGAAACGATTATGATTAACTGTAACCCAGAAACTGTTTCTACGGATTTTGATACAGCGGATAAATTATATTTCGAACCAGTTTTCTGGGAGCACATCTATGATATCATCAGGCATGAAAAACCAGAAGGTGTTATCGTACAGCTAGGAGGTCAAACAGCATTAAAATTGGCTGAGAAACTAGATCGTTATGGTATTAATATCATCGGAACGAGTTATAAATCTCTTGACCTTGCTGAGGATCGTGGAAGTTTCTCTACACTATTAAAAGAGAATAATATTCCTTATCCAGAATTTGACACAGCGGAGACGGCAGATGAAGCATTGGCAGTGGCGGATCGTTTAGATTTCCCAATATTAGTACGCCCATCGTATGTATTAGGAGGTCAAGGAATGAAAATTGTGATCAATAAACAAGAGTTAGAAGAGCATGTGGTTGATTTACTTCGTAAAATTCCTAATAACAAACTATTATTAGATCACTATTTAGATGGTGCTATTGAAGCAGAAGCAGATGCAATCTGTGATGGTGAAAATGTATATATCATTGGAATTATGGAGCATATCGAGCCTTGTGGTATCCACTCTGGAGATTCGAATGCAACATTACCGCCTTTTAACCTTGGAGAATTCGTAATGCAGCAAATTAAGGATCATACACATAAAATTGCCTTAGCTTTAAATACTGTTGGTTTGATCAATATTCAGTTTGCTATAAAAGATGATACAGTATATATCATCGAGGCAAACCCAAGAGCATCCAGAACGGTTCCTTTTATTGCAAAAGCATACGGCGAACCATACGTTAATTATGCTACGAAGGTAATGCTAGGAGAAAAGAAAGTTACCGATTTTGATTTCAAACCACACTTAGAAGGGTATGCAATAAAACAACCGGTATTTTCTTTTAATAAATTCCCGAATGTAAATAAGAAACTAGGTCCAGAAATGAAGAGTACTGGAGAAAGTATTTTATTTATAGATGATCTTAAGGATGATCAGTTCTATGATCTATACGCTAGACGTAAGATGTATTTGAGTAAATAATTTTATACTGCATATAACTAAAATCCCGTTTTTTAACGGGATTTTTTTGTTAGGATATATTAGTTATGGATTATTAGCATACCTTTAGATAGATTAAACTTTAAATATTGATGATGACTAATAGCAAAATAGTAATACGAGTATGTTTTCTTTTTGGGTTTATACTATCCAGTTTCAGTACTTTGGCGCAAACTAGTAGCATTGAAATACAACAACATATAAATAAAACTGTTTGGGCTTCTTTTCAAAAAGCATATGAAGCTAGAGATGCTGATGCCTTAAATGCAATTTATGCAACCCATGTAATTAGAGTTACGCCTAATGGAATTGATACAAAGGATAAGTTTAAACGTAAGAATATAGAGAGTTTTAAAGCTTCTAAAGAAAGTAAGACTGAGATCAAACTCGATTTTTGGTTCGATTCTCGACATACCAATGAAGATACCTCCTACGAAGTTGGTTTTTATAAAATTGGGCTGACTACCAACGGAAAAAATCAATACATATATGGTCAATTTCATATTGTATTAAAAAAGATAGAAGGAGTTTGGAAGGTTACTCAGGATTGGGATACCACTACGATTAATGGTCATAAGATATCTGAAGAAGATTTTAGTAAAAAAGAACCTTTGAAGTTTTGAGATTTGACTTTTCAATTCGCTATATAAAACGAATTTAAGTTTATATTTAGCTAGTGGTGTACTATTACGACCAAATGACCATAAATCCAGAATATATTATTAATTAAATTGTTTATGAAGAAACTTTTTAAGAGAGTACTTCAAGGTATTATTATTATTCTAATGGTAGCCGTGCTTTTTGAAATGTCTTATAGGTTCTATATCATTGACTTTTATGATGTCGAGTTTAATAGTTTAAATAAAGATCAAAGTGGATCTTTAGAAAATGTAGATTATTTGATTATTGGAGATTCTTTTTCGACCTATCCCGATAATTATGTTGAATTACTTAGAAAGAAATATCCTAATAAAACAATTATTAACTTAAGTGTACCTGGCACAGGAATTAAGCAAGTAAATAGTTTTGCAAAGTCTAAGATTAAAAAGTATAACCCAAAAAATATAATCTATCAGGTGTATGCGGGTAATGACTTGGTCGATGTAAAACATTTGTCTAATTGGAAGGAGCTGTCCATGCCAAGGAGTATTTATTGGAAGGTTACAGATTACTTACAGTCAGGAATATTTTTAAATCAAAGATTAAAAAAATACAACCCTAATATTAAGACTTCCTATTCTGATACAACAGAGTTTTCACCGACTCGCTATAATTCTAGAGAAAAGTTACTTTTTAGAACAAATAAAGATTTTCTTTATAAAAGTATTGTCTTAGATAATGGTTTTGAAAATAGATATGATATCTGGAAAGATGGTATGACCAGTTTTTTAAATAAAATTAAAGTCGAAAGTAATGTGTATGTCTTTTTTATTCCACATTGTTCACAACTTAATGATTACTATTTTTCTAATATGCAGCAACTTAATGCACATTTTGAAAATAAAGCTTCTTTCCAAAAGGTAGATTATCATTTTTTTACCAAGGCAGAACAGGATTTTGAGGAATATAAAAATGTTACTTTTTTGAATCCAATTTTATATCTTAGACAAAAGGATCACGAATTGAATCGTTTATATTTTAAGAATGATCCACATTTAAATGCAAATGGACAGGTGGAGATTTTTAATTTTTTAGATAATTCAATTTTTAATTAAATGTATATACTGGGGATTTCTGCATTTTATCATGATTCTGCATGTTGTTTGCTAAAAAATGGTCATATTATTGCTGCTGCCCAAGAAGAACGTTTCTCAAGAAAAAAACATGATCCTTCATTTCCCCAAAAAGCTATTCAGTTTTGTCTTACTGAAGCAGGTATTGAAGTGTCATCTATTTCTTTAGTTGTTTTTTACGAAAAACCGTTTCTAAAATTTGATAGAATTATTAATTCTGTACAATCTAATACGCCTTTCGGTTTTTCTTTTTTTAGAAAGTCTATAAAAAGTTGGACAAAAACTAAGCTTTGGATTCCTGCAATAATTAAAAAAGAATTAGAGTATTCGGGTAAAATATTATTTGCGGAGCATCATGAATCTCATGCGGCAGCTACTTTTTTTACATCTCCGTTTTCAGAAAGTGCCGTAGTCACTATAGATGGAGTTGGAGAAAAAGCTTGCACTACCATTGGTGTGGGAAAGAATAATAAAGTCAAAATTCTTAAAGAACAACATTATCCGCATTCTTTTGGTTTATTGTATAGTGCGTTTACACAATATTGTGGTTTTAAAGTAAATTCCGGAGAGTACAAATTAATGGGATTAGCACCTTATGGGAACCCAATCTATAAAGAGTTAATTCTTCAACATTTTGTAACTATATCTAAAGAAGCTGAAGTAGTATTGAATCTAAAGTATTTTTCTTTTGATAAAGGAAAATCGACAATAAATGATGCTTTCTGCGATGTGCTTGGACAAAAAGCGAGAAAACCAGATGACGGAATGTCTTCTTTCTATAAAGATGTTGCAAGTTCTATTCAATCTATAACTGAAGATTTTTTATTCTTACTCATGAAGTATGTTAAAAAAATCACTAAAATGAGCAATGTATGTTTGTCAGGTGGTGTGGCTTTAAATTGCAAAGCAAATGGAGAGTTGTTATTAAAAGAGATCTTTGAAAATATTTGGGTGCAACCTGCATCAGGTGATGCAGGCGGAGCAGTTGGAGCTGCCTTTGTTGGCTACTATCATTATCAGGAAAACGAAAGACTATTTTTGAAAAATGATTTATTAAATCAAGCTTATTTGGGTATAAGCTACACTGAAAAGACAATTTTAGATGTTTTACAAAAATATGATGTTACATATGTTAGAGAAGATGATCTCGAATTATGCGATCGTATTGCAACAGCATTACAACATAAAAAAATAATTGGATGGTTTCAAGGAAAGATGGAATTTGGTCCTAGAGCTCTTGGAAATCGAAGTATTTTGGCGAGCCCTCTTTTTGAGGACATGAAGAGGCATGTGAATATGAGTATTAAAAAGAGAGAAGGATTTAGACCTTTTGCACCAATTGTTTTGGAAGATAAAGCTGAAGACTGGTTTTCTAAGATAGAGACGTCAAAATATATGTTGTTTACTTTTAAAAGTGATAAAAAGAGCAAGATACCTTCTTGTATTCATGAGGATGGTACTGCTAGAGTACAAACATTACAGGAAGAAGAGAATCCTCTTTTATATAAATTAATTTCAACTTTTGAAGAAAAGACATCTTGTCCTGTTTTAATTAATACTTCGTTTAATGTAAGAGGTGAGCCAATCGTAGCTTCTCCTTTAGATGCTCTAAAGTGTTTTTTTCAAACGGAAATGGATATATTGGTTTTAGGCAATTTTGTTATAGAAAAAGATCATAATATAAAGGTTAATTCTATTTTAACTAAACAATTACAATATGAGTTGGATTAAGGATAATATTAGTATTGTAAAGAAAAACAGTTTAAATAAAAAAAAACAAAGACAATTTGGGAGTTTGATTGTTGCTTTTTTATTATTAGTGTTTTTTGTTTCTGTTTATAAAGAAGGTCTTGTGTTTAATGATAAACAAAAGATTTCCTTCTTTGTTTCTTCATTATTAGTAATATTTACATGGGTGTTTCCCATAATCTTTTTTCCATTTCTTTTTATATGGTTATTTATTGGTAATATTTTGGGAGAGATAACTTCTTTTGTTATTTTAGGGATTGTTTATTATGTCTTGTTTACTCCTATATCCTTATTCTTAAAAAAGAAAGAAAATACAGGTTGGATAGAAAAAAACATAGACGCAGATGTAGACTATGAAAAACTATATTGATTATGAATAAATCCGGAATTTTTTTAGAATTCATAAAGTTTCTACTAAAGCAAAAAAAGTACTGGTTAATTCCTATTATTATTGTTTTAGTTTTACTTGGAGCATTGGTTCTTTTTACTGAAAACTCTGTATTGTCTCCATTTGTATATACATTATTCTAACTCCTCATTTTTTTTATTCAACACGGGTTTTAGATATTTCATCATTTTTTGAGCTACTACGTAATTACCATATTCTCCCGTATGACAAAAATCAACATATATTGTATTGCTTTCATTGTCAAAAGTATTACTTATATCCACAAAAGTACTGTCTTTACTCATTAAAGAATCTTTTCTAATAAAATCATACGAAAGATCATAAAGGTTTTCGTAATAATCTTGTTGTTTAGCTAAAATCTTTTCGGCTTCTGTTAATTGACTTTTCGAATATATTACTGGTTGTAAAAAATTAAATGTAATAAAATCATATGAGGAATCGAGAGCTTTAGATATTTTTACATAACTGGTGTAGGAGCTCGCTACATCTTTTGCTAGTTCATCGGATCTAGGGTCTAATTTAGGATAAAATTTACCTGTTGAAAGTTTGGCACGTAACGTTTTTGTAAGTCTAAAAACATTACTTGATTTTAGAAATAACCGAATTCTATTTTTATAGTCATAACCAAGATTAAATTCTTTTTTTCTGTTAAAAGCATTGGTAGGTAATCCAGCTTCGTTATTTTGATGTGCAGAAATAATTTCATTTACACCATCATAAAAAATAACGATATCAGGAATATTATTCTTAGCAATTTCTTTTAGGAATTGAACATTTTCCATAGCCCTGGTATACCCATGACATCCAAAATTTGTTATTTCTATATTTAGTTCTGGATACGACTTATAAATTAATTTTGAAAGCTCAGAAGGAATACTATAGTGATCCCTTGCGCCTCCTCCAAACATAGTAGAACCTCCAAAACAAAATATTTTTATTGCAGAAGTAGAGTCCTTTAAATTTAGGTTTAGTGTAGATCGAATCCCTTTGTTATTGATACTATGATGTTTCGCCTTCATTTCTTTAAGTCGATATCCAGTATATGCATCCCATTGCATATATTGGACTCTTAGTTCTCTATAGATCTCTTTAGGAATTTCAGGGTCTAAATCTCCATAGACGCCACTGTCGATAATTCTTTGGGTATTAGAATCAATACCGCTCTTGTCATAATAGGAGTAAAAAATACCAAGGAGAATCTCGAGTAATACTATTAAAATAATAACATTTCTTAATACTGTATATGTGGTTTTAGCCCATTTCTTCATTTAAATTTTTTTAGAGTTGAATTAAACAGAAAAAAATATTGGATTATAAAATTCTAAATTTTACAAACATGTCTGAAATACTTTTGTTTTTATAATAGATATTTGACTTTAGTGTTAATTTTTATCAAAATATAACTTAAAAGAAATGACAGAATGATGGTTGTCACTGTTAATGATATTGAATCTAAGTTATATAAACTAAAAATAAGAAATATTACCAATGGATGAATCAGATATATCCCTACAGAAAAGGAGGATAAGAGATTACTGTTTATTTTTGAATTCATCGTAAACGTAAAAGAAATAATCAAAAGAATTGGAGCTAGTAGTAAGAAAGAAAAGTGCATATTTAAAACAATTTCTGATGTTAAATAATAATAGTTTAGTAGACTATCGATCACTACAAATAGGTAGCTAAATACTAATAAAATGATTGCTTGAATTTTATTAAATTTAGTATGATATCCTTGTTTTCTGATGATGTATCCAATGCTTAAAAAAGGAAACCCATAAAATAAAAAGCTTCTATGAAATGGTGGAAAATTCAAGATTTTATCAATCAACGGAATGTTAGACATTACATGAAATTTACCTAAATACTGAATAGTGACACCTGTTATGAATAGAATAATTGAAAGTATAAGAAGTGATGAACTAGGAAGGTTTTTAAATTTATATAACATGAACCCTCCGAATAGTAATGCTGTCAAATACCATAAATGGTTGAATCCAAATAGAAAGCTTTGTATTATTTTAAAAAGATTAACGCTTTTAAAATCAATCCAAAATGGAGAATATATTAGCATCCAAACGAGATACAATATTCCTACTCTTATAAACCATCGATTGACATTTTTTTTTCTAAATATATCGAATAGAAAAAAACCGTTAATACAAAAGAATAGTGGAATTACAATTTTAAAAATACCATTAGAAGTAATTTGATACACTATTTTGTTATGGTCATACAAAAACCTACAATGTAATCCTATTACTAGTACCGCTGCAATAACTTTGATAACATCTAAGAGTATATTTCTATTCATAGATTGCAAAACTTAAAGTTTTGTATGGTTTAAACAACAAAATCTTTTCTCCTGTTAATCTCACTTTACTAAAATAAATACTTTATTTTTTTATTCAATTGTATTAATAGAAAGCTAGAAATTATGGATAGTAAAATTGTAACTAAAGTTAATGATATTGATTCTAATTTGACAAAGTAGGTAATAAGTACAATAATTAAAGGATGTATTAAATAAAGCGCAATAGAATAATTTGATAACAACTTGCTATTTACCTTAGAATCAATTTTAAATGAAAAAGCCGATAGCAATAGAACAGGACCTGCTAAAAAACAGGAAATACTTATAATACTAAATGTACGGTCAATATAATAGTAATAGTTTAGAATACTTTCTATAGTAAGTAATACAAAGCTAATAATTATAAGACTTAGTGTTTGTTGCTTCTTTAATTTTAAGTGAAAGTTCGAACGTCGGATGATATATCCAAGTGTTAAAAAAGGTAAATCAAAGAACAAGAAATTACGATGTGAAGGAGGGTAATTTACTAGTTTTACAAGGATTTCAGGTTTTGAAATGATATTTAAATCACCCAAACTTTGAATGGTATATCCAATTAGGTAAAGAATAAACATACTTATCAGCAATGTTTTGTTGGAATATTTTCGGATCATATACAATAAGATTCCACCTACTAAAAAAGAAGCTACATACCATAGATGGTTGAATCCAAAAATTATGTTTAGTAGAAGTTTTATTGGATTATTATAATTGGGTGCAATCCAGAAATATCCAAAAAACAGCATCCATATCATATATAAAATTGCTATACGTCTTCGCCATAATTTGAAAGTACCATTCTGAAAAACAGTATATAAAAAAAAACCATTGACACAGAAAAAAAATGGAATTACAAATCTTAAAATACCATTTAAAGTAATATAATTTATAAATGGATAATAATCATATAAAAACCCGCAGTGAAAAGCAATGACAAGAAGAGAGGATATTACCTTTAAAATATCGAGTAATATGTTACGGGAATGTGTTTGCAAGTTTAAGTTGGTTTTTGAATATTAAAAATATAATTTTTCTCTCCTACAACACTTTTTTCCAAAATTAATTCTAAGGAAAGCCCATTTTTAATGGCTAATTTTTTAATATGACTAATTTCACAATCTTCTGATAAAATCATCCATGTGTTTAATGCTAGATGACGAGGCAATTGTAAAAAAAGCTCTTTGAAATATTCAAAATTTTCACCGCAGAACCAAGCTTTTTCCTTTATGTTTTTAGGGTTTTTGGGATAATATGGAGGGTTGATAATGATATAGTCAAAAACTTGATCATCAATTTTATCAAAAAGATTTGAATGAAATATATCTAGGGTCAGGTTATTTTGGATAGAGGCGTCCTTTAATAATTCGATGGCGGTTGGATTAATATCAGTAGCAGTTACGCGAGCCCCCTTGGAAGCAGCCAATAGAGAAATGATTCCAGATCCACATCCCAATTCTAATAGAGATTTATTTTTTAATGATAATTGTAACAAGTAGTCCAAAAGAATTTTAGTACTTATGGTAAAATGAGGTGGAAAAACTTCTGGATGAATTACAACTTCTATATTTTCATATTTGAACTTTCGTTTTTTTAAATGATAAGTGTCAAATGCTAGTTTAGCAATTGGAAATATTTTTTTCTTAATTTTTTTTAGCATGTTAACTAATTATTCAGAGTAGAAACCTTCAATTTCTGGTTGGCGATATTTCCAAATTTTATGTAATACCTTTATTTCGTAAGGAAATTTATAAAATTGATATTTAAAACGATATCCAGAGACTAATTTAAGTAACCATTTTTTATATCCTTTTATTCTAAAATCAGAAGCAGTGGGATAATACCCATTTAAAACAGTTTCAAAATTTTGAATTTTATCAATCATATATGGTTTTAACCAAGGTGTTAATGGATTTTTTCGAAGATCAAACTTTTCCCAGCTAGGATCAATCCATTCTTCTAGATTTTGAGGAAAAGAAAAGCCAGCATCTACAATCTGTTGGTATAGTTCAGATCCCTCTGTTGGTACTGGACTGTATAAATAGATGATTATTTCTGCATCGGGATTTATTGTTTTAATGTCTCTTATGAAATTAATATCCCAAAGAATTTGCTCATATACTTTTTTTTCATTTTCTCCGGGAAGTCCTAACACAAAAGAAAGTTCAGGAATTATATCAACCTTTTTCATGCGTAATACAAAATCCTTGATCATTTGACCACTTTGCGTACCACCCTTGTTCATTTGTTTTAATACTTCGTCATTACCAGTTTCTGCACCCAAAAAGATCATCCTACAACCAGCTTTTCTCATATAATGAAGTTCTTCATCCGAATACTTGTTAATAGTATCAATTCTTCCTTCTCCCCACCATTGGATATTGTCATTTATTACCAATTTGGAAAATTCTATTACACGTTTTTTCGAGGTAAAAAAGTTATTGTCATGAAATTCTACAGCATCAATATTATATTTCTCCTTAAAATAGGAAACATCTTTGTATACAGTAGCTGCAGATTTAGCTTTCCATTTTGCATTATATATGGGAACTACAGCACAGAAAGAACATGTAAAGGGGCAACCCATACTAGAATGATAAGCAAAAGTTCTTCGTCCCATAAAAGTCTTAGCAAGATATCCTTCTAAAGGATAAAAGGTATTGAAATATTCATAAGGATAGGGAGGAAGTGTATCTTGATCTAATAAAGCTTCTTTTACAGTTTGTATGATTTTATCATTCTCATCTTTATAAATAAGATTTCTAATTAATTGTAATTTTTGATCACTTTTACCTTCTAAAACATCTAATAATTGCGGAAAAGTATTATCACCAGGGCCATTTATGATATAATCTACATACCCCGAATTTAGCGATACTTTATATTGATTAGAAGCGAAATAGCCACCCCAAATAGTGATAGCTCCAGAATAGCGCTCTTTTATTTTTTTTGTGTACGGGATAGCTTGTTTTAGTTGAGGACCAGGCATCACAGTCAAACAAAAATATTTAAATTCTCCTGTATCAAAATATCCTGAAATTGTTTTCCATGGGTCAGATTCCATGTTGCCATCAATTAATACATAATCATATTTTCCATGGATTGCTGCTCCTACTTGGATAATTGTATTGGGTAGCCGATGCTTGGCATTCGCACTTCTAGGATTGAATATGATAATTTTGTTATTCTTCATAGTCTAGAAGGAATTACAAAATTTTTAGGATACGAGAAATGCAGTATTGTTTTCGATAAATTAGATTGAAATTGTCTTAGAACAATGGATTGGTAAGTTTCTTGCACAAAATTCCAATCTGGGGTATAAATACTGTTTACCTTAATAAAAAAGTTGTTTAGAGTGAAAACATATTTTTTAGGAAAATAGTGTTTGTTAATATTTGTAATTAAAAAAGTATTCACTAAAAAAAATATCAATATAATTCGTAAATATTAAAGAAACTCCTGTTATCATTAACTACAGAATGAGTTAAATATACAGCAAATATTGTTTTTAAGAAATATTATTAAATTAGTTTTTTTAAAAGTATTATAATATATTTTAAAGTTAAATTCTTACTGGGATTTTCTCTATCTAACTGAAACTTTTCGTAGTATAATCATTATACTATTATAACTCTTTAGATAAAAAGAATAGATTCTCCTAGTTTAATAGGTTTTATCTACACTCTATAAGATTTACGTTATTTTTAGTAGTTACAATATCAATATTTGATATTTCAGTTATTAAATACAGAAACTACTTTATTTTTTGTATCAAAAAGTTTGGATTGCTATTAATGATGCGGTAATTAGTAAGAGTTTTGATGTATTTAATGAATTTAGAACTGCCATAATGTAAATGTCTTGCAGAATCGTCAATTAAGATATAGCCGCCTTTTAGCAATAGTTTGTCGGTATTATGGAAATCAGATTTGGTTTGTTCGTATGAATGATCACCATCTATATAACAGAATGCGATTTTATCATTGAGATGAAATTCTCTGCCAAAAACGTCTACTAAGAGGTCATCAGTGAACCACTTTTCAAAGAAGACATCAGATAGTAAATTACAAGTATGTGGTAATTGGTCTTTATTAAAAAAGATGGTAGTGTTAATAAATGAATTTTTTATGTAATCCATGTAGGTTTTTCTGCTAATATCTGTTCTTCCATCTATGTAATCATTTTTATCTACATTTTTGTGGTCATTAAATCCTTCATAAATCCAAGCGTCACAGCCTACCATTTTATGATGTTTGTTATTCTTTTGAAGTAAATATAAAATTAGGTTAGTTGATAATCCTCCGTATGAACCTATTTCTAGAACACATCCGTTATTGGGCATATTTTTAATGGCTTTATCTATTAAATAAATATTACCTTCATGCAGCATTCCTTCTCCAATTACAGAACAACGTAATCTTTTGATAAAATCATCGTCGATGGTTTTTATTTTTGCATTTTGAAGTTTTCTAATGACTTTTGTGATCATTCTAAGTGTATTCTATCATTATTAGTTTATTGAATTCTAATATTTAAATATAAAGCAAATATTATTTTTTTGAAATTATAGCAAAATTATTCTTTGCTTAGATTTTTCTTAAACGAACTATATGCTATTTTAGAGGAATATAAATAAACAATAAAGAGCATTAAGAATATGAAAAAGTCTTTGATTCGTGTTTTTATTAAATTCGGAACCATTTCATTTTTCACTATTATTCTCTGGGAAGTGGTCTTAGGTATATATGTTCATAAAACCGATATAAAAATAGAAGTTCCCATTTATTCTTTGCAAAATACTCAAGGGTTTTGGTTCGATCTTAATGAGGATTTTGGAACTATTCATCTTCCTGATCATTTTTACAGGCAAAAGAAAATATGTTTCGATGTGCTCTATGAAAGCAATAGTAGTGGTTTTAGGGATAAAGAACGTAAGGTTAAATCTCTAGATAAGAGAGTTGTTGTATTAGGAGATTCGTTTATGGAGGGTGTTGGAGTTCAGGTAAATGAGAGAGTTTCTGATTTACTGGAAATAGATACAAAAGTTCCTCATCTTAACTATGGAATGGCGGGTAATTTTGGACCGACTCAATATTATATGCTGTACAAAACTTTGGCTAGCACTTATAGTCATGAAGCTATACTAATTGGGATATTACCTTCAAATGATTTTATAGATGATGACTATGAAATAAGTCTTCGGGTTGGAGGAAATCGATATAGGCCATTTTTTGATGGAGAGTATCCGAATTATAAGCTAGTTTATCATGCTAATAGTATGAATAAATCAAGTGCCAAACCTAAAAAACATAATAAATTAAAGGTCTTTCTTAAAAATTTCACATACTCTTATAACATGTTAGCATATGTTAAAGCAAAAAGAAGAATTAAAGCAATACCAAAAGATAGTTTATTATCACCAGAAGAAGTACCATCATACTTTAGTTATTCTCCAAAGCAAATTAATCGTATGAAATATGCTTTAGAACAAATAAAATTAATAGCTGGAGACAAACCAGTTATGGTATTTACTATTCCTATTTTTCAGGAGATAAAGGCATATAGGAAGCATGGGGAAAATCCGTTAGGAAAGGAGTTAAGTGTATTTTGTCATGATCTGGGTATTGAGTATTTAGATTTATTACCAGAAACTGATAAATTGTCCATTGAACAATGTGAAGAACAATTTCTATCATGTGATGGACATTGGAGTGCTTTAGGAAATAGTTTTGCCAAAGAAAAGATTCAACAGTATTTTAAATATTACCAATAACTATGGCTTTATTGAAAATAAAACCTTTCAAAGATCAATTGTTTCTTTTGTTGTTATGGTTACTGCTTATTCTGATTATTAATCCTATTGGAGATTTTCCTTTAAATGATGATTGGTGTTATGCAAAATCTGTTAAAACTCTTTTCGATAAAGGGTACTTAAAGCTTTATAATTGGGGAGAAATGACGTTAGTTGGTCATGTCTTTTACGGTTATTTATTTACTAAAATGTTTGGATTTTCTTTTACCGTTTTGCGCTGGTCTACTTTGGTAATGGGATTCTTTACGATACTTGGAACATATGAGCTTTTTAGACTTACAAAAATTCCTAGATGGTTTAGATTGTTTAGTACACTTTTATGCATGATGAATCCAATTTTTCTGTCACTGTCTTTTTCTTTCATGACGGATGTTCCATTTTATTGTTTGACAATATGGGCGTTTTATTTTTTTACAAAAGCTTTGCAAACAGATTCTTGGAAGCCACTAATTATAGCTGTCTTTTTATGTTGTTGGGCATTTACAATTCGGCAGTTAGCATTGGTATTTCCATTAGTGTGGATAGTAACCGTAGCGTTAACAGAAAAAAGAAACTTCAAGAATATAGCAAAAGCTTTATTACCAGCGGTAATATTATTGGTTGCGCACTTTTTATTTTATCATATTATGGAATCAGAAGGGCTGCTACAAGAACGATACAATTCTAAGTTTAATCAACTTATAGAAAGGATAAAACATTTAGATATTCGTCTTTTTCTTGGGATTTTTAGTTACATATTGGTTTGTCTTTCTTATTTAGGTTTTCTTCTAAGTCCCATTCATATCTATTATATCCAACGAAATAGATTTAAAAGGGATACTTGGATAATATCTGTTTACGTGATTTTGATTCTTGGGTTGTTAATAAAGTTTGGTAAAGTTCTGCCGGGTTTACATAATATTTGGATTGATTTTGGAATAGGCCCCACTACTTTAACTGATATTGGAGCAAATTATACATATACTCCAACTCCCAATGCTCCTATGTTTTTTTGGTGGATTATTACTGGTATTGGTGTTTTTTCGAGTATAGCTTTGCTTTTTAGAGGAATCTCTTTAGGAAGAAAGGTTTTTGAAAAAAAAGTAATTCGATCAGAAGTTATATTTTCATGTGTTTTTTCTATTATTTATTTGGCTCCATTTCTTGTTGCTGGGGTGTATGATCGTTATTTGTTACCACTTTTTCCGATAGTTATAGTTTTTCTGGCTTCATATGAAATTAACCCTCTTCCGAATAAAATTTCTAAATACGCAGCTTTTGTATTTCTTGGATTGATCAGTTGGTTTTCTGTTTGTGGAACACATGACTATTTGTCTTGGAATCGAGTGCGCTGGGATGCAATTAACAGACTTTTAGATGCTGGTGTTCCTACAAATAAAATTCAAGGTGGTGCAGAATTTGTTACCTGGTATCATTTCTCTGAAGCAAAAAAAAGGTGGTGGGAGGATGTAACACCGGTGTATACATTAGTGTTTAGTGCTGATACCGGAAATCCTATTCATGAAAAACTATCATATAGTAGATGGCTTCCTGGCGAAGGCGTTATGTATGTTACCTATTGCGCAAGTCTTGAAGAGGAAATAGAATAAATATTATTCGTTTATGGTACATGAGATGATATTACTTCAAAAAGATGGTCACTGATTACACGATGTCCTTCAACATTAATATGTAAATCTTCATCCCAGTAGACTTTCTTTTTAGCCTGTTTTAGTGGTTGTTTAAGATCATAATATTCTATCTGTTGCTGATCTAACCAGTTGCTTAATAAGAGGGTAAGTTTTTTGTTACGATCAATAGTTTCATCATTAAGTTTGAAAAGTGATTGAATTTCATTTCTAAAAACTGAATTAGTTTCAAGTTTAGAAGGCAATAAAGTAATTATAAGTCGAATATTTTCTTCGGCACAAATAGATTTAATTTCTGAAATATATTTTTTGGCAGTTTCAAGAGAAGTTTCCATATCATCAGGGAAATGTTTAAAATATAATACTTGATCTAATCCTTGATTTGGAGGTATACTTTTTTGGGTATTAGAATAAAACTTTCTTTTAGTTCGTATGAAAATTGTTTTAAAAACATTTTTTGAACTGGTTCGATCATCTTCATACAGAAAAGTCTCTCTAAAATCATTACCTGTAAAAATGTTAATTAGATAAATATCAGGTTTTAAGTCTTTGTACTTTTTTAAGAAGCCCAAATAATTTCTAAAAGTATAATACGCAGTTCCTCCATTAATGCAGTTATAAAAGACAGTACTGTCTGTTCTATTTAACTTATTCTCCCACTTGTTAACAAATGATTGATAGTTATGTTTTAAAACACCATCAGTATGAGAATCTCCTGTTACCAAAATTCGAAACTCATTTGGCAGTTTTTTGTTTTCAGTATCTAGGTCCTCTCTAAACCCTAAATTATTAGTTCTACGTTCGGTGGTAAGTTTTTGCTCTGGAGTTCCCCAATTATCATAGATTTTTATATTTGGTTTGTGAACAAACATAGCTATAGAATCATACTTAAGATATGAAATCTGATTCTTTCCTTTTAATTTGAAAAAATTATTGATTTTGTAGGAACCAATGAAGTAGGCAATAATAGAAACTATAAGTGTTAACACTGCAAGTACAAGCAGATTTATAAGGAATAATCTTAAAAACTTCATAGATAAGGATTCGAAAATCAAAATAAAATTACATAAAGAAATTTTAACCAAATAAATATTGCTAAGTATTTTTATTACATTTATAACCATTGTAATCAAAGATGCTCTAATTCCTATGACTATAGATTATCAAAAAAGAAATACCTCCCTTCATGTTGATAATCATAAATACCAAACAGCTACACCTTATCCTCATATTATTTTTGATGATTTTTTGGAGAAAGCAGCAGCAGATAAGGCTTTAGCGGTTTTTCCGAAAATAAAAGATGAAGGTTGGATTCATTACGTCCATATCAATGAAAAAAAGCATGGGTTAAACAAACTTGATTTGATACCTTCATTTATAAGGGATCAAGTGATCAAAGAGTTAAATTCATCACATTTTGTAACATATTTGGAGAAGCTTACAGGGATAAAAAACTTAATAGCTGATACTACTATTGAAGGAGGAGGAATTCACCAAAGTGAGAATGGTGGTTATCTAAATGTTCATGCAGATTTTACAGTGCATCCTCATAAAAAAACTTGGAGAAGGAGAGTAAATGTCTTAGTCTATCTCAATAAAGATTGGAAAGAATCTTATGGTGGAAATTTGGAATTGTGGGAAAAAGATATGTCTAGATGTTCCGTAACTATTTCACCAATATTTAATCGTGTAGTTATTTTTAATACAAATGAAGATTCATTTCATGGCTTTCCGGATCCTATCAATTGTCCAATAGCAGTAACACGGAAGTCTATAGCATTGTATTATTTCACAGAAGAAGAAAAAGGTTCATTCAAAAAAAGATCAACAAATTATAGAGCTCGCCCCGATGATGGTTATAAGTCTGTTTTAATATGGGTAGATAAAAAAATTATCGCTTTATATAGTTGGTTAAAAGGAATTTTAGGTATAAATGACGATTTTGTGAGTAAGTTGCTTAATCTACTTAGTGGAAAAAAGAAATAAAAGATTTTGTAGAATGTTTCATAGAATTTAGTTTGTAAAGTACAAATACTATCCATTGAGAAATACATACTGAGAATAGAACTCCAAGTAGTTGGTGTTTTTTAATTAGTAATATAGCTAAAATTAAACTTGTTGAAAGAGCTACAATATTAATTGTTAAGATTCTTTTTTCTTGTCCATTTTTAATAAGTTCCATGATATTTATTGTGTAAAAAAAGGCAGGTAAAGCTACAAATCCTCCCAAAATATAATACTTGAGAGAAAAATTCAGGAAAATGAATTGTTCCATAATAATCCAAATTCCAATACTTCCCATGATTACTATAGGAAGTGCCGAAATATATAGCTTGTGTTTTATCTTATTTATCACTTCGGGTGTTAATCTATATATGTGTTTTGTGAAAGGCACCATTACAAAGCCTGCGACCGCTTGTAACATTACAAAGGCTGTAATTAATAATTGATATTCTGATAAGTTGGATTTGGGAAGATAATAATCCACAATGTAGAGATCAATTTTTGATGTTAACCAACCAGCAAAGCCTAAAATAAAAAAGGGGAACCCATTTTTAAATGCGCTTATAGATATCCTAAATATGATTTTTTCTTTCCAAAGTTTTAGTGTAATTAAAAGAGTTATTACCTTAAGAAGAAAACTAAAACTATATAGTTTTAAAAAAAAGATAAGATCAAAGTTGTTACTATAAAATATACCTCCAATAACTACACAAAATGCAATAGTATCTGCTATAAATTGCGCCTCAAATTTTTGATGATACACAATTAGGCTATCCAAAGAATTGAATGTGTGAATACATACAACTAATGTTACCCCCCAGATAGCAACGTTTAATGGAAAAAATAATAGTAATAATAGGCCCATAGGAAGCAAAATGCTTCTACTTAAAAAATTAGAATAGAATAGGTAGTTTATTTTTCCTGGTTGTTTAGCATATGCTCTAATCAGATATTCGCGATTTCCCCATCCAATACTAAAAACAATAAAGAAAACCCATAATAATATACTAATTACTGATGCCCAATCTTCCTTTCCAAACGATTTAATTCCAAAAATAGCTATCAAAAAATTATACGCCGGATTGGCAAATCCCCGTATGGTATTGATAAATATCATGAAGAATCTATTCATTATACAACTTTATATATGAGGTAATAGTATCTGTTTCAGAGTACAATAACTTTCTTTCTTTTTGTTTATGGGAATGGTTTAGAAAAACATCACAAGCCACAATAACTTCGTTATTGGTGTTGCAGATAGACCAAGAATTGTTAGTTTCTGCTATACCAACATTTCGAGAAACAATGAGCATACCCGAATATAAAGCTTCCAAAAATACAAGTCCAAAAGATTCATATTTGCTTACATGCAATAACACCTTTGCCTCAGCCATTTTATGAAGAACTTTTTTTCTTGAGAGGCTACCAAGCAAAGAAATATTATTTTTCAAACCTAGATCTTTTATTTGTGTTTCTATTGAAGTACGTTCAGCCCCTTCTCCGATAATTTCGACTTTAAGGTTAGGTCGCTTTTGTACTAACACTCTAATAATACTTATAAAAGATTGATAATTTTTTATTTTATTAAGAGATCCGACTCCCAAAATATCAATATTACTTTTTTGGAGATCAGGGAATGATGAAGTGTCAATAAACCAAGGTATTACATTTGATTGTAAATTGTGATTTTTGTATAACAGGTTTTGCTGATTTTTAGAAAGAGTTATAATATGGGAGTTGCTGTGGATTAGATTTTTAACATATCTATTACCGAGATAAGCATCTTGTCCCATAACAGTAGTGATATGTTTGATATTTCGTTTAGAAGAAAATTTCAACCCGATATAAGAACATTCGCCAATCCAAAAGCTATGTATGATTGTTATTGGATGATTATAATGAGTTTCTTTAAGAATATATAATGCCTTTTTCCAGATATATATTTTTTTCCACCTTTTGTTTTTTCCATTTAATGGTATTACTTCAATTCCATTCCAAATAAATGATTTTGAAGAAAAAGGAAACTGAAATGCTAATAAGGTTAATTTTGAATCGTGTAATTCTTTGCGTAAACTTTTTAAATAAATCTGTAATGCAGGGATAGTTGTAGAATCTTTTTCTGATGAAGCAAATCCAGGTGTTAGAAATACAATATGTCGTTTGCTTTTATTCAAGTTTGTTTGGATTGCATGATTTAAGATTTTTTATTTCCATTCTATATTTGTAAATACTAAATCTGTGTTTTTAATCATTGCTGGATTTTTATTTAAATGATTAAAAGGAACTAAAGTTCCGCTAGTATTATAAATATACTTGTAACTATTTAATTCGCTAAATAGATTATTAATTTCTTTAAGGATGCTATTTTTAAATACGTAAAATCCAAAAACCATTTCTAAGCGCATCATTAATTTGTTTAAAAAACTAAAAGGAACTTTTCTTGCGTAAATATGTTCATTTAAAAAATTATAATGAAAAGATACGTACAAAGTTGGATGGTTTAATTTTTCTATTGTCTTTCCAATTTTTGGTAAAATTTTGAATTCAGCGCCCTCAACATCCATTTTAATAAAATCAATTTCTTGAATTCCTGTTGATTCTATAAAATCTATTAATGATAAGGTTTCTAATTCTAAAGAATTTTCTGTATCCCGTTTACGATTTAAAATACTACTGGAAGAGGCTCCATAAGAGTCTCTTGCAGATAGTTTTAAGGTTTCCTTTACATCTGAAATAGCCTTGTTATAAGTCTTTATTTTTTTAGCTATGGAAGGGTTTAATTTAATATTAGTATTTAACTCTTTAAAACAAATAGGATCAGGGTCTATAGCATGTACTTTATTAGCAATTTTTGCGGCATACAATGTAAGGACTCCACTCCAAGCACCTATATCGAGTACATTGGATTCTTTATGTATGAAATAATCAAAAATAGTAAATGTATGTGGCTCCCAATCTGTGGCATTAATATATTCCCAATAGTGTTTGTTCTGTCCTGGATCTATTTTGAATGAATAATTTTTAAGTTTTATTTCCATATTAAAAAGTGTCTAAATCAGAATATGTAAATATGAAATCATTGAGATTTATATTTTTATCGAAATCCAAATAGCCAACTAGCCAAGATTCTTTTGGTTTCGTTATACTTTGTAATTGTTTAGATGCTATAGAATCAGGATCTACTTGAAAAAGAATTTCGTTGATACCCAGAAAAAATGCTTTTCGCTTAAGTCTTTTTAAAGCCTTTTGTAAAGCAATTTCAGATGGAGCAAAGAATTTTCCTATATGCATGATTGCTTGTATTTTAAACCAGAAGATACAACCTTCAATTTCAATATAATAATGACTTTTAAAACTATCCTTATATGTTATAAAATCTGAATTAAATTTTAAGCAAAACTTATCTTTATGTTCCAGAGTTAATTTATGAATTGCCTCTGAAGACAGTTTTTGATTTAAAAAAATATCATACACTCCAGACCAGCCTAATTTATTCACTATTTTCCCTATTGGTAAAGTGAATATTTTGATGTGGAATCTTTGCAAATGTTTGTGCTCTTTCCAATCTAATTTTTTGGTGCTATAATAAGTGTTTTCGCTATGAAAAGCATAAACAAACTTTATGTTGTTTTCTTTCATGATAGCATAGGCTAATTTTGCTAATTCATAATGTAACCCTTTTCGTTGATGATTTGCTAATGTATAGGAATCGCAGGCATGAGCAACATAAATTTCATCATTATGGCGTTTGAATTTTTGTGGAATCGCTCCGTAAAAAGCAACAGGAATCTTTTCGCAATATGCTATACTGCAAATGTAATTTACGTTAAGATAAGATGTGTTGTATTTGTTTTGAAGATAAGAGAGTGTAACTTTTTTCTTAAAGACTTTCCAAAAAAGTTCTTTAATAGCCGGAAAATCATTGTTGTCAACACGTTTTAGAATATATTTTTCTTTATATAACATAAGTTTCTAGAAATAAGAACCTTTTAGTAAGTATATTAATTGCTGTTTCAAAGTAATATAGGGATTCATTACAAAACGAGGTCTTAATAATTGATTATCGTTTGTTTCATCCTTATTATAATCAACTAATAGTATTTTGTTGTAACCAATTTCTTCGCAATAATCAACTAATTCCTTAGAATAATATCCAAAAGGAAAAGCGAACTCTTCAATGGGTTCATCACATATTTTTTCAAGTGTTTTTTTACTGTTGAATATTTCTTTTTTAGCATCGTTTATTGGTATATCGATCAAGTTTACGTGTGTTTCTCCATGTGCTCCAATAGAGAATAAGGAGTCGGAGCAAATCTCTTGGATTTGTCTGTAATTCATTAATTCCCAATAATCAGAAATAGAAGTTGTGGATATAGATTCCCAATCCTTTTGTAAAATATCATATAAAATTTTAATCTTTTCATAGGGTAGAGTTTTGGCTATGTTTTTCAATGAAATACCATTAGCTACAAACTCGTTTTTAGAGTTTTTTATATACGTCCTTTTTTCAAAAACTATTTCTTGTCTACTTGTGTGATAAGAAATTAAATCTACAAAATCGGCCCATAAATATGGACTCTTATCATGTACCGTAGTAATATAAAAGGAAGCAGGAACTTTATATTTTTTTAAAATAGGTACAGCATAAGCGTAATTATTATAATACCCATCATCAAAAGTTAATGTAATATTAAGAGTATTAGGTTTAAACTTTTTTGCATAGAAATCATCTAACGAAATAACATGATAGTGTTGCGTGATATACTTTATAAATTCTTCAAAAGTATCAACTCCTATAAAACGGCTATTATAACAAGTTTTACCTACTTTATCGATACCATGAAAAACCAAAATTCGCTCGCCGTACCTGTTTTTGAGTAATAATTTCTCAAAACCTAGATACAATAAAACAGATGTGTATAATAATCTTAAGCGATATTTAATTCGTTTCCAAAGCATCTTATCTAATTTGATATAGTTTCCACCCTTTGGGATGATTAGCCAAAATTTTTAGCTTATAATTTTTTTCTATAAACTCCCAGTTAAGCATAGGAGTTTTATTTTTCCATTGTACCTGATATCGAATAGGATCAAATAAAATCAGATCATTCTTTTGAAAATTGTAATAGCGTTGTAAATACAAATTTTTATAATCAAATACCAATCCACGTCCTTGCAAAGCTAAATCTACGTCGAAACTATAGAGTGTTTTTCCTTGATATGGTTGTATCATAGTAACTAACTCTTTTTCTATAATAGTACGCGAGAATAATGGCTTAAAAGTCATTGTAAAAAAAATTAATTGTAATGTGATACAACCTATTCCTATTGGGATCAAAAATCTTCGAATATTTTTAATTTTCATTAAACTGACAAATGCTGGAAACATGATTATTAAAATTAATGGAAATACTAATCCCAATATTCTAGGATTTTGGAATGGAATTCCTGCTAAAAAGAAAATATATAACCCACAACTTGTCAAAAGTATAATATGATGAAACTTATTTAGAGATGTATAATTTCTTAAAGTAATTAAACTTAAGATACTTCCAATAAAAATAAAACCTGGATGAAAAAATACATAGAATGTAAATATCAAATTAGGAAAAATGAAACTTGCTGTTCCGTCTTGTGTTGTATAGCTAGATTTGAAGTAGTTTGTAAAGGACCAAGCATTTAAAAAGTAATTGGAAGAAACTTCAAATAAAGCTCCCCATTGAAAAATAAAAAAGGGTATCGTAACTATAAGGCTTAATAGACTTGCGATTAGTAATTGCTGAAATTTACTATTAGTAAATATTAGGTATAATGCAAATAATATAATTGGAAAAGTTATAAATAAAGACGCGTAACGTGTCATGAGAGCTGCTGTGGCAAAAACGAATACAGGAACTAAACTTTTTTTATTGTAGTATGCTCGAAAGAAGAAATAGAATGATAAAATCACAAATACCATTGTTAAAGCATCTGACATAATAATGAGTCCCATTTTTAGCAAGAAAGGGCACAGAATTCCAAAAATTAGCACATAGAAAAAGTGAAAATGATCCTTTGGATATAATAGTTGAAGAGTCTTTAACGAGTAAATACCACAAATAGAAAAACTAAGACAACTTATGAATTGTAAAGCAAATGATGTATCACCGAATATAAACGTTAGCAAACTTCCTAAAGTTGGATATAAAACGGGCCAAAAATAGTTTCCAGGGTGTTTTCCAGATTGTAGATATTCTAGTATTGCGTTAGTATATCGTAAATATTCATAAGCATCTTGCCCATAAAGTCCGTCAAATCCCAATATTCTAAGAATGCCTATTATTAAGAAAGGAATCATTAGAAGTATAATGCTTTGGTAAGAAAAACTACAGGTCTTTAGAAACTTCAAAAGGTTGTTTTATTTTGCTTATATAAATATAGTTGTTAAATTGACGATGATAAAAAAATAATTCTTTTTTTTCCATAACAGGTTTCTTTATTAAACTATGATTAATAATAAAAAAATTATAGTAGTGCTTCCGGCTTATAACGCTTCAGAAACATTGCAAAAAACATATAATGAGATTCCCTTTGATATTGTTGATGAAGTTGTTTTAGTAGATGATAATAGTGTTGATGAAACTATTGAAGTAGCAAGAAAGCTTGGGATAAAACATATTCTTAAGCATGATGAGAATAAAGGATATGGTGCAAATCAAAAGAGCTGCTACTTAAAAGCTTTGGCTTTGGGTGCAGATATAGTGGTTATGTTACATCCAGATTATCAATATACACCAAAGTTGATACATTCTATGTGTTATTTAATTGCTAATAAAGTATATCCTGTTGTTTTGGGATCTAGAATTCTTGGTAAAGGAGCATTAATAGGAGGAATGCCTCTTTATAAATATATAGCGAATAGATTCTTAACTTTATTTCAAAATATTTTGATAGGACAAAAATTATCTGAATATCATACTGGTTTTAGAGCTTTTTCCAAAGAAGTTTTAAATTCATTAGCATTAGATCATAATTCAGATGATTTTATTTTCGATAACCAAATGCTGTGTCAAATTTTTAATAAAGGTTTTGAGATTGCTGAAATAACTTGTCCTACAACCTATTCTAGTGAGAGTTCGTCTATTAATTTTAATCGAAGTGTAACCTATGGGTTAGGTGTATGTATTACGTCGATTCAATATTTTTTTCATAAAAAAGGTATCAAGACATTTTCTATTTTTAAGTAGTATGTACTATATTTAATAAAAAAATATTTTGAAGAAACACAAAGTCCTGCTGTATAATCCTATTGCTGTTTTTTTTGATATGCCATTGGCATTACTTGCAATAGGATCTGTTCTAGATTCCCAAAAATATGAAGTAATAATTATAGATGGAAGAATTGATGAAAATCCAATGAAGACCATACAAACACATTTAGCAGATGCTATTTGTTTTGGTGTTACGGCACTAACAGGAAGACCTATAAAAGATGCATTAAAAGTTACACAGGAGGTAAAAAAAATAAGACAAGATATTCCGGTAATTTGGGGAGGTTGGCATACATCGTTGTTTCCTGAGCAGACTTTAAAGGATGAAATAAATATAGATATAACAGTTCAAGGACAGGGAGAAGATACATTTAAAGAATTAGTAGAGACAATTGTTAAGCACGAAGAACCTGCAACTGTAAAAGGAATTTGTTACAGAAATAAGGAAGGAAAAATAGTAAAAAACCCGCCAAGAGTTATTTCTAAAATGGATGCTTTTGCTGATATAAATTATGATTTAATTGATGTAGAAAAGTATTTTGAAAAAAAGGGAAGAAGACAGTTGGATTACATTTCTTCAACAGGATGTTTTTTTCGATGTAGTTTTTGTGCGGATCCTTTCGTTTATAAAAGAAAGTGGACCGCTATTTCTCCTGACGTAATGGTAAATAAATTAGAAGAACTTTACAATAAGTATAAATTTACGGATTTAAACCTTCAGGATGAAACCTATTTTACGTATCGAGATAGAGTTATTGAAATTGCTGAAAAAATGATCGAAAAGAAGCTAAACTTTACTTGGGCTGCTACCATGAGAGCTGATCAAGGATCAAGAATGAGTTTAGAAGATTTTAAAATTTGTGCGGATTCTGGTTTAAGAAGGTTACTTATTGGAGTAGAGTCAGGTTCTCAGGAAATGATGGATTGGTTAAAAAAGGATATAAAAATAGAACAGGTATATATGTGCGCAGAACGCTGCAGAGAACTAGGTATTGCTGTTCAATTTCCTTTTATTGTCGGCTTTCCAGAAGAAAGCGATCGGAGCGTCGAGGAAACCGTGCGCGTAGCATTGGAACTTAATAGTATGCATCCCGATTTTAGAACACCTATTTTTTATTTTAAACCATATCCAGGCACAACTATTACTGACAATGTTATAAAAAATGGTTATAAGTTACCCGAAACAGTTCATGAATGGTCGGATTTTGATTTCGTAGGTTCTATTGGACCTTGGGTTAGTGAAAAAAAATATGATTTCTTTGAGAAATTTAAGTTCTATCTAAAATTTGCGTATTCAAATCAAAGAAATATTTATAAACCTTTACAATTATTGGCTAGGATAAGATGTAAATACAAGTTTTTTCATATCCCTGTTGAAAAGAAAATCGTAGATGCCTTCTTCAAAAAACAACAGTTAGCATAATTTTTTAAGGCACGATATTAGTTTCGACTACTTTTCGAAAGTAAGAACTTTGATATTTGATCAGACATCAATTCCGCACCAGATTCATTAAAATGAAAATCGTCGTAGAATGTCTCTGTAGTTTTTGGAAGATTTAGGTCTATGTATTTCACTTCATTTTTATCACAAACCATTTTTAGTCTTTCATTAAAAGCTGACATTCCTTCGCTCAAAGCTGCAGTACTATAAAACTGCTCGTTGTTCATGAAACCACTAGTTAGTAATAACTTTTCATATTGTGGTTCTAAGTTTTCTTTCCACATGGTAGGTTGTGTCATAAAAACAACCTCTAAATCTCTTTCTTTAGCCATATCAATAATGTCTTGAATGTTATTTTCATAATGATTTAATCCTTCTGTCAATGCAGGAAGTTTTTCAACTAAATTGGATGTTTGTCTTTTAAGTTTGATGGAATTCGCAGTTTGAGTTAAAGATTCTTTGTGATACAGATAGAAAATAATTTTTTGCTTAGCTTTTCTTAATAATTGATATAAAGCAAATCGTTGTCGAAATGCATATTCTTTCTTAGGTAAATGCTGAAAAGCTATTTTTTTTAATTGATCATCGGATGAATTTAAGTAGAAGTTAGAAGAAACTAGATAGCCAACAAAATCATTTCCACCTTGTAAAATTAAAACTGTTTTGACATCTTTTAATTCTGGTTTTTTAAGAATATGTTTGAATTGTAGCAGATGATGATTACTACTATTTCCTGGTAATCCAAAGTTTCCAACCCAATAAGATTCTCCAAGCTTTTTTTCTAATAAAGCAGTCCACGTTAATTGTTGTGTTAATGCAAAACAAGCAGTGGTACTTCCTCCGAAAGCTACAATTTTATGTTGTTTTTCTTCAAAGTTAGATGTAGATCTAGCTCCTAGTCGATCGAACTTAACTTCAGAACTTCCTTGAATCCCAATAATTTCATCGGTGTTTATTTCCCAGATAAACCCAGAATCTGGAGTTCCAGTGTAAAATCCATCTGGAAAAGGATTAAGTACGGAAAGTATTATTTCTGTGATTATTAATAAAACTAAGAGTAGTATCCCAGAGAATAAAATCTTTTTAAATAATCGTGTTTTCATATATAGTGTTTAAGCTTATTTCTGGTTTCTGTACGGTTTTTAGACTATTTATATAGAAATTTATTATTCATCAGTAGTTACATGATTATTTAGTCTTAAAAAATTATAGACTTTTTCAGCTACTACTTCTGCACCAGATTCATTAAAGTGCATATCATCATAAAAAATGGTCTGATCTTTAGGTAATTGTAAATCAATTATGGGAATATTATTCTTATTACACACGGTCATAAGGCGTTCATTAAAAGTAGTCATGATTTTGTTTAAAGCTTCTCCCGTATACAAAGGGGTTTTATTGTAATGTGATCTGGCAGCAAGTAATGTTTTATGTTTATCTGACAAGTCTTTTTGCCAGATCGTTGGTTGTGTCATGAAAATTATTGAGATATCACGTTTTTGTGCTTCCTTTATAATCTTATTTAAATTACGTTCATAATGATTTAAACCATCGGTTAAATCTGGAAGCTCAGTAATGGGTTCTATTTTACTCTCATATTTTTCTAAATAATCAAGTGGTTTTCTAGGGAGCAAATAATACAAAATTCTTTGTCTTGCTTTTTTTGCAAGTTTATATAAGTTAAGGCTCCTTAAAAAAGGTAATTCAGAATTCGGGATATGATTAAAAGCAGTTGTTTTTACTTTGGTGTCTGACATGTTTATATATTTATCAGGAGAGATCAAATATGCCCTACAATCATTTACACCTACTAACATTAATACTATTTTAGTATCTTTTAATTCGGGTTTATCAAGAATATGTTGAAATTGGAATACATGGTGATTACTGCTGTTTCCACTCCTTGCAAAATTGCCAACCCAATAAGAGTCGCCTAATTTTTTATCAAGTAAAGCAGTCCAAGTTTTTTCTTGAGTTAATACAGAGCAAATTGTTGTACTTCCGCCAATTGCAATAATCTTATGAGTTGCTTTTGAATAATCTGAAATGGATCTCGAACCTAGCGCATCATATCCTATTTCATATGCTCCAGAAATGCCCTCTATTTTACTTGGATTTTCACTATAGCTTTGTTTTGTATTTGGCGTATTAGTGTAATAATCATTCGGAAAAATGTTTGATAATGATAAAATTACTTCAGCTAAAACAAGTATAATGAATGTAAAAACACTATAATATAATATATCTTTTAGAAGTTTTTTTCTAACCATTTAAATTCATTTTTTTATGTAGCAATACCAAGAAAAAGGAGATTCTTTTCTCCCAAGAACCTTGTGAATAATGTTGCGCTTATATGAATATAATGTATTGAAATTCCTGAGTTGATTTTCTTCGTGATGATAATAATGTTTAGCCATTTCTGGTACTCCAAGGTTTAAATAATACATATCAGTACGTTTTTTAGCTTCAGGGATCTGTTCTTTTGTATAAAAAGGACTGTCTATAATATGAATTTCTCCATAAGGTTTTAAAAATGTACATATCCTATTTAACAGTTTATCTACCTGCGCGAAATATTGTATACATCCGTTTAGAGTGATACAATCAAACTTTTTATCAAAAATTGATTCTATAGTAAAAATATCACCGTATACAAATTGCAAATTCTCTTTGTTAAAGATACGATACGCTTGCGCTAGTTCTATACTATTTATATCAATTCCTATTACATAATTTTCTTCTAATACATTGGCAATTTTATTCGTAAACCATCCATTACCACATCCTATGTCGAGTACATTTAATGGTCGTTTCTTATTTTTAATATACTTTAAAAATCGTTCAGTAGATCTTTTCCTATATTGCCACTCGTGTTTTTGGAGATCAGGTAATTTTTTTACCTCTTCATCATTTAGAATGCGATTTTCTTTTTCACGAACAGCCAAATACTTATTCGAAAATTTGGAATCCTCTTTGGTAATATAAACGATACCCTGTTTATGATTAAATTTGTTTAGATCTATCATCCTTTATACAATTTCATAGCAGTAAGTGCTGCGATTGACTTTGTCTTTAGTTTTAAAGAACGTATTAGGTTTTTGTTTTCACCCTTTAATAATTCTTTATGATAGTTTACCTCATTTACAATTCTTCTAACGGCAAAATCATAGAATTTACGATGATAAGTGCGTTTAAAATCAATATCTCTATCTGTTGAGGTATTCCAATCGGGTTGTATTGTAATATCACCTTCTATTTCATTATATAAAGATGTTCCTTTTATAGGATAAGCTACGGTAATTGTAAAATGAGTAGGGTTTGCGACTTTGAGATGATGAATAGTCTCTGCAATATCTTTTTCATCTTCTCCAGGATATCCCACCATAATAAATGTACCCGTTTCAATACCCAATTTATTCGTTTTTTGAATAGCCTCTCTTACAGTTTCTACTTTCACTCGTCTGTCCATGGCGTCTACAATTTTTTGAGAACCACTTTCAGCACCGATCCAGATTCTATAGCATCCAGCTTCTTTAAGTTGCTGTAACACTTGGTCATTCAGTCTTTCGGCTCGTGTGATACACTCAAAAGGGATGATAGCATCTTGTTTTATTACTTCTTTATGAAATTCTGCTAACCATTTATGACTTACCGTAAATACATCGTCCACAAACCAAACGGTATCCGGGTTATACTCGTGTTTGAGCATATGAAGTTCTTGGGCTACCAATTTTGCGGGTCTTCTTCTGTAACTTTGACCATAGACTGCTGTACTACACCATTTACATGTATATGGACACCCTCTTTGTGTACTAACTGTCATAGAGCTTTTTCCATGGTTATTCTTCCAGGTATCTAAATATTGTTGCATATCAATAGCCTTTCTATTTGGAAAAGGAAGCATGGATAGATCTTTCATTTTAACTCGAGCTGGAGTTTTAATCACTTTGTTATTATCAAGATATGCAATTCCACTTACATCGTTGATGTTTGACTTGTTTTTTATCGCAAGATATAACTGATGTAAAGTTTCTTCTCCTTCTCCAATTACGATATATTGTGCTCCAGATCTTAAATAATTTTCAGTGTTATAAGTTACATCGGGACCACCTAAAACTATTTTTGGAAAACCATAGGAGGCTTCGGCAACAAGAATTTTTATGAGTCCGATAACGTCTACTTTAGTCATAAGGTTAGCATAAATAGCAACCACATCAGGCTTTTTAGATTGTATGAATTGTAGTTGCTCCTCTTTCGAACTAAAGGTGGTGTCAAAAACATAATTTTCTACCTTGTGCTCCTTTAAATAAGAAGAAATATACAGCTGTCCTAAAGGAGGATATGGTTTCATAATCCTATGTTCTTTAGGATCTGTACTTAGATAATATGCATGGGTTAGTACGATGCTCATTTCTTGGATAACGTGATTACATAATGATCACTATAACTGGATATAGTAGAATTATGCTGAAAAAAAGAGTCTAAATGATTTAAAAATTTTAATAATCCTAATTTGTTCTTAAAAAAACTTTCGAGATAGGAGGGAGGAATTAAAAATCCAATTGGTTTTGTTTTGTTAATATAAAAGTAACTATTAGATTTTTTCCTTATATCCTTAGGGTTATAGTACCAGGTTTTGACCGAAGTATTTTCTAAGTTTACATCAATTGCGTTTTTTGTATTCCTGCGGAAGGCCTTCTTAAAACTACCTTTTATAATGAAATAAAGGTTTTCCATTAAACAGTGTTTTGGCATAATTACTCCAATGATTTTTCCATTTGGTTTCAGTTTTGTTGCAGCCACTTTAAAAAAGTTTTCTAGTTCCGAAGGCGAAAGACAGTTTAGACCTCCAAAGTCCGAAAAGATAAGATCAAAAGAATTATTAAAATTAGTTTCTTCTAATTTGTTTATATCCAGTTGTCTGAAATCTGGTTGATTATTACTTGTTGAGAGTTTAGAATTGGCTACTGCTATCATTTTTGAAGATATATCTGTTGCTATGATACGATGCCCTAAATCAGAAAGCCAAATTGCATCATGACCTGTTCCACAATTAATTTCTAATATCTCTAAGCTTTCATTTTTTGGAAATACTGACGTTAAAAAATCATGCACTCGTTTTCTTTGAAGTTTTCCAATATGACTGTTTGTAAAAATCTCATCATAAGAAGCTGCGGATATGTCAAAACTCTCATTCATTTAAATGCTCCATTCTTTTTAAAATTTGTGAATCCATAAAAGCACTCGGGAAATAATATAAAAGATAAATAATCCTTTTCATAGCCGTTGACGAGACGTCTGCAGGGTTTTTAATAGCTTTTTTTAAAAATTGTAACCCTTGACTTTTTCTATATTCTTTATGCGCATAACGGTGTAATTTTTTATAATATTTAGAGTTGTAAGTTCCTTTAAACATCATTGCTAAATCATCAGAATCTGTCCAGTTTGCTTTAAACCTTAAATCATCTTTAACCTTGTCATAAAATTTAGTTCCAGGTAGTGGATAAGAAACAGAAATACCAAGATCATCGGGAATAAGTTCCTTAATCATTTTTATAGTCTTGGATATATCATTTTTAGTTTCTCCTAAATATCCGAATTGTATAAAAAATGCGACTCGAATATTTTTTTCTTTTAACAGGGTAGTGGCTTTATATATTTCTTCAACTTTGGTTCCTTTATCCATTGCGTCAAGTATGGATTGAGATCCACTTTCCGCACCTACCCAAACTTCTTTTAAACCTGATTCTGCTAAGGCTTCAATAGTATTCTCTTTCAACAATAAATCAACTCTACTCTGAATGTAATAACTAAGCTTTGTATTTGTTCTTTTCAGTTCTTGATTAAAATTTTGAACCCACCCAGGAGTAAGACCAAAAATATCATCACACATCCAGAAACGATATACTTGGTAATTTTTTTGTAAATATTGTATATGCCTAACTACATATTCTGGAGAATGATTATTATATCGGTTACCATAAATTGGTTTAGCACACCAATTACATTTAAATGGACATCCTCTCGTGGTGGCAAGATTAAGAGTGAATTCTTTTCCACTATGTATCCAGATATTTTTGTAAGATTCAATATTGACTAGATCCCAAGCAGGTAAAGGAAGATCATCTAAATTTTTGAGAACCTCTCTTTTTGGATTAGTTATTGTTTTTTCCTCTTTTGTATAAACAAGACCTTTAATTTTTTCTACAGATAGCCCTTTTTTTAATGTGTTAATGAGCTCTAATAAAGTGATTTCTCCTTCTCCTTGGATAATGTAATCAGCTCCATTGTATAGATATTTTGGATAATGATCAGTAGCGTCAGAACTGTTTACAATGATGGTGCAATTATGTGTTTTTCCAATTCGCATCATTTCAAATGCAGCTTCTCTCATGGTGGTGAGGCACATTTTGGTTAAATAATTAAAACCATCATCATATAACACCAGAAATTTAGGTTTTTTATGAACAATTTCAGCTTCGATGTCGTAGGGATTATCTCTTAGATTGGTATCAAAAAGATCAACACTAAAACCATTTTCTCTCATTAAAGATGCAGCATATATTGTTCCTAATGGAGGATAAGGTGTTTGGTTATTCCATTGTTTATGGTCCAGTGGATAATAATAAGAATGTGAAAATAAAATATCAAGCATGCTCTTTTTCTAATTCTATATCATATTTTGATTGAAATTCCTGATACTTTTGATTCAGTTTATCAATTACTTGTTTTTGAAAATTTTGTGGATGATGTTTAGAAACTCCTTGTGTGGATTTCATCGCTATTTTAAAGTCCTCTTTGCTTAAATCTTGAAATTTACTAGTCCATTTTTTTAGAGTTAATTTTAAACATACTGATTCTAACACACTCCCTGGTTTGTTATTTAAAGTCCTTTCTATAAATCCTGATAGTAGAGGTTTTTTTGTTAATGACGTAATAGAAGTTTTTCCAATTTCGAGATTAGGAAGAAAGTTTGATACCCATTGGTTTTGATTGTAAAAATCTTTAAAATCGCCAGATATAGGAATCAGCGTTAAAAGTTCTGTAGCTGTAAATATATTTTTCTCAGATATTTCTAAAGAGTCTTCTGTGACAAAGTAATTGATACAGAAAAACTTTCTTGAGTTAAATAGAAATATTTTTTTATAAAGCATCAATAATGTCCTGGCGATCCATAGACGTTCTGATTTGGTGATAACAAAATAATCAACATCGCCATTTTTATCGTGATAATTTTTTGAAAGCGCTCCTGAAATTCCTACGGATTTTACATAGGGAAATTTAGAAATTAAAACACCTTTACGAATAGCCTTATCCATTACTAAGTTTGCCATTCTATTGCCTTCAATTCTGCGATCTACCGAAGAAACATTGTTGTCAAGGAAATAAAAATCTTTATTTGTAGAAACAACTCCCTTTTGTTTTAGATAGTCTAATTCAATGTTCACTTCCCTTTCATTTTCTGCTGCTGAAAACAGATAAATTTCCTTAGCTGAAAGAGGATACTTAAAAATAGAAAAGTATAACAGCGTTTTGAGTGATTTCATTCAGATTATTTGAATTAAGCCTTTTTAAATGTAAAGATTTTGTCTTAAAATAAAAAGATAAAAAATAGATAAGAAATGCTATGGGGATATTAATGTAGTGAATTAACTATTTTTTTATCAAATTAAAATTTAAGGATACCGAGATATCATCTGCAATTTTTTTGCTAACGATACTAGGTATTTTAATATTGAAATCTTCTGGTTGTGTTATAAATGTTGATGAAATGGAAATATTATTGTCATTTTTTGTTAGTGTACCTTTTGTCTCGATTTCTTTCGATTTTCCGTGCAACGATAATGTTCCCTTAATGATGTATTCTTTTTGGATATTGTTTTTATCGAAATCAACCAATTTCCCTTTGAAGGTAGCTTTAGGATAATCATCGGATTCGATATAATTTTCATTAAAATGTTCTTCCATAAGGGCGTTTTTAAATCTAAAGCCTTTTATTAGAGCTAATGCCGCAATTTCACCATTATCGGTATTTAATATAGCTGTGACCGTAGAATTTGTTGCCTTAACTTCTTCGAAAGAGGGAACAGAAGCTTCAAAATTGATGACACCTTTTTTGGTTATGAATTTTCCCTGAGAAAAGGTGGATCCGGAAATTATTATAAGTAAAAAAAGTAAAATATTTTTCATGGGTATGTGTTTTTATAGTTTCTATTCTTCCAATAAACCGTCTGAATTCCACTGTAAAATGATATCAATAGTTGCTTGGGGCAGTCTTGGTCCACCTGCAGGCATCAAAAAACTAATATCTTCAGAAGATACTCTATCCAATAAGTTTCGATTATCTACTGCTTCTTTTACTTGTGTGAAATTTAACAAAGGCATTGGAGCAAAATTAATAGGAGGATCATTATGACACGCAATACAATTTGTGTCAATAATAGATTTCACGTTAGATTCATAAGTAACTAGAGTAACAGGTGGTGTTACATCCACTAAATCATCTTCGCTATCATTCTCGCAACTTATATGTAGAATTAATGTACAAAAGATAAAGAATTTAAGAAAATATACTTTCATAAGCGAGTTTTATATAAAGTTTTAGACGGTAGAAATTAGATCAAATTTCATTCATATGCAAAAATATGTTTCATTCGGAGGATAATTTTCATACTTTTAAAACAACTTAAGCATTATAATTCATTATGAAAAAGCTGATAATAGTTTTAGTCATTTTGGCTATAGGAGGGTTTTTAGGATACAAATATCTTTATCAATCTCATAGAAATATCGAAGAAGAAAAAGCTTCGTTTGAATTAGAGGCAATTAGTTTGGTAAAAGAGTTTTCTGATGATATGGAACAAGCGTCAAAGAAATATTTGAACAAAACAATTATTGTAAAAGGAGAGCTAACCGAAATAGAATCAAATTCTTTAATGCTTGCAAATGCTACCTATTGTACTTTTGATACGAATCATAATATCTCTAATGCTAATCTAAATTCAGTATATTCTGTAAAAGGAAGGTGTATTGGGTATGATGAACTATTAGAAGTCGTAAAACTTGATCAGGCATCCATTGTAAAATAGTAAAAACACTTATTCTTATTATAATATCGTCTTAATGAAAAAACTCATTTTAATTTTATTACTATTCCCTTATACTCTATTAGCCCAGGATGATTTGTTGAATGAATTGGAGTCTGATATACAAGAGGATAATTATGTTTCTTCTACTTTTAAAGGGTTAAAAATTGTCAATTTTGAATCTACAAAATTAGTTAATAAGAGAAATTTATTTTTTATTGTTGCGCATCGATTCGGTAGTGTAGAAAACGGAATTGATGATTTCTTTGGACTAGATCAAGCGGTTACTCAATTAAAGTTTATTTATGGTATCTCTGATGCTGTGAATATTGGAATTGCTCGAAGTTCATTTCAGAAAACATACGGAGGTCATATAAAGTATAGATTATTTAGACAAAAGAAAAATGGATTTCCATTGACAATCGTGGGATATAATTTGTTAACTATAAATACTGGTTTAGAAAAAGATCAGTTACCAAAATTAGAATTTAATAACAGATTGTCTTATGTTTCTCAAGTTTTGATCGCTAGGAAATTTGGAAAAAGGTTATCTCTAGAACTTGCGCCTTCTTATCTTCATGAAAATTTTGTAAGATTTGATGATCAGGATAATTCTCAATTTATTATGGGTGTTGGTGGTCGTTATAAACTTACAAAACGATTTAGCTTAAATGTAGATTATGGATATCATTTAAACAGAAGTAGTAGCTCTGCTTTTAAAAATCCACTGTCTATTGGTGTAGATATAGAAACTGGTGGTCACGTATTTCAATTACATTTTACAAATGCACAACCAATGTTTGAAAATGGGTTCTTAGGTCAGGCTTCTGGTGATTGGGGTGATGGAGACTTTTTCTTTGGTTTTAACCTAAGTAGAGTTTTTGATCTGTAATGTATAAGATTAGTCGAGCTATTTATTTTTGTGTAAAGTTTTATGAAGGTAATGCTCTGTTTTTTAGAATTATAATTCTGTGATTACAAAGTCAGCGAATAATATTTCTTCATCTCTAAGATCTTGTGAATTTTTTAGACTCCTATAGATCCCCCATTTAGGTCTGATGAAGTCGGCTTCTGTTTTCCACATTTTTAGATCATTGTTTTTATACGCTAATATGGTTTTACCTGTTTTTAGATTCTTAATGATTATAGAAAATTTAGCTTTTCCTTTTTCGTTATAAGTTACTGTTTCGATTACATCTACCCAATTACCTTTCAGCTCATCTAAATTTACCTTGGTTAGGGTGTTTTGAACCAAACCAGAGGAATATCGTAATTCTAAACGATCAACACTTCCTTTTCTGGCAGTTAATGTAATAAGAGGCATATCTTTATCCAATCCTCCTACAGCTTTTAGTTGATGTAAGTGAGTAAATCTCTTAGAAGGTTGAAAACCTTTATCCAGTTTAAATTTCCATCTGTATTCCACTGTTTCTCCCTGTATTCCTTTTAGATGATCAGGAGAAGATTTATAACTCTTAATTTCGTTACGTTGTCGATCGAACTTTTTGCAGCGATCATTATCTTCTGCTACATGTATTACAAATTTAAATACATGTTTCTGTAATTCTTTACTAAAAACCTCACTTATATGAGTGTCATTAAAACTAGAATGGTTATCACAATCACCCTTTTTTATTCCAGGTGCTTCAATAGGGTTGTAACCAGGAGCTAATTTAGCAGTAATAAGTTGATAGGTGTCTCCAGGTCCATCAGCACTAAGTGAAACTTGAGCATATGAGGTAGCATACAGGAAAAAGATGGATAGAATAACAATTGATCGCATGTTGAATTTGAGATTAGTTCATTTTTACAATTTTCTCCACAGAAAAGGTATTGGTTTTATAATCTATTAGTTTAATAAAGTAGAGTCCATTTGAAAGAGCAGTGATATCAAGTGTATCAGTTTTTAATATTCCACTTTTACGAACTAATTGTCCAGCTTGGTTAGTGATTACTATTTCATAATTACCAATGTTTTCTAAAAAATTAATATTTAAAGTGGAGTCTGCTGGATTTGGGAATACATCAAATAATTTTTTTTCAGAGACAGTTGGTATTGATAAAGTCGGATTTTCGGTAATGGAAAAGTTAGCGTATAACACTTCTTCATCTCTTAGATCCGAAGCAGAATTTAAACTTCTATAAATACCCCATTTAGGTCGTATAAAATCTGCATTTGTTTTCCACATTCTTAAATTAGAAGAAGAGTAGTTTAGAATTTCTGCACCGCTATCAATATTGGTAATAATAATGTTATAGGTGGAGTTCCCTGTTTCTCCATAAGTAACCGTTTCAATTACTTCTACCCAATTTCCTTTTAGTAATGAAAGATTTACTGTTGTTAGTGTAGATTGCGATGTTGTAGGTGCGTATCTTAGCTCTAATCGATCTTCACTTGCTTTCCTTGCAGTTAGAGTGATTAGTGGTTGACTTTCTTCTGCAGCATCAGCACCAACTGATTTTAATTGATGAAAATGGGTAAAACTACTAGAGGGCTGAAAATTAGCATCGATTTTAAACTTCCATTTGTATTGTACTGTTTCTCCTAATGTACCTTTTAGATTATCAGGTGATGGGGCGTATGTTTTGATTTCATTACGTTGTCTATCGGTAGTATTACATTTGTCACGATCAATATCTTCATCTACATGAAGAATAAACCTAAAAACATTAATTCCTAAATCAGAATCAAATAGCTCATCAATATGACGATTTCCATCCGTACCGACATAGGTAGAATGGTTATCGCAAGTACTTCCTGTAATTCCTGGAGCTTCAATCACGTTTCCGCTAGTAGGTGCAAGAACACTATTAATGAGTTCATATGTATTTCCAGGGCCGTTAGCATCTAACGTTACCTGGGCGGTTGTACTATAACTTACAATTAAACCAAAAATAAAAATAAAATGTTTCATTGATTACGGGGCGTTAAGTTATTGATTTTAATAATGATATCCCCACAAAAATGCGGGGATATCAAAAGATAGTAGTAAACTCAAATTTAAAATCAAACCATTATTTTGATTTTATGTGTTCTTATTTTTTTACGATTGCTTTGGTGATTTTTGCACCATCACCGTATATGTTTAGATAGTACAAACCAGCAGCAAAAGGTGTTAGATCAACAACATCTAAGTTTTCTTTTTTGTCCAATAAAATTTGTCCTGTAACATCCACAACTTCTAAAGATTGTATAATATCGTTTTTAGAATTTATGTTAATTACATTTGAAGTAGGATTAGGATAGAAAGAAATATCATCAGTCAATTCTTGTTCTGTTACAGATAACGTATTAAGTGATATATTGGGTTCACCATAAGTACTTAATGGAACAGTTGTTCCTGTTAATTCTATGGGAATGTTTCTTGCTTCGGTTGTACTAATTTGCCATTCTGGAAATGAGTTAGAGTTTAGACGTCCTGCCATCCAGTCCGTACCTCCGACATAACCTGTTGTTCCGTTAAATCTAGCTATATACATTGGATATTGTTCAAGAGTAACCACAGTTGATAAATTGTTATCATAGTTTAATAAAGCATCGTTTTCTGTAAGTAATTCAACAAAAATGATTTGACCATAGGCAAATTCTCCAACTTCTGGAGAAGTAATATCGTCATCATCAAGAATACTAACTGAATCATAAATTGTCCATGATAAATGATCAGCGCCAGGTGCAGCTGTTGAATCATCAATTATTCCATTTTCATCTGTGTCGATAATTAAATCCTTAGGGGATCCAGTAGTTGATTTAATTAACATATACGTACTACTCTGATCGTTTATAGTTCCATCATATCCAATGGAGTTAGTTACCGCTGTTACGCTTGTGAAATTATTTAAGGTATCTAAACTTCCATCCATAGGATCTAATTCATCATTCCAGACTGGTGTGCCTTCTAGTTCTACCGTTATAACATTAGCTCCAGATGCAGCCAAAGCATCCGCATATGGATTGATCATTTTTGTACCTTCTATATTAACTCCATTTTGATCAACAGAACCTGTTTCAAACGTCATATTTGCAACAATAGCTAGTATTCCGTTGCTTCCAAAAGATAGGCCACTTAAGTTTATAGCATCTCTTACTTTTCCAATATTATTTCCCACATCGCTATCATCTCCATCACCATCTACAACTATAAAATAAACACCATCATCAATAACAGCATTTGGTGTTCCTCTGAATTCAAAATATTCAAAGGTGTCATCAGCATCAAACTTGTGATCAGCTATATTGCTATTATCTGTATGGTTTACTAGAGTAGAAGAGGAGTTCGGCGGACTAGCAACTATTTCATTAATAAAATAAGTGCTGTTATCATATGTTTGAGCTTGCGCTACGCAAAAACTTCCTAAACATGTTAATAATAGTATTGCTTTTTTCATAATTATTTCGTTTGAAAATTAGTGAGACTTTATTTGGTCAACCAAATTGGTTAACCAAATATATAGATTATTTTTATTTAAGACAATTTTTGTGAAAAATTATTTAATTTAATTGTTTTTGTATTAATTTGATATTTTGAAAGAGGGTTTAGTTATAATGTCAAAATTGAGGTTGCTAGATGTGATTTCGTAGGTCTTTTACAATGTTTATTGAGTTTTTAGTAAGCTCTGTGATCTTGTCATAATCTAGGTTTCCATTCTTATCTTTTGCGATTAGTTTAGATCCCATACCAACACAATGTACTCCAGCATTAAACCAATCGGTTAAATTTTCTTTTTCTGGAGTTACACCACCACTTGGCATAATACTAGTCCATGGACATGGAGCTTTTATACTTTTTACAAAATCGGCTCCTCCGATTTGAGCAGCGGGAAATATTTTTACGATTTCTGCTCCCAGTTCTTCAGCATAGTTAATTTCTGTAAGAGTGGCACATCCAGGTAGCCATGCAACTTTTCTGCGATTACAGACTTTGGCTATTTCTTTATTTAAGATTGGAGAAACAATAAAGTTAGCTCCTTTTTGAATGAATAAAGAAGTGGTGCCAGGATCTACAATAGATCCAACACCTAAAACCATACCAGGTAGTTCTTTTTGTATCCATTTGGCAACTTCGCCGAAGATATCTTGAGCATGATCACCTCTATTTGTAAATTCAAAAACACGTGCACCTCCATCATAACAAGCTTTGATAACTTGTTTTACAATATTAATATCTTCATGATAGAATAAAGGTACTATACCTGTATCCTTTGTTATTTGCGCTACTTCGATTCGTGTATAATCTGCCATATTATCTTTTTATACGTCCTGATAAGTTTCCTTCAATTATATGTAATACTTCGGCTTCTGAAACCAGATTTGCATCTCCTTCTATAGTGTGCTTTAAAGCACAAGCAGCGTTGGCAAATTGTAAAGCTTTTTGATTATCATAATGCATTAGACCATGAATTAATCCTGCAGCATAAGCATCACCTGTTCCGATTCTATCAACAACATGAGTTATTTCTAGTTCATTAGTTTCATAAAAATCGACACCATTCCATAGGCGCGCTTTAATTTTATGCCAACTAGCATTTAGGGATACTCTTGTTTTATCAAAAACACCTTTTATATTCGGATACTTTTGGATAAGAAGCTTGCTTGCTTGGATAAAATCTTCATTTTCGTAGGAAAAACTGGTATCTAGTAATTCATTAATTTCATTAGGTCCGCCAATGAATACGTTTGATAATTCTACTAATTGATTAAGAATATCTTTTGCCTTGTGCCCATAATTCCAAAGTCCACTGCGATAAGCTGGATCTGCGGAAATGGTAATTCCTTTTTGGTTAGCAATCTCTAATCCTTTTTGCAAAGCTTTGTATGCATTTAAGGAAAGGGCAGGAGTAATACCTGTCCAATGAAACCAATCACAATCTTCAAGAGCTTTTTCCCAATTAATAGCATCTGGATCAATATGACAGAAAGCAGAATTAGAACGATTATATGCAATCGTACTTGATCTCATGACCGCACCAACCTCCAGGAAATAAAGTCCCAGAGGATGATACGAGTCAATAATCAAACCAGTATCTACTCCCAGTTTCTGCAAGTAGCTCTTTACTGCGTCACCAACAAAATCATTGGATACTGCAGTGATATGTTTAGTATTATTTCCGAACTGTGCCAGGGAAATGGCGACATTGGCTTCGGTTCCACCAAAGTAGTATTCTAATTGGTTAGATTGTTTTAATTTTCTGTTTCCCAAAGGAGCAATACGCATTAAAACTTCTCCAAAGGTTACTACTTTTTTCATTTTATATTTTTCAGGATGTTATTAAATACCTAGTGCTTGTCCACCTCCGATTTGGATAGTCTCGGCAGTTATAAACGCTGCACTATCACTTGCTAAGAACGAAACAACAGAAGCTACATCTTCTGGTTGTCCTAGTCTTCCTAGCATTATATTGTTTGCCCAAGACTTAAAAACTTCAGGTTTAGTAGATTTAATTTGTTTATGGAAATCAGTGTCAATTGTACCAGGGGATACTGCATTAACTCTAATTCCATACTCGGCTAAATCCTTTGCTAATCCTCTTGTAATTGCATGAACTGCAGCTTTAGAAGTTCCATAAATTCCTGCTCCTGGTCCTCCAGCAGTCCATCCAGCATTGGATGTATAGTTGATAATAGAAGATCCTTCTGCTTTTTTGAGAAATGGGATGGCAGCTCTTGATGCAAAAAATGTAGAATCAAGATTTAATGCCATTACGAATCTGTAAAACTCTGTGGTCATTTCTTCAAATCTAGATCTACCACCTAGTCCACCAGCGTTATTTACTAATACGTCTATTTTACCATATTTCTCACCGATCGCAGTAATATTTGATGTAACAGCTTCTTCATTAGTGACATCAAATCCATAATATTCTGCAGTGATTCCTTGTGCTGTAAGTTCTTTAACTCTTTCAGCTCCTTTTTCATCTTCGATACCATTTAAAATCACGGTATATCCATCTTTTCCTAATCTTTCTGCAACTGCAAAACCTATTCCACCAGTTGCACCTGTTACTACAGCAACTTTTTCTTTTAAACTCATTTTTTAAATTTTATTTATGTTGATTAATTTTAATTCTTATTAATTAGCCCTTTACCTTTACTGGTTCAACTTTTGGTATAAGCACCCATACAGAAAAAACTACGATGGCTACGAGTGCAGCTCCGATCAGAAATACAAAGGAGTATTTGTCTATTGGTAATTTATTTCCGATGTACCATGTTAAAACTGCTGCTGCGAATTTTGCAGACATTCCTGCTAAGCCAGATAAAGTTCCTACCGATTTTCCGTTGTATAAATCACTTGGTAGTGTCTGGATATTACCAATTGCAGTTTGAAAACCAAATAGAATAACTGCCATAATGAGTACAGCAATTAGTGGGCTACCAGGATTACTTAGAGAGAGTAAAGCTGGAAGCATAATAGCACATCCAATAGCTATAGTTGTTTTTCTAACTTTGTTGGTACTCCAGCCTTTAGCAAAAAATGATTTAGCTATTAATCCACCAAACCAAGCTCCTATCATGGCTCCAAGGAAAGGAACCCAACCTAATTTGGTGATTCCTGCGATATCCATTTCAAAAACATTAACCAAATAATTAGGTATCCAGATTACAAAAATCCACCAAATTGGGTCAATAGCTGCTGAGGCTATAATAACTCCCCAGCTCTGTTTGTTTTTTAAAAGCTTGCCGTAACTTAAACTCTTCTCTTCTGTACCTTCACTAGAATTTGATTCATTCTTTTGTCCATCGATAATTAATTTTTTTTCTTTATTAGTTATCCAAGGGTGTTTTTTTGGCGAGGTTTTTACATAAACAAACCAAGGAATTAGCCAAACAAATCCTAGAATAGCAATAATTAAAAAGACAAATTGCCAATGTAATTGTTGTGCTAAAAGTCCTATAAGAGGGATGGAGATTAACGCTCCAAAAGACGCTCCAAAGTTAAAGATTCCTTGAGCAACTGCTCTTTCATTTGTGGGGAACCATTCAGCATTTCCTTTTGCTGCTCCAGGCCAATTACCAGCTTCTGACAATCCTAATAACATTCTTACTAAAGTGAAGCCTAAAAAACCTCTCACTATAGCATGTAAACCAGTGGCTAATGACCAAAAACCGATAGAAATGGCAAAACCTAATCGGGTACCAACTTTATCAAAAATTCTTCCAAATAGCGCTTGTCCTAATGCATAGGCGATAATGAAATAAAAACCAATATCACCATATACTTTTTTGCGTCCTTCTTGGTCCAAATCAGGATAAAGCTCATCGGCAATACCACCTTCAGTTTCCCATAAAACAGAGAAAGCTTGTCTGTCTATGTAGTTGATAACTGCTGCTAAGGCAATCAAACCTATAACCCACCAGCGTAATCCTTGTACCTTTTTCATCAATTATTTCTTTTTGAAGTCAATTTCTAAAAAGTCTTCTCTTATTGGGCTGAAAACATCAATTAATACTCCAGCTTCTAAACAAACTGCTCCATGAGAAACATTAGGAGGGATGAAAAAACCATCTCCTGCATTTAATATTTTCTTCTCATCTCCAATTGTCACTTCAAAACTTCCTGATTCCACGTAGGTAGTTTGTGAATGAAAATGGTCGTGGATGTATCCTATAGCTCCTTTTTCGAATGCTACTTTTACCATCATGATGTTTACATCATACCCAATCATCTGACGTGTAATTCCTTCTGCTGCTTGCTCCCAAGGTTTGTCTTTTGTTACAAAAAATACTTCGCTTTTTATTTTAGAATAGCTCATTGTTTAGTTGGTTTTTAAATTATAATTTCCTGTCCATTGAAATTCTTGATCTTCAACGGTTACTGTATGTTTTTTGTGTGGATCGTGATTGTTATTCACTATTGCTAGCGTATAGTTTTCATTATTATTGAATATTGCTTTTACTATGGTATAGTTTTCATCTGAAAATAATAATTGAATGTGTTTAACACGAGAATGCGGATTCTGAACAGATTCTAACTTGGGGTCAAAATTTCCGTGCGGCTCAATAATATTTACGAAAACATGGTCTTTTTTATCATTTTCGCGCAACATATAGGAAGCATCATTTCTGAGATTAAATTCGGGATCGTTAGCTCCTAATATGGAAAAAACCATTTTACTATCCTCAGAAACAAGACTCGAGATAGAGTAGAAGCGGTTCTTATTAAGCCAGGTAAATGTGGCTAGGTTATGATCACTTTTACCTTCAGCAAGTTTCCATAAATGTTGATATCCGTTTTTTGTGCCAAGTGGTGATAATGTATTTGCTTTGAGATACTCAAAATTAGTTTCCATTAAATGTCCTTGATACATAAAATTAAGATCATATTGATGCTTGTTAGCAGAAGAGATTCGATACACATCGATTACAAAAGGAGGTTGTTCTGAATTCTTACCTTCTACTAAAGCAATTGTTCTTTGCATAGCTATGTCATCATATGCGTTTTCTTCTTTAGCACTAACAATTTGAAGATCTTTATTTCTTACATTAGAAAATAATAGTTTAGGACTTACCTCGCTGGAAGCTTTAACATTTGCTCCAAATTGCGATGTTTCATCTACAGTAACCGTATTATGAGCGATTGTTTGTTTTGCCCA
Source organism: Aquimarina litoralis (assembly GCF_039523995.1). NCBI lineage: Bacteria > Pseudomonadati > Bacteroidota > Flavobacteriia > Flavobacteriales > Flavobacteriaceae > Aquimarina > Aquimarina litoralis. Next base: position 297,696 of record NZ_BAAAGE010000004.1, read on the forward strand.
AGTTTTGTTTTCTGGTAAATAGCGACCTCCTTGCTTAGATTCTACATTTAAGAATCTTGCAGCACCATAATCTTGAATGATTTCTTGTTTGCCATCATAAAGGAATAATGAAAGTCGATCAAAATGTCCATGTCCCATACCTTGCGATGCAAACTTAAAGACCGTAGTAAGCTTTTCATTACGTTGTAAGTTTGGCATACGCAACAATGCTAATCCACCATCATTTCCATCTTTACCGTCCGTAATAAGTAGTGATTTTTTTTCATATTCTCTAGCATTGAAATTCTGAAGTGCTTTTGCAACAGAAAGCCCTGCCCCAGATATACTTACTTTATTATGCTCATGGGTAATAGGCAGTAGCGAACTATCATTATAGTAGGCATAAGCAATATTGCTGGCGAATATCAATTCACTGGTTAAATAGTTTTTTTCTTTTAATGCATCATTAAAAGGGAAAAAAGCGCCATTTTCATCAGTAAGTTGCAATACTGTGGTTACAGCTTTGCCTAATAATTGATCTCGGTATTCGAAGATTTTAAGATCAGGTTGGTTGCGTTGGATAGCTTGCCCGAAAAGCATAAAGGGCATCATAGCGTATCTCTGATAATAAGGTCCTTCAGAATAATATCCTTCTGGAGAAAAAAGCATGTCTATTTGTTTAAGAAAACCGGTTTTCTTGTCCTTATTACTTCCGTACAGAGCACGGTCTACCATATCCTGGTCTTTGAGAACATATCCCGTCATACCTACGCCCGCTACTGCCCAGGTTCCATGATTATGAATTTTATTAAAGGTTTTTTTGGAATCTACACTTATAAATTCAGCTACTTTTCTGAAGACATTGTTTTCTATTGTTTTTTTATCTTCTGGAGAAATAGCATCACTTACCAAATTGTAAGCTTGAATAGTATTAACTAACCATACACTTTCGTTTAGTCCTTGCCAAAATAACTTTCCGGCAGGATGATTTTCTTTTCTTTTTGGATGCAATGGTAACTGAGGATACATATCTGCATAAGCAAGCAACATATTGGTAACAAACTCAGAATACTTGCTGTCTCGAGTAATCATATATGCAATTCCTGCGGCATACATTTCTCCATAATTGCGCTTGTGTTTTTCATGAGAATAACCACCGCCTGGATCTTTTGGTACGGGAACTTCTATTCCATTTACGATTGCTTTATCAGCCTTTGTTTTTTGTTCTTCAAATGAATTATTTAAAATCTCATTTGAGTTTAATAATTCTTTTATTTCATTGGCTTCCGAATTAGATAAAGAAAGTACGGGTTTTTGATTTTTAGTTTCTGTTTTTACTTCAGCTTTAGCATCTGTTTTTAGTTCTGATTTACAGCTAAAATTGAGGATGCATAGGGTTAGGGCTAGACAAAGAATGTCTAACCTTAACCGTATAATATGTGAAGGTGATAGGATCATTATTAATATTATATAAAAAGTTTATTGTCTATTGGGCATTCCAGAAGTTTGTAGTAGAATTTGTATCAGTCCAGTTTACCGCTCCAAATTCTGTAAGCACTTTATCAGTAATAATAAACCAGTCATATTCTCCACTCTTTATTTCTGGAACAGAAGATGATGAGGTAGGGGTTAATCTAAACTGGATATCAGCGGGATTTCCACCAATAATAAACCTGTTGTCTATAGGATTATTTAATTCTACAGCGATTAATAACCATTCTCCATTTGTATTTCTGAAATTACTCGTAATTTCTCTTCTATCACTATTACCCATATGAAAACGCATTGAAGCCTTTTCATTAGTTCTCATAAAAAAGTGTAATACAGGGGTACCATTAAAATTATTGCCATCATACATGTTTGCAAGTTTGTCAAGTTCTTCTGGATTTACAACTTCATCTACACTACCTTCTGATAGCCCACTACTGCTTCGCTGGATGTAATTAACACGATAATAGCTGTTACCGAAAGGAAATGTTTCAGTTCCTCCATTTATTCTAAAAATAGGTTGTTCTAATGGATCAGTTACTTCTTCGTGTGTTACAGTATCATCCCTATCTGTTCTTAAATTCCAAAAATCAATAGGAGTACTATCCATATCAAACATTTCTACATATTCACCATTGATATAAGGGATATTAAATATTGTTTGACGATCTTCAGTATCTGTAATAACTACTTCAGCAATACCTGTTGGTATCTCCGGAGGAACCATAAAGTTTAATTCGCTTTCTTCTTTCTTTGTAATTTCTACTTCAATACTATTCACCGTAACCGAATTAGTAAATTCCATATTACTACCTTTTATAATTACTGTATTGTCTCTAGTCATTATTCTCGGAGTAGCACTTGCCTCTGGAGTAGGGATGTTTACCAAAAATGCAGGACTTAATGATTCTGTAATAATCCCGTTACTACTATTATATGAGAAAGTAACTTCAACAGAATCTAGTGTTCCTGGGTTTGGCACTATTATAGCAATGGCATCTTCACTTTGGAAAGCGATAGTTGCTTCGACATCACCAAAAGTAATCGCAGTTATTAAATTTACAGCGTTTCCTTCAATGACAAGTACATCGTTTGCAGTAGCTTCTGTGGCTAAAGTCGTTGTGATAGATGGTGTTGGAAAATTTACGCTTACTACATCGGTAGAGGTCGCAGTGAATTCTAAATTATCTTGTCCTTGTCTTGCTAGATCATTGATAAGCATTATATTTCCTGTTGAAGGTGCATCTAGGGAAACTCTTAATAGAATTTGAGTATCACTAACTCTACTAGCAATTTCCGTTTCTACGTCTCCTATAAAAGCTCTATCTACGAATTGAAGAAATTCTCCTTCTACAAGAATAGTTTCGGTAACATTAACACTTGTCGGAGAAAAACCTGTAATTATTGGAGTTGCAGACTCAATTTCTTCCACAGTTTGATCTACTTCTACATCCGCATCACAAGATGAGGATATAACGAATATCAACATTAAACAGAAAACTAGCAGACCTGCCAATATTCTCTTAAAAGATGCTTCATAATTTTTCATAATTCTTTGGTGTTAATTTTATTTTTTAATTTCCCATTTCAGTCCGATAGTCTGTGCCTTAATTAAAGGAGACTTCTCACTTGGAATGAAGTTTTCTTTGTCTTCCCATTTCGGGTTTTTATAGAATACATCTTTTGCAGATGCTCCTTTTGTTGCTTTTACCGTTCCGCAATCAAAAATGACACAGTTAGTAATCACATTTTTATTTCCTTTTAAGCTTACGGGGTTTATTACTTTATAGCTTTTTTCGAATACTGAATTTTTAATAGCTACGGTAACAATCCCTTTAGTTCTTAAGACCGTTCCTTTTTCAATATTTCCTACATTACTAAATACAGAATTATCAATAAGAAGTTTACCTCCTAGAGTAGATTCATCGTTACCACCTCGGAAATAATTTAGGGCCCATTGATCGATATCTTTAAAAATTGTGTTTTTTATGATAACTACTTGAGCACTATATCTGCCTAAATTATCTTTTTCTTCACCTAGGTTGATACCTCTGTAGGCATTTTCAATTCTTGAATTAACGATACTTATAGAATCGGCAAAAGTTCCTTTGTATCCTTTAAAAATACTACCACCATTTTTGTTTTTGAAACCTTTAATGTGACAGTTATTAATAAATACCGAGTAAGGATCGGAAATTCCTTTGTCAGGAGAAACTACTGCATATTTTATTGGCATATTCGATGTAGCGTTTATCTCAATGTTATCTATTCTTAAAGATTTTCCACCTTCTACTCTAAAGAAATAGGTAGGTTTTTTTTCTAAACCTTCTTGTATCTTTAAAATTGGTTTTGGTTCTTTTGCGCTTCCTTGTATGGTAACACTATTTGATATTTTTATACCTTTTTCTAGAGTGTATGTTCCTGATTTTAGTTTCAGAATACTTCCATCTGGTGCTTTTTTTAATGCTTTACGCAATGTCCCAATACCCGGTTCTGCTTGGATAACTTCTGCAATGACTTCTGTTTTTTGAGGAGTTACTTTAGAGTCCCATGAAGTTCCACTTTTTAATAGCAGTGCTTTTGGGTATTTTTTATTCCCCAAGTTAAATGCACCAGCAACAAATGTTGTTCTTTTAGTTCCAGTAATATCCAATCTAGTTGGTTTACCTTCAACTTTAGAATTCTTTATAAGTGCTTCGTTTTCCACTTTAGGTATATAAAGAATGTTATCTAAAGTATCCCAATTTACCTTTGCTTTAGTAAAGCCCTTTTTATCGAAATTGTCTTTAGTATCCAAAATATTTCCATAAAACTTGAATCCGTCTAAAGCATCATAAACAGAAGCTACTTTTCCGTTGTTGGTATTGAAAATTAAATTGTTCGCAAAAACCGTGTTTTCTGGCGCTAATGATCTTTCGTCATCTTTACCAGCGCAGAATTGAATAGGAGAACAATTAATAATCGTATTATTTACAATACTTACATCCTTAACTTGATGATAACGATTAGCAGGACTGTTTGGGACTCCATTCATTACTACAATGGGACCTCTAAAACCATCGCCAGTTAAATTCATCATTAGATTATTTCTAATCATATGTCCTGCATTAATCACTCGAATTCCTCCGGTATGTGGTTTTTGATTCCCGATAAAGACATTACTTTCGATTAAACATCTATTACCGTGTCTTAGTGTTAAAACTCCTTCACTTTCTAGGAACAGATTATTTCTGTATACATTATGACAGGATTTGTTAGATATAATTTCTACTTCTCCATTACATTTTTCAAATACATTGTCTTCTACAATTGTTCTGGATGATAACAAAGAATTTTTGCTAGTTCCGATTCTGATAGTTTCACCACCATTAAATCCTAAGGGAGGTCTTTCTCCAAAATAGTTATGATCAATTCTATGATTGTTGTCAATGTGTTTTTCACCTTTTAACCAAACAACTAGGGTAGTACCAGAATGAGTTTTACCGGTAAAATAATTGTGATCTACACGATTGTTTTTACCCCAAACACTAATCCATTTATAATCAATAGATTTCGATCTAGGGTTAAAATATGTAATAGCACAATCTGTTAATCTAGAGTGATTAGCAAATTCCTTTGAATTTACTCTAAAGGAGATAACTGACTTACCCGAGGAGTATCCATTTTTAAACCAAAGTCCTTTGATTATTAGATGCTCTCCAGCCATTTTTAGGCTAGAATCACCAGTAATAAGAACTTTGCCCGATTCTTCAGCTTCAATAGTTATTGGGTTTTCAGAGGTTCCTATTCCTTTTACCACTAGTTTTACATCTTTCCATTCTCCATTTTTGAGTATGATACGATCACCTGCATTTACAGATTTAATGGCTTCATTAAACTCATCTATAGTAGCAACTTTAATCTCGTTAGCAAGACTAGATAACCCTACAAAAAGCAGTAGCAGAGAAATTATAGTAGTAATTGTATGTTTTTTAGTTATCATCATTAATAACCTATGTTTTGAGCTAAATTAGGGTTCAAATCAATCTCTCTTTGCGGTATAGGTAGTAATAATTGAAAACTTGAGATGGGTCCAGCACCACGATCTGGATTATCTGGATCATTATATGCAAATTCTGTACTAAAATGCGTATTTAATACTGTCATTGCTCTTCCAGTTCTTAATAAGTCAAATAGTCTATGATTTTCGAATGCGAATTCTACACGACGTTCTTGTTCTAATGCTAGTCTAAAAGCAAATGTAGAAGGAGTGTCTGATTCCGTTAAAGGAGCTAATCCAGCACGTACACGAACTTTATTTAACTCTGTTAGTGCTTCCATAATTCCTCTAGCATCTACATAAGCTTCTGATAACATTAAGAGTACATCGGCATATCTTGTTACAGGAAAGTCCACGGGTCCATCTTCTACCGCGGATGCAGATGCAGGATTATACTTTAGTACATATTTATCCAATCTAAATTCATCATCCTCTGGGCCATCACCATTTTCTATAGTAAATCCATCTGCCATAGAACTTGCTTTTCTAACATCATCAGTTTCATAGGCGTCAGACATATCTTGTGAAGGAATATTACGACCATCTCCGTCTCCAAATACTCCTAATATAGATCCGGTACTACGAACAGGTGCGAATAGATTAGGGAATATAGAACCTAAACCAACCAAACCTGTTTCATAACGAACGGAAAATATAACTTCTTCGTTTACTTCATTATTCTCATCAAATAATAGGTCGTAACTACTAACCAAATCTCGATCACTTTGATCCCTTACGTACTCTAATTGTGTAATAGCTGCTTCTACGTCTTTTTCTGGGGCAGTTAGATAAACTTTACCTAATATAGTTCTTGCAGCAATACTAGTAGCTCTTCCAAAATCTGATGCATCATAAGACTCTGGTAAAAGAGATACAGCGTCTAATAAATCTTGGATGATAAAGTCATATACCTCTGTTTGTGCCTGTCTAGCTAATTGTTGTCCTTCTTCTCCAATAACAATTTGATCAGAAATAATAATACTACCATATAATCGGGTAAGGTTGAAATGTAATAAAGCTCTTATAAATTTAGCTTCTCCCTCATATTGGTTTCGCAAATTTTCATCTGCTGCAACATCTAAGTTTGCAATAATTCTATTGGCTAAAGCGATTGCCTTATAACAAGCGGCGTAATATTCTTGGTTTAATGTGTTATTTGTTTCTACTTGAAATCTATCAAGAGTGAAGTTTTGAAAATTAGATTCAGGAGAAGCATCAGGATCAGTAAAGGTATTGTCACTTCGTTGTTCGGTGACGCTCCATTCTACTGCAAGAACCTCATAAAGCCCTGAATAAGTTGCGATTACACCTCTATTTAGTTCTTCCTGATTAGCGTAGAAATTAGAGTCTGTTCTAAAAGAAATCACTTCTTCCTCTAAATCACAAGATAACATAAAGAATGTGATAGCAAACAGTAAGTAAATCTTAGGACTTACGTTTTTATTTCGGAATTTTAAAATATGTTTCATTGTATATCTATTATTTTAAAAATCAATTATTAAATAATTTTATACTTGTAAATTGATTTAAAAATTACTTTATTAAAAGTTTATATCCACACCCATTGCAAATTGTCTTTGTATTGGTGTTACACCTCTCTGATATCCTCTTATTAGCACATTATTTCGGTCAGTATTACCTTCTGGGTTATTTCCTAAATAATTATTCGCAGAACTATACCATAAATTTTGTCCAGAGAAATAGATTCTCATTTTTTCTAAACCTATTTTTTGTATAGCTGAATTAGGAATAGAATATCCCAATACAACTTCTCTTAAAGAAATGTAAGAAGCATCTTGAACAGCGAAATCTGTTGATAAATATTCAATTCCAGTTCTTATTCCAGGATTAGTAGCATCAATATTTTCATTAAAGAATTGGCCTTCAGCATAAACTCTACTATATCGCTGTATTTCATTATAGAAAGCTTCTCCCCATACAACTTCACCTCCTTGAGATCCTTGGAAAGAAAAGTTTAGATCGAGATTACCGTAAGTAATGTTATTTGTAAATCCATATATGAAATCTGGGAAAGGATCACCAATAACTGTTCTGTCATCTGCATCAATTACTCCATCACCATTAACATCGACTCTCTTAAGACCACCTACCACATCGGCATTACCAGTAGGGCTATTATCTAGTTCTTCTTGGGTATTAAAAATTCCATCAGTCTTAAATCCAAAAAATTGAATATAAGGATCTCCCACTCGAGTAAGATATTGGTCTGTACGTTCTCCATTAGTAATAACTTGTTCAGATCCACCGAATGAAATTAATTTGTTTTCATTTACGGAAATGTTTGCGCTAGATGTCCATTTTAGTTTTCCTCTTCCAATATTAGTAGAAATATCAAGTTCCCAACCTTTGTTTTCTATTTTACCGATATTGTTCCATTGCTCGTCAAAACCAGTAGCATTAGATATCTGTTGTCTTAATAGTAATTTTTCTGATAACTTATAATAGTAATCTGCAGTAATATTAAGAGATCCACTAAATAATCCAATATCAATACCATTATTAAATTCTGTATTGGTCTCCCATGTAATATCTGGGTTTCCTTGTAATATACCAATTTCTCCTTGCCCGGTAGTAACTCCACCGCCATTACCTAAACTGTAATTTCCAAAGTCTACTAAGGTTTGCGCTAAGAAATCGAATAGAGGAGGAGCTGCACCACTAATACCCCAACTGGATCTTAGTTTTAAGTTATTTACAGTATTTCCTATGCTGTTTCTCCAGAAGTTTTCATTGGCTACATTCCAACCCACAGAAACGGAAGGGAAAAAACCATATTTGTTATTTTTACCAAACTTATTAAAACCATCAGCTCTACCTGCTAAAGAAAGCAAGTAACGATCTTTATAGGCATAATTTATTCTAGCTAAATATGAAGATAAAATAGTTTCATCTTTCAATGTTTGGGTTTGACTTAGATCTATTATAGATCCTCCATTAAGTGTAGTAATGTTTTCATCATCAAAATTAAATACCGTTATATCTGTAAGACGTTCAGCAGTATTTTCATAGGTGATACCTGCTAATAAACCAATATCATGGCCATTAAAATCTCTATTATAGGTTATAGTATTTTCATTAATGTATTTTACGGTCAATTGATCTGCTAATATACCTTCTGTTTCACCGTCTCGATCACCTACAGACGAAAAGAATTCTTCAGCTGTTCTATATCTCACATATCCTCCAATTGAAGATTGAAATGTAAGTCCTCTAGCAATTTTCCATTTAACAGAACCATTAGCTAGCATCCTGTATTCGAAGCGGTTTCTTCTCGCTGATTCTTGTCTAGAAATAGGGTTAAAGTTTCCTGAAGACCAAAGATTCTCTAAGTTCCCAGTATTTTGAGTTTGTCCAGTATTACGATCAATAAAATCAAAATTTAAGTTGGTGAAGTGAATAGCATGTGCAAAACTCCCTACAGGTTCACCTGTTAAATCAGACGTATATTGATTGTGTCTTACAGGAATCCAAGACTCATATCGACCAACATCCGTAAAGTTAATAGCAGATCTTCTAGTTAATGTGTACGAGGGATTTATTTTTAAATCAATACTCAGCTTATCTGTTAATTTAGATTTTATTCTAGCAGAAACATTTAATCGTTCTAGATCGTTGTCTCTTCTCAATCCTTCATCTAGGATGTAATTACCAGAAATTAAATAATTCGTATTTGTACCACCGCCATAAACATTCAATGAATAATTACTTATTCGTGCAGCACTTCTTAAGGCTTCATCAGCCCAATTAGTAGGACCACCAATATTTTCAGCAATTGTTCTTTTACCTACTTCAGTACCTACATAGTTAATTAAAACAGGATCTCTACCATCTCGAGCTGCAATAAAATTTTCTACTTGTTGATCTCTATCTCTATCTAAATCCGAATATTCTATCGCGTCTAATAAATCAATTTCTAAGGCAGCTTGTTTGAAACCGGTAAGTGTTTTAAATTCATATGAAGTTTTTTGTGCTTTTCCTTGCTTAGTGGTTACCAAGATAACACCATTAGCTCCTCTAGATCCATAAATTGCAGTAGAACTCGCATCTTTAAGAACTTCAATTGATTCAATAGTACTAGGATTAATAAATTGTAATCCGTCATCAAATGCAAAACCATCAACCACTACTAATGGAGCAGAACTAAGACTGATAGATCCAATACCTCTAATAATGATTTCCTCTTCTTCTCCAACATTTCCTGAGGTATTTCTGATCTGAACTCCAGCAATTTTACCTTTTATACTATTTGATACATCCGAATAAGGAAGTTCATCTAAGTTCGTATTTTCTAATTTCGCTACGGAGGCAGTTAAACTAGATTTTTTCTGGACTCCATAACCGATTACTACTACTTGTTCCAGTTCTGAAGCTTCTTCTTCGAGCGAAACATCAAGTCTCGTTTGGTTTTCAACAACTATGGTAACTGTTTTTTTTCCTGTAAAGGAAAAGGAAAGAATGTCCCCTTTATTAACTTTTATCTGGTAATTCCCATCAAAATCAGTAGTAGTTCCTGTATTTGATTCAATTATTAATACGTTAACTCCAGGAATTGGAATTCCATCTTCTAGTGAAGTGACCGTTCCCTCAAGGGTAATGCTCTCTTGAGCAAGCATTGTACTATGATATAGAACAATCAGGATGATTGTTATGATCTTTTTGAAATACATAAGTAATTAGTTTTGTTTTTTTAATGCTTTCTTTTAAATCAATAATTGGTCATCAATGAGTAAAAGGAAACCCCAATTTTGTAATTACTTATCACCGAACAAAGCATTAAAAATGATATACTAATTAGCATTTATCTATTTTTAGTATCTTTGTTTTAATCTATCTATAAGTAATTATAGTTATAATTTTACTTCTTAGACCAAGTAAAGTTTGAAAATTAAGGGATTAGTGTGGTAGCTGTCCCTTTTTTTAGTTTTATATCACATAATTTGACTGGTGTTAAAATTGTTTTTTTAGTATTGTTAAGTATTAATCATAGCAATATTTATATAGATCTTTAAAGTGTTCCTCTAGTTTAGCAACAGCTCGATCTGGGTCTTTATCTACGATGGCATCTATGATAGCTTGATGTTCTCTAATGAGTAGATAATTTTCATCTTTATTACAGACTTTGTTGGCAACAAAATGTGTTATTATTTCCGGTGTAATAACAAGCATTAAAGAATTGATTACGCTATTACCACTAGCTTCAGATAGTTTTAGATGAAACATTAAATCTTCTTCTACTGCGCTTAACCCATTTACAGCTTTTTCACTATAAGCTTCATGGGCAGCAAGGATTTGCTTTAAATGTTCATCGGATCTTCTGGTAGCAGCTAATCGAACAGCATGAGTCTCTAGTATCAATCTAGTTTCTACCAGAGATTTAAAGTCGGGTTCTTGTAATTGCAAAATATCCGTCATCATTCCGTTTAATGCAGTTACTCCTATATTAGATACTCTAGTTCCACTCTGAGGGTACTTTTTAACAAGTCCATAGAATTCTAATCTTTGAATAGCTTGTCGTAGTTGATTTCTGCTTACACCAAGTTGCTCAGCCAGCACTCGTTCTGCAGGAAGCTTATCTCCTGGTTCGAGTTGCTTAGAAACAATTAGTTCTCTTATTTTAGAGATAATTATCTCTTCAGAACCTTTCTTAGAATTGGATGAAACGTCCGATTCTTTTTCTGTTTTAATACTCATATACTGGTTTTGATTTTAACTGGTTGACCAATCTGGTTAACCAAAAGTATAGTTTTTTTTTATTATCACAAAATTTATATGTTAAAAATATTATGAAACTGTAAAAAAAGCATTGTTTTTTCGTCGAATATTCATTCTAAATGCTTTTCGTATTATATAATCGATACTTGTAACCCCAAGTGATTATTAGAAAAGACTACTATTTTCCTTATAAATTCGCCTTACAATAATATTTATGCAATAATATGGAGTTAATATATTAAAAAGTAAGTTGTGTTGTGAATAAAGTGTTTAAAATGAGTAAAATGTAATTTTTTGATCTTTTTTTTAACACAAGTTATTTATTGAGAATCAAATTTTGCAGATGTCGTAATTTTTAGCGATTTTGATTTTTATTTTTCTTCATCAAAACTATTTTACGTAATATTGTATAATCTAGTTAACGAAAGGGGCTTAGGCCGACGATTTAGAGTTACTATTATGAAAACGGCAAAAAATATTTCGAAAAAAGTGAAAGTTCAATCTCAGAACATATCTGTTACTACTGCATGTAGAGTGCGCCGCTTTCGTCGCCCCTTGGGGGTTTAAATTCATTTAGAAGTAGGTGCGTCCTGCTTCCTTCCAGATTCCATTTTAGTAAATAATAGTATCGAAGATGAATTTGTACTAACTCCAGTACGGTTATACCTATATTTAGTTTTCATTGGAATTATCAAGAAATTTTAAGAATCATACACTGGTCTATGTTTCATTTTACTGTGGATTCATAGCTCCCGTACACTAATAATTTATGATTAATTATATCTATATCTGAGGTAGAAGACAGATAGTAGAAATAACAATATGAAACAGATAGAAATTATCATAGCAACAGACAAACATTTACATTTTGCGCAAGAAATTTGTGATGTTATATCAGACTCGGCAAAAGTCAGAGGAACTGGTATCGCAAAGCGAACGCCTGACTATATACAAACAAAAATGATAAATGGGAATGCTATTATCGCTTTATGCGATGATAAATTTGCAGGGTTCTGCTATATAGAGGTTTGGGGACACGAAAAATATGTTGCGCATTCAGGTCTTATAGTTCATCCTAATTACAGAAATCAAGGATTGGCAAAAAGAATTAAAGAATTCACATTTAACTATTCTTTGAAGAAGTATCCTCATTCCAAAGTATTTGGAATTACAACGGGATTAGCAGTTATGAAGATTAATTCTGATTTAGGATATAAACCGGTAACTTTTTCGGAGTTAACTGATGATCCAAAGTTTTGGACAGGATGTATGACATGTACAAATTATGAGATTCTTAAATCAAAGGAACATAAAATGTGTCTGTGTACGGGTATGTTATACGATCCTGCGAATAAAGTAAAGAAAAAAGAGAAATGGTACGATAAAAAAGTACTTAAAAGATTAAAAAAAATAAAACAAACAATGCTAACAAGCAATAAACAATTATTGTTATGGAAAAAGTAGTAGTAGCGTACAGCGGAGGTTTAGATACTTCATATTGCGTAAAGTATCTAATTCATGAAAAGAATTTAGAAGTGCATACGATTTTGGTAAATACTGGAGGTTTCTCTGAAGAAGAATTAACTCAAACAGAGCAGAGAGCGTATGAACTAGGAAGTACATCACATGTAAATAAGACTATTCTAAATGAGTTTTATCAGAAAGCCATTAAGTATCTAATTTTTGGGAATGTCTTAAAAAATAATACGTATCCTTTGTCAGTCAGTGCCGAAAGAATTTTTCAAGCTATCGAAGTAATCAATTATGCGAAAAAAGTAGGAGCTAAATATATTGCTCATGGAAGTACTGGAGCTGGAAACGATCAGATAAGATTTGATGTTATTTTTCAAACACTTGCCCCAGAAATTGAAATCATAACACCCATCAGAGATTTAAAATTATCCAGACAAGAGGAAGTGGAATTTCTTAAAAAGCATAATGTACACTATAGTTGGGAAAAAGCACAGTATTCCATTAACAAAGGTATTTGGGGAACGAGTGTAGGAGGTAAAGAAACGTTAACATCTCATGATCCACTTCCAGAAGCTGCATATCCTAGTCAGCTAACAAAGGATAAAGAAGAAACAATCACTTTAAATTTTGAAAAAGGAGAACTTGTAGGTCTCGATGGTATTAAAGATACACCAGTAAAAAATATTCAAAAATTAGAGGAATTAGCGAGTGCTTTTGCGATTGGTAGGGATATTCATGTGGGTGATACGATTATTGGAATCAAAGGAAGAGTTGGATTTGAAGCTGCTGCGCCACTGGTGATCATAAAAGCGCATCATTTACTAGAAAAGCATGTACTTACTAAATGGCAACAATATTGGAAAGAACAGTTAGCTAATTGGTATGGAATGCTATTACATGAAGGTAACTATCTAGATCCCGTGATGAGAAATATTGAAGTTTTCTTAGAAGATTCTCAAAAATCAGTCACAGGAAATGTAACTGTAAAACTGAAACCTTATCACTTTTTATTAGAAGGAATTGCATCTCCTTTTGATATGATGAAATCAGATTTTGGTCAATATGGAGAAATGAATAATTCATGGACTTCAGATGATGCTAAAGGTTTTATCAAGATTTATGGAAATGCAAATAAAATATATCATAATGTAAATCCTACAGAATCATGATAAAAGTTGGAATCATAGGAGGATCTGGATACACAGCAGGAGAATTAATTAGGTTATTAATTCATCATCCAAATGTAGTGCTAGATTTTGTGTATAGTACAACCAATGCTGGAGTGTCTATTAGTGATCAACATGTGGATGTTTTAGGAGATATTGATCTAGCATTTACGGATACTGTAAATCCTAATATAGATGTTTTGTTTTTATGTTTGGGACACGGACGATCAAGAGCTTTTTTAGAAGAACACACCTTTTCTAATCATACTAAAATTATTGATTTAGGAAATGATTTTAGATTAGAAAAAGATCATGTATTTGATAGAAGAGAGTTCGTTTATGGATTACCAGAGCTACAAAAGAATAAGATTAAGTCGGCTCAGAATATTGCAAATCCAGGGTGTTTTGCTACAGCAATTCAATTGGCATTATTACCATTAGCATCTTCTAATAGAATACAAGATGCCGTACATATTAATGCAACTACGGGAAGTACAGGAGCAGGAGTAATGCCTGGTGGGACTACGCATTTTAGTTGGAGAGATAATAACTTTTCGAGTTATAAAGTGTTTACGCATCAGCATCTCGATGAGATCAATCAGAGTATTCAACAATTGCAAAACAATTTTAATACTCCCATTTTCTTTATTCCGAATAGAGGAAATTTTAGTAAAGGCATTTATGCAACTTTATATACACAGTATGATGGTTCCGAAGAAGAGGCAGTAGAGTTATATAAAACCTATTACAAAGATTCCAAATTTACAGTGGTTTCCGAGAAGGAAATTTATTTAAAACAAGTAGTGAATACCAATAAGTGTATTCTTCATCTTAGTAAAAAAGATGGAATGCTACTGATCACTTCTGTAATTGATAATTTGATTAAAGGAGCTTCTGGTCAGGCAATTCACAATATGAACTTGATGCTGGGAATAGAAGAAAAAACAGGACTAGAATTAAAAGCAAGCGCGTTTTAAAATGAACAAAATAACAATCATAGGAGGAGGTAACTTAGGTAAATCGATTATATCGGGTTTAGCCAGTAGTGATTTATTCGAAGCAAAGAATATTACCGTTGTTGATAAATCGAAGTATAATTTAAAAGAGGTAGAAACAAATTTGGGTGTATCTACATCACAAGATATTTTAACTTCTATAAGAGACGTAAAGTGGGTTATCTTATGTGTGCAGCCCAGACAATTAGATGCAGTTCTTCAGGAGATTAAAGATGAAGTAACAACAGATCAGATATTAATATCTACCGTAACAGGTACATCTATAGAAGAGATAAATGAGGTAGTCCCTAATAACAAGGTTGTGAGAGTAATGCCGAATACAGGAGCGGCAAAAAAACTATCAATGACCTGTATAGCGGCTAATGAAGATGTGAAAGAAGAATTATCAATGGTCGAAAAGATGTTTGATACGATAGGAGAAACCTTGGTGATCGAAGAACGGTTAATGCAAGCAGCAACGGTATTAGGAGCCAGTGGTATTGCATTCTTCTTAAGATTCTTGAGAGCCATGATACAAGGAGGTATCCAAATGGGATTTCACCCTCATGAAGCTCAGATTATTGCTGTGCAGACCGCTATTGGAGCAGCCACCTTAGTAGCAGAAAATGGAACACATCCTGAACGGGAAATAGATAAGGTGACAACCCCACAAGGATGCACTATAGAAGGATTGAATGAAATGGAACACCAAGGGCTTAGTTCCTCGGTAATTAAAGGAGTAATGGCATCCTATGAAAAAATTAATACGATAAAATAAAAAGTAATAAAACTAAACAGATGAAACTATTTGATGTATATCCTCTTTATGATGTAGAGCCAGTAGAAGCTCATGATAGTATCGTAGTGGATAAAAATGGAGTGGAGTACTTGGATTTATATGGAGGTCATGCAGTAATATCAGTCGGACATGGACATCCTCATTATATAAAAAGGATGAAAGAACAGTTGGACAAGATTGGTTTCTATTCTAATGCTGTTCATAATAGTTTGCAAACTGATTTGGCTAATAAATTAGGTCAATTATCGGGATACGATAACTATCAGTTGTTTTTATGTAATTCTGGTGCAGAAGCTAATGAAAATGCTCTAAAGTTGGCTTCATTTTATACACAGAAGTCTAGAATAATTTCATTTCATAACGGATTTCATGGTAGAACATCAGCAGCGGTAGCAGCAACTGATAATGCAAAGATCAATGCGCCTTTAAACAAACAACAAGATGTTACTTTTCTACCTTTAAATGATTTGGATTTACTAAAAACCGAATTATCCAAAGGTGATGTTTGTGCTGTTATTATAGAACCTATTCAAGGTGTAGGAGGTTTAGATGAAGGAACCACATTCTTTTTTAAAGAATTAGAAAAATTATGCAAAGAAAATAAAGTCATATTAATTCTGGATGAGGTGCAATCAGGATTTGGAAGAACCGGAAAATTCTTTGCGCATCAATATCATGGAATTACACCTGATATTATCTCGATTGCCAAAGGTATGGGAAATGGATTCCCGATTGGAGGCATTATGATCGCTCCACATATCGAACCAAGTTATGGGATGCTCGGAACTACTTTTGGAGGCAATCATCTTGCTTGTACAGCAGCTTTAGCAGTCTTGGAAGTGTTAGAAGCTGAAGAGTTGATTGATAATGCAAGATTAACAGGAGACTATTTTGTTACCAAAGCTTTAGAAATTACAGGAGTTCAACAAGTAAAAGGAAAAGGTTTGATGTTAGGAGTGGAGTTTGATTTTGAAGTAGCTGAACTAAGAAAAAAGTTAATCTATGATGAGCATATTTTTACTGGAGGTGCTATGAATAAAAAGTTACTAAGAATTCTTCCACCATTAACAATCGGTAAAACAGAAATAGATCAATTTATAAAAGCATTACAAACGGTTTTAGTACCAGAAAAGATATAAGAATGAATACTGTACTTGATATATCAGAAAGAAATGCTGTGCTGAAAAAAATGGCTGCGTTAATTGCAGAGCACAAGGATACTATTATTGAAGCTAATAAAAGTGATCTTAATTCATATTCTGGAGATGATTTAGCAATGAGAGACCGATTAAAAGTGGATGGCTCCAAGATAGATACAATGATTGTTTCTCTAGAACAATTGGCTAGTCAAGAAGATCCTGTTGGGGTAGAACGTTTTCGATTTACCCATGATAATGGAATGCAAGTATATAATAAAACGGCTTCATTTGGAACGGTTTTGATTATCTATGAATCTAGACCAGATGTTACAGTGGAGGCGGCAGGAATAGCTTTTAAATCTGGGAATAAAATTTTACTAAAAGGAGGAAAAGAATCCTTGCAGTCTAATCTTGCGATAGTTAAGCTATGGCATCAGGCTTTAAAAGATAACAATATATCAAGTGATTGGATAGAGTATCTAAATTACAATAGAAACGAGACTCAGTCTTTTTTAGAAAAGCCAACCCAAAATGTGGATTTAATTATTCCAAGAGGAGGAGAAAAGCTAATCGCCTTCGTAAAGAAGCATGCCACTTGTCCGGTAATAGTAAGTGGAAGAGGAAACAATTTTGTGTATGTCCATAAAGAAGCAGATCGTGCACTGGCGTTAGATAATATTATTAATGGTAAAACAGACAAAATCTCCGCTTGTAATGCTGTAGACAAGGTTCTTATCGATAAGAACCTGCCTAATAAAGAAGATTTTGTAAAAAACCTGATCATCACCTTAAAGAATTTTAATGTTGAAATACTAGGAGATGCTTCGCTCTCTAAATATGATGAAGTAGCTCAAATTTCAAATCCTAATATATGGGAAGAAGAATTTTTAGATTATAAAATAGTAATCGGGGAAATAGAAAACGCTCCCGAAGCAGTTTCTAAGATTAATAAATTTAGTGG
Source organism: Aquimarina litoralis (assembly GCF_039523995.1). Taxonomy (NCBI): domain Bacteria; kingdom Pseudomonadati; phylum Bacteroidota; class Flavobacteriia; order Flavobacteriales; family Flavobacteriaceae; genus Aquimarina; species Aquimarina litoralis. The sequence continues at coordinate 315,468 of NZ_BAAAGE010000004.1, forward strand.
AGGACACTCTGCCGCAATAATTACTAGAAATCAGAAGGAAGCAGAATCCTTTATGGCATCTGTAGATTGTGCTGCCGTATACCACAATGCTTCTACGCGATTTACAGATGGATTTCAATTAGGTTTAGGTGGAGAATTGGCAATTAGTACAGATAAACTACATCAAAGAGGTCCTATTGGACTGCAACATTTGGTAACCAATAAATGGTATATACATGGAGACGGGCAAATCAGATAAAAAGAGAATTGTCCTAAAAATAGGTTCCAATGTTCTTACCAAAGAAACGGATCATATTTCTAGAGGCAAAATTGAGGATATAGGTAATCAGATAGTTGCGTTACAAGATCGTTATGAGTTTGTAATCGTAAGTTCTGGAGCAATTGCTGTAGCAAAGCAATTTGTAAATCTAGAGAGTAATGGCAAGGAGATTACAGTAAAACAAGCTTTAGCATCTATTGGACAGCCTCATTTGATGAGAATTTTTCAAGAAAGCTTTAGAGATTTAGGGTTACTTACTTCTCAATGTTTATTGTCGTATTCTGATTTTGAAAGAGAACAGTCTAAAAAAAACATTGTAAATACGATTAATGTCTTGATAGCGAATAACTACATCCCAATTATCAATGAAAATGATACGGTTGCAACAGACGAAATTAAATTTGGAGATAACGATAAACTAGCAGCATTAACTGCTTGTTTATTAGAAGCAGACTTATTACTTATTGCTACCAATACCAATGGTATATGTACCAAGGAGTCAGTAGAAAATAAAACCTTTAAAACAATAGATGAAGTAGATGACTTAGAGCTTTTGAATAATGAAATTGTTTCTTCAACATCTAAACATGGAACTGGCGGAATGAAATCAAAAGTACAAGCCGCTAGCATCACTCAGGACTGTGACATAGAAACATGGATAGCCAACGGTCTCGAAGACAATTTTATGGTAAATGCGATTAATAATACTGTTCCTTTTACCAAAATAATTAAACCTGTATACAATGAATAATTATTTTTCAGTACACGATATAGATGCTCTTACTTCTTGGGTTGAAGAAGCGATTGATTTAAAGAAAAATCCTTTATCTCACAAAGAATTAGGAAAAGATAAGACAATCGGTTTATTGTTTTTTAATCCTAGTTTAAGAACTAGGTTAAGTACGCAGAAAGCCGCTTTAAATCTTGGGATGAATGTGATGGTAATGAATTTTGGTGGAGAAGGATGGTCCTTAGAATATGGAGATGGAACTATCATGGATCAAGGTAATTCGGAGCATATTAAAGAAGCAGCACAAGTAGTATCTCAATATTGTGATATTGTAGCAATACGTGCTTTTGCCAAGTTAGAAAATAGGGAAGAGGACTATGAAGAAATAGTTTTAAAAAGCTTTATGGAATATGCCAGCGTTCCTATTATTAATATGGAAAGTGCTACAGGTCATCCACTACAAGCGTTAACAGATGCAATTACAATAACAGAATATAAGCCAATACATAAACCAAAGATTGTACTTTCATGGGCACCGCATCCGAAAGCCTTACCGCAGGCTGTCGCCAATTCTTTTGCAGAAATGGTACAAAAAATGGACGCAGAGTTTGTAATTACCCATCCAATGGGGTTTGAGTTAGCCAGTCAGATTACCAATGAGGTGCCCATAGAGTACGATCAAGGAAAAGCATTCGAAAACGCTGATTTTGTTTATGTGAAAAACTGGAGTTCCTATAAAGATTACGGAAGTTCTTCGCAAGATGAAAATTGGAGAATAACAAAAGATAAAATGGACCTTACCAATAATGCGAAGTTTATGCATTGTTTACCAGTTAGAAGAAATGTAGTTGTTGATGATGCAGTCATTGATAGTGAGAACTCTGTGGTTATTGAACAAGCAAATAATCGAACCTATGCTGCACAGTTGGTGATGAAAAAGATTTTAGAAAAGAGTTAAGCTATGAAAGTAAAAGATAAATTATTAGTTGCTAAATAAGTAGAGTATAAGCGGTATTGAGTAAGAAGAAAATAAACTATATGTCACACTGAGCTTGTCGAAGTGTATTTTACAACTGTAGTTAATATGGTCTTCGACAAGCTCAGACTGACTACGCAGCCTTTTAAATTAGTGATTTTAGATGGCGCGTAGGCTATAAATGATAATTATGAAAACAAAAGATAAATTATTAGTTGCAAAGATTGGTGAGGGCAGAGTGTAATGAAAATGTCCAGTGGACATTTTTAGCGAATGAGCCAGGTGGCGTGTAGGCTATAAACGATAATTATGAAAATAAAAGATAAATTATTAGTTGCTAAGATTGGTGGTAACATCATCGAAAATAATGAAGCGTTGGATTCTTTTCTGCAAGATTTTTCCAAAGTAAAAGGACCAAAAATTTTGATTCATGGAGGAGGAAAATCTGCTACAAAATTAGCATCCAAATTAGGTATAAAGACTGAAATGATCGATGGAAGAAGAATCACATCAGCAGAGAATTTGGATATCGTGGTAATGACGTATGCAGGTCTTTTAAATAAAACTATTGTTTCAGGTCTTCAAAAATATAATTGCAATGCTTTGGGGCTTACGGGTGCTGATGCAAATGTGATCGTAGCGAATAAAAGACCAGTGCAGTTTATAGATTATGGATATGTGGGTGATGTTACAACGGTAAATAAGGATACGTTAAAGGGATTTATAGATTTAGGAATAACACCTGTGTTTTGTGCGGTAACACATGATACCAATGGTCAGTTGTTTAATACCAATGCAGATACTATTGCATCCGAAATTGCTTCAGCGATGAGTACAGATTACGAAGTAGCGTTGTTTTATTGTTTTGAACTAAAAGGAGTTCTCGAAAATATAGAGGATAAAGATTCTGTAATAGAGCATATTGATTTAGAAAAATATTCTGAATTAAGAGATCAAGATGTTATTGCAGATGGTATGTTGCCCAAATTAAAAAACTGTTTCGATGCATTGCATAAAAACGTAAATAAAGTGCATATAGCTAATGCAGATTTTATAAAAGATAACTCAATAAAGCATACGACTTTGAGCTTATAAAATAAGACGATAAATTTTTAAAATCTGTACTAATAAATAGAGATAAATTATCATGGAGAAAGAAGATAATACCATAAATACAACTGTGATAGACAACCATACTACTATGAATAATTCGGCTTTAAGTATTCCTGAATTAACTGAAAAAGCAATAGATCTGTTGCATCAGTTAATAGAAACTCAATCTTTTTCTTCAGAAGAAGAAGGAACAGCTTTATTGATAGAAAATTGGTTCCATGAATATGAAATACCTTTTGAAAGAGAGAACAATAACATTTGGGCATATAATAAGAATTTTGATGAAGCAAAACCTACAATTCTTTTGAATTCTCATCATGATACGGTAAAACCTAACGGTAATTATACCAATGATCCATTTATGGCTTTTGTAGAAGATGGAAAGTTATATGGCTTAGGAAGTAACGATGCTGGTGGATGCTTGGTATCTCTCATAGCAACCTTTACGTATTTTTATAACAAACAAGATCTGAATTACAATTTTGTAATAGCAGCCACGGCAGAAGAGGAAAGTAGTGGTCCGTTAGGATTAAAAAGTATTCTGAAATATCTAAAAAATGTAGAGTTTGCTATTGTGGGAGAGCCTACATTGATGCAACTAGCAATTGCCGAAAAAGGGTTGTTAGTATTAGATGTTTCGGTAAAAGGGAGTGCCAGTCATGCTGCACATCCTAATGATGATAATGCAATATATAATACACTTAAGGTAATTGAATGGTTTAAGGATTATAAATTCGAAAACAGTTCAGAAACATTGGGAGATGTAAAAATGACTGTGACTCAGATTAACGCGGGTAATCAACATAATGTGGTGCCATCTCATTGTAATTTGGTTGTAGATATCAGAGTAAATGATAAGTATAAAAATGAAGAAGTCTTAGAATTAGTTAAAAACTCTTTGCCGCAGCATGTTGAGGTAAAACCAAGATCACTGCATTTAGGGTCGTCATCTATACCAAAAAACCATCCAATTGTTACATCTGGAATCTCATTGGGAAGAACCACTTATGGATCTCCAACGCTTTCAGATCAATCGGTATTGAGTTGTCCATCCTTAAAGTTAGGACCAGGTGATTCTACCAGATCACATTCTGCAGATGAGTTTATCTATGTAAAAGAAATCAAAGAAGGAGTCGCCTTATATATCAAGATATTAGAAGGCATAATCTAAAAAGGTAAAATATAAAAGTAGAAAGGCTAATAACTAACTACTCAGAACTATAACTAAAACGAAATGAAACTTTGGGATAAAGGATTACCAACTGATCAAAAGATAGACATGTTTACTGTTGGAAACGATAGGCAATTGGATTTGGTAATTGCTAAATATGATGTGAAAGCAACGTTAGCACACGCTAAAATGTTACATAAAATTCAGTTGCTCTCAAATGAAGATATCGATGCCATCGAAAAAGAACTCGATGTATTAGCGGGACAAATTGAGAAGGGGACGTTTGTAATTGAAGATCAGTTTGAAGATGTACATTCTAAAATAGAGTTCGAGCTTACTCAAAAAATTGGAGATGCTGGTAAACGAATCCATACTGCCAGATCTAGAAATGATCAGGTGTTAGTGGCAATGCATTTATATCTAAAAGATGAATTACAACAGATAAAAGATCAGGTAAAAGAATTATCTGAAAATTTATTAAAGTCTGCAAAGCAGTATGAAGAGGTGTTGCTACCTGGATATACGCATCTTCAGATTGCCATGCCATCCTCATTTGGATTATGGTTTTCTGCTTACGCAGAGAGCTTTGTGGACGACCTTTATTTTGTAAATGCGGCTTTAAAAGTAGTAGATCAAAATCCATTAGGAAGTGCTGCTGGATATGGAAGTTCATTTCCGATAGACAGAGAATTCACTACAAAAGAGTTGGATTTTGAGACATTGAAATACAATGTAGTTGCTGCTCAGATGAGTAGAGGGAAATCCGAAAAATCTACTGCTTTTGCCATGAGTAGCGTGGCAGGTACCTTATCTAAATTAGCAATGGATGTTTGCTTGTACATGAGCCAGAATTTTGATTTTATGAGTATTCCTTCGGAATTTACAACAGGCTCTAGTATTATGCCACATAAAAAGAATCCGGATGTATTTGAACTCATTAGAGGGAAATGTAATAAGATTCAGGCCTTACCATATGAGTTGAGTCTGCTTATGAATAATCTACCAAGTGGATATCATAGAGATTTACAATTATTGAAAGAAGGAATCGTACCTGCAATTCAGGATTTAAAAGCATCTCTAGAAATGGCAATTTACGCGCTAAAGAATGTGAAAGTAAATGAAAGCATTTTAGAAGATACTAAATATGATTATTTGTTTAGTGTAGATACATTGAATGCGTTGGTAATGGAAGGAATGTCTTTTAGAGATGCCTATGTAAAAATCGGGCAGGATATCGAAAAAGGAAATTATAAGCCTGAAAAGAACACAAAACACACACATATAGGAAGCATTAATAATCCGTGTATTGATAAGATTAAAGAGAAATTAAATTCAGTATGAATACAATAGTATTTTGTCATTCCAGCACAATCTGGAATCCAATTTAGATAAAGAAATATGAGATATATAAGAGAAGCTGAAGCTGTTAATTGAGTGTAAGTTGAGTTAGTTTAATTTTTTCGCTTCAGCCTAGACCCTCAGAGGAGTAGTTAACCACTGAGGGTTGTTTTTGTATAAAATAGAATCACACAAAGCTGAAAATAATCGGTGAGATTACGTTTTTCCGTAAGGCTTTTATTTCTCAAGAATTTACTTTTGCCGAGTTAACAAATTAGTAAGAAAACTTATGGAATTTACGCTAAAAAAAATGAAAAATTATATAAAGCAGTTTGTCTTTATTCTCACAGCAATCTTAATTGCTATTAATGTAACATCATGTCAAAAAGATGATGAATTTATCAAAGAGACAACTTATGAAGATGAAACACAGGAAGAAATTGAATATAAAGGAGCGAAGCTACGACGTGTAAATATTGAACAAATTGCTGTACTTGATAATTTCGTGTCCAAAAAAGTAACAGGTACAAAGTCAAAAAATTCTTCTTCAAAATCGGTTTTAGAAACTGTATTCGGAACTGTAGAATTGGAAAACATTATGGAGATTACAGACTCTAATAATTATGTCAACTATACTTTAAGAATAAAGCCAGAAAAAGCACCGTTAAATACCTTTTTCAACTTGGTAATTCACCAAAAGCCAACAGATAATGAACCAAGTGAAGCGTTTGTTTATGAATATCAGATGTCTACAGAATTTGCTTTGGACTATAGTAATGGTAGGAAAGAACTAAAAGATTTCGAAGGAGTCATAAAAAAATATCTTTTAGCTGATTTTGAATTTAATAATTCAAGCAAGGTAATAAATAACTGTAGTGATCAGCTTACCCCATGCGAAATAAAAGATGTGGATCCAGATGTTGGAAACGGTGACTCTAATGATGGTGATATATCTGACCCATTGGATGGAGAAAATGGCGATAATGGATCTGGTGGTGGAACAGGAGATGGTTCTAATGGAAGTGGTCCTGGAAACACGGGCGATGGAGATACCGGGAATGGTGATCAAGGAGATGGTGATCAAGGAGATGGTGCTCCCGATATTACATGTGTAAATAGTTATCACGTTTTTTGTTGTGATAACAATAGATGTGATGAACATGCTCCAAGAAGAAAAGGTTGGGGATCAAACGGACAACCCATTTTTTGTAGTGGTAGTGTTACTATTTCTATAACCGAATGTACACAAGACAAATCATTGAATTCAAAAGCTTCTACTTGTGGTGGTGGTGGAGTAATTGGTATTGATGATGATCAATTTTTGGGAGGAGGTTTTCCTAATGGACGAATGCTAGAGAATATTTTAGGTATTGCAAGAATTGATTATTTACAGGGTGATTGTTCAAGTCAAGATGCAGTTCGTACCTATTGGAATAATGGTGATCAAACACAAGAAAGAGCTTATCTGATTGCAGATTTAATAGATTTTTGGAATAATACTGGAGGACCAAGTGCTGAATATACAAGTGTTTTAGCTGTCAGGATAATGAATAGAGAGAGCCAACAAAAGATTTCAACATCTGATGCTAGGAGATTATTTTCTCTAAAAGATCGAGATAATTATTCTGATGAATCAATAAATTTCTCCAATGAATATCTAAACATCATTAGTATGGGTAATCAAACAGAAAAAAATCTTGCAAATGATATACTTCAAGCTATGAACAATAACACCGTTATGAATGTTCAAAATTATCTTAATTTGAATACTTCTCCTTCTCAAATTGGTTTTACAGTAGCATGTTGTCCTGATCATTGGGATAGTAATGATGGTAATGTAGATGAGATTTTTTCTTATGGAATTACCATAATTAAAGATGCTTCAGATGCTACATTCAGTCTTTTACAGGCTGGAACAGAACTTGTTTGGCCAGATGAATTAGAAGGTGCATGGATAAAGGCTATTTTAGAAAAAGAAGGAATTGAAGTGCCTAATGATGTTAGTTATGAAACTCTGGGAGAGTTATTTAAAATGAGAGTGAAAAATGGTGATATTGTTGTATTACATGAAACTGGCATAGCAGGAGACTTATTAGAACTGGGCATTTATATGGCAGATTTGGTAGCAATTATATCACCTAGTAAAGGTGGTGGAGCATTTCTGGCTATTAATGGCGGAGAGAAAGTAACATTAGCTTCTCTAAGACCATTTCTAAATCGATTAAAAGACTCCTTTTTTAGACCTGTAGGAGATATGGTTGGTAAGCGTATTGGACATACTTTTAGCAAGCACGGACTGCATAATACACCTGTTTTAAAAGCCGCTGCTAAAAATAGTAAAACACCACAAGGTCAATGGCTCAATGAGATTGAAGCTGAAAAGTTTATTGCGCGTCATTTAGACCAATTATCAAATGGTGCCATAGATATCCCAATCCCTTCGAGTATTCAAAATATTGGTAGAGTATTTCGTAATGGAGATGGAGCAATTTTAAATCCGACTCATATAAGATTGGTGCCTAGTGGATCAGGTGTAAGATCTGCATATCCAATAAATTCATCTATACAGGCTTTAGAAACTCTAGGAACATATGTACCTTAGAACAAAAAATAATATGAGAATATGAATAAAACAGATATATCAAAAATTAGTAAAGAATTAAGTTTTAAGCACACTACAGGAGATGATTGGGGTATAATAAATGATGACGCTAATCGTGTAAAAGAATTTATTCAATATTATAATGATAATAAAGCAAATTTCGATCTAGGGATTGATATTAATTTTATCGAGCTGGTAATTTCATCAATGAATGAAGCTATTCTAGAAAAAAAAGATGATAATGAAATGCATTTTTTATTTAAAGAATTTATCTATCCGTTTTTATCAAAAGAGCATTTTCTTTATTACGACTCCATCTATTATTGGGTGGCCATAGTTAATAAAGAAGAATTCCCTGTTGGATATCTCGTAAAACAGATTATTGAACCAAATGTATAATTAGTATATAAAATATAAACCAGGTAATAATCATGATTATTGCCTGGTTTTCACTTAGAAAAAATGAAATTATTTAGCACACTATTTCTTACCTTTTTATTGCGAATATTCTATCTGCTCAAAAAATAATTCCCCGTAGTGGGACTTTTATTCTTAAAGCAGAAAAAGTAATCCATGATGATCAAAAAGTAGAAACTTCATTAAAAGAAAAAATACCGAAGTTGACTACTGTTATGAAAGAATGGATGATTGATATGAAAAAAGAATCTGGAGAGACTGTCGATTCTTTGGAAATTAATAATATGATGATACAACGTATAGTACCCTCAATTAATGCTAATTTCGATCCCCGTCTTAGTAAAGGGGTACAGTTTACATATAAATTTACGTTTCGAGATACTACCATAGAATCTGAATCTTATAATTCGTTATCATTAAATAACAATAGGGTTATGGTAATAAATAGAAATACAGGAAAGTCAGAAGCCTTTTTAAAAAAGGACTTTACATTAGTAAAAGACCCTTCTGTTTTATTATCAGTACCTATAGAAGATAAAGAAGATATTATTGAGATAAAAGAGTTTCCTAAATATAGAAAAAACATATTTGGCTATGATTGCTATAAAGTCATCATTACTAAAAAATCTGATTTTTTGAAAAATCCTATGTCGAAACTTTTTTTTACAAATAAAAAAATATTGGACAAATATGTAAAATTGTTTAATGATACTATTATACAAGAGCTTTATGTCACCGAGAAAATTTCATGTAAATATCACCCTGTTATTAAATCACCAGAAATCTTAGAAAAATACTATCCTTTAGAAATTACAGTTAAAGACAACTTTGTTCAGGGCGCTAGTACTACATATATTACCGAAGAATTATTAATTGAATAGCACGAGAAACAATTATTTTCACATAAAATTAGAAAATATGAAGACTAAACTTTTATTAATTTTTTCAACTTTCTATTTAGTTACATATGCTCAGAATTATAATTTTGATAATAAAATTCTATTTATCAGTGTTGATTCAGAGGAAGATTTACTTAAATATGTTCCTCACCCTAATGGCTGTTTAGGTACTTATATAATAAAACCAATTTCTAAAGAAAATAAATATGAACATGGTTTTAGAGTCATAAATTATGATAAATATTCTGTAGAATCAGTAAATTCTATGGAAATTATCCCTTTCTCAGTGTTTTATAAACATTTTGGAGCTTTGAGTGAAAAAACTGGTCGTTTCTTATTAAAAGGAAGGCATGACCAAGAACTAATATTTGTAAAAAAAGAAGGAGATAAATTCGTTTTTTACCCGGCAGATTCTTATTTCTGGACAATATAAAAGGGTTATTATGGTCTTTATAAATAAAAAATGTAGAAGAAAAAACTGAATTTTATGATACTAGAATTGATTTATTAGAGAATTTTTATACACTATAAAACCAAAAACCTTGATACTATTATTTCAAGGTTTTTTTATGTTTTCACCCAAAACTTCAAGCACTGGTATTTCTTTTTATAAAGACAAAAGAATATATTTAGTACTTAAATTATTTTTATGCAAATAAGCTGTTTCGGAGAAGTACTTTGGGATATATTTCCTTCTCATAAAAAAATAGGAGGCGCACCATTGAATGTGGCATTACGCTTAAAAACTATGGGAATTGATACCACTATTATTACCAGAGTCGGTGATGACGAATTAGGAGATCATATTACTTCTTATATTTTAGAAAAAGGACTTTCAACCAATACGGTTCAGAAGGATCAAGTACATAAAACAGGAGAAGTTTTAGTACACTTAGATCAAGAAGGTACTGCTTCTTACGAGATTAGCAGACCGGTGGCATGGGACTTTATTGAGAATTCTGAAGCTCTCAAAAAGGAAGTAGCCACTTCTGATGCATTTATTTATGGGAGTTTGGCGGCTAGAAACGATGTTTCTAGAAAAACTTTGTTGGAGCTGTTAGCCCTTGCCAAGTTTAAAATATTGGATGTTAATCTTCGCCCGCCACATTATGATGCAGCTTTACTTTTAGAACTGATGCAAAAGGCTGATTTTATAAAACTCAATGATGAAGAATTGGATGAAATCTGTACCTATTTCAACATACAGGGAAATACGATTGAAAATCAAGTAAAAGCTGTAGCAAAACATACAGAAACTTCCCAAATTTGTATTACCAAAGGGGGAAAAGGCGCTACCTTATTTTATAATAATAGTTTTTACAATAATTCTGGATACAAAGTAAAAGTAATAGATACGGTAGGAGCGGGGGATTCCTTTTTAGGCACCTTAATTTCGAAGCTAATCCAACAAGCCGATCCACAAACAGCCATAGATTATGCATGCGCTATTGGTGCTATGGTAGCAGGTAGCGAAGGAGCGAATCCTGTTTTTACAGATGAAGAGATTCAAGCATTTATAAATACTCAGTAGCAATTTTATATAAATTCAGGATAAAGCATCTTTTACAGTGTTTTTAATTTAATACATCTCCCTAAATCCCTCTTCGAAAGAGGGATTTTTAGCTCCTCTCCTTCAAAAGGAGAGGATGTTTTTCAAAACAAAAACTGTAAATATTTAAAAATTAGTGTTTTATACTTTTGTTACGTAGGATTCACACCAATATCATTAAGTTAAGCTTGTAATTCTGCTGTTTGTCACACTGAGCTTGTCGAAGTGTAATTGAAAATCACAGCTTTATTGATCTTCGACAGGCTCAGATTGACATCGAAATTCCTTAACTTAATGATATTGGGACTCACACTACTTTAATTCTCTTATCCATATATTGCGATAATGTACTGGATTGCTATGATCTTGTAATTTTATAGGACCTTTTCCATGGGGAATATTCTTTGGTGGGCCGATATATTCTGTAGTTCCTAAAATCTCTACATGATCTTGTACCAATACACCATTATGAATTACGGTAAAAGATCCTGATGTTTTCTTTTTACCATTTTCAAATTCAGGTTGGTGGAATATGATATCATAAGTCTGCCACTGATCATTTGGTTTCGTAGCATTTGCTAGAGGAATGTGCTGTTTATATATAGCAGTAGCTTGTCCATTAGCATACGTACGATTTTGATAACTATCTAAAATCTGTACTTCATATCTATTCTGAAAAAATACACCGCTATTTCCTCTTCCTTGTCCATCACCTACCAAGACATCTGGCGCTTTCCATTCTAAGTGTAATTGAACGCTACCAAAATTTCTTTTAGTTTGTATATCTCCTGTACCTGGTTTTACCGTCATGGTTTTGTCAGGATTGATGGTCCAACCTGCCTGTGTTGAATCTTTAGTAGCAATCCATTGTTCTAAATCTGTTCCATTAAAAAGTACAATAGCATCAGATGGAACATTCATGGAGTCGAAGGAAATGGCTTTTGGTTCTGGATCCCAAACTTCAGTTTCTTTAGGGTCTGTAATTTCTTTTGTGGGAGTAGGAGTTTCTTCAATCTCTTCTTTCTCAACCTCGCTTTCCTCAGCAATAGTGGTGGTCTCTTTTTGTTTCGTATCACAAGCATATAACATACCGCTGATGATAAGAAAATAAATAAGGTTCTTCATTTTAAGTTTTTTATATTATAATCCTAATATTTTTTTAAGTTGTTCTTTGTCAATATCAGCACCAGCAAAATCATCAAATGCCTTTTGTGTGGCTTCAATAATATGACTTTGGATAAACGGAGCACCTTCTCGGGCACCTTGTTCTGGAGATTTAATACAACATTCCCATTCCATTACCGCCCAAACATCACATCCGTATTGGGTAAGCTTAGAGAAAATGGTTTTAAAATCTATTTGTCCATCTCCTGGAGAACGATATCTTCCTGCACGATCTATCCAATCACTATACCCACCAAACGCACCTTTTTTTCCAGTGGGATTAAATTCAGAATCCTTCACATGAAAAGCTTTGATAAATTCATGATAATGATCAATATATTCGATATAATCGAGTTGTTGTAACACAAAATGACTCGGGTCATACAGTATGTTTACTCGTTTGTGGTTACCCGTAGCTTCTAGGAAACGTTCAAAAGTAACACCATCATGTAAATCTTCTCCTGGATGAATTTCATAACAAACATCTACGCCTTGCTCGTCAAAATGATTCAAAATGGGTAGCCATCTTTTTGCTAATTCTTCGAACCCCATTTCTACCAATCCGGCAGGACGTTGTGGCCAAGGATGCATCGTATGCCATAAAAGAGAACCAGAGAAGGTGCCATGCGCACGAATTCCTAAGCGGTTACTTGCGGTTGCGGCATTTTTTACTTGAGTTATTGCCCATTCTGTTCGTTTTTTAGGATTGTTTTTGCAATCATCAGGAGCAAAATTATCAAACATCAAATCATAGGCAGGATGCACTGCTACCAATTGTCCCTGCAGATGCGTGGATAATTCAGTGATTTCTAATCCATAATCTGCAATTTTGCCTTTAAGTTCATCGCAATATGTTTGACTTTCTGCTGCAGTATCCAGATCAATTAATCTGGTTTCCCAAGTAGGGATTTGAATACCTTTATATCCTAAATCAGAGGCCCATTTGCATAATCCATCAAGTGAGTTAAAAGGAGCTTTGTCATCCATAAATTGTGCAAGAAATACTGCAGGCCCTTTTATTGTCTTCATTGTCATAAGTTTTTAGTGGTGGTATATGTGTGTGATTGGTTAATTAAAAGTTTTACTAGGATCATAATGTTACCCAAGCGGCATTATTACTACTACTTTCTACGGCAGCATAAATGAATTTCATTCCACGCACCCCATCTGCTACGGTTGGAAAATCTAATTGATCTGAAATAGAGTTTCCATTTTTAAACGCGAGGACTTCTTTGGCAAAACTTCTATAAATAGTAGCAAACCCTTCTAAATATCCTTCGGGATGTCCTGCGGGGATTCTTACATAGTCAGAAGATTCAGGATACGTTCCGTTTCCACCAGGAGTATAGATCTGTTTGGGTTGGTCTAACCATTTAACAATTAACTGATTTGGATTCTCTTGATACCATTCTACACTTCCTTTGGTACCATAAATTTTAACACCCAGATTATTTTCTTCTCCCGTTGCTATTTGAGAAAAAGAGATGATTCCTTTGGCTCCATTCTCGAAACGAACTAATATATTGCCATCATCATCTAGACTACGACCTTCGCCAAAAGCGGTTAAATCTGCCGCAAGTGCTTCAATTTTTATATCTGTGATATATTCAATCAGGTTTTCAGCATGCGTACCGATATCACCTAAGGCACCTCCAATTCCTGATCTCTTTGGATCTACGCGCCATGCAGCTTGTTTCTGACCAGTTTTCTCCACAGAAGTAGAAAGCCAGCCTTGCAGATAGTGAGCGTTTATTTTTCGAATGGTTCCTAAATCTCCTTTGGCGATCATGGCTTTTGCCTGTTTTACCATAGGATATCCTGTATAATTATGAGTTAGTGCAAATATTTTTCCAGTAGAAGCGACTACTTTTTCTAATTCGACAGCTTCTTCTAAAGTTAAGGAAAGTGGCTTATCACAAATCACATGAAATCCCTGTTCTAGAGCCATTTTAGCAGGAGGAAAATGCATATGATTAGGAGTTACGATAGATACAAAATCCATTCGTTCCTCTTCGGAAAGTTTTGCTTCTTCTAGGATCATTTCTTCAAAACTGCCATACACCCGTTCATTAGGGATGCCTAGTTCTTTCCCAGAAGCAAGACTTTTTTCTTTACCAGAAGAAAATGCACCACAAACTAAATCAACCATTCCATCAATACTGGCGGCTTTCCGGTGCACATCTCCAATAAAGGATCCTGTTCCGCCACCGACCATTCCCATTTTAAGTTTAGTCATAGTTAACTTTCTTTATATTCTATTTTTTCATTTTTGAAGAAGATAGCAAATAGTAGCATTACTGCAGCTGCAAAAATTGCTGGGAATATCCAAATGCTATTCCAGTTATGTTCTCCATCTGCGATTACATTGGCATCCGTAATTTTTCCAGCCACATAAAACCCTATAAGCATTCCTAATCCATAAGTCGCTAGTGTAATTAAACCTTGTGCAGCACTTTTAAACTTTTCTCCTGCTTTAGAGTCTGTATAGATTTGTCCAGATACAAAAAAGAAATCATAGCAAATACCATGTAGTGCAATTCCAACAATGAGCATAAATGCAAGTTCGCCCGAATTTCCGTAGGCAAATAATAGATATCGTACTCCCCAAGCTAACATTCCAACAATTAATGTTTTCTTGAAACCAAAACGTTTAAAGAAAAATGGTAAAAGTAACATGAACAGTACTTCGGATATTTGACCAATAGTCATTTTACCTGCAGGATTGCTAACACCAATTTCACCTAAGAATTGTCCAGCATGTTGATAATAGAATGCAAGAGGGATACAGATTAATATAGAGGCTAAGAAAAACATGAGAAAGTTTCTGTCTTTTAGCAGTTTGATTGCTTCCAGCCCTAAAATGTCAGAAATAGTTACTTTCTGATCTTTTCCAACCTTTGGAGGTGTTTTGGGTAATGTAAAACTAAAAACTCCTAGAATTGCGGATGCAATTGCTGTCATTAAAAAGGTGTTTTTCAGCATTCCATTAGCTACACCTTCTGGAGAATCCCAATGAAAAACATAACTAATGACTAAACCAGCAACAATCCATCCAACGGTTCCAAATACTCTTACAAAAGAGAATTGTTTCGCTGGATCTGTCATTTGGTTAAACGATACAGAATTTACCAATGCCAATGTTGGCATGTATACAATCATATATCCCAAAACATAGGGAAAGAATACCGAAAAATCAGTAGCATTAGACATTTGATACATTAGCAATGCTCCGATGAGATGTAGTACGCCTAAAATACGTTCTGCGTTAAAAAAACGATCAGCAATAAGCCCGATGATGAAAGGAGCAATGATAGCGCCCCACGATTGTGTAGAATAGGCCATCGCAATTTCACCACCACTAGTATCGAGAGAGTTAGGTAAATAGATTCCCATAGTAACAAACCAACCCCCCCAGATAAAGAACTCTAAAAACATCATTAGAGATAACTGAAATTGAATAAATTTCTTCATAATTAAGAACGATTACCTGGTTACTTAGATAGCTTTATTAATAGATCTCTGGTGGCAATGATGCCATCAATTTCGCTTAGTCGTTCTCCTTCATATTCAACACCAATATATCCTTGATATCCTGCAGTTTTGATGATATCCATCATTTTTTTAAAGTCGATAGTAGTTTCATTTCCATCGGCGTCAAAATCATAGGATTTAGCACTCACTCCTTTGGCAAAAGGCATCATTTCTTCGATACCTTTATATTTTGGATATTCCTTTACACATTTGGCACCCCATCGTGCACCACCTTCACGTTCTAAACAAAAGTTCCCAAAATCCGGAAGTGTTCCGCAGTTTTTCATGTTTACATTTTGCATCACTTTTACTAATAAAGAAGCATCAGATGATAAATAGCCATGATTTTCTACAATTACGTTGATACCCTTAGTAGCTGCGTACTCCGATAATTTCTTTAATCCATCAGTTGCTACTTCTACCCATTTTTCAGGATCATTGGTGCCAAATAGATTTACTCGTATTGAATGACATCCTAAAAACTGAGCAGCATCTACCCATTTCTTGTGGTTTTCTACGGTTTGGTTTCTTTCTTTTTCACCAAGAACGGCTAAATCACCTTCTCCATCTACCATGATGAGTAGATTTTGCACATTGTACTGATCACTTTTATTTTTTAGCGCATTTAGAATCTCATGTAATTCCTTCTCTGGGTCGCCTGCATCTTTATATAAATGAGTATATAACTGACTTACATACTCAATACCGGTAAAGCCAAGTTCTTTTGCTTTTTTTGCAAAATCCATAGGATCTAATTTTCCGGATTGAATTTCTTTATGAAGCGACCACTGTGCTAAGGATAACTCAAAGATAGGCTCTGGTTCCTTCGGCGGTTCTTGTATGGTTTCTTCTTCTTGGGTTTCGGTTATGGTAGTTTCTTTAGAGGTATTCTTGCAGGAACTAATAATAAGCATACATATAAGCCCCTTAAAGATTGTTTTGTACATAATTTTAAATTTAGTTAGGTAATAATTATAAAGCCCAGTCCTTTCCACCGGTAAGATTTTGAACAGAATCACAACCGATATATTCTCCAGGAACAGGGAGGTAGTTTAATACGTTTTCGCCAATTTCTTTTGAGGTTTTAAATCCTAAAATAGAAATATCTCTTACTGAAGATAAGAAAATAAATGATATGGTCTCTCGAGATACATTTTCTAAATCCTCAGGAGTTTTTACTTTAGAAATTTCTTCCCAGTGTGCTTTTCGGGTTTCTTTAGGAAGTTTTAAGTATTTAGCCAATAAGGCATCATATTCTTCTGTGGTAACATCATCGATATTTTTTTCTTCGCTAACCCCTAATTCTTTCATGATCACACCAGCACCGTATTTAAACATTTGTATTTCTTCAGCTTCTTCGATACCTCTATTGATAAATTTATCAATAAACATTGGGATGTGTAATGCCTTTGCACCAGGAATATCTGTGGCTGGTAAGATAAGATCCACAATGTGATCTAATGCCTTTCCTTCATCAACTGATAGTAGTTCTGGCGTCCAATCCAATACGTACTCTTTTTTACAACTTTGCAATAGACTAAAAAGGGTGGGAGTAGCAGCGATATATCCTGCTGATAGTCCAATATTTCGTAATGCTTGTCTTCTGTTCATAATACTTGGATTAAGCGTTTTTTTGAATTTGTTCTGCGGCATGATTTGCTGCACGAGCCGTAAAAGCCATGTACGTAAGTGATGGATTTACACAACTAGCTGAGGTCATAAAAGCACCATCAGTAACATATACATTAGGAACTGCATGAATTTGATTATTTCCATTGAGGACAGACGTTTTAGGATCTCTTCCCATACGAGCAGTTCCCATTTCGTGAATTCCTAAACCAGGTGCTCCAATATCGTCCCAAGGTTGTATATCTGTAAATCCAGCTTTAGAGAGCATATCCATTGCCTGTTGTATCATATCCTTACGCATCTCTAGCTCATTTTCTTTAAACTCCGCATCAAATGTTACGGTAGGTAATCCCCATTCGTCTAGATTATTATAATCGAGCGTCATTTTATTTTCGTGATAGGGTAGACACTCACCAAATCCCAATAGTCCGAATCGCCATCCTCCTGGTTCTAATATTTTTTCTTTTAATTCGGCTCCATAACCAAGCTCGGCAATGGTTTCCTCCCAATTAGATCTGCTAGCTCCTCCCTGATATCCATAACCTCTTTTAAAATTTTCCTGATCTGTTTCACCGCCAATGTTTCTAAAACGTGGGATGTAAATACCATTAGGTCTTCTTCCTTTATAAAACTTGTCTTTATAGCCATCATATTTTCCAACAGCTCCAGCTTTAAAATGATGATCCATAATATTATGCCCTAATTCTCCAGAATCATTTCCCATTCCATTTGGAAAACGTTCTGATTTTGATTGCATTAATATACTTGCCGAAGCAATGGCTGAAGCACATAAGAAAACTACTTTGGATGTAAATTGCATTTTCTCCTTAGTAAGTGTATCAATTACTTCTACTCCAGTAGCTTTCCCAGTTTTATCATCATAGAGTACTTGATGTACGATTGAATTGGGTCGCAAAGTCATATTACCTGTTCTTTCTGCGGCTGGTAAAGTGGATGAATTACTGCTAAAATAAGCTCCAAATGGGCATCCACGCATACATCGATTACGATATTGGCAGTTCATTCTGCCCTCAAAAGTCTTGGTTCCGGTAATATGAGCGGTTCTACCAATAGTAAGTAAGCGATCTTCATAATTCTCTGCAATATTCTTTTTTAGATGCTCTTCTACGCAGTTTAATTCCATGGGTGGCAAAAATTGTCCGTCGGGTAATTGTTCTAAGCCTAATTTTTCTCCACTAACACCAATAAACTCTTCTACTTTATCATACCAAGGTGCAATATCTTTATAGCGTACCGGCCAATCTACAGCAATTCCTTCTTTCTTATTTGCTTCAAAATCAAAATCACACAGTCTATAACTTTGTCTTCCCCACATAAGTGATCTTCCACCTACATGATATCCTCTAATCCAGTCAAAACGTTTAGTTTCATTGTAGGGGTGTTTAAGATCATTTACAAAAAAGTGACGGTGTGCTTTATCAGTAACATACCCTGTTCTATGTTGTTTAGGTTGTTCGGCAATTTCTTCTCGAGAAGGTTCTCCTTTAAATTCGTAATCCCACGGATCATCATTAGCAGTGGTGTAATCGTCGATATGCGTTACCATACGACCTCTTTCTAATACGAGTGTTTTTAAACCTTTTTCACAAAGTTCTTTAGCAGCCCAGCCACCACTAATTCCTGTTCCAACGACAATAGCGTCAAATTGAGGTTCTTGTTCCATACTTTTTTGATGTTTACAGACAGTCTATACGTTACATTAAAAGATGAGAGATTGCGATCAATCTTCTCATTTTATGTTAAAATAAATTAATCCCGAATCAAGCTGATCATTGCCTGATTGAGTACGCTCTGATAGTAGTTTTTTGTTTGTCTGTTTTCTTCTTGTTCTCGAAGAAAGGTATTTTGAAAAATGAAAACTTATAGATTCATCTTTCAATTGTTATTGTTTGCACAATTTTGCTTCTAATATAAGAAGTTTGTTTCTGTATTAACAATAAAATTAACAAATCATTAATTAAATTAGCTGTGTTTTATGAACTATTCAATTTTGGGGTTATGGTTAAGCTAAATAGAAGAAAAGCAATTCAGAATATATCTTTGGGTTTTGGAGCATTGAGTATCAGTGGTTCAGCGTTCGGGAAAACGATATCACAAGATTTTTCGAGAACTTTTTCGGATAGATTAAAAGGAAATGTAAATCATGCAGTTTGCAGATGGTGTTATCAGAGCATACCATTAGAAGAATTCGCTGAAAAGTGTAAAAGCATAGGGATCAAGGCTATTGATCTTTTAAAACCGGAAGAATGGGAAGTAGTGCAAAAAAAAGGGCTTTCTTGTTCTGTAGCTACGGATACATTTGCTAGTATTACAGAGGGTTTTAATGATGAGAAGAATCATGAAAAACTACAAAAGCAATATATAGAGCTTATTTCTAAAGCTTCTCATGCAGGAGTACAACAGGTGATTGTGTTTTCTGGAAATAGGAATGGGATTTCTGATGAAGAAGGTTGGGAGCAATGTGCAAAAGGATTAGCACCTTTGGTGAAGCATGCAGAGAAGAATAATATTACGTTAATCATGGAACTGCTAAATAGTAAGGTTGATCATGCAGATTACCAATGTGATCATACGCCTTGGGGTGTTCAATTGGTGGATAAGATAGGTTCTGATAGTTTTAAATTGTTATATGATATTTATCATATGCAAATTATGGAAGGAGATATTATTGCTACCATTAGAAAGTATAAAGAATATATATCACACTATCATACAGGAGGTGTGCCGGGAAGACATGAAATAAATGACTCACAAGAATTAAATTATCCTGCAATTTTGAAAGCAATTGTGGATACTGGATTCAAGGGATATGTAGCCCAAGAATTTATCCCTACTTATGAGGATAATCTGTCAGCCCTTAAAGAGGGGATTCTAATATGTGATGTATAATTTTTTGATCGTACTAGAATAGATCAATCCTTAATATTTTTTTAACAAAAACAGACTCAAATGGCTAAATACCCACTTATCTATGTGGGGAGAGGGTACATATGTAGGTAGGGGTTTCATGTAAGATATAATACAAAGGGGTACTTATATAGGTGGGTCATTGTTTGTGAAAGGATTATGAGGGGTACTTCCAATAGTGGATTGGGGTACCTCAGAGCTTGGTGCAACCTATTAAAAAGCAAAGTGACACTAAGCTTAGAGGAAAGTGAGACTTCCCTTTTAGCTTCGACCATCTTAGTAATGAGGTAGGGAGAGGGGACTTCAGAAGTAGAGGGAGGGGACTTAACAAGCACCCCTAGTTGATGAAAAAAACTTAATATTTTAACTTTTTGAATGCAGTTTAAACCACTTCGGTTACACCTTTGTTCCTAAATGATGGTTTTTAGATCCTGCACCACATTTATATTATGGCGTAAATATGCGAAAAGGATAAATAAAATAATCATAGCTACCGTAAACCCTAATAAGTTTCCATTTTTACTACTGGATACCTTTTTGGAAGTTTTTAAATAAGCTTTGGATAATTTTTTAGTGTATTTAGAAACTAAAGCAAAAGCAGGTGCAAAAATCAATACTACGATTAGCATATCGATGAGCACCAAAAGATAGCCTTGTTCATGAATTTGTTTTTTTACAAGTTTAATAACAAATTCGTTAATCAAAGCTGCGCAAAGCACAGCAATAGCATAGATCGCAAATTTAGTGAGTTGTCTATTATTCATGGGGCATTTTCCTATAATTACTTCATCGTAAAAATAGGAAAATGTTTGTGACTTCTCCCCAAGAAATTTATTTATAAAGGAATATTACCGTGTTTTCTTTTTGGCTGATGGATCTCCTTATTTTCTAGCATGCTAAATCCTTTGATGAGCTTTCTTCTGGTATCTTCTGGTAAGATCACTTCATCCACAAATCCGCGCTGTGCGGCTCTGTAAGGATTCGCAAAGGTATCTGCATATTCAGCTTCTTTTTCTGCTAATTTTGCCGTTGGATCATCCGCAGCTTTGATTTCTTTTCTAAAGATAATTTCACTAGCTCCTTTGGCACCCATAACTGCTATTTCAGCAGTTGGCCAAGCAAAATTAAGATCTGCACCAATGTGTTTAGAATTCATTACGTCATAAGCTCCTCCGTAGGCTTTTCTCGTAATTACTGTTACCTTAGGAACAGAAGCTTCGCTTAAGGCGTATAGTAATTTGGCTCCATGCACAATAATTCCATTCCATTCCTGATCAGTTCCTGGTAAAAATCCTGGAACATCAACCAATACCAATAAAGGAATATTGAAACAATCACAGAAACGTGTAAACCGAGCAGCTTTTTTAGAACTATTTACATCTAAAACACCTGCTAAAAACATCGGTTGATTCGCCACAATACCAACACTTTTACCTCCAATTCTGACAAAACCTACAATAATATTTTCGGCATAGTTCTTATGAATCTCAAAGAAAGAATCTTCATCAATAATTCCACCAATCACCTCATGCATATCATAAGGCTTGTTAGGATTGTCCGGAATGATATCAGCTAGAACAGCTCTTTTCTCGTCACCTAAGGTATACGGTAATGCTTTTGTTGTTTCTTTATTGTTTTGTGGTAAATAACTTAGTAATGTTTTAAGATCTTCTAAACACTGAATGTCATTAGAAGAAGTGATATGCGCTACACCAGATTTTGTAGAATGTGTGCTTGCACCTCCTAATTCTTCAGAAGTTACTTCTTCATTAGTCACTGTTTTTACTACATTAGGTCCTGTTACAAACATGTAACTAGTATCTTCTACCATTAGTGTGAAATCAGTAATTGCAGGAGAATATACGGCACCACCAGCACAAGGTCCCATAATGGCAGAGATCTGAGGAATAACACCAGAAGCTTGTACGTTTCTATGGAAAATATCTGCATATCCACCCAAAGATCGTACTCCTTCCTGAATTCTAGCTCCTCCAGAATCATTCAGTCCAATAATTGGTGCTCCCACATTAACTGCTAAGTCCATAACCTTACAGATTTTTTCGGCATGTGTTTCGGATAGTGCTCCTCCAAATACGGTGAAATCTTGTGCAAAAACATAGACCAATCTTCCGTTTACGGTTCCATATCCGGTAACAACACCGTCTCCGTAGTATATTTCATCTTGCATACCAAAATCAGTAGTCCTATGGGTAACTAGGATGCCAATCTCTTCAAAAGATCCTTCATCCAAGAAGTATGCAATACGTTCTCTGGCGGTTAATTTCTTTTTTTGGTGTTGTTTTTCGATACGTTGTTTACCACCACCAAGATGTGCCTGATCAATCTTTTCTTGTAAAACTTTTATTTTCGAGTTCATATCTAGTGTGTTGGTAATCTTAATTGTTTTTGATCTTCTTGATATTGTCGTAATGCCATCAATGCAGCAATTCTGGCTTCTTCTTGCATTTCTGTTTTCAAAGCATCAGCGGTATAATATTTCTTTACAAAATGAGTATTGAAATTTCCTGATCTAAAGGCTTCGTGTTGGCATACAAATTTTCCAAAGGATAAGGTAGTCTGCACACCTTTTACTTGATAGTGATCAATAGCTTTGATCATTAATTCGATTGCTTCTTCTCGTGTTTCTCCGTAAGTGATTAATTTGGATAGCATTGGATCATAGTAAATAGGAATATCCATTCCTTCTGCGTACCCATTATCTACACGAATACCATCACCAACAGGTATTTGGTAGGTTTCCAGATTTCCAACACTTGGTAAGAAATCATTCATAGGGTCTTCTGCATAGACTCTTAATTCTAATGCATGTCCTTTGATGGTTAAATCTTCCTGTTTGATGTTTAACTTTTCACCTCTGGCAACTTTGATCTGCAGTTCTACAAGATCTACCTCAGTTATTAATTCAGTTACTGGGTGTTCTACTTGTAAACGTGTATTCATCTCTAAGAAGTAGAAGTTGTGCTGCTCATCCAATAAAAACTCTACTGTTCCAGCACCAACATAATCACAGGCTTTAGCTACTCTAACAGCTGCTTCTCCCATTTTAGTTCTCAATTCCGGACTTAGTACAGCAGAAGGAGCTTCTTCGACTACTTTTTGGTGTCTTCTTTGTACACTACATTCTCTTTCAAAAAAGTGTAATACATTTCCATGCGTATCCGCCATTACCTGAATCTCGATATGCCTTGGAGAACCTACATATTTCTCGATAAAAACAGAACCATCACCAAAGGCAGAAATAGCCTCACTAATGGCACGTTGCATTTGAGATTCTAAGTTTTCTTCCTTTTCTACTACACGCATTCCTTTTCCTCCACCACCAGCAGAAGCTTTGATCAAAATAGGAAACCCTATTTCTCTAGCAATTTCCTTAGCTTTTTCAGGATCTGTGATTGCTTCTTCGATACCTGGTACCATAGGGATGTCATATGCTTTAACCGCTTCTTTAGCAGCTAGCTTGCTTCCCATTACTTCAATCGCTTTGGACTTAGGTCCAATAAAAATGATATCATTCTTTTCTACCTCTGAAGCAAAATCAGCATTTTCACTTAAGAATCCATATCCAGGATGTATGGCATCTACATTTAATTCTTTAGCGATTTCAATAATTTTATTTCCTAATAAATAAGATTCATTAGAAGGAGCTTCACCTACACAAACGGCTTCATCGGCAAATACCACATGTGGTGAGTTTCTATCTATAGTAGAATAGATAGCTACCGTTTTAATCCCCATTTTGCTAGCGGTTTTCATTACCCGTATAGCAATCTCGCCTCTATTAGCGACCAATATTTTTTTCATAATCGTTTAGAACTTATGATAGGTTTATAATTAGTGTGACAAGAACTATTATTCGAACTCAATTAATAATTTTCCTTTATCCACAGCATCGCCTTTTGCGACTTCGATAGATTTAATAGTTCCTGCTCTTGGCGAAGTAATGATATTTTCCATTTTCATAGCTTCCAAAACTAATAGATAGTCTTCCTCTTCAACCGTTTGTCCAACCGCTACCTGAATATCAATAATTAATCCTGGCATTGGAGATTTGATAGAGTTTACTTGTTTAGAAGCACCCACAGAAAATCCCATTTCTGCAATCATCATATCTAATGAATCAGCAATGTCCACTTCATACGTATTGGAGTTTACCTTTATGCTGTATTTCTTGTTGTTGAAATCTGATTGGATGATCTCGCTATGATACGATTTGTTCTTATCGAGAAGATGAAATTTTGAATCAGAAGTCTGGATAATATCTGTTTTGGAGACTTCTTCCTGGTCTATAGTATATTCAAAATCCTTATTTACTTTTACCTTATATGTTGCATTCATAAATAATCATTCATTTGGTGGATAAATATAGGTATTTATATTCAGCATAGGGATTTCTTGTGAAATTTTTAAAAAATGTTTGATAAAGGGTGTCTTTTCTAAGAAAATGGAAAAAAGAAAGTACAGCGTATTTCAGAGAATGGGGTAGCAAAAAGGTGTCAAAAGGGTTTCATTGTGGTAGCAAATAAATTATCTTGTATTTTTGAAATCATATAAACCTTTTGTCATACACTATTAAAACCTAATACTCCCTTTGAAACGATTATACCCTATTATTTTTTTCTTTCTTTGTATGATGCAGAGCTATGCTCAATCTCATGATAGTATAGCAAATCAATTAAAGGATAAGATCGAAAATGCGACTACTGATTCTACTCGAATTCGCTTTCAAATAGATTTAGCAAAACAATTACTAAAATCGAATGTAGATACTACAAGGCTTATTATCAGTGATGTGATAAACACTATTGAAGATAAAGAAGGGAGTTATTATCAAAGTCGAAAAGCGGAATCTCTTAATTATCTTGGGATATTAGATAATAAGCAGGGTTATACAGAAAATGCACTTAGCAACTACTTAGAAGCACTCGATATAACTCAAGAAGTAAAGGATTCTGTGGGTATTGGATTAACATATCACAATATGGGTATGTTTTACAGACGTCAAAAGGAGTTTAGTAAAGCAAAACAGTATTTAAAGAAAGCAATAGTCGTTAAGGAAAAATTGAAGGATGTTGAAGATTTAGCATTATCTCTTCATATGTTAGCACTTACTAACTATAATAATGAACAGATGGATTCTGCTAGATATCATATAGCTGTTCTTAAAGAGATGCCATGTTCAAATGTTCGTAAATCAAAAGCTAACGGCACTTTAGCAGCAATATATTTTAAAGAGAAAAAATATGATCAATCTATTTATATATTTAAAGAAAATATTGAAATTTCTAAAGATGTTAATGATCAAAATGAATTGAGTATTAGTTACCTAAATGTGGCTGTTTTATATAATGCTTTGCAACAATATGATAGTGCAGTTCCATATCTAGATAGTGCCATTGCTGTTGCAAAAAAACTAAAACATAAAGAATTGTTATTGAAGCAGTATTACAGCAGAAGTAATCTAAACGAAACTCGAAAAGAATACGAGCAGGCACTACAAGATTACAAGATCTATAAAATGTATAATGATTCGATTAATGATACGGAAAAAGTAAAGAGGATCACTGAATTAGAGCTTAATTATAAATTTGATAAAGAAAAGCAAGCAAGTGAATTAAGATTGGAAAATGAAACATCTAAGAAGCAATTGTACTTATTACTTTTTGTAATTGCTACTATTATGGGAGGTATTATTTTCTGGTTGACACGTAAAAACGCGAAGCAACGAATAGCCTTATCGAATGAAGAGTTAGCAACTGAGCAATTGGAAAAGGTAAAAGCAGAATTGGCATTAGTTACCAAAGAAAAAGAATTGAAAAATGCGGTTATAGAAAATTCTTTACGACAAGAAGTATTGAGTAAAACCTTGGGCGATATTAAGGAGATTATCAAACTAGAAAACGAAAAAGAACGTAAAACTGCCTTACAATCATTATCAGCATCCTTACTGTCGGAAAAAGCAACAAAAACCAATATCACGGATTTAAAATCTTATATGGATACGGTAAGTATGGATTTTAAAGTGATTTTGGATAATAAATTTCCCGATTTAAAAGAAAAAGAAAAAGAGCTACTATGTTTAATGACCTTAGGACTCAATGCCACAGAAATTAGCAAACTACAGAACAATACCGTTTCTGCTATTAAATCTGCACGCTCTCGTATTCGTAAAAAAATAGGAGTAGATTCTAAACAAGATATTATCGAGTTTATTAAGAATATTGGGGTTTGACGTTCCAAAGTATGGTTTTGATATCTTTTTTCACCAGTATAAGATTTGTTTTACGTGAAAAAATCTTGGAGCCTTGGAAAGATTTTAGCAAAACAAATCTGGTTTTTAGCTTAGCTAAAAAATACCTTACGACATAGTGTAAGCTATGTGCGAGGTAAAGCGATGGAGCGCCTTTTCTTTTGTTTCGTTTTCTGCCTGCATCCGACGAGCGTAGCGAGAGGAATGCACCCCAAAGAAAATGAAGAAGGTTTATGTACGAGACGAATTTTAAATTGATATATCTAGGACGTATATTAAAGCTAGCATTTACTTATAGGAATCTTTCATATCACAGAAATTGGAAAAATAAACCTGCAATCCCAAAAACACCCTGTTGCAACCCTTTTGCAACCCCTTAATTCTTTGCAACCCTTAAAATCCTGTTAATTTTGCACTCGATTTTAAAAAATGTATATCAACTCTTTTTCTAAAAGACCCCTTAATATGAAACACATTTACAATGCACTTTTTTTGATTGTTAGCTCTTTTACTGTAGGATTTGCTCAGGATGAGTTTATTTTTACTTGGCAAGCCACTGATGATCAAAAAGAACTTTCTATACCCACCTCTGGATCGGGCTATAATTATACTGTAGATTGGGGAGATGGAGTTATAGAATCCAATCAAACAGGAATTAGTTTTCATACATACGCAAGTAATGGTATTTATACTGTGAAAATACAGGGAGTATTTCCTTCGATAACCTTTGGTAACAATCCTGATTTTAGAGTTCCAGCGCAATTAGTATCCGTAGAACAATGGGGATCAAATGTCTGGACGGATATGACTAGAGCGTTCTCAGGTTGTACAAACCTAATGATTAATGCTACAGATATACCAGATTTAAGTAATACTACTTCTTTGGAAAAAATGTTTGATGGGACTACCAACTTTGTGGATAATGGAGGACAACTTGGAAATTGGAATGTGTCAACTATTGAAAACATGATCGATATGTTCAGAAATTCTGGAATGAATGTTAATATAGGGTTATGGAATGTGGGAAACGTAATAGATTTCACAGGAATGTTTACTGGAAACACCGCATTTAATCAGAATATAAGTGGTTGGAATATAGGGGAGTTTGTGACTGGTACTATAAATATGAGGGCTATGTTTGACTCTGCTAGCAGTTTTAATAGTCCTTTAAATACATGGGATATGAGTAAAGTCATAAACATGTCAAGTATGTTTGGGTTTGCTACAGCCTTTAATCAGCCTCTTGATAATTGGGATACGAGTAGCGTAGAGAATATGGGAGGAATGTTCTTTGGCGCATCAGACTTTGATCAAAATGTTGGTGATTGGAATCTTTCTAGCGTAACCGCTATGGGGGCTATGTTCCAGTTAGCTGGACTTTCCACAGCAAATTATGATGCTACACTAATCGGTTGGGCTACACAAGATGCAGGAGAAACGATACCATCAAATATTAGCATCAGTTTTGAAGGAAGTCAATATTGTTTTGGAGTGGATGCAAGGAATATATTAACCGATAATACCGGATTTAATTGGAACATTACGGATGATGGTGCAGCGTGTGCTTCTACAGATTTCTTTATCACTACCTGGGAGACTATTTCTAATAACGAAAGTATTACTATACCAACTACAGGAGCTGGATATGATTACGATATTGATTGGGGTGATGGAACTATAGAAACTGGATTTACAGGGAATGCATCGCACAGCTATATTTCTCCAGGAATATATAAGATAAAAATTATAGGAGATTTTCCTCAGTTTGCTTCCTTAGTAGGAGGGATAGGTAATGCTGAAAAGTTACAAACTATTGAACAGTGGGGCGATATGGAATGGAGAACAATGTTTCAAGCATTTTCGAGATGCGCTAATATGAATGTTACTGCTACAGATACTCCTGATTTATCACAGGTAACAGAAATGGGACAAATGTTTTTTGGATGTACTAGTTTGGGTTCTCCTGATTTTTCAGCTTGGGATACTTCTAATGTTACCGGTATGGGCTGGATGTTTTTGAACGCTAGAAATTTCAATGGCAACATTACTACTTGGAATGTTGGTAATGTTACTGATTTTGTATTGATGCTTGGAGGAGCAAGAAGCTTTAATCAGAATATTAGCAGTTGGAATATAGGAGAAAACGTGACGGGTACAATAAGTATGGAGAGTATGTTAGAGAGTACTGAAAATTTTGATCAGGATTTAGGAAGTTGGGATTTACAGAAAGTAACAGATATCAATGATATCTTGAATAATTCTGGACTTTCTATAGGTAATTACGACGCTACTTTAGTAGGTTGGGCATCCCATGCCAATACTCCTAATGGCTTAGTGTTAGGGGCAGATGGACTTAAGTATTGTGTAGGGGAAGTATCGAGAAACCTCCTTACAAGTGCACCTTATAATTGGACCATAGATGATGGAGGATTGGATTGTAGTGATGCGTTTATTACTACTTGGGAAACGACTGTACCTTTTGGAACAGTTACCCTTCCCACCACGGGAAGCGGTTATAATTATAATGTGGATTGGGGAGATGGAATAGTGATATCTAATGTAACAGGGAGTATTATTCGTAAATATGATACACCTGCAACGTATATTATAAAGATTACGGGAGATTTTCCAAGAATATATTTCAATAATACAGGAGATCGAGATAAAATCTTGACAATAGAACAGTGGGGAAAACAACAATGGGATAGTATGAATCGTGCTTTTGCTGGTTGTAGTAACCTAGTGTTAAATGCTGATGACGTACCAGATTTATCAACCACAACAGACATCTCATTTATGTTCGCTGGGGCGACTTCTTTTGAGGATCATAAAGATATTATGAATAGTTGGGATGTTTCGAACATTAGCAATATGTGGGGTGTTTTTGATACTGCTACGGTTTTTAATGAAAATATAACTTCATGGAATGTTGGAAATGTGACCAATTTTAGTAGAATGTTTTATCAAAGTGGGTTTTCTCAAAATATAGGTGGTTGGAATATTGGGGAACAGGTTACAGGTACTATAAATATGACCGAAATGTTTGCTAGAGCAACATCCTTTAACCAGGATCTTAGCAATTGGGATATGAGCAAGGTAAGTAGCTTAAGAGAAATGTTTCGACAAAACTTTGGTTACGATCAATCTCTAGGGGATTGGGATATATCGAGTGTGACAGATATGAGAAATATGTTGTTTAGTTCAGGATTATCGACAGAAAATTATGATCAGACCTTAATCGGTTGGGCAACATTAGATGCAGATGAGACTCAAATCCCATTGGGAATTACATTTAATGCAGGAAATAGTACCTATTGCTTAGGAGAATCGGCACGAAATACTTTACTATCTGCTCCGTATAATTGGATAATCAACGATATGGGGCAAGCTTGTATCGATCCGGTCATTACTTTATTGGGAGATAATCCACAAGTGATAGAAAAAGGAGATACGTATACTGAATTAGGGGCTGAGGTTACCTATGGAGCTACGTTAACTATCAATTCGGCGTCTGTAAATACAAATCAAGAGGGTAGTTATACGGTTACTTATGATGCTGTAAATACAGTTTCCGGTGCTACTGCAACACAAGTAACTAGAACAGTAGATGTGGTAGATACTACCGCACCAGTAATTACCTTAAACGGAGCAAATCCACAAACCATAGAATTAGGAGCTGGATATACTGAATTAGGAGCTACTACCGATGATGGTTCTGCTATAAGTATTAATACTTCAGAATTTATGGACGCAATAGGTAGTTATACGATCTATTATGATGCTATGGATGCTGCTGGTAATATTGCAGTTCAATTAACAAGAACTGTTGATGTGGTAGATACGACTAATCCAACCGTAGTATGTCAAAATATAACTGTACAACTAGATGACACAGGAAATGCTAGTATTACGGCTGCGATGATCGATAATGGTTCTTCAGATCTTTCAGGGATTGCATCTCTTGCCATTGATGTGACTGATTTTGATTGTACAAACGTTGGAGACAATATGGTTACCCTAACGGTTACGGATGCTCATGGAAATAGTGATATGTGTATGGCAACTGTTACGGTAGAAGATGAGGTAGCTCCAGAATTTGATATGACTACAGTACCTACAGATATGGAAGTACCTTTTGATAGTGGTAATATGTATACGTTAGCTGATTTTACAAGCGGAGTAGTGGTTACGGATAATTGCGATACTAACAAAAGAGCATTGGCATCTACGATTACTCAGAGTCCAGTAGCAGGTACATTATTAGCGGAAGGCGATCATGTGATCACACTTTCGGCAACAGATGATAATTTGAATATAGAAACAGTTTCTTTTACCATTACCGTATCTGGTGTACTAAGTGTAGAAGAAAATACTGAAGACGTATTCTCCATATATCCAAATCCAGCAACGGATCAATTGTGGATTACAGGAGTAAGTGGAGAGGCAGCAGTTACGTTCTATGATATCAACGGTCGTATGTTACAAACCATAAAAGTTATGAACGACCAAGCTATTTCTACAAGAGATTTATCTGAAGGAGTGTATTTGATTACGATAGAGCAAAATGATGTCAATCAAACCATAAGATTGATGAAGAATTAGAATACTCAATAATCATCGGCAAAAGGAAGTGTAACAAAGTTAAGGGGTTGGGACATGGAAGTTTGCCAAACAAAACCATCTGCCTAAGGCAGGTGGTTTTTTTATATCCAATTGTTAAAAATTGAATATTTATTAAATGTCTCCCATTTGTCTCCTTTTTCTTTTTATACATACTTAAGTTGTTGACTACTATTGCAAAAAAAAGTTTGTACCCCCATGTGTACCCCCATGATAATTTGTTCAAGAAATAGTAAGTAGTACCATTGCACCAAAATTAATATAGAATATCCAAGTAATTTATAAAGCCCTTAGTTTATGCAAAAAAAATACCTTTTAATTATTTTACTTTTTTTAGTAGGAATTACAATAAGTCATGCTCAATATACAAGTATACCCGATGCCAATTTTGAAGCTGCATTAGTAGCTTTAGGTCACGATAGTGTTAGTGGTGATGGACAGGTTTTAACAGCTGATATCGCCACTATAACAGAATTAGATATACGGAATGAACAAATTACAGATCTTACCGGTATTGAAGATTTTAGCGCATTGGAAGAATTAAGAGCTAATTTTAATAGTATTTCATCGGTAGATTTAAGTCAAAACACAGCATTAGAAACACTCTTTATTGGTGATAATGACCTAACTGCCTTAGATGTTTCTGCCAATATAAATCTTGATTACTTAAGTATTAGCGATCTTAATTTAACAGCAGGGATTGATATTTCTCAAAATACCAAGCTAACGAATTTCGTTGCAGAAAACTCTAATCTAAGTACCATTGACGTTTCTAATAATGTTTTATTGCAGCAACTAGAATTAGAAGATAATAACCTGACTGCTTTAGATGTAACCAATCTAACAGCATTAGAAAGTCTGATAGTTTCTGATAATCAATTAACCACTATTGATTTATCTAATAATACTCAGCTAGAGTTTTTTGGTTTTCAGAGTAATAATTTTGGAAGTCTCGATTTTTCAGGTCTAAGTAACTTAACAATAATTGATGGGAGTGCTAACAATAATTTGACTACTGTTAATTTAACAGGAGTAACGGCATTGGAGGCATTTCAGGTAAATACCGCATCTATAACTTCTTTAGATTTTAGTGATGCAACCAATTTAAATTTTTTAAGTGTAATCGGTAGTCAGTTGGAAAATCTGGATTTAAGAAACAATACAGCGCTAACTGTTATTCAGATTCCTAATAACAATTTGACTAGTTTAGATCTGCGTAATATTGATGTTACACAAATTAATTTATCAGCATTTGGAAATAATGATTTAGATTGTATATCAGTGGACGATGTAGCTTTAGCAGAAGCAAATCTTAGTTCAGATTTTAGATATAGTATTGATTGTGCATTGTATACCTATGTGCCAGATGATAATTTTGAAGCTGCACTAGCAGTTTATGATGATACACCAGGCGATAATAGCGTGCCTAAAGCAGCGATCGAAATTATAACAACCTTGGATGTTTCTTCTCTGGATATCGCTGATTTGACTGGGATTCAGGATTTTATTGCATTAACATCACTTAATGCCAGTACTAACAACCTTAAAAAGGTTGATTTATCAAACAATACGAATCTACAAATTGTTAATCTAGAAGAAAATTCTTTAAAGACGTTAGATGTATCAAATCTGGTAAACCTAACCAGTCTCGAAGTAGATAAAAATGATTTATTTGCTTTAAACATTAAAAATGGAGCAAATACCAATCTTACTTTTTTTGACGCGACCGAAAATGCAGATTTAAACTGTATTTTGGTAGATAGCGAGACCTATGCTAATGCTAATTTTGCCAATATAGATAACCAAACCTCATTTAGTGAAACGGATTGCACGATCTACGTTGCTATCCCTGATTCGAATTTTGAAGTAGCATTAGCTGCCTATGATGACATTAGTAGTGATGGTCAAATTCCGTTAGAAAACATTTATGATGTAGAAGAACTTGATGTGCAAGGAAATACTATTTCGGATCTTACAGGAATTGCATCTTTTGAATCGTTAACAACACTAAACTGTAGTGAAAATAGTTTAACTACGATAGATCTTTCTAGTAATGCATTATTAGAGAGCTTGACATGTGGGAATAACAATTTTTCGAGTTTGGATTTATCTAATAATAACCAATTAATTAGTGTGGATGCCGATGATTGTGCATTACTTACATCTATAAATCTTAGCGGTTGTACAGTATTGGAAACGCTGGAAGCAGATGACAATAACTTGAGCACTATAGATTTGTCTACTAATATTAACCTGAGGTCATTAGATTTAGATAATAATATAATTACGTCTTTAGATCTTAGTAATAATACATTACTTGAGTTTCTAGATTTGGACAATAATAATCTTTCCGCATTAGATTTGAGTAATAACTCGTTATTAGAATTTCTGGATATAGAAACAAATAATATCTCAACTTTAGATCTGACGGTTCTTCCAAATCTGGAAAGAGCTGATTTGGAGAGCAATCCATTAACGGCAATTGATTTTTCTCAAAACTTATTGTTGGAAGATGTAGATACTGATGACACGCAGATTGTAAATTTAGATTTTTCTAATAACACAGCGCTTACCAGACTAGATATTGATAATACAGCTACGTTGACTACGGTAGTTTTTGGAAATGCAATTGGGCTAACTCAGCTTTATATAGATGAAACTGCTATCGAATCCATAGATGTTTCACCACTTACAGGTTTGAGAGTACTAGATGTAGGGGATACAAATTTGAAGACCTTAGATATCTCAGCAAATATCGCGTTGACGGATTTGAGAGTTGATAATGCTGATTTGGTAAGCTTGGATCTTAGAAATGGTAATAACAGTAATTTTAGTAGGATGGAGGCAACATCTAATACAAGTCTTACCTGTATTATGGTGGATGATGCTACAGCGGCGGTTACTGATTTTACTGATATTGATATGGGAGTCACCTTTAGTGAAACTACCTGTGGATATACATTAATTCCTGACGCAAATTTTGAGGCAGCATTAAGTGTTTATGATGATATTGCAAGTGATGGATTGATACCTACAGATCGTATAGAAAATGTTTCAATCGTAAATGTAGCAAACAGCGGAATCTCTGATCTAACAGGTATTGAAGCTTTTGTAAATTTAGAAACACTGAACGTTAATTCAAATAACTTATCCGTAATAGATCTATCAAATAATTCCAATTTAGAGATTTTGAATGCTTTTGATAACGAACTTACTTCAATAGACTTATCCAGAAATACGCAAGTAGAAAGAGTTTATTTAGGAGAAAATCAACTTTCTACTATCGATGTTTCAACAAATACAATTTTAGAGGTTTTAGATATCCATGATAATGGCATAGCCATACTTGATCTTTCTTTAAATGTAAACCTGGAAGAATTAAATGCGAATAATAATGGAATATCTAGTATAGATTTATCTAACAATACACTTTTAGAAGAAGTTTCGTTGGATGGGAATGATATAACTACTATTAACATATCTGGTCTTACCAATTTAGAGTTCTTATATCTGGAAGACAACAACTTGTCGAGTATTGATGTTACTACAAATTCATCATTGGGAGAATTACTTTTAAATGATAATACCGCATTATCTTCCTTAGATCTAACTAATAATGGAGATATTCGACTTGTTTATTGTAATAATTGTTCTGACCTTTCATCTATTACCTTTGGGAATAGCACAGATTTAGAGACAATTCAATTAGATAACACGGCACTAACCAATATTGATCTTAGTTTATTAGTCGATTTACGAGAAATAAGTCTAAGGGAAACGGATATTACCTTTTTAGATTTATCCAATAACCCTATATTGTTAGATATCTACGCTACAGATGGAAAGTTAACAGGAATCAACTTAAAGAATGGTGGTAACACGGGTATCGACGAATTAGAAATAACTGGAAATCCAGATCTGTATTGTGTAGAAGTGGACGATGTGGATTATGCGAATACCAATTTTATAGATAAAGATGTACAAACTAGTTTTAGTTTAGATTGTATAGCACCGGTAATTACTTTAAACGGAGCAAACCCACAAACTATAGAATTAGGAGCTGGATATACCGAATTAGGAGTGACTACCGATGATGGTACTGCGGTAAGTATTGATACTTCAGAATTCATGGATGCAGTAGGCAGTTATACGATCTATTATGATGCTACCGATGCCGCTGGTAATGTAGCTATTCAGGTAACCAGAACGGTGGATGTAGTAGATACCACTGCACCAGTAATAACCTTAAACGGAGCAAATCCGCAAACCATAGAATTAGGAGCTGGATATACTGAGTTAGGAGCGACTACCGATGATGGATCTGCAGTAAGTATTGATACTTCAGAATTTATGGATGCAGTAGGTAGTTATACGATCTATTATGACGCTACCGATGCTGCTGGTAATGTAGCTATTCAGGTAACGAGAACAGTGGATGTCGTAGATACTACCGCACCAGTAATAACCTTAAATGGAGCAAATCCGCAAACCATAGAATTAGGAGCTGGATATACTGAGTTAGGAGCTACAACCGATGATGGTTCTGCAGTAAGTATTAATACTTCAGAATTTATGGATGCAGTAGGTAGTTATACGATCTATTATGACGCTACCGATGCTGCTGGTAATACATCTATTCAGGTTACTCGTACCGTAGATGTAGTCGATACTACCGCACCAGTAATTACCTTAAACGGAGCAAATCCACAAATTATAGAATTAGGAGCTGGATATACTGAGTTAGGAGCCACTACCGATGATGGTTCTGCAGTAAGTATTGATACTTTAGAATTTATGGATGCAGTAGGAAGTTACACCATTTATTATGATGCTACCGATGCTGCTGGTAATACAGCGATTCAGGTGACCAGAACAGTGAATGTAGTAGATACTACCAATCCTACTGTTGTATGTCAAAATATAACCGTACAATTAGATGATACAGGGAATGCTAGTATTACGGCTGCTATGATCGATAATGGCTCTACAGATCTTTCAGGCATAGCATCAATTGTTATTGATGTTACAGATTTTGATTGTACTAACATTGGAGATAACATGGTTACGCTAACGGTTACCGATACCAGTGGAAATACAGATATGTGTATGGCTACTGTTACGGTAGAAGATGAAGTAGCTCCAGAATTTGATATGACTACCGTACCTACGGATATGGAAGTACCTTTTGATAGTGGTAATATGTATACGTTGGCTGATTTTACAGTTGGAGTAGTAGTTACAGACAATTGCGATACTAACAAAAGTGCATTTGCTACTACGATTAGGCAGAGTCCAGTAGCAGGTACATTATTAGCTGAAGGCGATCATGTGATCACACTTTCGGCAATAGATGATAATTTGAATATAGAAACAGTTTCTTTTACCATTACCGTATCTGGTGTACTAAGTGTAGAAGAAAATACTGAAGACATATTCTCCATATACCCAAATCCAGCAATGGATCAATTTTGGATTACAGGAGTAAGTGGAGAGGCAGCAGTTACGTTCTATGATATCAACGGTCGTATGTTACAAACCATAAAAGTTATGAACGACCAAGCTATTTCTACAAGAGATTTATCTGAAGGAGTGTATTTGATTACGATAGAACAAAATGATGTCAATCAAACCATAAGATTGATAAAAAAATGATAACTCAATAATTCTTGTGCAAGGAAGATTTATATAATTATGGGGAACATAATCTTCTTTGCAATGATAAACCATCTGCCTCATAAGGCGGATGGTTTTTATATGTATCTGATTTATAAATAGAGTATAACTTGTTTAAAATCAATTGTAAAATGATGTTTTTTGAAGTTGCACCCCTTTTTGTACCCCTATACAAGTTTACATCTATAAATAATTAAAATATCTTTGAGAATGAAATTGTTAAACCTTTTTAGGTTTAGAAAGTCTTATAATTTATAAACAACCCTCAAATCCCAAAATAATGAAAGTAACAAACCTACTTTTGCTACTATGTATTTGCATTTTTGTAGCATGTTCCAATGAAGAAAGTAACTATGTGGAAATTGATGAAGATCAAAATAACGAAGAAGTTTCAGAAACCCTCCAAGCCACTTTTGGTCAAAATATAGATTTAAATAATCTTGCAAATTATGCAGCACAAAATATACCTAATTATATAACAAGAGATAATACTAATGGAAATGCTATAACTGATGAAAAGGCAACATTAGGAAGGATATTATTCTATGATAAGAATCTATCTTCTGATAATACAATTTCTTGTTCTAGTTGTCATCAACAGGCATTTGCATTTAGTGATGGTTCAGATGTGAGTACAGGAGTTAACGGAACTACGGGAAGACATAGTATGCGATTGGTAAATGCTAGGTTTTCTGATGAGGTTCGGTTCTTTTGGGATGAAAGAGCAAGTACATTAGAGGAGCAAACCACACAACCGATTCAGGACCATGCAGAGATGGGTTTTAGTGGTGAAAACGGAGATCCATCTATAACAGATCTTTTAAGCAAATTAGAACAACTGTCATATTATCAAGAACTCTTCCAGTTTGCTTATGGAAATACCACTATTACAGAAGAGAGACTTCAGGAATGTTTGGCGCAATTTATTCGTAGTATACAATCATTCGATTCAAAATACGATGATGGTAGGGCAGTAGTAGTAAATAATAATATGGATTTTCCAAACTTTACAGATCAGGAAAATCTAGGGAAAACTATTTTTATGCAACCTCCAAATGAAGGCGGTGCAGGATGTATTACTTGTCACCAAGCACCAGAGTTTTCTATTGATCCCGAAAGTTTAAATAATGGGGTTACCGGTGTCTTTGGAGTTGTTAATGATGCTGATTTCACGATTACACGATCTCCCTCATTACGAGATATCATGAATGCAAACGGGACTATGAATGGTGCTTTAATGCATGATGCTAGTATCCCAACAATTATGGATGCAATTTTGCACTATAATGATATCGATGCCACAGGAAATACTAATTTAGATAATCGTCTAAGAGGAGGAGCAGGAGGAAATGGCCAAAATTTAAACCTTACTAATGAAGAAATGTTAGCGCTAGAAGCTTTTCTCAAAACATTATCAGGATCAAATATGTATACAGATACAAAATGGAGCGATCCTTTTTTATAAACTAATAAAGCAAATGTAGTAGTTTAGCAAAAACCACCTTATTAGAATAAGGTGGTTTTTTATATTAGGAATTCAATGCATTGAAATTAAAAAACATATTTATAAAACTATATTTGCTTAACAACAATCATACATATGTCATTAATAGAAGGATTTTTGATTGGTTTAGGAATGGTAATTTTTGTTGGACCAGTATTCTTTTTGTTACTCAATAGTAGCTTGCAATACGGTATGAAAGCAGGGATATCTGTTGCTTTGGGTATTATTGTTAGTGATATTGTTTGTGTAATACTATGTTATTACGGAGTATCAAAGTTTATGACCGCTTCACATAATCAATTTTGGATAGGTGCTATAGGAAGCTGTATTCTTTTTGGATTAGGCATTAATTATCTTTTAAAAAAACCTCATATTTCAAATGATCTTACGATTGACTCCAAAAAGTGGAGTACTTTTTTTATAAGAGGATTCAGCGTTAATTTTTTTAATCCTTTTGTGTTTGTGGTTTGGATTGGAGTTTTTAAATATGGTTATCAGAAATATCCTGAAAAATTAGAATTATACATGTTTTTAAGTGCGGTACTTATAGGGATATTAACAACTGATTTGTTAAAAGTATTCCTCTCCGATAAACTTAAGAAATTTATTTCCGCACATAGGTTGAAAGTATTTTTTAGAATTACCGGTGTAGTTCTGTTAATCTTTTCGTTTCGGCTATTGTATTTGGTATGGTGAAAATTATACTTTAGATTTTCGCTATATTTGAGTAACAACTTTAAAAACAAACCAATATGGAATTTAATTTAGTGATTACGGCACTTGCCGCGCTTATCCCTATGGTATTAGGATTTATATGGTATAACCCAAAGGTTTTCGGAACTGCATGGATGAATGTTTGCGGTTTTACCGAAGAAGATCTTAAAGGAGGCAATATGGCGTTAATTTTTATCCTTAGCTACGTACTCAGTTTTTTTCTTGCAAGTTTTGTACAAACGTATGTAATTCACCAGTTCGGTGTTTTTCAAGTTCTTATGGAGAATCCTGATGTTCTAGTAGAAGGAACAGAAGCATACAAATATGCTCAAGATTTTATGGCGGATCATGGAGATAATTTCAGAACCTTTAAACATGGCGCTTTACATGGAACCATGATGGGAATATTAGTAGCGTTACCAATTTTAGGAACCAATGCAATGTTCGAGAGAAAGGGCTTTAAATATATTGCTATTAATGTAGGTTACTGGACGGTATGTTTAGCATTAATGGGAGGCGTTATTTGTCAGTTTGCTTAATGTAAGCATATATATAAAATCATAAAAAAGGGATCAAATACCGATCCCTTTTTTTATGATTTATTTCCAAATACTCGAGCAAACAGTTTTTCTAACATTGGACCAGCTTCTTGCATATCTCGCTCTCGCTCCTTGGCTTGCAATTTTCCGGAAGTATCGTAAAAAAGCTCGTAGCTAAAAACAAAGCGCTTTGCACTTTTTCCTAACCCTAACAAACCAAATCTAAGATCATTAAAATATATGTTGTTCTCAGTTTTTTCTATGGTGTACCAGCCATGAGATAACTTTATGAGACGTTGTACAAGTGGATCGTCTTTCATTTCACCTAATAAATGATGATTTTGAGGAAACTCTAAAAAATTAATAACATCAGGTTCATCGAAATAGGAATAATATCCGATAAGAAAGGAATTATCTGTTTTTATATTGGCAGTCCATAAAATACTATTAAGCGGTGTAGGACGAGTTTGTATTTCTTGATATTGAATATGCTGATTCTCCAAATTGGTAATAAAATTGGAACGGGCTCCTTTTTGCAAAACCAAGGTAAGTAAAAGATATGTGGAGCTTATGTATAACCCAATATTATTAAAACGTCTCCTTTTGGGATTCGTTCGTTTGTAAAACATCGCAATGATTACAAATATGAGAAAGGGGACTGTATATAGTGGATCAACAACAAAAATATTATTAAAAGCCAATCTGTTACCAAATGGCCAGAATAATTGTGTTCCCCAAGTAGTAAAAGCATCGAGTATCGGATGTGTAAAGAGCCCTAAAAACATGAGCTTCGTCCAGTCTTTCCAATCAGCTTCTTTGTTTCTGTGAATTTTACTCACAAGCCACCCGAGTATTGGAGCCATCAGAACGCTAAAGAGTATTGAATGGGAAAAACCTCTATGCAGCTCATTGGCAGTTACGGGATCAAAAAACCATTTAGCCATTACATCTAAATCAGGAATAGTTCCTGCAATAGCACCCCATAACATGGCCTTATTACCAACTTTTTTACCAATAGCAGCTTCACCAACGGCGGCTCCTAATACAATTTGGGTTAATGAATCCATATTATCCTAACTGTAACTTAAAAGGATTACGAATTTCATATTCACTGGGAGAAATAAGTTCTATCAACGGTTTTATTAATTGATTAGAAAGGGAATTTCCATGCCGTGCATACAATTTCATTTCCACAGGTTTAGCTCCAACAGAGCTTTTGATAATTTCGGCAGTTCTTCCTAATCTTAATTCGCTAACCTTTCGACTAATGGCAAGATCAACATAATCATATAGCATTCTCTGGTAGATATCATGGGACTTATTGTAAGAATAATCAATTCCTATATGATTAGCTTCCACGATATTATTCAGTATAAAAGCGGTTGTAAAACCAACGAGAGAACCTTCAAGAAAATATCCTTTAAAAACGAATGCATCTTTAAGAGTTTCTTTTAAGTTCTTAAACGTAATTGCATTCAATTTCCCTATTTTAAAATCCGCTTTATCTAAAACCGAAAGGTATAAAGCATCAATAATTTCTTTGTGTATTTCAACGTCATCGGTAGTAAAATCTTTGACAACTAGTTCCTTTGATTTTTTAAATACTTTTTTTGCTCTGGTTCTAAACTTTGTTTTCATGCTAGCTAAGTAATCATCAAAACTACCCCAATCTCTTTGAACCTCTAATACCATATTCACATCTATACTAAACTCTCTAAAATCTTGTTTTTTGATGTAATCACTCTTAGTAAAAGAAGAAGGCCAGAATTCTTTTAGTAAAATGAAAGAAGGCTTGTCGGCTTTTTCGGTTTTTCGTATTTCTTTAAGC
Source organism: Aquimarina litoralis (assembly GCF_039523995.1). Classification (NCBI taxonomy): domain Bacteria; kingdom Pseudomonadati; phylum Bacteroidota; class Flavobacteriia; order Flavobacteriales; family Flavobacteriaceae; genus Aquimarina; species Aquimarina litoralis. The sequence continues at coordinate 356,920 of NZ_BAAAGE010000004.1, forward strand.
GCTTCTGATAAATTTTCGAAAGCTTCCCGATCCGTAACTTTATCGGAATACACAAAACCATGTTCTCCACAAGAAAATAAATTACCGCAAATGAGTACGCGAACATCCATACCCTTCATTAGAGTATTTTTAATAGTATCACTAATGCGACAAGGGAACTCTTGTAGTTTTAGATTCTGAGGATTAAATTTTATCAATTGATTTACAGCAATACCCACGGCCTCGTCTTTCCGATAAAAAATAACATAACGAAAATCGATGGTGTCTGCTAGGGTATTTTCTAAAGTTCGAAGATATGATAAAGATAAAAACAGATTATGTTGCTCATTTATAACATTCCATTCATTAGCAGGAATCTCCGAAGTATTGGTAAATATCGAATATTGAAGCGAGGTGCCTTTGCACCTGTTTTTTATTTTATTAAGCATAAATCCCTTACAAATATTTTTCGTGTAGCCCCTAGGAATAATATCAAATTTACATTTAATTTTATTAGTAGTTTGTTAAACCCTTCTCAATTTTGATAGAATCGATTTTTTTAGTGTTTTGTAGCCGTAATTTATTTACGGAAAAACATTTAAAGTTATTTTGTCGTTTAAATGATGTTTTTGAACGAAAACTCATTCGAAAAGTCTGATTTTATGGTGCATATGTCAAATAAGTTTACTTTTTTTGGGTGTAATTGGAAAGTCTTATGGGGAAATCAATCACTTGTGTGCTCTTAATCGATGATGATAGAGCCATTAACTTCTTTAATGAACGAGTAGTTACTAAGCACAATAGTTTTGATAATGTAAATACGGTGCAGAGTGGGAAAGCTGCGCTGGAATATCTCGCTAATGTGGAAAATGAATTGGCAATAAAACCAGATCTTATCTTTTTGGATATTAATATGCCTGCGATGAATGGGTGGGAGTTTTTAATAGAATTTGCTAAGTTGAAAAAAAGCCTTACCGAAGGTATAAAAGTTATTTTGTTATCTACGTCTTCTAACCCGGATGATGTTAACGAGTCTATAAAAAATCATTCTGTAGATGATTTTATCAATAAACCGCTATCATTGGATTTGTTAGATAATGTGATCAAAAAACATTTCTCAAATAATACCGTTCCTGCAGATAAGTAAATTGAATTACTTATTTTGTGGATTATTTTAGGAGCTTATGAGAAAGTTGAAACGTTTTCTTTTAATTGACGATAGCAAAGCAACAACATTTTTTAATAAAACGATTATTTTAAAAACGGAAGTCGTAGAAGAAATTGCTGTTGCTTATAACGGAAAAGAGGCGTTAGAGAGTCTCCAATCAAATAGTGCTCCGGAACTAATTTTTTTAGACTTAAATATGCCCGTCATGAACGGATGGGAGTTTTTAGATGCTTATCATCATCATTCGAATCCATTCCAGAATTCAAAAATTATTGTCATGCTTGGGGTAGAAATAGGGAAAGAAGAACGAGAAAAACTTTTATCTTTTCCTCAAGTGGTAGAGTTCAGGGATAAAATGTTATCTAAGAAAGTCTTAGAAGAAATTATTCAGAAATATTTTGCACAAGAAGTATCCTCAAAACTCTAATAAAACCGTACAAATTATATTCAATTCTAAATATTTAATGCACTTTATCGTGTTTAGTTGTATTTTGTCTATAAATTTAGATTGATTCTCAGGTAAATACACCTTTCTAACGCTGTATCTATTTCTTTTGCGCCAACCAACAAAGATATATTATGAATAATGTTGTTGACTGTGTATTATTAATAGATGATAGTAAGGCTACTAACTTCTTTAATAGTATCGTTTTGGCTAAGCATAAAAGCTTTGATAAAATACTCATCAAACAAAGTGGAAAGGCTGCTTTAGAATACTTGTCAGAGGTCGAAAAAGGTAATGCGATAAAACCTAAGCTAATTTTTTTAGATCTGAATATGCCAGCCATGAACGGATGGGAGTTTCTTATAGAATATGAAGGACTAAACCCTAGTTTAACCAACGATATTACCGTAATCATACTTACTACCTCCTCAGATCATAGAGATATTGAAAAATCAAAATCCAACGATCTAGTTACAGATTTAATTAATAAACCGTTATCGTTACCCATATTAAATAGTGTAATCAATAAACATTTTTTTAACACCCCACAGTTATGAAAAAAATAAGAACGGTTCTCCTAGTAGATGATAGTGATGCTACAACTTTTTTTAATAAAACCATACTTTCCAAAACAGGATATATCGATGAGATATTAGTTGCAAAAAATGGTTTGGAAGCATTAACTATCATTAAATCAGGAGTAGTTCCCGATATCATATTTTTAGATATTAATATGCCTGTTATGAATGGATGGGAATTTTTAGAAGAATTTAAAAATTTGAACAATGCCTTAGAAAATACCATTATCGTTTTAATGATAGGAGCACCTTTATCAAATGAGGATAAGGATAGGATACTGTCTTTTCCACAGATTAAAGAATTTCAGGGTAAGATGCTTTCTAGGATTGTTATGGATGATATTATGAGAAAGCATTATCAAGAAGAATTTGCTTTACTACAATCATAAAGATATACTTGTGTTTGTTGTACTTTTTAAAAGATTTCACGTTAATTTTTTTATCTTTCAGACATAAATAGAACGCAAATACATTCTTTAAATAGGAATTAAACTAAAATTACCCCCTTATGGTCAGATTACAATATGTAGCCTGTATCGCTTTGTTATTCTTTTTTAGTACTATAGGAAATGTTGTTGCTCAGTCCAGAGGAGTTATATCAGGTAATGTATCTGATCAATTTGGTAGTTTGCCTGGAGCAAAAATTAGTATCGAAGGAACAAATAAAGTTACAACTACAGATGTAAATGGAAGTTATAGCTTTGATGTAGATGAAGGAGAATATGTGCTAACAGCAGCTTTTGTTATGTATACTTCCATTTCTAAAACTGTTACGGTTAAGGTAGGAGAAACGGCAACCGTAGACTTTATATTGGAAACTGGTTTTTCTATAGACCAACCCATTGCCGTTGGATCCAGAGCCAAACCTAGATCTTCATTAAAAACTACTGCTCCGGTAGATATTATATCTCCTCAGGAAATTACAAACGCCTCCCAAATAGAGCTAAGCCATATTTTACATTATTTAGTACCTTCTTTTCACTCTACGCACCAAACCATTGCGGATGGAACGGATCATATTGATCCTGCCACATTAAGAGGATTAGGACCAGATCAGGTGTTAGTGCTTATTAATGGAAAGCGAAGGCATAATAGCTCATTACTAAATGTAAATGGTACCGTAGGTAGAGGTACCGTGGGAACAGATTTTAACGCAATACCAATTTCTGCTATTGAGCGAATAGAAATTCTTAGAGATGGCGCTACTTCTCAGTATGGATCGGATGCAATTGCAGGTGTAATTAATATCATACTGAAAAAACAGACGGAGGTAATACAGGTGGATAATAGAGTAGGAATCACAACAGAGGGAGATGGCTTTACTACATATTCATCAGCCAATTTTGGGTTGAAAATTGGTGAAGAAGGGTTTGTGAACGTAACGGCAGAATATAGGAATCGAGAATCGGTAAATAGAGCTGGTGATTACACAGGGACAGTTTATACCGATGATGCTGTTGAGGATGAAAGATTAATTCAGGAGAATAATTTCTTTAGTCAAACAGGTTATGATGATCGCCGTGTCATGGAAATAGGAAGCGCAGAGACTCAAAACTTGGCTTTAGGAATTAACGGAGAGATAAAAATGTCTGATAATGCTACCTTTTACTTACAAGGAGGTAGAAATTACAGAGAAGGAATGTCCGCTGGATTTTATCGTTTCCCAAAAGATCAGGATAGAGTAGTGCCAGAGCTATTTCCTAATGGTTTTTCACCTCAGATATTAACAGATATTAGAGACGATGTAATTGCCGGAGGAATTAAAGGTATTAAGAATGGATGGAATATTGATTTTAGTCACTCAATAGGGATCAATCATTTAGACTATACAGTAAATAACTCTAATAATGCTTCTCTCGGTGTAGCCTCGCCAAGAACATTTTATGCTGGTGGATTTGAATACCAGCAGAATACCACAAATTTAGATTTATCTAAATCTTTTGATTGGTTAAGTGGAGTAAGTATCGCTTTTGGAGCAGAGTTACGAGTGGAGAATTATCAGATCATAGCAGGAGAAGAAGCGTCCTATGTAGATGGAGGTAGCACCTATTTTGATACTTCTGGTCAAGAACTCCCAAGAGCAGTAGGAGCACAAGTTTTTCCAGGGTTTCGACCAGAAAACGAATTAAATCGTTTTAGAACCAATAGTTCAGCGTATTTAGACGTCGAAACCAATATTTCGGAAAAGTTATTGGTAAAAGCAGCAGGACGGTATGAAGCGTATAATGATTTTGGTGGTCAAGGTATTTGGAAACTCTCTGGACGTTATATAGTAAAGGACGATATCAGTGTAAGAGCTGGTTTTTCTACTGGTTTTAGAGCACCTTCTTTACATCAGGTGTTTTTTCAAAATATAAGTACTCAATTTGTAAATGGCGAGAGCATACAGGTAGGAACTTTTAATAATGAAAGTGCAGTTACTGCCGAAGCATTCCAGATTGGACGTTTAAAACCAGAACTATCAACACACTTTAGTGCTGGTATTAGTGGAAAGCTAAATGATAAATTCACCTTCGCTTTTGACTATTATTTAATTAATATAAATGATAGAATTGTTCTTTCTGGTAGATTTGCTGAAGGATATGAAACGATATTAGAACCTTTTGGAGTTGGTGCGGCACAGTTTTTTACCAATGCAATTGATTCCAGAACTTCTGGTGGTGATTTTGCGGTCGCTTACAAAACTATACTCGGTACGGGTGAATTAAACGCATCGCTGGGAGCAAATGTTACGAGTACAAAAGTAAAAGGAGGCATTAAAGTATCTCCATCGCTTATTGGACAGGAGAATGTCTTGTTTAATAGAGAGGAAATTGCAAGAGTAGAATCTTCTCAACCTAATTATAAAATTAACTCTGGAATATCCTACGAATTTGATAAATTCAGATTACAGATGATGAATTCTTTATTTGGCGAAGTGGAATTTGTACATCCTGATGATGGAGACGCTGCAAATTGGGTGCTAAATGAATTTACTGGAGTAGTAGAATCGCGTGACCAAACCTTTTCTCCTAAACTAACTACAGATCTAGCAGTTTCCTATCAATTTAATGATTACGTTAAATGTACCATAGGCGGGAATAATATTTTTAATGTGTATCCAGATGAGCATACACATTCAGCAAATACGAGTGATGGTAATTTTGTTTACAGCAGAAGAGTGCAACAATTCGGAGTTAATGGCGCGAATTACTATCTTCGATTATTGTTACGGTTATAATGAGGATCTTCCACCAACATCTTTTTAATACTAAATTGGGCAGGCGATATACTATAGGTATATTGATATTATTCTTTCTTCTTGGTAATATACAAAGGATGCAAGGACAAGATCTTGGAAATGAAGAGGTAAAAAGAGCACAGCGAACGATTTTTATCTACAATTTTGCCCAACAAATAGGATGGCCGCAAATAGCAGAACTAGAAACTTTTAAAATAGGAGTTTTAGGTCCTGACCGTACGGTAATAGATTTAAAGGCGATCGCACAAAAACGAAAGATTTTTGGAAAACCAATAGAGGTTGTTCGATATCAGTTTGTGAAAAATATTAAAGATATTCAATTGCTTTATGTACATAATAAGTACAATTATGATATAGCTTATATCTTGCGCAAAATTTCTAAACAAAATATACTATTAGTTTCAGAGGATTATTTTTATAATTCTTCGATGATTAATATGGTGAATGTTGGAGATTCTTTCGAATACGAAATCAATGAGAATAGAATAGAAAGAGAAGGGTTTGTGATCGCACCTTCGTTAAAACAATACGCGGTAACTTCTTCACAAAAATGGAAAGGGTTATTTAAATCCACTGAACAATCTTTAGTGAATGCTTTGAATGAAAATGAAGAGCAGAAAGCAGAAATTAAAAGTAAAAATGATCAGTTAAAACAACAAGAAAAGAAGATTGAAAATCAATCTAAAACTCTTGATAATATTCAGGAAAAAATTGTTGAGAATAATCAATGGATAAAGGAATTGTCTAGTCAAAATCAAATTCAGGAAAAGAAATATGAAGAGAAGCTTCTGATAGAGAAAGAATTAGAGAAAAATATTCAGGAACAGGTTACTTTTATCAAAGCTCAAGAAGAAAGAATTAAACAAAGCGTAGTCGAAATAGAGGAGAAGCAACGTTATTTAGAGGAGCAGAATAAACAGATTAAAGAACAAGAAAGTATTTTAGATAGACAACGAGGAGAAATTGAGGATCAAAAAACGATCAACTGGTATCTTATTGCACTAATTTCTCTAATTCTAATAGGCGGTTTCTTTGTGTATAGAAGTTATCTCAATAAAAAGAAGTTGAATAAAGTTTTACAAGCGAAGAATAAAGAAATTCATGAACAATCTTTAGATCTGGAATCTAAAAATAAGGAGTTAGAGCAGTTTGCATATATCGCTAGTCACGATCTACAAGAACCTCTTAATACGATATCTAGTTTTATAGGATTGATATCAGAGGATTATGGTGACAGTTTTGATGAGGTGGGAAAAGAAAGTTTGAATTATATCAGTGATGCAAGTATTAGAATGAAAAAACTGATAGATTCATTATTAGAATACTCCAGATTAGGGCGATCTACTGATTTCGTGGATACTGGTATGGAAACTATTTTACAGGAAATTAAAGAGGACTTTAGAAATGTATTAGAAAGAACAAACGCAAAAATACATTCAGTAAAATTACCTGTAGTCTTCGGGAATCCAATAGAGTTAAGACTCTTATTACAAAATTTAATTAGTAATGGTATAAAATTTACAGATAAAGAGACGATACCCGAAATTCATATTAATGTGACTACTAAGAACGAAACAATGAATGGTCAGACAGAAACATTTTGGGAATTTTCAGTAAAGGATAACGGAATCGGAATACCTCAAAAACATCAGGATAGAATATTCGCTATTTTTCAAAGATTACATTCTAGAGAACAATATCAAGGCACAGGTATTGGACTAGCGCACTGTAAAAAGATAATTGAATCTCACGGTGGTACTATATGGCTAGAATCGCAAGAAGGAAAAGGGACTACCTTTTACTTCACTATTCCTAAGAAGGAAAATATACTATTAGATAAATCTGGGATAAAAATCGATATGTAGACTAGACTTTTATATTTCTGGTCTACCTTTAAGTCTTTTTTCGATTTTTTGCTTTTTAGCAGTAATGATCTTCATCATATCCATTATTTCAGGATCTTTATTTTGCTTATAAATTTCATTAAGACTTAAGACAAGATCTTTAGCTTCTCTTGATGCTTCAACTCTATCACTAGTGGACATATTGCTCATACTCCTGTTCTCAAACTCCCTTGCTTTCTCCATTAATTCCATAACTCGATATTTTGTATAAAATAAAATGTTCAGTAGGTTATATTTTCTAAAATTTGGTACCCAAACTTAACATTTTCGGGCGTAAATATATAAAAAAAATAGGCATTTACATCCTCATATAAATAACAGAAATTAATAAGAATATAAATGTTAATGATGCAGCTTTTGATAAAACAGAATATTTCATTAAAAAACACACCATAAATTTTAACGATTTAACTAATTTAATGAGAAATTTCTTACTTTCCTAATCTTTTTGTATTGAATTATTTTCCCTAATTCTTTCTAATCATTTTGTTATTTCTTAACTAATATATATCCGATTTTTTTAATTCATTTAAGAGTGTATCATTCGAAACTGGAATAGCAGTTATTCAAAAACTGGACTACAAGGTATAAGCAGATAAATAATATCATTGTAATCAAAATATTCACAATGACTACTATAGACTTAAGTACGCAAGAATATGATCCCTACTACAAAAGATATATCGATAAATTGTCATCACGGTTAGATTTACGAGCAGGTTTTGAAATAGGAAGGGAAAATATTATTGTGTTTTTTCAATCAATTCCAATTAATAAGTACAATTATCAATATGATAATGATAAATGGACAGTAAAGGAGATTTTACAACATCTGATTGATACAGAAAGAGTGTTTATATATCGATGTTTTCGAATTGCTCGTAGAGATAAAACTCCATTAGCAGGTTTCGATCAAGATATTTATATCAAACCTTCTGGAGCAAAGAATAAAGAACTAGATGAGTTACTTGAAGAGTATACCACATGTAGACAAAATTCGGTGTCCGTATTAGCCAGTATTTCTGATCAAAATCTCCAATTTATAGGAAATGCTAATGGAGGGAATATGTCGGCAAGAGCAGCAGCATTTACCATTATTGGTCATGAGATTTGGCATATGGATATTATAAAAGAAAGATATTTATAATGAATAATTTTATGTCAGAAATGGTATTTAACTCGCCAGTTTTTTATTTTATGGACAAATTATTTTTTTCAAAGGAACATTGTAAAAAATAAATAGAGGAATAATAATTATAAACCAGAAGGTTCAACCTTCTGATTTATAATTAATTTAAATTTTAGCAAGCACAAAGATTTTCACTTTCATACCAAACAACTCCACCAAATTCTTTTCTAGTAGTAAAATTTTGACAAACTTCACCACTTGGGCAATCATTTGAATTTATTATACAGGGTCTGTAAGAACAGGAATCTAGTATAATTTCATCGACTTCTATCGGTCCTGGCATACCACCTTTGATGCGTTTTTGCTGATTTCTGTCTAATACTCTACCTAAGCTCAATAACTTTTTTTTCATAGTAATTTTTTTTAATGATTAACTCCTTGTGAAATTTAAAGACACTCAAGGTACATGTCTTTTATCTATTAAAGCAATATTAGAAAACTGTTCTTAAATGATTTTAAATGAATCATCTAAGAGTTTAGGTTTTTCTTTTAAAGATAGTATATAAAGACTTTATCAAAGTTTTAATTAACTATAATTTAAGGGAAAATATAATTTTTTTTTGCTTCGGATTTAAGTAAAATTGGGTTTAGTATGTATATATGATGATATCAGATTTTATAGATATTAATTTAGAAGAAAGTTTATAATAAATGAGAGTATCTGTAAGTAATATATTCTTAAGATTTGATGATTTGTTGAATTGTCTGTTGTAATGTTGGGAGGACTTCATTCTTAAACCATTCATTTTTAGCTTGCCAAATATTATTTCTGGGAGAAGGATGTGGAAGAATAAAATAATCGGGTAAGTATTCTTGATAATTTTTAACAGACTCGGTAAGGGTTCTCTTTAATCTATTGCTTAAATAATGATTCTGTGAGTATGCTCCTATTAAAAGGGTAAGTTGCACGTTATGCATCTGAGTTAATAATTTTGGATGCCATAAAGGAGCACATTCTTTTGTAGGAGGTAAATCGCCAGACTTTCCTTTACCAGGATAACAAAACCCCATTGGAATTAGTGCTACAACATTCGGATCATAAAAGGTATCGTTATCAATTCCCATCCAGCTCCTTAGATTTTGTCCACTTTTGTCATCCCATGGAATGCCAGACTTATGAACAACTCTACCAGGTGCCTGTCCGATAATAACAATTTTACTATGCTTGCTTGCAGAAACCACGGGCCGCGGTCCCAATGCTAATTTAGAAGCACAAACATCACATTTTGAAATATCAGACAATAAACTTTCCATAAAATTACGAATTATAAAAATTGAAATTACAAATAATATAGATATCCTTTGGGAGTACCAGAATCATGATATCAATCATATTTTTAGTATGATTATGTATATCCCTGAACAGTATTTTTTTGCAAAACAACTGTTTATGATATGACTTAAGTCGATGTTTTGAATAATTATCAAAGAATAATTCAAAAGTTTAACAAAAATTTAAGCTAATGTAATTTAAGTGCATTTTTTATTGAGTTTGAGTAGTTTTGATAAGAATTTTTTAATTCTTTTTTGGTTTTTATGTTATTGTTTATCAGGTATTTAGTTTGTTTGGTGGCTTTGTTTTGATAAGCGGAATTTTACACGTTAAGGTTATGGGTTTACCTGTTTTTATGGTATGGTTGTTTGATATAATTTTTCTACTTTTAAAGCTAACAGAAGTTAGTCTTGTAACAATCTTTTAAGAATATCTTCTAGTAATTGGTGAACTTAGATATTGTTACAAGATCAATTCATCAAATTTAATATTCACTCAATCAAAATAGAGGTTTATGAAACGTAGAGATTTTATTCAATACACAGGATTAGGTGCAGGAGCTTTAATGATGCCATCATTACTACTAGGAAATGATATTTCGGCAGAGGCCTTACTTAATCCAGGAATGGATATAGCCATTAAAAAAAGGATGGCTGATGTAGCCCTCAACACCGCAAAATCGCTAGGTGCTACCTATGCCGATGCTAGAATCGGTAGATATTTAAACCAATATGTGTTTACTAGAGAAGATAAAGTACAAAATGTAGTAAATACAGAATCTTTTGGTATCGGTATAAGAGTAATTGTAAACGGTACATGGGGATTTGCATCTACCAATAGTGTTAATGAAGATGGAATAAAGAAAGCAACCGATCAAGCAGTTGCTATTGCAAAAGCCAATTCTAAAATTCAAAAAGAAGAAGTGAAATTAGCACCCGTAGCATCCCATGGAGAAGTAAGCTGGAAAACACCGATTAAAAAGGATTTTAAAGATGTTCCGGTTTCCGAAAAGGTAGACTTATTACTATCTGCAAATGCGGCAGCTTTAAAAAATGGTGCAAACTATGTGAATTCTGGGCTTTTTATGGTGAATGAGCAGAAGTATTTTGCATCTACAGATGGTTCGTATATAGATCAGGATGTACATCGTATTTGGCCAACATTTACCGTTACTGCCATTGATAAAAGTACAGGAAAGTTTAAATCACGTCAGGCAATGAGTGCTCCTATGGGAATGGGATATGAGTATATGGATGGATTGGCTTCTGAAAAATTAAAAGGTCCAGAAGGCTTAAATCTATACCGTAATAGTTATGATATTGTTGAAGACGCAACGGTAGCTGCACAGCAAGCTAAACAAAGACTAACAGCTAAATCTGTGGAAGCAGGTAAATATGATTTGGTATTAGAACCAAATCATTTAGGTCTCACGATTCATGAATCTGTTGGGCACCCTTTAGAATTGGATAGAGTACTTGGTTATGAAGCAAATTATGCAGGAACAAGTTTTGCAACTTTAGACAAATGGAAAACAAAGAACTTTAAATATGGTAGCGAAATTGTTAATCTGGTAGCTGATAAAACACAAGTGGGTTCGCTAGGTGCAGTAGGCTATGATGATGAAGGAGTAAAGACTAAAAAATGGGATCTGGTACGTAATGGTATTTTAACCAATTATCAGGCAATACGAGATCAAGTGCATATGATTGACCAGAAAGAATCTCATGGATGTTGTTATTCTCAGAGCTGGAATGATGTACAATTCCAAAGAATGCCAAATGTTTCTCTAGAACCAGGAAAAGAGAAATATTCTATAGATGATATGATTAAGGATGTCGAGAAAGGAATTTATATTGCTGGAAGAGGTTCTTATTCTATTGATCAGCAACGATATAATTTCCAATTTGGTGGAACTGTTTTTTATGAAATCAAAAATGGAAAGATAGTAGGTATGTTAGATGATGTAGCATACCAATCTAATACACAAGAATTCTGGAATTCTTGTGCTAAGATATGTGACAAAGATGATTATCGAATGTTCGGATCATTCTTTGATGGAAAAGGACAGCCTTCGCAAATAAGTGCTGTATCTCATGGAAGTTCTACTACACGTTTTAATGGTGTAAATGTGATCAACACAGGTAGAAAAATTTAAATCACTGTCTTATTACAAATAAAAATATCATGGCAATATATACGAAAGAAGAAGCAAAGAAGATCATGGAAAAGGCATTAAGCTTTTCTACTGCAGATACTTGCGAAATCAATTTAAGTGGAAGTGAAAGTGGGAATATCCGCTATGCAAGAAATACAGTATCCACTGCAGGACATAGATCCAATCAAACATTAGTGGTGCAATCTAGTTTTGGAAAAAAATCAGGGACAGCAACAATCGATGAATTTGATGACGAGTCACTTAAGAAGGTAGTAAAGAGAGCGGAGGAGTTAGCAAAACTTTCTCCAGAAAATCCAGAATTTATGCCTCCTCTAGGACCGCAAACGTATGATAAGTCTATTACTTTTCAGAAAGCTACAGCAGATATTACACCAGATTATCGAGCTGAAGTAGCTAATAGTAGTATAGAACCCGCAGCAGCTAAAAATGTAACTGCAGCCGGTTTTTTTAATGATTCATCAGGTTTTAGCGCAATGATGAATTCTAATGGTTTATTCGCGTATAATCAATCCACAAATGCCAGTTTTACAGTAACGATGCGTAGTAATGATGGTACAGGATCTGGATGGGTAACACGTGATTACAATGATGTATCCAAATTTAATGCTGCAGAAGCTTCAAAGATAGCGATCGATAAAGCGGTTATGTCTAAAGAAGCGAAAGCTATAGAACCTGGTAAGTACACAGTTATTTTAGAACCAGCAGCTTCTGTAGGTCTTTTAGGAAATATGGCGTTTGCATTCAATGCTCGTACTGCAGATGAAGGTAGGAGTTTTATGTCTAAAGAAGGCGGTGGAACCAAACTAGGAGAGAAAATTGTAGATGAACGTGTGAATATTTGGTCCGATCCATTAAATCCAGATGTACCAACGGGCACTTGGAATGGTTCTGGTCAACCTTTGAAAAAGACAACATGGATAGAAAATGGTGTGGTAAAGAATCTTGCCTATAGTCGTTTTTGGGCACAAAAGAGAGGCGTAGATCCAGTACCTTTTCCTAATGGATTTATCATGCAAGGAGGAGATGCTTCTCTCGAAGATCTAATCAAAGGAACTAAAAAAGGAATATTAGTAACCAGATTGTGGTATATCAGAAGTGTAGATCCGCAAACCTTATTATATACTGGTCTTACCAGAGATGGAACGTTCTATATAGAAAACGGTAAAATCAAACATCCGGTAAAGAATTTTAGGTTTAATGAGAGCCCGATTATCATGCTTAATAATCTTGAAACCCTTGGAAAACAAGTAAGAATAGATGGTAATTTGGTGCCTTATATGAAAATAAGAGACTTTACTTTTACCAGTCTTTCTGACGCTGTATAAAAGATATCATAAAATATCAGATATGTATAGTTGTTAGGTATTACAAAGTAATACTTGGCAACTATCTTGTTATTTTGTTGTATTTATGGTAATTGAATCCTAATTAACTTTAATTTTAGATCATCTTCATAAGTAATAGTTTATATTGCTATTGTACTAAGTTAGTTGAATATTGAGTGCTAAGTTTTTCTTTACTAGATTACAGTATGAGTCTGGAGATTGGGATGTAGATCAAAGAATGCCTTCCAATTTATTGAACTCATTGGTAGAGTATACTACTTTAAAAGTAGATACACAGGAGAAGATTATTTCATTAAGTAGCGATGAGATTTTTAAAAGTCCATTTTGCTATATCTCTGGTCATAAGCTTGTTCAATTTACCAAAAAGGAAAGGGAAAACTTTAAAAAATACGTAAATAATGGAGGTTTTGTCTTTGCAGATGATTGTAACCATGATATTGATGGTTTGTTTTCAAAATCTTTTGAGCGTCAGATGGCAGATATCTTCGGTCCACAAGCACTAAAAAAAATACCAAATAATCATGAGTTATATAAAGTGTTTTTTGAATTTGAAGATGGACCTCCTACCACTTCTCAAGAATTAAATGGATGGGGAGATGATATCGTTCATGATTATCTAAAAGCAATAGAAATTAATGGCAGAGTAGGGGTTTTATACAGTAATAAAGATTATGGATGCGAATGGGATTATGATTTTAGAAACAAGCGTTGGTACAAAATAGACAATACACGATTTGGTGTTAACATTGTTATGTATGCATTGACGTCTTAAAATAATGTATGTAAATGAATAAAGAGTTGGCTAGTATAGAACGAGAGATAGATACGCTCACAGAAAAATTACAGAATTTACGTAAAGAAATCGCTAAGGTAATTACAGGACAAGAAGAAACTATTGAACAGCTATTAATTACTTTTTTAGCTGGCGGGCATGCATTATTAGAAGGTGTTCCAGGTTTAGCAAAAACCCTAATGATACGAACATTAGCGCAAGCGATAGACCTCAAGTTTAAAAGGATTCAGTTTACGCCAGACTTAATGCCTTCGGATATTATCGGTACCGAAATATTAGAAGAAGATTATAGTACTGGAAAGAAGTTTTTTAAATTTAATAAAGGGCCAATTTTCTCAAATATCATTTTGGCAGATGAAATTAATAGAACACCTCCAAAAACCCAGGCAGCTCTGTTAGAAGCAATGCAGGAGTTTGAAGTGACGTATTCTGGAAAAACATACGAGTTGGATAAGCCATTTTTTATTCTGGCAACGCAAAACCCAATTGAACAATCAGGAACTTTTGTGCTTCCGGAAGCACAACAAGATCGATTCTTGTTATATATCAAGATAGGGTATCCAACAGCATCTGATGAAACCACCATTTTAAAAAATACCACTGGAGTAAAAAAAGCAACGTTAAATAAAGTGATCTCTGGAGAAGATATTATTCGATTACAACAGCTTGTCCGAGAGGTTCCTATTAGTGATGATCTTATCTCTTTTGTTAGTAAGGTAATAAGAGCGACCAGACCAGAGACAACAAGCGTTTCTTATGTTAAAGAATGGGTGAACTGGGGAGCAGGACCTAGAGCTGGGCAAGCGATGATATTAACTGCGAAGGCCAGAGCCTTGGCACAAGGAAGATTATCGGTTACCTTAGAAGATTTAAAACAAGTGGCGATTCCTGTATTACGTCATAGAGTAATTGTGAACTTTAGAGCAGAATCAGAAGGAATAACATCAGATGAAGTTACCAATCATTTACTGGAGCAGATCCAGGTAGGTAAATAAAGAATTACTAATATAAGTAGCTGTGAGACAAGATTATCATCAATTACTAAAACCAGAATTGATCAAAAGTGTATCTGGCTTGTCTCTTATAGCGCGTATTATTGTAGATGGATATTTATCCGGATTAACCCGAAGTCGTAACGTAGGAACCGGAATGGAATTTAATCAGTTTCGAAATTACGAACCAGGAGATGATTTAAGGCTGTTAGATTGGAAAATGCTAGCCAGATCAGGTAGATATTATATCAAGCAATCGGAAATAGAAACCAATATTTCTGTTAACTTTATTATAGATGCAAGTGCATCCATGTTGCATACCGAGCATACCTTTTCTAAAATGGATTTTGCAAGAGTATTAGTTGCTTCCTTGGGATATCTGTGTCAAAACCAAGGTGATGCTATTGGATTGTTTGGTTTAAATGAAGATCAATTGTATGACTTATATCCTAGAATTCAAAAACAGCACTACAATCGATTTTTGTTAGAACTTACCCAGATAGAAAACAAAGGGAAATGGCCTGAGAATTTGAATACTTCTAAAAGTCTTCATAATAGAAATCAAAAGGAATTAATTTTTTTTATTACAGATCTCTACGAACATACAGAAGAATTAACCAATTTTATAAAAAGACTTAAGACTCCTAAGAATGAAGTGGTTGTATTGCATTTGATGGGAGAAAACGAGCTTACTTTTAACTACAAAGGGACAGTTACTTTTGAAGATTTAGAGACAGGTGCCAAGCTTAAGATAGATACTAAAACTGCTAAAAAGCAGTATTTAGCGTCATTAGAAGAGATGATTAAAAAGGCAAAAAACACCTTGCTAAAGGATGATGTTGATTATCATTTATGTGAACTGAATCAACCTATTGAAGAGACCCTTCGCTTATTCCTTAAAAAACGAAATAAACTAGTCTGAGATGTCTTTTTTATATCCTACATATCTATGGTCATTGTTGGGACTTATCATCCCAATAGTAATCCATTTTTGGAGTAAGAGAGAAGGAAAAACAATAAAAGTAGGTAGTACTAAATTATTAAGTGAATCAGATTCTAAACAATCTAAAAGCATTCAACTGAATGAGATCTTTTTATTGATGCTAAGAATGTTACTATTGGGTGTACTTGTATTACTTATTTCCGGAATACGAATTAATAAAAAAGAAACAACAGTACCTATTACCTATCTTTTTGAACCTTCTCTACTAAAACATGATCGTGTATTGAATATCTTAGATACGATAGATGAAGGAGAGTCGCTAAGGTTATTGGCTAGTGCCTTTCCTCTGATAGACAAAGATCAATTAGATTTAGATCAAAAAAGCACTCCTAATTATTGGCAATTAGCCAAAGAAATGGAAAATTTAAAAACAGATAGCGTAGTAGTATTTAACAGTGCTTTCATATCTGGACTTAAAGGTGCTAGACCAACGATTCATAAAAACATTAATTGGATTTCTATTGATAGAAAAGAATCCAATAAGTATGCTCTTAGAGCTATTAGAAAGGAAGATACTACTCAAGTACTTATGTTACGTAGTAACTCAGACCAATTAACTTTTGCAAAAGAAAAGGTATCAAATAAAAACCTTGAGTTTTCAAAAAATAGTGATAGTATAGTTTTTACAAAAAATGATCTGCAACAACGAGTTCCTGTTTCTAATTTTAGTGTTAAAAAAGTAGCCTTGTTTTATGATGAAAGTCTCTTAGATCAAAAAAGATTGATAAAAGCTTCATTACAGGCTATAGCGAAGTATACGGATAGAACCATTGAAATAAAAGAGTTTACAAATACTAAAGATACCATTACAGGTTTTGACCTTATTATTTGGTTGTCTACAGATCCTTCACCTAATACCAATTCAAAGTTATTGGTGTTGAAACCCGATGAATATGCAAAAAGAAGTATAGAAACTACTGGTGCATCTAAGGTGTTTTATCTTACAGAACTACTTACCGTAGAGCGCAGTATAGATCAACATTTTTCAGAACAGCTTTTAGATGTGTTAGATGATTATCAGGATATAAAAAATGATATAATAGAACATGATAATCGGGTTATAGAAGTTTCTGAAATAACAACACTAGTGACTTCAAAACAGACGATAAAAAAACAGTTTGCGCTTTTAGATATTTCTAAATGGTTGTGGTTGGTATTTGGAACATTGTTAATAGCAGAACGTTGTATAGCAAAATATAGAAAACAGTAGTGAGCTCAGGATATAACATATTAGTAGGTTTTAAACGAAAATGGCAAGTGCTACTTTGGTTAGAGACTCTTTTGTATGGATTGGGTACTTCGATACTTATATACGCATTGTTTTCAAAAATATTGCTGGCAGTTTTAATAGCTAGCCTTATTGCAGGAGTACTACTAATCTTTACAAAACCATGGAAGCCCTCTTTAAAAAGCGCTGCCAGTTATATGGATCAACATTTGGATGCGATCGAGTATAGTACAGGTCTTATACTAGTTCCAGAAAATGAATTATCCGGATTGGCCAGGATACAACAAAATAGAGCAGGTAATATTCTGGTTGAAAAATATAAAACAATACAACCACCTAGCCATCTCAAATGGAGTGTCTTGTTTTTTGCATTATGTCTGGGAATAGGATTATTTTTAAATACTATTGGCATATTTCCCTTTTCTCAAAATCCAGTATCACCACAAAATGTGTCAGATGAAATTGTTTTTATAGCAACGGATAGCAGTATCGCAATAACTGCTCCTCCGAAGTTGATAAAACAAGAATTAGAAATTAAATATCCGGCATATACGAGAATAAAGTCTGTGATCACTTCCGATATGGATATTAAAGTGGTAGAAGGTACTAAAGTAACATGGCGACTAGAATTTGATGAAGAAATTAAGGAAGCTTTTGTAGAAAGTGCTGGAAATAGCTATGCAATGAAATTCACTGATGGAATTTATTTTGGTGGTTCAGAAATGAGTAGTTCAGGCTTTTATAATTTTAAGTTTATTGACTTAGACGATAAAGTTCATGTTTCTAAATTATATCCCATAGAAGTTATAAAAGATAAGAGTCCAGAGACACAAATTCTAGGAATTAAACAGTTCACATCTTTTGAATATAAGGAAGATAAGAAGCTAGCGTTTAGAACCAAGATTACAGATGATTTTGGAATAGGAGACGCCTACATTATTGCTACGGTAAGTAAAGGTTCTGGGGAGTCTGTTAAATTTAGGGAAGAAAAATTAAAGTTTAGTAATCTACAAATAGGAAGTAAAGATTTGGACTTATCTAAAGAAATTGATTTGGATAAGATGAAAATGGAACCTGGTGATGAATTATATTTTTATGTAGAAGCTATAGACCAAAAACAACCTCAAAAGAATGTTTCACGTAGCGAAACCTATTTTGCTGCGATTAAAGATACCATTTCTGATACATTTGCAGTAGAAGGAACTATGGGAGTAGACTTGATGCCAGATTATTTCAGAAGCCAGCGACAGCTTATTATAGATACCGAAAAATTACTGAAAGATAAATCGAAACTATCTGCCAAAGAATATAAGTCAAGAAGTAATGAGTTAGGTTTTGATCAAAAAGTATTGCGAATTAAGTATGCTGAGTTTATGGGAGACGAAACCGAAGAAGTTCATGCAGCCGAGGGAGATGGGGATGATCACGATCATGAAGAAGAACATGATCATGATCGCGATCACGATGAACATGGCGGTCATGACGAAGAAGAAGATCCTTTAGCGAAATACACACATAAACATGATCATGAGAATGAGCATAATCTTGTTCCGGAAGAAGAAGAAAAAAAGAAAGACCCTTTAGAAGAGTATCTACATAATCATGATGACCCAGAAGAATCCACTTTGTTTACACAATCGTTAAAAAGTAAATTACGGCAAGCACTTAATGAAATGTGGGATGCCGAACTATATCTACGGTTATATAAACCGGAAAAGTCATTACCATATCAGTATAGAGCTTTAAAGCTTATTCAGGAAATAAAGAATAGTGCTCGTATTTATGTACATCGTATAGGATTTGATCCTCCACCTATAAAAGAAGAGAAGAGATTAACGGGAGAAATTGATAAAGTACATGGGTTTAGAAAAACAGCTGATATAACTGAAGAAGATACTTATAAATCCATACGGTTAGCATTAAACAGATTACAAACATTAATCACTGCAAGAGAAAAAGTAGAAGTTGCCGAAACCGATAAGCAACTCTTTAGAGAAGCAGCAAATGAGTTGGCAATAAAAGCAATTGAAAAGCCTGGAAAATATCTAACAACATTGCAGCAATTAAAATGGATATCAGAGGATGTAGAGATTCCTTATGAAGCCTTGATCGAATTGCAGCAAGGATTATTACAGGCACTTCCTGCAATGCTTCCAAATGCTTTTAAAAGAGAGCAACCGTTAAGTGAAATCAATGAGTTATTGTTAAAAGAACTTGAAATTAATGAATAACGAGATTACCTTTTTACATAACCATTGGATAATACCTATTGCAATTTGCTGTCTCGTCATTTTGGGTATCTTTATTTGGAAAGAATGGGATCATTTTTCAAAACCAAAGTTTTGGATTCGTAGTCTCGTAGCTTCTTTAGCAATTCTTACGATGGGAATACTTGCATTACAACCTGCATTACCCATACATCGCAAAAACCCCAAAGTAGTTATTCTTACAGATGATTATAAGAAAAGCACGTTAGATAGTTTAAAAAATCAATATAGAAATATAACCACAATTACTTATCAAGAAAACCAAACGATTCTGAAAGGAATGTACACTTCAGATACTATTTTTGTGATTGGGAATGGGTTAGCATCCTATGATTTTTGGCAGTTAAAAGATCAGAACGTTACTTATATCAATGGTACTGCACCTTCTGGAATTATAAAGTATACCTATAATCATAAAGCTACCATCGGAGAACAGCTAGTATTCAAAGGGATTTATAACGATGCTAAAAAAGGAACTCAATTATTTTTAGAAGAACCATCGGGTGATGTAATAGATTCTGTAACATTACAAACTGATAAAAACTGGAAATTTCAGTTATCTGCTACCCTAAAAATAGCTGGAAACTATACTTATAAAATTACCGAGAAAGATTCCTTAGGGACTTTACTTGCTAAAGATCCTATACCTATTCAAGTTGCAAAACGTAAAAGTCTAAGAATACTGATCGTAAATGATTTTCCAACCTTCGAAACGAAATATCTCAAAAACTACCTAAGTGAAAAAGGGAATAAAGTTTTAGTAAAAACTAAAATCACAAAAGGTAAATATAAGTTTGAATATTTTAATACAGATCGGATTCCGATAGGAGCTTTTACAGAAAAAAATCTAGCACGTTATGATTTAGTGATTTTGGATGCTCTTACTACTAAGAGTCTTAGTAAGAATTCGAGAGTAGCTTTAGAAACCGCAATACGAACTAAGGGATTAGGGCTTTTTATACAACCAGATGAGAGTCTTTTTAGGACAAACAATAGCTTGTTGGCTTTTGATGTAAACAGAGAAAAAACTTCAGAAGTTCATTTATATAGTGAAACCAGTGCAAAGGTGAGTAAGTATCCATTTACAATAGAACAAAGATTAATGCTTCAACCTATTCATATTGATGCTAATGAATCCGTGATTTCTGGATGCAAACATATAGGTAAGGGTAAAGTAGGTACTACTTTATTAAAAGAAACCTATGAACTCTTGTTAGATGGGAAAAGTGCCACTTACCAAAGAATATGGTCAGATATTATCAATAAAATTGGTAAAAAAGATAGTAAAACGATCAATTGGGATGGTGGTGCGATACCTGTCCGTAAGGATGAACCTTATGAATTTACTTTAAGAACTTCGATGCCAAATCCTGACGTAATCACTGAGAACGGGTATCAAATTGCGATGGCAAGAAATATTGACATTCCTAACTTATGGAAAGGAAAAACCTATCCGAAAACAACGGGATGGAATCATATTAGAACATCACAAGATACAACTACTGTCCTCAATTACTACGTAACAGATACTACGACATGGCAATCCAATAGTAAGTATAATCGAATTCAGGCTAACCAAGGGAATTTCGAAAGTTCTCTATCCAAAGATCCCAAAACAATTTCTCCCGTAGCACCCGTAAATCCTATTGGATTATATGTGTTTTTAGTTTGCTGTCTAGGATATTTATGGTTAGCACCAAAACTTTCGTAGGCTCAATTACCAAATTAGATTTAGATATCGCTTACTTTTAGTAAGTACTTTTATCAATTTTTTGCGAATTTATGGATGATTTTATTTCTATGGGTATACCTTACTAACCTATTAAAAAATGGTTTTTTAAAAAAATGTATAAAAAAAACAAAAAATAGAGGTAACATAAGTGACGATAATGATACATAGATATGACGCGGAAAGTTTTTGAAAGTTTACCGTTACAAAAAGTATATACCTAATTTGCAACTGATAATTAAGTTTTACTTTCTTTTATACTTGTTTATTAATGTTATGAGTAAGCATTTGAAAGCTTGGATAAAAAGTAATAATCATATTTTAATAGAGGAATAAGGGTGGTTTGAAAAACAAAAAGAAATGTGCATGAATAAAATACAATATATAGTATTGTTATTTCCAATGATAATGCTTGGTCAAAAAGATATTAAGGTTGGAGATGATATCATTCTTTGGGAAAAAGGAGTGTTTTTAGAGCCAGAAGATTTTAGAATCGTAAAAGAAGTAGATCCATATGATACTAGGAATGGATTAACTACCTATAAAATTGAGATCTTACCAAAAGAAGTTTTGGTAGACGAAAATAACCAGATAGCCAATTTTCTAAAAATGAATCTTGCTACCTATTTTTATAAGAATAAGTCTTGGCTAGGCAAAAAAAATGACAAACAGTTATTGGCTCATGAACAGAATCATTTTAATATAGGAGAACTGTTTGCCAGAAAAATGAGAAAAGCTTTTGAAGAGCTAAAAGAAAAAAAGATTAAAGACTTTAATGCTTATCAAAATGTATATACTACTTATTGGAAAGAATGCAAGGCATATCAAAGGAAGTATGATCAAGAAACATTTAATGGTACGTTGACTGGACCTAGTAGTGATTGGTTACTAAAAGTGGATCAAGAGCTATATGAATTAGAAGAGTATACCTATACTAAAGTAAAACAACGTTGGAGAGCGAAGCTTAAAAAATCATCATCAGGATCTTAAGGATTTCTTATAATACATGTCTAAGGCAAGAATTATAGAAAATAATTTAGTTTTCAAAGGAACGTTAAATGGGAATTCAATTTTTTTTCGACAGCGTGGATTTGAACTACTTATAGATGATATCAAAGTTATAGGGGTGAAATTTGGGATGTTTCTTGATGACGAATATGCTATTATTATAATTATCTCTAAAATAAATGAAAAGTACTTTTTATATACAGATGATATTGAAAGAAAGACTGTAGAGGAGTTAGATATTAGATTTGGAATTGATTTGTCTTCTGCAACTTCTGAGTATTTTGGACACGAGGTTGATCAATTTAAAAGTAAAATTTTGTATCCGATTGTGTTTACAGGAAAACCAATCTTTAAAGATAAAAATGTGCTAACAAGTCTATATTTACTTTTAGGAAAGTTATTTTTACGATTGCATTATGCTGATGGATTATTATCAAAAGATGTTAAAGATCTTAGTTAAATATAATCATGTCAGACCTTCTATAATGTTGATTGTTGCAAAAATTACAAATCCTTGGTATCCTATTATAAAACACTATTTAATGAAGCAAGTACATAAATTAAAAGACATTTTGAATTATATTTTTACGGATGCTGATTTGGTTACACCAGATTTAATTAAGAAACAAAACTATGATACTGTTGAAGTGATCAATTACTTGGAAAAAGGCGGAAAAGTTTCTTCTGTATCAAGTAAGAGGCGATGTGAGATTTGCGGAAAAATAGCAGGATCTATAAATTATTATACTGATGGGAGTTGGGTTTGGCCAGAATAGATGAAACATTATATTATTGATCATAAAATAAAGTTACCTGATGATTTTATAAAGCACATTAGCGAGAATAATTTTGATACCAATTTTATACAACAAATAGTTAATCAAGATTTAGAAATTGAACTTTATTAAACTTAATACTACCTCTCATTTGCAATCCGAGATTCTTTAAAAGCTAAAAACCAGCCGTAATACTATAGCTGGTTTTTGTTGTTCTTATATAAATTTAATTCTCTAGTCTTACTGACATAAATTTTAAAAAGTTCACCACATTTACAATGTATTTCCACGATAAAACTCTAACACTTTTACACGTAATAAATATTCGTATTGTGCATTGGTAAGATTGGTTCTGGCATTGTCGAGATTATTCTTACTAGTGATATAAGCGATAAAATTAGATACACCATTATTAAATCGTATTTCATTTACACGATAGGATTCTTCGAAAGCAGCTACCTGGTTCTGTAAACTTTGATAGCGATCATAGGCGGTTTGCATATCAAAATGTACTTGATCAATTGCGTTTTTTACTTGTTGTGATGTTCGTTCTAATTCGATGAGTGATTCTTCAGCTCTAATTTTTTCCAACGCCACATTGTTTTTTGCTCTAAATCCATTAAAAAGTGGAATATCTACGGCAATCCCTACTACGGTATTAAGGTTGTTATCAAACTGATCTAAGTAGTCAATACTTTCTCCTCTAAACTGCGTTCGATCCGTAAATACAGAAAGCTGTTCGTTATTAACTGTTACAAAATCGCCAGTTTCTATAATTTCAGATCCAGTTTCGGTAAAAGTTTCTGCCACACTAGAATAATTGGTGTTAATCTGACCAAAGAATGAGATCTCTGGTATGTATTGTGCTCTTGCCACCTGAACTCCTTTTTTGGCAGCTTTCACTCTTAGTTCTTGTGCTTTAAATGTGGCTAGGTTTTGCATGGCATCTTTAAATACATCTTCAGAACTTAGCGTATACTCTTTAAAATCCAAGAGGATAGATGCCTTATCAGCCGTAATATCAGCATCTGTATTGAGTAATTGTGCTAGACTTAGTTTTGCGTTGTTTAAGCTACTTTCTGCTATTAGAATATTGGTTTCGTCAATGGTTTTTTGTCCTTTGATATCTGCGAAATCCGCTGGATTTCCAAACTCTTCGTTATATAGATCTTCTTGTTGTTTTAATTGTTTATTGGTAACAATCAATCGATCTTTCGCTAATGTTAATACATCGGTTTGGTTGAGTACCTGCAGATACGCCAATGTTACATTAAGAATCAGCGTTTGCTTGGCTTCTTCGATTTCCATTTCAGAAGCTAATCGATTATAACGTTGCTGTTTTACGGTATTCAATATCCTAAAACCATTAAAAATTGTTGCATCCAGGTTTAATCTTGCATTAGAAAATGTAAGCTCTTGATTGATAAAATCATTCGTAAAGGGGTCGATACTTCTACCATTATTTACTCCGATATTGTAATTGCCATTTAGGCTTGGGAGTATATTTGCTTTTGCTTGTCTATGATTGATGAGCGCAGTATTGGCCCGCAGTGTAGTATACTTTAGATCTAGATTATTTTCTAAAGCCATGGCTATACATTGGTCAAGAGAGTACCTCTCAGTGTCTTTTCTTTGGGTAAATCCTGTAAAAGATAAAAGAAAAGCACTGATATAAATAATTGATTTCAGTGACATGTGATTGTTGGATTATTCGCTGACGATTCGTCCGTCTAATAAATTAATAATTCTAGAACCATAGGAAGAGTTTTTCTCTGAGTGAGTGGCTTGTATAATTGTTACACCTTCTTTGTTTAACTCAGAAAATAATTCCATGATTTCTGTACTTTGTTTAGAGTTGAGGTTTCCAGTAGGTTCATCTGCCAAAATAAGTTTTGGTTTACTGATCAAAGCTCTTGCAATCCCTACCAGCTGCTGCTGACCACCACTTAATTGTGCTGGAAACAGATCTTTTTTACCTACGATATTAAATCGGTCCAGCATATCAGCTACTAAAGCTTTACGTTCTGACGACTTTACATTTTTATAGAGTAGGGGAGTTTCGATATTTTCATACACATTAAGCTCATCGATCAGATGATATGCCTGAAAAACAAATCCTATATACTCCTTATATAATTTAGAGCGTTGTTTTTCTTTTAGCGTATGCACCTCTTCGTCTAAAAAGGTGTAATTCCCTGCAGTAAAACTATCTAACATCCCAATGCAATTAAGTAAAGTAGATTTTCCAGAACCTGATGGTCCCATTAGAGAAATAAACTCTCCTTCTTTTACTTCTAAATCGATGTTGTCTAATAATGCTATTTTCTTTCCTCCGGAACTAATTACTCTAGAGGCGTTGTTAAGTCGTAAAATCATAATTATTTTTTGATGATGATTATCTATGTTGTTTGCTTCGTTGCTATAAAAAACTAATTAATTTAATTTTCTATAAGTCTTCTGAGAGATACGTCTAGGCCTAATGGTGTTAAAAACCCTGGAATTTTCATGTCTCAGACAGACATAGTTTTCGGAAATTGAATTCATTTTTGTGACCATGGTATTATTGAATTTCAGAAATTTCTACTTCTCCGATATTTAATCCCTTATGGATACTAGCATCTCCTTTATAATATAGTTTTGCTTCTCCAAAAGCAGTAAGCTTAATACGATTAGAAGAATTAATTTTAAATTCTGCTTCTCCAAAAGCTTTGATTTTAGTGTTCTTGTTATTCACTGCAATAAGATCTGAAAAACTTTCTCCAAAAGCCGTGATTTTTTGATTTTCGATACTTCCTTTTTTGATTGTTAAGGTACTAGCTCCAAAAATATCTGCATCTAAATATTTTAAATCTACTTCGTTTAAGGTAATTCTAGACTCCCCAAAAACTTTTAGTCTAAAAGATTCAGAATCCAATTTACTTTCGCAGGTAGCATCTTGTTCGCCACGAATAGAAAGTGATTCTAGGTCTTTATAATTTACGGTAATGGTTAGTACTCTACCTTTATAGATCGGTATTTTTCTTTTGATACCGTTTTTTACAACAACCTTATGTTTTGTGGTTTCTTTGGCATCATCTAGAAATACACGTAGTGTTTTTCCGTTTACTTCAATATTAATCTTATCGTTTGGTTCTGTGCTTTCTTCTATGATTACAGAGGGCTCGTTACTTTCTACAAATTTTGCCTGAATGTGTGGGCTAATGATTACTTTATCAAAATCAGCAACGTTTTTCTTTGTTTGTCCGGCTAACAATTGTGCGATGGTTAAGGCTACAAGTGCTAATAAGTATTTTAAATGTTTCATGATGAATGAGTTTTTAATGTTCGTTTTATTTGATTGAAATGATGATATTATTTTTTATTCTGTTTTTAAACTTTTAATAGGGTTTGCGACGGCTGCTCTAATCGTCTGAAAGCTAAGGGTAATAATGGCTATCAGCAGGGTGATGATTCCTGTAAGGCCAAAAACCCACCAATTTAGTTGAATTCTAAAAGCAAAATCTCTTAGCCAACTGCTCATGAACCACCATGCAAATGGTGTGGCGATGCAAAAGGCAAATACAATTAGTTTGATAAAATCTCTGGATAGTATCTTTACGATAATCGCTGTAGAAGCTCCTAAAACCTTACGAATTCCAATTTCTTTGGTGCGCTGTTCTGCAATATAGGTGGCTAATCCAAACAATCCTAAAGCTGCTATAATCACAGCAAGTACCGTAAAAATTAAAGCAATTGTTCCAATTCTTTTTTCTTGTTGATACATATCAAGATAGGAATCATCTAAAAAGCTATAGGTAAATGATAGTTCGGAAGAAACAGCTTCATATTTATTACGAATTTTGCTAATAAAACCTTCTACATCTGCTGTATTAAATCGATAGGCAGTTCTCCAACTATTATCTCCTAGTCTAAGACTTAAAGGACCAACATCTTGTCGTAAAGACTCGAAATTAAAGTTTTTTACTACTCCGATAATCGTGTATACAATCTTGTCGTCTTTACCAATAGTTTTATAAAGCTTCTTGCCGATTGGATCATCAAAACCAGTTAGAGCAACCGCTTTTTCATTGATGATAATGGCTGTGGAATCTGTTCCAAAAGAACGGGAGAAGTTTCTACCTGCAATAAGTTCCATGCCCATCGTTTCTATATATTCGTAATCTGCTCTCCAATACTGCATATTAAAACCATTATCAGCTGTGTTTACACTCCCAGTATTAAAGGTGGTATCCGATCTAGCAGATTGAGATACCGGAATATATCCTGCAAATGATGCTGATTTTACTTCTGGAAATTGTTCTATTTCTGATTTTAAAGACTTTCTTGTTTCGTTCGTTAATCCGGAATTATCTACGATCAGTACTTGATCCTTGTTAAACCCTACATCTGTTGTCTGGATATGATTTAATTGTTGGTAGACAACAATGGTACCGATGATCAATATAATAGAGGTGGTGAACTGAAAAATAACCAAGAAATTTCTCAGGCTGTTTTTATTACCTCCTTTAGATAGAGTTCCTTTTAATACACTTATCGGTTGAAATTTAGAAAGGAAAAATGCTGGATAAATACCTGCAAGAGGTCCTACTACAAAAGGTAATAGAATCAGGAAAATCAGAAATTGTGGTTGTAGTAATGCTTTTATTGAAATTTCCTTGCCAGAGACGTTATTAAACCACTCCAAAGAAAGAAACACAAATATAATAGCGATACTATGCGCTAGTACTACGATCAGTGTAGATTCGCTTAAAAACTGTAATACCAAAGATTTTTTCTCTGTACCTAATACTTTACGAATACCAACTTCCTTTGCTCTACCAGAAGATCTAGCTGTAGTAAGATTCATAAAATTGGTACACGCAATAAGTAGAATAAACAGCGCTACTGCAGAAAAAATGTATACATACTTTATCGAACCATTAGTACTGAGTTCTATATTTTGAGTTGAATGCAAGTGAATATCAGTAAGAGGAATTAAAGAATATTCTAATTTATTACCAGAACTTTCTATATCTTCTATACTTTTAATATTAGTAAACTGAGATATCTGCGGTAAGGAATATTTTGCAATTACTTCTCTAAAATTGTTATTAAACTTTTTATAATCAGCACCTTCTTTTAGTACAATATATGTGTGGAAATTATGGCTTAGGTAATCTCCAAAGTTATAATCCACATTAGCCATAGATAGTAAAACATCTAGATGAAAATGTGAGTTTTTAGGCATGTCTTCAATAATAGCGGTAACCTTATACAAAGTATTATTTACTTCTAATGCTTCTCCAATAGCTGTATCTACACCGTTAAAATATTTTATTGCTGCTTTTTTAGATAATACAACCGTATTAGGTGCTTTCAATGCTGTTTTTGGGTTTCCTTTTAAAGCTGGAAAAGTAAATACATTAAAAAAAGTTGAATCTACATAGGCAATGGCATATTCATCAATAAGTTCCGTTCCTTTTCGGATTAGTTTCGATCCTTCAGAAGCGTATATTCGGGTATATTCCTCTACTTCGGGATAATCCTTTTTTAGCGTAGCTCCCATCGGATCAGAACTAACAGCCATATGCATTTCGGTACCACCAAAAAGGATATCAGAATTGATTCTATAAATTTGATCTGCTTTTTCGTGAAACCGATCATAACTTACTTCATCTGTTACAAATAGTGCAATGAGAATAAAGCAACATATTCCTAACGAAAGCCCAACGGTGTTAATAAAAGTAATCCCTTTGTTCTTAATGAGATTTCTCCACGCTATTTTAAGATAATTTCTAATCACGATGTTGATTTTATTTTGATTGTTGAATTTGGTATGTATATAGTGAAGATGATGCCAAAAAAATAAAACACTGAAAATCAGTGTTTTAAAATTATTTTTAAAATAAAAAGTGTTCGATTTTGATACACTTTTTGTTCAAAATCGAACACTTTACAACCCTTGTTATTCTGATCGTAAAGAATCAATTGGATTTGCATTAGCAGCTTGCAAGGTTTTAGCACTAATCACCATTAGCGCTAAAAGGATCATCGTACTACCACCAAGAAGAAATATCCATACACTAATATTAGTTCTATAAGCAAAATCATTTAGCCAATTATGTATCCCATACCATGCTATAGGCGCTGCGATAACAAAAGCAACAGCTACCAATACTAGAAATTCTTTGCATAGGATGGTATTAATTTGCAGCAGAGATGCTCCTAGGACTTTACGTACTCCAATTTCTTTGACACGTCTGTTGGTGGTATAAATAACGAGTCCGAACAATCCTAAACAACTTATTAAAATTGATAAGCCCGTAGCCCAATTCAGCAATTTAGAAATGTTCTTTTCTCTATTGTAAAACTTAGCAATAGTTTCATCCATGAATTCGATACGATAATCATCAATCTCTGTATAAACTGATTTATAAGCGGATTCAATTTTAGAAAGTACCGGCGTTAGCCCTTCTTCGGTGTTGTTTTGAAAAGCAATATGTACTGCCTGAAATCTACTAAAATCTGGTCTATACCAATCTCCAATCAACCCCATTGGACTTATGTCAGATTTTAAAGAGCGCTGATGAAAATCTCCCATCACTCCTACGATAGGAATTTTTTCGTCTCCAAAATCCACAATGGCTCCCAGCGCTTCTTCGGGAGTTTCAAAACCATATATTTTTCGAGCAGTTTCATTAATGACAATTTCTCGTATCGTATCATTCTTATAAACACGACCAGCCAATAACTGCAACTCGAATAGATCTAGATAATCAGTATCTCCAAAAATAAAGTGTAATTCAGATTTTACTTCTGTTTTTCCATTATGCACCGTAGTGTTAGAAATGTTTGTATTTCGTGATGCTGGAGGTACTCCTCCAAGGCTAATGGTTTTTATTTGCGGTATTGCTTTTAGTTTTTGTGCATATATTTCTTTCTTAGAAAGCTCTCGCTCACTACGCGGACTATAAACGGATACTACGGCCTCGGTTTTAAAGCCCATATCTTTACTTAATACATAATTAATTTGTTTGCTCACCAGTAAGGTCCCAATTATAAAAATCTGAGCTATGGTAAACTGAAAAACAGTTAGAAACTTTCTAAGTCCTACTTTCTTTTCGCCAATACCTAAATGATTTTTTAAAACAGAAACCGTATTGAATTTAGATAGTACCAAGGCAGGATAAAAACCAGCTAAGAAAGTAACTACCATCAATACGATCACAATACCAAATATGATTATTGGAGTTCCTATAAGCTCGAATTCCAAATCTTCAGGGACAAAGTCTGAGAATAACTTGATTAACCAACTAGTGCATGCTATAGAAATGATCGCAGATAACATCACTAGTATAAAGGTTTCTCCCATAAATTGCCTAATAATTTGTTTGCGAGAACTCCCAAGCGTTTTGCGAATTCCAATTTCTTTGGCGCGTTGAGTGGCTTGCGCTGTATTGAGATTAATGAAATTAATACATCCTAATAGTAAAAGAAACAATGCAACTAATGCGAGATTACGTAGCAAAGATTTGCTTGCCTGAGTGCGCGTCCAATCATAGATACCATAACGATCATCAAAATGAATCTCTCTAAGTGGTTGTAAAACATATTGTCTTGTTTGTCCATAGAGCGCTACTTCTTCGTCTATATGTGCCGCGGCTAACGCATCAAAATCTTTTTGAATTTGATCAAGACTTGCATTCTTATTAACCTTTACATATAACTGTGAAGCGGAGTTAGTACTATTCCAGTTTTTTTCTAAAATGTTCTCTCTAAGTCGGGTTTGTAATAGGGTAGGACGTGATATAAATTCCTGAAATACTAAATCAGTGCGTCTTGCAAAATTTTCAACTACTCCAGAAACAGTGATAGGGATTGAGTCATTATAGATCAAAGTTTTACCAATGATCTCAGTAGGTTTTAGTTTTGGAAAATACTCCAAGGCCCTTGTCTTTGTCAGAATAACTTGATTAGGTCGTGATAATATATCATCTGTATTCCCTGCTAAGAATTCATACTGAAACATTTCAAAATAATTTTGCTCTGCAAAAATCACAAAGTTGGGCCATTTCAGTGTAAGATCATTTTCTTTGTTTTCTACTTTTGCTGGTCTTTCGCTGTAAAAACCATTTACCATTTCAAAGTTGGAATTTTCGAGAATAGCATCTTCTAAAGCTATGGTAACTCCAGAATTATAAAACTCACCTTCGGGATTTTTAAAATTTGTGACGACTCGATAAATTCGATCTCCATCCTTGTGAAAATCATCAAAAGTATAATCATAATAAATCATAAGACCTATTACAAAAGAAGCACTTAGACCAATAGTAAGTCCAATAACATTAATAAAAGAAAACACTTTGTTTTTTAAGATGTTTCTCCATGCTATTTTAAAATAATTCCGGATCATAATGTTAGTTTTTATTATTCTGTTCTTAGGCTGTTTATAGGATTGGATAGTGCAGTTTTAATAGCTTGAATACTTATTGTAGCAAATGCTATAAGAATTGCTACCAATCCTGCAATTAGAAATATCCACCAATTGATATGTATATGGTAAGCAAAATCTTGTAACCATTCATTCATAAGTATCCAACCAATTGGAATGGCGATTACTATTGCGATGATGACAAGTTTGAGAAAGTCTTTGGATAATAATTTTACAATTCCTAAGACACTTGCACCCAAAATTTTGCGAACTCCTATTTCTTTTCTTCTTTGTTCTGCATTAAAAATGGTAAGCCCTAGTAGTCCTAAACAAGAAATTAGAATTACAAAAAGGGTAAATACCTTAGATAAGATAGCAACTTTGTTTTCGGCTTCATATAATTGCTGATATTCCACGTCTAGAAATGAAAACTCAAAAGGGTAACCAGGTTGAAATGTATTATACAAAGAACTTATTTGATCTAATGTAGTCGTAGAAGTTGTACTATCTAATTTTAGTACGATATCAGAACCAAAGTCTCGAAATCTTAAAATCAAAGGCTCCAGTTTTTTGTGTAAAGACCCATATTGAAAATCATCCACCACGCCAATGATTTCCATTTTTTGATTGCTCTTATCTATTATTGTTCCAACTGGGTTTTGTAATCCCATAAGTTTTGCAGCAGAAGCATTAAGAATAATTTTGGTATAGTCGTCATTAGATTTTTTAGAAAAACGTCTTCCTTCTAAAAGTTTGATACCCATAACTTCAGTAAACCCATACCCAACTCTAGGAGATTGAAACATAATATTTTTATCCGAAGGATTACCTCCCCAATTAAAACCACCTTGACTATCTGTAGCATCTAAAATACTTCCGTTCATAAAAGATACAGATCGAACACCTGTGATATTTTGTAATTCACTGATGAATGTCTCTAACTTGTTCGTTTCTCCGTTATAAGGAAAAGTAATAATGTGATCTCGTTCATAACCAAGATTTTTTTGCATCACAAAATGCATCTGATTATTAACGATAAATACGCCAATGATAAAGATGATAGCTAGTGTAAATTGAAATACCACAAGACCTTTGCGAATCCAAGCATCTCCAAATGATTTTAATAACTTTCCTTTTAAGACAAAAACAGGCTGAAATTTTGATAAATAGAAGGCTGGATAACTACCTGCTAAAAATCCTGTTATGAAAAGCAATGCTATAAGTGAAATTATAATCGTGGGATTTATAGTTATTTCTATAGTTTTAGCGGTAGTCTGATTAAAATAGGGGAGTACTATAATCACCAAGGCAATTGCTATTATCAGAGAAATAAAAGCAAGTACAAAAGATTCTCCAATAAATTGAAGGATCAATGCTTTCTGACGTCCACCTAATACTTTCTTAATACCTATTTCCTTTAAACGTTTACTAGCTTGTGCCGTTGATAAGTTCATAAAGTTGATACAGGCTATCAGTAAGATCAAAAAAGCAATGATGGCAAATAATCTGATATATATAATACGACCACCAGTTTGTATCCCGTCTTCATAAGTTCCTTTTAGGTAGCGATCTGAAAATTTTTGGATAAAAAGCGTATACTTTTCTCTGTTATCTACTTTGGTCGTAAGGTACTTCGAGATTTTACCATTAAAATTATCGATATCAGTACCTTCTTTTAGTAGCAGAAATATCTTGGCATATCCACTTTTCCAATCTGCTACCCATCGAGATGCTTCTTTAAGCAAATCTGAATGCACGACCGCATCAAATTGTAGCGTGGAGTTATCTGGTAAATCCTTAAATACACCAGAAACCCGAACAGTTACTTT
Organism: Aquimarina litoralis; assembly: GCF_039523995.1. Taxonomy (NCBI): domain Bacteria; kingdom Pseudomonadati; phylum Bacteroidota; class Flavobacteriia; order Flavobacteriales; family Flavobacteriaceae; genus Aquimarina; species Aquimarina litoralis. Next base: position 390,254 of record NZ_BAAAGE010000004.1, read on the forward strand.
TTTCGCACCATCACTCCATTTGTAATCCCAATCTAATGTTTTTCCTATGGCATTTTCTGGAGTGGTAAACAGTTTTGTGGCTAATTCTTCCGATAGTACTACATTGATCTTGTTAGCTAAAACAGATGAAGGTTCACCAATTAAAAGCTCAAAAGAAAAGTTTTGAAAGAAATTAGGGCTAGCAAATATTCCTTGCCCTAATTGTTGTGTGTTTTCATCAGAAAATATTCCTTTTGGTGTTATAAAATCTGCATTGATCACTGTAGATGATATTACTTCTGGAAAATCATTTACTATAGATTCTCCTAGTAAAAAAGAAGCATTGTCCATGGTTATGATCTTGTTTTCTACTTCAAAATTTCCCATTACCTGATATAGGTTTTCTTCATTTTTATGGAAAGCATCTACATCTCGTTCATCCTGTATCCAAAGGAATATCAGCATCACACAGGCTAATCCAGTAGATAGTCCTATACTATTGATTAGAAAACTAATCTTATTCTTTCTTAGATTTCTAAGGGCGATTAAAAAAGTATGCTTGATCATAACCCATGTTTTTATTACTCGGTTTTTAGACTGTTAATAGGATTGGCTATTGCCGCTTTAACAGCCTGAAAACTTACAGTTGCTAATGCAATGAGAATTGCGACAATTCCTGCGATGACAAATACTATCCAGTTAATTTCTATGCGATAAGCATAGTCTTGTAACCAGTTGTTCATAAAGAACCAAGCTAAGGGCACTGCTAATAAAATGGCAATGCAGACTAATTTTAGAAAATCTTTAGATAGTAATTTTACAATACCAGTTACACTGGCACCCAATACTTTTCGTACTCCGATTTCTTTGCTTCGCTGTTCTGCAGTATATGCTGCCAATCCAAAAAGTCCTAAACAGGATATAAAAATTGCCAACAAAGCAAAGATCCTTGATAGCTCACCAATAAGTTGCTCACTTTTAAATTTAGCATCAAAAGCTTCATCAACAAAAGTATATTCGAATGGGAAAGCAGGATTGTGCTTTTTCAATACTTCCCCAATTCCAGATATTGCCTGATCAATTGGAGTGCCCTGTTGTGTTTTGATATACATATATCTTGCAAAATTTGGGTTGTTTATAAATAATACAGGATCACTGGTATCAAACATATCATCATAGATATAATCTTTAACGACTCCTATGATTTCGTAAGAATCATCACCTCTATTAACCTTTTTACCTACTGGATTATCAGTTTTCATTAGTTTAGCTAGTGATTGAGAAATCATCACATTGGTACTATCGGCGTCTACGTTGGTACCAAAACCACGACCTTCGACAATTTCCATGCCTGTAGTTTCAAAAAAACTAGCTGTGATGTTTCTAAAGGATAGCAAAACATCTTGGGTATTAACGCCTCCCTGCCAGGTAAATCCAGAACCATTATTACCTCCTGATAATATTTGAGAATTACACAATGCAGCATTATGAATATATCCGCTTTTAATTAGATCTTGCTGAATTACAGAAAACTTGTCAATAATTTCATCATTAACGCGCATAGAAATCAATCGTTCTTTATCGTATCCAAGCTCTCTGTTTTTAGCATGCTGAATTTGTTGATATACGATGATTGTACAGATGATAAAAACAATAGAAATGGTAAACTGTCCTACCACTAATCCTTTTCTTATAAAAGATGCGGATCCGCTTTTAACTTTTATACCTTTTAAAACTTCTACTGGTCTAAAAGAGGATAGGTAAAAAGCTGGATATAAACCAGCAAACAATCCACAGACTACAGTAATAACTAATAATATACCAATGTGAGAAGGCTTAGATAAACCAAGAACAAGATTTTTATCAATCAGGAGATTAAACTGTGGTAATAATACCACCAATAATATAACACTTATGATAGCCGCAAAACAAGCCATCATCATAGATTCTGATACAAATTGAATAATCAAACGAGATCGACTAGAACCGATAGCTTTTCGAACACCTACTTCATTTGCTCTCTTTTCGCTGCGAGCGGTGGATAGGTTCATAAAATTAATACAAGCAATTAGTAATATGATCAGCGCTATTAGAGAAAATAGACGTACATAGGTGATTTTTCCACCAACTTTTTTGCCTTCTTCAAATTTGGAACGCAAATACCAATCTTTCATAGGATGTAAAAAGGCGTAGGTGTCACTTTCGGCGTCTTTTGCAGGGATCAGAGCTTTAACTTTTTCATCCACTTCAGCTACGTTAGCTTCGGGTGATAACTCTACAAAAGTATCGGAGAAATTACTACCGTATTCTGTCATCCATTCAGCACCATTTCTGTAGCGCTCAAATGGAGCTACCCAATCAAATGGAAAGGAAACATTTTCTGGTAAATTTTTTACAACTCCAGTGATAAGGTAATTGTCTTTATTATTGAGTTTTACTGTTTTTCCGAGTACTTTTTCGTTTTTGCCAAAGAGCAGTTCAGCTGTTTCTTGGGTAACGACTATGGCCTCTGGATTCTCAAAGGCTCCTTTTATAGAACCTTCAATAAATTCTAAACTAAAAATATCTAGAAAATCGGCGTCTGCATATCTTCCAGTTCTATTGATAGCACGATCACCAACCGTAAAAAGTCGTTCTTCAGAACTAGATCTTGTAGCTCTAATAACTCCAGGGATTTCATCTTTCATTGCCTGAGCAAGAGGACCTGGAGTAGAGTAGAAGGTTCTCCATTCTTCTTCATAATTCTGATTGGTAGGTGTATAATAGATATGATCTTGTCTTGCAAAATCCTTATTAAAACTTACTTCATCTTCTACCCAAAGAAAAATAAGGCTTGCACAAGTAATACCGATAGCTAATCCAAAAATGTTTAAAAAGCTATATCCTTTATTTTTTAATAAACTTCGGAAAGCAACTTTTATATAGTTAGTGATCATAATTGTTCGTTTTTGATGTGTGTTATTGGATCCACCTTAGGCGGACAGGTTGATTGATTTATTCTGTTTTAAGACTTTTGATCGGATTAGCAGTGGCTGCTTTAATAGCTTTGTAACTAATGGTAAGCAAAGTGATAATTAATAGTAATCCCACAGCAACTACGAAAATCCACCAGTTTATTTCTGTTCGATACGTATAATTTTGTAACCAGTTATTCATAAAATACCAGGCTATTGGCGATGCTATAGCGCCTGCTAATAAGATCAATTTGAAGAAATCCTGCATTACAATAGCTAGGATATCCTTAACTTTTCCTCCTAATACTTTCCTTATTCCAATTTCTCTTGTTTTTAGTGCGATAAAGAAAGAAATAAGTCCGTAAAGCCCTAAACAACTTATAAAAATTGCAAGACCAGAAAATATTTTGGTCATTGATAAGAAACGTTGCTCTTCGATGTATTGCTGCGCTATGCGCTCGTCTAAAAACTTATATTGATATACAAATTTTGGAAACACTTGCTTCCAGCGACTTTCGATAGCTTTCAACGCAGTACTTATATCGGCACCATCTATTTTAACAGCTAGTTCGCTATAACCAGTTTTTTCTGGTGCTATAAAAACAGGACCAATACCACTTAAGAAGTTTTGATTGTGGAAATTAGCAATAACGCCAACGATGGTAGCTTTTACTCTGCCACGATTGGCTTCTATTTGTTTTCCTATTAATTCTTCATAGGAAGAGAGTCCTAGTTTATCTGCTACTCTTTGATTTACCACAACTTCTGTTATAGAATCCGAGGTGAAAAAATTACGCCCGGCGATAAGTTTTAAATTAAATGTATTTAGATAATCCTCGTCGGCAAGTTTAGCGCCTATGGAGAACTCTTCATACTGGGGTCTATTATGATATCGGAAACTAGTTCCCCATTCATTTTCTGCTGCTCCAGGACTTGATAAACAAGCCGTAGTATTTGATACTCCAGAAATACTATTTAATCTGTTTTTTAGTCCTTGTAATTTTAATAGTTCAATTTCTTCTGGAATTTCTAACATTACGATAGCTTCTTTATCAAAACCTAGATCGGAAGTAATTGCAAAATTGATTTGTTTACCGATTACGATAGTAGCTACAATAAGCATAATGGAAATTGCAAATTGAGCAGTTACTAATACTTTTCGTGTAAACTTACCACCAGTGTCATTCTGAGTAAGTTTCCCTTTTAATGCTAGAGTAGGTAAAATTCTTGCCATTAAAATACCTGGATAGCTACCTGCCAAAAGTGATACTAATAGTAACAGTGTGATAAGAAAACTTATTACTTTAAAGGAAAGCAAAGATTGGATACTTAACTGCAATTCAAATAATTCATTGAACTTGGGTAATACTCCAATAGAAATCCCAATTCCTAGTAGTAATGCGAATAGACTTATTAAAAAAGTTTCTAATATAAATTGCCAGAATAGTTTGGTTTTACTTACACCAAGTACTTTTCTAACTCCAATTTCCTTAGATCTAGAAAATGCTTGTGCTGTGGAAATATTAATAAAATTAATACAGCCAACTGCTATTAGAAATATTCCAATTAAAGAAAATATCCATAGGAGACTCACATTAATACCACCATATTTTTGTTCTAAATGAACATCAGCAAGTGGTTGTAACTTGTATCTGTGTACGTTTTTACTTTTTGGTCTGTATTTAGAAACCAAGGAAATAAGTGTTTTCTCAATATGAGAAATATCTTGATTAGGTCTTAAAAGTGTATAACACTGTAAACTGTTTGTGATACCTCCCCAACTCTTGCTATATGCAAATTGGCTATAATTTTTAAGACTTTCATAGGATATAAATACATCTCCTTGTACGGAAGAATTAGTAGGAATATCATTAAGTACTCCTATAACCTGTATCGTTTCTGTATTCTGAAGTCTAAATGTTTTTCCTAGTGGAGATGTACTATCCCCATACATTTTCTTAGCAAAACTCTCGGTAATATAAGCAACATTAGGTGCTGCGAAATTATGTGTACCAAGAGATTCTTGTAGGGGAAAATTAAATATTTCAAAAAAATCTGGCTCCGCAAAAACTACATCTTCTAATAAACGATTGGTGTTAGAATCCATTCCATCGATTTGCCATTCTTGTCTAATAAAGATGTTCGCTACTTTTTCAGAATAATTAAAATCAGATCTGAATACACTTGCAAAACCAGGAGGAACACTGGCTTCATATTCTATGGCATCTTGATGTTCTTCCGTGACAACTCTGTAAATCCTATTAGAGTTGTTATGGAAATTATCGAATTGTAAATGGTAGTTTACAAAGAGAAATATTAAAATAGAACATCCAAACCCAAGCGCTAATCCTAAGATGTTTATAAAGGAAAACACTTTTCGTTTCTGTATATTTCTCCAAGCTATTTTGAAATAATTCCTAATCATAATTGTCTGCTTTTAGATCTGCTTTGGAGCAGAAAAATTGATATTATTCTGTTCGTAATGAATTCACCGGATTTGCAGTTGCAGTTTTAACCGTTTGGAAGGATATTGTAAGTAAAGCAATTAATAAAACAATACCTCCAGCTCCAAGAAATAATACTATATTCAAATCGATACGATAGATGTAGTTTTGTAACCACTTGCTCATCATCCACCAGGCAATAGGTGCAGCAATCAAAAAGGCAATAGAAACTAACTTTAAAAAGTCTTTGGTTAGAAGCATAGTAATTGCTATAATATTTGCTCCAACAACTTTTCGAATGCCTATTTCCTTTTTTCTTTTTGCAACAATAAGCAAGGTCATCGCAAAAAGACCAATACAGCTTAAAATAATTGCCAATAAAGAACCACTACTAATCATAGAGATCATATCGCGTTCTCTTTTCAGAGTTCTGTCAACATTTTCGTTCAAGAAGGAAGCCTGAAACTCTGCGTTAGGTTCTATAGTAGCCCAAGCATTTTTTACAATGTCATAAGATGCTTCTAGATTCTGGGGAGCAACTTTTACATATACGTTTCTCAGATTCCAATCAGGTAGCGCAAAAAGAGACATCGGTGCAATATTTCTATCCAAATTCTGAAAATTAAAATCTTTAATAACTCCAACTATAGAATAGAATTTATCATCTATGTTTAACTGAGCGTTTAGTATTTGATCTTCATTTAGTTGTCTTGCCATAGATTCATTGATAATGACTGATAGGCTATCACTTGCCAGATTTTTCCTGAAAGCTCTACCTTCTAATAATTCCAAATCCAAAGTTTTGATATAATCTGAATCAACTACGAGCATATGAGTTTCAACTCCGACGCCATTATGATCAAACCCAAGAACACTTGTTGATCGAGATCCATCTTTACCTAAACCTAAGATATTATTGGATGCGGATACGCTTAAAATGTTTGTCTGATCTTTTAATTCATTTCGCAAAAGTTGTAATGCCTGTTGATCATTTCGCTTTCCATTTAACGGGAAGGCAATTACTTGTTCTTTATTATATCCTAAATCCTTGTTACGTAAGAACTGTACTTGTTCCCAAACCACAAGAGTTCCGCATATTAATATCGTAGCAATTCCAAATTGCGCCACGATTAAACCGTTTCGTAAATAGTTTTTTCCGTTAGCGTTTAATTTACCTTTTAAACTTTGTATGGTATTCAAACGACTCATTAATATCGCAGGATATCCACCCGCTATGAGTGTGATGCCGACTATTGCCAATAGTAAGAAAACTATAGATGCAGGATCTAATAAGGTAGCAAAGGTTGCTTTGGTTTTAAAAAGTACTTTAAAATGAGGAAGTAGAAGAATGGTAGTTACAATACCTAGAATAATAGAAATTATAAAAACAAGAACGCTTTCTCCCCAAAATTGGAAAAACAATTGCTTTTTGTTGGCTCCAAGAGTTTTTCGCATACCAATTTCTCGAAGTCTTTGATCACTTTTGGAAACACTCATATTTACAAAGTTTACACAAGCTATAAACAGAATGAGGAGTGCAATACCTAAAACGATGTATGGCATTTTTCGATTTACTTTGGCAGGACCTTGATCAAAATTGGTAAACTTTTTATCTAAAAATGATAATAATTTTATTTGTATGTACTCCCCATTAACAATCGGTTGGATACCATCTCTTTTTGCACTTTCTATAGCATCTTTATAATGTAGTTTTGTAAAATCTTTGGTGCTGTTTTCAAATTGCTCGGGTGTGATTCCTTGCGCTAATTTCATGTATACTTCATGGTTTTCAACATCCCAACGACCCACAGTTCTCTCATATGCATGTTGTCCTTGACTTTTAAAGTTTAATACGATATCAAATCCTATGGAACTTGTATCAGGAAAGTCTTCGATAAGAGAACTAATAGTAAATGGAACTTGCTTTCCATCTCTAAGAATTGTTACCGTTTGTCCAATCGGATTTTTGTCACCAAATATTCGGTTAGCAGCAAATTCTGTAATGGCAATAGAAGATTCTGATGTAATGGGGTTTTGTGTATCCCCTTTAATGATGGGAAAACTAAAGATATCGAAAAAGTCCGGATCTACAAAAGCACCATTCATTCTCAATTCTTTATCCTCATAACTTAATAATAAATTTCCACCAGTACGACGTGTTATTTTCTCAACTCCGCTTATTTCTTTCTGTAAAGTTTCTGCAAAAGGTTCTGATTTGGAAGTATTGGCTTCTATGCCATTAGGCGTGCTATCTTCTGAGTATACCATATAGATTTGATCTCCATTTTTGTGAAAATGGTCAAATGACAATTCGAAAACAGCATATATTGTTAGTAACAATGCTGCCCCAAATGCTAGTGTCAATCCTACAATATTAAAGGATGTGAAAATTCTATTCTTCCATAAATTACGAAAGGCTATTTTGATATAATTCTTAATCATAATTATGCGTTTATTTATTCTGTTCGTAATGAATTTACTGGGTTTGCGGTAGCTGCTTTCATAGCTTCGATACTAACCGTTAAAAGCGTGATAGCCATAGTTACGATGCCTGCCAATAAGAATACCCACCAACTTATTGATATTCTATAAGTGAAATCTTGTAACCAGTTCTCCATCAAATAATAGGATAGAGGAGTAGCTATGACTAGTGCTACGATTATTAGAATAAAAAAGTCTTTGGTCAACATTTTTACTACAGTACTTACACTTGCTCCAAGTACCTTTCGAATTCCAATTTCTTTTTTCTTTTGTTCTGCCATAAAAGAGATTAATCCAAATAATCCCAGGCAGCTGATCAATATCGCTAGTGTAGTAAAGGCAACTGAAATATTCGCAAGGCGTTTTTCTTCGGCGATAAGTTTTTCGGCTTCTTTGTCTACAAAAGTATAAACAAAAGGAGTTGTTTTATTTACCTGATTCCAAGCAGTTTTTAATTGGCCAAGAATAGTCTCGAAATTGGATGTTTCTGTTTTTATCAATAACCAATCTGGTGTATCGTCTACATACATTAATAAAGGTTCGATTTCTTCTTTTAGCGAAGCATAATGAAAGTCTTCGGTTACTCCGATTACTTCTACAGTAGTAACATCACCACCAGTAGAGAAAAGAATTTTTTGCCCGATCGCATTCTCTATATTTAACTTAAAAGCATCTATAGTAGCTTTATTCACCAACACTTGAGTTGTATCTTGTTTTTTTAGGGGACGGCCGGTAAGTAATTTAGTTTTAGTAGTTTTTAAATAGTCAGCATTTATACCATTTACTTTTACCAATTTAGGTTTTGTAGGGTCTCCACTAGGTAAATATGCACCAACATCACTTCTTAATAATTGAGAAGGGAAAATATTACATCCAGACACAGATTTTACACCCGATACCGTACTCATATTTGTTTTTAGCGTTTCATATTGCCCAAAAGCCTCTTGAGTACCTAAACGAACCGCAATTAGATTGTCAGTTTCATACCCCATATCTCTATTTTGGGCAAATCGAACTTGCTGGGTAATAATATATACAGTAGCAATTAATCCAATCGATACTACGAATTGAAAAACGACTAATCCTTTGCGTAATAAAGTGCCTTTAGGGTTTGCTGATACCGATCCTTTTAATACACGAGTTGGTTTTACAGAGGAAAGTATGAGTGCAGGATAAATTCCAGCAACAAATCCTGTAAGAATGCCAACTGCTAGTAGCGTTGTTAATACTCTCCAATCTAATATATCAAGATAAGCTACATTACCTTGGGTAAGCATATTTATGACAGGAAGAAGAATTGTCGTTAGAGGAATACTAACTAAGGTAGCAAAAAGAGAAAGTAATATAGATTCTCCCAAAAACTGACCGATAAGTGATTTTTTGTCCGCTCCAATAGTTTTACGAACACCAATTTCTTTAGCTCTTTTGTTGGCTCTCGCCGTACTTAGATTGATAAAATTCACACAAGCCACTAATTGAATAAATAAGGCTAGTGTGATTAAAAGATATAGATAACTAATATCTGATATAGGTCCGATTTGTCTGGATATGCCTTTGGAATGTAAGTGTATATCACTAACTTTTTGAAGGAACAGTTGTTTTGTGAAATTTAATTTAGCAAAATCTTTTGCTCCACGAGCATTTAAAAAGCCCGGAAGTTTACTTTGCACTAAGGCCTCATTATCTGACGAGTTTAGCTTTACATAGGTATAAATAAAGTTTTGTGTTGCAAAGTTTTGTACTGTTCTCACAAATTCTCCAAGGCCAGGAGTATTCATAGTAACCAGATAATTAGGATTGATATGAGACTTTTCTGGATTACTATCATCAAAAACACCGGTTACTTTTAGTGATAATTGTTGCTCTCCACTTCCTGATAATACAGTTTTATTAATGGCAGGCACATTACCAAATAGTTTTTGAGCTAATGAAGCAGATAGTACGACGGTATTAGGTTCCACTAATGCAGTCTCGGGATTTCCTTCTAAAAACTTAAACGTGAAAATATTAAAAACAGTAGCATCGGCAAGGTAACCTCTTGGTTCATAAAAACCTTCATTCTGATCACTTGCTCTAATAAGTTCTTCTGTACCCTCACCCATATATACCAATCGAGTCGCTTCTATAACCTCAGGAAAGTCTTCTTTCATGGCAAAACCGATTGGAGGTCCGCTGGATGCAGCATTGAATTGAACAGAACTGGGATCATCGATAATTGTTCGTACTCTATATAAAGCCTCAGCGTCCTTATGATGATCATCATAACCTAACTGCGCAAATACATATAATAATATACTCAAACAACAGACTGTACCTACTGTAAGCCCTAGCAGATTAATTGTAGTTTGTAGTTTGTTTTTTTGAAGGCTTCTCCATGCTATTTTAAAATAATTCCTGATCATGATTGTTCGTTTTTTGATTGATGATTTATTCGGTTCTAAGTGCGTTTACTGGATTTGACAGAGAAGCTTTTACCGCATGAAAGCTAACAGTGAATATGGCTATAAGGATCGCTGAGCCACCAGATAATAGGAACATCCACCATTGTATATCAATCCTAAATGCGAAGTTTTGTAACCAATTATGCATCACATACCAAGCAATAGGAGAAGCAATAGCAAAAGCAATCATTACAAGTTTTAGGAAATCTTTGGATAAAAGATTTACAATTTCAGATACCGAAGCTCCGATTACTTTTCTAATACCGATTTCTCGTTTTCTTTGTAATGTACTGTAAGCAGCAAGTCCCAGTAAACCTAGACAGGATATTAGTATTGCTAAACTAGCGAAGTACAGAAACAGATTTCCAAATCGCTCTTCACTTTCATATTGTTCGTTGAATGCATCATCCAAAAAGTAATAATCAAAAGGTTGCTCTGGTAAAAATGACTCCCATAATTTCTCTATTTCACCAATAGTTTGTTTCATATTATTAGAACCTAGCTTTACAGTAATTAAATCATTTCTATTCGTCTCCATTCTCATGGTTAGAGGTCCAATCTGATCATGAAGAGAGTTAAAATGGAAATTTTTGACAACCCCAATTACCTGACCTTCACGACCCCATTGTTTAAATTTGGCACCAATAGCATTCTGTGGATCACTATATCCTAGTAATTTTACAGTTTCTTCATTAATGATCATCGCTTTTGTAGAATCTGAAGCGAAATCTTTAGAAAATGCTCTCCCCGCTAAAATTTCAAGATCAAACTGTGGGATATAATCATGATCAACAAAATAGAGGTCTAGATTTGCTATTTGCAAATCCCCTGATTTATTTTCTATTTCTGAATAAGCTGATGAATTTCCTCCTCCAGGTACACTAGAACCTAGACTTGTGAATTTTACTCCAGAAATATTACTGATAGCATTCTTTAGTGCTAATTGAGATGTAGACGATTCTGCTTCAAGAATTAATAATTGATCCTTGTTAAACCCTAATTCCTGATTACGCATATATTCCATTTGATTATAGATAATAATCGTACCAGTAATAAGTATAATCGAAATAGTAAATTGTATAATTACAAGACTTTTTCGAAGCAAAACACCTTTGCCACCAGTAGAGAAATTACCTTTAAGTACTTGTATAGGTTTAAAAGAGGATAATACTATGGAAGGGTAGATTCCTGCAAAAATTCCTATGGCTAATGAAATTCCAAATAATTTAAAAATATTAGAATAATTAGAAAACAAGCCTTCGCTAATTACCTTTCCTGCGATATCATTAAAAAACGGTAGGATTAGCATGGTTAAGACTGTTGTAATGCAAAAAGCTATCAAACAAGTTATTATCGATTCTCCAATAAATTGTAGTGACAATTGTTGTTTTTCGGCACCCATTACTTTTCGGATACCTACTTCTTTTGCTCTTTCTACAGAACGAGCGGTAGTAAGGTTAATGAAATTGATAGACGCAATAAGAAGAATAAAAATAGCTATGATAGAAAATATATATACATTGGTCATACTTCCACCACCGGTACCACCTCTGGTAGATTCTAGGTATAATGTTTTAAGAGGTTCTAAGTGGAGCGTAACAAACATTTTACTTTGTTTCATAAATTCTCCACTATGCTTCTCTAGAAATGCTGGAAATTTAGAAGTTAGTTGATCTATATTCGTATTTGGATTAACCAAAACATAGGCTGCTGCATCATAACTACCCCATCTGGTATCTAATTCTTTGTCTAAATTTTGTGTAAATGTGGTTAGGGATAGTATCATATCCGCTTGGATGTGAGAGTTTTCAGGGAAATCCTTCATTACTCCAGTTACTACAGAGTTGAACCCTTCTTCAGTTATTTTTAACGATTTACCAACAGGATTTTGGTTTCCAAAGTATTTTTTTGCTGTAGTTTCGGATAATACAATGCTAAATTGCTTTTTCAGCACTTCTTTTGGATTTCCTTGTACCAATTCGAAATCAAAAACCGAGAAAAAACTGGAATCCGCTGCAATCGCATTGGTTTCTTTAAATTTTAGATCATCTTTGCGGACGATCATATTTAAATCATTTATCCGTACTGCAGATGTAATTTCAGGAAAATCCTTCTCTAAATTAGGAGGAACAGCCCAAGCAGTTATATTCGCTTCTATATTATCAGAAGGAGTTTTAATATCTGCAACAACCCTGTAGATATTATCTGTTTTACTATGAAAGTTGTCATAACTTAATTCGAAACTAACATATAAAAGCATTAGAAAGCTGGCTGTCATTCCTATCGATAAGCCCGTAATATTAATAAATGTAAAACCTCTTCTTCTCCAAAGGTTTCTCCATGCTATTTTAAAATAATTCCTGATCATAACGATTCGTTTTTGATCCACCCAAGGTGGAAAGATTGATTTTGTCTATTCTGTTTTTAAACTATCTATAGGATTGGCTATTGCTGCTTTAATCCCCTGAAAACTCAATGTAACTATTGATAAAACTATTGCTACTCCACCTGCGATTGCAAATGACCACCAAGGTATATTGATTCTATAAGCAAAATAATTAAGCCAGTTATCAGCAAGATACCATGCCAAGGGTGATGCAATAACTATTGCTAATAGGACTAAGACCATAAAATCATTTGAAAGAAGAACTAGGATTTCAGAAACAGACGCACCTAATACTTTACGAATTCCTATTTCTTTAATACGCTGTTCTGAAGCGAAAGTTACCAGACCTAGTAGTCCTAAACTTGCTATTACTAAAGCTAGCACTATAAAAATGTAAAAGATAAACGACAAACGTTCTTCTGCTTTGTAAAGCGCATCAAAAGCATCATCCATAAACTGATAACTAAATGGTGTAGTTTTATCAAAGTTGGTATAGGTATTTTCAATTTTAGTAAGTAAAGTAGATAACTTTGCTTTACTGTTATACTTTATATACAGACAAGTGCTAAAGAGACCCATCATGTTTTTACTTGCATCGATTTCTGAACTCACAAAAAAGGCTAATGGTTTAATTGGAGTTTCTAATGAGGTATAATTAAAATCTTTTACTACTCCTGCAATTTCATAAAACTGATTTCCAAAACTTATTTTTGTTCCTCGTGGGTCTGATTTTAATCCTAAATCACTAATTGTTTTTTGGTTAATGATAATTTTTTTATCCTCAGAAAATGTAGTTCTTTCTTCGGGTTCTAAATACCATGAAACTGCTAGAGTTTTTATAAAGTGTTCATCCACATTGAATACAGAAACGGTATAGTTCTCTGAACTATTCTCTTTTGAAGTAAAATAAACACCATATCCGCCATACATTTTATTCATTGACACAGTAGTTTGTTCTACTTCTGAAATTTTTTTTATTTCATTTCTGAAGGCTGCAGCATTATTAATAATACTTGTTTCTACTGGAATCATAATAATATTAGACCGTTGTAAACCTGTATCCTTATTATGTATAAAATCTAGTTGAGTACCCATTACAATACCTGAAATGATAAGTAATACCGCAATTGTAAACTGAAGTGTAGTAAAGACTTTTCTTACGGTTGCACTACCTGTGTTTTTTTCGAGTTTATTCTTGAAGCTCTTTATAGGATTAGAAGATGACAATACAATAGCCGGATATATTCCAGAAAAAAATACAGCAAAAACTAATAAGCTTATTAAAGTAACTATAAAAGACCCATTGAAGAAAAATGTATTACTAATTTCTATATTAAGTAACTCTAAAAAATGGTCTTTGACAATAATACTAATAAGTATGCCTATTAAAAAAGAAATACAAACGAAAATACCTGATTCTAAGTAAAATTGTACAGCGAGGCTATTTCTATTGGCCCCACTTATTTTACGAATTCCTACTTCTTTAGCCCTAGTCCCAGCTCTTGCTGTTGTTAGACTAATATAGTTTGTAAGTGCTAAAATTAATATTAGGAAAGCAACTAGTGGAAATATATTTAGGTAATTAAAACGTCCTGTATCAATTTTGTGAGCATGTATACTCGCAAGTGACTCTAATGTATAACTAGAAGTTGATTCTTTATTACTAAGTCTGTCAAGTCTTTTAGCTGTATTTGCAACTGTTGTTGCTTTATTAATTGCATTTAATTTTAGGTAGGTGGCAAAACTACCACCTTGAAACCGATCTGATACTAATAGAGGTCTAGTCTCTTTCATTAACGATAAACTAGACATAGAAATTATTACATCCGCTTTAATTGAAGAATTCGTTGGAAAATCCTTCATAACACCAGTCACGGTAAAATTATATGTACTATCCTGTTTTATCTTAATTTGTTTACCAACCGGGTTAGCTTTTCCAAAATATTTTTCTGAAACATCCTGAGACAGTACAATAGAAAAAGGGTCTTTCAGAACATCAGAAGCACTGCCTTTCAATAGTTCAAAAGAGAAAAAAGAAAATAAATTAGCATCTGCAGCGGCAAATCTGTTTTCAGAAAAGACTTTATTGTTAGCGGTATTAGGAGTTACATTAATTGATTGATGATATTCGTAATAACGAAATGCATCTTCAACATTAGGGTCATTCTCTTTTAATTGCGAAGAAACTGAAGCACTAAGCCTCGTCATTCTTATTTCATCATCCCTCATTTTAAACTTTCCCACAATACTAAAAATACGATGCGCATCCTCATGAAATTGATCATAATTTTTCTCATGAGAAACATACATCATAATGAGTATACAGGCAGCTAAACCTAATGAAAGACCTACCAGATTAATAAAACTATTAAGCTTATTTCTCCAAAGGTTTCTCCATGCTATTTTAAAATAATTCCTGATCATGATTGTTGGTTTACTGTTCGTTTGTTGATTGATTATTTATTCCGTTCTTAATGAATTTATTGGATTTGCCATAGCGGATTTAATAGCTCTTATTCCTAATGTAAATGAGGTAATGCATACGGCAATAACAGCAGCCAATCCAAACATCCACCATTTAATTGATATACTATAGGCGAAACCATTTAGCCATGAGTTCATTGCGTACCATGCTAATGGAAATGCGATAAGTGCTGCTATTCCTACTAGGAAGATGTAATCTTTAGATAATAAGAGTACTATTTTGGTAACACCAGCACCTAAAACTTTGCGCACTCCAATTTCTTTTACTCTCCTTTTTGCTGAAAAAGAAATGAGTCCAAAAAGACCTAAACATGAAATAAAAATTGCAAGAATCGCTGTAATACTTACAGACTTTAGAATTCCTTCAATTAATAAATATTGACCACTAACTTTATCTGTTAATCTCGATTGTATATATGTTTTTCTCGAAGGAATATTCTCAAATGCGGTGGTAATCATTTTCTCGATATTGGCTTCATGACCTTCTTGTACACGTACCGTTAAAAACCTATGTTTGTTTAATGTTTTTCGATCTCTATAAATATGAACCAAAGGTTCAATAGCATTTTGTAAATCTTGATAATGAAAATCTTTTACGACACCTACTATAGGCTGTTTTATTGAATTTTCTCCTTTAGAACCAAGTGTTTTTCCATCGATTGTTTTCCACCCAAAAGCTTTTAACGCTGCTTCATTTATGATAACTGGATATTCATCAGCCTGATCTAGGTTTTTATTAAAATTACGACCCTTGGTTATTGGGATACCTAATGTTTTAAAATAGGATTCGTCTGCGTATGACCTTCGTATTCTAACATCTCTATTACTTGCTTTATCATAATATGTGGTATAGTTGAAATAATACTCTGATGGTACTGCTTGACTCGTTGAAACGCTCTTTACATAAGGATTAGACTCCAATTCATTTAAAAGTGCATTAAATTTTGATTGAGCAACATCAAAGTTTTTATAATCTAAATCTATATTCCCTACCAAAACATTAGCACGTTCAAAACCTAAATCTGCATTTTTCATAAAACCTATCTGTCTATTAAGTATAATCGCAACGCTTATACATAGGATAGCAATAGTGAATTGAAGAATTATAAAAGAATTACGTAACAAAAAGTTACTTTTTACTTGCTGGATCTTTCCTTTAATACCTAAGGTTACAGGGATTTTTACAAAACGGAGACTAGGTAATATAGACACCACTAAAGTTGCAATAATTCCAATAAAAATAATCCCTAAAATAACTGGATAATCTTCGATCAGATTAAAGGAAATTCTTCCAAATTCAGGGCCAAATGTATCATTGAATCTAGGAAGATTTATAGTAAAGAACAGCAACATGGATATTAAAATGGAAACAAAAACCAGTATACCATTCTCTATACAGTATTGTAAAATGAGCCCTTTCTTATCACTACCTAATACTTTTCTAACAGCAATTGTTTTGGTACGACTCAGCATAGTAGAAGTGTTTAGATTCAAAAGGTTAACCAATATGATAAGTAAAATAAACAATGCTGCGGCAATGGAACTGGTAATGATAATGTCAACAACAGGAATAGCATCCGTTCGAAAATCTGTGAATGGTATTATCTTCATTTCGGCAATCGGACTTCCCTCTGTACGGTTTCCGATAATCAATTCCGTTATACTAGTTTTAAGTTTGGTTAGATCACTATTAGGTTTCATTTTAAAATAAGTAGGAGAAAAAGTATTATCCCAGTTATTCTGAGCGATAAAAGAAGCATTTGTTTCAAGAATTGTATTAGGAAGTAAAACTTCAAATCTAAAAGACGAATATGGACTAATAGGTTCAAAAACTCCAGTAACTTTTAAGTTGAGTGTATCCGCTCCAACGATAGTTTTACCAACTGGGTTGATATCTCCAAAAATCTGTTTGCTTACTTTATCTGTAAGTACTATAGAGTATTTTTCTTTTAAAGCGGTCGTTTTATTTCCATATTTCAAAGGAAGATCAAAAACTTCAAAAAACTCAGGATCAGCATAACTTGTGTTGTTTTGAAAATCTTTTCCATTAGATGCTAACCACATAGTGTTCCAACTGTGTAAATGTGTTCCTGCAATAACATCCGGAGAACTATTGAGTATGCGATCTAGCAAAGGGTAGGGGACTTCATTATAATCATTACCATCTGTTAAAATCGTTTTTGCGTAAAATATATGCTCTTTATTGGGTATTGGACTATCTGCGTTATAGTATGCATATACAGAAAACAATAGTGTTAATACACTTGATATTCCTATACTAAGACCAATCATGTTTAACAGAGAAAGCGTTTTGTTTTTCTGTAAGTTTCTTAGGGATATTTTCAGATAATTTCTAAACATTACTGTTCGTTTTTTGATTGATGATTTATTCCGTTCTTAATGAATTAGCTGGGTTTGTAGTTGCGGTTCGTATGGCTTGGATACTTACCGTAATGATTGTGATGAGTAATGCACCTAAACCAGCAATTAAGAAAGTTGTATAGGAAATATTGATTCGATAAGGGAATTTTTGTAACCATTGACTCATAAAGTAATATGCTAATGGAGCCGCCATAATAAGCGCAATCATTACTAAAGTGATGAAGTCTTTAGATAATTGCATCCACAAGTGCGTAATCGAAGCTCCTAATATTTTACGAATTCCTATTTCCTTTGTACGTTGTTCTGCAACGAACGAAGCAAGTCCAAATAAACCTAAAAGGCTGATAAAGATGGCTAATACTGTAAATACTTTAGAAAGGCTTGCAACTCTTTCTTCGGATCTAAACTTTTTTGCATATTCTTCATCTATGAACTGATAATCAAAAGGAACGTTAGGGAAATTCTTTTTGAAAACTCCTTCTACGATTTCTAAGTTTTTCCTAACACTATTTTCTGGATTTAGTCTTAAGTTCCAATAAGAAACATTTCCGTGTTGATCAAAAGCATACATAGATTGTTTTACTGGGCTGTAAGGAGATTGCATAATGATATCATCGATTACACCAATAATTTTAAGAGGTGGGTTAGGATCATTTTCATCAGAATGCCTGATTAGTTTTCCGATAGGATTTTTGATACCCATATATGCCACTGCTGTCTTGTTTAAAATAACCGCTGATGAATCGGATGGAAAATCTCTGGAGAAACCTCTTCCTTCAATAATTTCAGCGCCTAATGTTTCTACAAACTCATAAGACACATCTGTATAAGCAAGATTTTCCTGAAAACCTACAGGTTTACCTTCCCAAGTATATCCACCTCTATTAGACCAGACGTCTGTTGTAGGACTACTGGTGGTTGCCATTTCTATAGCACCTCCAGAAGCTATGAATTGATCTCGCATCACATCAGCTTTACCAATAAACTCACTACTCATTACAGGCATTTGCACCAATCCTTCCTTATCATACCCTGTAGGTCTGTTTTTACTATGTTGAATTTGATTCATAACAATCAGCGTTCCTATGATTAATGCGATAGATACCGTAAACTGTGTGACTACTAATATTTTTCTTGGAAGTGCAGAAAAACGACCAGCTTTAAAAGTTCCTTTTAATACCGATACTGGATTAAATGAAGATAAGTACAGTGCAGGATAGCTTCCTGATAGGAATGCTGTAAGCAAAATAAATAATATAGAAATGATCCAAAAGATTGGGTTAGCCCAAGGAAAAAGAATCTCCTTACTAGCTAAGTTATTAAATCCGCCTAAGCTGATTAGTACAATGGTTATTGCTACAACGAATGACAACACAACGATTAAAAATGATTCACTTAAAAACTGGAATATAAGTTGTCCTCTTTGTGAACCAATAGATTTTCTAATCCCAACTTCAGTAGCTCTTTTTTCGGAACGCGCGGTACTTAGATTTACGAAATTGATACAAGCAAGCAATAAAATGAATATTCCGATGATACCAAATAACCAAACGTTTTCAATACGTCCTCCTGTTTGAACTCCATTTTCAAACTCACTTCTCAAATACCAATCTTTCATTGGAAAAAGAAATATTTGCGGATTAAATTCTGCTTCTTCTGGAGAGGCATTTTTCTTTACATCAATGATTTTAGAAGTAATTGCTTCCATAGTGGTGTTATCATTGATCTGCACAAATAACTGAAATGAATTATTACCCCAAGCAGTTTTGGCACGCTCTAACCATGGTTGTGTAGTGACATAGTATTTCCAAGGAACTAAATAATCCATGTCCTTAAAAGAAGTATTCTCTGGATTGTCTTTAAAAACAGCTGTAATCGCAAGATCATCGCGATTATTAATTTTTACTATTTTTCCAATAGCTATACTTATGTCATCTCCGAATAATGCTTGAGCGCAAGATTCGGATAACATGATGGAGTTTTTTTCTTTGATTCCATTTTTTTCTCCAGCAATGATTTCTAGATTTAGCATTTCCGGAGCACCTTCTTGCATGGCATAACCACGTCTATTGATATTGGTATTTCCATATCGGATATACCTTGGTTGTTCCCAAGAAGACATAATAATATGTTTAAAATTATCATTGTGTTCTTCTCGTAAAGCAAATTCTAAAGGTCTCGGAATTGCAGGTCCTGTTTCTACCACGTTGTTGGAAGATTCATGTTGGAATACTTGAGCAATCGTATCATAATTTTCGAAATGCTTATTGTGATTAAGCTCGTCGTGTATCCAAAGACCTATAAGTATCGTGGCCGCCATTCCTATGGCTAAACCGGATATATTGATAAAAGAATAGATCTTATTCTTTAAAAGATTTCTCCACGCTATTTTAAAATAATTCTTAATCATGATTGCTCGTTTTTTTGATGATTTTATGAATGACCTCTATACTAATACATTTTCTGTTACTTTCTGACCATCTAACATTCGGATAATGCGATGGCTGTATTTGGCGTCATGTTCACTATGCGTTACCATTATGATGGTAGTTCCAGCTTCATTAAGTTCTATTAATAAATCCATAACCTCATTACCATTTGTACTATCTAGGTTTCCAGTAGGTTCATCGGCAAGAATTAATTTTGGATTATTTACTACAGCTCTTGCTACGGCAACTCTTTGCTGCTGACCACCTGATAATTGCTGAGGGAAGTGATTACGTCTGTGCATGATTTGCATTTTTTCTAAAACTTCTTCTACACGTTGTTTACGTTCTGCAGGTTTTACACCAGTATAAATAAGAGGTAATTCTACGTTTTCAAAAACGGTAAGCTCATCAATAAGGTTAAAGCTCTGAAATACGAAACCTACATTGTGCTTACGAAGATCTGAACGCTTACGCTCGTTATATCCAGCAACTTCTTCGCCATTGAATTTGAAACTTCCTCCATCTGGATCATCGAGCAATCCAAGAATGTTTAATAAGGTTGATTTACCACATCCAGAGGGTCCCATGATGGCTACGAATTCACCTTCCTTTACTTCAAAGGATAATTTGTTTAATGCGATAGTTTGTACTTCTTCAGTTCTGTAAAACTTTTCTAAATCAGTTATTTGTATCATTTCGATCTATTTTTTAATTGATTGCTTTTACTTTAATATTAATTCTTCGGTATCTCCAAAACTGTCATAACTAGAGGTTACTACCTTATCTCCAGGAAGTAATCCATCAATAATTTCATAGTATTCAGTGTTTTGACTACCTAAACTTATGGTCACTTTATATGCTGAATTTCCGTTTTCACTTATTTTATATACCCAGTTTCCGCCTGTTTTTTGGAAAAATCCACCTTTAGGGATTAACAGGGCTTGTTTTTCTGCGCTAAGCGCTACACGTATTTGCAGATTTTGTCCTCTTCTGATTCCTTCAGGAACATCACCTTCGAATTGCATATCTACTTGGAAACGACCATTATTTACTTGAGTGAATACTTTCTTGATCACTAGGGTGTACATTTTGTTATTAAAACTAAATGTTCCTTTTTGACCATTGTATATTCTGGAGATGTAATGCTCGTCGATGTCAACTCTCACCTTATATCCACTTAGAACATCTATCTGACCTAATCGCTCTCCTTTATTTTTAGATTGTCCGATTTCTGCATCTAAAGAAGTCAATTGGCCATCTACTGGCGCGCGAACGACAAGATCTCCTACTTTTTTTCGCATTAATTCTAAAGCATTTTGAGTTCTGGTATAAGAGCTTTGTGCTTGATTTAATTCTAGTTTAGTAGAGATAGAATCCTGGCTTAATACTTGTTTGGCTAACTGCATTCTTTCTTGCTGGTATTTGTAATTGTTCTCAGAGGATTCATACTCTTGTCGTCCTACAGCTCCTTTATCGTATAGTCTTTTATTTAATTCATACACGCGTTTTGCCTCAATAAGGCTATTTTCTACATCCGTAAATTGATTACGACGATTAATCGTATTTTGTCTTGCTGCATTTTGCGAAATTTGCATCTGAGTAAGTAGATTATATACCGACGTTTCTTGATTGATCAGACTTAACTCTAAGTCTGTATTTGATAATCTTAGAATCGGTTCTCCTTTTTTCATAATTGCTCCATCTTCAACATATTTTTCTTCAACTCTTCCGCCTTCTAATGCATCTAAATAGATTGTTGTAATGGGTAGGACAATTCCGTTTACAGGAATGTTTTCCTGAAACACATCTTTTTTAATAGTACTGATAGCAATACGCTCTTTTTCTACATTTAATTTAGATCCTCCCAGAGATTGAGAAAAGACAAAGATGATGAGTGCTACTACTAATAAACCACCTATTACCATCGCTATACGTGATTTAGAAAATTTCTTTTTTTGAATTGGAACGTCCATTGATTGATTTTTTAATTACAATCTTTAGATAGTCAAGATGATGCCAAAAAATTAAGTTACTGATTATCAGTTATTAATATTTTTTGGTAAAAATAAAAGTGTTCGGTTTTGATACACTTTCTGTTCGGAAATAGTACATTTAGCAATCCCAAAATATTTTGTTTTTATAATTTTTACGACATCAGGATAATATTGTAATATTGTATCAATGGTATTAAAGGAAGCTACGATTTTAGTTATAGATGATGATGTAGATGTATTAACTGCATTGCGTCTTTTATTAAAGCCTTTGGTAAAGGAGGTAATTATTGAAAAAAATCCAAGTAATATCGGTGCTCAGATAGACAAGAAGAGCTTTGATATTATTATCTTGGATATGAACTTCAATGGTTTGGTAAATACAGGTAATGAAGGGATATTTTGGTTAAATGAAATTAAAAAATCTAGACCTGATACCGATGTAGTCTTAATTACGGCGTATGCTGATATTGATTTGGCGATAAGAGCGCTAAAAGAAGGAGCTTCGGACTTTTTGGTAAAACCATGGAAGAATGAAAAAATAATAAATACTATTAGTTTATTATTAAAAGCCCGAAAGTCTAATACAACTAATAAAAATCCTCAAACACTTTCTACGAGTACTATCATTGGAGAAAGCGACGCGATAAAAGATGTTTTCTTAAAGCTTAAAAAAGTAGCTCCAACCGATGCCAATGTTTTGATTCTAGGTGAGAATGGTACTGGTAAAGATTTAATCGCAAGAGCATTACATGACAATTCTAATAGAAGAAATAAGCCATTTGTAAAAGTAGATGTTGGTGCACTTACTTCTTCTCTTTTCGAAAGTGAATTGTTTGGATATAAAAAAGGAGCTTTTACAGATGCGAAAGAGGATAGGACAGGAAGGTTTGAAGCTGCCAACGGAGGGACTTTATTTTTAGATGAAATAGGGAATATCACCTTAGGACAGCAGGTACGATTATTAACGGTATTACAAAACAGATTGGTAACTCCTTTAGGTTCTAATCAGGAAATACCGATCGATATCCGGCTGATATGTGCCACAAACCTGGAGCCCAAAGTACTGGCAGATGAGCAAAAGTTTAGAAAAGATCTGATTTATAGAATAAATACGGTGGATATCGTTATGCCACCCTTACGCGATAGAGGAACTGATATTACATTATTAGCAAAACACTTTATTGCTATCTATGCTGATAAATATAATAAAGCACAGTTTTCATTGGATTCTGGATTTATATCTAAATTAAAAAAACACGATTTCCCAGGTAATGTTAGAGAGTTACAATATGTTTTAGAAAGAGCGGTAATTATGACAGATGGAAATGTTTTGAAACCTGAAGATTTGGTGTTTTCAACTATCGAACGCCAAACGACCAAGACTTCATCGACAACTACAATGAACTTGGATAGTATAGAGAAAAATGCAATTCTTACAGTTCTGGAGAAGAATAAAGGAAATGTTTCTAAATCGGCAAAAGAATTAGGAATCACAAGAGCAGCGTTATACAGAAGGTTAGACAAATATGAATTATAACGGTTATATCACTCGCCTTTTTTTAAGGATTTTAGTTTTGGTAGCGCTTATCTTAGGTGTCGTATACGCTTTTGATAAAGGGTATACTAGTATCGGAACTATAGTAAGTTTTGTAATTGTTTATTTCGGTTACACCACCTATGTTTTTGTGAAACGTCGATTCGTAGTAATGGATGATTTTTTTGAGGCCGTTAAATATAGAGACTTTTCACGATGGTTTCCAGAAGATAGAGGCCCTAAAGATATTCGATTTTTATATAGAGGTTTTAATGAAGTAAATCGTACCATTAAAGAAATCAATTCCAAGAACGAAGCGCAATATGTGTATCTCCAAAAAATATTAGAAATGGTGGACATAGGAATTATTGCGTATAATCTGGATACAGGAGATGTTTTATGGTCCAATGATTCTTTTAGAGAAACGCTTGATTTCCCATCGTTTAAAAATATTCGCTTTGTAGAAGGTAGAAAACCAGAATTGTATGATGCTATTTTTGAAACCTATCACAGAGAACCCAATTCGATTTCTATAGCCGTACAGAATGAAAAGATAAAAGTTCTCATTTCTGATACTGTTTTTCAGGTAAAGGATGATCCGTTTAAGCTAATTGTACTCCAGAACATTGATGATACTTTAAATAGAAATGAATCAGAAGCTTGGAAAAAGTTATTGAGTGTGATGACTCATGAAATTATGAATTCTATTGCTCCGATTTCGTCATTAGCGGATACATTGCAAACACATTTACAGCTAACATTAGATAATCCAGAGGAATATCCACTAGAATTACAAGACATCAATGCAGGTATCAAAACCATTCAGAATAGGAGTGAAGGGCTACTAAAGTTTGCTAAAACCTATCGTAGTCTTAGTAAAGTAACGCATTTGAGCTTGGAGAAGAAAATGGTGGTAGAACTATTTGACACCATAAAGTTATTGATGCAACCTTCATTGGATGTAAAAAACATTCATATAGATTTTAAAGTAACACCACCAAAATTAGAATTAAATATTGATAGCTATCTCATAGAGCAAGTGCTAATAAATCTAATTGTAAATGCGGTAGATGCATGTAAACATAGAGAGGAGCCACAAATAAGAGTAATTGCAGAGCAAAAACCAAATAGGAATATTGTTATTAAAGTGTATGATAATGGTTCTGGAATTCCACAAGATATTATGGAGAGTATCTTTATTCCATTTTTTACAAGTAAGTCTACGGGTAGTGGTATCGGTCTTAGTTTATGTAAACAGATTATGTTATTACATAAAGGTAAAATACTCGTAAATAGTAAAGAAGACGAAGGAACTGTGTTTAGTTTGGTTTTTTAAGAAATTATAAAGGACTTCATTTAAGAAAGAAGAAAAACTGAGTTTATTTATTGTTTGTAAAGTATTTTGATTTCCCGTTTTGCTCAAGTTTACTTGATACATTCCGTTAATGTTTTAATAAAGAATAGTTCACTTGTTTAACATTTTTATATATTAGTTAAACAAAACTAATCTTAGATGAAAAATTTTACTAGCAGGCCCTTACCGTTTTTATTCTTTCTTTTTTTCTCATTAAATATTTTTTCCCAAGATTTTCAGGGGAAAGCCTATTATTATTCAAAATCCACCATGGAATTAGGAAGTTGGGGAGCGCGATTAAGTGAAGCTCAGAAAAAACAAGTAGCTGCACGATTGAAGAATCGATTAGAAAAAACATACATCTTAACTTTTGATAAAGTTGGATCAACCTTTAAAGAGGATGAGAAATTGGATGTGGATGTACTTTCTGGAGCTACAGATACTTGGGGAAAGAATTTCTCACCTGGAGCACAATATAAGAATGTGAAAACCAACGAACTTGTTCAAAAGCAGGAGTTTTATGGAAAAAACTTTTTGGTTAAAGATAAACTTCCATCCATAGATTGGAAAATGGGAGCTGAAACTAAACAAATAGGGGGTTATACTTGTTATAAGGCAACAGCTGCGATACCTACTGCCGATCTTACATGGTATGATTTTTCATGGAGCGAATTAAGAGCAGCAGATAAAGAAAAAGGTGAGGAAGTCAACATGACTGAAGTAACTGCTTGGTATACGCTTAACATTCCTGTTAGTTCTGGACCCTCTGAATATTGGGGATTACCAGGATTAATTCTAGAGGTAAATGTTGGCAATACTACCATGCTGTGTTTTAAGGTAGTTATGAACCCAGAAGAAAAGTCATCTATAGAAGCTCCAAAAAAAGGTAAGGTTGTAACTAAAAAGGAGTACAAAGAAATCATTACTGGAAAGATGCAAGAAATGCGGAATAATAGAGGAAGACAACGACCAGGAAGAACAGGAAGATAATTGAGTTATTGTAGATCCTTACCTATCACAGATTCATGAGATTTTTACTTATTTTATTATTTAGCTGTATTGCTATATCTAATTCCTTTGGCCAAATTCAGCTTCAGGGAATAGTAAAAGATAGCCTGGGCAATCCGTTAGAACTTGCGAATGTTGTAGCTTTTAATCAGGAAAAGAACATTTTGCAAGCCTATGGTACTTCTAATACTAATGGAAAATATAAGCTCGAACTGAGTACAAATACCAAATATAAAATTACCGCCAGTTATGTGGGGATGGAAAGTTATGAAGAGATTATTTCTACAGGAGAAGAAGATATTACTAAAAATATTGTTTTAAAGCTCGGCAATGCTCTTGATGAGGTTCAGATCACCTATGAAATGCCGGTAACTGTAAAAGGAGATACACTCATATATAATGCGGATTCTTTTAATACAGGAACCGAACGTAAACTGGAAGATGTATTAGAAAATTTACCAGGAGTAGAGATTAATGAAGAAGGACAAGTCGAAGTAGAAGGTAAGGTAGTAAACAAACTGATGGTGAATGGAAAAGATTTTTTTGATGGAGATACTAAGGTAGCCACTAAAAATATTCCGTCCAAAGCAGTTGACAAAATACAAGTATTAAGAAATTATGCTGAAGTAGGTCAATTACGTGGAGTAACGAATAATCAAGATAATGTAGCACTAAATATTAAACTGAAAGAAGGAAAAGAAAGTTTTTGGTTTGGAAACGTTACGGTTGGTGGAGGAGCATCAACTGATGAAGGACTATATGTAGTACAACCCAAATTGTTTTACTACAGTCCAAAGTATAGTGTTAACTTTATTGGGGATTTTAATAATACTGGAGATGTTGCATTATCCAGAAGAGATATTCGAAGTTTTGGAGGTGGATTTAGAGCTCCAAGTAGAAGTAGTGGAACCAGTATTAACTTAGGAAATAATGACTTAGGATTTTTGACCAATCAGAATAATGCTACAGATATCGAAAATATATTGGGAGCTGCAAATTTTAGTTATTCGCCTAATAAATTATTAGATATCAGTGGTTTTGCTATTTTTAATGTAAGTGATCTGTCCTCGAGACAGTTAAGTTTTAATCAATATACAGATGCTGATCTGGGTATTCCGGATGAATCAACCGAACAAAGTAATCAAGAAAAATCAGATCAAGGACTCCTTAAATTAAGTGCATCTTATAAGCCTAATGTGAGTAATCAAGTAGATTATGATGTTTTAGGAAGAATTTCTAAAGATGTTCAAAATCAAAACTTTTTCTCTTCTGTTTTAGGTAGTACAACAGAAAATGAAGAGAATACGCCTTATAGTATTAACCAAAGTTTGAAATATTACTATACACTAAATGAAAAAAGTATTTTTGCGTTAGAAGCAGAACATCTGATAAAGGATGAAGATCCTTTCTATAATGCGCAACTTACTAATGATCCCGCTAACAACACTGATCCGGATTCTAATGATCCATTTGATAACACTGCAGCAGTTCTTGGTTTAGATACAAGCCTTCAGAATTATAACCTTGGTCAAAATAGAAGAATTAAATCGAATCAATTAGACGCAAAGATTGACTATTTTTATATTATTAATGCAAAAAGTAATCTTAATATAACTTTCGGATCAATTTTTAGTCAACAAAAATTTGATTCTAGATTGTTTCAATTTTTAACATCAGATACAACCTTGGATCCTATTCCTATTTTTAATGAAGGAAGGGCAACAAATGATACCAAATATACTTTTAGTGATGTTTATCTAGGAGCTCATTATCGTTTTAAAACAGGTAAGTTTATCATCACGCCTGGTGTATCATTACATTCCTATGGAAATAAGAACACCCAATTTGAGGAACGTTTTGAAGAAAACTTTTTTAGAGTACTTCCAGATTTTGAAACACGTATTCAGTTTAAGAAAAATGAAAGTCTTACGTTTCGGTATGATATGAGAAATCAATTTACTGATGTAACTCGATTAGCTCAAGGCCTCGTGCTAAATAATTTTAATAGTATTCAATTTGGAGAGCCAGAGTTACAGAATGCGTTATCTCATAATTTGAGTTTGTTTTATTCTAGTTTCAACTTATTTAATTACACAAATATTTTTGCAAGACTAGCCTATTCTAAAAACATAGATCAAATTCGCGGTTTAACTAGTTTTGACAATGTTATTACCACTAGCACATTTTTTAATTCTAGTTTCGCGGATGAAAATCTTTCTGCTTTTGGTCGTATACAACGAACTTTTGGTAAGCTAAGGGCAACGCTAAATGTAAACTATAATTATAACAAGATTAATCAATTTATTCAGGATCGACGTTCGGTAAATGAAGGCTTTACACAGAGTTATACTCCAGCTTTACGAACAAATTTTAAAAAGGCACCAAATATAAGTGTGCGCTATAATTATAGTATTACAAACAATACACAAGGGTCTAATAAAACCACTTTTTATACGGATGCTCCTTCTATAGATTTTGATGCATATATCTGGAAATCGTTAACTTTTGTTACCGATTACACCTATACTAGACAACGTAGATCAGGAGGTAATGCTCAGTCATTTGATACATGGAATGCTACCTTATCTTATAGAAAAGATAAAGATGCTAAATGGGAATATGAACTTAGAGCCACGAATATATTAGATGTGCAATCTAGAGTAAATAATACAGCAAATAATTTGTTTGTTTCTTCTACAGAGACTTTTATTCTTCCCAGATTTATCACGTTTAGATTACGTTATGTTTTGTAATTTCGGTACTTCTTTTAAAGAAACAGATTAGTGTTATTTCTTGTCTTGAAATTCTTTTAGTTGTTTTTCTAGTTCTTCTATTTTGTTTTCTAATCGTTGTATTCTAGGTTGAAATTCCTCTATTGTAAATCGTTGTTCTATATGTTGGGGACAGTTTACATCCCAAGCTTTGATTTTAATTTTAATAATCCGTTCTACTTTAGCCGCATAATCTTTATCTGAAACTTTTTCAAAAAGAGTAACGTCTTCTTCAGTCTGAGGAACGATTTCTCCCCAAATTTTTATTCGCATTCTATTTGGATAGTCCATTAAAAAGAGATGTACTTTGTTATTTACATCAAAATTACCCACAGAAATGTATTGTCTGTTTCCAGAATAATCTGCAAATGCCAAATGTTTTTCATCCAAAACTTTCAGGAAACCTTTCGGTCCACCTCTATGCTGAATGTAAGGTTGGCCTTCGTTGTTTGCGGAAGCCATATAAAATGAATCTCTTAGCGCAAGGAATGATTCTAATCCTTCCGTTATAGTATCTTGCCAATCTCTACGCTCTGCCATTTTTTGATAGGTCTTTCGAGAACCCATCTCTTCTTGGCGTTTTTTAACTTCTGGACTAAAAGCGATATCACTAATAAAACTTTTACTCATGCTACTAGTTTTTTGATGAGTAAATAGTCTGTTTATTTTGCAAGAACTTTCAATTTTGTGATAGAATACTAAACTAAATTATCGATTTGTATAATTTAGTTTAGCATTTAAATCATTTTTAAAGGGTTTATAACTTTACAAATTTTATTATCTTATTTTCCGTATCACCGAGAATTTTTAGATAATACATTCCTTTAGCAAAAGTATGTATATCTATGATCTCATTTTCGGAGCTTAAACTTTTGTTTAAAACAACCTTTCCATTGATATCGTAGATACGGACTAGAGCATTTGAAGCGCCTTCAATAGTAATAGAGTTGGCAGCTGGATTAGGATATAAGATGATATTAGTGTTTTCTAAAATTTCTGGTGCTTTGATATCATCAATCGGAGTAATGATCCAATGAAGATTTTGACTTGTATTAGAAGAATCATATAGGTTAACGTTTTGAGCATTGGATCCCGCATTACCACCATTGATGGCAAAACCTGAAGCATTACGTTTAACTAATTGAAAAGCTCCATCTCCTACATCTACTTTTAACCAATGCTGATTTTGATTGTTTTCGGCACAATTCCATAAATACACATTTTGTCCATTAGCACCATCATGATCTCCATCGATACAATAATTTGTTCCAATTTTTTGATATGAATAATATCCATTACCACGATCAATCTCAATCCATTGTTGATTCACATTGCTTGAATTCTCAGACCATAAATACACATTTTGTCCATTTGCACCACCATGATCTCCATCTAGAGCGAAACCTGGAGCATTACGTTTTGTAATATGTACGATAGTAGTTGTCGGAGAATTATCTATGATTTCGAAATCAAAAGTTTCCCATGTGCCATCCGCATTTCCAGCAGGAAAAAGTGATGTGTTATTGATATTCCAATTAGCTTGTACCCATCCATTATTAAATAAACTTTTTAATGCAACTTGATTATTTCCTTTGGGTTCCCAACCAAAATTTTCCCAAGTTCCTGGAGCGTTACCTGTAGCGCGAATAGGTGTGGTTCTCGAATTACGAACTACTTGTACATATTTATCGGTAGCTACCGATTTAAGAGCGATACAACCATTGGGATGTTCTTCTATATAAAATAATGCTCTATCAGCAATTTCACCATTTGCAATAAGGCTGGAATTAGAAGGATCGATAGTAACCCATTTTTGATCACCACCGGATTTTTTAAGCGCAATCATTTGTCCTATGGGAGCATCAGTATCACAGGTTGGAGTAGGAGTAGTATCATCGTCCCATCCTAGTGTTGCAACATCTTCTGCTGGGAATTCAGTTTCTGACTTTATCCTAATATTCCGATAGTATAATTCTGCTCCTTCAGATTGTATTTGTATTTGTCCACTGGTTACTGTATTTCCATTCCAGGTAGCATCTTGCAATGCATTAACCATAACACCATTCACATAATGAATGGCTCTATCACCAATTACAATAACTTCTAATAAATTCCATTCTCCATTTGGAAATTCTGGGTTTGATCCAGCTCTAATTAGTGTTCCCGTATTCAATGGGGCCATAGGAGTAAATGTCAATCCATTTCTGTTTTCTGAAGGAACCAAACCTTTCGTTCCTGCTAAACCAATATAATCTCCTAAGTCTCCTTCTTGCACTTGAAACTCCAATGAAGACTTCCAAACATCCCAAAACGTTCCGTGTTCTCCATTACAATGATATAAAATACCACTATCTCTAAGGCGATTTAATCTGGGTTCCCACTTTAGTTCTCCCCATTTAAATTCCATGCTTAGATGATAATTCTCAAATTCATTTAAAGTAGTTAATCCTCCATAAACCTCGCCAGTAATATAGAGTTGTTTTTCACCATTTTCTTCAATTATAGAAAACACATTTCGAGGATCATTGTTTAATCCCAGAGGAGTTCCAGATCCATTGGTAACATTATCACTAGCACCAGGTAATCCAGTTGTACTATGTGGCACTCCCATCCATATTTCCCAACAATCTAAATCATTTTCTAGAAGATCTGTCCATTGACTAGTTAAAGTGGCACCACAATCATTAACAGGCTCATTTGCATCTAATCGATCTGCTACCCAAAGCACTGCTTTTTCGATCATTCTTCTAAAAGTTTCATTATCATTATATGTAGTAGCATTATGACCTAGAGCTGTATAAAATGATCTTCCTCCGTCGAATTCTTTTAACCAGGTAATAGGACGAGTGGCATCATAACTTTGATTCCCTGTTGCTTGTACTTCTAAAAGATCAAAATTAGTATCACTTAATTGTCCGCCGTTTAGCTCCCAATAATACCATTCTTCCTCATGAGACCATATATCTCCTGGATTTCCTATATGATTGATAATGGGATGATCTACCAAAACATTCATCATACCAGGGAAATTATTAGAAGTATGGTAAGGGTTTGTTTGTACAATTGCCCCAACAAGCTCATTATACCATGGCCATGTAGAACCTGCATTGGTGCCTCTGTATGTATCACTAGCTGCATGAAAACCAACAAAACCACCACCATTTTGTATGAATGTTTCCATGGCATTCTTCTGATTATCATCTAATAAATCTCCACCTGATGTATTTGAAAATATAATGACATCATAATTCGCTAGATTTTGATCCGTAAAAACAGATGCATCTCTGGTATCATCAACAGACCACGTATCATGATCTGCATTGGCCCCTAGATCTTCTAACATAGCAATACTGGCATTAATAGCGCCAGTATGTCTAAACCCATTGGTTTCATGGAATACTAATACATTGAAATCCTGAGCATAACTAAACTGAACAAGTAGAGCGAAAAAACCGTATAGTATTGTCAAAATACTGTTTTTAGATGGGGTTACATTTTTCATGGTTTTAAGTTTAAAGAGTTTTATTGTTTACTAATTTTAATTGTACGGATGCTTTTGGATGTATTCACCTTTAGGTAATACAGCCCTTGAGCAAATGAGCTTATATCTATAGTTTCTGAATCCTCGGAAATATGTTTGGTAAAAACCCTTTTTCCATTTATATCATATATTCGAATTATGGAATTTTCAGCTCCTTCTATGTTAAACTTATTTACCAAAGGGTTAGGGTATACGATGATAGTTTTATCTTCGGAAGGTTCTGGAGCTTTGATGTCATTAATTGGTGTGATAATCCACTGTAAGTTTTGGCTAGTGTTAGCTGAATTATAAAGCTGCACGTTTTGTCCATTTGCCCCGTTGGAACCTCCATCTATTGCATATCCTGAAGCATTGCGTTTTATCAATTTATAGGCGCCTCCATCAACAGCTACTTTTTGCCACTGTTGGTTTTGATTGTTTAGATCACAGGTCCATAAATGGACATTCTGTCGATCCGCTCCTCCGTTGTTACCATCTATACAGTAATTTGTGTCTTTTTTTCTGTAGGAGTAATATCCATTACCACGATCGATCTCAACCCATTGTTGGTTTGCATTGTTTTGATTGGATGACCATAAATACACTTGATCTCCATTGGACGGAGTAGATCCCGGAGCATCAATAGCAAATCCCGGAGCATTTCTTTTGGTAATATGTACGATTTGTTCACCAGTGACTACTTCTGTAAACCTAAAGGATTCCCAAGTACCATTGGAGGTAGTAGGGAAAAATAGAACCTCGCCATTAGGAGTCATTTGTAATCGTTTAAAATTAGTCGGACCATCTGGAAGTGTGATAAAGTGTGTGTTATTTATTGTCCCTTCTGTAAATTCATAATAGGTATAGGTTCCTGAATTCGCAGTTGCCTGCATATCTGCATATAAACTATTATCGGTTCTAAGTCTAGGAACACTTCCTCCAGCGGCTCTTTGTATATGCCAGTATCCATTTCCTTTGTCTACAAATTTCCACTCTACATCTGCTCCTGTAGTATTGATAGCAGTAGCATAAGGATCTTCATTGCTGCCGTCTGCTGCTAACCGAAGATTATGATGCGGTGCATCGATATAATACGTTTTATTAGGATCGGGAGTGAATGAATTATCCACACAACTATCATTGGTAATAGAACTACATTCGCAAGGTTCCTGGTTCAGGTTGGATACATTTATAATTGTATTGGAGCCATTACTAGAATCTACTACGTTTCCAATAGAATAAATTGTGGAGTTAGTTACATTATTGGATAATGTTACAGATTGTTTAGTCATATTGCAGAGCAAAATACCTGAGGTAGCTTGATTACCTACTTTTATGACTAAGTCTTTATCCAGGGCTTGTCCATCACGTTTCCATAATCGGAGTTTATGATCACTACCACTTATTAGTGCTAATGCTGTGGAGCCAGACGGGCGTAAATAGCCATTATCCGGATCTAGTACTTCAATATCAGCTGTAACTTCTTGTCGTGCTCCAGCAAGTTCTAAAACTGTGGCATATGCAGCATCAGCTTGAGCATTTTTAATAACCGCATATGAGGGAACACCAAAAGCGGTAGCATCACCTTCACCTCCGTTCGTACTATTCCAGGCTCCATTACATGCAGGAACTCCATGACCAGCAACTCCTTTTACGGTCATGCCTTCAACTACAAAACCTCGATTAGCAATATCCATTGCGATACCACTTCGTGCTCCTTCAACATAAGCATTACGAATGGTAAGGTTTTCTATTTCACCTTGGGTATAGCCCCTAAATGCACCTTCAACCAAACTAAATTGATAATTATTACGGATTGGAGATCTTTGAGAACCGCCATCTAAATTTTGGCACTGATCTAAATTATTTGTATCAAAAAGATCAAAAAAGGCATCATTATCTGAGGCTCCAAACAAAACGTTTCCTTGATAATTAACTCCAAAGGGTACTCCATTACGATCTGTACCGCCTATACCATTTTGACGAAGATCATTTGTTGATCTTGATTCAGCTATAATGGTTACATTTTCTACAACAACATTGTTAATTGGTCCATTAAAAAATAAGGTATGACCAAAAGCACTATGGTCTACTAAAACATTTGTAAAAGTACTATTGGTTAAATTTGAAAGGATGACGCCACTCTTTTTTCCCAAACGAGATCCAGGTAGCATGCCACTACTACTACCTGTTTTTCCGTAGAGCGATCCAAAACCATATGGATGAGAATAACGTGCTTTTAGGGTAAAGTCTTCAAAACGATGCCCACTTCCAGTTATTTCCACAACGACACCACCCGAAACATGAATGTAGTATCCATAATTTCCATTACTGCTAGGCAATTCTTGCAGATTAAATCCTACCCAAGTATTATCAATTCCTCCCAATCTTACTAAACTTCCATGCGCTAAATTAGGCATGTCATTGATTATAGTAGAATCAAAAGTGAACGTTACCCCTGTTAGATCGAAGATATTATTACTACCTGTAAAGTTAAAAAGTCCTGGCCACGAACCTGTTGTACGCACAATCCAATCATCACCATCAAATAAAGTTTTTGTTGACAACGAGATATGATAAGTACCTGGTGTCATTTTGATATTCTGATTACTTGCATCTTGAAGTTCTATAAATTCTTGAAGACTAGAAATCGTTCTTTGAGCAAAACTTAGTTGTGAAGCAAATAGACCTACTAAAAGCAAAGAAATTGATACTATTTTTTTCATTGTTGTTTTATATTAACATTAAATTATATTCTTAATTATTAGATTATTGTTTTGCTATTTTAATTGTAGAAAAGCTCTGTGAGCCATTTACCTTAGCATAATAAATACCAGAAGAAAGAAAACTTAAATCTATAGTTTCGTTATTACTAGAAACATATTTTGACCATACCTCTTTTCCATTCATATCATACACTCTGATAATTGAATTATCAGCCCCTACTATAGTTACAGTACTTACTACGGGATTTGGATATAAGATTATAGTATTTTCATCAGTAACCTCTGGGGATTTCGTGTCATTAATTGGAGTAATAATCCATTGTAAGTTTTGACTGGTATTTGATGCATCATACAGTTGTATATTTTGACCATTTGCACCATTAGAACCTCCATCAAGAGCATATCCAGGAGCATTTCGCTTAATGAGTTTATATGCACCTCCTCCAATTGCTACTTTTTGCCATTGTTGATTTTGGTTGTTTTCTCCACAACTCCATAGGTATACGTTCTGTCGATTAGCACCTTGATTGTTACCATCGATACAATAATTAGTTCCTACTTTTTGATAAGAATAATAGCCATTACCACGATCAATCTCAATCCATTGTTGGTTATCATTATTTTCATTTGCAGACCATAAGTATACATTTTGACCATTAGCACCACCATTCATTCCATCAATCGCAAAGTTCGGAGCATTACGTTTGGTAATATGAACTATATTATTACTGTTTATCTCGGTAATTGTAAATGATTCCCAAGTACCATTTAAACTAGAACTCATAAAACGAACTAAACCTGAATTGTTGATTTGTAAGCGTTGACGCCCTGAAGGACCATCGGGAAGTGTTATATAATGTGTGTTAGCACCAGCCCCTTGAGTAAAATCATAATAAGTATATGTACCTGAATTAGTGATTGCTTGCATATCTGCCAGTTCTGAATTATCTGTCCGTAAGCGTGGTTTAGGACCTCCGGCTGCCCTTTGTATATGCCAGTATCCATTACCTTTATCTACAAATTTCCAGGCTACATCATCTCCTGTAGTCTGGGTAGATGTAGTATATGCATCTTCGCTAGATCCGCTAGAAGCTAATCGAAGGTTGTGATATGGGTTGTCTATATAATAAGTTTTATTAGGATCTGGAGTAAAGCTTGAACTTGGCGGTGGAACAGTATCACAGTCATTTAATTGTGAGATACTGTTATTAGAACCATTATTAGTCACGGTAGAACAGGTTTCAATTTGATTTCCTGAACTTTCGGATGATATTAAAATTGGTGCAGTTGTATAATTAATAAGAGAAACATCTCTTGATGGGTGATCTACATTAGTATCATCACTTAAAAAACGATGTGCTAAAAAATCTCCCCCAAACATGATTGCTAGATTAGAGGGTAAATTTGGCTCAGCATTTCTAAGAATTACCTCATGATTATTTCCACCTAAATAAGCTAGGCAATTAGCTCCATTGTAGTATCCATTTTCTGGTGGAATAACAGTGATCTCACCCTTAAAATTATTAGTAGTATTGTAAGCGTTTCTGTAAACAGGTCCTATTGCGGCATCTGCAAAGCAATTTACTACTTGACCACCATTACCTGCTCCAAAACCAGTTTCACAACTAATAGCAGTAGTGTTTTCAATATATTTTGTTCCAGCTGTTAAAGTTATAGAACATCCGGAGCGCATCTTTTTTATAGTACAGTCTTTAATGGTAATATTTGTTGTTCTTCTATCAGAGATTGTTTCTCCATTAATTATAGTAGTCCCTCTGGTATACGTTCTAATTCCATCTTCCTGTAGACTCATTGTATGACCAGCAGGAAGCGGAAACCCCCAAACAGTCATCCAATCCACATCTTCACCGGTGACTCCATCTCCTTCATAAGCTCCAGCCAACATATCATCAGTAGATCTCACTTCTCCTTCTAGATAAACACTTTCAATCAACGCATCAACTGCTCCTTGCATAAAGACTCCATGCCCATAGGCTCTATGCTTTATGTTACAGTCTTTTACATGATTTCTATTTCCTCCAACTAATATTGCCGAATGTTTGAAATGTTTGATAACATATCCAGATCCTTTACCAAAAGCATCACCATATCCATATGGTTGAGATCCTACAATGGTCATGTCGAAACCTTCGATCAAATTATCTTGACCTTGTAAACTTATACCAAGTGCTGTTCTTGTAGGTCTATCATATACACTACCTACATCTACCATCTTTAAATTTTTAAGCACATTGTTATTGCCAACTACTTTGAGTTCTTCAACACCGATGTTTCCAAATGCTGTAAAAATATCTGTATCAAAATTGATAGTAACACCTGTGAAATCATAAGTACTGTTATTCCCTTCGAAAAGAAAAAGTGGGTTGCTAAATTTTCCTGCGGCAACATCAGTAGCTGAAATATTATAGATGCCAGGAGCTAATTTTACTTGTACATTATTGTCATTTAAATAAGGTAATAATTGTTGTAAAGAATTGACTGTAGTTTGAGAAAAGGAATTCCAGGTGGTAAAGATTAATAAGAGTAATAGTATTTTTTTCATTGTTGTTAGATTGATAGTGTAGTTTTAATTTTTTTATGGAGTTTATCATTATTATAAAATTGGTTGACCAATTTTATAATTGTCTAAAGTATGTTTATTATCTGTGGAGAAGAGAGTTAAATGATTTTTCGACTTCATAAAAGTAGAATTCGTAGAGGAGTGAAAATAATTCGCAGTTTTAAATTATAAATCCAGGAGTTGTTTTCTTGTTAATCTGTTGGTATTTAAAGTGTTAGGTTTAGTTTGGTTGAAATTTGCGAAGCGAAATAATTTTTAAAAAAAATATGTAAAAAAGTTTTTGATATTGGTTTTTTTACTATGTTTGATTAACTGTTAACAAATGAGTCTGTACAATCAGACGCATTGCCTAAATAAGATGGAATCTTTTTTCAGATTCGGGCTTAGGAGAATAAAGAAGTCTACTCCAAAAGCTGCCTTAGGGATAGGGAACCGAATTCTCAGGCTGACTTCTAAAAAATATACAATTGCACTTCAGTTTTTAGAACGAATAAAATTCGTTCCCCATACGATTTCTATCATTCGTGTATGAGATAGATTGATCTATTGACATAACGTCATTTATCGCATCTTTTTACAATTTTTTCAATCTTACAATATGGATTATCCATAGAATGTTCAGACTTTTTATTTGTTTGTTTTTCTAGAGGAGTACTCCGTATATGTTACATAATCATATCAATGAAAACTAAATATATCGATCTTATTGATCAAACTTTTTATTTTCCTCAGCAAGAGTTTAATCTAGAGGATGACAAGCTACAATTTCATGGAATTGACCTAATGGCGTTAATAGCTAAATATGGAGCACCTTTAAAATTTACATACTTGCCCAAAATATCTGAAAATATTAACAGAGCCAAAAAATGGTTTGATAACGCGATTAAAGTTAATAATTACGCAGGTACTTATAACTATTGTTACTGTACCAAAAGCTCTCATTTTCAACATGTGTTGAATGAGGCGTTAAAAAATGATATTCATATCGAAACCTCTTCTGCTTTTGATATTGATATTGTTGAAAATC
Source organism: Aquimarina litoralis (assembly GCF_039523995.1). Lineage (NCBI taxonomy): Bacteria > Pseudomonadati > Bacteroidota > Flavobacteriia > Flavobacteriales > Flavobacteriaceae > Aquimarina > Aquimarina litoralis. The sequence continues at coordinate 428,749 of NZ_BAAAGE010000004.1, forward strand.
TAAAAGCTCAAGGTAAAATTAATGATCATACTTATGTCATTTGTAATGGTTTTAAAAGAGATCAATACATCCAAAATATAGCAAGGCTTATTAATAATGGTCATCAAAAGTGTATTCCTATTATTGATAATTATGAAGAATTATCTTTACTAAGCGATAGTATTAATGATAAGTTTCAAGTTGGTATTCGTATTGCTTCCGAAGAAGAACCAAAATTTGAATTTTATACTTCTCGTTTAGGAATAGGCTATCGTAATATTGTTCCTTTTTACAATAACCAGATTAAAGCGAACCCTCAAGTAGAACTAAAGATGTTACATTTCTTTATTAATACAGGGATTCGTGATACTGCTTATTATTGGAATGAATTATTAAAATGTCTCAAAGTATATATAAGCCTCAAAAAAATATGTCCATCTTTAGATAGCCTGAATATTGGAGGTGGTTTCCCGATCAAAAACTCCTTAGGATTTGATTATGACTATGGTTATATGGTAAATGAGATTATAAATCAAATTCAAATTGCTTGTGAAGAAGCTCGAGTAGATGTACCAAATATTTTTACGGAGTTTGGTAGCTTCACAGTAGGAGAAAGTGGAGGAGCTATTTATGAAGTATTATATCAAAAACAGCAAAATGATCGCGAAAAGTGGAATATGATTAATTCTTCATTCATTACTACTTTACCTGATACATGGGCTATCAATAAACGTTTTATAATGCTTGCTGTTAATCGCTGGAATGAAGAATATGAACGTGTGTTACTAGGAGGTCTTACTTGTGATAGCGATGATTATTACAACTCTGAGCAACATATGAATGCAATCTATTTGCCTAAGTATAAAAAAGAAAAACCACTATATATAGGTTTCTTTAATACAGGAGCATATCAGGAAACCATCGGAGGATTCGGAGGATTACAACATTGTTTGATTCCACAACCAAAGCATATTATTATTGATCGAAATCAGGATGGAAATTTAGTGACTTCTGTTTTTGCAGAACAACAAACTTCAGAACAATTATTATCCATTCTTGGTTATCAAAAACAAGAACAACCTTTACATCTGGAGCAAAACAGCCATCAATTAGAAACTATTATTTAAAACCATTTATAATTTAATACAATGAAAACTAGTAACACATATGCTGGCATTTCTGAAAAATTTGCAGGCTATGAAAAATCTCGAATAGTATTAGTACCCGTTCCCTATGATGGAACCAGTACATGGGGCAAAGGGGCAGACAAAGGTCCTGAGGCATTTCTAGAAGCTTCTGAAAATATGGAGTTATACGATATAGAAACAGACAGCGAAGTATATACAAAAGGGATATGTTTATTAGAACCAATTACAGAGAATGATACTCCAGAATCTATGGTAGAGGCAGTATATAATACTACCAAAAACAACATAAAGAGGAATAAGTTTGTAACCCTATTTGGAGGAGAACATTCTATCTCAATTGGAGCTATCAGAGCTTTTGATGAGTGTTTTAATAACCTTACGGTGTTACAGATTGATGCACATGCAGATTTGAGAAAAGAATATAATGGTTCTAAGTATAATCATGCTTGTGCTATGTATGAGGCCAATGAGAAAACCAATTTGATTCAAGTAGGAATACGAAGTATGGATGCTTCAGAAAACTTGGTAATGAATGATGATCAGGTGTTTTTTGCCCATGAAATGGCAAATGACGATTATTGGATGGATAATGCAATCGAACTTATGACGGATAACGTATATATCACGTTTGATTTAGATGCATTTGATCCTTCTATATTACCAGCAACTGGAACACCCGAACCAGGAGGATTGTTCTGGTATGAAACCTTAGAATTCTTGAGAAAAGTTTTTGCAGAAAAGAATGTGGTAGGATTTGATATCGTGGAATTATGTCCTAATGAAACGAGTAAGCCATCTGATTTTGCTGCTGCAAAATTATACTATAAAATGTTGTCTTATAAGTTTGAGGACACAGAAGATACAATCGATGAAGATGAGGATGTTAAGGATAATGAAACAGTAAAAAAATTTAAATCTAGTTACGAAGAATACGATGAAAAGTAAAGGTGAAATTTCAAAATTTATAGAAAAATATTTTCTTCATTTTAATGCAGCGACTGTTGTAGATGCAGCAAAAGCATATGAATCTCAATTAGAAAAAGGAGGTAAGATGCTTGTCTCTCTTGCAGGAGCTATGAGTACTGCAGAATTAGGGAAAATATTTGCTGAAATGATTCGAGAAGATAAAGTGCATATTGTCTCTTGTACTGGAGCAAATCTTGAAGAAGATATTATGAATCTAGTGGCGCATAGCCATTATGAACGGGTACCAAATTATAGAGATTTAACACCACAACAGGAATGGGAGTTATTAGAAAAAGGTCTCAATCGTGTTACAGACACTTGCATACCAGAAGAGGAAGCTTTTAGAAGGCTGCAGGAGCATATTTTTAAAATTTGGAAAGATGCAGAAGAAGCAGGAGAGCGATATTTTCCGCATGAGTTTATGTATAAGCTTTTGCTCTCTGGAGTATTGGAAGAATATTATGAAATTGACATCAAAGACTCTTGGATGTACGCTGCTGCCAAAGCTAATCTACCTATGGTGGTTCCTGGATGGGAAGATAGTACTATGGGGAATATTTTTGCGAGCTATGTAATGAAGGGAGCGCTGAAAGCAAGCACCATGAAATCTGGAATAGAGTATATGACATTTTTGGCAGATTGGTACACAGAAAACTCTAAAGACGGTATAGGGTTTTTCCAAATAGGAGGTGGTATTGCTGGTGATTTTCCTATTTGTGTAGTACCAATGTTATATCAGGATTTAGAAAGGACAGATACTCCATTTTGGAATTATTTCTGTCAGATTAGTGATTCTACCACAAGTTATGGTTCTTATTCTGGTGCAGTACCTAATGAAAAGATTACATGGGGTAAGCTAGATATTGATACTCCAAAATTTGTAATAGAGAGTGATGCAACCATCGTAGCACCATTAATATTTGGCTATTTATTAGATATGTAAAAAGATGAAAACACAACGAAACGTACATTTAAAACGAGTTATAGTAGATTTTAAAAAACTCAATAATAAGATTTTAGATCTATTAGTCAATAAGTACCCGGATGGATATGGTGATGGAGATGTTATCACTTTTAGAAATGCGCAAAACGAAATTGTGGAATGTGTAGAAGTAACAACAGAAGATACACTTTATCTTGTTAAAGTAAGTAAACGTTTAGTGGCCGCTATGGAAGATTTTGATGACACCAATGAAAGTTCTAGTGAAAAAAATCTGGATTTACCAGATGGTTCTAATGTAGAAGAAGAATAAAATATCATAAGATGAAAAAAGCTGAATTCCATCTGGCACTTCCTTGTGAAGATCTGGAAAAAACAAAAGACTTTTACACCTATAAGTTGGGTGCAAAACTAGGAAGAGATACAGATAACTGGGTAGATATCAATTTGTACGGAAATCAAATTACATTTACCAAAGCTGGTACTTTTAATTTCGATTTTAAGAATTATCGCTTAGGAGATCAGATATTACCGTCTTTTCACTTCGGAGTAATAATTGATGTCGAAACTTGGGGGAAATTGTATTCACGTTTGTTCTCTATGGATCTGGAAGTGACTACCGAAGTAACCTTTTTTGAAAACAAAGTAGGGGAACATCTTTCCTTCTTTGTCAAAGATCCTAATGGGTACATGGTAGAGTTTAAAAGTTTTAAGAATTCTGGTGAGATTTTCACCGTTTGATGAAATGAAAACAAAGGCATACGCTGTTCAAATTGCTGAGACAATTTCGATAAGGAATTGTAAAAAAAACTTTGAGGCAAAGCTTTTATTCTCTGATAGCGATGAATTGTTTTATGAACTGTATTCTATGCAATACATATATGTTTTCAAATATGGAGTGATTTGTTTTTACAATCTTTCAGATGAAGATATAAAGAAGAACTATTTAGAAATTTTAGACTATAGTAAAAATAGCATTTCAGAAGAGATCTCAGAAAGTATGGATATCATAGTCGATAGTAATGTTAATATGGTGTCTTTCGGAAACGTATCATTACAACAGTTTGATGTAGAATCTATACGACTAATAATGCTTAATGTTGCTCAATCTGTTGCCTTGGATAAGTATGCTAATATTTCTGAAAAAATATTAGAAGACACCAGAGTACATACTTCCTATCTCGAAGAAAATGGGAGGTTAGATATCAGTGGTAAAAAATTGAAAAGGTATATAGGACGTGTGTTGAATATTAAAAACAAAATTTCTGAGAATCTTTACATTTTTGATTCGCATGATGTCTCATGGGAAGACGAAACTTTAAATAAGTTAGATCAGGATTTAAAAAGAGTTTTTGATGTAAAAGACCGCTATCGTAGTATTCATGATCAAATAGAAATTATTAAGGAAAACTTGGAACTCTTTAAGGATATTATGTTCCATAGGCAGAGTAGTACACTCGAATGGATTATTATCATTCTGATTATGGTTGAGGTAGTAGATCTTTTTGTACAAAAATTATCATAGTTTGTATAAGTTTCAATGAGTCTTTATGAAAATTAAAAAACACAAACAAAAATCAAGATTAATAGTCTATCAAGGAGATGAACTATTAGTATTTCAAAAGATCAGTAATCGATTAGAATATGGATTAATAGGAGGGTTTTTAAAAAAAGGAGAAACTCCAGAAAAAGGTCTTATCCGAGAAACGTATGAAGAGACAGGTGTACAACTTTCTGAACAAGATATGGACTATTACGATTCTTTAACGTTGGATTGGGATGAGAATCAAAAGCTTTCCAAACATTATTTTGTTTGTAAAAATGCGGATAAATCTTTTTCACTTAGTGAGCCCGATAAGTTTGCAAAAATTACATGGATATATTGGAAGGATGCATTAAAATATTTTGGTAAGTCGGACCGAAAAATGGTGAAATCTTTATTTAAACCTTGTAAGATTAATTATTAAAATCAATATCTATGAACGGTGTTTTTATTAATCAAAATGTAGAGTACGGAGTGTTTAAAAAAAACTACGATGGGTACCTTCAATTTGAGATGGAAAATGGTGAAACCATTGTTTTTGAAGAAGTGTCAAATCTTGCACTTAGAAAATTTGATCTTAAATCAGATTCTTTTAAAGGCAAAAGTTTTGAAATCACATACTCAGAGTATGTTGAGGATGACGATGAGGATTTTGTATCCTTTAGAATCGAAAAATTAGAACTAGCATAAAAATAACTAAAGATTGTATAATCGATATAGCTTTAAAGAATATCGTAGTTAAAGAAGTATAGGAAATCATCACGTGTAAGTATCTAAGAGATTATTTACTAAAAGCACCAGACTTGAAGTGATAACAATCTGGTTTTATATCATAAAAAAACTTAAATCTTACATATCATGAAATGGAGTATAAACAGGATTAATTTTTTGCTTGTCTATTAGTAAGTAAACTTTTTATATAAAAGCCGTAGCGGTTATCTAAGCAGGAAATTTTTATTTGATTCATTTCTGACAAAAAATAAAACAGATGAAAAATTTAATAAATACAACATTCATTATAATAGTATTATTTTTCGGTGTCACTACAGTAAAGGCACAAGAAACAAATCAGGAAAAGGAAATCATTGAAGGAGTTTTTGATGGTTTTGATGGTGAAAATTTCACATTTAAATATATTACGGAAGATGGTGATGAAGATATAGTTCTTTTTCCTAAAGCAGAACCTGAAGTATTGGAAAAATACAATCTTAGTGATGAGAAATTTATTGGGAAAAAGTTTAACATCACTTTTAAGACAGAATGGGAAACAGAAACAGATGAAGATGGTGATGAACAGGAATATGAGCTTAGAACTATTATTGATTTAGAATTGTTGGACTAAACATAAACTAAATAGTAGATATGTAGTATATGTTTTTGCCTTTTTATGCATAAGAGAAAAGTATTGGTGATAATCAGGTTACCAATACTTTTTTTTGTTTGGATTGTGAACTTATTCATTGGATTTTAAAAGGTGTCCGTAATATTTGTCTTAATTTCTGAAAATGAGTACTAAAAGAATTAGTTACTTTTCTATTGGGTGATTAATGTTTTGATTATTTTTTTACTTTTCGACCAATAAGTTTTCTACATATCTTATTGCAGTTGCTACTAAATTTTTTCTATTCTTAGCTTTTGAATTAAAAGAGTTAAGCTTATCTCTATTTATTTTTTTTCCTTTTATAAATATAGTTGAAGGCTCAGAGAGTACAGATAGGTCATCTAAAGGATTCGTATCTAAAACCAATAGATTTGCTGTTTTTCCTTCTTCAATAGTTCCTAAAGATTCAAAATGCGAATGTGTCTTGGTTGGGTTAACTGTTGCTGTTTTTAAGACTTCATAATTAGAAAGACCCGCCTCTTGATAAAATTGAAGTTCTTTATGAATTGAAAATCCGGGTACTGTTATGCCAATACCTGCATCTGTCCCACAAATTAGATTTACATTCGCTTTATGAAGCAATTCGACTATGGTTAAATGAAATTTATGTTGTTTTTCAATTCTATGTAGTGCTGATGAATCATTAATTTTTGTGTTATACCATCGTTCAAATTGCATTTTACTATCAACTTGCCTAATTAGTGGATTCATATACTTTATAGGTTCAGAATCTAAAATCGAATCGTTACCCATCATATTGTGAATATTTTTAAAAACGATCAATGTTGGACAATAACTTGTATGCTTTGATACTGAAATAGTATCAATGATACCTTTTAATTTTGTAGTGTCTAAATCAAATTTTAAAGCTTGTTGAACAATTTCTTCTGCGTGTTCTATAGACTTTATTTGTGGATTTAAATGGTATGAAAATGGTACTTTTTGAGATGGATGTGCTACTATATCCATATCACTTTTCTTAGTCTGCTCAATTACCGCATCAAATATTTCTTTATCTAGACCATAATAGGTTTTAATCAGATCATATCCTCTCTCTTTGTATGACATTATTTTTTCTTTAGCTTCTTTCGGATTCAATAGGTTTAAATTATCATCACCGATAAACTCCGGACCCGTCAATTTTGGACCTGTAGTGACTATTATTGGAGAATAGATTGCACCAGTATTTGCATCTTCTTTAATTCTAAGATGCATTGGCATTCCCCATAAGTTTCTGACGGCAGTTACGCCATTAGACAAATAAAGACCAAGTTCATATCTATCCCATATATGAACATGCATATCGATTAAACCAGGAGTTAGAAATTTATTTTGACCATCAAATTTTTGAATACCATCAATAAGAATAGTATCTGCTATTTTTTGAATGATACCGTCTTTAATAAACACCATCTTACTTTTCAAAATAGTGTCTTTATACATTGGAATTACATTCACATTAGTAATTAAATAGGTATCCTTAGATGCAGTAGATTTTGTATTTACTTTTAAATAATTTGTATTATAATAATCCACAAACAATGTAATGATTAATGTTATAATGACTAGTGTTACTAGAATTATAATTATTTTTAATAGGCGTCTAACTGTTTTCATAATTAAGGAAATTGAGTAGTACACTACTGTGTTATAATTTAAATGAATTTAAGTATCCTTTATTTGTGAAGCCATATTTGCGATAAATAGGAGCTCCTAATGTTGATGCCACTAAATGAATTTGAGTACTTTCATTTTTGCAAGCATAATGTAATAAATGCTGCGTCATTTCTTTACCAAGTCCTAAACCTCTTAGTTCCTTTTTAGCTCCAATCATGTGCAAGCCCGAATCACCATTTTTATCTAAGTAAAGTATACCACAGCTAACAAATTCAGCTTCACACTGTCCTAGAAATAATTGGGTATTTGTATCTTTTAGTAACCCTAGTAATGAGGAAAAATGAATATTATAACCGAAGGCATTAGAAGCAATACTCGAAAATATAGCAATTGCAGTTTCATCTTCTACTTTTATTATGTTAGGGCTTTCTTTAAACACCATATCAGACGAAATATTTACTGACATACCTTCTACAACCGATGTCATTTTGAAGTGATGTTCAATTAGTATTTGATTGATTGTATCTTCTGCATCTAAAGCAATAGCATTAGGTATGTTATTTTTCAAAATTTTAGTTTTCAGTTTTGAAATACTATTTTTCCGAATATTGAATGTTTTTGAGGGCCAAGTACCTTGACTCGGTAAGAGTGTGGTATATCCATCATATTGATGAATATAGCCACATACCTTACCTAAATTTGCCCAAAACTCAAATTGATGTGCTATTGGTCTTGATTTCATAACTATACTAATTGAATGGATGATGCCTCGATTAATGCCGCAGAATCTTCGTAAAATCTGTATTCTTTAATCATCTCATCTTGGATTATACATAATTGTACCCAATTACTATAAAATAACTTACCAGTACTTTTTACTAGATGTGTGAATGTACCTTTGGCAATTACCAAATTTTCTTCAGCTTCAACTACAGTATCTACTGTAAATTCTTTCGTTTCAAATAGCGATACAATATTCTTTAAAAATTGTCTTGCTTCCTCACGTGTGCGATATATGCCATGTAATTGCTCTGTTGGGCGTTCTTCTTCTTTAACACTAACGATGTAGCAGTCTGGATGAAAAATGTTTATTACCTGTTCTAAATTACCATTTGTAAATGCTTTGAAATAAGACTCCACAACATCCTTGTTACTTTTCATAACATTAGAATGAGTATTAATGAAAGAATTAAATGCCTTATCAAGCTTATTTACTTCTGAATTATTTGTAATTCTCTTATTAGTAATATCAAAGTTTGTTTCGAAACTACCTAAAGAATAGGATGCTTTTAATTTACCACCCCATAAAGGTATTAGTTTAGCCAACAACCCTAGATGTGTTCTTGCTCCAGTAACACCTGGTGATGTACTTAACAACAGTACCGGCTTATTATCGAAGAATTTTTGAGTTATTACTGATAACCAATCTATGATGTTTTTTAAAAAAGCTGATGGTAAACCATTATGTTCTGGTGATGCAATAATAAAGCCTTCACTTTCTTGAAAAATTTTATATAAATCTAAAATAGTTTCTGGTATACCTTTGGTCTGAATTTCCTGTGAGTAAATTGGTGTGTCAAACTTTTTTAAATCTATAAACCGAATATCATATTCAGGATGTCGATTAATTACAGACTGTACTAATTTTTCATTAATTGAATCTGGATTATTACTTCCAGAAAATGCTAAAATGTTTTTCATGATTTTTAATTTTTATTCGTTTTTTGAATTACTTTTTATACTTATTTTAAGGCTTCTCCAAGTTTTCCGATTTTATAGAGCCATTTTTTACGCTGCTCCAAAGAAGAACTTTTTACAGGTGCGAAGTAGGTAGTTTTTACGGGCTTTATTCCACAAAACTCTAATACTCCTTTTTTCATCTGATTGATCACTGGTTTTTTCATCACCAAGCTATGATACCAGCTCACAGTATCCGAAGTGATTATCATTCTTGAGGTTTTGCCTTTTAATAATTTATTTGGAAATAACTTTCCCTTTTGGTACTTGAAAGTAACACCTGGTAAAAATGTTCTATCGATAAATCCTTTTAATAAGGCAGGTGTGCCATACCACCACATCGGAAAAAACCAAACAATATGGTCTGCATTCTTTATTTTAGAAATTGCTGTTTCTAAATCTGGCTCTAAGGGGTAAGGAATACGATAACCATATTTTAAATTATGGTCGAATTTTATATCTATAAGGTTTATCATTTCTACTCTTGCACCTGTCATAATTGCCCCTTTATGATAACTTTCTGATAGTGCCCAATTGAAACTTTCTTTATCTGGGTGACCGTTTATGATTACTATATTTTTCATTTCTATGTATTTTGACTTATTAAATTATTATCGAAATATTGCCTCGTTTTCGTCCTGTATCTACGTAAGCATGTGCCTTTTGGATATCTTCTAAAGCGTAAGTTTTATCTATAAATGGACGAATTGCCTGTTTTTCAACTAAAGTTTTTACTTCTTCTAAGGACTCATTACTTTGTTTAGTAATCATTTTTGTTGTAACATATTTCCCACCTTTTAAAAGGGCAGTTTTGGAATTTACTTTACTTAGTTTGCCGACAGTATCGAAAATGATATCATACATCTTGTTTGATTTGGTAAAATCCTCTTTTGTATAATCGATAACTGTATCTGCACCAAGTGAAGCGACCATTTCTATATTCCGACTACTGCATACTCCCGTAACATCTGCGCCTATACTTTTTGCAATTTGTACTGCATAGCTTCCAACACTACCAGAAGCACCGTAAATAAGTATTCTCTTGTCTTTATAGGTATTGGCTTTTTTCAATAAATAAAGTGCGGTCATTGCACCAATAGGCAGAACAGCTGCTTCTTTAAAATCTTTATTATTAGGTTTAAGACTTAATGCTCCTTGTTTCCAAAATTCTGGTACTGCTATGAATTCGGCATACGCACCTGTTTTAAGCATCGATGTTGTTCCATAAACTTCATCACCCGTTTTAAATCTTGTAACTTTATCACCGACTTGTACGATGTGACCAGAAAACTCGTGGCCCAATATTTGTTTTTTAGGTGTAAATAATCCAAAAAATAATCGTGCGGGTAACCAAGCTAATGGCGGAAAATTCGATGCTCTAAGACGAACATCACCCGCAGTAACAGAGGTTGCTATTATTTTTATCAAAACCTCATTTGATTGAATTACAGGTTTAGGTACATCCTTTAATTGAAGTACGTTTGGACCTCCATATTTTTTGTATACTACAGCTTTCATAAACTTAGTTTGCAATTAAAATTTACGCTACAAATATTTTACGGGTACTTAAGCAAATCGTTCTAGATTATTATCCCGAGCCTATTTTATAGCTTTAAAATTTTCGCATGAGATAAATCCAAATTATTCTCGAAAACCTCATGTTAAATGATGACAAGAGTATAAGTGTTAATGCTATCCAAAAGATTATTCTCATATCATAAGCAGACTCAAAAAAAAGTCTTCCGAAGAGGAATACTGCTGCAGCTTCCGCTATGCCCAGGGCATAACTTACATACATAGCACCAAAGAAAAATCCTGGTTCTTTTTCGAAAATATATCCACATTTCTCACACTTCTTATTCATTTTATTTGAAAAAAAATTGAAGTAGATATTCTTTTTGCTGTATATATGTCCTTCATTACAATTAGGACATTTATTACTTAAAATTTTGCGTATCATAACTTTAATTATTTAGAATTTTGAGCTTCTACCAAAAAGAAATCTTGAAGTTTGTTTTCTCCATATCTCATCGCAACATTATCATCAGCCATCAGTGTTAAAAAGAATTCTAATGGGCCATAGGTGCTAATAGATGTAAATTTTCGAACGGACCATAATACCAGCTTTCTGACCCAATCTGGTAAATGCCAGATGGATGGTACTTTTCCATATGCATTGAATGCCAGTTCTGCAATTTCATTATGGGTTAATATATCAGGACCCCCAACAGAAATTTCCTTAATAGTGTCGTTTACTAAATCAAGACATAATTTTGACAGGTCTTCTCCATGTATTGGATTTAGCAATTGTTCGCCATTTCCAAAGAGATATATTTTTCCTTTTCTAGCCATTTCCAAAAAGTCTTTCATATCGGAAAAGAATCCATTTGGACGTACAATGGTATACTCCAAACCTGATTTCTTTAATTCATCTACAAATGCTTCTTTTGCCTCTAGAATTTTTAAGTTTTTGTGTTTATCTCCGTTTATAGCTGAGATATATATAAATTTTCTAACACCAGTTTTTTTTGCTTCTTCCAGGAGATTTAGATTTGCCTTATAATCTACATCCATATAGGTTAATCCATCTTTTTGGCGCGTTATACCTACAGTAGAAATAATAGTATCTACATTCTCAGTAATACCTTTTAATGTGTTAGCACGCGTAACTTCGGCTTTTAGAATTGTTAATCGAGACGATTTAAGATGCTCTAATTTTTCAGGTTTTCGTGCTATTAATCTTCCGATAAGATCTCTATTTTGCATTTCCTTTGCTATATAATTACCGAGGTAACCTGTAGCTCCAGCGAGAAGAATAATTTTATTATTATTTTTTGGTAACATCGTTATCTATCATTGTGGGTTCATAAATTTTGATGATACAAAGGTGTAGTAAAACCGAAAGGCAATCGTTCTGAAATAAAATTCAGAACTTATAAAATGAGATATAGAACTTATTAGGTTACAAAGAAGTTAAGGAAAGGTGGTTAATCTAGGGTGACTAATTTATGGTTGCGACTTTAACCACTGTTTTGGTGTTAGGCCTTCTGCTTTTTTAAAGTAGGTATTAAAAACGGTCTTAGAATTAAAGCCACTATCATAGGCTAAACCTAAAAGAGTAAGATGTTTATTTTCTGGTTTTAAAGCATTGTCCTTAAAAGCTTTCAATCTATAGGTATTGATATAATCATTAAAATTTTTACCGATACATTCGTTTAATAGCCATGACAATTTATTAGGATGAAGGTTGAGGTGCTTGGCAAGAGCCCTTAAGCTTAAGTTTTGATTTGTATACAGTTGCTCATTTTCCATTTTCGAATTTAAAACGTCAAGCAGAGCGTTAATTTCAGAATGATCGAGGATAGAATTCTTAGGATTATTATCTACATTTTCTTGAATAGCTTCTAAGTCAGCTAATAAGAAATTAGAGTTTAGGTTTTCTTTGGATGATATAGCAGAAGAAAGCAATTCAAAAAGAGGATCGTTCTTGTATGAGATAACTTGTCCCATTCTGTTATTTACTTTTTCTTCCAAAAGAGATAACGCCTTATTAGAGTGTCCTGCATATAAATTCAAATAGACATCCCACGGATATAATAGTGGTTCGGTTAGTGATTCCAATTGTCCGATAAGATCTTCTATTTTAGATGTGTCCATCTCTTTTTTATGGAATAGATTATAAAAACATTGTGAGATTGTTTTTAGGGTTTGAGATTGCACGTTTTCTTTTAGATATATATCAAGTTGTGCTTTCTTATTCAGTTGTATAAGAATTAAAACCTTAAGGTTTTGTAATAAACTGAAATGAGGATCTAAGTTCAATCCTTTTTCGACGTAAGAAATAGCTTCGGTAAAATCTCTTTTTAAATACAGAATAGTTGATCTTGTGTATAAGGCATTTACCGATAGTGGATCTAATTGCAACGCTTGACTGTTCGATTTCAGTCCTTTTTCAAAACTGCCTGTGGCTCTATGTATTTCAGCGATAAAATCAAGGGTAAATGCATTTTGAGAGTTTAATTTTATAGCTTTTTGAAGATAATCATACCCTTTCTGATGGTTCCATTTTCCCCAAAATTCATGAGTTGCACGCACATAAAAGGTTTCGTATGATTCGTTTCCTACTTGAGCACCTAATGCAAAATACATTTCCGCCTTTTCAAAAGCCTCATTTTTAGAAAAAAAGCCCCATGATCCCAAAAGACTGTAACACATACCCAAATTAAAATAGGCTTTCGTGAAGTTAGGGTCAATGTGGATACTTTCATCAAAAAAAGAAATAGCTTTTTCCATAGAAGGTAAATCCCATTTAAAAAAGTAAAACCGCCCTTTTAGATAATTTTCATAAGCTTCTATACTTTCAGTTTCTTGATGTACTAATTGATCTTGAACGGTTAAGTGTCCAAAATTCTCACGAATCTTATCAGCAATTAATAGACTTATTTCATCTTGTAGCGCAAAAACATCATCTAATTGTCTATCAAATTTTTCAGACCATAAAAGAAAACCATTGTCGGTGCGAGTTAATTGAGTTGAAATCCTAATCCTATCTTTTGCAATTCTAATGCTTCCTTCTACGGCATTCGTTACACCCAATTCGTTACCTATTAAGCGAATATCTTTTGGCTTATTTTTAAATGCAAATGAAGATGTTCTGGCTGTTACCTTTAGTCCTTCAACTTTTGATAATGCATTAATGATTTCTTCAGTAATTCCATCAGAAAAATAGTCATAGCTGTCATCTCCACTCATATTCTTGAATGGTAATACGACAATAGATTTATCTACATCTATAATATGCTTGCTTACTATCCCCAAGTTTACAAAACTAAAATCTAAAGATACAAATTGATATGATCAGTGCATAAAAATAGTAGGTTACTTGCCGAAAGTTCTATGTGACTTTAAAATGAAAGAAGAGGAAGTAACTTACTTCCCAATACAGAAATTAGCAAAGATGTTTCCTAGCAAATCATCGGAGGTGATTTCTCCAGTAATTTCTCCAAAATGATATAACGCTTGGCGAATGTCAATAGCCATTAGATCTCCGGAAAGTCCAGTATCCAATCCATATTGTACTTTTTGTATTTCTTCTAATGCTTTTAGTAAAGCATCATAATGTCGGGTATTCGTGACTATTGTTTCATTATTGCGTAGAGCTCCTGTATTTACAAAGTCTAATAATTGGTTTTGTAATTCTTCAACTCCTGTCCCAGATTTTGCAGATAATAATTGTAAAGTAACACCTTCTACTTGTGATAGTTCATTGGTTAATACTTCAAGAGATTTGGTATCAACTTTATCAATTTTATTGGCAACTATGATTAGTGGTTTTTGAGGGTATTTATTCTTAATTTTTTCAATTTCAACAATAAAAGTTTTACCCGAAACCAGAAATTTATCCGCTTCTAGTAAATAGATAACTACTTGAGCTTGTTCTATTTTTTCAAAGGTTTTTTGGATACCAATACTTTCTACAACATCTTCTGTTTCTCTAATTCCTGCTGTATCGATAAAACGAAAGCTAACTCCTCCGATGTTAATTTCATCTTCGATAGTATCTCTTGTAGTACCTGCAATATCAGATACAATAGCCCTTTCTTCATTTAGCAATGCGTTCAATAATGTAGACTTACCTACATTAGGTTCTCCAACGATTGCTGTTGGGATTCCATTTTTGATCACATTTCCGACAGCAAATGAATCAATCAGTCGTTTTAGGACATTGGTAATTCTGGATATCAAATCCTTAAACTGACTGCGATCCGCAAACTCTACATCTTCTTCCGAAAAATCTAGCTCAAGCTCTATAAGAGAAGCAAAATTCATCAATTCTTCACGAAGTTTTTTAATTTCATTAGAAAATCCACCTCGCATTTGTTGCATGGCAATTTGGTGCGAAGCTTCAGAATCAGAAGCTATAAGATCCGCCACAGCTTCGGCTTGCGAAAGATCTAATTTTCCATTTAAAAAAGCTCGTAAGGTAAATTCACCAGCATCAGCCATTCTACATCCACTACGCAATAATAACTGAATGATCTCTTGTTGAATGTAAGTAGATCCATGACATGAAATTTCTACCGTCGGTTCTCCAGTGTATGAATTAGTGTCTTTAAATAGTGATACTAATACTTCATCCAAAACACGATTATTGTCTACGATATGACCTAAATGAATCGTATGGGTTTTTTGAGCAGCCAAATCTTTTCCTTTAATAGATTTAAATAAAGGGTTGCAGATTTTTATGGCGTCTTTTCCCGAGATTCTAATTACAGAGATGGCACCTGCTCCCGATGGTGTAGCTAATGCCACAATAGTATCTTGTGTAATCATACATTTCAAAATCAAAATACAAAAATAGACATATTATCACGGTGGTATTCTATTTTTAAGTTGAAACTTTTTTGCAGAGAGGATTTAGTTCCTTACATTTAAGGCTTAGGGGTAGAAATTTTTATAATTTCAATAAAAAATAAAAGGAAATAATATGGAATGCAGCTTAAGGTCTAACTAACCGAAAGCGAGAGATTTAGTAACTAAATTTAATTTCTATATACTAAACTTTTATTTTTATGAATTTTCACAGCACAAACTCAATTAGCAGAAGCAAGCTGCTAATCAAACACAAATTATCCACTGTTATATGCGCAGTAATTATGCTAATTCCTTTTGTCAATTTTGCACAAACACAGAATTTAGCTAGGCATGAAACACCATATAATCTGACTCTAAAATCAGACGATATCTCAGGTAAAAGTGGATCCAATACAATTACAGAAAATGTTTCGGAAAAGGGAGCAACTTGGCTTCGTTTATTCTTTAAGGATGTAAATCTTGGTAACAATAGTACGATTACGATCACCTCAAAATTAGATGGCGCTACTCAAGTGTTAAACTCACAAACAATTAAGGATTGGAAAAATTCAAGTGCATATTTTAATGGTGACGAAGTATCGGTAACTTTAACGATAGCACCTAATGATGCTACAGCAAATATCAACATTTATGAGTTAAGTGTTGGGGAATTGGATCCTACTATTAAATCTCAATGTGGATCTGCAGATGATCGTATCGACTCTACAGATGATGCGATTGGAAGAATTGTACCTATTGGTTGTACTGGATGGATCATTACTAATGGAAAATTTGTAACCGCTGGCCATTGTTTAACCAGTAGATCCGAAATTATTGAATTTAATGTACCTAAATCTAATCCAGATAGAACCATAGTGCATCCTGGACCAGAGGATCAATATCCAATAGGAAATTTTGTTTCTCCATATATTAATAGTCCTAGTCAGGCTAATGACTGGGGTGTTTTTGAAGCAAGTGCCAATTCTCAAACTGGTTTAACACCTCTACAAGCACAAGGAAAATCGTTCAATGTAGTACAGGATGCTCCTGGAAATACAATTAGAATTACTGGGTTTGGTACCGATACAGGAATCGATAACCAAACACAGCAGACACATTCAGGACCATTAGCTAGTGTTACTAATACATTCGTACGATATAGAGCAGATACTACTGGAGGTAACTCTGGAAGTCCAATCATAGATGAAGCCACTGGTAATGCGGTTGGAGTGCATGCCTATGGTGGTTGTACAAGTTCTGGAGGTTCTAACTCTGGAGAGAGAGCAACCATACCTGCTTTTTGGGATGCTATGGGGTTAGATACGACACCTCCACCACCACCAAATGAAGATTGTACAGGAGATGTTTCTTCATTTCCGTATTCAGAAAGTTTTGAAGGATCGATAGGAGCGTGGTCACAATCCGCAAGTGATGATCTTAACTGGACAGTAAATTCTGGAGGAACTCCTTCTAACGGAACTGGACCAACTGGAGCTGTTGACGGTTCTTCATATATATATGTAGAAGCTTCAGGAAACGGAACAGGATATCCATCTAAACAAGCAATTCTTAATTCTCCTTGTTTAGATTTTAACGGAGTTTCTTCTCCAACACTAAGCTTTCAGTATCATATGGTTGGTAATGCCGTAGGATCATTAAATGTAGAAGCAAGAGCAAATAATTCAGGTAACTGGACTAGTGTATTCAGTAGATCTGGTTCACAAGGATCTAACTGGAATGAAGCTAGTATTGATCTTTCTGCTTACGCAGGAAATTCTAGTGTACAGTTACGATTAAATGTAGTTACTGGAACTAGCTGGCAAGGAGATATTACTATTGATGATTTAAGTATCACAAATGGTTCAACTCCACCGCCTCCAACATGTGATGCAATCGACTTTAATGATTTTACAATCACAGGTTTCTCAAATCAAGATACAGCTGGAAATTACTCAATTACCAACGGAGGAGCATCAATATCCATGCAAAATAATACTTGGAAATATATTGCATTGAATTATACCGTAACTGCTAACACCGTTATTGAATTTGATTTTAGTAGTACAAGTCAAGGAGAAATTCATGGAATAGGATTCGAGGATGATAATGCATTAACATCTAGTCGATATTTTAAAGTTCATGGAACTCAGAATTATGGAGTGACTAACTTTGATAACTATTCTGGAGGAACAACTACATATACGATACCAGTAGGAAACTTCTATACAGGTACAATGGATAGATTAGTATTTATTAACGATAATGATGCTGGTAGTGGTAACACATCAGTATTCTCCAACGTTAAGATTTACGAAGGATCTTGTGGTCAATCGGCTAGTGCAGAAAGTTTAGTTGCAGAATTAGCATCTACAGAGGCAATCTTAGGTGATGAACCAGAAGGAATTTTTGCAGATGTTCGCATTTCACCAAACCCTGCAACCAATAACTTCTCTATACATCTAGATTCTTATGTTAAAGATGCAAAAGCGACTATATTTTCTATTTTAGGTCGTAAACAAGCAGTTATTGAATTACAATCAGGAGTTAATACAATTTCTGCCAAAAACTTCTCAATGTCGCAAGGTATTTATTTGATAAGAATAGAAAGTAACGGAGAATCAACCACACAAAAACTAATCATCAATCAATAAAAAGATATAGAATTAAATTTAGTTATATATAAAGGAAGCATCCCAATTTGGGATGCTTTTTTTTGTGATCATAAATATGTAACATTTTTAATGGTTTTGCGTCATATAAGTAAAGAGTGCTAATTTTATTAGCAATCAAAACTATCATCAACCAAAAAACATAAATAATCATGAGACAAGACAAATCATTATTAGTAATTACCCATTTATCACAGTTATTAGACTTAGTAACCGGATTTGGAGGGTTTATAGTTCCTTTAATACTTTGGTTAACCCAAAGAGAGCAGGTATTGGCAATGGATAATCATGGAAAATCCATTATGAATTTTCAAATAAGTATGTTTATCTATGCGATTGTGTGTATTCCGTTAATATTATTATTTGGATTAGGAATACTTGGTTTGATATTAATAGGAATTCTATGTATCGTTTTTCCAATTATCAATGCTATAAAAGCAAGCAACGGAGAAGAACCTTCATATCCATTATCGATGGAGATTATAAAATAGACTAAACAAAAAGGAGTGCTGTAAAATACAACACTCCTTTTATTATTTTTTAATGCTCAGTTAGCTATTAGCTATCTTTTCCATAAACACTTACACCATGTTCGTGAACATCTAATCCATCAATTTCTTCTTTTTCAGAAACACGAAGTCCAATCGTTTTCTTCAATATAATTAATACGATGAAACTTGTTACTACAGCCCATCCTATGTATGCTAATGTACCGATAGTCTGACTTGCTAAAAGTCCAGCTCCACCACCGTAGAATAAACCACCTTCTTTTGCAAATAAACCGATCAATACAGTTCCTAAGAAACCACAAGTTCCGTGAACTGAAATTGCTCCTACTGGATCATCTATCTTAAGTACTTTATCAAGTAATTCGATAGAGAACACAACAGCGATACCACATATTAAACCGATCCACAGTGCACCGAATTGACTTACTGCACCACATCCTGCTGTAATACCAACTAATCCTGCTAATGCTCCATTTAATGTCATTGAAACATCTGGTTTTCCATATTTGATCCAAGTAAGGAATAAAGCAGCAACAGCACCAACGGCAGCGGCTATATTTGTATTAATAAGAACACTACCAGCAGCAATAGTATCATCACCACCCCATGCTAATTGTGATCCACCGTTAAATCCGAACCATCCTAACCAAAGGATAAGAACCCCAAGAGCACCAAATAACATATTGTGTCCAGGAATCACGTTTACTTTTCCATTTTCATATTTACCAATACGTGGTCCAACTAATTTTGCAGCTACTAATGCAGCACCACCACCAACAGCGTGCACTACAGAAGATCCTGCAAAGTCAACAAAGTTTGGAAGTCCCATACTTTTCTCTAATGTGTTTAACCAAGCACTGTCGTCAAAAGGCCAATACCAGCTACCCGAAATTGGATAAATGATTGCTGTAAGCACAAAGGAAAATATTAAATACGTTGAAAATTTAGTACGCCCTGCAATGGCTCCAGAAACAATAGTTGCAGCAGTAGCACAGAATACCGTTTGGAAAAATAGATTATACCAATCATCAGCATGAAAAAAGGCATATCCTTGATCTGCAGAACTCCATCTGAAAAAACCACCAGCAATTACTTCGTCTCCATACATAATTGCATAACCGATTGCCCAGAACATAATAGAACCGATAGACAGGTCCATAATATTTTTCATAACGATATTTACAGCATTTTTACTTCTGGTAAAACCTACTTCTACCAAGGTAAATCCTGCCTGCATAAAGAAAACTAGGATCGCAGAAAGCGTAATCCATAAAGCACCCATGTCCCCGTTGATTCCTTCCACGGCCGCTTTCACTGCTTCTTGTACGTCTGGTTGTTGTATATAACTCATAAAATTTAGTTTTAGTTGATCTTTGTTGTATTAAGATTATGATAAGGTAATCCCCCCTTTTTCTGATGTACGTATTCTATAGGCTTCTTTTATATCGGAAACAAATATTTTTCCATCACCAACTTCACCTGTTTTAGCAGCTTCTAAAATAGCAGCAATAGCTACTTCTTCGAAGTCATCGTTTACAACGATCGATAAATAACGTCTTTGGATATCAGTAGTACTGTAAGAGATACCACGGTATACACTCCCTTTTTTCTCATTACCTACACCCGTTACATCCCAATAAGAAAAGAACGTAATGCCTTTTTCGTGAAGTGCTTCTTTAACCACACGATATTTTGATCTTCTGATGATTGCTTCTATTTTCTTCATAAAGACTAAAAAGTTAAAATTAATGTTAAATCTCTGTCAAAAATATGTGAATTACTTTTTAGCCTCAAAATTTATAAGGGTATTCATGTTATTTTTATCATTTTAAAATATTTACCCCCTAAAAAATTAGGGGTATGTATTTTTTCAAGAAATAACTGAGGATTTCGCAGTGAAAGATTGATGGTTTTTTACGAAAACGTTTTCATTTGATTTTTTGGGCTAAAATGCTGGAATACCTAGGATTAATAAAGGTTTTTTGAAGAAAATCGCGTTATTAAATTCGTAATTTCAAGTCTTTATTTTAGGATTATATTAGTTAAATAGTCCTTTTTTTATCGAGCTCAAAAAAACGATGTTCCATATGCGGTTTTTCTTTTCCCTTCCTTAAGGTTTTGTTAATTTCAACAACTTGAAACACTATTTAGATCGGAAATAACATGAAGAAACAAGGAATGTATCTGCCAGAATTCGAACACGACGCGTGTGGTGCTGGATTTATCTGTAGCTTAGAAGGTAAAAAGTCTAATGACATTATACATAAAGCACTAGAAATTCTGGAAAAATTAGAACATCGTGGAGCGGTAAGCTCAGATGGAAAAACAGGAGATGGAGCAGGAATACTAATAGATATACCACATGATTTCTTTTTAGAAAATTGTGAGTTTGATTTACCCGAAGCAGGAGAATATGCTGTAAGTAATGTGTTCTTACCCAAAAAAGAAAACCAGAGACAATATTGTATAGATACTTTCGAAAGAAATATCGAAAATCAAGGGTTGGTGTTATTAGGATGGAGAGATGTTCCTGTAGACACGGTACACTTAGGGGAAATAGCTGCTACTACAGAGCCATTTATCAAACAAATATTTATTGGTAAGAATTCTAAGGATCAAAGTTATTTCGATTTTAACCTTAAGTTATTCACGGCTAGAAAAATAACGGAACATGAAATTTATAGTTCTAAGTTATCCGAGAATAAATTCTTTTACTTACCAAGTTTGTCTACAAAGACTTTAATTTTTAAAGGTCTTTTAATGCCAGAGGATATCAAATTGTATTATACAGATTTGATGGATCCAAGAGTAGTAACAAGGCTTGCTTTGGTGCATCAACGTTTTTCTACCAATACATTTCCTACTTGGGATTTGGCACAACCTTTCCGTTATATGTGTCATAATGGTGAAATCAATACACTTAGGGGTAATGTAACCAGAATGCGATCTAGAGAAGAATTATTAGCTAGTGATTGGTTTGGAGATGATATCAAAAAGGTTTTACCAGTAGTATTAAAAGGTAAATCCGATTCTGCATCTATGGACATGGTTGTGGAGTTATTATTAATGACAGGTAGATCTTTACCAGAGGTGATGATGATGATGGTACCTGAAGCTTGGGAAAAGAATCCAGAAATGTCAGAAGCGAAGAAGGCGTTTTATGAATACAATTCTTGTGCGATGGAACCTTGGGATGGTCCAGCTTCTATACCGTTTACAGATGGAAATTATATTGGAGCTGTACTAGATAGAAATGGATTAAGACCCTCTAGATATACCGTAACCAAGAATGGATATGTAATCATGTCTTCTGAGACGGGAGTTGTTGATATTGCGCCAGAAAATATAGAATTTCATGGTCGTCTAGAACCTGGGAAAATGTTCTTGGTAAATATGGACGAAGGAAGAATTGTAAATGACGAGGAGATCAAGGAAGAAATAGCAGCCAAACATCCATATAGAAAGTGGATTGATAGTAGTTTGGTTCATTTAAAAGATATACCTTATAATGATTGTCCTTTATTCTTAGGTGAAGAAACAATTGCTAAACGAAAAGAAGTATTTGGATATACTCAAGAAGATATCGATACGATTATCGTACCTATGAGTCAGTTAGCAAAAGAACCTATAGGTTCTATGGGATCTGATACACCAATTGCAGTGCTTTCACAAAGATCTCAACTGATTTACAATTATTTCAAACAATTGTTTGCGCAGGTAACAAATCCGCCATTAGACGGAATACGTGAAGAATTAATCACTGATATTAGTCTTACCTTAGGAGCAGATCATAATATTTTTGATATTAATGAAAAGCACTGTAATAAATTAAAAATTCAAAATCCGGTTATATCTAAAGAGGATCTTGATAAAATTAAAACGTATACAGATAAAGGTTTTAAAGCTACTTCCGTATCCATGTTATACAACATTAATCGTGGACTTAATGGATTAGAAGATGCTTTAGATACAATGTTAGATAAAGTTTCTGAAGCGATCGATGACGGAAGTAATATAATTATCCTTTCTGATAGAAATATTAGTAAACATAGAGCGCCAATACCAGCATTGTTAGCTTGTTCTTTTGTGAATAGCGGATTACAAAAATTAGGAAAACGTTCTCAGGTTAGTATCATTATAGAATCTGCAGAACCAAGAGAAGTACATCATTTTGCTTTACTATTTGGATATGGTGCAAGTGCTATTAATCCTTATATGGTAAATGAGATTATCAAAGAGCAAATTGAAGACAATAATATAACTGCTTTAGAGTCAGAAGCAGCTATAAATAATTATAATAAAGCAGTTGGGAAAGGAGTACTAAAAGTAATGAACAAAATAGGTATTTCCACATTGAATTCTTACCGTAGTTCTCAGTTGTTCGAATGTATTGGAATCAACACACAAGTGGTAGATAAGTATTTCCCAAATACTGCTACTCGTATACAAGGAATTGGATTATACGAAATAGAAAAAGAAATAGCGAAACGTCATAAAAGAGCATATATAGAAAGAGAAGTAGATGCTTCTTTAGATCTTGAAATAGGAGGGCAGTATAGATGGAGACGTAATGGAGAGAAACACCAGTTTAATCCATTGTCTGTTGCTAAATTGCAAAAATCGGTAAGAGATAATGACCCTAAGACCTATAAAGAATATGCTGCTTTAATCAACGAGCAATCTAAAGATCTTATGACGATTAGAGGGTTATTAGAATTCTCTAATTATGATCCTATTCCTTTGGATGAGGTAGAACCGTGGACAGAAATCGTAAAACGTTTCAAAACAGGAGCGATGTCATACGGATCGATTAGTAAGGAAGCTCATGAGAACCTAGCGGTGGCAATGAATCGTATTGGAGGAAAGAGTAACTCTGGAGAAGGAGGAGAAAATCCATTACGTTTTTATAAAGATGTGAATGGTGATTGGAAGAACAGTGCTATTAAGCAAGTTGCTTCAGGTAGATTTGGAGTTTCGTCTAACTATCTTACCAATGCTGCTGAGATTCAAATAAAAATGGCTCAGGGAGCAAAACCAGGAGAAGGAGGACAATTACCAGGACCTAAAGTAAATCCTGAGATTGCAAAAACACGTAATTCTACACCGTACGTAGGATTGATTTCGCCGCCACCACATCACGACATCTATTCTATAGAAGATTTGTCGCAGTTAATCTATGACCTAAAATCTGCGAATAGAGATGCACGAATTAATGTGAAATTAGTATCAGAAGTAGGAGTTGGTACTGTTGCCGCAGGTGTGGCCAAAGCAAAAGCGGACGTAATTCTTATATCTGGATTTGATGGAGGAACAGGGGCATCGCCATTAACTTCTCTAAAACACGCTGGTTTACCTTGGGAGCTGGGAATCGCAGAAGCGCAGCAGACTTTGGTAGGGAATAACCTAAGAAGTCGTATTGTATTAGAGTGTGATGGTCAGTTAAAAACAGGAAGAGATGTAGCGGTTGCTTGTTTATTAGGAGCAGAAGAATTTGGTTTTGCAACAGCGCCTTTAGTAGCTTCTGGTTGTATAATGATGAGAGTTTGTCACTTGAATACCTGTCCTGTTGGAATTGCTACCCAGAATCCTGAATTGCGTAAGAAATTCAAAGGAAAACCTGAGCATGTAGTAAATTATATGTATTTCGTGGCTCAAGAGCTAAGAGAAATCATGGCAAAGCTTGGTTTTAGAACTATCGATGAAATGGTAGGACAAGTACATAAATTAGATCGTAAAAAAGCAATTGAGCATTACAAAACTGCAGGAGTAGATCTTTCTCCAATTTTGCATCAGGTAGAAGCACCAGAAGGTGTTGGTATTTACAATTCTGAAATGCAAGATCATGGTTTAGGAAGATCCATAGATTTTGAAATTATCGAGCAGGCTCACCAGGCACTATTTAGAAAAGAAAAAACCACCTTGGATTTTGATATTACTAATACAGATAGAGCAGTAGGAGCGATTCTAAGTAATGAGATTTCTAAGATATATGGAGCGCAAGGTCTTCCAGATAGCACATTGAAATTAAACTTTACTGGAGCAGCAGGACAAAGCTTCGGAGCATTTGCTACCAAAGGTCTTACCATGGTGGTTAATGGTAATACTAATGATTATTTAGGTAAAGGATTATCTGGAGCTAAATTAATTATTAAAGTACCAGACGAAGCGACATTAATTCCTGAAAATAATGTGATTACGGGTAATGTAACTTTATATGGAGCTACAGATGGAGAAGTGTATATCAATGGTAAAGCAGGTGAGCGATTCTGTGTTCGTAATTCTGGTGCCAAAGCAGTAGTGGAAGGTATTGGAGATCATGGATGTGAATATATGACTGGTGGTGTTGCAGTAATTCTTGGAGAGGTTGGTAGAAACTTCGGAGCTGGAATGTCTGGTGGAATAGCATATATATATGATGACAAGAAAACATTTGAAGCACATTGCAATAAAGAAGCTTTAAACCTAGATCCTGTAGTGATTCCTGAGGATGTTAAAGAGTTAAAAGATTTAATAGAGTCACATTATAATGCCACGTTAAGTCCTTTAGCTCAGAGAATTCTTGAAAACTGGGAAAGTGAATTACCAAAGTTCATCAAGATATTCCCAGAAGAATATAAGCAAGCATTAAAACGATTAGAAGAAGAAAAATTAGCACAAGCATAAACGATAATAGACATGGGAAAGACAACTGGATTTTTAGAATTTGAAAGAGAGACGGAACAGTATGAACCTGTTAAAGATCGTATAAAAGGATATAAAGAGTTTACCGTTCCTATGACGGAAAGTAAACTTAAAGACCAAGGAGCAAGATGTATGGATTGCGGAATTCCATTTTGCCATAGCGGATGCCCATTAGGAAATCTAATACCTGATTTTAATGATGCGGTATATCGTGGGAAATGGGAGAAAGCAACACGTATTTTACACTCCACAAATAATTTTCCTGAATTTACAGGTAGATTATGTCCAGCACCTTGCGAAGAAGCATGTGTTTTAGGGATTAACGAAGATCCTGTAACCATAGAAAATATTGAAAAAAATATTGTCGAAGAAGCTTTTAAAAATGGATGGATTAAAGCTAATCCTCCCAAAGAAAGAACCGGTAAAACAGTAGCGGTTATTGGATCAGGTCCTGCTGGATTAGCAACAGCACAACAATTAAACCGTGCGGGTCATTTGGTGACTGTTTTTGAGAGAGATGAGAAGGTAGGAGGGTTACTTCGATATGGAATTCCGGATTTTAAGATGGAGAAAAATGTAATCGATCGTCGAATTGAAGTTTTAGAAGAAGAAGGAATTATTTTTAAAACAAATACCTTTATCGGAAAAGATGTAAAAGCAGATGCATTAAAAGAAGATTTTGATGCAGTTGTATTATGTACGGGAGCAACGGTTCGAAGAAATTTACCAGTAAAAGGTTCTGATCTAAATGGTGTTGTGCAAGCAATGGACTTTTTACCACAAAACAATCGTAGAGTTGATGGTATTAAAGATTTAGGAGAAGAAATTTTAGCTACAGGAAAAGATGTTATCGTTATCGGTGGTGGAGATACAGGATCTGATTGTATAGGAACTTCTGTACGTCATGGAGCTACTTCTGTGACTAATTTTGAAATCATGGGTAAAGGTACTACAGCTAGACCCACGAATCAGCCTTGGCCGTTTTGGCCAATGAGATTGCGTACAAGTTCTTCTCATGAAGAAGGAGTAGAGCGTAATTGGAGCATTTCTACAAAAGAATTTTTAGGAGATGAAAATGGAAATCTGAAAGGATTAATAACATCTGAGGTAGAATGGATCAAAGAAAATGGACGTTTTACGCTAAAGGAGGTTCCTAATACCGAAAAAGAGTGGAAGTGTGAGCTAGCATTACTAGCGCTTGGATTTACAGGTTCAGAACCTACTATCGCAGAACAGTTAGGTGTTGATATGGATGCTAGAACAAATATCCAGGCTTCAGAAGATAATTATGCTACCAATGTAAAGGGAGTTTTTGCAGCTGGAGATACAAGAAGAGGTCAGTCTCTTATTGTATGGGCTATTGCCGAAGGAAGACAAGCAGCATATCATGTAGATACATATTTAATGGGAAGCTCTAATCTACCACTAAAAGGAGATGGAGATTTACCGAGAATTTAGTTTTTTAGAATCTAATATTCAATATTAGTGTTAATTAAAGGCTGCTAGTGTGCGTATGTGCTAGCAGCCTTTTTTTGTATACTATTTTTTGAGAATTTTATTGTGTACAATCTTTTCCATTATTTTAGATCTATAATTTCTGCCTAATGGAATATGATTAGAAGCAATAGTAATCCCCTCCGCTTCTATAGAATCAATTTTATGGATACAAACGATATAAGATTTATGAACCTGCAAAAAAATATCAGAATCTAATTGCTTAGCAACTTCCTTTAAAGGAATTAGAGAGAGATATTTTTTTCCATCAGCCGTATGAAATGCTACATAGTTTTGCATGGATTTTATAAAAAGAATATCATCAAAATATAACTTTTTATAACTGTTGTCACATTTTATAAAAACATAATCAGATGTAGTGGTATCATTGGTAGCTATAGTTTCAGTTTTGTTATTGAGCAAGAGATATTGCTCCTTTACCTTACAAACCGCTTTAAAAAAACGAGTAAAAGTAATTGGTTTTAATAGATAATCCATTACATCTAAATCAAAGCCTTCTAAAGCGTAATTCGGAAATGCAGTCGTAATGATGACCATTGGTTTAGATTTCATGGATTTCAGAAATTCGATTCCATTCATTCTTGGCATTTGAATATCCAGAAATAAAAGATCTGCTTCGTGAGCATTCTTAATTTTAGTCATTTCTAATGGATTCGAACAACTACCATGTAATGTTAAAAAATCTACCTCGGCTATATAATTAGAAATACACTCTCTTGCTAAAGGTTCGTCATCAATTACAATACATTTTAAAACCATACTTTATTTTTTAAGATTGTAATGAGGTAATTGGATTG
Organism: Aquimarina litoralis; assembly: GCF_039523995.1. Lineage (NCBI taxonomy): Bacteria > Pseudomonadati > Bacteroidota > Flavobacteriia > Flavobacteriales > Flavobacteriaceae > Aquimarina > Aquimarina litoralis. Next base: position 456,585 of record NZ_BAAAGE010000004.1, read on the forward strand.
ATTATCGGTTCCGAAGAAATAGAAAGCGATTGTAACAATAATTGAAGCTCTATTGTAAATATATTATTGGTTTTTTGAATATCAAGATGATATTGGTTTTTGTATACTAAATCCAATCGTCTTCTAACATTTTTTAAACCAATTCCGCTATTTTTCATTAGATCCTCAGCATTATAATTATCATAATTATTAATGCTGTTTTTTATTCTAAAGAGTATTTTCTCTTCGTAACAATGAAGCTCAATTTCAATCCAGTTTTTTTGATCTTCTCCAAGAGAAACGTGTTTAAAAGCATTTTCTACAAAAGGCATTAGAATAAACGGAGCAATAGAGATATTACCATATGCCTGATCTTTAATAGTAGTCGTAACTTTAACAGTATTGTCTAGTCTTAACTTTCCGAGGTTAATAAAATTTTTTAAGTAATTAATTTCCTTTTCTAACGGAATCTTAGATTCATTGCACTCATAGAGTTGATATCTCATGAGATCCGAAAAATTGGCTAAGGATTCAGAAGCCATGTCAGGGTTTTTATGGATCAAAACAAAGATGGAGTTGATAGTATTAAATAAGAAGTGAGGATTAAATTGAGATTTTAGAAATTTAAGTTCAGTTTCAATTTTTTCCTTTTCCAATAATTGTTGTCGCTGTTGCGACTTTATCCAGTTTTTTGTGAGTTTTATGCTCATTGCTAAGGTCATACTAGCCAGTGTAGAGGATATAGGTCCAGACCTTAGAAGTTTTGAAAAACTTTGATTGTCAAATAGCTCCGCAACAGTTGAATTTGCCACGTATGCTGTTACATAATAACCAGAAGTAAGAATAAATACAGTAACCAATATCGTTGCACCGAAAAAAAGAAGATAGGTAAGGTATTTTCTTTTCTCTAGGAATTTAGGAATGAGGTAATATAAATTGAAGTACACTGCTGCTGCCTGGAAAACAAAATAGAACAGAAATTTTACATTATATGGTGGAAAGAAAATATTATACGCAGCTTCTTTTGCACTTCCTATTCCAATAGCCCACCACATATAATGATATGCAAACCAAAATAAAAGATGGTACGCTTTATAACGATATAAAACGTTCAGAATTTTAGAGTTCTTAAAGGTATCCAAAGATATAACAGACATACATGTATTACTTACAACTCATTAAAATAAGAAAATAGTTGCTAACCCTACTGCTCTTAATTGATTTATTGATCAACAGCTCTAAATTATTGACGAACGCAAAAAAACTCGTCTTTTTTAATCTCCTTTTTTACAGACTCCTAAAATTCGTCGAACATCAATACTTCAGTTCGTTTGATCAATTTAGTGTGTTAACAATTTAGTATTCAGGGTATTTTAGCATAAATCACAAAACAAAACCATTATGAGACTTGTCCAAACATTCTTAAGTTTCTTGTTTTTTACTACTATTTGTTCTCAAGAAATATGGGCTAATACTACTCTAATAGATGAAGTAAGTATAGAAAAACAGCTTAGTGAGTTTATTAGAGATTACAATCAGGGAATGCAATCATCTGATGCAGAAATCATCGTGAAACATTATGATAAAGAAATGTATTTAATGCCTGCATTTCATAAAACACTACTCGGAAAAGAGAATGCATTTTTATATCACAAAGCTTTCTTCGATCGATTTGATATTCTGGCATATGAAAGAGAAAATTTCGAAACCTTGGATTTAGGATCGCAACTCTGTGTGCTGGGCGAATTTAAGATGAAGGTTCGATTAAAAAATGAAACTCAAGTAGTGGAATTACATGGAAAGTATATGGATATATGGAAAAAAGAGCAAACAGGTATTACTTTGATTTCTGAAATATGGAATTATAATCATCATACAGATCTTACCGAACAGCTAAAGTTTAACGATGTTCCGGGAACCGTACTTGCTTATCAAGGACATTTGCCTATTAATGATAATATCCGATTTGAAATAGCTTCTATTAACCATTTTACAGAAGAATTTATCGCAAATCGAGACCACGTTTTATGGAAACAGTTATATGCAGATGATGCAATAGCATTGTTTAGTTATAAACCAGTTTTTAAAGATAAAAACGCCTTAGATCAATTTATAAAAGATCATGTAGCAGAGCTTCCAATTTTTGAAAAACTAGATATCAGGAATAATTATATCAATGATCTTGGAGAATATGTAGTGAATTATGCAAGTCATATCGCAAATTGGAGAAATAATGAATATTCTGGAATTAGTACGGGCAAAGGAATAAAAATATGGCGAAGAGCACCAAATGGAACACTAAAAATAGTAAGGCAAATATCTACTTACGATTACAACTATTAATTTAAAAATTATTCTCTTATGCAATATTTCAAAATAGCTTTACTTCCTTTTCTGATGATTTTTGTGATGAATGATTCTTCAGCACAATACAAGATGAAGGGAAGTATAGTGGAAGACGTTATACAATCAAAGGTTTTAAAAAAGAATAAAATTGGATTGAACATCACAAGAAAGATCAAAACTTACATTCCACCAGGTTATTCATCATCAAAAAAAACATATCCAGTAGTTTATTATTTACATAGCCTTTTTGAACATATAGACCGTGTAGTTTCTGATCAAAAAACTCCTGAAATAATCGATAAAAGTATCATGTCTAACGCATCGAAGGGGTTTATTTTTGTGGTTGCAGACTTCAGTTCTCCAACGGTAGGAAGCCTCTATGAGAACTCAGAAACTAGTGGTTTGTGGTTAGACTTCATTAGTAAAGAACTGGTTCCTTTCATAGATCAAAAGTATAGAACTATTTCTGATAAAAATAGTAGAGCTGTGATTGGACATTTTATGGGTGGCAGAGGAGCACTTAAAGTTGCTATGGAATATCCCGAAATGTTTAGTGTAGTATATGCATTACATCCTGTGGCTACTGGTTCTGGATACCTTCCTAGGGTTTCTTTGGGTGTAGATTGGGAAAAAATACATCAAGCCAAATCATTTGAAGAAGTGGGAGAAGATATAAGAACCAAAATTTTCACTAGTGTATGTCAGGCGTTTCTTCCTAACACCAATCGTGCTCCTCTATATTGTAATTTTTTATTCGAAAAAGATGAAAATGGACAACTACAACTGCATCCAAATAATGTAAGAAAAGAACAAAAAGAGTTTCATTTAGATGAACGATTAGATGATTACGCAGAAAACCTTCGAAGTCTCAAAGCGATTGCTTTTGATTGGGCAAGATTTGATCAGACACAAGCTCATGTGATTTCTAATCGAAGATTTAGTAAAAAATTGATGGATCTTAATGTGGATCATCAGGGTGACGAGTTTGTAGGCGATCCGTGGAATAAATATTGGGGCGATGATGGTCGCATAGCGACTAGAGTTTTACCTTTTTTAAATGAACATTTATCGTTTTAATATCAAATCTAGCTTAATATGATGACAAAGCGTATTCTTATATGGTTGGTTATTCCAATAACTTTTTTACAGTGCACATGCCTGGATAAAACTTCCAAATTTTCTCTAGAAGAAGATCAAAAATCGGTACAGGAAATTTTAAAAATTTTGGATGATCATAGTATTTCCACGGAAGATAAAATGATGGTATGGGTTGATGATTTGATCCACATGGCTCCAAATCATCCATTGATTTCTGATAAACCCACACTTGTGGCTCATATAGAAAAAGAAAGGGAGTATGGTTTTGCAGATATGAAACATGAAATAACAGAGATGCATTCGTATGCTGAGGTGGTAGTGATGCATGGAAGAGTAAAGGGAACTTTTTACCCTGCAAACAAAGAAAAACCTAATGCTTTTAGTACTAAAAATATGTTTGTCTTTAGAAGAATGAAAGACAATTCGTTAAAAATTTGGAAAGTGATATTCAATATGACTTCATAGATAAAATTAAAAGGGAAGTATGGTTATCTGTAAATATCCATAAGAATACTCATAAAAATAAGTAGTAATGAAAAGATATATAGTACTCATATTTGGTATTACAACACTAATCGCCTGTGAAAACAAGGAAAATAAGAAGACGTCAACAATAGAAAAACCGGTAACTGTAGAAAATATGTTGGCAAGATATAATCAGATGATTATAAAGGCTGGAAAAACAAATTCTTTTGAAATCATACAAGATCTATATGATTCTGAGTCTTTACTAATGACAGATTATAATCCTTTGATTGTAAGCGATACAAGCATCAAAATTTATTACGATACTATATTTGATAGAAGGAATATAAAGGAATACAACCGAAAAACGTTAGATGTTTTAGAGTTTTCTAATAGAATCATTGAAATAGGATTGTTTACTAAAGTGTTTGAGGATGCAGAAAAAGTAGAGGGAAAGTATTTGAATGTGTGGAAGCATGATGGCGAAGGAAAATTAAAGTTAAGAGCAGAAGCTTTTGGATATTTGAAACGTATGGACGATCCCGACAAATTCTTGGTTCCTGAAGCTATTACTACATCCCTTGATCCAATTAAAATACCAAGAGAATTGGCTGCTTATAGTGCTTTGGGAAAAAGTAATGTAAGAGCTAGAATTCCAGAAAGAACTGCAGATTCTTATACAGATGATGCCATGTATTTACCATTTTCGGATACCATAAAATCAGGAAAGTCTGTTTTGTTAGAACATTATAAGGGATACTACAAGTATCCTGCAACGATCGACTCGCTAGAGGTGATGACTTATGCTTATGATATCGTAGAGGATGGTTATATTAAATACGGTGGTTTTTATGTGGATTGGTCTGTTCCAGGATATTCTGGGAATAGTACCGGAACTGGTATTTCTTACTGGCGTAGAGAAAAAGATCATTCTCTCAGAATACATAGGCAAATAGGCTTACATATCCATAAATAAGGTGCTATTTAACAAGAGTTCGAGATAAGAAAATTAAGTCAGTCAAGGTGATTTTTAATAGATTATTCTATCGAAGACTAGTTAATTTTCTTATCTCGAATTAAGGTTATATAATTATTAATATATATATGTTTTGATAATATAGATATTATATGCCAGTATAATTAGCAGGAGTTATCACTTTTAATTCGGATTTAATATCATCTGAAACTTCTAGTGTTTCAATAAAGTTTGCAATTGAGTTTTGATTAATAGCTTCATTGGTTCTTGTTAATCCTTTTAAAGCTTCGTAAGGATTAGGATACCCTTCTCTTCTTAGTATCGTCTGTATAGCTTCTGCCACAACAGCCCAATTGTTTTCGAGATCTTGAGCAAACTTTTCTTCGTTTAATAATAACTTGTTCAATCCTTTTAAAGTAGCCTGAAAAGCAATTAAGGTATGTCCAAAAGGAACTCCTACATTTCTTAGTACGGTACTATCTGTTAAGTCGCGTTGTAGTCTACTCACAGGTAGTTTAGACGCTAGATGCTCAAACAATGCATTAGCAATACCAATATTACCTTCACTGTTTTCAAAATCTATAGGATTTACTTTGTGCGGCATCGCAGAAGATCCTACTTCACCTTTTTTGATTTTTTGCTTAAAGTAATCCATAGAAACATAAGTCCATACATCTCTATCTAAATCCAAGATAATTGTATTGATACGTTTAAGTCCATCAAACAATGCCGCCATATGATCGTAGTGCTCGATCTGAGTTGTTGGAAAAGAATGGTGCAATCCTAATTTTTCCTGAACAAATCGAGTACCAAATTCTTTCCAGTCGATAGTAGGGTACGCTACTTTATGCGCGTTATAGTTTCCAGTAGCACCACCAAATTTAGCGGCACTCGGAATATCGTTTAACAAATCAAACTGCGCTTCTAATCGAGTAACATAAACCTGAAATTCTTTTCCTAATCGAGTAGGAGAAGCTGGTTGTCCGTGTGTTCGAGCTAGCATGGATACATCAGACCATTCTTCTACTAATGATTTTAGTTTTGCTACCAATTCTAAGTAATGAGGAATGTACACATCTCCAATAGCTTCTTTAATACTTAGTGGTATCGCAGTATTGTTAATATCCTGAGATGTTAGTCCAAAGTGGATAAACTCCTTGTATTCTTGTAAACCTAGCTGATCGAATTTTTCTTTGATAAAATATTCAACAGCTTTTACATCGTGATTGGTTACTTTTTCAATGTCTTTTATAGCTTGAGCATCTTCGGTAGAAAAGGTCGTATAAATAGCTCTTAATTTTTCAAAAATTGAAGTGTCTATACGCTCTAATTGTGGTAATGGTATTTCGCATAAAGCGATAAAATATTCGATTTCTACCAGTACACGATATTTTATTAAAGCTTCTTCACTAAAATAAGCGCTTAATGATTGTGTTTTAGAAGCATAACGACCATCGATAGGTGATATAGCTTGTAATGGAGTTAAAGACATGACTTTGTTTTTTTGAAAGCTGCAAAGATAATTTATTTCATGAGTAATTACGATCTTCCAAGTAAGAATTTAAATCTAAAGTACTATCAAATAGAGTTGCCATTCATAAGGTAACCTAGAAAAAAATAATTGTAATGAACCAAAACCAACAACTATTAACCATTAACCAAACTACAACTTTTTCAGAATCATTCGGGATCTAGCTTTGTATGCAGCGCTGCCTTGATGGTAATTATTTTCTAAGGTGACTTTTAATTCTGGATGTACCCAATCAAACTCAGTACCTAATAGATATAAACTTGTCATAGAATACGCTTTGGCGGCTACTTTTTGATCAGAAATCAACCAATCAAAACAAGCTTCGGTTATTTTTTCTCGATAGATTTTGGTTAATGATTTTTGCACAATAGGATTTTTTTCTTTGTAATACGCAAGAATAAGGTATTCACAAATTTTTGCCATAGGTCTTACCGCCGGATGTTGATATACCTTTGGCAATATTTTCGTAAAACTATCTAAATAGGGGAGTATAGCATCTAACCTTTTTTTACATAAAAATTCCAGTCCCCAGGATGCTCTGCAAGAAATTTCGTCATCCACCTGATGACAAATCGCCAATAGCTGCGGTAACAACTCGGGATTATCCAAAATAAGATTGGCAAAATAATTTCGCTGTTCTCTGGAGTGATTAGTATTTCTTATGTTTTCCTCTAAATCGATCATTGGATTTTGGAGTTTTCCTATATATAAGGAGATGATTTACGATACTATATACTTATAACGGTTAATTGTGTTACCTGATTAGCTAAAATTCTCTACAAGTTCTTCTACCACTTTAGGAACTCCTACGGTTGCTTTTTCTGCCAAAATTGTGAGATTTTCGTTGGGTGCTATAGCAGGTTTTGGATCTATAAAATAAATAGGAGTACTGGCGGGTGCATATTGTAACAAGCTTGCCGCAGGATATACTTGCATAGAAGTACCTATGATCATAAGAATATCTGCTTGTTCTGTAATGTCAATCGCCTTTTCTAGCATTGGGACTTCTTCGCCAAACCATACGATATGAGGACGTAGTTGCGAATTGTGTTCACAAAGATCTCCTAGATGTAGATCGTCTTTCCAATCTAATACCAGGTTTTCATCAAATTGACTACGTACTTTTAATAATTCGCCATGCAGGTGTACTACATTACTGCTTCCTGCACGTTCATGTAGATCATCTATATTTTGTGTAACGATAGTTACCTCATGTGTCTTTTCTAGGGCTACTAAGGCTTTGTGTGCCAGATTAGGCGCTACGCTATGCAATTGACTACGTCGCTTGTTATAAAAATCTAACACTAATGCAGGATTATTATTCCATCCGATAGGAGAAGCGACTTCCATGATGTCATGACCTTCCCACAATCCGTTTGCATCTCTAAAGGTGTTAATACCACTCTCGGCACTGATTCCTGCACCGGTAAGAACAACAACTTTCTTCATTCGTGATTTGTTTTTCTAAAACTATTTAAAATATTTGAATCCTTCTTTATGATCTCTTATTATTTTAAAATTAAATGATGGTTGAGTTTCTTTGCGAACTGAGGTGCCACATTGAGCTTGTCTAAATGCTCTTGAACTTTGATAGTGTATGATGACATCTCCCTCGATTCTTCTTCAAAGAGGAAAGTTAAAAACACATTGGATTTTTATTTTCTTAATATCTCATAATCAATAATATTACTGTAGTATGGAGCTGGATATTTATGATAATATCGTTCTGCGGTATCAAAAAAATGTAAAATATGGTATAAATACTTGTAAACTTTAATTTTTTTAGGTCATATATACTAAGGTATCTCTTTTTGCGTTTAGAGATTCTAAACCCCCAAAACCGACGATATGCAAATTATTTCGATCAAAGATTTCTCCTTAATCCCTGATATCCTTAGGATTCCGTATTAATATTGCGGTTTTACCGTAACCAAGATATAAGTAAAAAACCTAACTTGTAATCAGTAAATGTGTACAATTTTTTTTGAATACGAACAGTATTTAATGACCAACGCTAACCTTTAATTGTTTACCTCATGAAATACCCTTACATCATTATTGATAATGATCAGAATTCTGCACGCAAAATTCAGATCGCTCTCGAAGATCACAATGATTATATGTGTACTGGAATTGCCGAAAATGAGCAAGAGGCGTTGGACTTGATTTTAGAAAGAAAACCTAGAATAGTTTTCTTAGAACCGGAAGTACCGGGAGTTCAAACGTCTGCCACGAAGTATAATCTATTATCAGAACTTACAAAGTATATGACAAACCTACCCGAGTTTGTTATTATTACGAAAACTACAGACTATGCTATCGAAGGTATACGTAATCGTGTACTGGATTATATCCTGAAACCTTTATCTAAAAGCGACCTTATCAAAACCGTTCTTAGATTTGAGAAAGATTTTGAAGAAGTTACTACGGATAACACCTTGTGTTTTAAGTCGTACGGGGATTATCGTTTTGTAAATATCGATGATGTTCTGTATTTAAAAGCGGATAACAATACTACCGATTTTATCATGAGTAATGGTAATAAGGTAGAGGCTTTTAAGACTTTAAAACATTTTCAGAATTTATTGCCAGATCACTTTGTGCGAATTCATAATAGCTACATTATCAATACGAAATATGTATCTAGAATACATTTTGGTAAAGCTAAATGTGCCATTAAAAACACAAGTGATATGATTCCTTTTTCTAAATCTTACAAAACCAATGTAGAAGAGATTAAGGATACCCTAGCAAAGAATAGTATTCTTTATGTGTAGTGAGACTTTTGTTTATGAAAATGAAAGACATTTTAATAAACAAACTAGCCGAACTACATCCCAATGAAGATTGGGATCTGTTTACATTTTTATTTATTGGAATACAAATAAAAATGTAAAACACAATCATTTAGAAAGCTAATTAATATTGTAAAACCCCGTTAGTTGGTTATTACATACTAAAAGAATCAAAAAAAATGTACATCAGATGAACTCATTGCTTTTTGTAATATCTAGTAAATGTGTATAAGAGCAGTCAGTTGTTTTATTTATTTTTAGATCACACAAATATCTTACTTATAATAAAACGCAAGTCAGGACCTCCTCGCCATAGCGAGGAGGTTTTTTTTGTTTTGAATTCCCAAACATCTCCCTCAATCCCTCTTCAAAGAGGGAAGTAAAATGAGGTCTCCCTTTGAAGTCGATGTAACGGTGGTTACAGGCAAGTTGTAGTGAAGGGCAAATAGGGATGTTGTTTTCAATAGCTTCTTGTTGTCAGTGTGAGCCTGTCGAAGACTAATAAGATTAGGATATTAAAAACACTTCGACAAAGTCTGTCCTGAGCTTGTCGAAGGATTTAGCGTGACAAAAAGGAACGAATTATTTTAATAACCTCTCTCTCAATCCCTCTTTAATCAAGCAGCTTTTGAAAGGTTTCTTAAATCTTAATCTAGAATGAGGTGTTATATGGAAGCCTATCGAAATACTCTCTTATTGTATATGATGATCAATATATACCGATAAGAATCAATCAATTACTTATATATATTGTTTTATTTGATAAATTCCCTATTTACTTGTAAGGTTCTTATATAAGATAGGACGAAAAGGATGAGGGGATTTTTCTAACAAATTTGAAACTAAACACTTACAGTGTAATGAGGGAATTTTCTTATTTGATTTTAGGGAAATTATCTAACTACTTCTTTTTCAGTAAAGAAGCTTTGTTGGTTTAAGATTCTTTAGCTTCTTTAGATTTATTGGATTTTTGTTTTTTTTAAGTTTTTTTTAGGTAAATTTTACGGCAACTCCAGTAGTAATCTATTTCTTACATATTTCTTGTTTTTTAAAAATTGGTCATTCACTCGTATAATTGACCTATCTACACCGTACAGGTATCCATCCACTAAACACACCTTAATATATTAGGCGCGAGGGGGCAATCTCCCTACATTTGTAGTGTACAATTAAGGTTATCAACCTATTACACATTTACTAAAGGATATACAGAGAGAAATCTAAGTATGCCGCTGGCCAGCGAAATCCTTACAAAACAGAAACCAAGAAAACGAAAGTTTGATTGCACTAAACAAAACAAAAAAAGTTTAGAAAAGGAAAATTTTAATAAACAACAAATTACAACCAGAATAAGATATTAATTATAAAAGATAAACCGTTATGAAAGCTATAAAAACTATATTCGCAGTATTATTCGTAAGTTCAATGTTCATCGCTTGTGAGTCAGACAGTATTAACGAGGAAGTAGGGATTGAGGAAATTGATGTGCAACTAAACGCTGGAGATGAAGAAGAAGATGTAGATAAAAGTTAATAATAAGTAGATCTATATATATTAAAAAAAAGAGCTTTATAGGCTCTTTTTTCTGTTTGAGAATTTTTCTTCCCAAATGATTTTTATAACTTCGATAAAATCTTAATTTGATTATGATAAAAGATAATAAAAATATTATTTTAAGATTCCTTTCATTAATAGCTCTTGTTTTAATTTTGGGTTGCGAAAAATCCTTCATTGAGAGTACAGAAGATACAAGAACGAAGTTAATAGAATCTCATTTAGAAGATGCTAAAGATACAAGTAGATCAATAGAAAACCGGAAAAAAAGTACTGATATAGCATATTCTTTATATTCCAATCTTGATAATAATAAATACAAAAGAGAAAAAGCTCAGGATTTATCTTCAATTTATCATAATCTTAAAGATTATGAGGCGTCCAAAAGAATGGATGAAAAAATGTTGGAGTTGTCTAAACTAATTAAAGATTCATTAGGTTTAGCTAAATCGTATGCTAATTTGGGGATTTATTATAGGGATAAACAGCTTGATAGTGCATATAGTAATTTCAATAGAGCGGACAAAATTTATAAATCATTTGATAAAAGTGAACAATTTGATAAAAAGCAATACACTTATGATCATGGTAAAGTTTTAATAGATTTAGCAAAGCTTTCCAGAAAAGTAAAGGACTATGCGGAAAGTGAAGACTTAACAGTAAAAGCTATTGAAAGATTTGAAATATCAGAAAATTTACGATATGTTCCTTTGTCATATAATAATTTGGGTCTAATTGCAAGGTATATGGAAAGGTATGATGATGCTGTGTTTTATCATCAAAAAGCTATTGAGAATGCGAAGATTATAGGGAAAGATACGCTATATTCAGTTATTGGGAATAATAACATAGGCACTGTCTATGAAGTTAAAGGGGATTATCAAAAAGCGGAAGAATATTATTTAAAAGCTCTTTCTTTTGATAAGTTTTTTGAAAGTCGTCGCGAAAGGTATGCAAGGTTGCTACATAATCTGGCTTATGCTAGATTTTTAGCTAACAGAGATGATGAAAGTGTATTAGAGTTATTTAATAAATCTTCTAGAATTAGTGATAGTTTGAATGATCAGATAGGGAGTTCAACTAGCAATTTACATTATGCTGAGTATTATCAACATAAAGGTAATGATAGTCTTGCTAAATTATACGCGTTAAAAGTTAAGGAAGCTGCGCCAGTAGTGAATAATAATGTAGAATTATTGAAAGCGTATCAATTGTTGACAGAGGTTTCTGATAGTGAAGAAGGGCTAGCTTATGCTCAAAAACATATTGTACTTAATGATAGTTTGATTAAAGAGGAGCGCTCACATACAAATAAGTTTGCTAGAATTAAGTTTGAGAGCCAAAAAAAGACAGAAGAGATAGCTCAGATTAGTAAAGAAAATCAATACTTAATCTTTGCTATTTTAGGATTATCCGTATTATTTCTATTAGGATATGTCATCTTTAGACAGCAGCAGAGTAATAAAGAGTTATTGTTTGAGCAAAAGCAGCAACAATCCAACCAAGAGATTTATCGATTACTACTTAGCCAGCAACTAAAATTAGAAGAAGGGCGCAAGATGGAGCAACACCGAATGTCCGAAGAGCTGCATGATGGTGTGCTTGGTAGATTGTTTGGGGTACGATTAAGCTTAGATGGTATCAATCAGCGCGCTAATGATGGATTTACCGATGCCAGAAATAAATATATAGAAGAACTGAAATCTATAGAACGAGAAATTAGATTGATTTCGCATGATTTGGGTACGGAAACCTTGTCACCAGATATTGCTTATGTAGATGTGGTAGAAAGTTTGGTAAGTGATCTGTGTACGGTGCATAAAATGGAGTTTGAGTTTGCCAATGATGAAAACATTGATTGGGAAGTAGTAGATGATCAGAAAAAAGTAAATCTATTCCGTATTATACAAGAGTCGCTGCAGAATATATTTAAACATGCAAAGGCAAAAAGCGTAAAAATAAACTTCGATTATGTGGATGATAAAATAAATCTTACTATTTTAGATGATGGAATCGGATTTAAAAGCAGTAAGGTAAAAAGAGGAATTGGTTTAAAAAATATTACATCCAGAGTTACCCAGATGAATGGTGTAGTAGATTTTATTAGTAATCAGGATGCAGGTACCAAAGTATCTGTAGGTATACCAATTTAATTAATGTAAATGTTGTCATATCCACTTACTGAGTATACTATAAATGTTTTATTGTAGTTACATAAGTAACCAGATAGGATAACAACTGACAAAATTTTAAAAATGAAGAAAAAGTTAAAAGTTCTTATGATTGATGATCATCCAATGATTATCGAAGGATACAAGAACACCTTATTAGGAGAAAACCAAAAAGAATACCAAATCAAAATCGATATCGCATCCAATTGTGATGATGCATATCAGAGTATTCTAAAATCTTCTAAAACGACTCCTTATGATATGCTTTTTGTAGATATTAAGTTGCCACCTTCTTCTGATGGTTCTATCACCTCTGGAGAAGATTTAGCAAAACATGCTAAAGAGTTATTGCCTAAGGCAAAAATTATTATCCTAACGATGCATAGAGAAGATCATAGAATTCATAATATATTAAAGAACATCAATCCTTCTGGATTCTTAATCAAGAGTGATCTTACTTCTGCAGAGTTATTATTGGCATTTAATAATATCGTGAGTGGTACTCCGTATTATAGTGCGACGGTAAATAATCATTTTAGAAAAATGATGACCAACAACTTCTCATTAGATGAAAAGAATCTTAAGATCTTATATCACTTATCTAGAGGTGTAAAGACTAAGAATTTACCTAACTATGTGAGTCTTTCGTTAAGTGCTATAGAAAAGCGTAAGAACCAAATCAAGGAAATGTTCTCTATTGCTAAAGCTGATGATCAAAAATTATTAGAAGAAGCACGTAAAAGAGGATTCGTATAATAGAGCAGTTTTTAAACAGATATAGAATAGAAGGGACAGCAATTGCTGTCCCTTTTTATTTTTCCGAATGTTCGAATGCCAGTTTTTGCCTTTTGATGCGAGGTTGTCTAAAGCTGAAAAGGGTATTTCAAAAGAGGTAATGTTTATGTTTTTCAAATAGGGGAAAAATCCCTTGTTATTTTAACAGTGTGTTAATCTCATTGTTAACTGAGGTTTATCCGTAATAATATTTAATTTAAATAATTGTATTTCAATATATTTGACAAGAATTATAGGGGAATATATAATCTGATTCACACAAACTTTTTAATGTTTTTTAGAGGTTGCTAATTGCTTATTTAGTGATGGTGATCTTACAGTTTTAATCCAAATTTAGACGCAAGCTGGGAGTGTCTTAAAATGTTCTCAGATAACTATTTAATTTATACAATATGAAAAAGTTAGCGAATTTAAAAAGAGTAAGTGTGTTAAGTAAAAGTATGCAAAGTACAATCCATGGTGGGGACTATGTGATGGCAAGTTGCAGTGATTATTGTCCAGGTACTGTTCAGGGGAACATTTTTACAGGACAATGTACTTGTATTACAGGAGAATAATAAAGGGACTATTATTCGATTGATTCCTAGAGAAATTACTTTTAAAGCTTTCCGGTTGGAAGGCTTTTTTCTTTTCCAGATGTTTTTATTAATTAAGGGAAAAATCAGATAAAATATATTTGATAATTAAGGGGAAATATTATTTTTATTTACAAGTATTATTTCCCCATGAATGTGTTTTTTATTGTGTAATTACGGTTTTTGAGTAAAAAAAATGAGGTTATTAGTCTTTGATAATCAGTTAAATAGTTATAAATTTAAAATGTTAAAGTAAATATGTTGATTTATTGTTAAAATTTAACATAAAATAATTAACAAAATTATTGTGTTATATATTGTTATTTTTAGCGAATTAATTCATTAGATTTAAGTGTTGATTTTTAACATGTTTTACAGTCATTTTTTTAAGATTGTTTTGATGTTATAATCACTTTTTTAAACGATACTAATGTTAAAATATTTGTTTATCGCAAGAGGAAACATAAATACGATCTAAGATGCCTATGAAAATAATTACTCAAGTAGTTAAACATAATATATTCAATAATAAATGTATCGTCTTTCTCATAAGACGCACCACTAATATTCCTATTTTTTTTAATGATTTTCCTAATGAAGAGTTCCGATTTTTATCAGAAAAGGAGCGGACGATAAATAGGAAAAACACCTTCTTGTATGATACTTTTTATAGTAACTATAGAAGGACAATGTGTAACGCTATTACTTACCCCACATTTTTTATAAAGCAATTTAGTAAGTATACAAAGTTGCTTGTTTTGTGTAACATCTTATCTAAACTAAATATGAAAACGATTGATCTATAGTAATTGGTAATTCAGCTATGTTAACTATCGGTTTTATCGATAATTAAAAATCGTGATGATCCTTTTTGTTAGGTTTAGATAAGGAGAGAATGTTACAAGTCTACAGTATTTCTTTTGAATATGTCTGTAGATATTAAAAATACCAGTAGAGAATAATAATTGAAATCTTGATAGATCAAGATTTTATTATGGTAGATATTTAATAAAAAGAAGCTCCTATGCGTGATTTGAAATGTAATTGGATAATAGAAATTTTTTCTATTAGTCTAAATAGAAATGTTTTACAAAAGGGAAATATACGTACAACAAAATTCTTATGGCTGCAAATACTACTATTATGTATAATAATGGTAGCACCTAATATTGTTGCATCTCAACAAAATAGATCTACTATTGTAGTAGAAGCTTATAAGGAGATATTTCCAAAAAATGAGAAGGATTACAATATAAAAGGTCCTATAATTTATAGAGGAGATGCTGGAGATGATGTGGACTTCGGTTCCGTTTTTTATAAAAACTCGTTTGCTGCAAAATCGCCAACAGATCCACCTACCTTGGATTTAGACGAATTTACTGCGGGTAATAATTTCGAATTTGATTTAGAACCCACAACAGGTAACGTTTTTCGTATTTCTCGGGGAAATGTGGCAATTACCTCAGACACAGGGACATTATCTAGTGCTACCATTACTGTGAGTGGAAATGTAGATGCAAGTGAATTACTAGCAATAAATAATGGAGCTGGATTCGATTTATACTTCTTTACAGCTTCTAATACTTTTACATATGATAGAGGAGGAGGGATAATTTTAGAAGTGGCGCAAGTAGGAACTACCTTTACGATTACAGAAACTACAAATGACCCGATACCTAATAGTGTTTTTGAAGATTTTATAGAGATTATATTCTATGGAGATTTAACAGATCCTTATACCGAAGGAACCAGAACATTGGACTTTACGTTAAATGATAGTACAGGAGGTTCTTCTACTTCTCAGACTATTATTAATGTTACAAGAATACCAGATGCTGTTGATGATAACAATAGTATAGCAGCAAATTCGATGACTGCTGTAACAGGAAACGTATTAACTAACGATATAGATGATACACCAGGAGAGGTGTTATCTGTTTCTGAGGTAAATGTGTTTCCAGCAGAAGTTGGTATGGCTTACAATACGCTGTACGGAACTTTTACTATTCAGTCTAACGGATCCTATTCCTACACAGTAGATACTACCAATCCAGCAGTTGCAGGATTGGTAAATGGAACGAGTTTAGATGATATTGTAGCATATACCGTAGAGGATCTTGATGGAAATTTTGATTATGGTATTTTAACGATTACTATTAATGGAGTGGATGATCCTCCAACTGCTGTGGATGATGTAAATAGTGTAACGGTTAACGTACAAAACACTGCAAGCAGTAACCTGATAGAAGGTGATGGAGTGGATGGACAAGATTTATTGGATAGACCATTATCGATGTTGGTTTGGGAAAATCAATTTACCAATGGTCAAGCAGTTGGTGGAGCTTCATTAACTATCGATGGAATATCAGTAGATTTTACAGCGTTGGATCCCGATGGGATAGGTACTGCAAGTAATCTAATTTCACTAAATACAGCTACTAATGGAGGGCATACAGGATATTTATTATTTAATATAGATCCTGCTACATCACCTAATCAGGACACTGCAATACAAATAGATTTTGGGCAGGAGGTTTTTAATCTAGGATTTTTAGTAACAGATATTGACTATTCTCAAGGAACCGCTTGGCAAGATCAAATGAGGATTCAAGGGTTTTTAGATGGTGCACCAGTCACTTTTACGAATACAATAACTGGTGGGATTGTAGATGCAGGAAGTAGTGTCTTTTATGGAACAGGTACTGCTATAGAAGCGGATGCTACAGGTAATATTAATGTTGCTTTTGATGGTCCTATTGATCAACTTGTACTGTCTTATAATTATGGTCCTGATGCTACGGATGCAGATCCTGGAGGACAAATTGCCGGTGTTTCTGATATTTTTTGGCAAGGAGATAATGGGGTAACGGTTATCGTAATTAACGGAACTCCTGTAGTTGGTGCCACCACTGTGGCTACTACCTATGGTTTTATTACTGTAAATCCTGATGGGAGTTATACCTATACAGTGGATACTACTAATCCTACTGTTGCTAATTTATTAGTGGGACAAACTTTAATAGATACGATTCCATATACGTTGCAAGATGCTTTATCTAATACCGATGATGCTAATCTAGTGATTACGATTAATGGATCGGCAGTAGATTCGGATATGGATGGAGAACCAGACTGGACAGATCTGGATGATGACAATGATGGAATATTAGATACTAATGAATGTTACGTAAGCGACGTGTTTATAGGAACTCCAGATGGAGTGCAAGATGGTAATTTTGGCATTGGATATTGGGATGCAGAGTATTATAGTGGACATTTTGCCATTACGGGCTCTACTTTTGGCAATAGTGATCAGAATAGTACATTAAATGGTTCAGTAGGTACACCTACTTTTGTGGGAGAAGCTTACGTAGGAGGTAATTCTCTAAGTTTTACAGAATCAGGGTCGTATGCTCAAACATCTCCGGGTGTTTTTGATACCAATTCCAGTACAGGTCTGGTACCTCCTAGTTATGTAGGAACTAATGTAGATGATGTTGGATTTCAACCCTATTATCAAACAATTTTTAAAAGAGTAGCAGATATAGACGGAACACTAACATTCGGTGGTACAGGGTTTAGTGTAGATGATGTTTTTGAGCTTTTTATCAATGGAACAAGACAAGTCTTTGCTTCTTTTTGTTGTGGAGCTACCGATTCTCCTAATGATTCGTTTAGTTTTCCAGTAACAGCAGGAGATCAATTAGAAATTAGATATACGAACTTAGGCTTTGTGGGAAGCTTTCAGTTTAATTTATTATTAACGCCTTCTTGTAATACCGATATAGATGGTGATGGTGACCCTAATGGACAGGATCTGGATAGTGATAATGATGGTTGTGATGATGTGGTAGAATCAGGAGGAACGGATACTACTCCTGCAGATGGAGTATTAGATGGTACTGGTTTTGATGGAAATGGATTGGTAACTGGGGGTACTGGAGGCTATGATGGAATTACAGGAAATGAATATGTAGCTACGCAATTAACAGTAACTACTCCACCTGCAAATGAAACAGTAAATGCTGGGGAAACGGCTACTTTTAGTGTTGTTGCTACCGCTCAATCTACTACTACGTTCTCTAGTGGCACCCCAGATTATACAGTTCCTCCCGCTACAGACGTGTCAGGAGCTATTGTATATCAATGGCAAAGAAATGGAGTTGATATTAATGGAACTACAGATGGAGGTATATATAGTGGTTTTAATGGAGCTACGTTAACAATTACAAATCCAACAACCGCCTTAGACGGAAATACATATAATGTGATTGTTACGCATCCTGCTAATGTTTGTATTAACGAACAAAATAGTGCTTCTTTAACGGTAAATCCGACGAGTGATTTAAGTATTGCAAAGAGTGTTGTGTTGACAACGGATGCCGATGGCAGTACTACGATCAGTGCTGGAGATACGGTTACCTTTAGTGTTACGATTACCAATGCAGGACCTAACAATGCTACGG
>NZ_BAAAGE010000005.1:0-270973 GCF_039523995.1 Aquimarina litoralis
ATTGTAATAATATCAGTATAAACCAATATTAATACGCGCTGTCAATCAATAAATCAATGAACTTTTTCAACAACCCAACACAATCTTCATCGCTGGCTGTATTCGATAATTATCAAGGAATCGAACCTTAAAAACAAAATCTCTTTTGCCCTACTCCAGTATAATTTCTATTCTTATGAACTTGGCTTGTTTCTCAAAGCGGGTGCAAATATAAAACGCTTTTTTATTCCCCGCAAAACTTTTTTGAACTTTTTTTTAAAAAAATTTTTAATCAACTAAAAATTTCTAAAAACATCCTCAAAAAAACCAAACTCTCTCAATGAACTCTCAAAACTTATTCCGTTTTGCGGGTGCAAACATACAACCCTTTTTCCTTTCAACAACAAAAAAATACAACTATTTTTTAACCTTTTTGTAAAACACTCTAAACATTAAAGTTACAAATCAAAAAAAATAATTTCTAAACTTTCAAAAGAGCAAATAATAAGAAAAACTAATAATTGGGCTCCTTTAAAATGCATATCTCTAAAAAACCATTAGAAAATTTGTCAAATTATCTTCTGAGTCCAATTGCAGCTTTTTTCGAAGCTTATGCCTATTTACATCTACACTCTGCGGACTTATACCAAGAAGAGGCGCAATCTCTTTTGAAGACAAATTCATTTTAAGGTATGCACACAATCTAAGGTCCTTTGAAGTTAAACCGGGGTACTCTTTGGACAATCTTTCGTAAAACTCTTGATGGGATTTATCAAAATTGATCTTAAAGATCCTACTTTCCTTGTCTGTTATATAGTATTCCACAAGCCTACGCAAATCCATATAATTACTATCATGCGATCTAACGTTAGGAGCTTCTTGTATTTTCACTATTTTATCTCTAATTTTTTTAAGAATCTTATTTTTATTAAGATTTACATATGCTACTTGAGTAAGCTCTCTACTTTTGGCTTTTATCTCATCTTCTAATTTGGAATTTTTGAGTTCAATAATTTTACGCTCCTGCTCAATCTTTTGTGCCTTATACTCTTGTTCTTGCTTTTGTAATTTTTCTTCTTTTAGCTTTATCAGTCTATTTTTCTGCTTTTTCATTTTATATCGACTTATAAAAATTCCAACCAGTACTAGAGTTAAAAAAAGTAATACATATATTATGTATGCTAATGGCGTTCTGTATATAGGTGGGCTAATTTTAAAAGAAAAAGAAGATTCTTTTATTACATCATCATATTTGGCTTTTAATTGTAACGTATAATCTCCTTCCGTTAAATTATACAATATCCTTTCCTGAGAGACTGTCCAATCACTCCATCCTTCATTATTTATTTTTGATCGATATAACACCTTTTTACCAAAAAGTGGTAATGCGTATTTTACTTTAAGGTCATTATCTTTAAATGGGATTCTTGACTTTCTAGCATACGAAATATCACTATTAACCGACACAAAATCCCTAATAAGAACATCTTCCCTAGTATTTTTAACAGAAACTTCTTTATTTCGGATGTATGCAGAAAAACCACCATATATTGGAATAATTTCTTTGTCTCCATCTAATTCAAAAACATTCAAAACATCTGGTACTAGTTGATTTTGTAATTCTTCTAAATTGACTAGTTCATCTCCAGTATCAATTACTACACTTTCATTATCCACATACCAAGTCTCCGTATCCTTTTCTATAATTCTAGGCGCATACCCTTTATTCATTCCCAATGCTTCTTCTGCAAAAGAATTATTCTCAGCATTATAAGTATACATATGAAATCCGGATGTTATTATAATGTCATTCTTAGTTTTCGAAAGTGACAATACCACTCCTTCAAAATCACTTAGTGGAAAGAAGGATTGCTGTATTAAAGTTTTCTTATCTATATCTAACTTAAATTTAAAAACTCCTTCGGAGCGAAGGGCTAACCAAATATTATTTTGGCTATCGACTTCTAAATACCTAACCGATTTGTTAAAACCTTTAAGCTGATATTCCTGCCAGTCATTATTCTCTTTCTGATATAAAGCGACACCATTATAATTAGGAGATAAAACAAACTCTTCTTCACTAAACTCATATTCTCTGAAATCCCAAGCTCCTTTACTAGAACCTATTTTTATAAGATCTTTATCTTGTACAAGATAAGCTCCCTTGTCATGACCAACCCAAATCTCATCATTAATAGACGTAAGATTCCAGACCTGTCCATTCAACAACAGTTTAAAATCTTCCTCTATATCTGTTGGCTCCTCATCTAGCGTATACAATCCTTGATTGGTTCCCAAATAGTAGAAGCCACCATTTTTTACTGCCGCATAAGTTGTTCCTAATAAACCATAATAGTCATAATAATATTTTAAGGAAGAATTTAATTTAATATAATCAACTCCATAATCTAATGCTAGCCACAAATTATGTTCATCATCCTGAAAAATCGATAACACCGTATTATTTTGAAGGCCTTTTAATTTATTAATATTTTCAACATACCCGGAATTGAGATCCACAATATAAAGTCCGTTTGTTACGGTCCCTAAAGCAATTCTACCATCATTTAATTTTAAAAAAGAAAAAATCTGTGCACTACTAATTTCGCTTGATCTGGAGAACTGAAGTAATGTTGCTTTTCCATTCTTAACAAGATACAAACCTTTTGTATCTGTAATAAGCAACATCTCATTATCAAAACTGGAAACTCCGATTATATTCCCATTTAACTGATCATCATCAAACACATTAGAAAGGTTTGACTCGGATAGCTTAAAAACTCCATTTTCATAATCATTGACAAACAATTCTTCACCCACCATATAACTCCATTTAAAACAACAGGGGGCAGGTATTTTTGTAATTATATTTCCTTGATTAATATATAGATTACTAAATGTTTGGAAAACGATTTCGTTGTCTAACTGATGTATCCTCCAGTATTCTTCAGTTTTATCCGATAGCTGTTTATTAATGTTATTTAAAAAATAAATTTCAAAATCATTATACGCTTCTTCTTTATTTTTTAGTAATCCAAAGTGTCCATCAGCACCAAAATAAATAGAGTCTTTATTTTTAACAAAAAGACTTCTGTTTGCCATAGCGTTGTTTGTTTCAACGGAATTCCATTCACTGCCATCATATACCAACACTTTATTTTCATTGGCGATATAAATCAACCCATTTTCATCTTGTTCTATATCCCAAGATTGTGCTCCGAAACCAAGAGACTTTGTATCATAATGAGTAATTTGATACTGAATTTTATTTTCAATAGATTGGGAGAAAGAAAAAAAATGTAATAAAAAAATTAACAGGCAAGTACGATTCATTAAACGCTGTATTTACACTAAGGGTAGTATTCCAAATATACTAAAAACTCATGAAAAATCTTAAAGAATCGCTAGAATAAGGAACTGTAAAAAAGTACTATTCTGGCAAACTTCCATGACAAACTAACTAAAATTGAGTAAACAATATTTCCTTAATTTCTTTAAGAAAAGGATCGATAAAATGCCGGAGGAACATAAAGCTTACTCACTCCAGCATCTTAAAACAACTAATCTAAATTATTGAAATTCTATTCTTTTATTCAAACAGAAGATCGATATTGAGATCGAACTATTCTTGTTTCTATACAATCCTTGACAACCTTAAAG
This sequence comes from Aquimarina litoralis, assembly GCF_039523995.1. Lineage (NCBI taxonomy): Bacteria > Pseudomonadati > Bacteroidota > Flavobacteriia > Flavobacteriales > Flavobacteriaceae > Aquimarina > Aquimarina litoralis. Next base: position 3,640 of record NZ_BAAAGE010000005.1, read on the forward strand.
AGAACCTAAACTCTCTTTTTTAATTCGGCTAACTCAATTAAACTGTATTAGGTAAATAATCCATAAGCAACAAATATCTCTCTTCATAACGCTTTTTTTGAAACCTTAATTGATCTATTAACCATTTCGGAATGGTTATATATTTAAAATCTCTCTATCTTAAAAATTACTTTATTATTATTGCACGAAACCAAAAGAAAGAATCGGATAATTAACAAATACTTTATTTTCTTCATTAACCTTTATCAAAACTACAATAAAATTGCATTTAATGTATCAATCCCTTAATCTTAACTATATATATACAATCAAGAAATCATTCTTAAATACAAAAAATCAAAAAGCCTGTTAAAAAATTGAAAAACAAATGTTTAAACTAAAAAAAGTATCCTTATCCACCTTAAACGTAGATCCTAATCCATATACATAGTATTATAGATTCTTTCAATAAGCTCATAATCCCAAAAACTCTATTATTACAGTCTTATTGAATCGAAAAAAATAAATTTTATAAAAGATTTTGAGTAAACTTGGATATTATTATTGAAATTGATGATAGATGTAGTAATTCACTAGATCAATTATTAAGACATATTGGTACAAAAGTTTTACAGGAAGAAATTCCATACTAAACCAAAACGAATCACGGCATCTCTAGGAGCATATCCAGGGGCAGAAAATTCATTGTTCTGACTGAAAGCTTCTCCAAAGTTCTCGACTTTAAAATAGATACGTGTTTGTCTTATCCTAGCATTAAAAAAGATATCGAACTGAGGAAAGCCTCCAAAAGTTTGAGTAGTATCCCCATCCGTACCCATATTGTCAAAATATTCAATCTCATTGGGGCTTTGTACATAGAACTCTGAGAGTATAGGATCATAACCATCCGCATCATACTCCGAATAATATTTAAAAGTTACACCTGTTTGTAAAAACAAAGCTCTTTTAAACCAATAGTCTTGATAATAAACACTATTTCTAGTAACGATATTAGGCACATTATACACTTCGAAGGTTCTTACATCTCCAACTTCATTTATGGTATTGGTTGCATTACTAACATTCTGATATACTATTGAATTATCGATACCTAACCAACCAAATTTTAAACTATTAGAAAGCTTAAGCTTTAATAAATTCAAACTACCATCATACTGTTCAGGAACTGTAATAGAATCTGTGTTCTTTGTAAAATATGTATAGTTATCAATGGTCGAATAACTAGCTTCTATATTTGCCCAATTCTTAACCTGCACATTAGCATGAATTTTTTGAGTTTCTACATTTTTAAAATCATTAGTAGCGTCAGTATTATTAAAATTCTGCCAATTATAATTTACGTAATCACTCTGATATAAAAGAAAATTATAATTTGGAGCTGAAGAACTGGAGCTTATACCTACTTGCAGGCCATAATCACCAAGCTGATATCCTGCAGAAGCATTCAGATAATTCCCATCAAAATCGCCTGATATAATTGACATTCCATCTGCAGCAAGTTGAAATCCTTTATAGTATTTTTGATAAGATCCTCCCACAGAAACTATATTTCCTTTAATTCTATTGGTAATATCCGTCCCATCTTCTAAAGTAAGAATTGTATTATATCCATAATTATAGTCTGAAATACCTGCATTAACAATTAGACTACCCAACCAATTATTATTTACATTTACAAACAATTGATTACTAAAATCTTCAAGTGCGACTTTGTCTACTAAAGCGTCAGAATCATAAGACTCTCCAAAAAGATCAGTTGGAGCTGCTTGATCAAACTGAAAAGATTTATCTGTAAGATCCAAAATATGCCCAACGGCTATATTTGTATTAGTACTATCCGTTTTTTTTAAGATATCGTATTTGTGATTCAGGTAAAACCTTTTTCCAAGTAAAATACTCTCTGCATTTTCAAAATTCACCTCTATAGACCCTCTGTCTGAAAATTCATCAGCTTCTTCTCTAAACTCTTCAGTATTATTAAGATATTGATTTAGACCTGTTTTTGAGAGCCCTCCATTCTCTTCGTTTAATAAGTCTTGAGACACAAAATGAGTTCGTATACTATATCTATCATTTTTAGTCCTGTAATTTGCGGTAGCCCTAAAATTACCTGTACTCGTAAGTGCATGTTGGTATTTTCCTAATGACCTATTTCCTTTATAAGCAATCGATAGATTTAACCTAGGAGATGTATTTACGGTAAAAAACGCATCTAACTGTTGCCCTTGTTCGAAAGTAGTTTTAAAATACAATTCAGTTAAAGGCGTAGGAACATTATAATACAGAATATCTTCCGCTTCCATAAAATTAAAATGCCTTGCTCTTGCCCCAAAAAGAGGTAATAAATGGTTATATTCTTCTACTTTAATCAAACTATTATAAGTTTGCCCGACATTATTTATCGGCTGTAATCCAAAATCATCTCTTCTCAGATAATTGAAGTTATAATCCCTTTGGATTGTTAAGGTAGTATCCACAAAAGTGGTATCATTTTTAATACTTATGATCTTATAATCCGTAATTGGAGGTTTACTTTTGGTTTTCTTTGTAAACGGCTTCTTTTTTTGAGCAAAATCAGGAGTTTTCTTTTCATTTGTTCTTACTTCATTCAACTCTTCTTCATTACCTTCCTGAGCACTTGCAATGGAACCTATTAGAAGTATGATTATAAATACTAAATTCTTTTTCATCTATATCGTAAACTGTTGGCAAAAATATACTTTTTTAACGAAAGTCAATAGCTATGAATTATTCGTTTTAATGCTAAGTTTTTTTCTTGATTCTCAAAAATAGTTTTCTGATGTTCTGTTCTTACATTATCTTCGTAATATGCTCGAATTAAAATTAAAACCTGATCTCATAGAATGTGGAACAGATGAGGCAGGTCGTGGTTGTCTGGCAGGACCTGTTACTGCTGCCGCTATTATTTTACCCGATGATTTCAGTAATGCGATCTTAAATGACTCGAAACAGCTTAGTGAAGCAAAACGAAAGCAACTAAGACCACTACTAGAAGACTGTTCTATTACCTATGGTGTGACACATATCTATATGGAAGAGATTGATAAAATAAATATTTTAAACGCTTCTATTCTAGGCATGCAACGTTCTATAGCTCAATTATCACCTCAGCCAGAACATATTTCTGTAGATGGAAATAAATTTAAACCATATCATAATATACCACATACCTGCGTTATAAAAGGAGATGGTAAATATCTTAATATTGCTGCAGCATCGATTTTAGCAAAAACCTATAGGGATGAATATATGGAAAAGATCCATGAAGAATTTCCTATGTATAATTGGAAAAAAAATAAAGGATACCCAACTGCCGAACATCGAGAAGCAATACGAAAATATGGTATCACCAAATACCACAGAAAAAGTTTTAGATTATTACCAGAACAGTTATCACTAGAGTTCAAATAATTATCTTTGGCAACTGAGAATATTTGGTAGATAGAAAAACAACCAAATTATTACAAAACCAAGAATAAAAAAGGAAAACAAAACACATGAAAAAAATAGTTGTACTTCTAATCTCCACAATTGTTTTAGCTTGTAACACTACTACCGAAGAACCAAATACTCTTATTGATTATATCCCCAAAGATGCTCAGGTGATTATAAAAATCAATGATCTGGAGCAAACAAAAAATATGCTAAGGGATAATGACTTTTTCAAGAAAAATAAAAATCTTGATTTATTCAACTATTTTAAAACACTTCCCATATTAAATCAAGTAGACCAATCTAGTGGCCTATTATGTTTTTCTCCAATCGGTAAGAATGATTTTGAGTATACGTATATTTCTACATACGATCCAATGATCATAAATAAAGATTCTTTGGATCAAAAAACAATAGAAAACATCAATTATTCTAATAAAATCATACATAAAATAACTTCTGGCAATGATACTTTTTTTGCTACCAAACAGGATAGCTTATTAATTGCTTCTTCTTCTCAGATATTAATTGAAAACGCTATTCGCCAGCAAGAAAACAAAATTCCGGTTAGTGATGACCTTATGAAAGCTTACGAAGTTTCTGATGCAAAAAACCCAGTGGCTGTAATCGCAAATGGAAAACAACTGCAAGAAATACACAATTCGTTAATACCTAACCAAGATTTGATAGCGCTGTCAAATTTTAGTGGATGGATCTCGGTAGATGCTAAACTAGATCAGAATGCATTATACATAGATGGAATTGCCATAGAAAAAGACTCTTTATCGACTACCATTGGCATTTTTGACAATACTACCGCCCAAGAAAACAGAATCGCTAGTATCACGCCCATCACTGCCAATGGTTTTGTATCATTTACTTATGATGACTTCTATACACTAAAGAAAAACCTTGCATTAGCCCAGGAAAGGGAAATAGAAAATATTCCTGATGATCTAGACGAACTGTTTTCGGGAATTTCAGAAATTGGAATGATATTTTTAGAAAATGACGATGCATTAACTTTTACCTCGTTAGCTCCAGAAAACACCTTAGAACAATTAGCAGGCAGTCCTTCAGGTTCGTATAGAGATATAAATATATTTAGTTATGAAGAAAACACCACGTTTTCAGGATTACTAAAACCTTTAATCCCTGAATTTGAAGCAAAATACTATTTCTCTTATGAAAATCAGATTGTATTTGGTTCTTCTAAAAATACCTTACAAACCATTATTGCTAACATCCTTAACAAAACCGTATTACAAGAACAACCATATTACGCAAAAACATTAGAAAAACTTTCTGATGAATCTTCTATATTGATTGTAGGAACTGTAAAGTATTTAAAAGAATATATAAGTAGTAATATCGAAGAATCTCAACAAAAACAATGGAGCGAAACTAAAACTAAAGGCTATCAAATCGGGGCTTTACAACTTATTAAAGAAAGTAATTTTGCTCATATCCATGGTGTGATACAAAAAGATATTACCAAAGGTTCTGCAACCTCTGTTACGCAAACAACATCAACCACTTTAGAAAACAAAATTCTGAATAGGCCTATTTTGGTCAAAAATCACCGGACAAAAGGAATGGATATCGCCGTACAAGATGTGGACAATAATCTTTATCTAATCTCTGATAAGGGAGTCATCTTCTGGAAAAAACAGATAAATGGCGCTATCATGGGAGATATCCAACAAATTGACATTTATAAAAATGGTAGATATCAGCTCCTTTTTAATACCGAAAACACTTTATACTTAGTCGATAGAGATGGTAAAGATGTTACTTCTTATCCTAAAAAATTCGAAAAAACTATTACGCATCCCATTTCTTTATTTGATTATGATAAAAATAAGCGCTACCGTATTGTTGTAACACAAGGAAACAAAGTTAGCATGTTGGATGCAGAAGGAAATGTGGTATCTGGATTTGGTTTTGATGGAACTGAAACTAATATTATTTTACCTCCAAAACATATTAGAATTGGTAGTAAAGACTATATTTTAATCTCTGAGGAAAATGGTAAAATAAATATTCTAGATCGTTTAGGCCGAACTCGTGTAGACGTAAAGCAATCGATAGATTTTTCTAAAAACCAATGGCAACAATATCAGAATAAGTTTACTTCTACTGCGAAAGATGGAAAACTGATTCAGATTCAATCAGATGGTTCTGTTAATATAACCGACAAGGAATTGGACCCAAATGCTACTTTAGTTTCGACTAACAAAACGTTAGTTACCTTTTCGGAAAACAAGTTAACTATTAAAGAAAACACGCTAGAACTAGACTACGGAGTGTATACAAAACCACAGATATTTTACATCAATAATAAAATTTATGTAGCCATTACAGATAAGCAATCCAAAAAGGTATACTTATATGATAGTAATGCCGAGTTATTTCCGAATTTTCCGGTGTACGGAAATTCTATTATTAGCTTAGGAAATATGGATAAAGATCCAAATCTTGAATTTGCTGTACAAGGAGAAGACAACAGTATTCTAATTTATCAAATAAATTAATGTCTGTTTTCAAATTCTAAAAAGATTTTTGTTGACATTTTAATATGATGTATCACTAATGTGAAACAACGTAAATATAATGTCATGAAAAATTCAAGAATTTTACTTCTATTTATATTCTTATCATTTCAATTCTCTTGTGATACTGATGATGATAGTATTTTAGCCACTCCTCCTGCGTCAGGATTAACCTTTAATCTAGAAACCAACCAAGATCAAATGGGTGATTTCTTTTGTAATTCTATGGCAGTTTATGACGAAAAGATTTGGTCCACTGGCGGAGACAATAGCTATACCAATGGTATGGAATATAGTGATGATGTGTGGACCAGTGCAGACGGCATTGCGTGGGTATCTGAGGTAGACAATTTAGAACAACCACTTTGTGGACATACACTCACTGTTTTTGACAATAAACTTTGGCTTATTGGCGGAGAAAATAATGCTGGTGATTGGCAAAATCATATTGCAAATTCTGAAGGAATTTCTAGTATAGCTCCCTTTGGAGCCGTAGCTTATCATCAGACGGTGGTTTTCAATAACCGAATGTATGTAATTGCTGGTGATCCTGTAACTGAAAATACCAAAGTATGGTCTACAGACGATGGAACATCTTGGATAGAGGAAACTCCTAATGCATTTTCTGGTCGAGTATCCCATAAAGCTGTTGTTTTTAATAATGCCATATATATAATTGGTGGTGAAAACATTAGTAGTACCAAACTTAATGAAATATGGAGAAGTACTAATGGTAGAGATTGGACATTACTTACTAACAATAGCACAATCTTTCCCGGAATTAATGGCCATACTGCCACGGTATACAACAACAAAGTATGGGTCATCGGAGGTCGAACTGCTACCGATCTATTTACCAATGACATCTACTATTCATCCGATTTAGAAAATTGGACCAAATACGATGGAAGCAATCCGTTAGAACCTTTAGTTGCCCATAATACTTTATACTATAATGATGCTTTATGGGTGTTTGGTGGTAGAATTGATGGTGGTGTTACCGGAAAAATATGGAGTATTAGGGAAGACTGATATGGATTGCATATGAATCAATCACACAGAAAATAGTTTACCATTATAATCATTTTAAAGATTTCGATATAAATCAACCTCAATCTATTCGATTTGTTTAGTTTTTAGTCAAAAAAGCCGAAGTAAAAATTACTTCGGCTTTTTCGTTATACCATTTCTGCTTCGAATAAGACTTTAAAATGTTTCAACAGTTTCTCTTTTACTTCAGCTATATTTACACTTTCTACACCTAATTCTACATGTAAAGAAGTAACCGCTTTGTCATTAATTCCGCATGGAATAATATTATCAAAATATCCTAAATCTGCATTTACATTAAATGCAAACCCATGCATCGTAACCCATCTACTGGCTCTGACTCCCATAGCACAAATTTTACGAGCAAACGGAGTTCCCACATCTAACCAAACACCTGTTTCTCCATCACTACGAACCCCTTTAATTCCGTACTCATCTAAGGTAAGTATTACCATTTCTTCTAAAAGGCGAAGATATTTATGAATATCTGTAAAGAAATTGTCTAAATCTAAAATTGGATACCCCACAACCTGTCCCGGTCCATGATAGGTAATATCACCTCCTCGATTTATTTTATAAAAAGTAGCTCCTTTTTGTTGTAACTGCTCCTCATTTAAAAGCAAATTACTAATATCGCCACTTTTCCCTAAAGTGTATACATGTGGATGTTCTACAAAAAGAAAATAGTTATTGGTATCGAGATTAGCATCTTCTCGTCTATTCTTTATTTTCGTATCCAGAATTCCTTTAAAAAGATTTTCTTGATAATCCCAGGTTTCTTTAAAATCCTTTAAACCCAGTTCTCGTATTTCAATCTTCTTATTCATTAATCTTCCAACTCTACCTCTACATCCAATATCTTCGGATTTTCCATATAGTCAATAAATCCAACTTCTAAGGTAAAACTTTTCCCATCCTGACTAAATAATGCTTCTTTAGAAGAAATATTTTTTATCCTTCTCGGGAAATGATATTTGATTTTATATTTAGAACTTGCTAGAAACATCTTCATTTGTTCCAAACTGTCTAATCCTTGTTTCAATTGTTTTTCATCAAGAATTTCAGTTACCCTTTTAAATTTATTTCCTTTAAAAGTATATGAAACTTTGGTCGGATCATCTCCTTCAGTGTTAGACAATGGATCTCCCGGAGCTCCCACAGAGCTACCTGCTTTTTTACCTCCTAAAGAAGAAGCGGTTTTAAAATCATTAAAAATATTCCCTAAATCTGATACATTTTTAAAATCAGAATACAAATCAAAGTTCATCTCCATCGTTTTGGGATCCATGAACATATGCATTTTAAAATTTTCTAACTTTTTCAAACGCTCTTGTTCCGCTTTTGGTAATTGTGAAATACTATCCTTTTTTTCTTCTAGGTAATCTTTAAATACCATTAAAGTATCTATCGCCTTTTCCTCTTTTTGTTCTTCTCCCAGACCTTCTCCTAATTTGTCTCCAGCCATTTTAAGCAACTCAGAACCATCAAAACTGAAGGCTATTTTTCCACTTCCATCTTCATTAATATGTAAATCCTCTGAAAACTGGCATCCTACAAAAAGAATTGCCATTAAAAACACCTGTACCAAAAGGGATACTTTTTTCATCTATTTAAAATTTTTATTTGTTGAAAATTCATTAAAATCATGTACAACTGTGATTTGCTATTATACTTTTTAATGAGGATTTCCAACTGTAGTGAATGACACTAACTATTTGTTAGGGTTATTTAAAATTACCAGCGCTGCAATTACACCTGGAACCCATCCACATAAGGTTAATAAAAGTACGATTATAATTGATCCACAACCTTTATCTAATACGGCTAGCGGTGGAAAAAAAATCGATAATAAAACTCGCAAAATACTCATAAGCAAAAATAGATTAAATAATATAATTATAGGTAGTCTTATCTCCTATTATGTTACACTACTATCTTAAAATTATTTTTATCTTCGATTAGTTTATAATACACAGAATATATTCTATGAAATGGATACAAAATATTTTTTGGATCTTTCTAACGTTTTGTTGTACCAATGTTTGGAGTCAATATCAATTCTCTGGATACGTGGATCAACAAAGCAAAGTCAGCAATGTATACCTATCGCTTATAGAGGATTACAGAAAAATGTCGGGCACATACCAAGAACAAATTATACAGAAAGTATATCCAGATTCGACAGGATATTTTGTATTTACTGAAAATAATCTACCTACAAAAAATAGGATATACCGAATTCATACAGATAATTGCTCGGAAGAAGAGGCTACTATTCATTTTAACGGGATTTGTTTAAATAGTCAGGAAATTCTATTTATTGCCAAAAATGATGATAAGATTTCATTGCCATTTACTAAAGAAGAAGAAGCCTTTTGCGAAATCATTTCCACCAACGAGCGTAGTAATACATTTCTAAAAGTAGATTCTCTAATAGAAAACATGAGGTATGCATTTAGCTCATATCGAAGCGAAGCAAATAGAAAGGTAAATTCTATTAAATGGTTTAAAACCTTACAAGATTTTGGAGAACAACAAGATGAGTCGCTTACGGAGTTATACATTTATGCTTTCCTCTCTAACAAATCCAATAATTTATACACCTATTATCTTCAGGATCTAAAACAGAACACCTACTATGATGAACTATTAGAACGATTACAAGAACAGTATCCTAATAGCCCTTATACCAAACAATATGAGACCGAATTAGCAGCTGATAAATTTTCTATAGCTATTAAAAAAGAAAACACATCTTATTGGTCATGGGTGATTATATTCTTTCTAATTATTTCGATTACACTAAATATTTTACTATTCTTAAAATTAAAAACAAAAAATAGCGATAGTACTGCGTTGGAGGAAAAACTGACACAACAGGAAAAGAAAATTTTAGATCTCATTTTGCAAAATAAAACGAATAAAGAAATTGCATCTTTACTATTCCTAAGTGTTAGCACTATTAAAACCCATATCAATAATCTCTACAAAAAAATTGAAGTTGATAATCGAGAAGAGTTAAAGGCGTTATACAAAAACAAGTGATTAGCTGCTAATTATAAAATTCCAACTGGGGTCTAGTACCTATTTCCACCCCTATTTCATTGCATTTTAAGGCACATGTCTAGAATTTTGAACAAAACAGAATTCAAAAAAATAATCCTAAAAAATTATCAAGACATGAAAATTAACATTACAACCGCATTCACATTTATTATTCTATGCATAACCATTAGTTCTTGCTCAGACCTGCAAAAAAACAGCACTAGCAATTCGATAGCAATGACTACAAATTCAGAACCCGTTACAACTAAAAATGCGGTTCCGCAGATGACTTTTACAGAAACAGAATTTGATTTTGGAACTGTAACAGAAGGTGACATTCTAAAACACAACTTCTCTTTTACCAACACAGGCAATGCTCCCTTAGTAATTGTAAACGCAAAAGGGAGTTGTGGTTGCACAGTTTCTAACTGGTCGAAAGAACCAATAGCTCCGGGAGCAACAAGTGAAATGCTAGTTACCTTTAACACCAATGGAAAACCAAACCATCAAAACAAACAGGTAACTATTACTACAAATACAGCCATCGGTAAACACATTTTAAAAATAAAAGCGATGGTTACTCCAAAGATTAAAAACACTACTTCTGGAGTTCCATTAAGTAAATGATTTCGGAAATAATAACTAAAAAAAACTCTTACAAACTATTAAAATTACAAGATTGATCAAATGATCATCTTCATTACTATATTTTCAATATCATCAATATTATGAAAAGAATTGTACTATCACTATGGATATTAACACTAGGAACTGTTTGCTATTCACAAACATTTAATCAAGAAATTACTAATGCCAAAGGAGTTAGAAGTCTTACTGGTAAAATCAATTTTGAAAAACTTAATAGTGATCCTTATAACACTTGGTTTACTAAAAATTATGACGCTTACAGTCCCAATGAAAAGATAATATCAACAATAAAAGATAGCCTACAAGAATATACCATACAAATATTTATGGGAACTTGGTGTGGAGATAGTAAAAGAGAAGTACCTCGTTTTTACAAAACTTTAAACACAGCAGGTTTCCCGTTAGATAGATTAACGTGTATAGCAGTGCAAGCAGATCGCGAACATTATAAACAAAGTATTGGAGGTGAACACGAGGGTTTAAATATTCATAGAGTGCCAACCTTTATTTTTTATAAAGACGGTAAAGAGGTAAATAGAATTGTAGAGGAACCAATAAAAACACTGGAAGCAGATATCAAAGAAATCATATCAAAGTCATATGTCCCAAATTATTCGGGTGTCGCTAGAGTACATGAAATAATAGCAAAAAAAGGAGTTAATTCTTTATCAAAAGACGTTCAACTTATAAGTAATCTAAAAAATGAACTCTCGAGCATTTATGAATTAAATACATATGCAAATGTTTTATTTTTTGATGGAAATACAATAGACGCTATAGAAGTATTAAAACTTAATACTCTACTTTTTCCAAAAGAATCAGATGCTTATATCAGTCTTGCGAACAAATTTTTAATAACTAACAATATGTCGGAAGCTATCACAAATTATGAACGATCTTTAGAAATCAAAGAGGACTCCGAAATAAGTAAAAGAGTTGAGGAATTAAAAAAATCTCTTTAGTAAAACGAGTTTAAGCTAATTAAAAGAAAAGTGGATTAAATCCACTTTTTTCTTTTTATAAAACAAGGTCATAAACCCTATGTCTTCGCAATACACAGAAACCAACACAACAAATATGATCAGAAACATCACAAAAAAAGAATTAGGTGTTGGATACTTTATAGCACTCTCATTCTCTTTAATGCTTTTTTAAGTAGATTTATTTAAATTATGAATTTCTAAAATTTTCTTTTTTCAGAACGAAGTGATCTCGTGTTCAACTGGTTTTAGTTTCAAATGTCTTTTTACCTTACTCCTAATTTTAGGCACATAATACTCGTATTCTTCTAACGAAATCATTTGTCTAAAACCATAAATATCATCTCCTCCTTTTCCTCCATCTCTATTACTAGCAAAATATCCCATTCTTTCTTTTTCATTTATAATAAAAGTAAAATCATCTTTGTTACTATTAATAGGCTCTCCCATATTACAAACCTTCCAACCTGATTGTTGAATCGGCAATACCATGAAAATATCTAATCCTCCAAATCCTAAATGGCCATCACTCGCAAAAAACAACTTCCCTTTATCACTTACGTAAGGAAATGTTTCTCTACCCTCAGAGTTTATAAGGCTTCCCAAATTCTCTGGAGTTCCAAAACTTCCATCATCATGCACGGCTACTACGTATATATCCGATTTACCATAACTCCCCGGCATATCACTTGCAAAATATAAAAACTTTCCATCTGGCGTTAATGCCGGATGTGCAGTAGAATACTCATCACTATTAAAAGGCAATTCCTGTATATTTCTCCACTTACCATCATCGTATGTTGCTTTATAAATTTTTAAAAGCACACAACCTTTAGTACTGCTCTTAATTTTTCTTTTTACATAGTTATTTCTCGTAAAATACACTGTTTTTCCATCCGGACTAAACGTTGCTGAGGATTCATGAAATTTGGTATTTATGGATCCTTTTAACTTCGTAATCCCTTTATTAGGGATATTCCTATTCGTTTTATATAAATCCAAAAAAGGCTCATTAGAACCTTCCTGAAGAATCATAGTTACAGATTTTTTATTTCTAGAAGAAGCAAATACCAGTTCCCCATTATAAAAACTTGGCGCATAATCTGAGTTTTTAGAATTAAAAGATAGAGTTTTTAATACAAAATTCGATGCTGAAGGTTTCGAAACTTTATCAGATAAAAGTCGATACCTTTTTGAAAGTTGCTTATGGTTAGCAACAACCATCGAAGAGGTATCTTGATAATTTAGATTGGCTGTTTCCACAACACCGTCTTCATCTAATGCGTAAGCTACTATAGAAGATTGTCTTTGTTGAGAAAATGTTGAATTCATTAAACAGAAAAAAACCAGCCCCAAAAGGTTTTTTTGCGATGTCATTAAATTACTTTTTTGTTGGTCACGTACAACCGTATATCCCAATTATTATAAAATTAAGTGTACCCAAAGAGATCTTAGTTTATCTAAGAGCAGTAAAGGAAAAAATTGTTTTTATAAGAATTATGATGCTGCTATCCCCATAGCATTAAGTTGCACACACTATGTGTTACTTGTGACAATGTACTGATACTTAATAAAATAAACTATTAAAAAAACAAGAAAAATTGAATTTCACTTATAATTTAACAGGTGTAGGAAATTACTTTTTAAAAAAAATCACAGTATACACAAGAGGAAAAACACCCATTTTTTTCAATATTTCTGATAATTCGTATCGAATAAAACTAAGCTTCCTTTTCTCAATATTTTAAAGTAGTACAATACTTAAAAATCAATTGAAAGATTATATCATACTTTGTATCTTTGCAGGCTTAAAACGGCAGCATTATGCAATTATCAGAACAAGAACTTGTAAGAAGAGAAAAATTAAAATCTCTACGTGATTTAGGTATCAATCCATATCCTGCAGCATTATTTCCTGTAGATCATACCTCTGAAGATATTAAACAGAAGTTTGAAGAAGGAAAAAAGGTAATTATTGCCGGAAGATTAATGTCTAGAAGAATACAAGGGAAAGCTTCTTTTGCTGAGCTCCAAGATTCTAATGGAAGAATTCAGGTATATTTTAACAGAGATGAAATATGTACTGATGACGATAAAACAAAATACAATGACATCTACAAAAAGTTACTGGATATAGGTGACTTTATTGGTGTCGAAGGAGAATTATTCACTACACAAGTTGGCGAAAAAACTGTAATGGTTAAAGATTTCAAATTATTAAGTAAAACTTTAAAACCATTACCACAACCAAGAACAGATGCTGATGGAAAGGTATATGATGCTTTTACAGATCCTGAACTAAGATATCGTCAACGTTATGTAGATCTAGTAGTAAACCCTCATGTTAAAGATGTTTTTATCAAAAGAACAAAGCTCTTTAATGCTATGCGAGAGTTTTTTAATTCTAAAGGATATTTTGAAGTAGAAACACCAATATTACAACCAATTCCTGGTGGCGCTTCTGCACGTCCTTTTATAACGCATCATAACTCTTTAGATATCCCTTTGTATATGCGTATTGCAAATGAGTTATATCTAAAGAGATTAATTGTTGGAGGTTTCGAAGGTGTTTATGAGTTTTCTAAAAACTTCAGAAATGAAGGAATGGATCGCACACATAATCCAGAGTTTACAGCTATGGAAATCTATGTAGCTTATAAAGACTACAATTGGATGATGGAGTTTACTGAAAATCTAGTAGAACATTGTGCAATCGAGGTAAACGGTACTACAGATGCTACTTTTGGAGAACATAAGATAAATTTCAAAACTCCATATGCTCGTGTAACAATGACAGATTCTATCAAACATTTTACAGGATTTGATATAACTGGCAAGACTGAGGAAGAAATTAGAGAAGCTGCTAAAGGCATGGGGATCGAAGTAGATGACACCATGGGTAAAGGGAAATTGATTGATGAGATTTTTGGTGAAAAATGCGAAGGAAACTATATCCAACCAACATTTATTACTGATTATCCGAAAGAAATGAGTCCATTATGTAAAGAACATAGAGATAACCCAGATCTTACCGAGCGTTTTGAATTAATGGTCTGCGGTAAAGAAATTGCCAATGCATATTCCGAGCTTAATGACCCTATTGATCAACGTGAACGTTTTGAAGCACAGCTAAAGCTTAGCGAAAAAGGAGATGACGAAGCTATGTTTATCGACAACGACTTTATCCGAGCTTTAGAATATGGAATGCCGCCGACTTCTGGAATGGGAATTGGAATGGACAGGTTGATTATGTATTTAACCAACAATCAATCCATACAAGAGGTATTGTTCTTCCCACAGATGAAACCAGAAAAAAAGGCTATCCCTCTTACCGATGAAGAAAAAGCAGTATTAGCAATTTTAAAAGATACTTCTCCTATGGATTTAAGCGAATTAAAATCAAAATCAGGATTAAGTAATAAAAAATGGGATAAAACCATTAAAGGATTAACGAAAAACAAATTAGCTAGTGTAGACAAAACCGAAGAAGGGTTATTTGTAAACCTACTATAGACAATCCTTTATTTCATAAAGCAAAATATAGCTTTGGTATTCAAATATCAAAGCTATTTTATTTTTTGCTAGATACTAAAACATCCGCTTCCCAGACACCTTCGTCTGTAAGCTTACCTTCATTGTTAAATAATTTCCCTTTACCATTTCTGGAATTATTTTTCCATTTTCCGCTATACTTAGTACCATCTGCCCAATACATAGTTCCTTTACCATGTCGCATGTTATTTTTAAAGGATCCTTCATATCTATCTCCATTTGGCCAGGTATACGTTCCTCTTCCATAAATTTTATCATTTCTAAAACTCCCAGAATAGGTAGCTTTATCAAACCAAGTGACATTACCCTTTACTAAATATCCTTGAAGAATTTCTACATCATAATATGCACCTGCACTAATAAATTTATGCCATCCATCTGGTAATTTACTATTTGCAACTGGATAATTTAATTCTTGTGCTTTACCAGCAAATACGACTGTAAGGAATAATCCTATTACTATTAATTTTCTTCCCATTTGTGTTTTCTTTTTAAATTGGGTCGATAGATGTAGGAATCTACTTACAATAATGAACTTATTTTTTATGGTTTAACCCTAAAAAAACTAGCTAAAAAAAAGAACATAGCTTTAACAGATTGTAATATTACCGCTAAATAAAAAAGGAAAGTCTAGAGTAAAAAAAATGAATGGATAGTCAAAATTAGTTACCAAAGTAACTAAAACTAGAGATACATATCAGAATATTGACCAAGAGACTGTCTTAAAAAATATGAACCAAAAAACGCAACCTATTTATTTAGGTTGCGTTTGTTAATTCTGATAAAAATAAAAACTAGCTATACGACACTGTCTCCCCAACAGTAACCGTATAATCTTCCTGTGCAATGGTATTGATAAAATTCCATTCCGCTTGGCTACTACCTGCGGTAAAGGTTACTTTTAAGAAACCTCTTTGGGTAGCATCCATATATTGTAAATCATCTATTAATATTTGCAAAGCTTGCTGAAAACTAATTGCCTGATTAGCATCTACCCCTAAAAAACCCTCAAATCCAGGAGAAGTTACAGAAGAAGTTGCAAACTCCACTCCTATTTCTTTTCCGGATGCATCTTTTAGTTGACTATACCAAGCATTATGAGTATCTCCTGCCAAACAAACCGTTTTCTTATCGCCTAATATTGCAAAAAGCTGTTCCCGCTCTATAAAATATCCATCCCATGCATCTAAGTTATACGGAACAACTGACTGAACTCTAGCAATTTCTTCTGAAGTAAGTGTAGTATCTCCAGCTAACAATCTGGTTTTAATAGCAGTCAACTCGGTTAGTGCAGTTTGAAATGCCGCTGCGGTTTCTGGGGTAGCACTTCCCAAAGCACCGATTTCTGCCACTAACGTACCTATAAGTATTAGTAACTCGGCTGGCATAAACATTTTACCCATGAGTACCTGTTGACCTAATACTTGCCAATTGGCGCTGCTACCCGAAACAGCTCCTGACAACCAACTTAATTGTTCTGACCCTAATAAAGTTCTACTTGGATCTTGCAATGCTGTCTGAAATGCTGCCGCATCAAGCCCTGTACTTGGATCGAAGAAATCATTATAAGACAATTGCTTATCTCTACCAATAATTCGAGTATCTAGCATATGTAGACTTAAAATACTACCAAAATCAAACGTCCTATAAATTTTAGCCGGATCCGTTGATCTGAGCGGTAAAAACTCGCTATACACCTGAATAGCAATTTGTTTTCTTGTTTCATAAGAACCTTCATTGTCTTGATGATTTTCTGCGCCATCTACATAAGCGTCATTGGTTATCTCATGATCATCCCACACACAGATAAAAGGTTTCTTTTGATGTGCTAACTGCAACTGCTTATCACCTCTATATTGTTTGTATCTTGCACGATAATCACTTAAGGATAAGATTTCATTTGCTGGTTTATGGACTCTATCTAAGGCTACAGTATTTTCATTAGTACCGTATTCTCCTTCTCCATATTCATAAATATAATCTCCTAAATGCACGATAACATCCACATCAGAATTAGCCATTGCTCCATACACGTTAAACAAACCAGCTGCAAAATTAGCACAAGAACATGCTGCTAGTTTTATATCATTTACGGAATCTCCAACCTTGGGTAATGTTATGGTTTCTCCAATTACAGAAGATGTTTGGGATTCTAAATCAAAGAAACGATAATAGTACTTACTGTTAGAAGGTAATTCCTGAACATCTATTGCAACTGTATAATCACGATCTTCACCTGTTATAAACTCTCCACTACGAACTATATCATTAAAACTATTATCTGTAGCTACCTGCCAATTAATAGTCAGATTTGCAGTTCCTGCATTGGGAGTAAAGCGTGTCCATATAATAACTTTAGAATCTGTTGGATCAAAACTAGCTACACCTTCCAAAAAGTTGTCTATACTAAGATCTGGAATACTAATATCCATATCATCATCACTATTACAACTGATGTACATAGGAGCGATCATAAAGCCACCGGCAGCCAACAAAGATTTTTCAAAAAAGTTCCTTCTATTCATTGTGTATATTTTTCCTTCAAAAATATTTTACCACAATAAACTTGATGTTATCCCTTCTTTAAAAAAAGATCAAAACCAATAGACAATATTCTCGGAATAATAATCTTTAGATAACATAAAATTAGAACCTACCAAAGTATATGCCATTACTCCACCCAAGGACAGTAGCAAGCATATTTCTTTTCTCTACAAGAAAAATCAATTCCCAACGTAATTTGGTGAAAACCACCACTATTAAAAGTAACCGGATTCGATTGGTATGAATACGTATAGGCAAACATAAACTTCCCATAATTAACACCGATAAAAGGAGTTACAAAATTTAGTGTTTGACTTCTTATTTCTTCACCTTCTACAAAGTCTATAGAATCAAAACTTCTTCTATAAGACAATCCTCCCCATAGTTTTCCAAAACTTAGATCGCTATATACTTTTAAATTAAAATCAATAGTGGACTGGGAAACTCCATCTCTATGCGAAAATAAAATAGAAGGTTCATAGGAGAATGTCTTTCCTGGACGATCAATAACGTATCCCACCGAAACCAAATAATTTCTTAAGTTATTGGTTACCTGCAAATCATTGTTTACCCCAGAATTTTTCAAAAGGTTTTTTACGGTTACATGCGTGTAGAAATTATATAAATTATACGAAAATCCAGCATCTATGTTAAACTCGCTTTCGCTTATTGATCCAGGTCCAACTAAAGGATCATTCGGATCAAACCTTGTTTGATCTAGTCTATATTGGATGATACCAGCACTTAATCCAAAAGAAAGTTGATTCAGATCTACTTCACTTCTAGAAAACATTAAATGATGCGCATAGGTCACATACCCTCCTGTTTGAGAAGAGAATCCATTTTTATCATTATAAACGATAGCTCCTATTCCAGATTGAGAATCTCCAATTCTACCGTTATAAGCTGCAGTATATAATCCTGGACTGTCTTCTTCTCCAAGCCAATTTCTACGACCAGTTAATCTTACCTGAGAACAATTGGATGCTCCTGCCATGGATGGGTGTATCAAATAATAATTATCCGTAAGATAATCCGAATAAATGGACAACCCTTCCTGAGCCACTCCAATTTTCATAAAGAATATGACTACTGTGATTATGTATATTTTTGTAAGTTTCATTTTTTATATTTTGAAAGAAGAAAAAGCTCCTGTTATCGTTTTAATGTAAAGTGTCTTCTAAAAGTTGCCGAACCATCTTTAAACTCTGCCACAAACCAATAGTCTGATGCTGGCATAGGTCTTCCAGCATACGTACCATCCCATTGACTATTATTATTTAGTTGTTGAAGAAGTTTGCCATATCGATCAAAAATATAAATATCCATCTCTGGTGTATCTGCATCACCGATCACTCCCCAGAGATCATTTATTGAATCATTATTAGGCGTAAAGAAAGTAGGGAAACCTACTACAAAAATGGAAGCTGTAATAGAACCGCAACCATTAACATCAAATGCCGTTACTTCATGTTCTCCTGGAGGTACATTTACAAATACATTACTAGTTTGTAGACTTCCGTTATCTAGACTATACTCATAATTACTATCGCCATCTACTGTAGCCGTAATATTCGTACTATCCGAAAAATCTCCGGATGAAAGGTCTAAATCCATACCTGCAGGATCATTTATTCCTGTTATTATTACTTCTGAAGTTGCTCTACACATAGATACCACATCAGTATAGGTTACAGTATACGTTCCTGGTACCGAAGCTTCATATGAAGATTGTGTAGCTCCTGGGATTACAGTTCCTTCAAAACTCCACTCAAACGAAAATTCATTATCATTTAATTCTGTATTGATTAAAAAGGACGTAAACGTAATTGGACCAGCACAGATAATCCCAGATTCTAGTTCTAGCTCTTCAAGATCTACGATCTCTACAAAAAATGCTATTTCATTCTCACAACCGTTTGTATCCACTTCTCTTAAAAAGACAGTTTGGCTAACCTGAATTACATCTCCTGCGTTAAGTTGTGTTCCACTACCATTAGAACCAGTATAATATGCTTGCCCACTCTGCACCGCAGGTAACACATAACTATCGCAAAAACGATCTCCGGTATTTACAGGAGCTATCGGATTAGGTAATGGATTTATTGTAATATCTAGTTGTCCTTCATCGAAACAATTTGGTGTTGTTCCTGTTTCGGCATACACATATATTACCTGAGTTGTAGATATAATATCCCCCGCGTTAAGCTGAGTACCGCCTCCATTCACTGCTGTAAAATAATTCCCCACAGATAATGTAGGCAACACATAAGATTCACATGCATTTACGGGATCCATAGGATCTACTACTGGAATATCCAAAATATCATACGTTACTTCTATTTGACTACTTACACAGTTTTCCGCAATATCCAACGCTTCTACGCGATAAATATAGTTTCCAACTGCGGTATCCGTAGGTGTGTATGTAGTACTATTCATAATCAGCGAATTCCCATTCGAATCATACCAATTTGCTGTTTGACCAGCCAACACATCTACAGATAATGTTGGTGTGGGAGAACCAACACATATACTCTCGTTAGTCGGATTTGTAGGCTCAGCTATTGTTGGACAACTACAATCTGGTGCTGTAACCACTAGCGTTTCCTCACAAGCAGTATTAGCAGGATTCATAGCTATTACAATAAGATCAACTCCTGCTGTAACACCTGTGATCATTGAATTAACAACATCCACTACTCCCTCATTCGGTGGATCTGTAGAAATATCCCAAGTCCCATTGGTAGTAAATGAAATATTATAAGTTGCTCGGTCAGCAGCACAAGTAGTGGTTCCCAAAGCTAAAGTTGGCACCGTACTAATCGTTACGGTTATAACAGCTGTATCTGTACATCCATTACTGGAAACCGTATAGGTGTAATCTCCCGGTATATTTACATCTGCAGAGATGGTACCACCAGGAATAACTGTAGCCATAGGATCGGTCCAAACACCACCTGCATCTTCTCCTGTTAGCTCATCAAACAAGTTGACAACTGTCGTATCTCCTTCACATAATGCGACTGGTTCTGGAGGCGTATCATTTGGTTCTCCAGCCTCTGGAGCAGCAGTTACAGTAATCACAACATCTACCAAGTCACTGGTGCACATCGCAACTGGTTCATAAGCTTCTACTCTAAATGTATTATCTCCAATAGCTAATTCAGCTTGTTCTGGTGTGAATGTATCTGTATTTTGAGCTCTGGCAATTGGTGTCCCATCTGCTAAATACCATCTACCTTCCAAGCCTGGCCCAAGAGTTACCGTAATGGACGGTAAAGGGGTAGCATCGATACAAGTAATCACCGGAGTTGTTGGAACAATAGGCTCATCAATATCAGGACACTGACATGAACTATCAATAGTTACATCTATCAAATATCTTATTGGAGGACAACCAGCAGACAAGGTAGGAAGTGTATAAATATATACTCCATCTAAAATACCAGCAATTGTTGGATCCAGCGTTCCTAAATGACCTCCAGTAAGAGCAGTTCCACCTGTCGGAACACTCCATGTTCCGGTGGTTAGTGTTCCCATTGGCAACTCATCAAATAAATCTCTAGGATCACAAACGGTTATTGCTAAAGAACCTAGATCCACATCTCCTATTTCTTCTCTCCAATCTCTTTCATCTGTTAAAGGGTTATGATTATTCGGAAAATCTGTCGGAAGGGTACCTCCATTACTAGGGTTTGTATCCGATGTTAATCTATCCAGCACTATTGTATCAAAAGCATCATCCAATCCATCACCATCACTGTCTGATCCACCAGGAATAGTATCCGGCACTCCATCTTGATCAAGATCGTAAGCTTCGATAATATCTTCTAAACAATCACCTGATACAGGATCCGAATTTGTATCTATATAATCGGGATCGGCGGTTGTATTGGTATTTACAGGAACAATTGCAGTCCCATTGGTATCATAACTATCATCTACTCCATTAAAATCTCCATCTACTGTACTAGGAGCTACGTAAGTAGCCGTTAATTGTGCTTCGATATTATCAATAATACCATCATTATCAGAATCTATATCTAAGAAATTCTCATTTGAGTCACTATCAGAGTTGATTACATTATGAACTACCGTAGTAGAAGTTCCATCAGCATTAATAGCACCATCAAAACGACCATCTCCATTAGCATCTGCAGCAGCATTTCCAGATTCCACGATATCGTAGATCCCATCATTATCTGCATCTAAATCTTGTGAATTCGGAATACCGTCTCTATCAAAATCACATCCGGTTGTAGAAAGAAAAATATTATCAATTCCGATATCATTACCATTTCCATCTGTTCCTTGCCTATTAATTACTCTAATCGTTACCACATTCACAGTTGGATCCGGTACAAAAGAATTTTGCACTAAAATCCAATTGTCGGTTCCGTTAGGAATTTCCCCTGAGTTCTGAGAAAAAATAGCTACCCCAGTAGTTTGATCTACAACCTCTATAGTAAGATTTGCAGGCAATTCTCCTACGTTGTTATTTAAACCTGCAATAGACATGCTGAAATCATATTCTATTCCTGGTGTAACCGGAAGGTTTTCCGCTACAAAAACTGGTCTGTCTGCAAATACACTAGATTTCATATTAATAGCAAGATATCTTCCATCGACATCTCCATTAGCATCGACTTCTCCAATAAGATCTGTAGAAAGGAATGTTGCGTCAAAACCTCCAGCGGTTCTAAAATAAGTAGAAGTAGCTACGTTATATTCTCCATCATTGGAAGTATCTTGCGGTAAGGTTGGATTGTAAGTTAACCCTAGCCCTTCGGAATATCTACTTCTTGTTGGACCGCCAAAACCAAAATCTTCTTCTAACACGAAAATAGGAGTTGTTGTTGTAGCTGTACAAAACCCATCCTCTACCGAATCTGGAATCCCATCATTATCATCATCATTATCTGTGGTATTCGGAATTCCATCATTATCTGCATCATTATCACCACAAGGTTTTACGGTGATAATAGCACTCACAGCAGGACAAGCACCTCCATTATCTATGGTATAAGTAAAAGATCCTCCATTAGGATCTGCTGTATCATATGTACCTGTACCATTACTCCAGGTTCCTCCTGGATCTGGACCTCCATCAAGTTCATCAAAAAGATTAATAATTCCTGTTCTACCGCATAAAAACATTGTAGTATTAAGACCTGGATTTGGAATATCCTCCACTGTAATCACCACATTAGCCGTAACTGTACCACTTGGTCCTCCGTTTACTCTTACGGTATAAGTTGTAGTTTCTCGTGGTGTATCTCTATGAAATGAGCAAGAACCATCTGCACTTGGAAACGAACAGTTTTTAATAAATGTAGGATTGGTACTTTTCTCCCATTGGACATTATAACTACTACCTCCACCAGAAGGAGTTGGGGGATCTATTGCTAAGTTAAGTTGTAGTTCAGTACCCTGGCAGATTGTTTTTGCAGTTAGACCGTCATCTGTTTCAAAAGTTACTGTTTGGGAGTAACTAAAAACACACAAAAACAAGGCTACACCAGTAAAAAGTAGCTTACGTATCATAATTGAAGGAATTTATTGAGTGGGTTATAATAAAAGTATCCTTAACCAGTACGCTTGGTAGCACGCAATAAATGTTATCCTTAAAAAATGAAGTAATAGCATTAATAAACACTAAAAGGTCTATATGTAAATATATCCTTGTATTCACGTTGGTTAAGTTTTATAAATAGCAAATATGACCGTATTCTATTTTCGACTTAGGGTGGGTTGATTGTAAAAATAGAATACCGAAAAAGTAATAACGTTTCAATACTCATTATATTACCAGATTTTACAAGTATTCGATATGATGTAATTAAATGACGGTATGCGTATCACAAAATCAAAAAGTCGTGCTTTTTTAAAGAAAAAATCTTACAATTTTAGACTGTTTTTTCTTAGAAATACTCTTCAAAAACGTTACTATTCTAACAACTATTTGTTTTTGATACAAAGCGGTATTCAGCCACTATTACGGTTTATCAGTAATTTAATTTTTGCATAAAGTAATAATCACCTATATTTGAAGACATTAAAACCACGACTCATGCCTTATATCAGTGATGATGAACTACTAGACTTTCAGGTTCAGATAGATGATGCTAAAGAAGAAAAAAGAGTAACTAACTATGCTCATACAAAAGCTCTTAAAGAAGAACAGGAAAACACTCGAAAATTTAAAATAGCCACAATCATTCTTGGATTTGTTGCTCTTTTAGGAGTAGCAGGTACTATTTATTTTATGCAGTTCAATACTTCTGACAGCGTAATCCCTAAAAGTGAAGCAAAAGCACAAACAGACATTCTTAATAATAAAATTGCAGAATTAGAAGACACTATTAAAAATCTTTCTATGGATCAGGAGATCAATGCTTCGGACGAAGGTTCTGATATTCCGGAAGAAAAAGAGAAAGCTTCGCTTCAAAATGAATTAGTATATGCCGTACAGATAGGTGCTTTTGAAAAGAAAGATCTATCTATGTATTCTGATAAATTTGTGAATTTTAGAGAAATCAAAGCAGGCAGTTTCAATAAATATGCTCTTGGTAATTTTGCTTCATTAGCAGAAGCCAAAAAGTTTAGAAGAGAAATAGTACGTTTAGGTTTTAGAGGAGCTTTTATTGCTTCTTACCGAAACGGTGAACGCATAAAAATTGAAGAAGCTTGGTAATAAAAAAACCTTGAGATCTCACACAAAACCTCAAGGAATTTTACTTAACTAAACTAACCAACTCAACTTTTCATATACTATACATTTACTACTACATAGTTCCTTCCGGTTCTTTTGTAGTAAACACCTTTATATCTATAATACTTTACTCCTCGAACTTTTACCACTCTGTATCCAGTAGGTAATGTTTTTACTCTCACTCCTACTGGAGCGGCAACGGCAACATACCTTCTATTCTTTTTAACATACCAGACACCACCACTTCGATAGTACTTTACATTTTTATGAACTACAACTCTTGGATTATGTACTTTGGTTACCACCACTTTGTTTGCTGGACGCACGCGTACAGTTGTAGCACAAGATGTTGTAAATACTAATAATAAAAGCCCGAATACCGATGTTTTAAATAATGTCTTCATAGTTCTCTACTTTTTCGTTTTCAATACTATGACGATCATTTTTTAAAAAGGTTTAATCCACTATTCGATTTTTTTTATTTTTCTACATATTCCTGAATAGGCGTATCGTTTATATACACATCCTTAAGCACAGCTTTATCTTCCTTTATATATACCAAAGCGTATACATTTGCAGGTAAACTATCTCTATTTGCCTTGGTATAAGCAACCTCTGCATCATACGCTTTGGTTTCTTCCATATAAAATGTATTAAAAGGCAAATAAAAATTCACTTTGTTATCATAATAGTAACTTACTCTAGCGGTTACATAATCTTTTGAAATCTCCAAAGCTTCTTTACTTATTTGTGAAATTTCAGCAAAACCCTGTTCATCGTTTTTGAGATAAATATATATTTCCTCACCTACCACATAGGTAGAATCTTTTGTTTCGAAATGATCCATTTCGTATTGTAAGGTTATATATTTTCCTCTAAAAGGATCCGTAGGATCAATAGGTCTGGTTTTGAATTTATAGGCAACTCCAGACATTAACGTATCTTCTTTATCAACGATCATATGCAATGGAACAAAGATTTGTGCCAAAGCAACGATCACAAAGAGTATGAATAAATAAATAATTTTCATCTTATTATATTTTAGTTTTTTTTCAAGTGTTAGATAGAATTTACCAATAATCATTTCCTCTTATGAGGTAATTTCTGAACTCCCCAATGTTCTCTTTATATATTTACTTTTCAACTTTTACATAGTTTGGCTTTTTCGTTGCTTTTTCAGCATAAGGTAATTGGTAAAGAAAAAACCAGCTCCTACAATGACAAACAACAGCCCTCTAATCACAAAACTCATATCAGTGTCGAAAAACCTGCAAATAATAAGAATAGAAACGATCAATAATCCATAATTAAGAATTCCAAAATTCAACTTATCAGATCCAATCTTAATTGCAGTTATTCCTAAGATAAATACCAAAATATTTGTACAGATCATAGCGATAAAAGGATTCGCTGCCACTAAAAAGAATAACATCCAAAAAAGTATAAATGACACCTGAAAAAGATTGACAAATTGTACTCCTTTTTTAATAATGGTATAACACAATAACAATACTGCTATTACTCCAAAAAAGCATGAAATGTAGAATTCCTGAGAATGATATACCCATGTATCAATAAGCTCTTCCCAAGGCCATTTAAAGGTGAATATCATAAGAAGGATGATTGTTCCTAGAGAACCTAGTATTAAAAATCCATTTCTAAGCGTTCTTATTTTTTGAAAAGCTGGTAATTTCCCAATATTATAAAATATTCCAAACAGCGTAACATACATCACAAATCCTAATTCACTGTTATTACTAATAAACGCTCCTAAACCAACCATAAAACTAGCTGGCAATATCCAATTAAAAATAGTAGTCGTGTTTGCAGTAATGTGTTTTCTAACCTGAAACCAATAGTGCGGAAGTACTCCAAGAACAAATAAAACATAGAACCAAGGAGTATTATTACTTCTATAACTCCATATCCCTACCTCTGCAGCATAATACGTACCCAAGAGAATAACTAATAATCCCACTGCATGAGAACGAAGTAGATATAAAAGGGGAAGACAAAGCAATGTCCAGGTTTTTAAGAAATCACCTAAATCTCCAGAAATATTATATATCTGACTTACGAGAGAGATGCTAGCTCCTACTGCAAAAAACAAAAAGGTTCCAGAAGCTTCTTTCCAAGTACGACTTTTATCCTTTAGAATAGCGTATCCAGCAATCAATTGCCCTAAAAGTAATGGTACAAATGCCAATATGGTTTTGGTCATTCTGGAAAAATCATCCCAATTATGCGCTAGCATAAGTATAATTCCAGAACCTATTAATAGAGAACCGAAAATACCAAAGATGGTAAATAACTTGTTTGGTTGCTTACGCCTTTTTTGATCATAGTATTCTGATATCTTATTAGATATATCTTCAGAAATCACCTGATCTGCAACTAGCTGTTGTAATTCTTTTTGAAATTTAAGACTCATTATTATTAGTTATTATTATTTTTTACTACAATAAACATATATCAGATCTTCCACTGAGTTATCACCCATTTCCAACGCTTTTTTTAAATCACGACAAGCATTTTTCGTTTCACCTCTTGAAGGTTCTAAATTTCCTTTTCCAGTTAGCAAATTAATTTTGGCCGTTCCTCTATTAGCATAAGCTTGATAATAATTTGGATATAACTTTATTGCTTTTGAATAATCCTTGATAGACTGTTCGAAATTTCCTAACATATCATTAGCAGTTCCTCGAATAAAATACAGTTCTGCATCTATTGAATTAACCTTAAAATAATCATCACAATTTCGAACTACTTCATCAAACTTACCTTGTGAAAAATTAATTCTTGCCATCCAATATATTGCGTTCTGTACCATCTTGCTATCGGTATTTACATGAATTACATATTCATAATCTTTAATCGCCTCAGCAAAATATCCAGCGTGCATTTTCGACAATCCTCTATCTATAAAAGACGCCATGTCTGTACTATCCAGTTTAATTGCTTCTGTAAAATCTTGAATTGCTCCATCATATTCTTTTATTTTATCTCTAGCAAGTCCACGATTTACGTATCCCGTTTTTCTTATTTTTTTATTATCCATAGATATTAGTTTCGTATAACTTTTAATCGCCTTTTGATATTCACCCATCCTAAAATATTCGTTTCCATCAAGATATGCTTCTGATAAGATTTCCTGAGAAAAGACAAATGAAAGATTCAAAATGAGGGCAACTGTAATGATATATGTTTTCATTATTAACAAATTAAGTAGTCAAAAAAGACAGCCACAGCATTGTAGCTGCCTTCTCTAATCATCAAAACAAGGAGCCACACAATAGTGACTCCTCCTTTTGATTGAATTTCCAATTATAACTCCCTGTTTTCTATGAATTTTTTATCTCGTGTATTCTTTTGTACTGCAATTGCTGCGAACAAACTAAGTGTAAATGACATTCCGTAGAACCCTTTTTCACTTAGATCCAGATCAGCATTCCATAACCCGATAATTAATAAGACAATAGAAGCCAAAGCCGCAAACCAACTGATCCCATAATAGATCTCTGTTACTTGCACTCCTTCTAGCTTATCTCGCACATTTTTCTGTACGGATACTGCAGAAAACAAACCAAATAAAAGAATGGTAAAGTAATACCCTTTTTCATTAAGAGCCATTTCTGCATTCCAAAGACCGGTACAGAAAGACACCATTCCTGCTAATAATGCCACCCATGAAGCGCCAATAAAGGCTGGGGTTGGTTTTTGATCATATACTTTCGTTTCGTGTTTTTCGATGTTCTCGTTTACGATTTCTTCTGTTACATCGTTACTAAACTTGTAGTCCATAATAATTGATTTTGATGATTAATTATTTCAATTGTTTGTTTTGAACAGGACAAATTTGCAACCTCTACCTCAGCTTCTCAACTCAATTTTTACA
Organism: Aquimarina litoralis; assembly: GCF_039523995.1. Classification (NCBI taxonomy): domain Bacteria; kingdom Pseudomonadati; phylum Bacteroidota; class Flavobacteriia; order Flavobacteriales; family Flavobacteriaceae; genus Aquimarina; species Aquimarina litoralis. The sequence continues at coordinate 32,074 of NZ_BAAAGE010000005.1, forward strand.
AAAAACTTACGATATATTTTTAAAATAATACCTATTTAATCAATATTTACAGTATTTTTAAATCATTATTACTTACGATATAATGAATACTTTATCTTCTATAATTGCGACTTTATCTCGTGAAGAGAAACAAAGTTTTATTCAGCATCTAAAACACAAAAACAAAAGAAACGACACCAAGAACATTCAGCTATTTAAACTATTAGATAAGTTTCCAGAACAAAAAGATATAGACATAAGGTTATATGGAAAAAGTGCAAAAGGTGCTTTTCATGCACTTTGCAAGAGATTGCACGATAGTTTGATTGATTTTATTGCTGTTAAAAGTTTTGACAGTGAGACTTCGGAAGAAATGGAAATTTTTAAACTAGTGTTGGCGAGTAGAATCTTTTTTGAACAAAAGCAATATAAAATAGCTTTAAAAACCATCAAAAAAGCAGAATCAAAAGCACAAGCCTTTGATCTTTTTAGCTTTTTGCATGAGATTCATTATACCAGAATCCAATATGCACACGTAGATCTCAATACTCCTCTAGAAACTTTAATTGAAAATTTTAGAAAAAACCAAAACCTACTAAGGCAAGAAGAAAATCTAAATCTTTTTTATGCTGATATTCAAAATAAACTTTTGAAAAACAACATTAATATATCTCAAGAGATACATAAATCGTTAGATAAGTTCGACATCTCTATCACAGGAGACATAACATTTAGATCTCTTTACAAACTTTTAGAGATCATAAATCAAGCAGCAAATCTAACACGAAACTTCTATTCCGTTCTTTCTTTTGTAGAAACTACCTATCAACAAATTGAATCCAAAGAACAACTTACAGACAAACATCTATTCTACCATATACAGATTTTATATTATGTTGCTAATTCTTATTTTAGGAATAAAAACTTCTCTGTTTCCGAAAAGTATCTGTTACTGATGGAACAGCAAATGGAGAAACAAAAAAAGAAATATTTCAAAAGATTTTTTCCTCAATTACTATTGTTAAAAACTTTAAATTACAATTATACAGGTAATGCTACTAAGGCAATTGCATCATTAGAAGCTTTTAATTTTCAGAAGACTAAAGACCAAACTTCTTACATTTTAGATCTAAAATTAACGTTAATTGTATTTTATTTTCAACAATCAAAATTTAAAGAAGCACTAAGGTTACTTAATCAATTACATCATAGTGATACATGGTATACCGAAAAAGCTGGTATCATATGGGTAGTACAAAAGAACCTAACCGAAATATTACTGCACATAGAACTGGATCATCTGGACTTGGTAGAGTCTCGAACCAAAAGTTTTAGAAAAAAACACCGATCTTATTTGGTAAACAATAACGAAAATCGTGCTCTTGAGTTTTTATCTCTTGCCACTAGCTTCTATTTCAACCCTAAAACTATTCATTCCGAAGAATTACTATTTAAAATAGAACATACATTAATCCAAAAAAGTGCAGATCAGGAAGATATTTTTGTAATGAGTTTTTATGCCTGGTTAAAAGCTAAAGTATTGAAATTGGATTTATATAAAACCACTTTACAAGTTGTTCATCAGTCTTAGCATATATTACTCTAAACTTTATCTAGCTGTTTAGATTTTATAAACTTATCTAATACTAAAATAAATAAAACTGGTAACATCCACTGATGGTAAATAAGATATCTAGAGATACTATGTTGTACCACACAGATCAGCAATATATTGCTAAAAGTAAGCGACATACATACAAAAGCAAATAATGCTAATTTCTCTTTATATCGATAATATAGATATAAAGAACCTATTAAAACTAAGAGAGATAACCAAATCATATAAAACCCGCCAAAAGCATGTGCTACATTTTTGTAAAACAGATCTGCGCATTTCCAAAAGTTATCTATAACTAGAGGTAGCCACATACTCACTAGCATCTTATCATTAGCAATCAATGCATCGTGAGAATCTGGATCAGAAGGCATTAAAAACTTTCTTCCTTCTATAGAAAACACTCCATAAGAAATATTTACAAAATTATAGTCAAAATAATGAAACACATTATCGTTTAAAGGAACATAAAAATCATCTAATAGCTTGCGATCATAGGCAATTGCATACATCTTTTTATAATATTCCTGAGTCTTGGCATCTTCATAAAGCTTGTAATCTGCTTCATCAGCAACAAAGAAAGGCATGATCATTATCTGAAGTCCTGTGCTCGAAATGTTTATATATTTCCCTTGAACTATATAGTTAAATACTTTTTGGGATAATGATACAAAAACAGGCAAACATAATAAAAGTATGATGACAGATACATACCGCTTAAAGTTTTTAGTCTGATACCATTTGTAGAGGAATATAATTAACAAAACAGGAATCATAAAGAAAAACTGCGCACGAATAAGAAGGATTATAAAGATACTAATCAATAAAAAGAAAACATCTTTTTTATTGTTACCAAAAAGAAACCGGATTAAAAAAGCTGTTATAACTAAAAAACCAGGGTAAGCTAAACCTTGCGTCACTATCCTATTTACCGTTAAAAATTCTGGAATTACTATGGGAGCTAGTAAAATAACATCTAAAAAGAATAACCAATGTTTATCAAGTTCAAAAAACGTTTTGATCGTTTTAATAAGATAAATACAAGAGACAAAACCAATTACCAATTGTACACTTACAACAATCGGATAGTATATATCCTCTCCAAATATTTTTCTAAAAACAAAAAGAAAAGTACCATATCCAGGAGGTGTGATCAAAGAAAGCCCAACATAACTACTAGTATCTGGTTCTACCACTACCCCAACCCAAATCACATAGATGCTTATAAGTATATACAGTAATACTCGTAAATAGGAACCGGAAAAAGTATTTGAAAAGTAACCCATCATAACCTGCGGACTAAAATAACGTAATTATTTTTATTACAACACGAGAATCAAATTACCGCAAAAGGTTTTTAAAGAATAAAACATGTATCAGATCATCAATTCTAACATAACCAAAACTCAATATCTAAAATATAAAATGATAATAAAAAGGAATGAATTTAACGTAATTAAGAAATATTTGAAGAAAAAGCTTTAAAAACAATATATTTTGTAAGAATAATACTACTATACTTGTTTTTTAAATTGATTTTTGTGTATTTTGTAGATGTAAATTGTTTTTTAATCTATTTCCCCAAAATAAAACATATGAAAAAAGCGATTTTTACATGGATCTTATGCGTCCTATTCAGTTCATTTAGTTTTTCTCAGAAAAAATCACTGGATAGTATCATACCTTTCATAAAAACGGAAAAAGACTCTGTATTATTTGATACAGCCATGAAATATTTTGAAAATATGTGGAGAGCAGAAGAGTTCGACATGGCTTTATCATACGAACCTAAATTATTATCTATTTCAAATACTATAAAGTATAATAAGGGTATTGGTAATGTATACCAACATATTGGAAACGTTCATAATTTAACTCAGCAACACATAAAAGCTTTTTACAATTATGATCAGGCTGCAACATACTTTAAAAAAGCCAATCACCAACGAGGTTTGGCAATTATTAATAATAATAAATCTACTATTGAACAAGGAAGAGGTAATTCTGAAAAAGCAATACACCATATACTAGAAGCAAACCTATACTTTGAGCGTATGAAAGATAGCTTAGTATTATCCAGTACATATAACAATCTTGCCAATATTTACTCTGATATTGATAATTATGAACTTGCCGAAGAATATTATCGAAAATCGATAGCTTTAAAGAAAAAATTCAGGCCAAATAAGGTAGGATCAGCATTAAACAATTTAGCACTGATCTATATCGACCTTGGTAAAATCGATGAAGCAGAAAAATTGATTAATGAAGCCTTAAAAATTAGCAAGAAAAATAATCGAACTTTAGACAAAGCAATGGCGTATACCAGATTAGCTAATCTTTATAAGGCAAATAAAGAATATGAAAAATCAAAAAAATATTACGATTCTTCATATTGCAATGCTGTACAAGCACAAAACTATAGAGTGGCAGCAAACATCAAACAACAGTTAGGCGAGATTGCGATCAAACTAAAAAATTATAGTGAAGCAGAAGTTCTTTTAGATGAAGCCAGAACAGAACTAGTAAGACTAGATATTCCACCACTGCTTTTGACCAATTATAGACAGTCTGCTACTTTAGACTCAGCGAGAAATAATTTTGCATCTGCCTTTATTTGGCAAAAAAAATACCAGCAAATTGCAGATCAAATATCTAGGAATGAATCCACCGAAAAAATCTCTAAAGCGGAGATTCGTTTCAAATCCGAATTAGAACAGCTAAAACTTCTGGAAGAAAAAGAAAAACAGGAATTAAAAACACAAGGAGCATTATTTAAATATAGAATATTTACATTCATAAGTATCGGAATGTTTGTAATAGGTGCAATATTTTTATTCTTTATTATCAAAACCAGAAGAGAAAGAAAAAGATATATTGCTGAATTAAATGAATCTAACCAAGTAAAAAACAAGCTCTTTTCTATCATTTCTCATGATCTAAAAAATGAAATACACGGACTTGATGGCACCTTAAATCTTTTAAAAGAAAATGCCATTTCTAAAGAGGAGTTTGAGGAAATTGTTCCGCTACTTTCTAATAGAACGCATCAGACTTCTATTATGCTTAATAATTTATTGAATTGGTCTAAATCCCAAATGAATGAATTAAATGCAAAACCTACAGAGTTTAATATTAAAGATGTTATCCAGAATAAATTCAGCTTTTTCGAACCCAAAGCAGCACGTAAGAACATCCAACTTAACAACAAATTAGATGCTACTTTGGTATATGCAGACAAGGATATGTTTTCTATTGTGTCACAAAATTTATTAGCAAATGCTATTAAATTTTGTAAATCCGGAGATTCTATAACCTTATTATCCAATGAAAAGGAAAAGCATTATGAAATTTATTTCCAGGATACTGGAGTAGGAATTCCAGAGGAAAACCTTCACAAACTATTCTCTGAAGACACTTTTACTACCAAAGGCACCCAACAAGAAGCAGGTACAGGTTTAGGATTAAAAATTTGCAAAGAACTTGTAGAATTAAATAAAGGTGAAATTAAAGTAAAAAGTATTTTAGGTGAGGGTAGCACATTTTGCATCACATTACCAAAAGCATCATAAGATTTTATAAAAAATTAAGATACAAAAGTCCTTGCTCTCTAAGGTTTTAACGTTCTTTTCACTTACAACGCATTGTTATTTCTTTATCTTCGGCCGATAAAAAAATTACACATGCTCAAAAATATGCTTTATTTGCTGCTGGCGTGTACCATTACACTATCCAGTTGCTCATCTTTACAAAGTAAAAAAACAAAGAAACCAGCAGCAACAGCTGCTAAAAAACCGGGAAAAGATAAAAATGCTATTAAACCTTATAAAGAGGTTATTACAAAAAAGGCAAAAAGTGATCCTGGACTTTTTACTGTTCACAATATTGAAGACAAATATTTTTATGAAATACCAGATTCTCTATTTAATAGAGAAATGTTAATGGTAACCAGAATTGCTAAAACTGCAACCGGTATCGGTTTTGGTGGAGGAAAACAAAATACGCAGGTCCTTAGATGGCAAAGAAAAAACAAAAAAGTATTACTACGCGTAGTATCACACCAAATATATGCTGCGGATTCTTTACCTATTCATGAAGCGGTAGAAAATTCTAACTTTGAGCCTATCTTATTTTCATTCCCTATCAAAGCATTCCATAAGGATTCTGTAAATAATGCTACAGTGATCGATGTAACAGATATGTTTACGAAGGATGTAAAAGCGATTGGTTTTCCTGCATCAAGAAGAAAAAGATACAAGATAACAAGGTTAGACCAGAGTCTTTCTTATATAGACTCTATAAGAAGTTACCCTCTTAATATCGAAACCAGACACGTAAAAACATACATGGCTGGAGATCCACCATCAAACGCTAGCACTGGAACCATCTCATTAGAAATGAGTAATTCCATGATCCTATTACCAGAAACACCAATGAAAAGAAGGATATTTGATCAACGTGTTGGATGGTTTGCAAGAGGACAAACAGATTACGGATTAGAAGCGCAAGAAAGTAAGACTATTAGATATCTAGATAGATGGAGATTAGAAGTAAAAGAAGAAGATATTGAAAAGTTCAAAAGAGGCGAACTAGTAGTTCCTAAAAAACAAATTGTCTATTATATTGATCGTGCTACGCCTAAAAAATGGAGGAAGTATATAAAACAAGGTATCGAAGATTGGCAGGTAGCTTTTGAAGAAGCTGGTTTTAAAGAAGCGATTATCGCTAAAGACCCACCTTCTAAAGAAGAAGATTCGGATTGGAGTCCTGAGGATGTAAGATATTCTGTAGTACGTTACCTCGCATCTCCTATTCCAAATGCAAACGGACCTCATGTTAGTGATCCAAGATCAGGAGAAATTCTAGAAAGTGATATTAATTGGTATCATAATGTAATGACACTGCTTCGTAACTGGTTTTTTGTACAAACCGCAGCCATTAATCCTGAAGCAAGAGGAGTAGCTTTTAAAGACGAAATAATGGGTAGATTAATTCGATTCGTATCTGCTCACGAAGTTGGTCATACATTAGGGTTACCTCATAATATGGGTAGTAGTGTTGCCTATCCTGTAGAATCACTTCGTGATCCTGCATTTACAAAAAAATATGGTACAGCTCCTTCTATTATGGATTACGCACGTTTTAATTACATCGCGCAACCTGGAGATGGTGATGTAGCGCTAATGCCAGAAATTGGAATTTATGACAAACATGCTATTAGATGGGGATATCGACCTATACTAAATACGACTCCTGAAGAAGAAAAGAAAACTTTAGACAGTTGGATATTAGCACATCAGAATGATCCAAAATATCGTTTTGGAAGACAACAATTTGGTGTTATAGATCCAAGCTCGCAAACAGAAGATCTTGGAGATGATGCCGTAAATGCCAGTACTTATGGAATTGCTAATCTAAAAAGAATTATTCCTAATCTAATAGAATGGACTGCTGAGGATGGTAAAAATTATAATGATCTAGAGACAATGTATGGTCAGGTACTTGGACAGTTTAATAGATATATGGGACATGTTTCTTCTAATATCGGAGGTGTATATGAGTATTTTAAAACGTACGATCAAGAGGGTGCCGTATATACTCATGTAACTAAAGAGAATCAGAAACGTGCTATGAAATTTTTACAAGAACAATTGTTTAGCACGCCAAATTGGTTATTAGACAGCAATATCTTTAACAAAATAGAATCTGCAGGAAGTGTGGAACGTATCAGAAACTTTCAGACCAGAACTTTGAATAATCTTTTGGATTATGGAAGAATGGCCAGATTAATTGAAAATGAAGCATTAAATACAAATCCATATACTTTAATTGATCTAATGACCGAATTAAGAGTTGGTTTATGGAGTGAACTAAGAAATGGATCAAAAATAGATGTTTATCGTCGTAACTTGCAAAGAGCTTATATAGAGCGTTTAGAGTTTTTGATGACAAAAGAACAAACACCAATACCTGCTAATTTCAGACGTTTCGTGAGACGAACCAATGTTGATGTTTCACAAAGTGATATCAGACCTATTGTTCGTGCAGAATTAAAAAACTTACAGAGAGACATTAGAAATGCAGTTGGAAGAGCATCTGATAGAATGACACGTTATCATTTACAGGACGCAATAGAAAGAATTTCGTTGATATTAGATCCAATAAAATAATCGTAACCAAAGAATTTAGATTCTAAAATTATGATATCAAAAAAGCCAATCTTTTAGAGATTGGCTTTTTTAGTTTACAAACTTTCTGCCGTTATCCTTGCAGCGTTTATTGTTTCATCTAAATCTTCATAGCTAAGTGCGTCTGTAATGAACCAGGTTTCAAATGCACTTGGGGCGATATAGATCCCTTGATCTAGCATCCCATGAAAAAACTTCTTAAAAGTATCATTATTTCCAGCTGCCGCACTTTCGAAATCAACCACAGGTTTTTCAGAAAAATGAATAGAAATCATAGAACCTAATCTATTAATAGTATGTGTTATATTTTTCTCGATTAAAACCTTAGCAATTCCTTCATGTAAATATTCGGTTTTTTTGGCCAAACTATCAAATACTTCAGATTTTTCATTTAGCTCTGTTAACATTGCTAATCCTGCTGCCATTGCCAAAGGATTACCACTTAAAGTTCCTGCCTGGTATACGGGACCTAAAGGAGCAAGATGGTTCATGATCTCTTCTCTTGCCGCGAATGCTCCTACTGGCAAACCTCCGCCGATAACTTTTCCAAAAGTTACGATATCTGCATCTACTCCTAGCAATTCCTGTACACCACCTTTAGCTAATCTAAAACCAGTCATTACCTCATCAAATATCAACAGTATATTATGTGCATCACAAAGCGTTCTTAAACCTTCTAAAAAACCTTTTACTGGAGGGATACACCCCATATTTCCAGCTACAGGTTCAATAATAATGCAGGCGATCTCATCCTTATTAGAATTGATAATTTCTTCTACATTCTCTAGATCATTATACCTTGCTAACAAGGTGTCTTTTGCTGTTCCTGCGGTTACACCAGGACTATTAGGACTTCCAAAAGTAACAGCTCCACTACCAGCCTGAATCAAAAATGAATCACTATGACCATGATAACATCCTGCAAACTTGATGATTTTATCCTTTTTTGTAAACCCTCTTGCCAATCGTACAGCACTCATACAAGCCTCTGTACCAGAATTTACGAATCGTATTTTATCAATATTAGGCACCATAGATACCGCTAGTTCGGCAATCTTAGTTTCAATTTCTGTAGGCATACCAAAACTAGTCCCCTTTTTGGCTTTTTCAACCACTGCATCAACCACAGGTGGATATGCATGACCAAGTATCATTGGCCCCCATGAATTGATGTAATCGATTAAACGATTTCCATCTTCATCATATAAATAAGCACCTTTTGCTTCTTTCACGAAGATTGGATCACCTCCCACAGCTTTAAATGCGCGAACAGGGGAGTTAACTCCTCCAGGAATTACTTTCTGAGCCTCTTTAAACAGAGCACTACTTCTTTTATAAATCATAGTACGTTAAAATTCGTCGGCATCGTCCTCTGGCTTTTCTACTTTAAGTACTTGGCCTATGGCGATTGCGTTATCTTTTAAATTATTGTAAGCTTTTAGTTCTGCTACTTTAAGATTATATCTTCTAGATATAGAGTAAAGAGTATCTCCTTTCTGGACAATATACTCACCATTTTTGGTCTTTAAAATCTTCTTTTTCTCAACTTTTTTAGGCTCAACCGCCACATAAGAAGTTCCTAACACCTCAGCATCATAGTCATACAATTTATAGCGTTCTATAATACTAATTAGTTTTACAGGGTATTTTTTATCTGTGGCGTATCCAGCTGCCCTTAAACCATAAGCCCAAGACTTATAATCACTTTGTTTATAAGTAAAAAGTTTGGAATATCGTTTTCTGTTTTTAAGAAATAGAGAATGATCTCTAAAAGATTCGCTTGCTTTTTTGTACTTCCTAAAACATTCTTGGGAGCGATCATCATCGTGGTATACTCTATCGCCTGTCCAATCATGACATTTAATCCCAAAGTGATTTTTGGCTTTACTTGTCAATTCTCCATAACCAGCTCCAGATTCTAAAATACCTTGTGCTAGCGTAATACTCGCAGGGATTCCATATTGCTGCATCTCATCTTTAGCAATACTAGCATATTCGAAAATATAATTCTGAACTTTTTCTTTATAAGAAACTTTAGCGAGAGGTTTTTTAGCAACTTCTTTTGGCTTTTCTACCGATGTTACCTCTCTACTATCCTGCGTTTTTCTAGACGAAACAGTTTTAGTTTTTGTTGTAGTTCTTGTTGTTTTCTTACTACCTCCACATGAAATTAAGAGTGCAGTCACACAGCACAACATTATTATTTTCCTCACATTCATATTAAATCCTAATAAGAGGGATTTTCTTTTTACTCAGTTTTTTATTCATCCCAGCAATACCTTGCAGACCTCCTGTATGAACGGCTAAAATACGAGTATTTTTTGTAAAATCCCCTTTCTGTATCTTATCAAAAATACCGTATATCATCTTGGCCGTATATATAGGATCTAAGGTGATATACTGATCTTCTTTAAACCTATTCATAAACTCAATTAACACAGTATTTATTTTACCATACCCTCCAAAATGATACTCTGTATTCAAACTCCAATTCACCTTATTGGTATATTTATTTATCTCAGCATTTAAAAAATCTCCTTTTAGCGCTGGGAAACCAATGACCTTTTGATGATCACTACTTGCATTAATGATGCCTGCAATAGTTCCTCCTGTTCCAACTGCACAACAGAGATAATCATATTGATTATCTGTAGACACAAGAATTTCTTCACAACCTTTGACTGCTAATTTATTTGTTCCTCCTTCAGGTATCATATAAAACGAGCCAAATTCTTTCATAAGTTTTTCTAAAAAAGAAATTGAAGCCTTTTCCCTGTAGTCTTCCCTGCTCACAAACTTTAATTGCATACAATGATCTGTAGCAAATTGCAGGGTGTCATTCTCAGACAAAACTCTTGGTAAATCATTTGCTAATTCTTCTCCTCTGATAACTCCAATAGTCTTAAAACCCATTAGTTCGCCTGCAGCGGCAGTTGCAGCTATATGATTACTATAAGCACCTCCGAAAGTAAGAATTGTTTTGTATCCCTTTGCTTGTGCTTCTCTAAGATTATATTTCAGTTTTCTGAATTTATTCCCGGAAACATATGCATGAATTTGATCTTCACGTTTTATATCAAGTGTTATCCCAGCTTCATCTAATAAGGGATGTGTTATTTTTTGGTTGATTACGGTAGAAATTTCTGAAGAAAAGAAATCCATATCACAATTAGAGATATTTTGTAAAACTCCAGATTTTTCGATGCTCTAAATAGGAAAGTTCTCCTTCCATTTCGTAAGCCTCGCGCTCAAAAGAGATATTCCGATAAGCTTCTCTAGGGTTTCCATACTGAAATAATCTAATAATATACTCCAATAGATAAACAATATAAAAAGGCAATACCAAAAGCTCTAGCTGCTGTTTTAAGTGAATTCTTTCATGATTTATAAACACCTTATCCTCTTTTAACCGTGGATCTTTTACCACAATAAAAGGCCAAAGTGCTATACCCACAAAATGACGACCTATCAAATATTTGTTAACTAAAATTGGCATCTAACCGCAAGATAGTATTTTTGTAGTGATGAGCAACCCAAAAAGAATACTAAAACCCGAAGAAGGTGATTACTATCTTACACCAGAAGGGTATCGATGTTTTACAGAACAATATCATCTAAAAAGAGGGTACTGTTGTGAGAGTGGCTGTAGGCATTGTCCATACGGTTATGATAAAAAAACAAATAAGTATACCAAAAAGTAGATCTTAAGTCACTCATGGTATGATTATTGTGCCTTTTTTATCAAAAAATTGTTGAACTTTTAAAAACATAGGATTATGAAATCTTTCTCTCTTTTATCGCTGATCCTAATCATAACACTCAGCTCTTGTTCTAGTGTAAGAGTAGCTTCTGATTATGATAGGCAAACGAATTTTAATAGTTACAAAAGCTACGCTTTTTTTAAGCCAGGAATAGATAAGGCTGAAATTAGTGACTTAGATAAAAAACGCATCTTAAGAGCTATTGAAGCAGATATGGCCGCTAAAGGATTTACCAAATCAGAAAATCCAGACGTATTAGTAAGTATTTTTACAAAGACTCAAGAAAACGTAAACATTTATCAAAATAACTTTGGCTTCGGATGGGGTTATGGATGGGGATGGAATCCTTGGTTTTGGAACAATGGTTTTAATACCGTTTCTAGAACAACTGAAGGTACTTTATATATAGATCTTATTGATGCCTCGAAAAGAGAACTTATCTGGCAAGGTATGGGAACCGCGGCACTTACAGAAAGGGTAGAAAGAAAACAGGAAAAAATGAATCAAATTGTAACGGCGATATTAGAAAAATATCCTCCAGAATTAAAATAAGCATTTCATCCGTTTAGATATCATAGCCTTTCTTATATAGAGAGGCTATTTTTTATGTACTTTTATACAAAACCAGATTCATAAAAGTATGCGTAATTTTTTACTTGGTGCTTGTATTGCCGCATTTATTGCCTTGGGAATTAGCTATTTTATTATTCAGGCTAAAACTCAAAAAACCGAAATACAATCTTCTGATTTAATAGTAGATCAGATAAAAAACGTAGGAAAACTTGTGGTTACCGAAGGGCACTTCTCTGAGGTCATTACCTATAAAGACGCAAAAAAATACTATTTGGATATGCTAACCGCTGAAAAAAAAGCGATTGTGGTGGTAAACGCTGGAGTTACGGTTTCTTATGACCTTAGTAAAATAGAACATTCTATAGACAAAACAAATAAAACAGTAACGATTACCCATATTCCCGAAGCTGAAATTAACATCAATCCAACGATAAAATACCATGATCTAGAAGAGGATTTCTTTAATCAATTTAATCCAGAAGATCATAATAAAATACAACAGGAAGTAACTCGTCAGTTAAATGAAAAAGTAGAAGCATCCACCCTAAAATCTAATGCCGAAAACAGACTGATAAGCGAACTACAAAAGATTTATATTCTTACCAATAGTTTGGGATGGAAATTAGTGTATAAAGGAGATACGGTTACCAATTCAGAACAACTGATTTTATGAAACCCGAAACAATACGATTCATAATTTCAAAAACTAGTGTTTTTTCAAATTCCTGATAGTACTTTTAAGCATTGCGGGTACAATTAAGCGATGAAAAGGTTTAACTGGGAAGAAATATAGTTTCCCGAACCAATTGTTAAAATGTACCACAGTAGAAATGGTTAGATCTTTTGTATGATCTGGCTGAGGAACTAACAATATAGAAACTCTAAAATTTAAATGAGAATCGTTTTCTCCCAAAATTAGCTCATTATCGGCCTTATTAAATACTTTAAAAATACCAACCTGATCGCCAATTTCTCCTTTAAAATTTTGAAGCACTTCTTCTTTTTGTCCTAAGCCATTCCCAGTTTTAAGTCCAAAAATGGAAACTATCTTATTTCTCAAAGCAAATAAGCTCCCTATCCATTTGGGAGAAAATGAAAAAAATGCTTTGGCTACCGCTAAAATATCAATCTCGTTTTTCGGATCCGAAAATTTGCTTTTAAAACTATCTGAATACTCATAAACTTCGTCTGATAACAACGAAAATTCCGGCAAAGCTACTTTCTCAACTTTGATCTTCATGCTTCAATTTTTTGCAAAACAGGATTAAATGCTTTCGAAGCTACAATAACCTTGTCTCCTATTTCTAAATTGACAATTTCTTGTTCCTGAGCTACAACTTTTACTACGTTTTGCCCAATAAGAACAGTAACTATATAGATAACATCTTCTTTCGTAATATCAATCACCTCTCCTACAAACTGAAACTTACCACTAAGCTGATTACTTGCAAATACGGTCATTGGTTTTCCAACCTTTTCTACACAACCATCTTGAAGCTTATATACTACATCAGACATTTTGATAATTTCTCCAATATCATGACTTACTAAGATAGTAGTTAGATGGTATTTTTTATGAACCTTTAAAATATAATCTTGCAGCTTGGAACGCATTCTTATATCTAATGCAGAGAGTGGTTCATCTAATAACAACACTTCTGGCTTACGGACTAGAGCACGAGCTAAAGCTACACGTTGTTGCTGTCCACCAGATAACGTTTCTGGTTTTCTATCTTGTAATTCTTCTAATTCTACAATGCCAATCAACTCATCAACAATTGCCTTATCTTGTTTGTTATCTAAAGCAAATTCCAAATTTTTACGTACTGTCATATGAGGAAATAGCGCATAATCCTGAAAAACATATCCTATCTTACGCTGCTGAGGGACACGATTAATTTTACGTTCATTATCAAACCAAATACAATCATTTACCTCGATACTTCCTTTATCAGGAGATAACAACCCAGCGATGATTCTAAGTGTCGTTGTTTTTCCCGCACCAGAAGGCCCATATAATGTTACGAACTGACCTCGCTTAAAATCTAGTTCAATGGCAAGGTTCATTTTTCCAGTAGCCGAACGTAATGTTTTATGGATAGTCGCTTTGATCATTTCCAGAACTTTTTTAGATATCCTCCATTTATCACATATACTGACAACAGTACTATAAACGTAATCACGAATAAAATCATAGAATATGTATTGGCATGTGCATAGTTTAATGCTTCTACCTCATCATAAATAGCAATCGATACTACTTTTGTTTTTTCAGGAATATTTCCTCCTATCATTAAAACAACACCAAATTCGCCAATGGTATGCGCAAAAGCCAAAACGATTCCTGTGAGTAACGATGGTTTTATATTGGGTAACAATACGCTAAAAAGTGTTTTCAATTTTGATTTTCCCAATATATATGAAGCTTCTGATAAAGAAGATGGCAAACCCGATAATCCAGATTGGATAGGATTGACCATAAATGGTAAACTATAAATCATTGATCCAATTACTAATCCCGAAAAGGAGAATATTAATCGTAAGCCAAACCATTCTTGCAACCAGGCTCCAAAACTATTTCCAGGGCTAAAAGCCATTAACAAATAAAACCCTAAAACCGTTGGAGGCAATACTAATGGCATGCTTACCAAAGTTTCTACAACAGGTTTCATTCTTGATTTAGAAAATGCTAGCCAATAGGCTAAAGGAACAGACACGATAAGTAAAATCACGGTAGTTACCAAGGCAAGTTTAGCTGTTAATATGATAGGCCCCCAATCAATCATCTGGAAAGCATAATTTCGTTAACCTTTATCATAGCAACTACTTTTTGATCTTTTTCTAAGGAAAGCTCGTCAAGAATTTCAGAAGTGATCAATGCTACGATTTCTCCAATACTGCTTTCTAATATCACTTTACTTAATAACGCTCCTTTTTCAATATTTTTAATGGTGGCTTTGATTTTATTTTCAACACTAATTAAAATATTTTCTTCTTTAGATATGATCACCTCTGTTTCTTTAAACAAAACTGTAATCTGATTTCCTTTTTTTAGATGAGAAGCTGTTTCTGGAGTTTCAAGCAAAATAGTTTTAAGCAAATTATAATCGTTTATCTTAACAGAAACTATGGATAAACTGTTGCTTACTTGTATATCAGAAATATGTCCGGAAAAAACATTCATTAGTTTATGGGTAAACTACCTCAGTGAATTAAACTCTCTATTATCGAGTAAATATCCGAAATCTTCTAATATTTTCTTGGCTTCTTTAGAAAAAAGAAAATCATAAAACTTCGTGCTATTCATATGCTCTTTATTCTCCTGCTTTATTAGTACAACACCTTGTGCTATTGGTGTATAAAAACTACTATCTAGTTCTTTCCAATATCCTTGCCTTTTCGTTTGAGAAGACATTACTACAGATTTTGCTGTAAAACCAATTTCTGAAGCCTTAGAGGTGATAAACTGATTAGTTTGAGCAATACTTTCCCCATACACTAATTTATCCTCAACCAGTGTATATACTTCCTTAGATTTTAAAAATTCTACAGCTGCCTGTCCATAAGGAGCAGTCTTCGGATTTGCCAAAGCAATATTCTGAATCTTAGGATTAGAAAGTCCCGCAACCGAAAGTTCTATATCATGATATAACGACCACAAAACCAACTGACCATATGCATATATTTTTGGAGGCGCTACCGCAAATCCTTCTTTATAAACATCATTAGGGTATTTCATGTTAGCAGACACAAAAATATCATAAGGAGCTCCTTCTTTGATCTGTGCGGTTAGTTTACCAGAAGAACTGACAATCAGATCACAAGAAATACCTGTTTGCTTGGTAAAAGCATCCGAAATTTCTTTGATAGCAAACTGCATATTGGCAGCTGCCGCTACGGTAATACGATCCTTTTTCTCTTCTGTACACCCTAAAAAGAACATAAAACCCAATACGGTGAAAAGCAGCTCTAATTTTATAAACCGTATTCCCTTACACTCCACTAACTCTTAGAATTTTTTGATAATAATCCCTTAATATTTCATCGATAGCATTTACTACTTCTTTTGCGTTTTCTTTTGTGAAACATAATGGAGGTTTTGTTTTTAGCACACTATCATCAGGACCGTCTGTACTAATTAATATAAATCTATTTCGAAGGGCATTTTTAATATGATGTGCCAGCTCGCGATTCGTCTCTTGATTTCCTTCTTTTACTATTTCAACACCTAGAAAAAGTCCAGTTCCTCTGACATCACCTATACTCTCATATCTATCCTGAAGCTCTATCAAAAGTGATTTATAATAATCTCCTACTTCCTTAGCATTTTCCTGAAGACGTTCTTCTTCTATAACTTCTAAAACAGCCATTCCTACTGCGCAAGAAACTGGATTTCCACCAAAGGAACTAAAAAACTCCACTCCTTTACCAAAAGATGAAGCAATTTCTGATGTGGTAATAACCGCTCCCATAGGATGTCCATTAGCTATAGGTTTGCCAACGATCACAATATCCGGAACAACATCTTGTTGTTCAAACCCCCAAAAGCAATCTCCTAATCTACCAAATCCAGTTTGCACCTCATCACTGATACAAACCCCTCCTTGTTTTCGAATTTCAGGATATATTTTTTTTAAATATCCCTTGGCCAAAGGTACTTGTCCGCCGCAACCGACAACAGGTTCTGAAATAAAAGCACCAATTGGCTCTTCAGAGTTGTTAATTTGCTGTATGGCTTCTTCGGCATAATATAATCCTGCATTGTCATCCTTAAACTTTCCTCCGTATGTATTGGGGAGTTGCGTTTTGAGAATATGTGCTTTTTGCCCATCACCTTTGGGATTATTAAACTTATAATCACTAATATCAATAGAGATTTGTGTATTTCCATGATATCCGTGCTCCATAACCATTATCTTTTTATGTTTGGTATGTGCATGTGCCATTCGAATAGCCAAATCACTTGCCGCACTGCCAGAGTTTACGAAAAATACTTTGTCTAGGGATTCCGGAAATTTAGACAATAGCTTTTCAGCATAATTAGGTAACACATCGTACAAATACCTTGTATTTGTATTTAATTTTGCCATTTGCTTCTGTCCAGCTTTTACCACTTGCGGATGAGAATGACCCACATGTGGAATATTATTGTAGGCATCTAGAAAAGTATTTCCTTCTTTATCATACATATATTGAAAAGCCGAACGTTCCATAAATATTGGATCTTTATAACTTAAAGATACCACTGGATTTATGTATTGATGTCTTCTTTTTATTTCTTCTATTACCTCCTGTTTTTTATGATTAGTCAATCCTATTGTTTCTCTAAAAGCATTTTCTGCATGAATAGGACTAATTCGCAACCATTTGTACAACATGCTCCAAGCATAATTTTCACTTATAGTGGCGTACGTGTTTTCAGGTTCCATTTTTTTTGCATAAGCGGAATTACAAACACTAGTGCAGAGTCTCGCAGCTACTAAATAGTATAACACGCTGATCTCTTTTTCTTCCAAAGGAAGAGTTTCATGATATCCTTTGATAATCTTTAACGACCATTCTAGTGGATTTTCCTTATCATAACATCCATACGTGATTGCTATAGCCAACTCATTGATCAACTGAGAGTATGTAATATCTCCAAAATCGATAATTCCTGAAACTTTGCTATTATCAGTTAAAATATTCCACTCATTAGCATCATTGTGAATTATTTGCTTCCGTAATCCGGGTAGCAATGGAACCACATTTTCTTCATATTGCATGAAGAAATAACGCACCACATTTCTATCATGCGGGTCGGAAATATATTGCAGATATTTTTTATTTAAAGGAAAATATTGGAGATCCCACTCCCAACTTCTGGATTTCAAAACATAACTTTCAATTCCTTGAAGCCTCTTATTCATATTAGCCATAAAAGCTCCAATACCATAGGAGAGTTCTTTGGTGGATGCAATATCTCCTACGAACTTACCCTCTAAAAAAGATAACATTCTACAAATAGATACATTTCCTCCTATCTCGATCACTTTAATATAATTGTCATCTGCAAAAGCAATAGGTTGAGGAAAAGTATTCCGATCTGAGGTACTTAGATGTAAAAGAATTTCATTTTCTGCTTCAAGAATTGCTAATAATTCTTCGCTATAAGCATACGTTTTGAAAATAGAAGTATTGGTACTTGTCTTGACAATATAATTGATATTATCATAACCATTTATTTTTTTAACTTCTGGCTGATTCAAAGAAAATTCAACCTCTAATAACTTATCTATCATAACAAAAAACACAAAAGTATTTCTACAAAAAATCTTTTAGAATATCGCAGGCTAAATATACAGTATTACTGGTAGTTAAGATCAAAAGAAGACACAATTAATTTTTTAAAAAATCAATGCAGCAGTCTAGGTTATATTGCTAATTCCATCTCATATAAATCTAATCCTAAACCCCAATAATCTTTTGCTGTCATTTTGGTGACAAAACCAAATTTTTCAAAAAAACCATATGCCAGTTGAGAGGTTCTAACTGTTACTTTTTCAATCTTACTATTAGACTTTAAAATGGACAAACAATGGGTAACAGCTTTATTTCCGAAACCCTTACCAGCAAACTCTGGATGAAAAAAAATCCATGTAATTTCTCCTACT
Source organism: Aquimarina litoralis (assembly GCF_039523995.1). Lineage (NCBI taxonomy): Bacteria > Pseudomonadati > Bacteroidota > Flavobacteriia > Flavobacteriales > Flavobacteriaceae > Aquimarina > Aquimarina litoralis. The sequence goes on from NZ_BAAAGE010000005.1 coordinate 50,843, forward strand.
CTCCTTTTCTCAAGATAATTACATCCTACTCCTCCTATTATTTTATTTCCAGATGTTATTGTAAAATAGGTGCTTTCGTATACCGCTAGATATTTTTCAAAATCCTGGATTTCCTTACGATCAAAATATTTAGGAGTATTTAAGGTAAGAGCTTCAACTAGTTCCTTTTTGTCATTGCATGTATAAGGTCGTATCATTCCAAAATTTTTCTGGTATTGGAATATATTAGTTAATTTGGATCGAAAAATTATCTACAAACAATTCAATATCCTCCATGGTAGGATTTGCGGTAGCTCCAACTTGTACTCTTTCATAAAACACAGGCTCTTGCAACGTAAAATCAATTCCATTTTCAGCAAACAATTCTCTAAAAATAGTGGCATTAGGCAAATTCATCCCATTACCCATGATTATCTCATTCCCATTGATGGATAAGCTATTTATTCCTGTATCATCATCCGCTAATGTTAACTCCCATCGTACGGTTACCCATTCATTTCTGGGAAATTGCAGCGATGTTTGTTGCAAATTGCCCGCTGAGATTTTACCTCTTTCGATAGCCAAAAAATCATTTCCTCCAGACATCATCAAACGGACTCCAGGACATTGATTATCCTCCACAGTTGGATCCCAACACGAACAACATTCTAGATCAATCAAAAGTAAGTTTTCAATATTAGCAGTAGAATTCAAGTAAAAATCTGCTTCGATAACCACTAGATCATCGGCAAAAGCTTTAAATCCTTCTTTTTCTATGTCCATTTTAGACAACACATTATCAGATTGCAACGCTAATAAACGTAATGCATTTTGTCCTTCAGAAAACGTACTGGTTGAAATAGAAATCTCATTTGACGGATTCGTTTGTTGTATATTCGTCCATCTACTTCCATTCGATTCAAAAAGTTCGTCCACATCATTATTTTGAGTCTCGAATCCATCTTCGAATAAAAATGATGTTGTAGTAAGGGATGCATCACTATCGCTATTGGAACAAGCAATGCAGGACACAAGAATTATCAAAACATAAATAAACTTCATAACTAATGGGGATTTGTTATGAAGATACTATATTTATTTTATTCTAAGAAGAATCCTTAGGAGTCTAGTAGTCTTCTATGATAATTTATTTGACCTAAATGATAAGTTAGATGTGTCGTTAGATGTATCAAAAATCGATGCGTACTTGGATTCTTATCCATTAGTATTCTAGGATATTCTTTCTGAAGATCTTCTGGTGTAATGGTGTCTAATGCTGTATCCACTATTTTTTGTACCTCATCAATTTTAGCAATCATTTCTGATCTAGGAACATCTTTCGCAGAAAACTCTAAATCCCGTTGTCTTATATATCCAGTATTTCCAAACTCTGCTCCAATATACGTATTCAGATTTCCAATCAGGTGTAAACAAAGATTTCCTGCAGAATTACTTATTTCTTTTGTCTCTATCCACAAGTTCTCTTCTTTGGAATAAGCATTAATTTCTGCTTTAAGTTTGGTTAAATCGCGATCAAAAATGGTTTTAAGTATGGCTATAATAGAATCATTCATTAGATATCATTTTATTAATTAATGTTATTTGTCCTAAGTGATAATAGGCATGCTCGATCATTGCATCAATATTTCTTTGATAAGTACCATACTTTTCATCTACAAAAACCTCATCTAATTGCACATCCGACATTTGCTCAATCAAATCAGCAAAGCTTTTGGAATTATTATATAATCTTTGTTGTAACGCTTGCCAATCCTTTTCTGAAGTAATTGATGGTGCATCAAAACTATACTTATCCCTAATTTCTAGATCTCCTCCTTTTAATACATTTAGAACACCTTCTATATAATAATTGATATGAAATGTTAGTAACCCAATGGTATTTAAATCACTTACTTTTTTATTCGCTTGTTCCCAACTAATTTTAGACAATTGATCTTTATAATTGGTATTTGCAATCCAACGACCATTTAATATAACTTCTCTAAATCGATTAGCTATCTGTTTTGTTCTCATCACGGTTTAAAACAAAATTAATTATAGTTAAAAATAGTTTTTTCACTAAAGAAATGACAAATAAATATCATAGAACCTTGTTAAAAATTTTCTTCAAAGTCTGCTCATTAGAATCATCAATTACCATAAGATGTAAAAGAAAGTGATTGATATTCCATTGTAATCAGCTATTAACAATATCCCTAATTGTAATCCAACTAGGATTAATTGAACTCCCTTCGAGTTTACATTTTCATTATAATAAATCAACTCCTTAAAATCACTTATTAAAAAAGTAAGAAAAACAACTACTTGTCGTCTGAAGTAACATCTAACAATTTAGTAAGATTTAGTGCTATTAAAATTCATTACTTTTAACAGTACTAACTAAACTCACACAAACATTGAATACCTATACCAAATATTGGTTTCTAGAAGGATTTAACTTATTCAATAAGTTAGGAAGAATCACTATGATGCGCATGTGTGAAATTTTGGAGATGGAAAATATTGATAAAGGTGCTCATATCGAACTATCAAAAGAGGACAAAAAGAATATCTTCTTCTTAAAAAAAGGTACTGTAAAAATCATCAACCCCATTAATGATAAGGTTAAACACATTGTAAAGAAAGGAAACATCTTTGGAGAGCTAGCACTTTATAACGAATCAGAAGAAACTAAAGAGCAAGCAATAGCATTAGAAGATTGCATCGTGTGTTATATAGAATCTTCGAGAATGCAACGTATTATGGAAAAACACAAATCCCTAAAAAATGGGATTTTAAAAATCTATGGTTTACGAATAAAAAAGTTAGAAAGAAGACTAGAAGATCTATTGTATAAGGATAGTAAAACACGGATTAAAGAATTCATTGTAGATTATATCAATGAATTTGGAGAACAGATTAATGAAACGCTAGTTGCAAAAAAATTACTAACGCATAAGGATATTGCTAACCTTACAAATACCTCTAGACAAACGGTTAGTAACACCTTAAGTATCTTAAGAAAAGAAGATTGTATCGATTATAATACACAGATTATTACCTTACTTCAAAAAGAAACACACACAATTCATACATAATTTACTCAAACCATGAAAAAACCAGTAGCAATTGCACAAATTAATGATTTAGAAAACAAACAACCCTCACATGCATTAGTCAATGGACTCGATCTTGTAATTATCAAATTTGATGAAGAAATATCTGTATTATATGGAAGATGTTTGCATAGAGGTGCTCTTATGGCAGATGGACATATCGATGGACATAATCTTATCTGTGGTGTCCACGGCTGGGATTATAGATATGACACTGGTGTTTCTGAATACAATAATAATGAAGTACTACATAAATTTAGTACCAAAATCGAAGGAGATACGCTATACGTAGATGAAGTAGAAATCAATACCTATCTGGAAGAACACCCACAACCCTTTAATAGAGATGAATACCTAGGCGCCTATGCCGATACACATCCCGAAGATACAGAACCTTATACTGGATACATTAAAGAACTGGCAAAAAATGGGTTAAAAAATTTGGGACATCATGGATTTTCTTCCTCAATGGGTGTGGATCGAAATACACTTCCAAAATGGAACGATATACAATTTTTGCCAGCGCAATTGGCCAGCAGACCTTTGTTAGATCATGAAGATGTAGCAACTAAAGTAATTATTGGTCCAAAGGCAAAAAAACCATTAAGTATTGATATTCCATTATTTGTAAGCGATATGAGCTTTGGTGCTTTATCTAGAGAGGCAAAAATCTCGTTGTCCAGAGGAGCAGAAATGGCAGGAACTGGTATTTGCTCTGGAGAAGGTGGTATGCTACCACAAGAACAAGAAAGTAATACGAAATATTTTTACGAACTAGCTTCTGCTCAATTTGGGTTTTCATGGGATAAATTAGAAAAAGTACAAGCCTTTCACTTTAAAGGTGGACAAGGTGCAAAAACGGGAACTGGCGGACATCTTCCTGGAACTAAGGTGAGTAAGGAAATTGCTGAAGTTAGAGGATTACAAGAAGGGGAAACTGCTATTTCTCCAGCTACGTTTCCTGATTTTCATGGAGTACAAGATTTTAAAGACTTTGCCGAAAAAGTTAGAGAAAAAACAGGTGGTATTCCTGTTGGTTTCAAAATAGCTGCAAGTCACATAGAAAAAGATATTCAATTTGCATTAGATGTAGGCGTAGACTATATCATTTTAGACGGGCGAGGTGGAGGAACAGGTTCTGCGCCTACTATCTTAAGAGATAATATCAATGTGCCTACAATTCCAGCTTTGGCAAGAGCTAGAAAATATTTGGATAAAGTTGGCGCAACCGATGTGACTCTTATTATAACTGGTGGATTGCGAATTGCAGAAGATTTTGCTAAGGCCATGATGTTAGGAGCAGATGCTATTGCTGTTTCTAATGCTGCACTACAAGCAATTGGATGTTTAGGAATGAGAGCCTGTGGTAGTAATAATTGTCCTGTTGGTATTGCTACGCAAAAAGAATCTTTGAGAAGCAGATTAATTATAGAATCTTCAGCGAAACAGTTGTGCAACTATTTTGAAGCTACGAATGACCTCATCAAAGTAGTGGCAAGAGCTTGTGGATATGATGATATTTCTAAGTTTAATCATAATGATTTATCAACTTTTGATCGAGATATGCATCAGTTAACAGGTATCAATTATGCAGGAGTTTTATAAAACCTGTGTTTCACAAAATCAAAAATAAAACGATGACAGTCATACGAACCTTCGATTTTCTATCAAAAAAGAAAGTCTCATTACTAGAAATTTGGATAAAAAACCAATCACACTTTCTCTAAATTATCAAACCTTTGGACTAGAATGGAATGATAATAACTCCATTACAACACTTCTACTGAATGATAAAACTCATAGGCAAGTTTTGGAATGGATAGATAGTATGGCATCAAAAAGTAATCTATCCAAATCTTATACATACGATCTTCATTATGAACTCCCATATCTGATAACAGATGAGTATATCTTCAAACTAGAAGATGTTGATACCTTACAACAACTAAAAGAGCAAAGAATCTTAGCAAATTCTGTTTTAGAAGAGTTTTTGAAAGTTAATAAACTAGTCTCAGAAATTAGGATTTGGCCACATCATTTTGATACAGGTGCTTTCGCTCCTATTGAAGATTCATCAGGAATATCAATTGGTTTAGGAATGGCAATTCCAGATACGATGATAGATGATTATTATTTCTATATAAGTGGATATCACGGACATGATGGTGTAGATACTTCTGGTTTTAAAGAGTTATCAATAGGTACTTGGAAAAATGATGGATTTAAAGGAGCTGTACTACCAATTACTGGGATTGACGAAAAACAAGGTGTTAATTTCTTAAATGAAGTACTAACTGCGTACAAAAGTTAAAAAAGATGCTACAATCCTTCAGTATTATTTTTTCTATAGCCGCGTTTTTTAGTTTTATCAACTATAAATGGCTAAAAATGCCTGCTACCATTGGTTTGATGATCATGAGTTTATGTACCGTGATCATCATAACACTTAGCAAAAGTATTGTTCCTAATTTCTATGAATTCTTTTGTGATATTGTTGCCAATTCTGATTTCAAAACCTTACTGCTAGATGGAATTCTTAGTTTTCTTTTATTCGCTGGTGCTTTACACGTAAATATCGAAGAACTCACCAAAGAAAAATGGTCTGTTATCCTGTTTGCAACACTGGGAGTTCTAATTTCTACTTTTTTAGTTGGCGGATTAACCTTTGGCGCAGCAAGACTATTGCATATAGAATTGCCGTTGTTACATGCACTCCTGTTTGGCGCACTTATTTCGCCTACAGATCCGATTGCGGTAATGGCCATACTGAAAAAAGCCAATATTGCTAAAAGCTTAGGAATTAAAATCGAAGGAGAGTCGCTGTTTAATGATGGTATTGGAGTGGTTGTATTCTCTGGAATACTAATTCTTATAAGTATGGAAGGAAATCTAGAAGGATCTGTAGGCGCCGAAATTGGAAAATTATTTATGGAAGAAGCCATTGGCGGCATTGTATATGGAATTGTTTTAGGTTTTATAGGATACCATAGTATAAAATCTGTAGAAGAGAATCCACAATTATCCGTAATGATTAGTTTGGCAATCGTAATGGGTGGATATTCACTAGCATCGCTGATTCATGTATCAGGACCTTTGGCGATGGTAGTTGCTGGAATGATCATCGGTAACAAATTAAACGTAGCCACCAATAAAGGATCTACCAGAAAATTAATGAATGACCTCTGGGAAGTTTTAGATGATATTTTTAACGGTATTCTATTCGTTCTTATAGGATTGGCAATTCATTTATTAAAATTCGATACTGGAAATCTAATACTGGGATTCATAGCCATAGTCATTGTACTATTTTCAAGATTTATTTCGGTACTACTTCCCTACTCTTTATTAAAACATAAGGAAACCAGTCCGATTAAGACGGTAACCATACTTACGTGGGGCGGTTTACGAGGTGGTATTTCATTGGCATTAGCATTAAGTTTAGCCGATAATCCATCTGCAGAAGTAATCCTTTATATTACCTACGTGGTAGTTTTCTTTTCTATTCTCGTACAAGGATTAAGCATTGGAAAATTAGTCAAAAAACTATATCCATAAGTTCCTTTTTAGCATTCTATAAATCTTCCATAAAACCACTATTCGATGCAAACGACTACAAACGTTTACAATCGAAAATAAACACTTCCTAACCGTATGTAACTCCCTTCTAATCCTATGTTTGCCCTGTCGAAACATAAGAACTCGATAATCTTTATCTAATCTATCTGCGCTATGCAGATCATAAAAATCGATATCATGAATACATTAAAAAACAAAGTACAATTAATCGGAAATTTAGGACAGGAACCAGAAATTATCTCTTTAGATTCTGGAAGAAAATTAGCTAAGTTCTCTATCGCTACTAATGACTACTATTATAATAAAGCTGGAGACAAAATCACAGATACACAATGGCACAATATCGTTGCCTGGGGGAAAACAGCTGATATTATCGAAAAATATGTAACCAAAGGACAAGAAATAGCCATCGAAGGTAAACTAACCTCTCGCAGTTATGACGATAATGAGGGTAATAAAAGGTACATCACCGAAGTAGTTTGTCACGAATTATTAATGCTAGGAAATAAATAGCATAGCTATGAAGGATATGCTACGTATATTTTTTTACCGCTCGTTTTAATTTTTCCTGAATTCTATTACGCAGTTTTTCTGGTTGTAGTACTTCGATACTATCTCCAAAACCGAGAATCAATCGTTCCAACTCAAAATTCATTTGTACTTCGATGCTAAAGGTAACTCCATAGTCATCTCGTGCAACTGTTTTCTGAGAGCTATGAAAAGGTTTTGTAGTCACATAAGGAGCATTACGGCGATCAACACGAAAGCTAATCAGTTCTGGTTGAACATTTTCTGAAACCGTCACGCCTATCACATCTTTGTAATAATCGTCTCCATCGATATGATGGTCTACATAAGATATGTCTGTATCTGAAGTAGCAATACTAATGATGCGATCTAGAGCAAAGGTAGTAAGTGACCTTCTGTTATGACCAACTGCCAGTAAAAACCATCGGTTATTAAACTCTTTTAATAACTGTGGGTGGATCTCGATTTCACTAGGTTGTCTGGCTTTAAAAGAACGGTAACCAATTTTCAGGACTTTCTTATCCAAAATAGCGTGGTAAAGCATATCGATATGGTGTAATCCTTTTAGCTGCTCATTCTTTTCGAGGTGAATAATAGGTTTGTTATTCTTTTGTGTAGCATATACAGAATCTTCCAATCGCTCTAACACACCATTCATCTCTTTAAAAAGCGAGAAATCTTTAAACTGTCGTAATATCTGTATGGACTCATTCATAATCTTAATATCATGATCGGTAACCGGAATATTCATAATACTATAGTCCTCCTCTGCATATCGATAATATTTGCGCTGATATACTTCTATCGGTGCATTATATCCCAATTTGTCACTACGCATCATCTGTATATCCAACTGAACCGTTCTTTTGCTTACGTATACATCTTTTCCTTCGTATTCGTACAAAGCATCAGAACAGGCTTCGATCAGATCATCCAATGTCCATGTTCTAAAGGTATTACGAAGACACTGATCAATTGTTTTATAACGAATCAGAGCATTTTTATTCGACGCCATGTTAAAAATTTTAAGAAAAATATGAATTATCTTTTTACTACGCAAAAAGAATGCGTACTGGCACCAGATATTTGTACTATAAATAATGAAACAAGAGGCACAATGATAGTGTTTCGAGTAATTAATAAGTAAATCAGGGGAAACCTGAAAATGTTTAAATCTCGATTATCGAGTAAAAAATATAGTACAATGAAGTTTAATCAATTATCAAAAAAGGAGCAGGAGATCAGAAATTATCTGTTTACCGATGCATTCGCTGGCTTCGTTGGGATAGGATTTTGCACTTCAGTTGTAAATACTACTCCACCAAAAATGCCAAGTGCAGACAGTAACAAGATACTGGAGAAAGCACTAGATCTAATGAACACTAGCTTTCGCAAAGCGTTCATAACAGACAGTTATACTTCGCATATAGTTGGAATTTCGTAAGCTTTTTATAAGTACTGATTCGCGAACGGTGCAACGTCGATCTAAAGGTCGAAAATTTACATCGGTTTAAATACCCGTCTAGGACGGATGTATCGAAGACCCGCCTACCGGCTAGGCAGACAAGTAAATTCTAAAGCACCATACCAAACAATCAGCTGCTTATCTAAAGATGAGAATACCGAAAATATCGAGTATATCCAGTAAAAATTTTCTAACAAACGCAAAAAAAGCATTGGTAACTAAAGGTGTAACAATCGATGGTTACGCCGAGCCACACCACCAATGAACATACGAAGATGTCGCACCTAGATGCTACACTAAGATGTCTTACTGAGCTTCCGCCATTGGCGGACACCTGTCGAAGTATCATCTAAGTGTTCTTCAAGTGCCATCCAAGTACCATCCGAGTGCAGTTCGCTACTACCCAAAAGGGGAAAGTAGGGTAATGCGACAGCACGAGGATCACTTTCCCGAAAACAAAGGACCATTTCCCATAGGTGAAATGTATGTATCCGCATACTAGCTGGGGCTATCACTTATGGGCGTACCCCAACAATTGGAATATATCAATCACAAAACAACTAACAACATGAAAACTTTAAGATTTATATTATTAGCTATATTACTAGGTGTTAACCTTGTTTCTTGCGAACCTCCAACCATCCAGGATGAAATCGGAGTTGAAGAAGTAGAGACTAAAGTCTCACTTACTGAGGATGATGAGGAAGAAGTAACTCAAACTTCTAATTAATAAAAATATGTTTAATTAAGGAGTTCTAATTTACAAATTAGGCTCCTTTTTATCTTTTTGTATATTTTTCCAAACCAATTCCCTAAATTAGATTTTTATATAAATATGATTATGGTTATTGGTTTAAAAAATCCAATCTTATTTTTTAAATTATTGATTTTGATTACTTTTTTTACAAATTGTACTAATCATTCAGGATCCATAGAAAAAGAATTATCCGACTCTAAAATAGAAAGTTTAATCTTACTTGCCTCGGATAAAACAAAATCTAAAAAAGAGAAAAGGAAATATCTTCAAAAAGCATATGATTTATTTCTTTTACTGCCAGATAACAAATACAAAAGAAAAAAAATAAGTGAAATATCAGCAAGTTATTCTAATATTAAGGATTATAAACAATCCGAGTTCGCAAATCAAAAAATGCTTGAATTATCCATTAAAATAAAAGATTCTTTTGGGATTGCAAGATCTTATAATAATTTTGGAATATATCAACGGATAAGAAAAAAAATTGATAGTGCTTATTTTTATTTTAACAAAGCAGAAAAATTTTATACCTATTTAGATAAAGGCGATTCTTATTATAATTCTTTTTATGCTTTTGACCATGGCTCTGTTTTAATCGATCTAGCTAAATTATCAAGAAAGGTAAAAGATTATAGCTATAGTGAAGATTTAACTATAAGAGCAATTCAAAAATTTGAATTATCCGGGAATAAAACATACTTACCACTATCATTTAGTAATTTAGGAACAATTGCAAAACAACTGGAACAATATGAAGATGGTATAAAATATCATAAAAAGGCAATGGAGTACGCTAAAAACACTCCTAAGGATACGCTTTATAGAGCTATCTCTTTTAATAATATTGGAACCGTATATAAATCATTAAAAGATTACAATAAGGCTATAGTATATTATAAGAAGGCCCTTTCCCACAAAAAATTCTTAGAAAGTAGACCAAAAAGATACGCTCGCTACTTAGACAATTTGGGCTATGCTAAATTTCTTGCCAATAAGGATAATGATAGTGCTTTCTTTTTATTTAATAAAGCATATCAAATAAGAGATAGTATTAATGATATTGTAGGTCTTTCAACAAATTCACTGCATTTGGCAGAATATTATCAATTCAAAGGCAATCTACAATTATCCAAAGGATTTGCTAAAAAGGCTAAAAATGCAGCGCGTAGTACTTCAGACAACACGGAACTCCTCCAAGCCTATGATCTTTTAGCGCAAGTATCTCCTCCAGAAGAAGGCAGACAATATGCCATGAAATATATCAAACTCAGTGATAGTTTAACCAAACGAGATAATCTGTTTAGAGATAAATTTGCTCGTATCCGATTCGAGAGTGATAATCTCCAAAAAGAAAACGAGCAGAAAAATAAAGAAATCGAGGAAGTACAAAATCAAAATACCATCTACCTGCTTGGGATGCTCCTACTCGTTACCTTTATTGCTTTTATTATCTACTTTTCGCGTCAGCGTACACGATATCTCGCACAACAAAATAAGATTGTAGAGTTTCAGGCAGCCTATGAAACCGAAACCCGTATTTCTAAACGCTTACACGATGAGTTAGGGAATGATATTTTTCAGGTAATGATGCAATATCAAAACGATCCTCATGATCCGCAGATTACCAAAAAATTAAATACTGCCTATAATAAAGCCAGAGATATCTCTAGAGAAAATAGTGAGTTCGAAGTGGATGAAACCTACACCGAAGAACTTACGGATATGCTCACCAATTATACCGAGAATCATAGCAAATTAATTCTTAGAGGTATTGATAAAATTAGTTGGGATACGGTAGATAAAAATCTAAAAATCACCATCTACCGAGTATTACAAGAACTCATGACCAATATGCAAAAACACAGTCAGGCAGATCTGGTCGCCATTGTGTTTAAAAACGAAAAAAACAAACTCTTGATCAAATATTCTGATAATGGTATCGGCATCGAACGAGAGGATATCAAATCTAAAAACGGACTGCGTAATACCGAGAAACGTGTTCAGGCCATACAAGGAAACATTACGTTTGATTCTGCAAAAGACAAAGGCTTTAAAGCAGAGATCAAAATTCCTGTGTAATATCAACATCATCTATTTGAGTACTTCTACAAGCTCAACAGAACAATCAAGAATAAGTTTTGATTAAAAGTCCCTCTTTGAAAGCCTGTCCGTCATTTGGAGGAAGGGATTTAGGGAGATGTTCTTCAACCCAAAGATTCTTCTACAAAAAGATAGTTAACCCGATCTTTCTTACAATAAATCAAAAGAATACGGAAAAGCGTAATCAACCTATTTACGGAACAATTATATTTGACCTTTAAAACAGAACTAAAACGTATACGATGTTTACGAAAGTATTGGTTGCAGAGGATTATGAAATCGCCAATCAAGGAATTATAAAAGTAATACAGGAAGGATTAGGAATTCAGAATATCCATGAATCTAAATATTGTGATGATGCCTATCTCAAATTCAGAAAAGCATTTCAGGAGAATGAACCTTTTGAATTACTTATCACAGATCTATCATTTAAAGAAGATCACAAAGTACAAATCAGAACTTCCGGAATCGATTTGATTCAGGATATCCGAAAAATACAACCCAATATAAACGTCATTGTATACTCACAAGAAAGCAGACCAGACAAAATAAATATGTTATTTCAAAAACTAGATATCAATGGCTACGTGTGCAAAGGGCAAAATGCAGTAAGAGAATTAGTAAGCTGCGTGCAAGGTGTATTTCGGGGAGATACCGTTTTACCACCAGAAGTTACCGAAGCCAGTACCGATAACATCGTCAATCTAGACGATTTTGATATCATGTTATTAGAAGAACTATCACAGGGACTGACTAAAAAGGAAATCGTACAAAAGCTTAAAAAGCTTAAAATAACTCCGAATAGCGAAAGTACGATCGACAAAAAACTAAGCAAGCTTTTTGATGACTTCAAAGCTAAAAACACTACACATTTAGTTGCTATTGTAAAAGATTTGGGATTGCTATAGCAACTCGTTTACGGCGATCTTCTTAAGATTATCGACTCGATTTATAATCAAGAAGCCATTCAAGAAAAGAAAAAAACGTCAATTCGAGTGCTTCGACATAAGAAGAAGTGTATCGAGAATAGGTTTTAAGTAATATATCATCAATTCAAATACTGATGTAAAATATAACTCATAGACTGTAAACGGCCTATCGAAAACTTGTTGTAAAATTTGAAGTGAAGGTTCCGTGAAATTTTAGACTGTTTGAGCGTAGCGAGTTTCTAAAATTTAGGAATAGAATAAAAAATTTAAACAACTTTTTCGTAAGCCTAGACTTTTTTGTTTTGTCACACTGAGATGTCACACTGAGATGTCACACTGAGCTTGTCGAAGTGTTGTTGAAGTGTTGGCAATGAAAAAAAGAAAAGAAGTTGTATCAAATCGAAATAAACAAAATATTTCTATCACTCATTTCTATTATCCTGATTTTATGTACGCTTAAACTTCAAAACATAACTTTTAACAAAAAATTCCCTTCGATTACGGAAATCCGTAAGGACTTCAGCCAGAGTAGATTTATGTTTGTATCATCGAAAAAAGGAAATACATACTTAATCAGTATACACATCAAAAAACGTAGCAGTTAAACAAAAAAGGTAATGGGAAAAAGGAATACGGATCAAGCAGTGATAAATGGTATTTTGAATGGGGATCAAGAAATACTAACTATTTTTTACAGAGATAATATTAGCTATATCCAAGGATACATTCTTAGACATAGCGGTACGATGCAAGATGTTGAAGATATTTTTCAAGATGCGCTAGTTGTACTCTACCAAAAAATTAAATCTGGAACTTTTGAAATCCGTGTTCCTTTAACTACCTATTTCTACGGAATCTGCAAAAACACGTGGAGAACCCGTTTACGTAAAAAACATCAAATCGTTTTCGACGAAACAATGATCGATACAAAAAAAGAAACAACAGATGCTATTACAAGTTCCATAGAAAATGATGAACGTGAGCATTTGTACCGAAAACATTTCCAAAAACTAAGTACTAGTAACAGAAGTTTAATGCTCCTTTATTTCGAAGGAAAATCAGTAAACGAAATCTCAAAGATCACTGGATATACTCCAGGATATACCAGAAAAAAGAAGTTCGATGCTAAAAAGGAACTTTTAATGAGAATCGAACAAGACCCGATGTTTCAGGAATTGAGAGTTCCTGCGTAAACTTCTGTATTAAGAATAACAATTACAAATAACTATAAAACCAAAGCCAGATTACTACAAGTAATTTGGCTTTCGCAGTTAGTATAAAGAAGGTTCTATATGTTAGAAATGATTACTTGTAGTTTTTGATAGTATAATCAATCTAATAGATAATTCACCGAAAAGAACTCAAAACCAAATCTTAACACGTATTTTTTTTTAATAAAAAAACAAAAAAATCACATTATTTTTTCACTGCGCAAAAAGAATGCGTAGTAACATAAAACATTTGCATTGTAATTAACAACAAAATGCGAATAAGATGAAATTTAATGTATTTACAAAATCAAAAAATGAGGTAAGAAATTATCAAGGTGCTAAAGCATTTAGATTATCTCCTGAAATGGAATTGTACACGGCTGTTGTTAATTCCACTTTAGAGAAAACCAATTACGAAGCTACCAATGATCGATTAGAAAGAATTATTAAACTGGTTCAAAAAAACGATCCTTACTTTGTAGCACAGCTAGCTGTATATGCAAGACAAAAAATGTATCTAAGATCAATTCCTATTGTATTGGCAGTAGAATTATCTAAGGTTCATAGTGGTGATAATTTGGTTAGCAAAACCGTAAATGGTGTGATCCAAAGAGCAGATGAAATTACAGAGCTTTTAGCATACTACCAATTTGCTAATCAGAGAACTGGAACTAAAAAGCTGAACAAGCTTTCTAAGCAAATTCAAAAAGGTATCGTGATGGCTTTAAATAAGTTTGATGCATACCAATTTGCAAAATATAACAGAAAAACTGAGGTTACTTTTAAAGATGCTATCTTTTTAACACACCCAAAACCAAAGGATGATGTACAACAATCCATCTTTGACAAGGTGATCAATGATAGTTTAGAAGTTCCTTATACGTGGGAAGTTGAGTTATCAACTTTAGGTCAGCAAGAGTTTGCCAATAATATCGAAAAGAAAAAAGCCTTTACTGCAAAGTGGGAAGAGCTGATCGATAGCAACAAACTTGGATACATGGCGCTAATGCGTAATCTAAGAAACATCCTAGAAGCAGAGGTAAGTCATACACATATTGCCAAAATCGTGACTACACTTACTAATGAAAGTAATGTAAAACGATCAAAGCAATTACCATTTAGATTCATGGCTGCGTACCAAGAATTAAGTGTTGTAAAATCCTCTTACACTTCATACATTTTAGATGCTTTAGAAAAAGCAATCCAAATTAGTGTGATCAATATGAAAGGATTTGAACTAGACACAAAAGTGGTAGTAGCATGTGATGTATCTGGATCGATGATGCAACCTATTTCTAGAAAGAGTAAGATACAAGCTTACGATATCGGATTAGTACTAGGTATGTTGTTGCAAAACAAATGCAAAAATGTGATCACAGGTCTTTTCGGAGATCGATGGAAACAATATGTATTACCAAAAGGTAATGTATTATCCAATGTAATGAAGCTAAAAAGAATTGAAGGTGAAGTTGGATATTCTACAAACGGTTACAAAGTGATTCAAAGTCTGAATAACAACAAAACCAAAGTAGATAAGGTGATGATCTTTACGGATTGTCAACTATGGAATAGTGGTCATTACAATTCGGATAAGCATATTGAAACTGAGTGGAAAGCATACAAAAAGCTATTTCCAAATGCTAAACTATACATCTTCGATTTAATGGGATACAATAGTGCTCCATTACAAGTAGAACAAAATGATGTATACCTAATCGGCGGTTGGAGTGATAAAGTTTTTGAAGTGCTAGACGCTTTAGAAAATGGAAACTCAGTAATCCAATATATCAAGGAGCAATCCTTATAACAGTAGTAAGCTCACATCTATGGATGGTGTGAGCTTCT
Source organism: Aquimarina litoralis (assembly GCF_039523995.1). Taxonomy (NCBI): domain Bacteria; kingdom Pseudomonadati; phylum Bacteroidota; class Flavobacteriia; order Flavobacteriales; family Flavobacteriaceae; genus Aquimarina; species Aquimarina litoralis. The sequence continues at coordinate 66,349 of NZ_BAAAGE010000005.1, forward strand.
TAAACAAGTTCATTGAAAACATAGAAAATATTGAAAAACAAGTGCCGTAAAAAAGAGTTACTTCGTAACTATAACGGTCCTAAGGTAGCGTAGCACAAGCGATTGTGTGAGCGAAGCTGGGTTAAAAACCAGTAGGGTGAAATGCATATATGCGCACATCTCTCTGAGATTTCGAATCACCGGTTCACTGTCCGCCTATGGCGGATAAGAACGACGCTCTTCAAAGAGCATCTCTCTTTTTGCTTTTTGCCTTGTTTAACATAAAAATATTAAAAGTAAGTGTCGTAAATAAGAGTTACTTCGCATTCATAACGCCGTGGTCGTGGGTTCGAGTCCCACTCTGTCTTAGGCAGATAGCTCAGTTGGATAGAGCGCGCAACAGTCTCTTATTGCTTTTTACCTTACTTCTTTATAAAGAATACTCAAAGTAAGTGTCGTAAAAAAGTTTTACTTCGTTGTCGAACTATTGGGGTCATGGGTTCGAGTCCCATTCTGCTTAGGCAGGTAGCTCAGAGAGGTTAGAGCACAATACATAACAGACTTTTTGCTTTTTACCTTACTTTTTAAAATATATTCTCTAGAAAATAAAGTGTCGTAGACTAGTGTTACTTCGTAGGTTCGATTCCGAATTCCTCCACAAAAAACCATAAACACAACAAACATCATGGGGGAATTACGCTCAAATTTGGTGAGCAAGATTCACTAATCGCTTTTTACCTTTATCAAAAAGAGAATACCATATTATTATAAAGAGTGTCGTAGAAAAGCGTTACTTCGATTCAGGTTCCGGTAATGTAGGTGCAACTCCTACCCTCGCAAGAGGTCGTCTAATAGTAGGACGCCGTTATAGTCGTTTTTTGATCATTACCTCTTTTTTAAAGAATAAAAATAAAACAAGTGCCGTAGACAAAAGTTACTTCGCACTTTTAATGCCGGTGTTGCGGGTTCGAGTCCCGTCTCTTCCACAAATAAACTTTTAGGTAAACCTAGAAGAATTCAATCTCGATTATCGAGAGAAACTTTTAATCGGGAGAGTAGCTCAATTGGTAGAGCACGTATTTGTCTTTTGTCGTTTTTTGCCTTGTTTTTAAAACAAAAATCAAAAAATAAAGAGTGTCGTAGAAAAGTGTTACTTCGCACCGACAGTTTGAACAATTTTCACTTTTCAATCAGTTACCTCTTTTTTATAGCAGCATACCAGAATGTGCCGTTTTGTAATCATACTTCGCTTTTTGGATAGGTTCATATGGGTTCGAATCCCATCGATACTAATTGATTACACATTTGTAGCCATTCTGCACTATTATAAAACAAAAAAGAAAACCAGGTTTGAACCTGGTTTTCTCGATTAAAAAAACATCCACTGACGACTGACTGGTCGATTATGAATTGAGGTATTATCTTTTTATAGCATTTACTAACATAAACAAGCTTGTAGACCAAAACCCTAAAAAAAAAAGTAAAAAAAATTACATTTATCTTTAAAGCACTAGTTTTACTCGTCAAAACGCGGTATATTTTATTTAAATTTATCACCTAATTTATCTAGACAACATCAACCTAATCAACATGAAAAAAGCATTAGCCCTATTTGTAATCACCATTTGTGTACTATCTTGTAAGAATGAAGGAAAGAAAGAATATTCTGATGAAAACACATCAGAAACTTCTACTGAAGAGATAAGTACAAATAGTGAAATTTCTTCTCCTAACACTAAGTTATCTAATATAGATTTAGCTATTGAGGTAGAAAACTTCATTACCTGTAAAAAAACTGCTACCGAAAGAAATGATTGTAGAAATAGTATTACCAAAACCATTACCAAAGCTTTTGATCTCACGGAATTTAGTGATCCAAAACTTGGGTATGTCATATATGATAGTATCCGTCCCATTGTAGAAGATTCCAAAAAGTGGTTACAACTTGGATCTATAAATCAAGAAAGTATCGATCAAGCATTGGCACATACCAATAGAGGTGGTTTGTCTTTAATCATCGACACTGCAGAAACCTATGGCCATGTAGTAATGATTGTTCCTAGCGACGCTAAAAAATCTGGATCTTGGGATATGAAATTACCAAATGTTCTTTCCCTTTCTAATTATAAACCTGAAAGTTCTTTTAGCAACAAATCACTCTCTTATGCCATGAGAAAAAGTGATGAATTAAAAATCTATGTAAGACAATAGAGTTAACTGTAACATTTAGATTTCTAGAAAATTTAATGATATTGTAAAATAGACTTCTTTTTTTTGAAGTAAATCTATTTTTACAGTTAATTTTTTGCGCACTATTTCTTCATTCATTTCTCAATCATAATTTAAGTTAATTTTTATAAAACCCTAAAAATAATGATCTGATTTTTAGCTGTTTAAAACCTATTTTATCGGTAGATATTAGTAATTTGAAATCCGAAACTTTATAAAAAAGGCGTGATGACAAACACACACATCAACAGACGAGAATGGTTAAAAAAAGGAGTATTAACTTTGGGATCTATAGCTCTTATTCCTTCAGACATTTGGGCAAATACAGTTATCGAAGCTCAAAGGCATAATCAGAAGTTTTTATATCAGAATTCGTTGTTTGATGAGTTTACGCCACCAGAACTCCCTGATTTAAGTACCGTAAAAGCGCGCTTAATCTGGAATGAAAACCCTTATGGGCCTTCAAAAAAAGCTGCAAAAGCTTTTCAAGAACGTGTTTTTGATGGCAATCACTATTCTTGGAAAGCTTTGTACCAGCTGATTGAAAAAATTGCTACTAAAGAACAGGTAAAGCCTAATCAGATCATGATGGGACCTGGTTCTTCGGATTTATTAGAAAAAACAGCATTGGTTTTATTCCCAGAAAAAGGAGGAAATGTGGTAAGCGCAGATCCTTGCTATATGTCTTTAGTCCATGTAGCAAAAGCATGTGGTGGTAATTGGAAATCTATTAAATTGACTAAAGATTATCAGCATGATCTGGATGCCATGGAAGAAGCAATCGATGAGCAAACCAAGTTAGTTTATATTACTAATCCTAATAATCCTACTGCTACTATTACCGATGCCAAAAAACTAAAGGATTTCTGCGCTCGAGTATCAGAAAAGGTTCCAGTGTTTATAGATGAAGCCTATATAGAACTTAGTGACGCTGGTCATAAAAACAGTATGGTTTCCCTAGTAGCGGAAGGCAAAAATGTGATGGTTGCCAGAACCTTTTCCAAAATTCATGGAATGGCAGGGTTACGAATTGGATATATGATGGCTTCTGAACCATTATTAGAAAAAATTCAAAAAATTACCAGAGGCGGAATGGGAATTACCGGACCCACCATTGCTGCAGCAAGTGCAAGTATGGATGATACCGAGTTTCTGGATTCTTGTAAGCAAAAAATTGCAGAAGGAAGAACCTATACCACCAATTTCTTAAAAGATATGGGAATTGAATGTATGCCTTCGCAAACTAATTTTTTGATGTTTCCTATCCAACTGGATGGAAATGAATTTTTAGAAAAAATATATGCTGAAAAAGTAGTGGCCAGAGCATTTCGATTCTGGGATCAAAATTGGTGTAGAGTAAGTATAGGTACTATGGAGGAAATGAAAATCTTTACAAAAACAATCTCCGAAATCTTAGCATAATTCTATGGAAACCACCATTCAGAAAACCATTGTATTTGGGGTTTTTATACTTATCGGATTTTTGTTAAAACGCAAATTCACCTCTAAAGCGGAAACGCAAGGATTGAAAAAGATAATTCTAAACCTTGCGCTTCCTGCAACTATTTTTATAGCATTAATGGGAGTGAAAATTGACCAAAATCTATTAACACTTCCTTTCATCGCATTACTAATCAATGGTCTTTTATTTTGGATTTTCCCTTTTGTATTACCCATGGTAGGTTTCAAAAAAAATACTCCAGAATATAAAACGTTACGATTGCTACTACCTTCTTTGGCTCCAGGATTATCTTGCTTTCCCTTTATTGCAGAACTCTTGGGCCCTAACTATCTCGCCAAAGCAGCCATGGCAGATCTAGGAAACAAGGTATTTGTTTTGATCATTTTGTACTGTGTGGCCATGCACTTGTATATGAAATTATCAAACAACACAAATCAAAAACAGAACAGAAAATTAAAATCACTAATTACAACCCTTCTATCTGAACCCGTAACAGTATTGATATTACTAGCGATCGGATTACTGTCTTTTGGGTTATCTTTTCAGAATTTACCTAATATGATTCAGGATGTATTACGGAAATTAAGCCTGTTGATGACTCCACTAGTAATGATTTTTATAGGTTTATCCGTAAAAATTAGGAAAGATCAGTTCATAAAAATAGTATCTGTTCTGATTTTGCGGACAGGAGTCGTACTATTAATTTCTGCTGGTATTATTGGACTAATGGGAATTACGATACGAGAAGAAATCTTATGGTTGGTTTCCTTTTCCTTAAGTGCATGTAGTTTTTGGCCTTACGCACATATTACGGGTATTGGAGAAAAGGAGAAACAGGAATACGGCAGTGAAAAAACATTTCATAATGGATTGGCCATTAATGTACTGGCTATATCGTTTCCTTTATCAACTGTAATGATTATGGGTATCATGCTAAATCCATCACTTGTTGGAGATCCTTATCGCATAATCTTATTAGCTATTGGTTGTATAGGTATTGGAGTGATACTCACTTTTTGGGTACGCTATCAAGAAATCAAAGATGTTGCTAAACGCACCACAACCATTGGTCCAAAGCAAAATATTTGGATGACAAGACAAGCTTCTAAAAATTAACAATACCCTTCCTTAAAAAAATAGATTTTTTTCTATTAAAATCATATTGCGCAAAATCACTGCGTAATACAACTTCATCTTTGCTTTGTAATTAATAAAACTCTCTTTAGCATAAAAGGAAGTGCTGCGGAAAAAGACCTTTTACGTAACCGTGGAGTGATTGGATGATGTTGTTAGTGGCGTGCCCGCTAATGAATAGATTTTGCAGAAGCACCGAAATACACAGGATGTAATACCAGTTCTGATGTAAGAATGCTCAGAGTAAAATATAGGTATTTTTTGTTTAGGCAAAAAAAGAAAATACAAGCATAGCCAAAGCTACGTTTACATTTTATTTTGAAGCATCAACGAGAAAGAGCATATTTTACGAGTAGTTTTACGTTGGAAATGGTATTAGTAGGGAAGCGCATTTAGAGCCAATCTGTTCGCTTAGGCGAAAGTCTCAGTTCGAATCTGGGAAGAGAGACAAAAAAACATACAAAGATGAAAACAAGATTAGAAAACATAGAAAAAGAGCGCAGTGTACATATACCGTTTGCCTGTGAATCTGGAAGTAGAGCTTGGGGTTTTGCTTCACCAGATAGTGATTATGACGTACGTTTCCTATACACAAAACCATTAGATTGGTATCTGTCTGTATCTGAGAAAAAAGATACAATAGACATCATGGACGGTGATTTTGATGCTGTTGGTTGGGAATTACGTAAAAGTTTACAACTACTTAAAAAATCTAATGTACCAGCAACAGAGCATTTATTTTCACCTATCATTTATGTAGGAGAAAATGAACTTCTTACTGAACTTAGAGAGATCGCATCAGAATGCTTCTCTCCTATAGCTAGTATGTTTCATTATCTAAGCATGAGTAAAAAATATGAAGAAAAACTGGCTACAGAAACGATCAAATTAAAGAGTTTATTCTATGCCCTAAGAACTTCAATGGCTGGTAAATGGATTTTAGAATATAAAACCATACCTCCAGTAGTTTTCAGTGAAATGCTATCTTTAGCTCCTAAGGATGTAGTTGAGAAAATCTTAGGTTTAATGGACATCAAAGCCAAAGAAGATGAAAGTTATATGCACCTAAGAAATGAAAAAGTCATAGCTTTTATCTCCGAAACGATAGAGACGAATGATCGGTTTGCAAAATCTCTTCCTTCGGGAAAACCAGATCATGAAAGAATAGATGCTTTCTTATTTAAAAGTATCACTTCAAATTAATTTAATGAATATGTCAGACCAAGCTTATCGAAGTCCAATGATACTTCGGTAAGTTTCGTTTGACCTTTAAAATAATATTATAATACATGAAAACTATAGAAGAATTAAAAGCATCAAGCACTATTATATTTGAATGTATTAGTGGAAGTCGTGCTTATGGTTTGGATACTGCAACTTCTGACACAGATATTAGAGGAGTTTTCATTCTTCCAAAAGAGCAATTCTACTCTTTAGAATATATTGGACAAATCAATAATGAAACAAATGATATTGTGTATTACGAGCTTAGAAAGTTTATCGAATTACTATCTAAAAATAATCCAAACATTTTAGAGCTATTGAATGTTCCATCTGAGTGTATTTTACAAAAGCATCCTGTTTTTGATCAACTCAAAATGGAATATTTTGTATCTAAATTATGCAAGGATACCTTTGCCAACTATGCCTATACTCAAATCAAAAAAGCCAGAGGATTGAATAAAAAAATTGTCAATCCTGTAGAGAAAGAACGGAAAACAGTATTAGATTTTTGTTATGTAAGATCAGAAAAGCAATCTATTCTTATAAAAGATTTTTTGGAGTTAAAAGAATTAAATGCAACAAATTGTGCATTGGTAAAAATCCCTCATATGAAGGATTGTTACAACTTGTTTCACGGAATAAGTATGGGGTATCAGGGTATAGCCAGAGAAAATGCAAATGAAGTATGTCTTAGTTCTGTACCAAAAGAAGCGTTACCTATCGGAATGTTATATTATAATAAAGATGGATACTCTTCTTACTGCAAAAAGTATAAGGAATATTGGAGTTGGGTAGAAAAACGTAATGAAGACAGATATAAAAACAACGTTGCTCATGGAAAGAATTATGATACCAAAAATATGATGCATACCTTTAGATTACTTCATATGGCAGAAGAAATCGCAAAAGAAGGAATGATCAATGTTAAAAGATCGGATCGTGATTATTTATTACGAATCAAAAATGGAGATTTTGAATATGATGACTTGGTAAGAGAAGCTTCAGAAATTAAAGATGAGTTAGAAGCTTTTTATGATGAATCTAATTTACCTGAAAAACCAAATCTTACTCAGGTAAATGGACTATTAGTGAATATGAGAGATAAATTTTATTCACTAAAACAATAAATTTAATTTCAAAATGGAACTAAAAGAGGAATTTGTAAGATATCCCAGTGGCCTTTCTGAAGAAAAACTTGCTAAAAGATTTGGTTTATATTGGGATAACGACACGCAAGATTGGGAATTTGTTGTTTCAGATTTCGGTAGAATCTCAGATTTTCTTAAAGTATACCAACAAGAGCTTTTAGATGATGATGATAAATTTACTTTGATGGGATTAATTGTTTCCTCTTTTGATGATGGAATTTCTAATTTTGATCAAGAAACTGCCAAATATTGGAATATATGTAGTAATATATTAGAAACAGAATGCTATTTACATTATTCTATAATGCATTATTGGAGTTTGTTAGATGAAAAAGATGATCAAAATGTATTTGATATAACTCCATATATGCGAAAGATCTGGAATACAGTAAAAACAAAATTTATATAAATTATTTCAATACGCAAAACTATTGCGCAATACTATCTCATCTTTGCTTCATTAATTAAAAAACAGATGAAAAATAAAGTAAACATTACAGGAAAAACATTAATCGATTTAGGTTTTAGATCTGGAAAGTGGTTTCCAGAAGCCATCGAATATATCAATACAAATCAGCTGGAAGATGAAGCGATGTTTGCCTATTTAGAACAATACAAACTACCTCCTTTACAGGAACCACATATAGATCCAGTGGATTTTAACATCAATATAAAAGCAGAGAATGAACAAGAAGAAGACAATGTTACTGCGGTGTTAGATTCTATGAAACTATTAATGAAAACACCTACGGTTATAGACGGTGCGGTGATGCCAGATGCTTGCCCTGCAGGTCCTAACGGAACAATTCCTGTTGGCGGTGTCGTGGTTGCTAAAAATGCGATTCATCCAGGAATGCATAGTGCCGATATTTGTTGTTCTGTGATGCTAACAGATTTTGGTAAGACAGATCCTAAAAAAGTATTAGATGCTGCGGATGCAAGCACACATTTTGGACCTGGTGGAAGACCGAGAGGACAACAATATCAGTTACCAGATGAATTACTAGCTGAGTTTAAAGACAACTTCTTTCTAAACGAAGATAAAGACATCAGCATGGCGAGAGAACATCTGGGAACTCAAGGAGATGGAAATCATTTCTTATTTATTGGTACATCATCAAAAACGGGTAATACGATGATGATTACACATCACGGATCCAGAGGTGTAGGTGCTCGATTGTATAAAAAAGGAATGCATATTGCGAATAAATTCAGAAGAGATATTTCTCCAGATACTTTGAAGCAAAATGCGTGGATTCCTTTTGATACCGAAGAAGGAAAAAGCTATTGGTCTGCTTTGCAAACGATTAGAAAATGGACAAAACTAAACCATGAGGTGATTCACGATGCTACTTTAAACGCATTAGGTATGAAAGCTGAAAACAGATTCTGGAACGAACATAACTTTGTCTTTAAAGACGGAGATTTGTTTTACCATGCCAAAGGCGCTACTCCGCTTGATGCTAAGTTTATGCCAGATATTACAGGCCCAAGATTGATTCCGTTAAATATGGCAGAACCTGTATTGATTGTGGAAGGAACCACAACGGATACAAATCTTGGATTTGCTCCACATGGTGCTGGTAGAAATTTGAGTAGAACGCAGCATAAAAGAAATAAAGAAGGACAGACAAGAGAAGAAATCTTTGAAATCGAAACGGCTGGGCTAGATGTTCGTTTTTTCTCTAATGAGATCGATATTTCTGAATTACCGAGTGCTTATAAAAATGCCAAAGCCGTAAGAAACCAGATGTACGAATTCGGACTAGGGCAAGTAATCGATGAGGTAATGCCTTATGGATGTATCATGGCCGGAGATTTCCAGATCAATGCTCCATGGAGAAAGAAAAGAAGAAGGAAAAAATAATAATATGTCAGTCTGAGCTTGTCGAAGACACTTTTGTAAAGTAAACACTTCGACAGGCTCAGTGTGACGTACAACGCATAAAAAATGGCAACAAAAAAGGAACTCTGTATTAAGTTTCGGCTTATCAAAAGTTTGTTGTAAAATTTTAAAGATAAGACCTATTAGGTTTTAAAAACCTGACAGGTCTATAAAAGAAAAAAAATTGGAAATAAAAGAGCTTGAACTAACCATATCCGAAGTACTTATAGACAAAATTACAATTGATGAATTTGAAAGTATCATCTATCAAGACTTTTATGTTGATCAAATAAAATCCAACAATTTTATTAAAAATGTAATAACCATTAATTACAGGAATAAGAACTGGAAAAAAGAACTAGAAGATCTAATTCGTCAATACTGGGATACTAAAAAATACTTGGGTTATTCGATTAGAAATTATTGCTTAAAATTAATTGAAACTGATAACCCCGATATAATATTTAATTTCGTTGACAAGATAGCAGAGTTGAACATAAAATATGATTATGAATATGAAACCTTAATGCAATTTTATTTTTTCCGCAATGAATTAGGATTGATTGAATCAGGATATGGTTCATATTCGATTGAAAGACTTATTGAATACGTAAAAACGTATGCTAAAAAATACATCAATACTTATAGTTTTGATATAGATATTGATCTATTATTAAATCTCGAGGAAGATTTTGATAAAACTTATAAAAAAAACAGGAAAGTAATTGAACACAATACTGCACCTCATAAATTAAATAAGACTAAAACTGATAAAAAATGGTTTCAATTTTGGAAAAAATAAGTCAAAAAAAAACCTAATTAATACGATGTATTTATATCCTATCTTACAAAACAGCATACCTTTCCTTTCAGAATCCTGGAAGAAAACGTATGCTGCTTTTTTAGAAGAAGAACATTTACAGGTTTTCGCAAATACGCTTCAGAAATGGCACAAGTTTGGTGTGCCTGACATATTACCACTTCCTCATTTCGAAGAAGAAACCACTCCTCCACTATCCCAAGCATTTGAAAATTTTAAAACGATTCTTTCGGAAAAAGACACCAATCCACAAGATTGGTCGACAACTATTGAAAACACACCTTTCGAGCATCTTTTATTACTAATTGGTCAACGATGCACCTCAGCCACATTACAAAATTCAGCAGCGATTCCACCAGTAAAAGAAACATTATTAGCTAGTTGTTTTACTCCTTTTAATCATCAAATCTGTATAGCTACCAGAGCTTGGGAAAAACACATTGGAAGATCTGAAGATAATTTCTGGGGAACTATGAAAGGGAATCCAGCTCAAAAAGAAGAACAAGTAAAAAAACGAATTCTTGAAATCATCGAAAACAAAACCTGGTGGAATATCTTTTACCATTATCAGCATGAATACGTATATGAAATTCGAGTTGCTAGTGGTCATGGTATCCGATGGAATGCCAAAGGAACGAAACTTATTGGATTCTTAGAACCTTTTTTATAGACAAGTAATTTATAGAAGTTGGTTTACTTACCTTTGTAAAAACCAAGTGCCAGCTTAAAACTATTGTATGATTTTTACCATTCAAAATGATCAGCTAACCGTTAGAATCAATTCTGTTGGAGCAGAACTCTCTAGTATCATTACTAAAAAAGATAACAAAGAATACCTATGGCAAGGAGATCCAACTATTTGGGCCAGTCAAGCCCCAGTCTTGTTCCCAATTGTAGGTGGATTAAAGAATGGAACCTATCATTATAAAGATCAACAATACGGGTTACCTAAGCATGGTTTTATTAGATACAATACAGCAATTGAGGGAATTCAAAACTCGGAAACTAAAGTGTCATTTACACTGTCCCCATCAGAAGAAACTATAGAAAAATATCCTTTTCAATTTACATTTACTATTAGTTATGAACTTGTAGAGAATCAATTAATTGTTTCACATACCGTAGAAAATACAGACACAAAAACCATGTACTTTTCTATTGGTGGTCATCCAGCCTTTAATTGCCCTATAGATCCTTCAGAAAACTATGAGGATTACTTTATCGAATTGGAACAAACTAAAAATACAGATTGCTTTGTGCTTACCTCTGATGGATTGATTAGCGATGAAACGATATCCGTAATTAAAGACCATAAAATCTGGCTTACCGATACTATTTTTGATAAGGATGCGCTGATTTTTAAGGATATTCAAGCAAATAAAGCTACGCTTATTCATAAAGAAAAAGGAGCTATACTTTCTATGGATTTTAAAGATTTTCCAGATCTTGGTATTTGGGCAAAACCTAAAGCACCCTACGTATGTATCGAACCTTGGTTAGGATATGCTGATGTAATTTCTACAACGCAAAACATTATCGAAAAAGAATGCATTCAGCACTTAGAAAAAGAAAAAATACATCGTAGTTCTTATAGTATTACTATCACCAACGCTTGATTATAAACCCCAGTAGTTTTCGATACAATCTGTCATAGACAGACAACTCCGAATAAAGTCTTTCTTCACTCTAATATTCGTAAGAAATGCTTTCATCAAAATTGGCAACATTCAATATCAATTGATTCCCTTCTACCTGTAGATTAGAAATATCAAAATCTAACTCTTGCGTAATAAAAGCTAAACAAGCTTCTTCATTGCTTAAAGACAATCTTAGATTTCTTTGTGGTGGATCAGATTCTAAAACAATACCAGAATCTATTAAATTCAGTTGCCAGGTATCTCCATCACAACCAGATGATCCAAAATTAATTTTCAAACAATTATCTGTTATAGATATACTATTAATCGAAACTGGATCAGAAGGGCCATCTGCAAATTCCGTAGCACTGATCAAGGTGGTCATATCACAGTTAGTAGGAGCTACATTGTTATCATCATCGTTAGAACAACTCAAAATTGCAGTTGCGGTTAGTAATAGAAGTAGGATACGTTGCATGAGTAAGGATTTATGTTATTCTATAGATGAAATGTTATCCAAATGGTTGCGATGAATTTTGTAAAAACTTAATATTAGCTATTTAAAATAAAAATGAATTAGTGCTCAAATTTGGATTTCTCTTCAAAATAATCCCATATTTGCAGCTGAAGTAAGAACCAAAAAATCAAGTTTAACATCTATGAATCCATTTTCAATACATAAAAAAGGACGCTGTAAAGTCGTTTTCGAATCGAAAACATAGATAAAAAACTAGAATAATTATATTTCTTTTAAGCGTCCAAAACAAATTGGACGCTTTTTTTATGTTTTTATTCTAAAAAAAATTGCAATCAGATACAAAGTTATTTGAACGATAGTAAAAAGATTCTCAGCTGATTAGATATTTGTCGAAAGACGGACAGGACTTTCTTTGTTTAAAAATAAACATAAACCACTAATAATCAATTAATTAAATTGAGATTTTATTTGCGTAATTAAAAAATAGATTTCATATTTGCACCGCAATAAAGCGATAACAAATGTCACACTGAGCCTGTCGAAGTGTAAAGACAAAAAATTAATAACCGAAGTACTATGACCTTTAGATACATATTTACAGATGCACTAGGAGAACAAGGTTCTTTTATGCATACGCTTCGGGACTTCTATAACTCATAAACTGCATACAACAGTTTCTTATAAAGTCCGAAGCCAGCAAAAGTTTCGGACTTTTATTTTCATAAAACTTCTTTTTTACTAGACTTTCTAATCTGGGTTGCTTCACCAAGCGTACTCAAGTTTTATAAGAATGTTATTGAAATGTTCCGAACATAAAACATTAAGAACAAACTTTTAAAAATAATTCACATGAAATTTTATAACCAAAACAGTTAAGATTTCAGGTATCAGAAGATAAGCTGGAATCATTTGTAAAACTATTACAAACGAAACAATATGTTTAATGAGACCGGCACATATCAAAGGCCAAAGGCAAAAAGAAGTTCGAAGCATCCAAAGGAGACAGCGCAAAATTTGGGCAGCACAACGAAATCTTGGATATATAAAATTAGAGAAACCTATAAGACATGGATGGTTCAAAGAATCAGTCATTACCAAACAGGTCGAAAAATATAAAAACCAAGAATATATCATTGAACTGCACGAAAAGCTTGTAAATCCTTTTGGGGAAGAACAAAAGAAGAAGCTGAAAGTAAATGGTACGAGGAAATCTCGAGGTATTTAATCCATAAAGATTTACCAACCATTAGCAGAAGATCCTTTAATAAGCTTAGTGATGGAGCACAGCGAATGTGTGTACCGTTTCGATACTATACAAAGGAAAAAAAAGTAAGGCTTCGATTTTATGTAAATCTCCCCAAAGGCAGCTATAAGATCAAATTTACAAGAGCTTATGTAACCCATAGTAAACGGATTGATCCTAAACTAGAAAGTGAAGACGCTTTGTTAGAACAAAAGTTGTTAAAACATGGGTACTTCGAAGAAATTCAAAAACAATATAGCTGGAAAGATCATTGGCAAACACCAAAACTTAGAAAAGAAAAGCTACAAACGAATAGCAAACTAAGAGATCTTAAAAAATACAATATCCAGGACATTATAAACGAAGAAATATCATGGGAAAGAAATTAAGCGGAAAAGACTTAATCAAATTAGGCTTTCCAAAAAACAATAGTATTAATGTGACCTTGGGTCAGATTAATCGATATCAAAAAAGAGTAAAGAAAGAACAAATATTACAAGAAGCAAAAAAAGTATTACTAAATCCAGAAGCATATAAAGGTGATGGAATTTGGGGTAAGATTGCAGAGAGTTTGCTAAAACCTGTTGAGGTAAAAAAACACGCATTGAAAACCACAAGAGCTCCATTTCAGATCTATGGTGAGAATGAAATCGAGGATCAAGCAAAATATCAATTGTTTGATGCATTAAAGTTACCGGTTTCGGTAGCTGGAGCATTGATGCCAGATGCCCATAGTGGATACGGTTTACCTATTGGTGGTGTGTTAGCTACCAAAAATGCGGTGATTCCTTATGGAGTCGGAGTAGATATTGGATGTAGAATGTGTTTAACTATTTATCCAATAGCAACTTCTTATCTAAAAGGAAAAAAGCATCAGCTAGAAAACATACTTTCCGAGCACACAAAATTCGGAATGTATGAAACCCATAAAGTAAAGCATGATCACGAGATCTTTGAACGATCAGAATTTAAAGACATTCCGTTAGTAAAAAGATTAAAAGACAAAGCGTATAAACAATTGGGAACTTCTGGTGGAGGAAATCACTTTGTAGAATTTGGAGCAGTAGATATCTCAGATCCTAATAACGAATGGGGATTAACAATCGGGTCTTATATAGGTGTGTTATCACATAGTGGTTCCAGAGGATTAGGAGCCAATATTGCAAAGCATTACACATATTTGGCTACCAAACAATGTCCATTACCAAAACATGTACAGCAATTAGCATGGCTGGATTTGGATACGCATGATGGACAAGAATATTGGCTAGCGATGAACCTTGCGGGAGACTATGCACAAGCTTGTCATGATAATATTCATGCCAGAATTGGAAAATTATTGGGAGCAAGACCTGTAGCCAAAATTGAGAATCATCACAACTTTGCCTGGAAGCAAGAGGTAAACGGCGAAGAATGTATTGTACATCGAAAAGGAGCTACTCCTGCCGCCAAAGGTGAGTTAGGAATCATTCCTGGATCTATGGTAGCACCAGGGTTTATTATTCGTGGACTTGGAAATCAAGAGAGCTTGCAGTCTGCTTCTCATGGAGCCGGAAGATTACATTCCAGAAGAAAGTGTAAAGAGAAATTTACCAAAAGTGACATCAAAAAAGAGCTAAAAGCAAATGATGTTACCCTAATTGGTGGAGGAATTGATGAAGCTCCAATGGCGTACAAGGATATTACCAAAGTAATGGCAAACCAGCAAGAGCTTGTAGAAGTTGTAGGAACCTTTACTCCAAAAATTGTACGAATGGATAAGTAAAGTGATTTGGGCGTTACCCCGATGCATACTTTTCGGGGTCAGGCTTTCGCTCATACTCCTCGATTGTTTGCCCTTCGAGGACCTCAGGGTACACAACCTGTGGGGTAACCGCTTTATCCTTAACGCAAAAAGAAAATAAAAATGAAAACTAAAATAATTCAAATAACGGCTGGAAGAGGACCTTCAGAATGTTGCTGGGTAGTTGCACAAGTATTGAAACTTTTTTTAGAAGAAATAAAAGCTAATGCATACGAGTATGTAGTACTACATAGAGAAAAAGGAAGTCAAAATGGTACTGTACAATCGGCAACAGTGCAATTAAAAGGAAAAGAAATTGATACTTTTCTTTCTACATGGTTGGGCACTATTCAATGGATAGGAACCTCAACGTTCCGAAAATATCATAAACGTAAAAACTGGTTTATAGGAATGTACGAGATCAAACAGGTAGAACAGCTAAGTATTAAAGCACAAGAAATCTCTTTTCAAACCATGTGCAGTTCAGGTCCTGGTGGCCAAAATGTAAACAAGGTGAATTCTGCCGTAAGAGCTACCTATCACCCAACAGGAGATCAAGTAGTGGTAATGGACAGCAGATCACAACATCAAAATAAAAAAATAGCAATCGAAAGATTAAAAGAAAAAGTATACCAAAGTCAACTCCAAAACATACAAAAGTCGCTATGCGATCAATGGGAAAATCATTTGAATGTAGCACGTGGTAATCCTGTTAGAAAATTTAAAGGAACTGATTTTAAGAAAATAAAGAAAAAACAATCGTACGCCTCAAATCGTCAACAATTAAAAAACGATTTGCGCAGCGAATTAAAATACTAACGTCATGAGCAATTTACTAGACAAATATTTATTTCAGGCATTAGATGCTTATCCATACAATCTGGAAGAAGCAGTAGAATCTTTGAACTATGCATTATCATATGATGACAAAAATCCAATTGTGTTATGTCTAATGGGTCAGGTCTATGCGGAGAATCTGAAAAACTATGAAACTGCTAAGGAATATTACCAACAAGCACTGGCTGCAGACATGTATGCGGTAGATGTATATCCGAACTACATCAATGTATTACTTTGGAACGAAGACTATAATGAAGCAGAAAAGTTAATCGACTTCGCACTAACGATCAAAGGAACAGATAAAGCGCTGTTATATCTACTAAAAGGAATTCTTTTAGAACAAAAACAAGAGTACAAAGCAGCTCTTAAAATTTTAAAGACTGCTAAAACCTTTGCATATAACAACTACTTTATAAATTATGTGGAAAGCCAGGAAAAAAGAATCAAGGACAAAATGCCTAAAAAGAAGAAGAAAAAGAAAAGCAATAAAAAAGGTAAAAAAGCTAAGAATTCTTCTAAAAAGTCGAAGAAGAAAAGTAACTAATTATACAAACATGTCATTCCAGTCTGTCACATTGAGCTTGTCGAAATGTAAGCTGGAATCCGTTTAGTGAATTGTTTTATCATACAGCAATGGATCCCTGTCGGTACTAGGATGACAAAAAAACAAAAAACCATGGGAGCACCGCATAATAAGAAAAGATATGGAGAAGTATGGCCATCCTATAGAATTGAATATGCTTTGGAAGCCTTAAAAACTTTAAAAGATTTAGTAATTCTATCAGGTGGTTGGGCCTGGCATTTTCTCTCTCCAGAAGATCATACAGAATATAAACATGCACATGATCATAAAGATATTGACCTCTTTATTGATCCGAAAAATGTAGCTAGTGTCATGTGTATATTATTGGAGAATGGATTTCAAAAAGTATGGACGCGCTATGATCATTTACCCAGTGATGAAAATTTTAGGCGCTATGAAAAAACGGTAATCGCTGAAAATGAAAAATCTATAAGAATTACCATTGATTTTTTTGTGAAATCTGAGATCCCTCATCGTACTGTAAAAGGTTGGAAGATTGTAGAACCTAAATATCTATTAGGATTGTACTCTAATATACACTCTAGTGATAAGTGTTGGGCAGTTCAATCAGCAATCAAACTACTAGACAAAGGAATCGATCCTTTGGATAGAGAAGAATTGGTAACAATTCCAAAAAATTAAATGACCAAAACCAGGTAGATCTTGGATCTGTCTGGTCAAAAAAACATAAAAAAATGAACGAATGTGTTGTAAATTTAGATTTACCCCCAGAAGAACGATGGCAGTTTCTAAAACTCTACAAAAATGAGGTAAATGAATTGCTCGAGTGTTATATCAGTGATTTTGTAGGAGCGGATATTATATTCGATGCTATAAACGAGTATAAAGATTTACTTGTTCCTAATGAATACTTAAGAGAAATTGATGGAATTGCAGCTATATGTGATTTTTCGTCAAATGAAATACTAGTTGCCAACTTATATTATGATCTATTAAAATTCTATTTAGGATGTACTGCTTTTGCAGTTTATAATGGTAGAGAAATGTTGCATTCTAGAAATCTTGATTGGCATACAGAAAATGATTTATTGAGCAAAAACTCTATAGTCTTTGATTTTCAAAAAAAAGATGAAACACTATATAAATCTATAGGATGGCCTGGATTTATAGGAGTTCTATCGGGAACAAAACCTGAAACGTTTTCCCTTACATTAAATGCAGTTTCCAGTAGTGATTCACCAGAAATAGCAATGCCTGTATCCTTTTTATTAAGAGATATATTACTTAATTGTAATTCTTTTGAAGAAGCAAAATTAGAAATTGAGAAAACCACCATTATGAGTGATTGCTTGATTCTACTTTCTGGTATTAAAAATGAGGATAAAGTTGTAATTGAAAGAACTCCCAAAAGATTTAAAACACGAACTAGTGATGAAGACTATATAATCGTAACTAATGATTATAAATTACTTCAAAATCTTTCAATTAAGGGAAATATACTGCAGGAAAGTTCATGCGGAAGATATGAAAATACTCAAGAATTATTATCAAATCAAATCCCAATGAATGATCAAGAATGTATAAACATTTTACAGAATGAAAATATCATGATGGGAATCACGGTCCAACAAATGGTATTTCATAACAATACAGGTAAAATTAAACTAATAAAAACCTGCGAAACTGGGCAATCTGGAATTCAATCAGGTACTTAAATAAAATGGATACAACAAATAATATCATAATTATAGACCTAGAAGCAACCTGCTGGAATGGCAAGATCCCTCCAGGGCAAACCAACGAAATTATAGAAATTGGTATTTGCTTACTAGATACGCAAACGGGTGAGGTTACCAAAAACAAAGGAATCCTTGTAAAACCAGAAAGATCAGAAGTAAGTCCGTTTTGCACGGAACTAACAACGATTACTCAAGATTTACTGGATCGAGAAGGTATTTCTTTTGTCGAAGCATGTGAAATTGTAAGAACTGAGTACCAAGGGCATCAACTTACATGGGCTAGCTATGGACAATACGATCTAAATATGATGAAAAAGCAATGTAAATTTCGTGATATCGAATACCCTTTATCACAAAATCACATAAACGTAAAGGACCTTTTTCAAAAAACCAGAGGATTACGAAAAAAAGTTGGTATGAAAGGTGCTTTAAATATTCTTGATATTCCACTAGAAGGAACCCATCATAGAGGTGTTGATGATGCAAAAAACATTGCGAAAATTTTACAATGGTCTCTAATTAAAGAAAAAATGACAAATAGATAACATACTAAAAATGAATTCTTACAAAAAAAGAAGCAATACATCATAATATTTTCATAATTCAAAAAACACTCTTTACAACATCAAGATACATTTATCTTGATGTTTTCCCTTATTATAAAAGATGTTAAAGCCTTTTTTCTAAAGGACAAAAAGAATATTCCGATACTTGAAAGCCGTAACCAAATGTTAATTTTATGTTAAATTGATGTTTTTTTGTAAGGTTCGATAATTTTTACGATTTTTCTTCTTTTTAGTTACAAAAACAATGTTTTTCTACTTGTATTTTATCAAAAAAAGCAATTCCATACTTAAAAAATCCTCATAAAATATTCTAAATAATCCTTCTTTTTGAGGATTACTAAATTTAATTCTATCGTCAATATTAATGGGAATTTTGATCATAATAATTCACTGAAATTTTAAAGTCATTCGTGCATATCTCAACTTAATTTTGTGAAAGAACAAGACATTATTCAAAAACGAACCCCAACCGTAATTCACTAAAAGGTTTAACAGTAAAGAAGTTACAAGTTAATTTCAACTTGTGTAAGAATTATATTGTTATCATTTTTACGCAGAACTCTCTTAGCTGTATTACGTCTGTTTTTTTGTTAATTTAGCCCTTCCTAACGTTGAAAAAAATGTTAATAACCCCAAAAAAACTAACAAAATGAAGATCCCAAAATCCCTATTACTAATTTTATTTTATTTAGTATCGTTCCAAATCAATTCCCAAGAAACCGTAGACCATTCTCCTTGGGACCAAATCCTTGTTCTTAATGTTACAGAAGATGGACTAGTAGACTACGATGGAGTTACAAATGATGTCATAGTATTTTATAAATACTTTAGATATCTACAAAATGTGTCTCCCGAAAATCACTGGAGTAAAGAAGAAAAATTAGCTTATTGGCTAAATGTTTATAATGCAACCGTGATGAAAATGATCATTGATGAATATCCTATCACATCCATCAATCAATTAGAAGATCCTTGGAAAAGAAAAGTTTTCAAATCAAACAATGTACGCTACAGTTTAGATGATATCGAACATAAGATCTTACGAAAATTTGGAGATCCTAGAATTCACTTTTTACTAAACTGTGGATCCATGTCATCTCCAAGACTATGGAACAGAGCATATACCAGTGAGAATATTGAGTACGCACTGGATGAAAGAACAAGAGAATTCATTAATGATCCTCAAAGAAATCAGATTAACTCTCAGACAGTTAGAATTTCTCAATTATTCGAATGGTATGAAGATGATTTTATCAGTAACAATATGGATGTTATCGATTTTATAAACGAATATTCAACTATAACTATCGATAAAAACATGAAGAAAAAATACGTTACCTATGACTGGAATTTAAACAAGAATCATGAAAAAACCCCTATAACTAGTAATAATTAGCCAAAACCGCCTCAAAATATTTTGCCGGAACTATCATGAACTAACCTTACGCTATGCTTGTAAGATTTTAAAAAAAACATGAGTAGTTATCGATACTGAATTGACATACTTTTAAAACTAAATTACCCTCCATTATGAATAACACTATTACCCTTAAAACCTCACTTTTTATACTCTGCTTAGCTTCTTTTTCTTCATTAACTGCACAAACAATCATTAATGGTTTTTTCCCACAAAAGAACGAGTTTACAGTTGCCTCATCATATTCTTATAAAAGCTATGACAACTTTTTTATGGGAAATACACAAACCGAAACGAACCCTATGAATATGGGAGAAATAAGTTCTTCTGTAGTCAGTGTTTATGGAGAATATGGAATTCTAGACTGGCTTTCAACCACAGTCACACTTCCATACATCTCTATGCAAAATGAAACTGGTGTCTTAGATCCTGTTTCGCAAACAGATCAGGTAAGCGGAGTACAAGACTTAAGCATGTTTTTTAAAGCCCGAGTCTTAGATGCCCAAATTAACAATGCATCAAAAATTGCTGTCGGCGGTGCTGCTGGTGTATCCGTTCCCGTAGGAGGATATGAAGAAGCAGGAATTCTATCGTTAGGAAATGGAGCCACTGCCATTGATGGATGTGGATTTATACAAATCAACGCTTCCAGAAATCTATTTGTAGAACTGCAAGCAGCTTACAGCTTACGTAACAATGGTGATTTTGAAATCCCAAATGCAACTCTTTTTAGTGCCAAGTTGGGATATTATAATAAATGGTTTTACGCTCACGCCAAAATAGGAACTCAAAATTCTTTGGACGGTCTTGATATCGGTACTCCAGAGTTTGCTGAAGCGGGAGGTGCCAGAGCATTACCAGAAACTGAAGTTGATTATACTAACTTTTATTTTGATCTCTATGTCCCTGTATATAAACAGAGTATTGGAGTTTCTACAGGATACACTACCAATATGAGTGGAAAGAATTATGATCGAGCCTCTGGGTTTTCCGTAGGACTCGTGTATAAAGTTCCTTAATACTTTATTATTAACATTATTACCTACTATTAAATTTAACTTATGAAAAAAATACTTTTTTTTGCCCTTATTTCCACTCTATTGGCATGTGAAAAAGACGAGTACATTCCGCTTAATGAAGAAGCACAGCAAATACCTTTTGCAAAAGCTCCTTCTGGACCAACGGGTCTTGACAAACAAATACTAGACGAATTAGACGCTATTTCTGGAGGCGTTGGAGCTGCTTATTTTATTCTTCCAAATAGTGATCAATATAGTAGTATCCCTCAAGATCCATTAAATCCTATTACAGATGAAAAAGTAGCTTTAGGAAAACTTCTTTTCCATGAAACCGCAACTGGAGGAAACCCAACGACCGCATCTAACTTATTTACGTATTCATGCGCTTCTTGCCATCATTCAGGAGCTGGTTTTGGAGCAGGAATCAGACAAGGTATTGGCGAAGCTGGCGTAGGTTTTGGTACTAGTGGTGAAGCACGTGTTTTTAATCCTGGCATTGCAGTAAGTGATGCGGATATTCAACCAATCCGTTCTCCAACAGTATTAAATGCAGCGTATCAGGATATCATGCTATGGAATGGTCAATTCGGAGGATCAGGCACCAATCTGGGTACAGAAGCGAATTGGACCAACATTCCTGAAAACTTTATAGGATTCGAAGGTGTAGAAGTACAAGCGATCAAAGGACAAGGAGTACATCGATTATTAGTTGATGGCAATTTTGTCTCTAGTTTTGGATACCAACAAATGTTTGATGACGCTTTCCCAAGTCTTCCTGTTTCCGAAAGGTATACCACACAAACAGCTGCCTTAGCTATTGCGGCCTATGAAAGAACGGTATTAGCCAATCAATCTCCTTGGCAAGAATGGCTTAAAGGTAATTACAGCATGTTATCTAATGATGAAAAGAAAGGTGCGAAGGCATTTTTTGGTAAAGGAAAATGTTATGAATGTCATACAGGACCAGCTTTAAATGACAAGAATTTCTATGCCTTCGGAATGGGTGATTTTGATAATTCTAGCGATGCTGTTGTATTAGACCCTGTTGGATTCGAAAATGTAAAAAAAGGAAGAGGTGGATTTACGAAGGTAGCAGCAGACGAATATAAATTTAAAACTCCTACACTATACAACCTAGTTGACAATGGTGGTTTTTATGGTCACGGAGGAACTTTCACCTCTGTTAGAGAGGTCATAGAATATAAAATTGCAGGTGTTCCCCAAAGTTCTGAAGCTACAACTGCTAATCTAGCTCCTCAATTTGGCGATATTAAACTAAACAAAACCGAAATAGATAATCTTGTATTGTTTATTGAAAATAGTTTAAGAGACCCGAATTTATCCAGATATGATCCAGATCAGGTAAATTCTGGAAATTGTTTTCCAAATAGCGATCCTGCATCAAAAGCCGATCTTGGATGTAGTTAGCATTTTAACTCCATCAAGCAAATAAAAACTATAATGAAGCTCATTTTAAAGATTAGCCTTTACTATCACTCTTTAAAATGAGCTTCCCAATTTTAATAATATCAAACCTCTTAAAAACTAAACCAACTAAAACCTATTGTATGAAAAAGCTACTGCTTTGTTTCACAATTTTTGCACTATTGTCATGTGAAAAAGATGAATACATCCCATTAGACAATGAAGCTAATGACACTGCCATAAAAACCAATACAACTCCATCAGATTTAGACATCAAACTTTTAAATAAATTAGATAGCGTTACCGATGGTATAGGTCCTGCTTTTTTCACATTACCAAACAGTGATGATTATGCAAATATCCCTCAAGATCCTCTAAATCCAATAACACTAAAAAAAGTAGCATTAGGAAAATTATTGTTTCATGAAACAGCCACAGGAGGAAATCCGAAAACGGCTTCTAATATGGCCACCTATTCTTGTGCTTCATGTCATCATGCTGCGGCGGGATTTAGTTCCGGTAACAGACAAGGAATCGGAGAAGGAGGAATCGGATTTGGTGTTAAAGGAGAAGGAAGGGCCTTTAACAACATCATTCCCGTTGCAGATATTGATATACAACCTATCCGCTCCCCTACCATATTGAATGTAGCTTATCAGGATGTGATGCTATGGAATGGACAATTTGGAGGCACTGGTACCAACGCAGGAACGGAAGCCAATTGGACAAATATTCCGGAAAATTTTATTGGTTTTCAAGGTGTAGAAGTGCAAGCCTTAAAAGGACAAGATGTTCATAGATTACTTGTAAACCGAGATTTTGCAAGAGATTTTGGATATAGAAGAATGTTCAACGAGGCATTTCCAGATGTTCCCAGAGAAGAAAGGTTTACCAGAGAAACTGCTGGATTAGCCATTGCAGCTTACGAACGAACCGTTTTACCCAATCAATCTCCTTGGCAACGATGGCTGAAAGGAGATTATAATGCATTAACCAACAAAGAAAAAAGAGGTGCAAGACTGTTTTTTGGAAAGGCTAAATGTTTTAAATGCCATACAGGTCCTGCCTTAAATGACAAGAATTTCTACGCTTTAGGCATGGGAGATTTCGATGACTCTGGTAATGCTATTGTTCTGGATGATACCGGTTTTCCTAATGTAAAAAGAGGAAGAGGAGGTTTTACCAAAAAACCTAGAGATTATTATAAATTTAAAACTCCTACATTATATAATCTTATAGATAATGGTATTTTCGGTCATGGTGGAACATTTACTTCTGTGAGAGATGTGGTTGAATATAAACTAAATGGAATTCCTGAAAACAATGAAGTCCCTCAGGAACAACTACATAGATTATTCACAGATATTCAAGAACTTACTGAAAATCAAATAAGTAATTTGGTACTATTTATAGAAAATGGATTAAGAGATCCTAACCTTATGAGATATGTTCCAGATCAGATTAATTCTGGAAATTGTTTTCCCAATAATGACCCAGCATCCCAAGTCGATCTTGGTTGCAGTTAATGATAACAAAGTAGAATAAAATTATTGAAACAACACAGCTACAAACTAAACACCTGATGTTTCAAACATCTTGCTAGAGCTCATTGATATTACTATTTCCCAAATAAAATAGCGTCTAACACAAACTTAACTCAATGAGCTTAGCAGGATTTTTTATCTATCACCATTTACCTGGCAATTATTTTCACGATATCCGAATACTGATCACCAATAATTTTTAGAAAAAACGTCCCTTTTTTATCTAAATTAAAATTTGTCGATTGATGATCAGCTATGGAAATTTCATCAATTACTTGACCAATGGTATTTACAATCTTTACTTCAACCGGGAAAATTGTAGTCTGTGGAAGTTCTAGATTAAAAACACCATTTCCGGGATTCGGATATAGTATAGGTTTTTGAGTATTTGTTGATATATCTTCTATGGATAGGGTTTGATTTTCTAAAAAAACTCTGCTATCTCCATTATCAAATGTATAATTCTGAAGACTGTTCCAAATAAAATCTACTATCGTATTATAATTATTTTTTACTGTATCAGGAATTTGAATGGGACTAGTTAATGCCTCATCCGGAAACTGAAAATTAGCTGGTGGGCGTTCTCCATAAATGACGGAATAATGTACCAATGCTGCCAAAAAATACAATACTGGATACCCATGAGGCGCTGCGTCTTCATAGAGTGTAGTTGCCGAAATATCTGATAATATCCCTTGATCTGAAAATAAATCTGCTAAAATTGGTCCTGTAGGAATTAATTTCACTTCAGCATCTGGTCTTAAAGCTAAAACCTCATCTTGGAGCGTAATCCACCAATCATGAAAATCTCCACGAGTATAATCATAAAAAGCTCCAAATTCTTGATCTTCCTGTGCTTGAGAGTTTGGAGGAAATGTTCCATTAAACTCTGGCCAGTTTTCATAAATATAGAAATGAATTCCTGTTTCTTCTGTTCTGACAAAATCTAAAATTCTCAAAACTGCTTCTACAGAACTTAACGCATTAGGATCTTCATTACAATCTTCTATATATTGTGCATCACAAAAAGCATTTTCTGAAGGTGTGGAGGTTTGCTGAATAAAGTTAGCTAGTGTAACAATTACGTTATCATAATTCCAACTTCCAAAATCGTCGTTAGATTCATTGGTTCTGGTATTAGGCGCATCTATAAACCCCCATTGAAATATGGGTGGCAACTGTTGTAGTGGTAAAAAATTAAACTGACCATCTACCGTATATTGATTTCCTGCTTGTTGAGCAAGCAAATACATCCAATCCGGTATATTACTTCTGTTTTGAGTCGCTTGATCAGCACTATGATTTACTAAACTGTGACCAAAAATGTACGAGTTATTAGACTGCTGAGAAAAACTTGCTGTTCCCGTCAGTATAAATGCAATCAATAACATAGATTCTAAAATGCTAATAAGAGCAGGTTTATTAGTAGTTTTAATCATCTTACAGCGTAGTTTTAGTTCATTTACATCAGTTGTCTATATATAAAACGTACTATATAAGATATACCCTACCCCCTTTTTTATTTTTTTTCGGTCTTTTATTTTTATCTATTATGCCCATTCGTTTAATTACTATATTTACTCAAAACAATCAATACGACGATGAAAGAAAAATTATTTGAGGAAGTAGTTGACAATTATGATGCGCTAAAATATAGCTTACTAAAAGCACAGACATTTGATGAATCTCATTTTGGTTTTCCTGAAATCTACTATAAGATTATGGAAACAGATAAACAACGTGTAGATGCTTTTCACAAGGCCTTTCAGCTCAACAATAATTTTAAAGACGCCACTGTTTGTGAAATTGGAGTAGGAACCTTACCTCTTACCAAATTATACATGCCCTTTGTAAAAAAAGCATATCTGATCGAAAATAATCCAGATCTAATTCCTTTTATCAATGAAGAAATTTCCAAATATCCTTGGGCCGATAAAGTAGAAGTGATCTATGCAGATGCCCTCACTGTAGATTTACCAGAAAAAGTAGACTTTGTAGTTGGTGAATTAATGAGTATTTATTGTGCTAATGAATTTCAGGTTCAGATTTTTCGGCATATGCGTGAATTTTTAAAACCTGGCGGAAAATTATTCCCAAACCGAATAGTAAACTTTGCCAGACTTTGCGAAGCGGAAATTGATGAAAACATTCATCATTACCCTGTTAATTTTACTAGACATCAACCTATGTTTTTAACACAACAGTTTTTGGTAAATGAAATCGAATTATTAAAAGAGAAAAAACAAGGAGTTAAACTAAGTTTTTCTGTTCCTGTTTTGTTTTCGGGAACGGTAAACGCATTGTACCTAGAATCCTATGTAGAAGTTACTGAAGGTGCTAATTTTACTGGAACTGATAGTTTGATGCCTCCTACTGTATTAAAAACCACGAATACTCAAGAAGTAAAAGCGGGAGATTTAGTACATATAGATTTTGGTTTTGATTATGGTTCTTCGTTAGATCATATCAGTTGTGTGTTGTCTTAATGTTTATCCATTTTTGGTAAAACCTACTAGTTAATGATTTTAGACAAAATTCTATCTTTTTTATTCGGTATCAAAAAATCTAAATTTGAGATTACGGAACGTGAACTAGAAAAAATAACAGATGATGTCGATGAAAATCAAGAAAATGACAAGCATGAAAAAGAAATCATTGATGTAATAACTACTCCTCTGTTTAAATACAGTTTTGAAGAGTTATCCAAAACCATTTTTGAAGAAGCCAAACATAAATTTAAAATCAACCGATATAATTATTGGGCTCCGAAGTTCACGAGTTTAGATTCATATATATTTCTATCTGAACAACAAATATCTTTCAAACGAGATTTTGCTTATTGGATTACGAAGGAAATTATTTGGTTTGAAACCACTCCAAACATAGCTAAGCCTCCCTTAAAAACTCAGTATTTACAGGAGATATTACAACTTCTCCTAAGATCGAATCTGCATTTTAAAGAAAATGATTTCGAATACTTCATGAATCTTTGGGTACAATATCCCACTTATGTATCAATTGCTTCTTTAACTTCTAGACTGAGAAAAAAAACAAAAAATGATACAGTAAGTAAAGAGTTTTATCAGTATCTCCAAAAGTTTTTAAAAACCCCAAGGTTTCATAATGAGTGGTACAACTATTACAAAACTCCTAGGAATACAATACAACGTATATTACATTTATATGCTAAAGACAATGATGAAAATCAACCCTCATTTTTATTAGCTTCTGACCCTTTTGCTGATTACATCAACAAATTTATTCGAAACTGTGATCAAAAAGAACAAGATGCTTATTGTCATATATTCAAAACTTTTGAGGAGAATAAACAATTTTACAATCCTTTTAAATTAATAGTTCTCATTCAGGAAGAGCTAAATACTATAGGAAGAAATGCTTATAAAATACAAATGTTGCATTTTATTAAAAAAGCCTCTTTATTTAAACCTAAAATGAGCAATCTGAGGGTTGAAAAAGTAACGTATAACACAGGAAAAGAAGTAAGATATAATTGTCAATACATTAAAAAAGAGAACATAGCAATTCTCAAAAGTATTATCATTTCATTAGCGGATTTCAAACACAAAAAAAGTGCAATCCCTTATCTTCTTAGAATTACCGAACGTTCTTTTTCTAATGCCAATGCAGTGCGGCTAGGCCAAACCTCTCAATCATTAGGCAAGCTATGTATCTATACATTAGCAAATCATTATGAAGAAACCGGAATACAAAAAATTAAAAATCTCTATCAAGAAACTACCTATAAACAGATAAAGCAGACAATAGAAAAAGAGTCAAAAATACTTAAAGAACAAATGGGGATTAGTTTGATTTAAAATTCATAAAGAATAGGTTTGGCTATAGACATCAAGAACATATTATCATTCTTTGGAATCAAAAAGACATTTGAAATATCTAAGGAAGAATTAGAGCATTTGAGTTCTGAAACTTCCTCCCAAGAAAAGAACGACCCCTATATTATAGATCTTGATTTTTCTGATGAAGACTCTCCTATAGCAGAAGAAATGCTAACGAATATTTATGAAGATGCTACTTCGCTTTTTGATTACAATCATAACAATCTGGAAAAGGTAATTTTCAACTCTTTGGAGCATCATAAAACCTTACTAGGTTCTCATCCCGAAATTAAAACAGAGGTATTGTATTACCTTTTTAAAGAACGCTCTAAAAACAGAAAATCCTCTTCCAAATCTGAGAGTAAATTAGTTGATAAAATCCCACAAGATTTTAAACACGCCATTGGATATCACTTATTAAATTCTAAAATACGTCTTACCAGTCAGGACTTTACTTATTTCTTCCATAAATGGAAAGACACCTACGCATACGATTATCCGCTTCGGCCATTATTGAGGCAACTAAAAAAGCATTCCATTAATTATAAGATAAGCCCTGAGTTAAATGTGAGTTTACATTCTTTCTTACGCTCTAGATCTATACAATATCTTTCTATAAAGCAACATATGGATGCTAAAAGTATTATTCATAG
This sequence comes from Aquimarina litoralis, assembly GCF_039523995.1. Lineage (NCBI taxonomy): Bacteria > Pseudomonadati > Bacteroidota > Flavobacteriia > Flavobacteriales > Flavobacteriaceae > Aquimarina > Aquimarina litoralis. The sequence goes on from NZ_BAAAGE010000005.1 coordinate 94,975, forward strand.
AGTCATTCTGGAAAACAGTAAAATCAATTTAATCCCTTCGGCATATGTTTTTCAGTTATTACCAGATCCGTTTGGAGTTCATGTAAACAAACTGATCTCTAATATGAGTGAGAAATACCAACATAATATTTCGAAGGTCCTTAAAATACTCTCCAAAAACATTCATCAAAAATCCTTTATACAGATTAATGAATATTTAGAAAAGATACATCAAAAGAAGTTCGATGATTTTAGCTACTCAATACTCCGAAAATTTGCTTATTTACGATTACGAAATGTTACATTAAGACAAAAAGAGGACAATAACGAAAAAGATATTATCTATGGTGTTTATGAGCATGTTTACCAAGAGAATATAAATCTGGTCAAGGGATTGATACAACTACATGGATACAGAAACAATCAAAACTGTATTAAGCTTATATCCAAAATTTTAGAAAGATGCTATGCTGTTTCCATAGGTTCTAACTACGGTGCCACATCACAATCATTAGGAAAAATTTGTATTCAAACACTTGCGTTTCAGTTTGAAGATGCTGGGAAACATGAATTAAAAACTGTATATGAGAATACCAGCTTTAGACTCATTAAAAAACAAATTGAAATCATCTCTCATAAATTACAAGAAGAAACAGGGATATCTTTACTCTAAAATATCGATATCAAATCCGATAATATCTCGGATTCCAGGTTTAGAAATATCTTCTGGTTCTATGGGTGTTACATAATGCCATAAATCATTACCGAAAGTAAATTCTTCTCCCGTATCTGCCTGAAAAATAAATTCTCCTGGTTGCAGTACTTTTTTAAAGATCAGCTCATTGGTTTCTGCCATTGTCTTTTCGTAAATCTGACTTTCTGCACCGGTTATATTTTGTCTATTGACCACTAAAGCAGACATGATGTATTGAGCTCCATCTTCATGAACACCTTCTGGAGCGTTTTCGCCTTTTATTTTTTCATGAGAAATAGTTCTCATAAAATGACTAGTGATTTGAATTTTTCGAACTTCGGGATGTATCTGTTTTACCAATCTTGCCATTCGCTTTAATAACTCAAAAAACATCTCATTTTCTACAGCTAATCTCGAGGCTTGTTTGAAAACACGTTTCCAAACACGAAAATCATCTACATCTTGTTCAAAACCTTGTTGTATGATCCGTTCTACAAAATATTGATCATCCCAAATTTCAATCAAAAAACTTGAGATATTGCGCTGTCTGGTAATGGTAGATAATTGCTCGAATTCCCTTTTTTGGGCTTCGGTAAGCTGTTGTAACCAATAGTCTAACGCATCCAAGGTCTCAGTCCCTTCAAAATAAGCTTTATGTAACTTCTCTATTGATACGGAATCCTCTGGAAAAACTTCTTTTAAAAAGGCGATTTGTTTTCCTCTAACTACATATGCATCGTCTTGTAATTCTGAAAAGAAAGGCCTAAAAAAATGTAAAAAAGAACTAACATCAATCTTTAAATCAGTAACGCTCCCAACTCTGATAGGTGATTTTACTACTCTTCCGATTTGTTTTGATATTTCTTTTTCGGTAATCATTTGGCAATTCTTACTTTCTTAGTAATATGATGTAAACATTCTTTTTTATTATGTAACCAATATACGTAAGGTATCGTAATAATAGGTATTTGTGTTCTAAATAATGTTTTATATTGATCTATTGAAAATGTCTTTTCCAATGCTCCTGGATACCCTACCAAGTCTATACAAATGGTGCGTTGTTTGTGTGTTACCAAGATATCCATTACATAACCTGCGATAGGATAATTAACAATAATATCTTCTTGTTTAATGCCCAACTGAATTAGCTCTTCTAATACTTCTTCGGCAAAATTATCCATGTATTCCTCTACGGAATTTTGAGGATATTGGATCCTTGTTTCCGATAAATAATCAATTACTAAATGTTTGTTTTTAAAATTCTTAGGATCAAAAGAATAGTATAGAAATTGCTGCTGTTTGGCACGTGTGATACTAACGTTAAAAACATCTTCTCTATCTAAATATTGGAACACCGAAGTACTTGTTTGATTATCGATAGTAAAGGTGATGTACATCTGATCACGCTCCTCTCCTTGAAACTCAAAAGGCGTTCCTACAGCAATTTTATGCTTTTTGATAGCAGCAAGATCAAGCTCTTCAATTTTATCTTTCAAATAATTTACCTGATCTCTAAATGGTGACAAAATTCCTATCGTGGTAGCCACTCCAATAGCCACTTGATGTTCTTCGTCGATAACTTTTTGTATATCTTCTAATAATTGTTCTGCCTCTTGTAAATTGGTTCCATTTTTTAATTTTTCACCTTCACAGAAAACCCAATGTACTGCGGAGGTTTTATGGTGGATCTGTAAGTCAGACATCACCTTTAACTTTTCAAAATAAAATTTTTGATTGCTATATCGTATGATGCTTGGCACACTTCGATAATGCTCATCTAAAAAATGTACATTACTCTGAGAAGGCAGTCGTTCTAAAGCAAAATCCAGAAAACTAGTTTCTCTGTAATTCATTACCTCCTCGCCTTTTAATAAGCCATAAGCATTGGCCGTATCTTCCATCATTTGTTTAGACAAAAACGAAACATGTCTTAATTGTTTTGGATCTCCAACAACTACTACCTTCTTTGCTCTAGCTAATACCGGAATCATCGTAGCAATATCACACTGAGAAGCTTCATCTATGATCGCTACATCAAAAAGATCATTTTGTAATGGAAAAACATCGCTAACATCAGTAGATTTTGTTATCCAAATCGGCAAACATTGTAATACAGACTGAAAATCCACTTCCTGAAACAAACGCTCTCGCTCTTCGATATTTCTGGTTTTTACCAATTTTGAAAACTTAGACAGTGTTTGATCCTTGGATAATAAATCAGAAATCTTATCCCGATATTTTAAAGAAATAATTTCTTTAATTAATTTATTTTTTTGATGAATATAATGTTCCAGCAATTCTATTAACTGCCAAAATGGATATTCTTTTAAGACTTGCTTAGAAACATATTTACGTTTTAATCTCTTGAAAACAGAAGGGTTGTAATCCAAAAACAACTCAGCGTTTTTAATTTCTCTCTCCTCTCGATCTCGAATTTCATCACTAATCTCCTTGATCTTATTTACTGCGTAATCAATCTCTTTTTGCTTTTTAGGGATGAAATAATCATTACCTCCTTTTTGAAAAACATTAATTGATTCTAGTTTCTTTTTTAATTTCGCTTTATGACTACGGCCAGATCCAGCGCGTATAGAAAGCCCTTTTACGCCTAAGTCTTGTACTATTTTTTCTTGCAGTACATCCACCGCCTGATCAGATTTAGAACATATTAAAACACTTTTGTTATGATATACCTGATCCAATGCTAAAGAGGCTATTGTGTACGATTTACCAGTACCTGGAGGTCCTATCACCACTGTTATATCATTGGTCTTTACAGCTTGAATAATCCCAAGTTGTGAACTACTTAAATTAGACGGCACATAAACTCCTTCCTTAGATATTGCATCAGTGTTAATCTCAGTTTTCCTTCTAGAGAAAAATCCACGAAGCGTATCATTGAATAAATGACCTTCTTTGATTTCATCAATCTCATGCAAAACGTCTCGACTCGATTTTGATTTTTCTACAATCCCCAAAGCTATAGCTGGCAATAGTTGCAAAGTAAGAGATTTTGAATGTTCCTTAATTTTTTGCCCTTCTAAAAGTGCTGGTAAAATTTCCAATTCGCTGGTATGAATAGGTATATATTCTTCTAGCTTTTTTGCAATTCCTTGGATATCTTGTTTAGAAGGTTCCTGATCATTAATTAGTGATTTTATCTCTAGAGAAAAGGATTCATCTAGATTAAAGTTTGCTTTTAATACATTTAATAAAGCTTCATTTACTCTATTTTCTTCAAAATTATAGTTGATGTGATAGAGTGCATCACTATTAATCTCTAGGGTAGCAGGAGTTACTATTAACGGCGCACATATTGTTCTTTTCCTTCCTAAAAAAGTAAGTTTTCCGGTTATAAAAAAACTACACGCGACAAAGGTTTTCTCTTTTCGGTAAATTTCTAGATACTTATACAAATCCTCGCCAAAATCGATTTTCATAAACGTAGGATCCTCTTCTCTATATAAGCCTGTGCTATTTTTTAAGAAAAACCGTTTATCGACCTTTGTTCCTAGGAAATTAAGAACATCGTTATCTCTAAATTCTTGTTTGTAACAATCCTGATAATAGGATAAGACTTTTTCAATATGCATTGCGTGCTAATTTAAGCTTCTTCTTCATCTTTTTGAAATCTAAGATAATCGTCCACCGTTTGATTAATTGGTGGAATATCTTCTTCAACAATTGTCTTTAACAATTCTTCGGTAAGTGGTGTAATAGCTACAATGCGATTCGCTTGGTACTCTATAATTTTTTCGAATAAATTACGTGCTACTCTGGCGTTCCCAAAACTTTTATGTCTTTTTTCGTAAAGTTTATCAAAAATAAACTCCAACTTTTCTTTTGCTTCATCTGCCAGTACAAAATCATTTTTTAGACAGAATAACTCAAAAATACCTATTAGCTCTTTGGGTTTATAGTGATCAAAAGTGAAGTATCGATTGAAACGTGATTGTAAACCTGGATTAGATTCAATAAATTCTTCCATTTCATCTGGATATCCTGCTACAATAACAACTAGCTGATCTCTATGATCTTCCATTTTCTTAAGCAATACCTCAACTGCCTCGTTACCAAAGTCTTTTTTGTTATCCTTGGCTAAAGAATAAGCTTCATCAATAAATAAAACTCCATCTAGTGAAGTTTTGATCAGCTCTTCGACCTTCAACGCAGTTTGTCCTACGTACCCAGCTACCATTCCTGTTCTGTCTGTTTCCACCAGATGTCCTTTTTCTAGATATCCTAGGTGTCGGTAGATTTTAGATACCAAACGTGCAACGGTGGTTTTTCCTGTTCCAGGAGGTCCCATAAATACAGAATGTAACGAATTGTTTACATTTTTAAGCCCTTTTTCCTCTCTCAGCTTTTGCACTTTCAAGAAATTAGACAACTCTTTAACAGCCGTTTTTATATTATCTAATCCTATCAGTTCATTCAGTTCATCCATTACATCATCCAAGGTCTCATTCTCATCAATCTCGGTTTGCTTTACGCCTTCTAGTTTTTCTTTAGGATGCTGTAACTTATCGTTAACCTTCTTCAGCAAAGTTTTTTCTTCTTCAGAAATAGTATCATCTACCTTAGCGATCAAAGAAGCAATTCTATATAAAAAAGAAGCAGAATTCGCAAAATGCTGACTATCCAATCGCTTTAATAAGGAGGGTAATAAAAATTCGTTCTTATAATCTTCTCCTAAATCAAAAAGACTTGCTGTTTTTATGATTTCTATATTCTCTTCAAACTTCTCTGACTGTACAAATTTGTTGATACGCTCTATAGAAAGTGAAGCTATGATATCATTGCCTTGCAACTTTTCGAACATGAATGCAAGTAAAAATTTCACCTTGGCATCGGCAACAGTATTTTCTTTATCCGTTAAAGGATAAATCATATTAAATACCTTAATAATATCCTGCAAAATCACATGTTCTGCTTTAAACTCTATCGCATCATCAGTTTTATGAACAATAGCATTGATCGTATTAGAAAAACGTTTGTTATTATTAAGATCCTCAGCAAGATTTTGAATTTTTTCACCTTCGTTTTTTAAGATCTGTAGAAACTCATAATCCACATCATAATCTTTTGCTACATCTTCTTTTTGATTGACAAAATCTTTGAATTTATTTGTAAAATCAGCTAGTGTCTTTTTCTCGTCTTTTTTGGTTAGTAATAAATCTTCCATCAATCCATCTAATAAGGATATATGTACCTTTGGAAAAGCACTAAATTTTACATCCTTAAAAATATCCTTATCTAGAGAAAGTGTTGCACCGGCAATATGAATATGCTGAGTAGTAATGATAAAATCTAATTCATCTATAGATTCCTTTAGAGAATACAATAGTAATAAGTCTTCATCTTTTATTTTTAAAGAAGGAAAAGCTTCAGTGATCGATAGTATTTTTAGAGGATTAATAGACTTTCCTTTAAAAAAAGAAGCTTTGTGTTTTTGATCTAATTTAGCAAAAAACTGGTCTGTGGCTTTATGATATTTTCTGTTGGTCATAAGATTTTTTCAAGAAAAATGAATTATGTTTTTAATTGTTCTTCGGCTTTCTTTTTAGCCTTTTTATCAGCTTCTATGGCAATTAGCACGAAACCAATCAATAATGAAAATAAGGCTGTTGTTATCAAAAATCCCCATAACTTATTATTGGGATAAACCGCTAACCCTTTTGGAATTGTCACCTTTGTTTTCTTACCTGTATCCAACAAAGTTTCTCTAAGCTTTATAAGTACATTGGTTCTTTCTAAGGCACTTTCGGATTTTAAATTCTGTAACTCATTTTGACTTGCTTTTAAGTTTTTATACCAAAAGCCAATATCTTCATTTGGAGTTTCCCATATCATGGAAGTATATCCACTTGTTAAATTATTAGCTTCTAAATACGTAATCACCTTAGTGAGTTCTTCATTTGCAATCTCAATTGTACTTGCATCTGCTGCTCTTTTTAAATATCCTGATACATTTTGCTTGAACTGTATTTTTTTTGAAATCCTTGCTCCAAACACTACCAATGATAATACTATTAACAATACCCCAATTATACTTTTCATCTTACCTATTTTAATTTTTAACCATCCCTTTTACCTTGATTTTAACAGAAAATTAAACCTCTTTAACATTAACAAAAATTCATAAAACTACATGTATCTATGGAATCAAATATTAGATTCTGACACAAACCTGAGTGTCCTATGTTCAGGATTCATTTTAATTTTTTAAATCTTTTACTATGTTAAAAAGCATTTTAAATTTATCTCAAGTTTCAATTATTTCAAAGAAAAACCAAAGCACAATTCAAGGTGGATTTGTGGGTGGTGATTGTCTTGTTGAACCAGGTGACTGTGAAGCAAAAGGAGGTTTTCTTTTCAATTGTGTATGTATCGATAGAGATACAGGTCTTCCAACCTAATTTTATCATTTAAGATAAAATCACTAGAAGAAAGTTGTTATAATAACTTTCTTCTTTTTCATTCAAAAATTAATTCCCTGCATCAATTTGCATCATAGCATCCTCAACTTCATGAACCAATTCATCAAAATGTGCTAGCCTTTTCGTTTCACGTGTTCTATTAAAAGGTAAATCAATATCTATGTGCTTTACAAAATTCGATGGTGCATGCTTCATAATATAAATATCATCTGCTAAATACACTGCCTCTTGAATATCATGGGTAACAAATAAAATAGTAGGACTAAACTTTTCCCAAATACCGATTAATAGATCTTGCATTTGCAAGCGAGTTTTAATATCTAATGCTCCAAAGGGTTCATCCATCAATAAAATCTCTGGATTAGACATTAGGCTTCTGGCTATAGCTACTCGTTGTAGTTGTCCTCCAGAAAGGGTCGGATATTGTGCATATTTCCTGTGATGCCCTTCCAAACCAACTAACTGGATCATCTCCATCGCTTTTTCGTCGCGTTCTTTTTTTGAAATTCCTTTAAAACGCAATCCTAACCCTACATTGTCCAATACGGTCATCCAAGGCAAAGAAGAATACTGTTGAAACACCATACTCACCCTATTCTCCTTACTAACTGGTTTCCCATTAACCAATACCGTTCCAGAGGTAGGCTCTTGCAAACCTGCAATATATCTTAATAAAGTAGACTTACCACATCCAGACATACCTAATATAACAGTAAACTGACCTTGCATAGGCTTATCTTCTACCAGCAAATCCAAATTTTCTATAATCTTGGTTTTCCCTCCATCATACGATTGGGATATTCCTCTAAGTTCAATCACATTAGGTGCCTGAGGAGCATCTGTAAACTGTAATGCCATACTAGTGTTTATTTCCTTTATTAATATGCTTGAAAGAGAATAATATTTTATCAATCAATACAAAAAGTCTATCTTGTAAAATTCCAATTACTACAATGATGATAAGAATCGCAAAAGCTTTATCGATTCTACTCTGTCGTTTCGCAGTCCAGATTAATTCTCCAATTCCTCCTCCTTTATTCAACATTTCTACGATAGTTATATAGGTCCAAGATATCGCTGTTAAAACCCGAATATCGTCAATGATCTTAGAAAATACATACGGCATATATACGGTTCTAATGGTTTGCCATGATGTTGCCCCCAACGTAAAAACAGTATTTAGATACACATTCTGTACCTCATCGATCCGCTGAATGACAACAGGTATCAAATAGACAATGATACCAAAAGCTAAAAAGGATACCTTCATATCACTTCCTAATCCCAACCACATTATAAAAATACCTGTGACAGCAGTAAGTGGTATAAATCGATATGAGTTTATGATCTGACTAAATAATCCTCTAAACAATGGGATCAATCCTAATAAAAAACCGATTGGTATTGATACTAAAATAGCTACTAGATACCCTAAAAAGTTTAGTTTTATAGAGTAAAACGTATTCCCAACTACGTCATCATTCTTATGTAAATCAGGAAATGCTTTAATTACTTTAACGGGGGATGGTAGTAAAGGATATACTTTGTTTTTCTTAAGCCCAAAAGAAGTCAATTCTTCTAAACTCATCTTCTCTAGCGCATCATAATTGGCTACCAACAAAGAATCACTTTCGTAATATTTCCGTTCACTCTGCGCTATTTTCGAAATATCAATGGATTCATCTTGAGTAATTACAGATGTGGACAGAAATTCAGCTAAGAGGAACCATAAACCGATAAGGATTATGGCTCCGATTGCTGTAAGTATTGCTTTTTCTTTGGATGCTAAATTCCCTCTAAGCTCAAAAAGTTTTTTGATCCCTGCCATTAGTCTACTACCAATTCAAAGTCTGTTCTTCTGTTCTTAGATTTACAATCTGCATTTTGGTTACGCTCACAACCAGGAACTGGTTTGTCTGGACCATTTCCTAAAATGATAAATCGGTTATGAGGCATTTGATGTTCTTTCTCTAAATAATCAGCTACCGACTGTGCTCTTTTCTTAGATAAAGCAATGTTAGATGCACGATTTCCTACATTATCTGTATTTCCTTCAATTCTAATTCTCGCATTGGCAAATGCCTTTGCAATTGGAGTGAACTGTAGGTCTATTAATTGTTTTGAATTTTCATCTAATTGAAATTCTCCTGTTCTAAAACTAATACTTACTTTCTTAGAAGATAAGGACTCTTTTTTCTCCAATGTTTCATCCACAGCGGTAAACTGTTTCTGTTGCTCTGCATTATGAGAATTACCAGAAAGTGTAGTTCTATTTACTAAGTCTTTTGTAGATAACAATCTCCAACTTTTTGCTCCGGCAGTACTATAGCCGAGATTATTATATTTTACTTTCATTTTATTATACAGATCTTCTCCCGTAACTCCGCTATAGCTAGGATTTAACCCGAAGAAATCTTTATTATCTCCATGCGTAGCTAATCTTACATTATTAATAGCATCGTAGCAGAAATCTTCTGGCTGCGATAACCCTTCCGCTAAAATTTTAGCTGCTTTTCTCTTATTGCTATCTGAACTATTTAATTCTGAAGCACCAATCATCCATCCTTCATACAGATCTTGTAATTGTTCTTTATGAGTTTCTACAAATTCTTTTTTAGATACAAAAACATCGGCAATGATGTGGGTTGCATTCTTAGTACTTTCCAACACTTTTGCTCCTGCCACTTTTGCCACACAATCCGCATCATCTGGACTCCAAACTACTGCAGCATCTACCGTATTACTTTTAAAAGAATCTGCCGCATCAATAGCACTAGGAACTTCTACTAATTGTACATCTTTTGTAGTCATATCACTAGCTTCTAATAACCAGATCAAAAAGGAATGTGAAGGAGTCATTGGTGCAACCGCGATTTTCTTCCCTCTTAAGTCACTTACCTTATTTATACCTCTTGCTGCCACAATAGCATCTCCTCCTCTACTCCAATCTGCCTGAAACACTACTTGTGGTTGATATTGAGATAATCCTTCTACCTCTGTTGGGAACGCATCAATCGTAGCCCACATTAAATCTATGGAACCATTTTTAAAAGCATCTCTAGAAGCATCGAAGTCATCGATAACTTCAAAATTCACTTTAAATCCGTAATCTTTATAGAATCTAGAATCTGTATTCGCTTTGAATCCTTCATTGAAATACTGTCCACCAGCATATCCACCCCAAGTTACTACACCAATATTGATTACGTCTTTATATCCCTCTTTTGTTTTTCCTTCTTTATCCTTAGAAGTGAGTTTCTCTATTTGTTCTTTAGCATCTGGATTATTGGTTACAAATTTAGTTATAAGAAAATATAGCCCTCCAAGGATAAGTGCTACAATTAAAAGTTTCGAAAATGGAGTTAATTTAGCTCTTGCCATAATATTTGATTAGTTATTACTATTAATCTTCGAAATTGAATAAATCCGAATATTGATTATTTTGTGTTTTAGTTTTTACAATTGGTGCATCTAAATCTACACTATGTTGATCATGCACTAATAAATCTTTTTGATTTCCTAAGATTAGAGAAACACCTTCTTTTTCCCATTTCTCCAATAGCTCTAGTCCTTCTTCTTCAAAAATTCCATTTTGTAAATCAATAGAATCCATGAAATTAGTAGACATATCCATAAAACGTTCCATCTCACCTATTTTCATACTCACATCTTCGGCAATAACCTCAAGAGCACGATCAAACATTTCTTTTTTATCATTGTTCCCAGAGATAATATTCATTGCTGATTTCATTGCAGAATGACTAGCTCTTATCGCCTTTCTTTCCTGCTCTTTAACCATCACTTGATCTTCGATATCCTCTAATAGAATTTCAGAATTCTCATACATTTTAATAAGAACTCTATATAGAACTTCCATTTTTTTGTATAGCCCATCGAGCTTAAGATTAGATTCTTGTAAACGTCCTGCTTTTCTAGATTTAAGGATCATGATTCCTTTTTTATCTTTTTCTTTTGCAGCACTTGCTAGTTTTAGATTGCTATTGATACTTTTCTTATTGTCATAAATGATTTGCTGTAATCGCTTCATTTGCCCTTTTAACACAGCAATTTGCTTATTCATCTTTTTAAGATTACTCTTTAGATCATCTATATAACTTTTTAGAATACCTATTGGGTCGATTTGAATAAAAATACCTGTGATCCAGCGCATAAAAGATTTATACATATAGAAAATCAGGTTTCGCATCTTAGGGTCTAACACCATGTAGATTAAAGCGCCCAAAACAGCTAAAAGCACCCCTAAATACAGAGTGTTTTCTGCAATTTGTATTAAAAAGGGAAGCACTTTATATAAACCATATAATCCTCCGGCTCCTAAAAGCCCCATAAATAACATCCCGGTTTTACCTTCGGGTTTTTTCCAAAATGATTTTGGTTTTAATGAGTTGTCGTCCATTTACTTTAAATATTTCTGCATTTTAACAATATCTTCCTCAAACTGTTTCTTCAAATGACTGTAAGATACTTTAAAATCGTTCTGTGTTTTATTGATTTTATTATTACTCTCCTCTACTTTGGCTTTTAAATCACTAATCTGTTGTTGATGCTTCGTAATTTCTTCAGTCAATTTTTTAATTTGTTCTGACTTTTCTTTAATGATAGATTCGAACTGAGCAATTTCTCGTTCTCTACCGGATACCTTACTATCAAATTGATTTTTAAATGCACCAAGAAACTGCTCATTTTCTTTATCTAAAACACCAATATAAAAATTGGTCGTTTGCAAAAGCTTATCTAACGTTACTCCCATAGTAGATGCAGTAGCAAAAGCAGAGCGATACTTTGTAGCCTCATCCATTGGCATTTTTTCTAATGCTTTTAGCGATTTTTTATATTCTAAATAGTCAAACCCATCTAGATTATTTTTTTCTATCGCTTGCAATAATTTTTCAACTATTTTATTATCAAGTGCTCCTTCAGAAGAAACAGGCACAGGATTATTTGGAAGAGGTGGTGGAGTCGAAGCAGCTGTAGCTGTTTTTTTTTCATTGGTACCCGTATTATTCTCTTTGGGTTCTGAAGCCTGCTTATTCTCTGCTTCATCTTCTACTATAAATAAAGACTTTAAGTTTTTTAGCATGGTTAGTGAATTTAAACAAATTTATAAAAATAAGTGTTCGGTAAGGTTTTAAAATATGTATTTCCTACTTCCCCTATATTATATTGGTATCATTTGACTCTAAAATGTTACAGTTATTACAGCATCTGCTATCTTACAATACGATCCCAAGCAATTTTTATACCTATTAACAATAACAAGAAAAATCCTATTAAATACTGGAATCTACCGACAAAGAAAACTCCGAAAAACATTCTTTGTAATATATAGGTGATCACAAAGGTTATCATGATCAACATAAAAAGCCCAGACAATCTGCCAAAACCTGGTATCTGAGACATAGCTACCGTTTTATTAATGATTATTAAACTAGCTATCATTCCGATTAAAGGAACAAAATACGTAACCAAATCTAACTGAAGTAGATTCGTTTTTAAAAAGAAAAAACTATAAAGAAGTAAAATCAACGCCAACAATCCTGGAATGGTAACTGCGTAAATAAGAACTCCATAAAAATAATTAATAGGAGCTTTGAAGTTTGAGGGTTTTACAAAGAGTAAACCTATTAGAGAAATTATGATCACTATCGCAAAATATCCTAAAACCATATTAGGATGATTACCAAACCAATTAATAAAATCTTGAACTTTCATTTATAAGAGAATAAATAGATTTTCATATATATTTTGGTAATATAGAGAATAAATTCAGAAAAAATAATACTCATAAGTCTGAAAAATGGAAGTAAAATTTGGATTATCGCACAAGATTATATAATATTTGTGGTAGAAATGATGAAAAATAAAGCACATATTACGCCGAGATCGCTGTTTAGTCAGTGTGATTATCGATGGATAGTAGAATTATCCCATCGAAAACGGACGTTGTGTAGCTAATTTTAATCCTTATATATGAAGTGATTTAGATAAAAACTATATAAAACTATAAGCGTCCAAGAAATTGGGCGCTTTTTTTATTGAAATTTTTTAGAAAAAATGAATAGAGCTTAATTAAGACATAAAGAATAGCATTTGGAAAGTAAGCATCAGGGAGACAGACAGTTGCCAAAAAATCCAAAATTCGTTGAGAAACGAACAGGTATTCTTATGCTTAAATTTTAAAGTAACTTACTGAAAATCAATAAAATAAATTGAAAAAATATTTGGAGATTAAAAAAAAGTTTTGATCTTTGCACCGTAATCATAACGAAACAAGAAAACGATTACTTATTTACAAGAATATAAAAATTAAGAAATGATACCGAATAATTTAAAACATAGTTTAATCCAACTCTTTAGTGAACGAAGAGCATATTGTTCCGATTGGAATAGTAGTGGTGTCTATTATATAGAAAAGAAGTGTATGCGAACATAATTCGACATACAATCAAGATATATAAGAGGCGCCTGAATCAGGCGCCTTTTTTTATTCAAATAGTTCATTGACATACTGAAAACCAAAATTGACACGTAGCTTAATTGGAAAAGCACTCGACTTTTAATCGAGGTGATGTGGGTTCAAGTCCCTCTGTGTCAACTATAATGATAAGGAAGAGCTAGCCAATTGGCGGTGGTCGCAGTCTTGACCCAAGCCGGGCAGGCGAACAGATGAACTCTTAAACAGATAAAACTGATGTGAATAAAACTGTTAGGAGCTAATGACTCATGTGGGTTCGACTCCCGCTTCTTCCGCTATGGAGGATAGGCAAATATTGGTTTGTTGCGCCTGTCTGCTAAACAGGTCTGCATAATTGCAGTGAAGGTTCAATTCCTTTGTCCTCCGCAACATTGATACTATAGGGTAAGGGTCACTTATTTATGGTGTTGTTAACTCTCGAGATGTAAGTTCGAGTCACTGGTATCGCAAAAGACAAGATGGCTGAAGGGTTAAGGCTACGGACTGCAACTCCGTTTTTTACAGGTTCGAATCCTGTTCTTGTCTCTAATATCTGGAAGTATTGAGCAATTGGTTGGCTCCCCAGACTGTAAATCTGGTCTCTTCGGAGCTTGTAGGTTCGAGTCCTACTACTTCCACTAACTCATGCATGCGCTTTTAGTGTAAAGGTAGCACGAAGGTCTCCAACACCTTTAGTCTGGGTTCAAATCCTGGTGAGTGCGCAAAATTCAATGTTGAATTCGTTTAAAACATTCCCCTTTTCCAAGGGAATTTATAGTATCGTAGCACAACGGCTAGTGCACCCGACTGTCTCTCGGAAGGTTGCGGGTTCGAATCCCGTCGGTACTGCAATAAAGAATGAAGGAATTGGACTTTATTCAATACATCTTGTCAATAATTTCTCATTGACAATAAAAATACGGAAGAGCAAGCCAATTGGCGGTGGCCGCAGTCTTGAAAACTGTTAGGAGCTAATGACTCGTGTGGGTTCGACTCCCACTTCTTCCGCTTTTATTCTAGAGATATAACAATGGTAGTTTACCCGCCTTGGACGCGGGAGGTTGTAGGTTCGAGTCCTGCTCTCTAGACAACTATATCTATGGTGTAAATAGAAGCACAAGGGATTTAGCTCACATGTTATTTATTTCAAGCTAAAGAGTTCATGAATGCAAAGCATTTCTAATCCCTAAGTCTAAGTTCAAGCCTTAATAGATATACATAAGCTCTGTTCGTATAATGGTTTAGTACACCTCACTTTCTATGAGGAAATAGGAGTTCGATTCTCCTACAGAGTACAATTTTAATGCAGGAATGGCGGAATGGCATACGCGCTTGACTTAGACTCAAGATCCTGAGAGTTCGAATCTCTCTTCCTGTACAAACGCTCCGCTAGCCCAAATGGCAGAGGCATCCGGTTTAAGCCCGGTTCAGTCTTGGTTCGAATCCAAGGTGGAGTACAAATTTAGGCTCATGGTGTAAATGGAAGCACCCAAGGTTACGACCCTTGAAGTATAGGTTCGAATCCTATTGAGCTTACAAACTGACCTGTGATGTAAAGGTAGCATCCAAGACTTTGACTCTTGGTGTAAAGGTTCGAATCCTTTCGGGTCATCAAACTAAGGTATAACTCAGTGGTAGAGTACCGCGGCCATATCGCGGGAGTCTTGGGTTCGATTCCCAATGCCTTTGAAATAACTCTAGAATAGTGGAACTGGCAGTCACTCTCTACTAAAATTTAAGGTTTTGAGAGTGTACTGTCCAAGTTAAGTTTAAATCTATTCTTAGTGTAAAATGAAGTATATTTATTTATTACCTCTAATCCCTAAAAAAATTGCTAATCCACCAGTAAAGAACATTAATAAACTATAGACAGCTGGAGCAATTGCATACGAAGTATTATGAAGTATAGCAATAGCAATTGATATCGCAAGAGTTCCATTTTGAATACCTGACTCAATTCCTATGGAGATGGCACCTTTATGATGAACTTTGAAAAGCTTAGCGGAATAATATCCAATAGCCATTGTAAGAATATTTAATAAAAAGGCCACTAAGCCTGCTTCTTGTAAATAAGAAACGAAATTATCTTTTTCTTTTACCAAAATACCAATAATCACCAAAGCTAATACAACAGCCGAAGCAATTCTTACTGGTTTTGCCATTTTAAGCGCGAAACTCTCCTTATATCTTCTGATTATCATCCCTACTGCAACTGGTATAATGATAATCACAAAAATTTGAATAATTGTTTCTACAACATTCAGTTGGATTGTTTGATTCTCGGACAAAAAATGAAGTAATGAAAAATTGACAATAAAGGGTATGGTAATAATAGTAATCAAACTACTAAAAGCAGTAAGTGTAACAGATAATGCTGTATCACCATGTGCCAAATGAGAGATCAAATTAGAAGTCGCTCCACCAGGACAAGCAGCTAATATCATAATTCCAATAGCAATTTCAGGCTCCAACGAAAGTATGGTCACTAAAACAAAACCTACCACAGGTAAGATAACAAGTTGGTTTATAAGACCAACTAAAATAGCCTTGGGGTAAATCAATATTCTTTTGAAATCAGATGTAACTAACGATAATCCCATCCCCAGCATAATAATGATTAGGGATGCTGCCAATATAATAGTTGAAATGTTATCCATTTAGGTTGTTTTCGAATGTACAGCCTAATATAAAGATTTATTATCAATATCCTGAAAATCAAACAATCGTATATCTGGTATCTCTAGCTTATTAGGTAAAGCGTCTCACTGTGAATAAGAGGAACAGGGTTCGAAATGCATAAGCATTCACGAATTCTTTTTTATCAAATATAAAATTTCATGAGCTAATCCCAGAGTACACCCAAAAAAGGAATAGTAGCAAAGTTGGTCAATGCAACGGATTGAAGATCCGAAGATACAGGTTCGATTCCTGTCTGTTCCACTAACAATTAAATTTTACAACTATGAAAAATAAACTAATACAAAGGTTTTTATGCAAAACTGAAGACACAGGCAGATTCATAGTTCAATCCAAAATTACTGGTATTACCTATTTCATAGAACCAATAGATCATGGTAAACCAGATAAACTTTGGGGTGATCTGGATCCTGCGACAAAAAAACTTACTGGTGATTACGGAAATACTAGAAGAGGTGCCATTAAAAAGGAAGATTCTTTAATCTCCAAAGAAAATGGATTTCGCAACATTTCCACTTTTAAAGGAAGCCCTTTGGGAGAAATAGATAGACGTGATCGCGAATATGAAACATTATATAATCCATGAGATATTTTTAAAAATCTAAAATCATGAAAACACAACTAACAACTACCATAAAACAACCAAAAAACAACTTACTTAATAAGTTGGTCACTAATTATATCAATAATATAAGAACAGCACTGTTTTATGAAACCGATTATCCTATTAAGAATAATAGAAATCGAATTTTTTACAAATAAATAATTACTACGCAAATACATTGCGCTAATACATTACACATTTGCATAGTAATTAAAACAAACCCTTTTATATGGGGGAAACAATTGGGGTTTGAAGTTGTGCCCTGCTATGAAGTGAGGATGAAAATAGCAGGGCTTTTGATAAAAAATAAGATTATGAAAATAGAAAAAGAATACATAGTAGAAGCCATTGGAAATAATCAGGATATTCTTTATGAATGGATCGAAGTAAACAAAGATGTTTTAGACTTCGTTTCAGAAGATGAAGGATGTGGTTGTTGTGTAAGCATTTTTAAAATTGAAGGTCAAACTGAAGTTTTAAAAACATTCCCAAAAGAAATCCTACTCTAGAAAAAACAAGTATTCAATTGATTATTAAAGGAAAATATCAATCAGGTCTTGTTGAGTGTTTCTGTATAGCACTGCTGTATGAAGAATTGCAGTTTTTGTATGATTGCTTCATATGCAACTTGATTTGAAGGTTTGGCTATTAACCAAATAATAGTCTTTCTATAGGTCGTGGGTTCGAATCCCACCGGGACCACTATATCATATTAAACATGGTCCCGTAGCTTAGTGGTTAGAGCGATAGATTTTTTGTTCATGTGGGTTCGAGTCCCACTATCTCCAAGAGATATGGCGGAATTGGTAAACGCACTAGATTAGGGATCTAGCGAACAAGGCACTGAAAATGCCTTTTACGTTGCACGGGTTCGAATCCCGTCGAGACCACCAACTTAGGTTTCGTAGCTCAGTTAGGTAGAGCACTACACTCATAATGTAGGATAAAAGCTAATCATCTTGTAAAACTGATTGAGAAAAACCGTGATGGCAGATCTGTTTTTATAGTACTCTTGCTATAAAAACAATCTTAAAAGTACTTTGAGATTTTAGCCATGTTACTATTAAACATGGGTACTTTTTTGAATCCAAACATTAGGCGATGATATAATTTAGAATATCTAGTCTTCTATTTCGATACTAAAAACTACTTATCGATGATATAGCATCCTATAATTTCCGTATTGGAAAGATGATTTGCTTTCACTGTTTTCATAAAATAAACTGAAATCGATAATACCTCCGTTACAGGGTTATCATCCAATTAATGTTAAATCTGTCTGTATAGTTACAGACATAAAAATTAAGAAAATGAAACGAGTACGAATCAATGCTGGTACAATAGGCTTGGTTTTCAGAAAAGGTGACTACAATCGTGTAATTACACAAGGAACATATTGGTTAGGATGGAATGAACGTATTACAATATACGACCTTTCCAAACCATTTACAGCTCCTGTAGCACTAGAAATCTTATTGAAAGATAAAACATTGGAAGATATGCTACACGTGATTGAGGTAAAGGATAACGAGATTGTTTTAGTATATGAAAATGGTAATTTCAAAAGTGTATTCCCTGCAGGAAGATATATGCTGTGGAAAGGTCTATTTACCTATAAATTCACAAGAGTAGATCTTAACAAAATCTATATCACTGAAAAAATTGAAAAGTCATTGTTTAGCAATTATGCTTTAAGAAACTACATCAGAACATTTGAAGTAGCTGCTTACGAAAAAGCAGTACTTATAGTCGATGATGTATATAGCAAAACATTAGATAGTGGTACCTATCGTTTTTGGAAAAATGATACTACTATAAAAATTGCGAAGGTAGATCTGCGTCAACTACAACTGGAAGTAGCTGGTCAGGAACTACTAACTAAGGATAAAGCTGCTATTCGTATTAATTTCGATGTCCAGTATAAAGTAGTAGATATAGAAAAAGCACTACTTGATAATAAAGACTATTCGAGACAATTATATATCGCGATGCAATTAGCACTAAGAGCTTTCGTAGGAAATTATACACTAGATGAATTGCTGGAACGTAAGGAAAATATGGCTACTGCTATATTAGAATCTACTAAAAACCAAGTAAATAAACTAGGTGTAAAAGTATTGAATTGTGGTATCAGAGATATTATTCTTACTGGTGATATGAAAGAAATCATGAACCAGGTTCTGATAGCGCAAAAGAAAGCTCAGGCTAATACCATTACAAGACGAGAAGAAACTGCATCAACCAGAAGTTTACTGAATACAGCAAAACTTATGGAGGATAATGTTATGCTCTACAAACTAAAAGAAATGGAGTATGTAGAGAAAATTGCTGATAAAATTGGTGAAATAACAGTTTCTGGTAATGATGGAGTAATTAAACAATTGAAGGATATATTCTCTACGAATAAATAATCCTGAAAAATGTGCAGATCCTTATGGTTTGCGCATTTTTTATTCTTAGAAATATTCTCGTGATGATTTATAAAATCATAGAAAAACAAAAAAGAGCGTCTCCACGCTCTTTTTCTTCACACAAATCATCTTAATTTAGGGGCTTATTCTAAAATTAAAACTCACTTTTTTAAAATTGCTTTCACCTTGGGGAAAATGAAAACGCTAACTCATTAACTCTGGTGTAAAGATACAATCATTTTTTAATTCTCCAAACGAAATTGTGTATTTTACCTAAAAAAAACGCTTTTTAACATATATAAAAAATCTAATCATGTTGTTTTGTAGGTTTTTTCTTTCTTTTTAAAAAATATTTTAATAAAACCATTTTTTTGGTAGGGTATATGTATTCTATTTTGTTTTAGGGTTGTGAATTATAAGATATTACGGAATGAAAATTAAAAATATATAACAGAAACCATTCTATTCTCATCTGACCACAATCGCAAATGAATAATTTTTACATTAAACTAAATGAATATTTAGAATAAGATATAGAATATTAGACTAGTTAGATATATTAATATAATTATTTACTACTCGCATAAAAAATATTCTATTAACTTATGCCAACTAAACAAAATAAAAATGCCTGAACAACCAGTAAGCGTATGTGATGAAAGCGTATACGATCAATTATATAGAGAACATGCTGAAAAGATATGCTATTATCTTTATTACAAATATGGTGATATGGAAAAAGCTCAAGATATAGTACAAGATAGTTTTGCCAAACTATGGATGAATTGTTCCAAGATTATTTTTGGTGCCGCTAAGAGTTTTCTTTATAAGATAGCAAACAATGCTTCCATAAATGAAGCCATACATCAAAAAACTGTTTTAAAATATAAATCGACACCACAAAAAGCATATACCAATGAGTCTCCCGAATTTCAGATGGAAGAAAAGGAATTCATGGACAAGTTAAATCAGGCAATTAGCGGATTAAAAGAAGGGCAAAGAGAAGTTTTTCTTTTGAATAGAATTGAAAAGAAAACCTACAAAGAAATTGCCGAAATGCTGGGAATTTCAGTAAAAGCAGTAGAAAAAAGGATGCATTTAGCCTTGGTAACGCTAAGAAAAAAAATAGGAAAAATTTAAAGTTCCACTTATATAATAAAGAAGTGAAATTTAGACATGCAAATAGACACCTGTTTCATAAACAGGATTTAAAATATAAAAACATTCTTAGATGAATAAAAATGATGACAATTTCTTAGGACGATGGTTAGCTAATGACCTCTCCGAAAAAGAAAAAAAAGAGTTTGAGCATACTCCAGAATATCTGGCTTATAAGGATATTCTAAAAGGCGTTGATAAATTTGAACGCCCTGTATTTGATATTGAAGTAAATCTGCAAAAGCAGAAGGAATATAACCAAACATATACGGAAAGCACATCTAAAAGCTCTAAAGTAATCAAATTACGTCCTTGGCTATATGCTGCAGCAGCTGTTTTTCTTGTGTTAATTGGTCTACGAACAGTGTTTTTTAATACCACAACGATCAATACAAGTTATGCAGAAACAAAAACCTGGACATTACCAGATAACTCTATAGTAACGCTTAACGCTAAATCTACTATTGAATACAATGATCGTTCGTTTAAAAATGATCGTACTATTATGCTGGATGGGGAAGCTTTTTTTGATGTTGCCAAAGGATCTCAATTTACTGTCAAAACCAAAAATGGAGAGATTAAAGTATTAGGAACTGAGTTTAATGTATATTCTAGAAATACCACCATAGAAGTACAATGCTATGAAGGTAAAGTTTCTGTAAACAACGGAAAGAATGAAGCTATTCTTACTCCTGGAAAAGGTGTTACTTCTAAAGATAGCAACACATTAAATTCGGTTAAAATTAAAGAGTCTAAACCCGGATGGATGCAACAAAAAAGTACTTTTAATCAAGTATCGCTAGGCAGACTCATTGCAGAGCTCGAAAGACAATACGACATTACTATAGAAAAAGGAGATGTAGATACAAACCGATTATTTTCTGGTTTCTTTACTCATACAGATCTTACTACTGCATTAAAGACTTGTTTTGAACCAATGAATATTAATTATATATTTAAATCCTCTAAAACTATTGAATTAAAAAACAAGTGAGGTTTTTATCTCTAATACTATTTTTATTTTTTTTCTGGCATATTGATATTTATTCTCAAGAAATTACAGTAGTACGTTCTTCAGAAAAACAATCGCTAAGAACAATTCTAGAAACATTTAAAGATCAATATCAATTCAGTTTTTCTTACGATGCTGATATTATCAAAGATATAGCACTATCTATTGATAGCGAACTCATTACTATTGCTTCTTTACAGAAAATAATAGAATCTCAAACCCCTTATCTGCTGCAAAAAGTAAGTGATACGGATTTTATTCTTGTTAAAAATGATAAAATAGTGAATGTCTGTGGTGTTGTTATTGATGCAGTTTCGAAATTTGAACTACCGCAGGCAGATATACTTCTATATAATAAAACTGTTGATCTTACAGATAACAAAGGTTTTTTCGAATTACAACTTCATCCTTGGGATTCTATAGCCATATCTTACCTTGGATATAAAAACAAAACCGTAAAAATTTCGAACCTTACTAATAGCTGTGATACGATTAGTCTACAACCTGAAATTCAAAATTTAGGACAGGTTTTAGTTAAAGAATACCTGACAGGAGGTATTCAAAAAAATCAAGATGCTTCTGTAAATATATCTACCAAAAAACTTCGAATTCTTCCTGGACTTGTAGAACCCGACGTATTACAAAGTTTACAATTACTACCAGGGATTAGTAGTCCAACCGAGGATCCTGCCGGACTATATATTAGAGGCGGAACACCTGGTCAAAACTTGGTACTTTGGGATGGAATAAAGATGTATCATAGTGGTCATTTTTTTAACCAAATCTCTACTTTTAATCCGTTTATTACTAAAAACGTAACCGTTTATCGAGGTGGAACCAGTGTTCGGTATGGTGATAGAATATCGGGAGTAGTAGCTATAGAATCCGATGATGATCTCACTGATAAGTTTCAAGCTGGAGGTGGATTAAATTTTACTCATGTAGATGCGTATATCAAAGTACCACTGTCAAAAAAAGCAGGGTTTATGGTTGCTGGGAGAAGGTCTACCACAGATGTTTATCAAAACATAGCATATAATAATCTGGTAAGAAAAGTATTTCAAAATACAAGAGCAACGATACCAGATGTGGGAGAAGAAACTACTGCAGAGGAACGTTCCAGGAAGGATGATTTTTCATTTTCTGATAGTAATTTCAAATTTCTTTGGAGTCCCAATAAAAAAAACACCATTAAATTGAGTTCCATATTTGCGGAAAACCGACTCGATAATGATAAAACCGTAAGAGTTCCTGCAGCCAATATTGAGGCGGATGTAAAAGATGTTTTAAAAATTAGAAACTTTGGTCTTAGTTTACATTGGGATAAAAAATATGCAACTGACATCTATCAAAATATTAATTTTTACTTCTCGTCTTATGATCAAAGATATAATAACATTGACATAAGGTCATTTAATGGTTCTTCGGAAAGCCTAATTATTAATAATACAGTTAAAGATATAGGAGCGGAATATACAGTACATTTTCCCGTTACTAAAAAACAATCTATAGACTTAGGGTATCAGTTTACCTATAATGAAACGGGATATGAAACTACAACTATTTTATCGGATGATTTTGGAACAGATGAGTTTGGTGCTAGTATTAATGGAAATGGAACCAATCATACCCTATACTCAGAATATAAATATAAAACTCCTAAAACATATATAAATATTGGGTTAAGAGGATCACAATTAAGTAATACGAATTCTTTTTTCCTTGAACCCCGTATGTTTTCTTCTTACAAAATATTGGACAACTTTACTCTGAATACCTCTGCAGAACTAAAAAACCAGCAATTAAATAACTTTAATACCTATAACAGTGTGTTCGGAACAATTCCATCACTTCCTGTTGCTGATAATATTTGGATTCTTTCTAATAATAATTTTGACGGAGAATTTCTGGAAGAAGTTCCTATACGTGTCGTAAAAAGTATGCAATTTACGTTAGGAGCCTTATATACATATAAAGGATGGAATTTTGATCTCGAAGGATATTACAAAAAAATAAAGGATGTATCTTCATTAACTGATCTAATTCTTGATTTAGCGTTACCCGATGATGATGACTCGTTAATATTTTATGGAGAGGAAGAGCGAATAGGTTTTGATGTATTGATCAAGAAACGAGTCCAGAACTATAGGTTTTGGGCTGGATATTCCTTAAGTAAAACCATATCTTCTTTCCCACTAGTTCAAGGCACCTATTTTGATGGGAATTTTGATCAACGTCATACATTCAATTTTTCTCAAACGTTAAAAGTAAAAGATTTCGAGTTTGCACTTGGCTGGAATTACGCTACCGGTAGACCTTTTACACAAATAATTCGGGACGATAATGATCTCGAT
Organism: Aquimarina litoralis; assembly: GCF_039523995.1. Taxonomy (NCBI): domain Bacteria; kingdom Pseudomonadati; phylum Bacteroidota; class Flavobacteriia; order Flavobacteriales; family Flavobacteriaceae; genus Aquimarina; species Aquimarina litoralis. Next base: position 118,799 of record NZ_BAAAGE010000005.1, read on the forward strand.
GGTGGAGTGATCGACGCCAGAGGTATAAACTCTAGTAGATTTAAGTCTTATCACAGACTGGACGCATCTGTTACTTACAGATTTAAAATTGACACGTCAAAAGAAACGAATGGAATGATTGGAATTTCACTGAGAAACATCTATAACCGAAAAAATACTATTAGTCAAGGTTTCAGAAATGTTCAAGATGAAGATTTCAACTTCTATCTCCAAGGTTTCGAAAATAAATCTTTACGTTTTACACCCGATTTTGTTTTGAGATTTAATTTTTAATCAAAAAAAGACAACAACTATAAATAAGTCATTGTCTTTTCAGTTATTTATATTTTTTACATTTAAACTCTGATTAATACTTGTTTAAACTCTCCATCTTCGTCATTAGTTACTGTGGTCATAGTATTTCCTGAAAATGTAACTGTTGCTTCTACTTCAGTGTCTTCTGGATCATCAGAAGTAACTTTGTACTTGTTATCTCCAAGGTTCTCCCAAGTTCCAGCATAAGTACCTCCTACCTCACAACTAGAAGCTCCCATCATATAATAGGTACCACTAAATGTCATATCGTTTTTGACAGTTATGGTTTCTTCTAAATCACAAGCTTCTTGCATAACTTCTACTCCATTTTCGAATTCTTGTGTTATTTTCCACGTACCAATAAACGGATCTTGATTATCTACAGGTCCTGCAGCGTCATCATCGGATTTACAAGAAATTACAATTGTAGAGATTACAGCTAATAATAAAATGATTTTTTTCATAGTCGTTTTTATCTTTTATGTTTTACGACTCCTAAAACATACTAAAATGAAAACACCCTACTTTTTTTCTGTTTTTTAAAACATCATTTAGTCTCTTTTGTTTTCATACTGAGTACCGATTCCTTTGAGAATCATTTATAATAGTTATCTTTAAAAATTTTTAAAACATAGCACTAAGAAATAGGTGAAATTATCCAGATTTATTCCAGTCCTGCTACTCTTTTGTACAATTATTTCTTATTCTCAGGAAATAAATTTATCGACTACAACCGAAAGACAGTCTTTGGTTTCTATACTAGAAACTTTTGAGGATCAATTGAAGTTTAATTTTTCATATGATGTAAAAGCTATTGAAGATATAGCATTGAAGCTTAAGAATATACATCTATCGATTACCAATCTTCAGAACATTATAGCACTTCAAACTCCTTACCTATTACAAAAAGTCAGTGAGACTGACTACATTTTAGTTAAGAATACTGAAAAAGTCACTATTTGTGGAGTTCTCATAGATGCCATTTCTAAATTTGAATTACCACAAGCAGATATCATTCAAAATAAGAAAACTATTGACCTTACAGATAACATGGGTAATTTCGAATTACAGGTTCATCCCTGGGATTCTATTTCGATAGGATATTTTGGCTATCAAAACAGAACTATTAAAGTTTCAGAACTAACTACAACATCTTGTGATACAATTAGTTTACGGCCAGAAATTCAGAGTTTAGGTCAGGTATTAGTAAAGGAATATCTAACTGGAGGAATTCAAAAAAATCAAGACGCTTCGGTAAATATATCAACTAAAAAACTGCGTGTACTTCCGGGTCTTGTAGAACCTGACGTATTGCAAAGCCTTCAACTATTACCAGGCATTAGTAGCCCGACAGAAGATCCTGCAGGGTTATATATTAGAGGAGGTACACCCGGACAAAATTTAGTGCTTTGGGATGGTATCAAAATGTACCAAAGTGGTCACTTTTTTAATCAAATATCTTCATTTAATCCCTTTATTACCGAAAATGTTCAGGTGTATAGAGGTGGTACTAGTGTCCGCTATGGTGATCGTATTTCTGGAGTTGTTGTCATAGAGTCAGACAATGACCTTACCGAAAAGTTACAAGTTGGTGGTGGCTTAAATTTTACTCATGGAGATGTTTACTTAAAATTACCTCTATCCGATAAACTCGGAATAATGCTTGCTGGACGAAGATCTACCACCGATATTTATCAAAATATTACGTATAACAATCTGGTAAGAAAAGTATTTCAGAATACTAGAGCGAATATTCCTGATGCTAATGAAGATCCGACACCTCTCGAAACTTCCAGAGAAGATGATTTTTCTTTTTCTGATAGCAACTTCAAAATGCTTTGGAAACCAAATGAATATAATACAATAAAGCTGAGTGCTATTTTTGCAGAAAATCGTTTAGACAACAATAAAAATTTACAAATCCCAGGTACTACTGCACAAACCAATATTAAAGATATTCTTAAAATCCGGAATTCGGGTTTTAGCTTCAATTGGGATAAAAAGTATCGCAATGATATATCACAAAATATTAACTTCTATTTTTCTTCTTACGATCAACGCTATAACTTTATAAATAGTCCTTTAGTCTCGGACACAGATAATGAACAAAGTTTAGCCATTAATAATGAAGTTAATGATATTGGTGGTGAATATGCTCTTCATCTTCCTATAGCAAAAAAGCATAGTCTTAATGTTGGTTATCAATTTACATATAACAGAACTGAATATGAACTTTTTGAGAGTTCATTTCCTGAGGATGTTGTTGCCTTAAAAGGGAATGGAACAAATCACACTCTTTATTCTGAGTATAAATATAAAACTCCAAGAACCTTTATAAATATAGGTTTAAGAGGTTCGCAATTAAGTAATGTAAATGCTTTTTTTATAGAACCTAGAATGTTTTCATCGTATCAATTATCTGATAATTTTACATTAAATACTTCTGCAGAATTAAAGAATCAACAACTCAATAATTATCTTACTTATAATAGTACAGGTGGTATATTTCCAACCCTACCGGTATCCGACAACGTCTGGATATTATCCAGTAACTCCACAGAGGGCTTGGACAATGAGGATATTTTTGTTCGAGTTGTAAAAAGCATGCAATTTACTTTGGGAGGTTTATATACTTACAAAGGATGGAATTTTGATATCGAAGGGTATTATAAAAAGATAAACGATGTTTCTTCATTAAGTGATATCATACTTGATCTAGCACAACCAGATATTGATGATAGCACTGTTTTTTATGGAGAAGAAGAACGAATTGGAGTTGACATACTTCTTAAAAAAAGAATTCGTAATTATAGATTTTGGACAGGATACTCCTACAGCAAGACCATCAGTTCATTTCCACTTGTTCAGGATTCTTATTTTCCAGGAAACTTTGATCAACGACATGTATTCAATTTTTCACAAACGCTAACCGTAAATAATTTTGAATTTGCAATGGGTTGGAATTACGCAACAGGAAGACCTTTTACGAAATTATTTAGAGATGATAATGATTTTGATGGTACGATTACGGATCCCACAGGAATTAACTCGAGTAGATACAAAGATTATCATCGATTAGATATTTCTGCATTGTATCGTTTTAAACTTGATAGAGATAAAGATTGGAAGGGTATGGTAGGAGTATCAATTAGGAATCTCTATAATAGAAAAAATGTGATTAGTCAAGGATATAGAGAAAATGTTGATGAAAACTTCAATTTCTTCATAGAAAGTTTTGACAATGAATCTCTTCGTTTTACTCCTGATTTGGTTTTACGTTTTAATTTTTAATATAAAAACAAAAAAGAGCGTCTCCACGCTCTTTTTCTTCACACAAATCATCTTAATTTAGGGGCTTATTCTAAAATTAAAACTCACTTTTTTAAAATTGCTTTCACCTTGGGGAAAATGAAAGCGCTAACTCATTAACTCTGGTATAAAGATACAATCTTTTTTAAATTCTCCAAACAAAATTGTGTATTTTATCTAAAAAAAGTGTTTTTTAACATGTTTAATACATGCATATGTTTTATTCTGTACTACTTATACTACAAATGTTAATAACATTTTTGTTTAGTCGAAGTAATCCACAAGTTATATTCATTTCATAGTAGGGATAAAAAATATATAAAAACAAAAAAGAGCGTCTCCACGCTCTTTTTCTTCACACAAATCATCTTAATTTAGGGGCTTATTCTAAAATTAAAACTCACTTTTTTAAAATTGCTTTCATCTTGGGGGGAATGAAAGCGCTAACTCATTAACTCTGGTGTAAAGATACAATCATTTTTTAATTCTCCAAACAAAATTGTGTATTTTATCTAAAAAAAGTGCTTTTTAACATATTTAATAGATAAAAATATAATAAATTGTAAGTATTTTCCTTCTTTTATTTATTTTTACTAGTAAAAAAAATCCCTAGCTATATAAATAACTAGGGATGAAACAATTATATTTTACACTTACTAATACTTCAACAATTCATGTATTTTGTTTTTTACTTTTTCTGTTGAAGGAATCATGGTCTGTTCTAATGTACTATTTAATGGAATCGCTGGCATATTTTCGGACCCAATAGTCATTACTGGAGCGTCTAAGGATCTGAAGCATTCTTCCTGTATTTTTCCAGCTAGTGCTCTAGCAAGTGAATTATTCGAAGGCTCTTCTGTAACCACTAAACACTTTTTAGTTTTTCTTACAGATTCCATGATTGTGTCTTCATCTATAGGATGTAATGTTCTCAAATCAATAATCTCTACAACGTCTGCTATGTCTTTAGAAGCATTCAACGCCCAATGCACACCCATACCATAGGTAACAATAGTTATCGTTTCTTTTTCATCTTGTGCCCAAATACGCTGCACTACATTTGCTTTACCAAATGGCAATACATAATCTTCTGCGGGTTCTATAGTTCTTGCAGCATCGGTACCTTTTACTTTGGACCAATACAATCCTTTATGTTCAAAAATAACTACTGGATTAGGGTCGTAATACGCTGCTTTCATTAGTCCTTTAAGATCTGCTCCGTTACTAGGGTATGCAATCTTTAATCCTCTAATATTTGTCACTACAGATTCTACCGAAGATGAATGATAAGGTCCTCCACTTCCATACGCCCCTATAGGAACTCTCAATATCATAGATACCGGCCATTTACCATTCGACAAATAGCAAGAGCGACTCACTTCTGTAAATAATTGGTTCAATCCTGGCCATATATAATCCGCAAATTGAACCTCTACTATTGGTTTTAAACCAACTGCAGACATTCCTACTGTTGACCCGACAATAAACGCCTCTTGGATAGGTGTATTAAATACACGTTCATCTCCAAATTTCTGTGCTAAAGTAGCGGCCTCTCTAAAAACACCTCCTAATCTTCCTCCAACATCCTGACCATATAACAGACACTCTTTGTGTTTTTTCATCAGCTCTTCTACTGCAAATAAGGCGCAATCTACCATAACCACCTCATCCTTATCATCAGGTGCGCGTTCACCAGACTCTTCAAGAATTGGCGTAGGTGCAAAATCATGAGTAAACAAATCCTCAGGAGTTGGATCTTCAGCTTTCATAGCTTCTTCCAAATCTTTCTTTACAGCTATTTGCGCTTCTGCTTCAATTTTTTGAACTTCTTCTTCTGTAAATCCATTTTCTAATAGTTGATTCCTAAGTACTGGATATGGATCTCTAGATCGAGCTTCTTCCAAATCATCACGATACCACTCCATTCGTACACCAGAAGTATGATGGTTTAATAACGGAACCTTGGCATGTACCAACATTGGTCTTCGCTCTTCCCGAATTGTTTTAATCACTTCTTGAATAGCCAGGTAGCTTTCCATAAAATTAGCCCCATCAATAGTAATAGCTTCTAATCCATGAAAACCTGCCGCATATTCATAAGCACTTTGCGCTCTGGTTTCTTCTTCGTTGGCAGAAATATCCCATCCGTTATCTTGTACCAAATATAATATTGGTAACTGTTTCAAAGCTGCCATTTGAAAAGCCTCTGCTATTTCTCCTTCAGTAACCGAAGCATCTCCCAATGAGCACAGCACCAAAGGTGCAGCCATAAGCTGTTCAGATATCTTACTCTTGCTGGAATCGTTATGTGGAATATCTACTAACTCTTTATACTGCATTCCTAACGCTACACCAGTAGCTGGAATGGCTTGCATTCCCGTTGCGGATGATTGATGCGGAATCTTTGGTTTATCAGCATCTTTTAAACTTGGATGCGAATAATAGGTACGACCGCCAGAAAAAGGATCCTCTCTTTTTGCTAATAATTGCAACATCAGATCATAAGGACGCATTCCTATACCCAATAACATAGCATCATCTCTATAATAAGGAAATGCATAATCTTGTGGCAACAGCTGCATTGCTACAGCTATTTGAATAGCTTCATGACCACGAGAGGTGGCATGTACATACTTTGATACTACTTTGAAATTATCTTCATACAGCTCTGCCATAGATTTGGCTGTGCATAATAGCGAAAATGCTTTTTGTAAAACTTCTTTTGCAACTGTTGTTGATACTATCATATCCTCTAGATTTTTGATGTAGGATTTACGAGATACGATTACTTTTTATGCCTTTCCGTCGTAAATCTTAAATCATAATTCGTAAATTAACTTACCTCCTCTTCTACTTGTACAGGAATAATCCAACCATGATTATCTGCTTGTTTTTGGGTCTTGATCTCATCCATGGTCTTTTTCATATCCTGACTCACCGGATTTTCTGATGGTAATGTAATTACTTCATCATTATACCCTATCGCCTCTACCATAGCGATAGCAACTGCGGTACCGGTACCAAAAGCTTCTTCTAATTTTCCTTGTTTTGAAAACTCAATAACCTCATCGATTGTGATTGGCCTTTCTGTAACTTCAAAACCTTTATCTTTCAACAAAGTAATCACACTATCTCTGGTAATTCCTTTCAAGATAGATCCATCTGTACTAGGAGTAATAAACTTCCCTTCTACTTTAAAGAAGATATTCATAGTTCCCACTTCCTGTACATATTTATGTTCATTGGCATCTAGCCATAACACCTGATCGTATCCTTTAGCTTTTGCTTTCTCAGTAGGCAGAATAGCTGCTGCATAATTACCCGCTGCTTTTGCCTCTCCTGTGCCACCATCGGCAGCTCTGATATATTCTGTTTCGGCATATAACCTAATCTTTTTGGTAAAAAATGGTCCCGCTGGAGAACAAATCACAATAAACTTATAACTTGTGGCTGCACGCATCCCGATAAAAGGCTCATCTGCATACATAAATGGTCTTAGATATAGTGCGCTACCTTCCATTGGCGGAATCCAAGAGTGTTCCACTCCTACAATTTTTGCAACTGCTTCCACAAATAGTGATTCTGGAACGGTTGGCATTCCCATTCTTCTTGCACTATGATTAAAACGCTTTGCATTTTCTTCGGGTCTAAATAGTAATGGAGTATTATCATTTCCTACAGTCGCTTTCATTCCTTCAAAAATAGCTTGCCCATAATGCAATGCCATAGCCGCCGGATGCGTAGGGATTAATTCTAAAGGTTCTATTCTTGGGTTATTCCAGCTTCCGTTTTCATATTCACATATAAACATGTGATCCGTAAAAACTGTTCCCAAAGGAATGTTATCAAAATCTACGTCTTTTAATCTTGAATCTGAAGTTCTTGTAATTTTGATTTGTTGTTCCATAATATGTTTGTTTTAGGCCGCATCCGCCTGAGGCGGACTGGGCTATTCACTATATCTTTTTTACTTGTTCTCGATACATCCTTCATAAGAAGGATACTCGAACTGACGCAAAAAAGGATGCCGTTGCTATCCCTTGCGCGTATTATATTTCTCTATTTGTATCAAAAGCTTCTAACTCATCTCCTACTTTTCTTAAGAAGGATCCACCCAAGAAACCGTCTACTACCCTATGATCAAATGATAGGGATAAATACATCATACTTCTTATTGCTATTTCATCTCCTTTATCTGTAGTAATAACCTCTGGACGTTTTTTGATAATTCCTAGAGCCAGAATCGCAACTTCTGGTTGATTAATAATAGGTGTACCCATTAAACTACCGAATGTTCCTACATTAGAAATGGTGAATGTACTACCTTGAATCTCTTCTGGTTTTAAACAATTGTTCCTAGCATTATTTGCAAGGTGATTTACTTGTTTTGCCAATCCTAATAGATTTTTTTCATCTGCTTGTTTTACCACAGGCACAATCAAATTGCCACTAGGCAGTGCTGTTGCCATCCCTATATTGATATCTTTATGCACAACGATTTTGTTTTCATCAACAGACACATTGATCATAGGATATTCTTGAATGGCTTTTGCCACTGCTTCTACAAAAATTGGTGTAAAGGTTAGTTTCTCTCCATACTTTTCCTGAAACCTTACTTTATAATTATTTCTCCATTGAACCAAGTTGGTTACATCCACTTCTATATAACTGGTTACATGAGGAGAGGTATGTTTTGAGTATACCATATGATCAGCGATCATCTTACGCATACGATCCATCTCAACAATTCGATCTTTCCCTTCGACAAAAGAGATCGGCGGTGCTTTGTAGGTAGATTTTGAAACCTGAGGTTGTTGTGGTCTACTTGGTAATGGATATTTTCTGTTTTTTAAATACCCGATAATATCACTCTTACGGATACGTCCTCCTTCACCACTACCTGCAATACTTTGTACTTCTTCTATGCTTAGGTTCTCCTTTTTGGCGATACTTATTACCAAAGGTGAAAGGAAACCATCATTTTCAGAAGAACCTATTACTTTAAATTGCCCTCTCTGTCCACTTGAAGTGGACATCTCTCCCTTTGGGAGAGAAGCTGAACTTGATTCCTTTTCTTGAACTTTTTCTATAGAGCTTTCTTCTTTTTTGGTTTCTTTTTGTGCTACTTCACCATCTGCAGCTATAATGGCAATAACACTTCCTATGGCTACTACTTCATTGGGTTCAAAAAGAATTTTAGAAATCACCCCATTGCATGGAGAAGGCACTTCAGAGTCTACTTTATCTGTAGCTACTTCAAGAATAGTTTCATCTTCTTCAACAGGATCTCCAACCTTTTTTAACCAATTTAAAATGGTTGCTTCGGAAATACTTTCACCCATTTTGGGCATTTTCAATTCTATCGTTGACATTTGGTTAACTAATGTTTGTTAGTTTTAAATCTAAAATTAAAATTTCTTATGTTACTGTACTATTTTGTAACACTTCAGAGATATTATCCCACAGTGCTATTCGGTTCGCCAGAGCCATTTTACTGTATAATAATGCCTCTTCCCAATGCTCCTTAGTTTCGCAAAGAGATGCTACCATTTCTAAGCTAAGTGGGCCATGTTCGTCACCATCTAATTCTATATGTCTTTCTAAATAGTACACTAATTTTTCCAGAGTAACATCCGAATTATCTTGAATTCCTTTTACTATTTCGATAAACATATCAGGAATCAGGTCTTCTCTTCCAAATGTAAATACAGCAGCTATAATATGAGGTTTACCTGTTGCGATAACCTCGAATGTAAACTTCATAAACATTTTTACTTGCTCAGAAATAGGTAAGCTATCTATTGCATTTTGGATATTTTTTCCTGCAGCGATATTCTTCATCAAAACACTTACCTGATTAGTATTTGCTCCCACTTCTTCCATTGCATCCAGATACATTTCGAAATGGCTAACTGATTTACCAGATTGATCTATATCGCTTTCTTCTCCTAATACAATTTCATTTATAAAACGTCTAACCTTTGGGTTACTAGACGGTATCCAAGGTAGTGATACAGTTGTTAAATGTATTTGCAAGCTTTTTAATAATGACATAAAATCCCAAACTGCAAAAACATGACTTTCCATAAATACTCTTACATCTTCTACCTCCTTCATTTGATGATACAAAGGGTGTTTTGCAAGTTGTAATCGTAACGGTTCTAATTGCTGTATCAGTTGATTTACATTCATCTATTTTCTTTAAACTCTTCTAATGTTTTATAAAATGCTTCTTGAGTTGGTCTGTCTTTTGGGATTTCTGTCAAAGGTTCTACTTCTTGTAAAGATTCAAAACAATCAGCTGGTAATTGCTGGTATAGTTGAGTTCCCTTGGTTTTCCAATGAATCATTTCATCCGAAACTTCTTTGATAATCTTAGCAGGGTTACCTACAATAAGACTTCTTTTAGGAAAAATGGTTTTTGCTTTTACAAAAGACATAGCACCTACGATACACTCATCTCCAATTTCTGCATCATCCATAATCACTGTATTCATACCAATAAGGCAATTACGCCCTAAATTAGCTCCATGAATGACCGCTCCATGACCTACATGTGCACTTTCTTTAAGCACTATGGATTTACCTGGAAACATATGTACAGTACAGTTTTCTTGTACATTTACTCCATCTTCTAAAACGATCTCTCCCCAATCTCCTCTAATAGCAGCTCCAGGTCCGATATAACAGTTTTTACCAATAATCACATTACCGGTTACTGCTGCTAGTGGATGCACAAAACTACTTGGATGTACAACAGGTATATATCCTTTAAAAGAGTAAATCATACGCTATTTAAATCGTTTTAAAGTTTCTTTCGTAAAATCACTTAGTACTAATCTACCGCTTATTTCTGCTCTTTCTGCCAGTAAAGTATCCCAGTGTTCTGTACCAGTCCAAAATGCTTTTTTCATTTCAGACATGGCTTCAGGATTATAGGTACATAAATGTGTTGCAAATGCTTTCACTTCAGCATCTAAGGTTTCTGTATCTTCAAAAACTTTGGTAAACAATCCTTTATCACGAGCCCATTCTGCTTCATAAAAAGAATTTGCATCAATGGCTATTTGTGACATAGCAGACAATCCAATTTTCCGTTCTACCGCAGGACCTACTACAAAAGGTCCAATCCCAACATTTAGTTCACTTAATTTAATTGAAGCAAATTTACTAGCCATACAATAATCTGTTGCAGAAGCAAGTCCAACTCCTCCGCCTACAGTTTTACCTTGTACTCGACCAATGATGAATTTTGGACATTTACGCATCGCGTTGATGACATTGGCAAAACCAGAGAAAAAGATTTTACCCGTCTCAGCATCATTAATATTGATTAATTCTTTAAAACTAGCTCCGGCACAAAAGGTTCTATTACCTCCACTCTTTAAAATAATTACTTTTATCTGTTCATTCTCACCAGCTTCAGTAATTGTTTGTGCTAGTTTTGCTAGAATATCTCCTGGTAATGAATTATGTGCTGGATGAAAGAACTCTATAGTTCCTATTCCGTTTTCTATATCTATATATACGTAAGGTGCTGTCATAGTTTCTTCCCGCGTAGGCGGGAATCTTATTTTCGGTTTGTAAATATTTATTTAATCCAATAGATTGAATTGCTCAAAGTGATGATTCATATGCTTCACATTCAATAGATCCCATTCAAACTTATTCATCTCACCAAAAACTGCATTTTTGGTAACTGCTTCTGGATTTTCTTTAAAAAATATCTCCAGGTTATCCAATGCTTCTAATAATTTGGTTTTAGCAGTAGCAAGGTTTTCATGTCTTAAAACTTCTAGATCTCCTTTTTTCATCAAAGGATGTTGATGTTCTCTTGGCATGGGTTTATGATTATAAACCATCTCTTGTACTTTTTCTAAATACTCCTCTGGAGTAGCGATCTCAAAATCTTGAATTTCACCAGCTCCAATGCGTACCGTATATTCTAGATGTTCTATCATATGTTGTGGTGTCATGATGCCCCACTTCGGTTTCATATCTTCAGTAAGCTTTGCTAAATATCCTTCAATATTTGAACGATTAACTTGTACAAATGGTGATTTTTTTTGTACCATCGTTAAAATTGTAGCTATTGCAGCTAATTCATCTTCCTGATCAAATACTTCTACAAACCACTTTACAATTCCACTTGGCAACTCTTTACCTCTATGATCACGATCAATCTTTTGCTTACAAGTAAGTCTTACATATACCGTATCATTATGGTAGATAGGTCTCAGGAACCTACATTCCTCTAAACCATAATTTGCCGCTACTGGACCTTTATTAGGATATACAAAAAGACCTGCTGCCGCTGCTAATATAAAATATCCGTGTGCTGTTCTTTTTTCGAAAATACTTCCGTCCAATGAAGTAATATCCGTATGAGCATAAAAGTGATCCCAAGTAAGATTAGCGAAGTTTATGATATCAGTATCCGTAACTGTCCTTTTATGTGTTTTTAACGACATTCCTGGTTCGATATCTTCCCAGTGATATGCAAATGGATGCTTATCCGTTTCTTTGTATTTTGAATTGGCTTGGTAAATCCCGGTTACTTCAGTGAGAGTTGTTGGAGTACCTTGTACGGCACATCGCTGCATATAATGTTTAATTCCTCTCATTCCACCCATCTCTTCACCACCACCAGCACGACCTGGACCACCATGCGTTAACATTGGCAATGGAGAACCATGACCAGTACTTTGCTTAGCGTTTTCACGATTTCCAACTAAAATACGTCCGTGATGTGAAGCTGCTCCAACTACAAACTCTTTAGCTATTTGATCATCATAGGTGAAAATAGAAGATACCAAAGAACCTTTACCCATATGAGCAAGAGTGATGGCATCATCCAATGTATCGTATGGCATAATGGTAGAAACTGGTCCAAATGCTTCTATGATATGGGCTTCTTTATTTTTGAAGGGATCATCTTGTCTCATCAATATTGGACTAACAAAGGCTCCTTTTTCTGCATCCGCACCAACCGTTTCTATGGTATCTAAACTACCATATACCATTTGTGCAGTTTTTGCTATTTCTGATACATTATTACGGAAACTTTCTACTTGTTGTTTACTTGCCAAAGCTCCCATTCTTACTTCTTTCAACCTTGGATCACCGATGGTAACCTTATCTAATTGTTGTCCTAATGCAATTTGAACATCTTCCACCAAATCAGATGGAACAATAATTCTTCTGATTGCGGTACATTTCTGACCTGTTTTAACGGTCATTTCTTTTCTAACTTCTTTGATAAAAAGATTAAATTCTGGAGTGCCTGGTATTGCATCTTTACCTAATACTGATGCATTCAAAGAATCTGCTTCCATTGTAAAAGGAACTGATTCCTCAATTAATCTAGGATGTGCTTTTAACAATTTACCTGTATGTGCAGATCCTGTAAAAGTCACTATATCCTGAGATTCTACTGTGTCCAAAATATTTTTGGTCATACCGCTTAGTAATTGCAATGAACCTTCTGGCAGAATTCCAGAATCGATTATCACACGTACTAGTGCTTCAGTCAAATAAGCTGTTTGAGGAGCAGGTAATACTACTGCTGGCATACCAGCCATCCAATTGACTGCACATTTTTCTAACATCCCCCAAATAGGAAAGTTAAATGCGTTAATATGCAATGCTACTCCACGTTTTGGTACCAAAATATGGTGCGCCATAAATCTTCCGCCTCTGGATAAATCTATAGGATCTCCTTCTACATGATACGGTTGATTAGGAAATAATTTTCTAAGAGATGCATTAGCAAACAAGTTTCCGAATCCTCCTTCTATATCTATCCAACTATCAATACGCGTTGCTCCGGTACGATAACTTATCTCGTAAAACTGCTCTTTTCTCTTAGTTAAGAACAATGCTAATTTTTTAAGCATATTTCCTCTCTCCTGAAAGGTCATTTTTCTTAATACCTCACCTCCTTTGGTTCTTCCGTATTGTAATACTGATGGTATATCTAAACCATCTGTTGTTGAACGACCAATTACTTCTCCAGTTACGGCATCATGCATAATGATACCATCACCATTCCCTTCTGCCCATGTTCCGTTGATATAGCTTTGTAGTATTTTCATGCTTTCGCTTTTTATTTTTCTTTTTTTTATTTCCTTTTCGTGTAATGTAAAAAAGAAACAAAAAAGTTTAATCTTATATAGATTCCTGCCTCCGCAGGAATGACAATTTTTCTTATATTCTCAAACCTCACAGCGAGCGAAGCGAGTGTACTCAACACTCATCGACTAACTCACTCGTTCAATTACACAGGCATATCCTTGGCCAACTCCTACACACATCGTAATAAGGGCAAATCGTTTATTTTGCTCTTGTAATTCGAGTGCTGCGGAATAGGCAATTCTAGTTCCTGTTACTCCAAGAGGATGACCTATTGCAATGGATCCTCCATTTGGGTTAATTCTAGGATCATCATCTTTTAATCCCCATTCTCTAATGCAAGCCAGTGCTTGTGAAGCGAAAGCCTCATTTAATTCTATAATATCAATATCATCCATCGTAATCCCTGCTTTTTCTAACGCCTTATTAGATGCTTGTACAGGGCCTATTCCCATAATTCTCGGCTCCACTCCAACTACCGCAGAACTTACTATTCTTGCAATAGGACTCAACCCATATTGCTTTACTGCATCCTCTGAAGCAATAATGGTTGCTGCTGCACCATCGTTAAGGCCTGAAGAGTTACCCGCAGTAACACTTCCTTCTTTCTTAAAGGCAGGGTGTAATTTTGCCAGCACCTCTTCTGTTGTAGTTGGTTTTATAAACTCATCCTCAGAAAACAGAATTGAATCTTTTTTACGTTGCGGAATTTCTACTGTAGTAATCTCTTTTGCTAACCTTCCCGATTCTCTCGCTTTTGTAGCTTTCATCTGGCTCCAATAGGCAAATGCATCCTGATCTTCTCGAGAGATATTATATTTCTCCACCAAGTTCTCTGCAGTAGTCCCCATACCATCAGTACCATACAATTCATGCATTTTTTGATTCACGAATCGCCATCCAAAGCTCGAATCATACATTTTAGAGTCATTACCAAAGGCCGAAGATGGCTTTGCTATTACATAAGGACCACGAGTCATATTTTCTACTCCTCCAGAGATAAAGAGATCTCCATCTCCTGCTTTAATTGCTCTATTGGCATGAATAATTGCTGACAATCCAGAACTACATAAACGATTTACAGTTTCTCCGGGAACGGTAAAAGGTAGCCCTGCCAACAAAGAACACATTCTTGCGACGTTCCTATTATCCTCTCCAGCCTGATTAGCACATCCCATAATTACATCGTCATAGGCTTCTTTTGGGATATTAGGATTGTTTTCTACCAATTTTTGAATAACCAAAGCACCTAAATCATCTGTACGGACAGCTGATAACGTTCCTTTGTAATTACCGATCGGAGTTCGTACTCCATCTATGATATATGCTTCTTTCATTGTTTTTATTCTTTCAATTTTGCTGATAGTACTGATTTTTCTATTAGCGGTAAATATTTAGATTCTTCCTCTTTCATAAAGTAGGAAGAAATCATGATCGTTTTGTTCTCTCCTGCATCAAAAGCATGCATGATCATCATCATTTCTCCTCCAGCATCATCCAACGTTTTTGACTTTTGGACTAAAACAGTTTTCCCGCCTAATTCCACTTCTTCCAATCCTAAAGAAGTAACTCCATTTTGATCTTCGGGTTCTTCCATCATTCTCTTTTTAAACGCTTCATAGGGTTGTGGCGCTAACATTTTCATGATACCTGCCGACATATCTTCATTTGCTCTATTAGTTCCATTATCAATTACGAAAACGGATTCATCAACTTCCATATCAATTTGATCATTAAACAACCCTCCCAAAGCACTTTCTACCTCTTCAGATCTTTGTTCTACAGTTTCAGTGGTAACTGGTTCTGTTCCTTCTAGTGTTTCTTTTTTAGACTTTGTTTCTTTCCCGCAAGAAAGAAATGATAACAGGATTACTGTTATTAATAATACTCTCATTTGTTTGTGTAAATAATAGTTAGTTAAAAAGTTATTCCCAATCTTTATTTGTTCTGTAAACCACTCCTTTAAAAAGGGCTACAATTTGTTCTCCTCTTTTTACCTCTACGATATTAAACCCAACTTTTGTTTTTGCTATATCGGTAACAGCTTCTGCAGTTAGGTAATCTCCTTTTTCTAGGGCTTCGATATGATTGATAGATGTTTCTATAGAGACAGCGTACTTACCATGAGTATTGGCGGAAAAACCGAAAGCTGTATCTGCTAAACTATAGGATATGCCTCCGTGGGCTTTACCCATACTATTCAACATTTCTTTTCTAACCGTCATTCCTACTTTACATCTACCTTTTTCTACTTCTAAAACTTCGATACCCAGCCATTGGCTAAATGGATCCATGCTCAGCATTTTTTCAGGAATAGTCTGAGAGTTTTTAAGTATATGAGAATTTGTGGTGTTACTCATTATAAGTTCTGAATTATGACTAGTATTAATTATTATTATCTACTGCGTGTTCTTGTTTCGCAAAAAAGGTTCTATTTTCTCTATCCATTTTTCTAAGTAATGGACTACATCTATATCGATCTTCATGATATTCGTTATAGAGTTTATCTAGTTTATTCACACACCAGTCTATACCTTTTTGATCTGCCCATGCCAATAAACCTTTAGGATAATTTACTCCTTTGGTCATAGCATTATCTATATCTTCTGCTGAAGCAATATTCCAAAACAATGCATCTGCAGCTTCATTAATCAACATCACCAATACTCGGTTGAAAATATATTGAGGAAGTTCTTCTTTGGATAATTTCTCAACTTTACTTGAGCTTTTAGGGCTTACTACATTTTGTGAATCTATCTTCCCGTCGTTATTATAATTGTAGTATCCTTTTCCAGATTTTCTTCCCAAATATCCTGCTTCGGACAATCTTTTTTGTGTCAAAGATGGTTTGTATCTAGGGTCATAATAGAACGCGGTAAACACGGTTTCAGTTACTGTATAATTAACATCATTACCTATAAAATCCATCAATTCGAAGGGTCCCATTCTGAAACCTCCCAACTCTTTTAAACTTTTATCAATGGTACTTACATCTGCTAAACCTTCTTCAAAAATTCGCAGTGACTCACCGTAAAAGGGTCTAGCTACTCGATTCACTATAAATCCGGGAGTATCTTTTGCTAATGCAACTACCTTTTTCCAGTCAGAAATAGTTTCTACAACTTTTTGGGTAACCCCTTGTGAAGTTTGTACTGCTGGAATAACTTCGACCAGCTTCATTAATGGCGCTGGATTAAAAAAGTGAATTCCTACACATCTTTCTGGCTTTTGTAATGAAGCAGCAATAGATGCGATTGATAAAGAAGATGTATTCGAAGCAATAATGGTATTTTCTGAAACATATGATTCTAGTTCAGAAAAAACCTTTTGTTTAATATCTAAGTTCTCCACGATAGCTTCGATTACCAAATCGGTATTATCTAAGCTTTTTAAGGAATCAACATACTGAATATTACCTTGAATGTGATCTTTATCTGCTTCTGTTATTCTTCCCTTTACTATGAGACGCGATAATATTTTTTCTAAAGCGAGTTTACTTTTTTCCAGTGCTTCTTTTCTAGTATCAAATACTTTTACAGTATTGCCAGCTGTGGCTGCTACTTGTGCAATACCACTGCCCATTGTTCCTGATCCTATAATACCTACTATCATTTACTTTCCTTTAAAAACAGGTTTTCTTTTTTCTATAAAGGCGTTAACACCTTCCGAATAATCTTCGGTCTCAGCAGCTTCTATTTGAAGATCTGATTCTAATGAGAGTTGTTGATCTAAATTGTTAACCATAGATTGGTTCAGCAATCTTTTCGTCAATCCTAAAGCTTTTGTAGGCATCATAGCCATCTTATTTGCTATTTTCCCAACTTCTTCCATGAAACTTTCTATCGGGATTACTTTGTAAACCATCCCTAACGATTCTGCTTCATTGGCTGAAACCTTATCCCCTAGCATCATTAATGCTGACGCTTTTTGAAAACCAATAAGTCTTGGTAAAAAGAATGTTCCTGCACTATCTGGGATCAATCCTATTTTACTAAATGCCTGAATAAAACTTGAAGCCTCTGATGCAATGACAATATCACAAGCTAAAGCAATATTTGCTCCCGCTCCTGCCGCAACTCCATTGACTCCTGAAATGATAGGTTTTTCAATTTGTCGTATGCGTTGTACAATAGGATTGTAATGTTCTTCTAAGATTTTTCTAAAACCAGGATTTAGTTCTGGCGATGTAACTTCGTTTAGATCTTGTCCTGCACAAAATGCTTTACCATTACCGGTTAACACAATAGCTCTTACCTCATTATTACTTTCACAATCGTCTAGCGTGCTTTGAAGCGTAAGTGCCATTTCTCTATTAAAACTATTAAACGTTTCCGGACGGTTTAAGGTAATCCAGGCAACTCCGTTTTCTATTTTTATTTGTATTGAGCTCATAAACTATGTATCCTAATTTCTTCAAGAAGAAAAATTTTTAAGGATTATTTTTTTGATTATTGTGTTTCTATTTTAAAGTATGGGTTATAAATAATTCCGATAATATTATCCCAAGGACATTTTACTGTTGCCACCATAAGTTCTCCTCCGACATTGGTTGGTTTTTCATGAGATGTGGCTCCTAAATCAATAAGTCTTTGAAATTCTTTTTCAACATCACTAACTCCCCAATAGGATAGTACATTTTCAGATTTCTTAGCGGGAGTTTCTTCATCTGGTTGTAGGCCTAATTCGAATCCACCAACATTAAACCCCACGTAGTAAGGTTCATCAAAATAAGGTGCAACTTCAAAAGCCTTTGTATACCATTTCTTGGCTTTTTCAAGATCACTTACTTTGTATATGGTAGTTCTAAGTCCTAACATTCATTTTAAGCATTTAAAATAATCAAACGGTTCTAGACAGTCTTCGCATTGAAACAATGCTTTACAGGCTGTAGAACCAAATTGACTGATCATTTTCGTATTTGTAGAACCACAATTGGTGCATTTTACAATCCTCTTTCCTTCTAATAAAACAGCCTTATCAGCTTCTTCTCCTAGTGGAGCTGCTACACCATACTCCTCTAATGCTTTCCTTCCGTTTGGAGTTATCCAATCGGTAGTCCAAGCTGGCGAAAGTACTAATTGCACCTTGGCTGTAATATTTTCTTTAGCAAATGCACTTACGATATCATCACCAATAACATCCATCGCTGGACATCCACTATATGTTGGAGTAATCTTAATTTGAGCTACATTATCCTTCATTATTGCGGAACGAACTACACCCATATCTAAAATTCCCAACACGGGAATTTCAGGATCGTGAACTTTTTCCAGAATTGGAATCAGTTTTGGATCGATATGAGGTTGCAATTCTATAGTCAATGTATACTTGTTTTATATTAAAGATGAGAATCTAATGGTTTTCTTTCGCACTTAAAAACATTTCTTACCACTTCATATTAGGGTAAGTTCTCTGCATATATTGCAAGTCGGATAACAAATACCCCATATGCTCACTATGAATTCCTTGCTTGCCTCCTTTTTGAAAATATTTTATTTCAGGAACCGCTAAGGTTGCTTCTTCTAGAACTTCTTTTACAATCCTATAATAATCCTCTCTTAGTTGTTTCACGTCTATTCCTACTCCTTCATCGGCAACTATCATATCATTCTCTGTCATATGGAATAATTCGTCTGTGAATCTCCATAAATCATTAATCGCTTCTTGAACTTTTTGATGACTTTCTTCTGTTCCATCACCCAGCCTTTTTATCCAATCAGAGGAAAATCTTCTATGATAGCTTACTTCCTTGATCCCTTTTTTGGCAATTGCTGCTAAGGTTTCATCTTCACTTCGTTGCAATTCCTGAAGTAGTAAAAGGTGAAAAACATCGAATAGAAATTGTCTTGCGATTACATATCCAAAATGTCTATTAGGTTGTTCCACTAACAGTACATTTTTATATTGTCTTTCTGTTCTTAGAAAAGCTATGTCATCTTCTGTTTTTCCTTCACCTACCAGACTGGCTGCATATTGATAATAACTACGGGTTTGACCTAAAAGATCAAGAGCCATATTAGTACCTGCAATATCAGTTTCTAAACTAGGACCATGACCGCATAGTTCTGATAAGCGTTGTCCTAAGATCAAGGCGTTATCAGCTATACCATATATATATTGAACTAAATTTTCGTTTTTCATGATATTGCCCGTCAAAGCGGGTATCTTTTAATTAACTTTTAGTTTACCTAAAAACTTCCTTTTATAGAAGAATTACATATGCTTTACCTCATCAGGTAGATCATAAAACGTTGGGTGTCTGTATATTTTATCCTGCGCGGGTTCAAAAAGCTCTCCATTATTATCGGGATTTGAAGCTGTAATATTCTTTGACTCCACAACCCATATACTAACTCCTTCACTTCTCCTGGTGTATACATCTCTGGCATTTTCTAAAGCCATTTCTGCATCTGCAGCGTGTAGGCTTCCAAAATGTCTATGTTCTAAGCCATTTTTACTTCTAACAAATACTTCCCAAAGTGGCCAATTATTTTTCATTTCTTATATTATTAGATTGCTTCTCTCAGCTTTTTATCTTCTTGTTTCTTTGCATAGGCCATAGCTGCATCTCTAACCCATTCTCCTTTTTCCCAAGCATTTACTCTAGCGCTCATACGCTCTTTATTACAAGGACCATGTCCTTTAACAACTTGCCAAAATTCTTCCCAATCAATTTCTCCAAAATCATAATGACCAGTTTCTTCGTTCCATTTTAGATCAGGGTCTGGCACCGTTAGTCCAATTAAATCAGCTTGCGGCACTGTTTGATCAATAAACTGCTGACGTAATTCGTCATTCGTTTTACGTTTTAGCTTCCATTTCATAGATTGCGCTGTATGTACTGACTCTGCATCTGTAGGACCTAACATCATCAAAGATGGCCACCACCAGCGATTTAAAGCGTCCTGTGCCATTTCTTTCTGTTCTGGAGTTCCATTAGCTAAAGTCATCATAATTTCAAAACCTTGTCTCTGGTGGAAACTTTCTTCTTTACATACTCTGATCATAGCTCTTGCATACGGACCGTAAGAAGTACTGCATAATGGTACCTGATTAATAATAGCCGCACCATCTACTAACCAACCAATAGCTCCAATATCTGCCCAAGTTATTGTTGGATAGTTGAAGATACTTGAATATTTAGCTTTTCCTGTATGTAATTGATCATATAATTCGTCTCTAGAAATACCTAGGGTTTCACAGGCACTATATAAGTATAGTCCATGTCCTGCCTCATCTTGTACTTTTGCTAATAATGCTACTTTTCGTCTTAGAGAAGGTGCTCTTGTAATCCAATTACCTTCTGGTAACATTCCTACGATCTCAGAATGTGCATGCTGAGATATCTGACGAATATGAGTCTTTCTATATTTTTCCGGCATCCAATCCTTTGGCTCAATCTTTTCATCTCTGGCGATCTTTTGTTCAAAGATTTCTTCTAGATTTTTTATTTCTTTTTCACTCATAACAATAGTTTTTATTATGACTCAAATCCTAGCAACGAAGAGAGTCATTAAGAATGTTAAACATCAAAATCTACTACCACTTTTTCGGCAGTAGGAACAGCTTGACAAGAAAGCACCAAACCTTTGGCTACCTCATCTTCTTCGAGAGCATAATTAATTTTCATTTCCACACTTCCTTCTACAACCTTACATTTACAGGTACTACAAACACCTCCCTTACAAGCAAAAGGAAGATCTGCTCCCGCAGCAAGTGCTCCATCTAGTATATTATCGTAATCATCATCCATGGCAAAGTGAAATTCTTTTCCTCCATCGATAATCGTTATTTCGGTTCCATCAACTTTTTTATCTAGTACTTCAGCTATCTTTTTCTGATTCTCTTCAGAACCTCCAGAAAAAAACAACTCATAATGAATTTTTTCTTTAGACATTCCTGCTTTTACAAGCTCATCTCTTATAAGAAATATCATTTCTTCAGGACCACAAATAAAACAGTCATCTACGTTATTTACATCAAACACTTTTGTAGTTAATTCCTTTAACTTTTCGGAAGTAAATCTTCCGTTTAGTAACGGAATATCTCGATGTTCTTTAGTTAAGAA
This sequence comes from Aquimarina litoralis, assembly GCF_039523995.1. Lineage (NCBI taxonomy): Bacteria > Pseudomonadati > Bacteroidota > Flavobacteriia > Flavobacteriales > Flavobacteriaceae > Aquimarina > Aquimarina litoralis. Next base: position 140,601 of record NZ_BAAAGE010000005.1, read on the forward strand.
ATAAAATATCTCTAATCGACCAAAATATTTGTTACGTAAGGCTTCTATCTCTTCTTTAAAGATAATGGATTTCGCATTTCTGTTCAAATAAAACAGCTTAAACGTACAATCAGGTTCTAGAGCGAGATGTGTTTTAATAATAGACAGTATGGGAGTTATTCCACTTCCTGCAGCAAAAACAATATAATTTTTGACACTATTATGATCTACTGGAGTAAAAAAACTACCTGCAGGAGGTAGCACTTCTAATTCATCACCAGCTTTTAGAACGTCACAAGCGTAATTAGAAAAAACACCTCCCGCTATTCTTTTAACCGCTACCTTCCAAACATCTTCAACAGGGCTAGAACATAAGGAATAACTTCGTCTTATTTCTTCTCCATCAATGTTAGTTTTTAGCGTAAGATATTGTCCTTGTGTAAAGGCAAAGACGTTTTTTAACTTTTGAGGAATCTCGAAAGTAATAGAGGCACAATCTTTTGTTTCTTCCTGAACCTCAGCTATTTTAACTGTGTAAAAATCACTCATACATGCTACACTATAACGTTATAGTACAACAAAACTAACAATTGTTAGTTTGATACACAATTAATTAATTGTTAATTTTAAACCAAGCCTTTTAACAGTACAGAAATCATATCTTTTTTTAGCATATCTGCTTCTATATTTTTCTGCTTAGGATACCATAAATAAAGTGTTCTAAGTGTAGATAAAGTTGAAAACACAATAATTTCTATATTATTAGGTTTTATTTCATTTGTATTTACCCCAGAAATCACAATCTGTCTAAAATTCTCCTCATAATCATTTCTCATTTTTTCAAAATATAGCAGATTATCTTCTTCCAGATGCATCCAGTCATTATTTAATGAAGCTAATCCATCAGAATTACGCAAAGTAACGTCTATGTGAAGACTTATTATGTTTTCTAATTTTTGAATAGCACTATGATCCGAATTTACAATTTGATTCATTCCTGTAGTAAACTCTTCAGCAAGTTCGATTATAATCGTGGACAAGATTTCTTGTTTAGACTGAATATGATTATAGAGGCTAGCGGCTTTGATTCCCATAGCAGTGGCTAAATCTCTCATAGTAACTGCACTATAGCCTTTTTCTTTAAAAAGAATTGCCGCAGCATTTACAATTTCTTGCTTTCTACTCTCTTGTTTCATTGGCACAGGGGTTTTACGACTGTTAATCAAACATTTTAAAAAATTAATTCCATGTTTTGATTACAGATTAAACACTAAAAATATAATAAATTTGTTATTTTAGAAATTATACGACATTCTTTACTCCATTTTTTAATAAAAATCGAAAACCTATGAAATATTACACTTTATTGTTTACTTTTTTTCTATTCCTAACTAACTGCAATAGCGTAAATGCTGTAAATTCTAACAATAAAGAAGCTCAAGATATATCCAAACTTAATGGTACTTATATGGTTACCAATCTCTACGGAAAGGACGTTTCCGAGTATAAACTAACTATGATTTTTAATACTGCTAAAAACAGTATTTCAGGTTTTTCCGGTTGCAATTCCTACACTTGTGATTATAAAGCAGACAAAAACTCTTTGAATACTGGTTTCCCAATAGGTACTAAAATCTATTGCGAGGAAACATCTGATGTAGAGAAAGAGTTTTTTAAAGTGTTCGCTGAAGAGAAGTACAAAAACTTAGAAGGCAATACACTCAACTTAACGAATCATAAGGGCATAATTATCCTTTCTGCTAAGAAAAAACTTTAAGGAAAATATCCCTTTTCTTATTCTACTATTATCTTTTTAGTAAAATCACCTCCTTCGGAAAGGTTTTCCATGTATACAAAATACATTCCTGAAGCTATCGATGATAAATCTATGGTTCTTTCATTTGTGATTTGTCCTCTGGTAACTACTTGACCAAAAATATCAAACACTAGATAATCAAAGGAGCTTTCTTCTTCAGAAATCGTAATCATTCCTTCGGTAGGATTTGGATAAAGAACAATCTCTGTTGACGGTTCCCCACCTTCTCCTGGATCGGGATCATTTCCTTGTGATAGTGCATTAAGAGCCGTTTGACCCGTATTTGTTGGATCTAACCAATTGGATAATCTGGTAGCATCTGTAGTTCCGAAATCCCAAGAAACACTAAATCTTCCATAAAAATCCGGCGCTCCATTATCATTAGTTCCAGAACAAGCGGCTCCTCCTCCCGCTAATTGCCCTACTATTCTACCTTCTTGATCAAAGATAGCAGAACCCGAAGACCCTCCTTCAGTAACTCCTAAATCCCAATCATCCACTCTCCATGTATCCACTGGGTCTGGTATACCCCCAATATTCACATTATCCTCTATAGTCGGACTTATATCTTCGCGACATACTTTCATAATATCACCATCTGGATGATGAATTCCAACCACAAAATCTGGAGCATTTCCTGTACGATCCCATCCTGCCCATTCGATATCCCAATCTTCATCTAATCCACCTGTAATCTCCACCAACTGAACGTCAGACTCTGGATTTACTGCTCTTGGTGTTGCCCCACTAGTGGTTTGAAAATAATTGGAAGGACCATTATCTACACTATCTTCTGTTGTAGCACAAACCGCATTCGTACTTATCCAATTAAATCGAAACGCCCAATTAGCATTAGCGGTACCACAATGATTCGCCGTAAGAAAATACGGTGCTCCATCTCTACTAGTGTTATTAATCAAGGTACCCGTACAGAATCCAGTATTTCCTACAAGAATAATACCTACAGCTTTTTTTACAATATCTTTAATACTATCAAAATCCGATCCCACAGGACAATTTACATCTTGATTACAATCCCCAGAAGTGTTCAATCCCTTTTGAAATGCCTGGAAGTTACTTTTACTTCTATAGCCATGGACTACTGAACCAATATTTAATTTTCCTAAACCTCTTACGGATTTTGGCTCAAAGTATTCTATTATTATATTATCACCATCGGCAAGCCACGTTCCTATTGTTTCGTCTGGGTTATTCATTTTATCCGTATAAGCTCCTAGGTGAAATGATTTATCCTCATTATATAAAAAAACTTTTCCTCCTTCGGGAAGTCTGAATGAATTAAATACAAAATTCAGAGTGTTTGCACCTTCTGAGATAATTCGTATCCTCCATATCCTATCTCCATTTGGCAATTCTGTCCATACTCCCGCATTTGCAATCCCAAGATCTACTTTAAACTCATGACCGAATCGATATACCTTAGACTTATCCAAATCATTTATAGCGTCTTCTTTCTTTAATACATCTAAATCTATAGAAGCCATCTTTACAGAAGGTATCTCCACATTATCTAACGTTTTGCTAAATTGTACTTCCGAACTTTTAGGAAGTTCATTAGTTACCTGACCAAATATCACTACCGTAAAAAGTAATGAAACGCTAATACATATAAATTTTCTCATCATTGGATATAATCTTAATAAGATTGACAATCTTTTTCTTATAACGGATAAAGTGAACAAAAATTAAACTACTATCTATTATTCTAACATAATATTAGAATAAAACCCTACTGTTCGTTAACAAAATTAGTTAATTAATTCTAATCTTAGTTTTAAAACTAGTACTTTTCGGAATCCAAAAATTAGCACACAAAATTTAATTTATACATGTCATCACCAATAGAATCTAATCCTTTACTTGATAGACTACCACCTCATCTTAAACAGTTCATCAAACCACAAAATTATGATGAATACACACCTATAGATCAGGCAGTTTGGAGGTATGTAATGCGTAAAAATATTGCCACATTAAGCAAAGTAGCTCATAAATCGTATCTAAAAGGGTTAGAAAAAACTGGAATTTCTATTAACGAAATTCCGAGCATGTATGGTATGAATAGAATTCTTAAAGAAATTGGATGGGCAGCTGTAGCTGTAGATGGGTTTATTCCTCCAAATGCTTTTATGGAATTTCAGGCGTACAACATATTAGTTATTGCTTCTGACATTCGACAACTCGAAAATATAGAATATACACCTGCTCCTGATATTATTCATGAAGCAGCAGGACATGCTCCTATCATCGCTAATCCGGATTATGCAGAATACCTCCGTCGTTTCGGAAAAATTGGCTGTAAAGCGATTTCTTCAAAGAGAGACTACGACATGTATGATGCCGTAAGAACACTTTCTATACTAAAAGAATCTCCTGATACAGATCCTAAAGAGATTGAAAATGCGGAAAAAAGAGTAAACGAACTACAAAACCAAAAATCAGAACCTTCTGAAATGGCACTGATAAGAAATCTGCATTGGTGGACGGTTGAGTATGGTTTAATAGGAACAGTGGAAGATCCTAAAATTTATGGTGCAGGATTACTCTCATCTATTGGAGAAAGTGAGTGGTGTATGACTGATAATGTAACAAAACTTCCTTATCATCCAGATGCGGCGTTTCAAGATTTTGACATTACGAAACCTCAACCTCAGCTTTTTGTAACTCCTGATTTTGCTTATCTATGTCAGGTATTAGAAGAGTTTGCTGATACAATGGCCTTACGAAAAGGAGGTCATCGAGGACTTGCAAAACTAATAGAATCTCAAAACTTAGGCACTATAGAGCTCAGTACTGGTCTACAAGTCTCTGGTGTTTTTACTAGAATGATCAAGAATGAAGACAATGAAGTTATTTATTTTGAAACCGAAGGTCCTACTGCTCTTTCTTTTAGAGAAAAAGAATTAATTGGACAAGGAATTGATGCACATCCAAATGGATTCAGATCTCCATTAGGAAAACTAAAAGGAATCAATCTAGCGATAGAAAACATGTCTCCAAGAGATTTAAAAGCTTATAACTTTTATGATGGAGAACATATTGAATTTGAGTTTGAAAGTGGTATTACGGTAGCTGGAATCAACGTTACTGGAATGCGTAATATCAAAGGAGAACTTATCCTTATTCAGTTTAAAGAATGTACTATCAAATATAAGGATGAGTTCTTATTCAGACCTGAATGGGGAACTTTTGATCTTGCAGTAGGAAAAGAAATTGTTTCTGCTTTTTCGGGCCCTGCAGATGATTATTCTTTTGATATGATTACTCATAATCCCAATATGAATACCATAAAACGATCATATACCGATCAAGAAAAAGAATTACATGCTCTATATCAGGCTGTAAAAAATGTTAGAAATGGTGAAAACACAAAATTTTCTCTGGAAGCGGTTTTTGCGATTATAAAAAAAGATCATTCTGAAGATTGGTTATTGCCTATAGAAATTTATGAATTGATTTATGACCGGGATACCAACTTTGCAGATCACATTTTACAACATTTAGATAAGATCAAAGCAGCTAAACCTTCTATCGCTCATTTAATCGATAGTGGTATTGAAATTATTACAAAAAAAGCTTTAATCAGCTAGTTAAAACCATATAGACATATATCAGACCAAAGCATCATAAACCTTGGTCTGATTATTTATCTTCTTCGGTTATTTTATTCGAAACCCTACTCCTATATGATGGGTTACATTAGATAATCTACTAAAATTAGATCTATAGCTTACGAACCAATCTCCTTTCCTGTTATATTGAAGTCCCAAACTAATATTATTAAACTGTCTTTGATTACCTCCTACTTCGCCAAAAGCATACAAACCACTTTTATATGTTTTCGGGTGCTCTATAGTATTTGTTATTTTAATTTCCCTAGGGACTTTTAATTTATAAGATAAATTACTAGAAAGTAATTCTCCCTTTAACAAATTGTAACTATAAATCTCTAGATCATCCTTAAATAAAGTATCCCGGTATTCTCTAGCTTCCTCAAAAAGAACTTGTTCTTCTTTTATTACATCTGTTTTTCCCTTAACATTTAGATTAACCTCTGTAGATGCTACCTTTTTAGAAATATACACTGTTTTGTATTTTTCTGTTTGTAAATAAAACGTATCTATTTTAACTTGATAAACAGTATCTGTCATTACTGTAACCTTAGGCCTTTCTGATTGTATATTTTTATCAGAAGAACATTGTTTTTGAGCCAAAATATATACAGACAAGACTACGATAATAATCAACAGCACTTTATTACTCGACATTTTATACCACATTCGAATATATTTTAAATTAGAAAAGTATACCAGATTGAAGTACATCAATCTGGTATTTTTAGAGCTATTTGAATTAATGAACTACTAAGGATTAGACCACATTATCCAATGCTATTTTCAAACTTTTAAGAGATATTTGAGCAACTATCTTTCTGGGATTTGTTCCAGTAGTTAATTGTAAATTTCCGTTTACGATATCAATGTTTTCTATCATACGATCTTTCATTACTTCAATTTGATCCGCTTCTGTTTCTATGAAAATCAATTCAAATTTTAGAGAGACATCTTCCAGAAGTTTATTAGTAATTGGACCACTATACGATTGCATCCTATAACCCGTATAATTATTATAGGAAACAGTTTCTTTTGTGGTATCCACAATTAAAGAAAGAGGATGTTTGTTCGCTCTGATTTTAACTTTACCTTTATTTTTAAAATAGGCAAATGCTCCTGTAGAAGAAGAATACACGTTTTTTACAAAGAAAAAACTCCCTATGGATGTACCATCAGTATCAAGCAATTTATCTACTTCTATAAAATCAGTATCAAAAGTAATTTCATCTGGTTTTACATTTGTATAGGTTCTAACATTGTGTTTTAAAACAGAATTCTTTAATGCTCTATATTCACCTTCGTTTATCGACACCTTGTTTTTTAGTGCTACCGTAATCGCATTATTTCGAACGGGATTCACAGACGCGTCAGATAACACACTATCCACGGTTACATTACCACCAGTTGACGATAATGATGCTAACTTTTGTTTTTCTGCATTTGTAAAATCATTAGAAGATAATCCTTTACCATCCTCAATAGTTACTTTATTCGTTAGTGCTTCTAACAATCCGTTTATCTGGTCAATATCCCAAGAGTTGGGAATATTTAGTACGGTTCCATCCGTAAATTCAACTACAACAGCTTCATCGTTATCTTCTATTACCTTCTTTACAAGTTTTCCTTCATTCTTATGATAAAAACCATCTATTAATTCTTCATATTGCTGCTCTGTTGGAATATCCCCTGTTTCGAAATATGATTTTAATTCTTCTTTTGTTTTTATAGACATTCTTTATGTATTTCTATTAGTTATCATTTTATTTCATTAAAAAACCACTACACTTTTGCGAGTATCAATACTAAAATTTATCATGTAATCGTCTACGCAACTACCTGCCAGGTATTACTCATACGCAAATGCCTAAAAAATGAAAAACCTAAGATTGTGTTATCTAAAGTGTAGTGATTCTGATCATCTCTCTATTTTTTTCCTTCTTTAGAGATGGTATTTATGGTCTCAGAAATACCTCCTGATCTTAGCATACTTACTAAAGCTTTAAAAAGGTCTATACCATAAATTTTATTGAAGTTTTCTAAAATCGATTTTATCTCTGTAATGGCTATAAATCCAGCAATTATCTTAAGAAAAGGAACTTCATCTACGATAAAAGTTTCTAATAAGAAAGATGCTAGAATCACCAAATTATAGATAAAAAATTTAGAGATCGTATTACTTATTCGTTCGCTACTTATAGGAACTTTGTTTTTATAGGATGCATAGGAACCTGTAATAAAATCAACCAGAATCAGGAAGACCATTGTCATCATCACTCCATTCACTGGAGACAGGATCGCAAGCAGCCAAAATAATATATTAATAATTTTATCCATTTTTTGTTAATTTTTTATACTCTAAAACTCGATTTTTAGGGTATGCTTGAATACACACCTTATTGTTTTGATTTCCTCCCAGAACATATACAAATCCTTTCGTTTCTTTGATAAAAAAACCAACATGGCCTTTCCAACTGGTGCGGCTTTCTCTCCATAATACTACAATATCTCCCACACCTGGAGTGTTTGTAGATTGTCCAACATTAAGCCAACTTCTAGCCGTAAGCTTACCAGAATAGGAATAACCAGATTTTTTAGCTACCCAATTGGTAAATGCACTGCACCAAGCAGTTTCATCATGCAATTGAGCGCCATCAAAGCCAAGTTCATTAAAATAGGAAATGATCTGTGGATGATCTTTGGAGCCATTAATCTCCGTAACGCCATACTGAGATAGCGCCATTTCTAAAATATTCATCTGTTTTTTGTTTTTTAGTTTATTTGACTATCAGATGTAATTTGCCATAAACTATCTAGGTTACTACCTACATAGTAATCATGGCTTATTTCACATGTTAAAAATGATTGATTACTCCCACGTAAATAATATTGTTCAAAAAAACACTTAATCCACTCCGAAAACTGGTGATATGTTTGCCTTTTTTTTGAATCTTTTTAATTACGCAGAACTTGGTTAATTGCACTTAAAAAGAGTGAAGTTTTTAGGCTTAATTATAATACCTGCAGGAACCTAAAAACCCGTTCTTTTTTTGTACATCATACAGTAAACTGTTAATACACTTTGGTCATTGAATTGTCATCAAAATCAATGATTTACAGTGCTTTGAAAAGCGTATACAAATATACAAATACATTAAGGTTTTGAGAAAAATTTCGCCTACTACCTACTGCAACTACGGGATGAAAAAAGGTCAAAATTCAAAAGAAAAACTCTCTGAATTTTGACCTTCTAAAAAAGATATTTTATTGCTTATAAAACAGAAAAACTATTGTACTATAAATCTTTCTATTCTTTTATCAGACTGATCACCAACTTGTAACAAATACAGACCATTAGATAAATTACTTACATCTATTTTTCCGTCATCGAACTTTGAATTTATTAGTATTTGACCTGCGTAATTATAAACTTTTATTTCTGTATTCGAATCAGTAACTCCATCAATAAAAAGAATTCCGTTCGTTACAGGATTAGGATACAACCGAAGTTTTGCATTATTATCAAAGTCATCTTTAGCACTTATGATTGTAGCAACCTTTGTGCTACCAATATTTACGGTGTAATCCTCCACCTCTCCATAGGTAAAGGTTTCGCAAGGAGTAGCCGTAGCATTATATTTTAAAGTCACTCTCATTCTCGTTGTTCCCGATAATGCACTAGAAGGTACCGAAAAATCATAAGATTGATTTGCATCACTTCTGGTAGATTCTGAAACAATTTTCTCTGAACTTTCAAAAGTTCCACTCTGATCATAATCTATCCATACATTCCAGTATTCTGTATATACTGTACCCGTATAATTCAGGCTTAATACAATCGTGTTTTGTCCATAACTAATCGAACCCGTTAAGTTCGTAAAGTCCGAATACCCCGTGGTTGCTGCGGAAACATTATCGATTCCTCCTATACTCACATAATCAATAAACTCATCATTTACATTATTACCTTGACTATCGCAATAAGTAATTACAACTCCTGTCGTGGTAATAGTAACGTCGTTACTTTCGGCTGAACTGTTACCAGCAGCATCTTTAGCAATCACAACAAATGTATATGTAGTATTTGGGTTTAATCCACTTACTGTGGTGTTTACAGAAGTTGAACTAGCAAAGAGTGTTGTTCCCTGATACACTTCGTAAACTGATACTCCAATGTCATCGGTAGATGGATTCCAAGATAAATCTACTGTTGTTCCTGTAATATTTGATGCTGTAAGGTTGGTTGGCGCAGAAGGTGCTTGTGTATCTGGTGTGCTAGAGATAATTGCGAAATCATCGATTGCTAGGTCACTTCTGAATCCATTTCCGGTAGTCCCCTTAAACTGAAACTCAATTACAGATCCTGTATATGAAGACAAATCTATCGATGCTTGATTCCATTGATTCCCTTGACTTCCACTTCTAGACCAAAGAGATGTATAACTTGCCCCTTCATCCGTACTTACTAATACTTCTAACGATCCCATATTTGTGCCATTCATATGATACGCAAACTCCAAGGTAGCTCCACTTAGGTTTCCTAAATCAATACAAGGACTATTTAACAAAGCGACTTTTCCTGGATAACCACTCCCATTACCAGATGCTTCTGTGAATAAATAAAAAGATCCTTCTTGAGCGGAAGACGGTCCTGTTCCACTGGATGGAGTTCCATTACTATCTCTTGTCCAATTTATATCATCATTATTAGCATTTAACCAAACACCCAAATCGGTTTCAAAACCTTCTGTATACGGAAATGTGCTAATTCCAGAACATGCCGGAGTTGCTGTTGTTGTAAATGATATCGCATCACTATAGGGAGATGTAGTAGCTCCAGAGCAAATGCTACGAACCTGAGCTTCATAAGTAGTCTCTGATAATAATCCCGTAAGCGTAGTTGTATTTGTAGCCAGATTGATAACGGTCCAGTTAGTTGTTCCCGTTTCTCTATATCTAAGATCAAAAGTAGCTCCAGCACTACCGGTCCAACTTAAACTAACACTACTAGATTGTACTGCAGATGCGGTTAATCCTGTTGGAGCTACCGCTCCAATTGGAGTTAGCTGCACATTTTGTATAACGGCCTGATCATCCGCAATCACCACATTTGTAATGGTTTTGGACTCATAGCATTCTGCTTCATAAAGCACATCGTATACTCCAGCTTTGATTGGTCTGTAATAATCTCCTTCTGGTAATTCGGTAGGAGTCCAGGTTTCATAATTCTCTTTTCCAACTACTGTTATTTTTGCATCAATTGCCTGACTAGTTACTGCATCGGTAACTACACCTCGAATTCCATAATTGACTTGTTTCAAAAATCCGATAAGTGCTTCTTGATTATAATTCCAAAAATTGACTAGTTGATTTGCGGGAGGAGTTTTAGCATTCGAAAGTTCTACTGTTACTTCCCTTCCTTTATGGAAATAAATTTGATAATCTTGTCTTCCTCCCTGTACTTCATACCAAGCATATCCGTTTGTAATTCCATTATTAAGAGCATCAAAATACCCATTTGGACTATTTTGCTGGCAAAAATCTCTATATTCCTCGGAGATGTGAATAAAATAATCTTGATCTGGATGTGCACCAGCGTAGGTGTCCCAAGGATAATTAATCAATTCAATTCCTCCGTGAAAATTTGCGGATAGCACAAAGTGTTTGTCCGCTGCAAAATTCATAAAATGTTGTGTTTCTATCTGATGACTATTCCCATCAGGATTTGGCCCATCATCTGGATCTGGATAGTTTCGATTCAGATCTACATTATTAGCATTACCTCGGGTAGCATTAGCTACCGAAGTATTATTCGCACTATTTCTAAACGTTCCATCTGGATTGGCTAGTGGATTAATCCATACCTCATTATTATCTAACAATTGTTTAATTTCTGCATGTCTTGGATGCGAAGTGTCATTATAGGTATTTAGCAAAAAATCAATAAGATTAAGCATCATAGGATATCCTGCGATCTCATCACCATGCATAGAAGATGTGTACATCACTCTGGGTTCTTGTTCATTAGCCGATACGTTATCAGAAAGTTTTACAAAAAGTATAGATTTATCACCTTCTGTAGTTGCACCAATGTTTTCCACCTGACAAATGGTAGGATTATTAGTTGCAAAATCATTCATGATGCTTACATAATCTGCGTACGTTGGATAGGCTGTTAATGGAAAGGTTGCTGCTTTTACAGAAAGATCTGAAGTCATGGTTTGATAACCAACGATATTATCTTCTTTACTAACTGTGAATGAGACGTTTCTTTGCAAAAACTGATCAAATTGAGATTGATTAGCCATAAGCTTAAGAATTCCAGTGCTTTCATCATAATTAACAACTGAAAGTCCCTGACTAATAGATTGTATTTGCAAAGGGTTTTTAATAGCTATATCAAATATTACTTCTCCTTTAAGATTTATATATTCAATAGCCTGTTCTTTTGGAGTTTGCTGTGCAAACATAGGATAACTTAGGATCATGCCGATCCATAAGATAAACGATAGTGTTTTCTTCATGGTTTTAAGAGTGTTTGTGTAAGTTCTGCTTTGGTTAAGAAGCAGTGTTTAATTTTAAATTGGTTTTAACAATCTTAAAGATAGGATAAAAAACATCAAAAACCCCTTCTAAACCCTAATCTTTTCCATCAAAAACACCCCAGTAAATCAATAGATTAACTATTCAAAATCGTTTTACAAGCTTGTAAAAACTATCATCTTCTAAGGGGAAATATCATAAAAAAACCGCTCAGATTGAGCGGTTTTTGGGATTATAATTTTGTTTTACACAGCTCTTATTCTTCAGTTAAACCATTCATAAACTCTTTAAATGAGTTTGCAAGTAATTCAATATCTTCATCATCATCCATATCATGATACCAAATAAAAATCTTCCCATAGTTTTTCTCATCCAACGCGATACATATTTGATTCCCTCCACCATCGTAAGCAAAAGGAAAAAAACCATCTGGTAAAACATCTGAAATAACATTTAATGTCTCTTCCAAAGTTCCAGAATCTCCATACTTTATTGGGTAAAAATAGCTTAAACGGGTGTCTCCAAAATAATCCTTATCAGGTCTACCTCCATTATAAATCAAAATATGTGATTTATAATCTATTGGTAATATAAAACCTTGCTCTTTTTCAAACTCGCTTAATTCTTCTGGTAATAATTGTTTTTTAGTATTTTTAAAATTAATCATTATAAGTATTTTTTGATATCCAATAATTCCTGTAATTGTTTAGCTGATCCAAAATGCTTGTATGTTGCTGTATGTATAGTGGATTTTACTAATTGCATAGTACCTTCCAGGTTTTCATCCAAATCATCAAGATGATGCCAGGTATAGCCTTCTGGAATTTCGTCCAATTTCATAAGTTCATTTGCTTGTGCAAAATCAACATCTCTTGAACCGGTAATTTTTATTTTTACTTTTCCAAATTTAGCGTTTCCTTGATACAAATATTCAGTTAATCCATCAAAATCTGGTGAAGTACCGCTTTTACTAGTTGGAATATCATATCCCTTATCCAAAGTTTTGAGTTGATTATATTTTGTAGTCTTTCCTCGTAATGTTTTCTGCATTTCCAATATCAACTTTCTTCTTTGCTCCAATGGTTTATTAATAAACTCTAAGAATTTCGGCACATCATCCGGTAACCCTCTAAATACAATCTTACCATTACGATCCACTACGTCTAAGGTTTTTGTTGCCCTTGGTTTTCTTTCTACTTTTAGTTTTTTCTTTTTGAGAATAGAAAGCATTTCTTCATTTAACCCAGAAGCAATTTCATCTAAACGCTGTTTCAGTTGGTTTCGATTAACTCCTGCTTTTTTATTAAAATCCGTTAAAGCATTAAAGAAATTCTGGAATGGCCCTTCATAAATCACATCTCCGTATTGAGTTACAACCGCTCTTTCCGTTCCATTGAGTAGAGTTCTAGCAATATCTACTCCTAAATCCTGTAGTGCTCTTATCAAACCCTTAGCAAATTGAGCATAAGCATCTATTTTCCTCCCCACCTGCAAAACCTCATCCAACCATTTCCCTAAATCATCTAAAAGCTTTGGGAAATCATTCACTTGTTTTTGTATTTCTCTGATGATAGTTAAAATGCCATCGATTGTTAATTTGATGGTCTTTTTAGTAGCTTGATATACACCTCTAATCAAGCTTTTATAAGAATCAGCAGCCAGTTTTAGGGCTGTTCCTACGGTTTTTGCACCTCCAGTAAGAATCGCAAACACCACCTCTTCGACAATAAACCCGATTAAATATCCGATTCCATACCCTAATTTATCAGAGGAAATAGATGGTGGAGACGTCAGGAATTTCACAAAAAGCCCAATCATAAACTTGAAAAAAGCTTTGATATTTTTTAGCGTAAATAATTTTGCAGTAGTCTCCATAGCATTTTCAAAAAGCTCCACAAATAAGCTAAACATAGATGCCGGAGTTTTGGCAGTTTGCTCTTGTGCTTTATTGATCCCAATGACAATCTTGCAGATCAACCCAATCAGATCAAAAATACCTTTAATGACATCTACCAAACTATTGATCAATCCTACTAAAAAAGAATTGAGGAAAATAAAATAGCTTTTGGTAAACGACAATATCTGTAAAGCCACTTCTTTTAGAAACGATTTCCCTTCATTAATAAAGTCAAAAAGGACACTTACTTTTTCTTTTACAAAATCACGAATCAACTGAAAAGGGATTTTATCAATTCCTGTTTGTAACTGACTTTCCAAAGCATCTAACTTTTGAGTAAATCCACTTAATAACTGATCATAATCTATATTCTCATTCAGTGTTTCTAATTGTTCTATCAATTCAAAACCTGGAAGTATTGGACTATAAGTTTTATCAGGATTTCCTTCTTGATCATACGCTTTCCAGTATTTACTTCCTATCTTCAGGTTATCTTCGATACCTTTGGAAACAGCATCCATCGCATCTGCTACTTTTTCTAAAGCAAAATTGGCAGGAATATTTACTACTTCGATACCTTTTTGAAATACATTTCGAATCAGATAAAAAACACTGTCTTTGTCTTTTACATGATCTTCTAACACATCTTTGATCGCAGAAGAATTAACTCCAATTTCAAAAGTTTTGGTTAATTTGGCAATATCATTAAATGGAATTTCAGTGCTTTCAGTAATCTCATCACCAGAATTTACTCGTATCACCGAACCAAAGGTGTTATAAGCATCGTCTTTTTCCACAAACATGACAATCTCATTCGCACCGAATTGATCTATTTTTTGATAAGCACGTTCTAGTTTTGCTCCATCTTTGGTAATAAATAAAATCACTGATAATTCCGACCCTTGCAATTGCTCACTCAACAACCTAAGATCTGGCGCGAATTTTTTCTTGTTACCTGTTCCTTTAGCGGTAACTACCACCTCATCTAAAATCACAATTTCAGGATTGAAAACGAAGTAATTTCCTTTAAACTCAAAAATTTCTCTTTGGGCAGAAAACCCAACAATATTTCTCGTTTCTCCTGTTGATTGAAATTGACCAAACTTTTGCAAATATTCCTTTATAAAAAGATCCGAATATTCGATTCCTGAAGGCGTAATTCTTGCGTAAGAATCGTTATTCTCATCCAAAGTAACTTGTTTATAAATAAGAACTTCTGAGAACAATGAACTGGACTGATCTAGTACTTCTATTTGATCATTGAAAACCGTTATATTGGGAAAGGGTTGATATTTTTTATTAAAATTCCTAACCCCATAATCGTATGCATACATAATTACTTTCTTTTGTATTAACACTTATTTTAGGGCATACAGCATCCCTACCCCCAAGAATAGGGACACTTGTATGCGATGAATAGCAAACCATTTTTCAGGTTTTATAACTCATCATTCCTTTATAATTGTTGGGATTAAGAAACCGCTGTTTCTCCAATAATATCAGTACCTACTCCTTGTGAAGTCTCATTACCTCCAATAAGATTATCGGTTTGCTGGATAGGATTGCGATCAGAGTCAAACTGTGTCCAATCAGCACAATCATCATCGCATGGTAATCCTTCTACATTGAGACCAATAGATCCTGCTTGAATTACGGTAAGCGAGGTCGGAACTCTAGTTTCCCAAGTTTCTTCAACTACACTTTCTGGGTTACGTAATTCTTCTACGATAGATACAAACTCTGGATCATCGATTGTCGGCACTTGTCCGCCATTCCAGATTTGACCTGTTGCTAAATACCAGTTAACCATTTCTTCGAATCCAGGCCTTACGGTTACAATAACTCTGGCCATACCACTTTGCAAGAATGCTTTGAATAATGGATCGTTATTCTCGATAATGTATCGCTTAGACCAATTATTTTTACTTGCCCAATAAAATGGATAGAATTGATAGCTCATAATATCCCATTCGAAAGCTTGTTCGAAGAACTTTACTTTTGCAGCATACGCATCTAAACGATCGCTCGTATGATCAGGACGATATTCATCTAGCTTATTCTGGTTACCCGTAAACATATTGAGTCCCATATTTTCATGACCCAATAAATATGTGATACAATTCTTTCGTAAAACAGTTTTTTCTATTTGGCGATAGAATCCTGGATTCGTCTTGAAGGTTTCTTCTTGTAATTCCTTTTGTTCTGCTAATTTCTCTTCATATTCCGCTAACTTAGCTTCATATGCCTCGATAATTTTACCAAAAGAATCCATTTGCCATTGTTGCTTAGCTTTTTCTGTTAAAACACATTTTGCAACAACATTCACACGAATTCCTCCAACATCAGAGCCAATTACAGAAACTCCTAATTCATTTTCTACACCATTTAGATACAAGGTTCTTTCCTGATCCCAATAGGCTCTTCCAGACAGGCTAAAACTTTTATCACCAACAGAAATCGTTGCATAACTTAGCTCTATTCTATTAGGCACAAACACATAACCTCCATTTACATAAGCTCTAGTAGCTTTGTAACCTTCTGGAATTCTAAGGCTAAAATCGCTTGCTCCAGGATAGTTGTGCGAACTTAAATAACTAGTTCCAGTTACACTAAATGAATCAGAAACATTCATTTCTTTTGCAATACTATCGACTTCTACATTATAAATTCCTGCCCAATGCGCTAAGGTACTATCAGTAATCTTCCTAAAATCTTTAAGATTCATTGTTCCTGCAGCTGTTCTAGGATCTAATGGTTTTACTAATACCTCTGCATCACTATCACCTTTTAGTTTAACAGCCAAATCGTGAAAAGCAGCAGGTTCAGGCACCATAAACTCATACATTAATCGTTTCCCATAATTAAGGATTCTATTATTGTAGATTTTATCAACCCAACGATATACTCCAGAAATATGTTTATCTCCTTCTCTGTTATCGAAACCATGGGAGCTATTTTCTTCGTATTCTTCAATTACTTTGGTAACTCGTTCTTCTCTCACTTTTTGAACTACACGATCTAAGGCTCTTTCTGTTACTTCTCTTGCTTGACTTACCGCCTGAATATCAGACTCTTCTTTACTGGTATTACTTGCAAAACTTGCATTAGCACTAGCATTAAATCCGGCATTAGAATACGAAACTCCTGCTGATGCAGCAAATGATCTATCCTGTGCCAGAACTGAAGCAATCTCTTGATTCATCTCGAAACGACCTGTGGAAGTAGTTTCCGTTAATGTTTCTAATTCTTGCTCTGTAGCAACAGTCACTGTATCTTCTTGCCTTCTTAATCTTCGAGTAGATTTTTCTTTGTACTCACGAGCCATAATATTCTCGATATGAGAAACTTCTCCTGGCACATAGCAACAAACTTCTTGTTCCACTTTGCGATAATCAGCAATTCCCAAACGCTGAATTCCAAAACCATTTGGTACTTCCTCTTCTGGAGTACCCGTATCTCCTCCAGAAACTAGAATTAATGATCCTGTAGCACATTGAGTGGGTGTAAAATTCGGAATATTGAACTTGTATTTCGCACCATTTGAGAAGGTTATACTCCCTTTGAAATTACTAACAGGTTTATCAATTACAATTCCGGAATATAGGCTTAAAGAAATACTATTATTAAATTTTCTTTGTCTAAAAAACCCATTGGTATTTGATGTTCCATCAGCATAGTTCATATGATACAAAGTACTGGTAACATCTAAGGATGTATCTGGAACTTTGATCGTCATGATGATAGAATATCGATTACTTCCTAATTCTGACAAAGAACAGCAACTAAATGTAAATGCCTGTCCAGGATTGATTTCTGACACGGGTAGTGTTGCACCCAAAACACTTACTTGTTTGGTTCCTGATGAGGTGTTTTCAGAAATAACCTCAGCATTTTGTTTGATTTGATCATTGATCACATCTTTCACTTCTTCTAAAGAGTCTATTGCCAAATCTGAAACCAAAGTATTTATGTAACTTTTAGTTTTTTCTCCCAATAATGCTAATACCTTAGGATCTTCCAACTCATTAGATATAGAAAAATCATATTCTGGAAGGGCTAGATTTTCATATTCCTGAACTACAACATTATTTCCCGATCCAGGATCTTCTATAATTTTATCAATAATCGTAGCATCCTTATACGCTTTTGAAACCAACCCATCATAATCTCTTTGGTAAATTTCTCTAGCCTTTTCATTTTCCCTTACATACACTGTTTCTGCACGTTCAACTTCTTTTAAAATCAAACTCAACTCTTCATTTTTCTCGATAGCTGTAGCAATATTCATTTCTTTCTGAAAATCCTTTGCCATCACTACTGGAGTTGGAAGAGGATCAGATCCTTCGTCATCATTATTTTCGAATAAAGATTTGTCGATGATCACCCGTGATTGTGCCATCTTTCTGTAAGCTTCATCGGTTTTTTCTAATCGTACAGATTGTTTGATAAAATAATCCGCTACGATAATAGAAAGTAACAAATCTCTGAGATATGGAGAACCACTTGTTAGAATACTATTGTGCAAATCATCCCAAAGTGATTTTAAGGCTATAGTTGATAAGGTTTCACTCGCTACATCAGCAACTCTATCATCTGTTTCTACTACCGTTAATTTGGTTCTATTAGTAATTAACCATTTTGCAAATTCAGCCAAACCTGGAAATGCTCTTTTAACATCTTCTACAGTTTTAAATTTAGGAACATATATAGAAGCAACTGCGGTTAATTCGTTTCGTGAAACATCTGCAGTCTCTTCTATGATCAAAGAGGAAGCCTCAGCAACATCAGTTTGAGCCTCTGGATAACTGATAAATCCAATTCTCTTTTCTTCATCTCCAATTAACTCTGCAGAGCGCATCGTAACAAATCGATACAGTGTATTCTTAATGTTTTGACTCATATTTAGTCTTTTAAAATATTATAAATTGTTTTTTCGGAAATGAAGAGCTGATCGATCAGCTCTTCAACGATGACTTTCATTTGTTTTTCTGAATTGTTTTGTACATAATTATGAACAAACTGTTTACGCTTTTCTAATAACAGTTTACTTCGTTGCATAAGTCTCTTATTTTAAAATTAGACACAAAAACACCACCCTATTCAAACAAAAGTTTGAATAGTTACCCGTCTAAAGTGATTTTAGCACGACGTCTTATACTATTTCACCTGAAAATGTTGCAATAGAATTAATACAAATGTTTGATTATGAATTCTTTTTTGTATTTTAGCAACTAATTACAGTACAAATATACAACATTATACAGAAATTTACAACAAAATACAAAAATATTCTGTAAAATGTTTAATTTTATTTTCATCATATGTTTTTAACAAAAAGAATGGGAAAATGGTAGAAATTGACACGAAAATAAGGGAGATAATAGATTTTTTTGGATTAAATAATCATTCTTTTGCGAAACGGATAGGTGTCACTAGCACAACAATAGATAGCATTACCACAGGAAGATTGCAATCTGACGGTTCTAGAAAACGAACCAAACCTGGCTACGATTTATTAGAGCGTATGATTGAAGAATTTTCTATAGATCCTGAGTATCTTTTTGGCAAAAGCAATCAAATATTAAAACAAAAACAACAAGAAATTTCAACATATGGTGGAATTCCGCAAGTTGTTGCAGTAAATCAAGAAGGAGACGAAAATGTAGTCTACGTACCCATAAAAGCACGTGCTGGTTATTTAGATGGATATGGAGATACCGAATTTATAGAAACACTTCCTTCTTTTAACATGCCTCATCTTACCAATGGAACCTTTAGATGTTTTGAAGTACAAGGAAACTCTATGGTTCGTACTTTTTTTGATGGAGATTTAGTTTTTGGCAAGTACGTAGAAGATTTACAAGACATCAAAGACGGAAGAGTCTATGTAATTGTAAGTAAGAATGACGGTATTGTTTTAAAACGAGTAATCAATCGAATTGAGGAAAGAGGTAAGCTTATTCTAAAATCTGACAATAAAAACGGGAACTATCCTACCTACACGATAAATTATGAGGAAATTATGGAAGCTTGGTATGTTACCATGTTCGCTTCTAAACAAATGCCTGAACCTGTAGATGTTTATGACAGGCTTCACGATTTAGAGACTAAAATTGTCTTATTAGAAGAGGAATTAAGAAGAACACATTAGATAAAGATCGAGGATATGAAATACTGATCTCGAACGCACCCTAATTAAATAAAAGATCGGGCGCAACCACCGTAGTCATCACCCGATCTCACGTAAAAAAACCTCACAATAAAGACTTTTATACTTATATCTATCCTTACTTTTGTCTTTCAATAAATCAAAAGGTTAACATTTTATGGTGTATATTTATGGAATATTTTTTGATGCTATTTTTCTTCAAAACCTTCTAACCTTTTGAAATATGAAAAATTTTAATCTTTTATTCTGTGTCGTTTGCTTTTTTTGTATTCAAATACTACCTGCTCAATCAATACAAAATCCGTCATTAACAAAGAAAAAGAACGTTCGAAAGACTTTAATTATAGATTCCATTCCTGTTTCTGTGTCTAAGAACTATCAATTAACAGGAATCAGTAAGGATAATGTAGACTACCGACTATTTTTTGGTGCTTCAAGAATTTCTGATTATCCAGTTTTTGGAATCTCAAGATCTCGTCCATTTGTTGCGGTTACGAGCAATGCTTTTACTCATGAATTCCTATTTGATCCATTTACATCTTATTCTGTAGATCGACGAAATTGGGACAATCCTTACAATACCACTTCTCTTGGTGCAGGAATATTAGCGGGCAGTCTGCAATTATTATCCAGTTTCTTAAATTAGAACTTGATAAAAGAATATTGCTGCTGGATTTGTAGTTTTTTTTGTTCTAATTTCAGAAGAAACTGATGATGTTGCTCGCTATCGGGATTAAAAGGTCGATGTGCTATCCCATTTTGTATTTCATTTACCTTATCCATAGTCGGCAAGGCATTTTCATCAATCCAGGTTTGCTTAAAACGTTCCCATATATAATCAATGGCTAGTGAACTGGGATGAATCATATCTTCTTTATAAAATCGATAATCCCTAAGTTCATCCATCATAATCTCATAAGAAGGAAAATAAGTACTATTCTGATCAACGCTAATAATCTGATGTATTGCAGCGATAAGATGCGATTTACTGCGATTATTTTCTACAAAACCGTCTTTACTATGTCTAACAGGAGATACTGTAAAAATTATCTGAACACCTGGATTAAAACTTCTGATCAAACCAACACTATTCTGCAAACATTGCACTACTTCGGCAACGGACAATATTTCTTTAGAAAACTCTTTTTGAGGAATTTTATGACAATTTGCTACAATCATGTCTAACGCTTGCAGTCGATATACCCAGGCTGTTCCTAGAGTTATACAAATATGCGTAGCAGACAGCATATCATTATATGCCTGATCCAACCCTTGATTTAGTGTATTCAACACTGTTTTTTGATCTGGGTGACTCAATTTAGAATGTGCATCAAAGCAATGCCATCGTTCGTTATGAAAAAATAAATCCGTTTCGGTATACTTTTCCTGCTGAGTAGCCATCCACAAAAATGTCTCAATAGCTTTAGGATGAAAAAGTATACCGAAGGGGTTTATTAAAGACTTATATTTAAAGTACGAGAACTTCTCTCCAATATTTTCAGCAAAACACGATCCTAATAACATTAGATTAGAATCATAGTTGATCTTAGGTTGCTGAGGTTTTAAGGGTATGTTGGTTTGCAAGTTCATAAGACTATCCAATAGAACTTAAAATAGCACACTGGTATTGTATTAGGTTACAAATATTCTTTTACTTTTTCTAAGGCTTCTTCGATACCTGCTGGATTTTTACCACCTGCAGTTGCAAAAAACGGTTGACCACCGCCACCGCCCTGGATATATTTTCCAAGTTCGCGCACTACCTGACCAGCATTAAGCCCTTTCTCTTCAACCAGGTTTTTAGAGATATAACAAGACAATAATGCTTTGCCATTATTATCCGCTCCAAAAAGCATAAATGCATTTGATACTTCTCCTCCTAATTCAAAGGATAGATCTTTAATTCCTGCTGGATCTAGATCTACTTTTTTACTTAAAAACTGAATTCCATTTACTTCTTTAAACTCAGCTTTAAGGTCTCCTTTTAGGTTTTTGGCTTTATCTTTAAGAAGCGCTTCTATTTGTTTCTTAAGACTTGCATTTTCTTCTTGCAAAGTAGTAATTGCTTTTACTGGATCTTTTGCATTTTTTAATATTGCTTTTACTTCCGAAAAAGCTTCCGTTTGATTTGTAAAATAATCTTTAGCAGCATCACTCGTGATCGCCTCTATTCTTCGAATCCCTGCAGCAACAGCACTTTCAGAAGTAATTTTAAAATGCCAAATATCACTAGTGTTTTGCACATGAATTCCTCCACATAATTCCATAGATTCTCCAAAACGAATCGCTCTTACCGAATCTCCATATTTCTCTCCGAATAATGCTATCGCGCCTTCTGCAATTGCTTGATCATAGGATATACTTCGCTTTTCTTCCAATGGCAATCCTTCTCTAATTCTAGCATTCACAAAATCTTCTACCTGCTGTAACTCATCTACGGATACTTTAGAAAAATGAGAGAAATCAAATCTCAAATTCCCGCTATGCACCATCGAACCCTTTTGAGCCACATGAGTTCCTAAAACAGTACGTAATGCCTGATGTAACAAATGCGTTGCTGTATGATTAGAAGCGGTTCTGGTGCGTTGTTTTGTATCTACCACTGCCTTGTAAGTTTCTCCTAAATGCTTTGGTAGACTTTTAGCAAAATGGATAATCAAATTGTTCTCTTTTTTAGTATCAACAATATATACCACATCGCCATTAGCAACTTCTAAATATCCTTTGTCACCTACTTGACCTCCACCTTCTGGATAGAATGGTGTTTGATCTAGTACTAATTGATACAGTTCTCCATCCTTCTTACTATTTACTTTACGATAGCGAGATATTTTAGCATCTCCCGAAGTATGATCATATCCGATAAACCCTTCTTCAGCATTTGGCAATAGGATTTCCCAGTCTCCTGCTTTTACTTCGGAAGCAGCTCTGGAACGGTCCTTTTGTTTTTGCAACTCTACTTCAAAACTCGCTTCATCATATTCGTATCCTTGTTCACTTAAAATAAGTGCCGTTAAATCTTTTGGAAAACCATAAGTATCATATAACTCAAAGGCTTTTTCTCCTGAAACTACTTTTCCTTTGGTATTCTTGATCACATTATCCAACAACACCAATCCTTGATCCAATGTTCTTAAAAAAGAATTTTCTTCTTCCTTAATTACATTGACAATTAAGTTTTTCTGAGATTTCAACTCTGGAAAAGCATCACTCATTTGATTACTAAGTGTATCTACCAATTTATAGATAAAAGGTTCTTTGGTATTCAAAAACGTAAATCCGTATCGGATGGCTCTTCTTAGAATTCTACGAATTACATATCCAGCACCTGTGTTACTAGGTAATTGTCCATCTGCAATCGAAAAAGATACCGCTCTAAGGTGATCTGCAATTACACGAATAGCAACACTAACCTTACCACTCTCCTTAGTTGGGATACTATCTTTGTCATACGTACTATTTGTAATCGTTTCTATTTCTCGTATCAACGGAGTAAATACATCTGTATCATAATTAGACTTTACTCCTTGCAATGCCATACACAAACGCTCAAATCCCATTCCTGTATCCACATGCTGCGCTGGTAATTTTTCTAAAGAACCATTGGCTTTGCGATTAAATTGCATAAAAACCAGATTCCAGATCTCTACTACTAATGGATCATCCTGATTCACTAAATCACGTCCAGGAACTTTCGCCTTCTCTTCTTCAGACCTTAGATCTACGTGAATCTCCGAACACGGACCACAAGGTCCTTGATCTCCCATCTCCCAGAAATTATCTTTCTTATTTCCCATAATGATACGATCTTCTGGAACTATATTTGTCCATAAATCGTATGCTTCCTGATCCATTTCCAGATTTTCATCTTTTGCTCCTTCAAAAACAGAAACGTACAGAATATCTTTATCGATACCGAAAACATCGGTTAGCAGTTCCCACGCCCATTCGATCGCTTCCTTTTTAAAGTAATCACCGAAACTCCAGTTACCTAACATTTCAAACATGGTATGGTGATAAGTATCCATTCCCACTTCTTCCAAATCGTTATGCTTACCACTTACTCGCAAACATTTTTGGGTATCTGCAATTCTATTATTCTTTGGTGTCCCATTTCCTAAAAAGAACTCTTTAAACTGGTTCATTCCGGCATTGGTAAACATCAGTGTAGGATCGTCTTTGATCACCATGGGTGCAGAAGGCACTATGCTATGTTTTTTGGATTCAAAAAACGCTAAAAATTGGTTTCTGATGTCTTGGGATTTCATTTTTCTTCTATTTTATTTCTTATCAGTTAGTTATCGATAGTTCTGACTTCCCTACGCCATCGATAATTGTCAGTTTTTTCTGGACTTTGCGACAATTTATTATATTTGTTGCAGCCTCAAAGTATAAATTAGCCTGTTTTTGGCTAACATCCTGCAAAAATAGTATATTTTAGATTATGTCAAAGGTTAAATATTACTACGATAGCGAGACGCTATCTTATCGTAGAATTGAGCAAAAGAAGGGTCGTAAATTTGGTTTTGCCATCTTGGGGATTCTTGGTGCTTTTTTAGCAGGCTTCATCCTTCTGGTAATCTACCTAAATATTCCTCAATTAGAAACTCCTAAAGAGAAAGCATATAAAAGGGAATTAGACAATATGAAACTGCAATATGAACTTATGAACAAGCAATTGAAAAAAGATCATGCTGTTCTTGCTGAAATTGCAGAAAGAGATGATAATATTTACCGCTTATATTTTGGTGCACCACCAATTCCTGAAGAAGTACGAAGTGCTGGATTCGGTGGAGTAAATAGGTATAAAGGGTATGAAGGTTACGATAACTCTGAAATGATTATTGAAAGCCAAAAACAAATAGATAAACTTACCAAACAAATCGCCGTTCAATCTATATCATTAGATGAGATTAAAGAATTAGCGGAACAGAAAGAAGAATTACTTGCTACGATTCCTGCAATTCAACCAATCGAAAATTCTGATCTAAAACGTATGGCCTCTGGTTATGGATGGAGAAGTGACCCTTTTACCAAAGCCCGAAAGTTTCACTATGGAATGGATTTTTCTGCAGCTACAGGAACCCCAATTTATGCTTCTGGAAATGGAACAGTTACTCGTGCAGATGCAAACTCAAGCGGTTACGGAAAACATATAAGAATAGATCACGGGTTTAACTATGTTAGTTTGTATGCTCATTTAAGCAAATACAATGTAAAGAAAGGACAGAAAGTCAAACGTGGAGATATTATTGGATATGTGGGTAGTACCGGTAGATCGGTAGCGCCTCACCTTCATTATGAAATATTTAAAGATGGTGAACGTATCAATCCTCGAAATTTCTATTATGGAAGTTTAACTTCAGAGGAATTTAATGAAATGCTAAAAGCTTCTTCTCTTATTAATGAAACTCTAGACTAGTCTATATGCGCAAAGCACTTCTTTTTGTAATTCTAATTGGTTTTAGCACTACAATACAAGCTCAGAAATTTTCAAAAGAAGCCATTGACTCTATGACTACCATTGTGGAGAGTTTTAAACTAGAAATGGAAAAACTATCTGCTCCCAAAAGCATAAAACTTATGGCTGTTGGAGATATCATGATGGGAACCAATTTCCCTAACGAAAGTTACCTACCTCCAAAAGACAAAGGACCATTTGATGATGTGAATATTGTACTGCAACAAGCAGACATTCTTTTTGGAAATTTAGAAGGTACACTTACTAACGAAGGTGAAAATGCCAAGCGCTGTTCTGACCCTTCTAAATGTTATTCGTTCCGTTCTCCGGAATTCTTTGGTCAATATTTAGAGGAAAGCGGGTTTGATGTAATGAGTGTTGCGAATAATCATATTGGCGACTTTGGTGCTGTAGGTATTAAAAACACAGCTAAAACTTTAGAGAAACATAACATTGCCTATGCCGGAATTTTTGCACAGGAATCTACTATTTTCGAAAAAAATGGAATCACGTACGGATTTTGTGCCTTTGCCCCAAACAAAGATTGCGTAAAAATTCATAACTTAACCAAAGCAAAAAGGATTGTAAAGGAACTGAAGGAAAAAGCAGATATTGTAATTGTTTCTTTCCACGGTGGTGCAGAAGGATCGGATCATACGCATGTACCTAGAAAAACAGAACGTTTTTATGGCGAAGATCGCGGTAATGTATACCTCTTTGCACATACATTGATAGATGCAGGAGCGGACGTTGTTTTAGGCCATGGGCCACACGTTTCCAGAGCTTTTGAAGTATATAATAACAAATTTATTGCTTATAGTTTAGGAAATTTTTGCACCTATTCTAGATTTAATTTAACTGGAATCAAAGGATATGCCCCCATAGCAGAGATCGATATTGATCCAGAAGGTAATTTTATCAAAGGTAAATTACATTCCGCTAAGCAAATTGATGAAATCTATCCATTTATGGATGATAAAAAAAGGGCACTAAAAGAAATTAAAAAATTGACAGAGGAAGATTTTCCTGAAAGCAATTTAGTATTTAAAGAAGATGGGAGTTTTACCCAACAAAAAGATAACTAAATATGTATGTAGACTTACCCAAAAAATTATATTACGGTATTGGTGAAGTAGCTGATGCATTTGACGTAAATGCTTCTCTTATCCGTTTTTGGGAAAAGGAATTTGATATTTTAAAACCTAAAAAAAATGCCAAAGGAAATCGAAAGTTTACTCCAGAAGATATAAAAAATTTAGAGCTTATCTACCATCTGGTAAAAGAACGTGGTTTTACCTTAGAAGGCGCTAAAACCCATCTTAAAGAACAAAAACAAGAAGCTTTAGACAGTTTTGATATTATTCGGAAATTAGAATCCATACGAGCGCAGTTATTAAAAATCAAGGAGCAGTTATAACGAATATTATTTCCTCTGGAATATGTTTTTTCCATAAATCATTAAGGTAAATGCTAGTTTTATTTAATTTCATTATTGTTTTAACAGAATGAATTGGAGAGTTAAAGCTTCTTTACAAAAAATATTATCAGCTACTCGATTGGGAGATCAGCTAAACCATATTCCTGCAACTTTAAAAAAGGAATATCACCAAAATGTAGTTCGATACCAATTTCACGAATGTTTACGAAAATATGATTACACTAATTTGGATTTAAATCAGCCTAATTATGCTCTTGAAATAGGAACCGGATATTCCATAATTTCACCAATTATTCTGACTTTATTAGGATTCAAAAAAGTAGTTACTGTTGACATTGATAAAGATATTACTTTCAAAACTTTTCAAAAACAGATCAATTTTTTAAATCAATCAGAGTTTATTGACAACATATCTCAAAGAAGTGTTTTTTCTGCTAAAGAGATAAAAAACAAACTAGATTTTATAGTAGGTTGTACATCTTTAGAAGAAGCCCTTTCTTTTAGTAATATTATATATGTTGCGCCCTATACAATTGAGGATATTGAAGATGAAGAAATTACTTTTGATTATATATATTCTCAGGTAGTTTTTGAACACATTCCTCCAAAGTTTTTAGAAGTTCTATTTGAAAAATTCAGAAGTTGGTTAAAAAAAGGAGGATTTACGGTTCATACCATAAACTTTGTTGATCATTTCACCAATCCTGGTTTTTTTCAAGACAAAAAAATTTCCGAATACAATTTTCTTAGGTTTTCTGATAAACAATGGAAGTTCTGGGCTGGAAATTCGATAGCCTACACCAACAGACTATCTTATATATATTATCATGAATTGTTTAAAAAAAACGATCTTATCATTTTAGATTTTATAGGAGAAAACTACAAACCTTCTATTTCTTTAGCACTAGACCAAGTTCATGAAGATATCATAAAAAAATACAAGGTCTCACCGGATCTAACCAAACTTACCAAATACCAACGAGGTACTTTTATTGCCCAAAATATCTAGCTTCAAAACTTTTTTTATAAAAAAATTAAGTTTTTGAGGTAACACATCTTTTTATTTTGATACTATATCGAATATCACCTTTACTGATAACACGGATTGGCACATTACATCTGTTCTATCCTACCCCAAAAGGCTAACACCTCTTTTAAGAAAGTTTTAATCAAAGAAAAAATTATCTTTTCCAACCTCTCCCTTTTTTCCCAAACTATTAAATTTATAACTAAAACTCAACATAAAATATTGCTGTAAAACAGTACTTTCTGCATCCTCAATATAATTAGATGTCGCAATACGTCTTGCGTTGTTATTTTGATTTAGCAAATCATATATTTTTAAAGTAACAGTTGCTTTCTTTTTCCATAAAGAATAGGCGACTGTGGTATTCCAAAACCAGGAACTTCGTTGAAAGCCTGCTGCTACATCTGGATTATAATTATATTTGATATCATTACTCCATTCTAAATTTTTAGGTACAAAAGTTGTCGTTCTTAACCATAAATCGTGCCTTAAAAAATCTCTATTATCAAAGAGATCAATATCATAAGTAGTATTCGTAAATGAAATACTATATCTAGGTCTTAATTCTAAAATATTTTTCCATGTAAACGTAAAACTAAGATTAGGAGTTAATGAGGTAGTATTAGTCCTATATTGTATTTCATTGTTAAAATTTACGATCCTATTTATATTACCGTATAGCCCAAGGCCTACTTTTATAGTTCTTAATGAGTCTATTTTATAAGATTTACTCTTTGATAAACTTCCATAAATTCGATAATCACCATTAACATTATCAAAAGTTGTATTCGACACCAAATTTTCATCAATGATCGTTCTTGGCACTACTTTATCGTTAGTTGCTCGAATATTAAAATAACTATAAAATCCCGATCTTTTCTGAAAATCGTAGTCATTAAACCCAACATATACGCTATGCTCATTAGAGGGTTTAAGATTTGGATTTCCTGTAATAGTATTTAAAGGATTGGAAACATCCTGAAACGGCTGAAGTTGGGAAATATCTGGCGGCCTATTACTTAACTGATATCCCGTGTACAATGAAGCTTTTGGACTAAATCTATAATTAACTCGCCCATTAAGTTCAATAGCATCAAAGTCTTGTTCAAATTCGATACCTCTTAGTTTGTCTTGATTTTCTAAAGTCCTAAACACATAACCAGTACCAACACTTGCTGATAGTTTTTTTCCTTGATATACTAATTTTGCTCCTGGAGTCTTTCTTGTATTAATAAATCTAAAGTCAGTACTTAAATCTTCATTAAAGTCATCATACTCCTGCGTAACTGTATTAAAATTAAAAGTACTTTCCAGGTTTTCTCTAACATCCCATCTATATGAGTAAGAGACATCTAAAAATACTTTTTTTGAAATTAAAGGATGTCTATATGTAATATTGGCATACCAACTTGTAAAAGAATTTTCTGTATTTGTAAACTGATCTCTAGATAAGGTTTCGGGTAAGTCTCCAAATATATCTGTATTTGATTGCAGAAACTCATCACTAGAAGTATTATTAAATCCAGTTGAGGTATTAACCTTTAGAAAAGCACCACGATTACCAAACCTCTTGGTTATATCAATATCATTTGTAAATCTTTTATCTAAACGTTCCGAATTGGTAAAAAGATTTGATCTATTAAGTTGCACTCCATTTTCATCGCTAGAACTATCTGTACTCTGAAAACGAGAATCAGATGTTATAAATTTTAAAGATGGTTTTATATTGATTAAAAAAGTAGAATCCACTTTAATATCAAAACCAATATTCACATCATGATTATCTATTTTACTAATAGAATTAGAAGAAGAAGTAGAAAAAAAACGCGTGTCTGGCAGGATGTTTTCTCGCTCACTAAGCCTTTCATTTTCTGAATCTGTTGAGCCATAAAAATAGTTAGCATTCACATTTATTTTATTATTTAAATCATCAGTGTAGTTAACCCCTGCATTTCTAGAAGTCACTATACCTTCTCCTCCTCCAAAAGAGATTCCATCAATAGAAAATGCTCCACTATCGTTTACAGACATACTTCTGGCTCCTCCGAACATCTTCCGTATCTCACCAAAACTAAATCCAGGCGAGTTGATATTATTCCCTCCCATTAAAACACTAATCCTTTGATCATCATTAAAATAATTAATAATCCCGGCTGCTTCATAACGTTCATCTGTTCCTATACCGGCTGCGACTCGACCAAAAGTTCCTTTATTTTTATCTTCCTGGATTGTTATATTTATGGTTTTATTTTCTCCATCGCCTTCTTCTCCAGCAAATGCTTCTGCATCTGTTTTAGTATCTGTAACCTGAATTTTATCGACAATGTCTTTTGTTAAATTTCTAGTAGCAATTGTAGGATCGTCTCCAAAAAAAGGTTTTCCATTTACCAAAATCTTATTGACTTCTTTTCCATTTACTCTAATTTTTCCGTCATCGCCAACCTCAACTCCTGGTAACTCTTTTAATAAATCTTCAACATTAGCATCTTTTTTAGTTTTAAATGACGCTACATTAAATTCTAAAGTGTCTTTTTTTATCGTAACAGGAGCTCTTGACTTTACTAGCACTTCGTCTAATGATTCTACTGCAAAATCCAAATTAATTTGCCCTAAATCAATTTTTGGATTTGTAAGCTTAATTTTTTTAAAATAGGGTTGATATCCTATTGACGAAATGAAAACCTTAACTTCTTTTCTTGGAGTGTTTCCTAAAAGTTGAAAATTACCTTTTGCATCAGAAATCGTATACGTAATTAGCGTACTATCTTTCACAGCTTCTACATACACAGTTGCAGCTTCAATTGGAGTTCTTTTTTCCGCATCGTTTATTTGACCATTAATTGAAAAATTTTGCGCTTGTAAAAAGAAAGAACAAAAGAATAATATACCCAGTAGAGTGATTTGTTGTATTTTCATGTATAAAATTGATTGATGAATTTGTGATTACTTAAAACTAATTATCCATTATTCATAAGTGTTCGCAAAAGTAAAAATGTTACCTTCTTTTTATGTTTTTTTTGAAAAAGTTTATACACTACTATTAAGAAAAAAGAAATTGAGAAAAACTGCACTAAGCTATTTTTATAGGTTATATTTTAGTAAGAAAAATAATTCTAGAGACACATAAAAAAAGTCTTGTATATCAGTTATACATATGAACCCGATAGCGAAGATTTGTAATCCGCACATATAATATAATGATAATGAGATTGTCTTTAAACGGCAATCTCTTTTTTTTAAATAAATGTCTCGTACTGAAATAGCGTTACATTAAATTTTAAAGTGTTACGAAAAACAACAATATTACAGGTATTTTAAAAAACCTCTACTTTACGGATTCCCACGCTGGCACGAACGTCTTGCTTGTGCTTAGCACAACACATTTAAAAACAAAAACTGTGGTTACTATAATCACAGCTTTTGTTTAATTTGTTGCAATGAGTAGAAAGCAAAAGTTTCCTAATATATCTGGTACATACTTTACTAGCTTTATTCTTGGCTGCTAGATTAATTTAGGTTAATAAAATAGAAAAGCCACTAGTTACAAACTAGCGGCAGCGACGGGGTTTTAGGAACAGTTTCGTCGGAATCGCACGGATTACAAATTCGCGATATCTTTACCATCATAAATTTCTGCCTTGGCTTCTTCTTTTATTACTCTTGTTACCTCTGGTGCTATCTTGGCTATTTCTATTGTTTTTATCTTTTTCTATAGCTTTAGCTTTTTCGTTTTCTTCAGCTTTCTCTTTTGGTTGTTCGGTCAGGTTTGTAAGTTTTTCTTTGGAAATAAGTGATGTGCTAGATCCATTGACATCTCTTTCTGACAGATTATTTTCTTCAACCTCTACATAAGCTTTTACATAGCGTTTACCGTCTTCATCTCTATACATTTCTCCTGGTTGAGAATTTTTTGGCTGCTCTTTAGCCATATGAGCTTCTACAAATGTTTCTCTTGGATCAAGGTCTATATCACGTGCTTCTTGCCTCTCCTGTCTTTCCCTTCTTTGTTGTGCTAACCTTTCTTGATACTGTTGTTCACGCAATTCTCTATTCTCTCTTGATCCACTAATACGCCGAAGATCTATTCGATATTCTTCTTCCCTTCTTTGTCTTTCTCGTGCTTTTCTTTCTTTTCGTTGTTTGTACGCATCTTTAACACGTTCAAATATATTTTTAGGTTTATCATCATTGGGTTGATCTCCGTTGGTTCCAGGCATAATATCTATTTTTAAAATTTATCATGATAAATATAAATACCTTTCCGGCCGCTACTTTGTAGACTTCAATAACGGATAATACCTATGTAATATGTGGGCATTATATATTATAATTGGTTTTATCATTTATATAATTTTTACAATCTTAATACATAATGATCCTACGAAGTTGCAAACTTCGAAGAACTTACAATCAAAGTGAAAATGGACTAGTAATCTACTTTTGTTTTCTCAAATACGCTCTATAGATATCTGATTTGATACTGGAAACATCTGATTGCATTTGGGTAAGTTTGGTAATGCTCGCTACTAATGGAAAGTCTTTAAAATTATAGATTAGCCAATTGTGTTTTTTTCCTGATCTATCAACGACATCATTCGTGCTTAGCTTTTCAGAGATAGTGGTTTTTAATCCATTATCATCAACCCTACTAAGTATTTCTTCTCTAAACTGATTGATCGTATTTAGGAATTCTAATCCTTTTTCAGAAAGACCATTTTCTGTAAAAAACATATTGTTAGCCTGATCCATTTTTTCATAATTCGTTGGATCTTTAATTCCTAACATCTCTTCTTTGATAGATTCTAAATACTTTCCAAAATCATCAACTAACACTTCTATTTCTTCAGCTTTTACTACATGTTCTTCATCTCTTATAAGAGTTAATAAAGAATCGTTATCTTTTGCTACAGAAGTGGAATGAGTTTGCAATCTACTATTCATTGTACCAAAAGCAGTCAACACCTCTTGAGAAGCCTTTTTTAGAAACCATGCTACACCAGAAATTAGCATAACAACAAGAACTAATATAACCAATGTAGACTTCTTCACTTCCAAAATTACTTTTTCCTAAAATATACTGCAACAGGTACACCATGAAAATCAAATTGTTTGCGCAATTGATTTTCAATAAAGCGTTTGTACGGATCTCTTATATATTGTGGTAGATTACAAAAAAATGCAAACTGTGGTTGAGGTGTAGGCAATTGCATACAGTATTTAATCTTTACATACTTTCCTTTGTAAGCTGGTGGTGGATTATGCTCTATAATAGGAAGCATGGTATCGTTCATAACACTTGTTTTGATCTTTTTAGAACGATTTTTATACACTTCTACAGCTGTTTCAATGGCTTTAAATATACGTTGCTTGGTTAGCGCAGAGATAAACACAATAGGCACGTCTGTAAATGGTTCTATTTGCTTACGAATATACTTTTCGAAATCTTTAAGGGTATTGCTTTCCTTATTTTCTATTAGATCCCATTTATTAACTAGAATTACAATTCCTTTTCGGTTGCGTTCTGCTAACCAAAATATATTCTGTACCTGCGAATCAAATCCTCGCGTAGCATCTACTAATAATAAACATACATCACTATGTTCTATAGCTCTTACCGATCGCATTACGGAATAAAATTCTAGATCTTCTTTTACCTTGGATTTACGTCGGATTCCTGCAGTATCTACGAGATTAAACTCAAAACCAAAACGATTGTATTTGGTATCAATAGCATCTCTTGTGGTTCCGGCAATATCCGTAACTATATATCGGTCTTCTCCAATAAGAGCATTGATAAAAGAGGATTTTCCAGCATTAGGTCTTCCTACCACAGCGAAACGTGGTAGCTCAGAAACTTCTTCTTCTTCTTGTTCTGGCAGAGCATCTACCAAAGCATCTAATAATTCTCCTGTTCCGCTTCCGTTAATACTAGCAATAGTATAATATTCTCCTAACCCTAGATTATAGAACTCAACAGCATCGGCAGCTCTTTTTGCATTATCAACCTTATTTACCGCTACAAAAATTGGCTTATCTACTTTGCGCAACAGATTTGCCACTTCTTCATCCATACCAGTAATACCAGATTCTACATCTACCATGAAGATAATTGCATCAGCTTCATCTATAGCAAGTTCTACCTGCTTATCGATTTCTGCTTCGAAAATATCATCACTTCCAACAACATAACCACCTGTATCGATTAATGAGAATTCTTTACCGTTCCAATCACTCTTACCATAGTGACGATCACGAGTTACTCCACTCACTGCATCTACGATAGCTTCTCTTCTCTGGATCAGTCTATTAAAAAAAGTAGATTTCCCTACATTAGGTCTCCCTACAATTGCCACTATATTACTCATTATCTCGAATTCTAAAATTTGTGCAAAATTAGTCTTTTTATTCTTGCTAAACTATTGATCCTGTAAGATGAGGTAAATAAAATATAAGGAAGCGGGTATAAAAACGAAAAAGCTCAACGGTCAGCGCATCGACCTATTGAACTTTTTCATAATTGATAGTCAGTCAGTGAAATAATTACTTATTTCAAAGATATAAACAAATCTATATAAGTTGGTTACTGTAAAACATCAAAATTTTTATGGATGCTTTTATTTCACTTCGTAGATTGCCACAGAATTAGATACTTCGTGTGTAACAATCACCAAAGCATTACCAGTTGGACTATCCTCTGCGCTAACAGTAATCAATCCTTCTGGAGAGA
Organism: Aquimarina litoralis; assembly: GCF_039523995.1. NCBI lineage: Bacteria > Pseudomonadati > Bacteroidota > Flavobacteriia > Flavobacteriales > Flavobacteriaceae > Aquimarina > Aquimarina litoralis. The sequence continues at coordinate 175,290 of NZ_BAAAGE010000005.1, forward strand.
TATCAGCGGTATCACGCAACCAATCGATAAACCTCGGATTTACCGGATTAGAAATATCATACACCATTACTCCTCCTGTTCTTTCTAAACCTACGAACAATAGTGTGCTTCCATCAACTTTTAAGATTTCTACAGCTTCTGGCTCTGCTCCTTTATCATCAGATCTATTATCGACTCCATCTCCTTCATTACTATTAAAGGAACTAGGATCAAACTCAAACACAGTTCTTGCAATCTGATCACCACTATCGTATACTTTTGCTCCTGTTGTTGTCCAAATGGTAAAAGATCTTCCTCCATAAGCATAGATTTGATCTATATCTCCATCGCCATCTATATCACCATTCGCAGTAGTAGTTTTTAAACGTCCAAGATTTTCGTCTAGTTGTAGTGTCTCAGCATCTGGATATGCAGTAGGATCTAGTGTTAAATCCTTTACCCTTTCTTCTTCAGAATATCCATCATAATCTCTGGCATCACCTTCATTTGCAGTAATTAAAAATCTTGCTCCTCGTATTTTAGCAAATGTCATAGCATCTGGATGATAATATCCTAATACTGGCCAATTCTGAAAGTTTCCAACGATATCATCTCGATCACTCGCATCGATCTGGTTTTCTGGTAATGAATAATCCTTGACTCCCAAACCAGTGATATAACGTACCGTTTTAGTTCTTAAATCTATTGCGGCAATCCCATTATTTTCTTGTAATGCTATATACGCCGTTCTAGAATCATCAGAAACAGCTATATATTCTGGTTCTATATCCTGAGCAAATGTTGCGTTTGGACCAAAAACTCTAAAGTCATTGCCAATAGAAACTCCATTAAATCTTGTAAACGTTACTTGGTGTACTTGACCAGTTGCTACTTCTATGATCGTTACCGAACCTTCTGGATCAACTGTATATTCATCATTTGGTTCCCCTTCATTAGCGGCTATAATGTATTTACCATTTGGGCTAAATGTTACCATATCTGGTAATGCTCCTGCTGGATATGTAGTTAATAAAGTTTGTGATTCTGCATCATACGTCGCTACTGTACCATTTGCCTGCTTATCTGCTGCATTTTCTAATGCTACAGCAACCAATCCATCATGTACTGCTACACTATTTGGAATTCCGTTTAAAGCAATATCTGCTCCGGCTACTGGATTAGATGGAGTAGATAGGTCCCATACAGAAAGTTCAACATCATTAGGATTTACTACAAACAGTTTTGCTGTTTCTGGATCAAAGGCAGAAATTTCTGCAAAGCCTTCATCTCCAGTTCCATTTATAAAACCTCCAATTTTGTTAAACGTAAGGTCGTCTGTATTACCGCCTCCTCCTTGATAATCATCAAGGTTACAAGAATAAAATAATCCTAAAGCCCCAATTACAAATAGACTTGATTTGTTAAAGATTTTCATTATTAATTTGATTTGCGTTAGCTAGCTAAATTCAATAATGCATATATCCTTAATGTTACCATAACAATAAATTACGTCTATTTTACGAATTCTTAGGGTTAAGAAATTGTTAGATAAAAAAAGCGTTCTAAAAAGTGTGACTTTTCAGAACGCTTTCAAATTTAAAGCTATATCGAAGAAAATATTATTTTATAATAAACTTCTTATATTCAACACCTTCTTCTTTGTGTATCTTCACTACATACACTCCTGATTCCATTGATTGTGTCATGTTAAACACTAATGAATTTTTACCATTCGTAATTACTGATTCTTTTGCAGGAGTCATTCTAGAACCATTCATACTGTAGAAAGTTACTCTTACATTTTGTTCTTTCTTAGACATTATATCTATGGTCATATCTTCTCCAGAATGTAAAACTGTTGGGTATAGTTTTGTTTCTATAATACTCTCATCGCAATTACTTACAAATACAGTTACCTCATCAGAATCACTACAGTCACCTACAGTTACGGTAACTGTATAATTTGTAGTTACTGGTGGTGAAACAACAATAGTTCTAGTTGTTGCTCCATTAGACCACAAATAACTATCCCCAATAGAAGCTGTTAGGGTTGCTTCTTCACCGAAATCTTCACATAGAAATCTATCTCTTCCTGCACTTACCTCTAGTATAGTTACTCCTACTACAACTTCATCCATAGATTCACAAGCTCCATCGGTAACAATTACAGAATAAGTAGTTGTATTTGTTGGTGAAACTGTTATAGTTCTAGTTGTTTCTCCAGTAGACCATAAGATATCTCCTTCGCCTTCTACCGACAATACAACTTCCTCTCCTAAACAAACCTCTTGATCTTCACCAGCATCGGCTACTAATGAACAACCTTCTACAAAAACAGTAACTTCATCGGTTGCTGTACATCCATTATTAGTTACGGTAACAGTGTATGTTGTAGTCTCTTCTGGTGAAACTTCGATACCTGCCGTAGTTTCTCCGGTAGACCAAAGAATAGTTCCATCTCCAACTGCTGTTAGTATAACTGTTTCTCCTACTGTAATTGTTTGATCTTCTCCTGCATCTACAGTAGCAGAGTTTACTGTAACGATTACTTCATCTGTGGCAGAACAATTTCCATTTGTTACTATAACTGAATATTCTGTAGTAGTATCTGGCGAAACCTCAATACTTGCTGTAGTTTCTCCTGTAGACCAAAGAACAGTTCCTTCTCCAACAACTGTTAGCGTAGCTGTTTCTCCAACGCAGATCACTTGATCATCACCAGCATCGGCTGTAGCAGAACCTACTGTTACCACTACTTCATCTGTAGCAGAACACTCACCATTAGTTACTGTAACTGTATATTCTGTTGTAGTATCTGGTGAAACCTCGATGCTTGTTGTAGTCTCTCCTGTAGACCAAAGAACAGCTCCTTCTCCAACAACTGCTAGTGTAGCTGTTTCTCCAATACAAATATCTTGATCATCTCCAGCATCGGCAGTAGCCGAACCTACCGTTACTACTACTTCATCTGTAGCAGAACACTCACCATTAGTTACCGTAACCGTATAGGTAGTAGTAGCGTTTGGTGAAACCTCTATACTTGCTGTAGTTTCTCCTGTAGACCAAAGAACAGCTCCTTCTCCAACAACTGCTAGTGTAGCTGTTTCTCCAACGCAAATATCCTGATCATCACCAGCATCTGCAGTAGCGTTATCAACGATAACAGTTACCTCATCTTCTCCAACACACTCAGTACATCCAGTTACTGTAACAGAATATGTAGTATCTTCTTCAGGTGAAACGGTAATACTTTGCGTAGTTTCTCCTGTAGACCATAAATACTGTACTTGTCCTTGTCCTTGAGAAATGCAATCTCCTAAGTTTATATTAAAATCTCCAAACGAATCTGGGTTTCCTTCTAAGTTAAACCATCCAGATCCTCCGTAAACAGCTGGAGTATACTCGAACACATTAGCACCATTTCCTACCTGGAAAGCTTCACCTCTTCTGGAGATATCATAACTTAAATCACCTCCAATTTGGGTAACCGTTCCGCTGATTCCAGTATAATATACCCAACCTGTTGCATCTTCTGTTTGACAAGAACTTGCTTTAGGACTTCCTGCTGGCGGCGTATCTGTAAATCCGGTAAAGGTAGCATCTACCATAAAAGCAGTATTAGTTGAATTGTATTCAAATACTTCTCCTTTTAACGTTGCAGTTCCATCAACAGCATTTTCACTCCAAACAAGATCAACATTTCTAAACCATAATCTAGTTCCGTTATCATTTATGAAAACAACAAACTGATGATGTCGTCCTCTGCAATAGTCAGTATCTTTAATACCATACTCGATACAATCACCACAATTATCAATACCTGTAGCTTGTGCAGTTAAAGTAACTTCTTCTCCTAAACAAATCTCTTGATCTTCACCTGCATCAACGATCACTGGATCATTAACAACAACGGTAACCGAATCCGTAGCCTCACAACTTCCACTAGTAGCTGTAACAGTATATGTAGTTGTTTCGGTAGGAGATACTGTAATACTTTCTGTTGTCTCTCCTGTAGACCATACGAATGTACCTTCTCCAGTAGCTGTTAGTGTTACTTCTTCGCCTAAACATACATTTTGATCATCTCCTGCATCTACAACAGCAGACTTCACAGTTACCACTACTTCATCAGTTGCGGTACAACCATTGCAATTAGTAACAGTAACAGAATAGGTAGTATCTTCTTCTGGAGAAACAGTAATTGAAGCTGTTGTTTCACCAGTAGACCATAAGAAAGTAGTATTACTTGTTTCTGAGGAAATACAATCTCCAAAATTAAAATTAAAATCCCCTACAGGATATTCATTATCATCTGTATCAAACCAACCACAAGCTCCAAATTTTCCTAATTCAGCTTCTGTTTGATTTGCTCCATTACCCATCTGGAAAGCTGGTCCTCTTCTAGTTAAGCTAGTTGACCAAGATCCATCTTCGCTCGTAATTGTTCCAGTAAATTCGGTATAATATTCCCAAGCTGATTCATTTTCGTCATTACAAACATGCGACTTAGGACTATTCGCTGGTGCAGTAGAAGTTTTTCCAGTAAATATCACATCTACTTCATAATTAGATTGTGTAACTGTATAATCAAAAACAGTCCCTTTTAATGTTGCAGTACCATCAGCGAGTTCATTCCACTCTAAATCCACATTAGAAAAATATCTGTTCCCATCTAACCACAACACATAATTCTGATCTCGACGACAATGATCCGTATCTAGAACTCCATACTCTATACAACTTTCGCAACTCTCATTATTATCGGTAACAGCAGTTAAAATTAACTCATCTCCAAGACATATCTCTTGATCATCTCCTGCATTTACAGTTGGAGCTTCATTAATGATTACCTCTACAGAATCAGAAGCTTCACAATTTTCACAATCTTTAACTGTAACGGTATATGTTCCTCCTTGGTTAACTGTAATAGAAGGTGTTGTTTCTCCTGTTGACCATAAGTAACTTACTTCTGTATTTGTTGTAGTAATACAATCACCTAAGTTAAAGTTAAAATCTCCTTTGTTATACTGACCATCTGTGGTGTCGAACCAACCACAAGCTCCATATTTCCCTTCTTGTTCCTCTGTTTGATTAGCACCATTACCCAACTGGAAAGCAGGCCCTCTTCTTGATAAATCAACAGACCATGATCCATCGGTACTCGTAACTGTCCCTGTTAATCCTGTGTAATAAATCCATCCATTTTCATTTTCATCGTAACATACATGACCTTTTGGACTATTTTCTGGAGTTATGCTAGTTCTTCCAGAGAATATCGCATTTACTTCATATGTAGTTTGTGTAAGGGTATGATCAAAAATAGTACCTGTAAGGGTTGCAGTTCCGTCTGCAAGTTCATTCCATTCTAGATCTATATTAGAAAACCATCTTGGATTATTACCATCTGTTAACCACATTACATAGTCTTGATCTCTTCTACAACTATTTGTGTTAGACACTCCATAAGTCCCAGTGCAATCTACACATTCTGAAGCTCCATTAACTCTAGCCGTAAGCGTTACCTCTCCTTCTCCACAAAATTCAGAATCTTCACCAGCATCTACAGTAAGTTGACAGACATCACTGTCCTCACATGCATCAAAAACATGCTGATGTAATTCTCCTTGGATATGATAATAATTAGCAGCAATTACCTGACCATTAATATTTCCAGAAGAATCTTTTGTTACATCTGATTTTGGAGCAAACAAACTTCCGATTATTGTTGAACCTCCCTTTAGTGTAATACTATCATTATTATAAAAATTCCAGATAATAAATGATCCTTGCGGATCTCCTATTCCAGCAATATTCAAAATATTCCATTCAAAATCACCTGGGGCATCTACATTAATAATTAAAGGAGTATCCTGATTAGGAGCATTCTCAAAAGTTAAGTACGGAAGACTTTGCAGCTGAGCTCCCGTAAGGTTTAACACATTAACGGTATTTGGAACTAATGAAATTTTATTAACATTACTAACAGTAAGATTTGGTATTAATAGGCTATAATCTAATGATCTCGTTTCAAAAGCTCTGAAGGCGGCTTCGAAATCTATTAAATCTCCATTATTAACTGAGTTCTCAACTTGTTTTCTTTGTACTTGTACTCTAGGTTTTGCATCATAATCCCCAGAAGTTACTCTTGTGTTTACCGATGCGTTGTTTCTATCTAAATCAAATACAGAAGACCCATTAAGGTCCCCAACTTTTACATATCCTTGATTTAAATGAATCCCTTCTCCAGAAGTATAAATTATTCTTCCATTTACTACTAATGATGAAGCTTGATCATCACCATTAAAAAAATTCGTGCCAGCAGTTTGCGCTGCTACTGTAATGATACCATCCATTGTTAAATTTCCACCTAATGCTATAGGTCCTTCGGTATCACCACCTTTAAGCGTTGCATTATATCGAACAAACGCGTTATACCCTAATGCTTCTCCTAAGGGATTGCTACATACAGTAGCAGAAGCACTATTATTTTTATCCAATACAGAATTAAATCCTGTTGTCATCATAAAAATGACGATCATGGTTAGGCTAAAGATAATCGCTCCAACATTTGTTGCGCTTATCTTTTGGCTTAAAGAGTTAAGCTTTTTAGTAAATATTGACATTGTGTAGTTTTTTCTTTTGAATTCAAAGATTCAATATGGTTAATTATTTTGGGTTATTTTATAAACAATTACAAGACAAAAAGAGTCAATAAATTCATTATAACATGAACTATATTGTCTATTGTTTATTAAATTTTAAAAGTAAAACGTTATTAAAAAACGAGTGAAGTTAAAGTAAGTTTCATATCATATTTTAGGGCTTTAGATATTAGTTATGTAACAAAATTAGAAGATTCGCATTAAAAAATCATAGAAAAACCTATAAAAACGTTTAAATGTCAGGTTTTATCTTTCAAATACAGTTTTACCGTAAACAGTTAAGTTGAATAACTTATAAAAATCTTACAAACAAAGTTTTAGAGGAATTTAGAAGTACTATAATTATTGATTATAACCAAAGCGTTTTAATTGACGCTGATTATTTCTCCAATTTTTATTCACTTTTACATATAACTCTATGTGTATCTGTTTTCCAAAAAATTTCTCTAATTCTTTTCTAGCTTCTACTCCAACTCTTTTAAGTGCGGAGCCTTTGTGTCCAATAATAATTCCTTTTTGAGAATCTCTTTCTACCATAATAACAGATCTAATCCTAATGATTTTTTCGTCTTCAAAAAAATCCTCTGTCTCTACTTCTACGGCATAAGGAATTTCCTTTTTATAATGCAATAGGATTTTTTCTCGAATAGCTTCATTTACAAAGAAACGTTCTGGTTTATCAGTAAGCTGATCTTTAGGATAAAAAGGTGGTGAGGCTGGCAGTAATTCTACAATCCTTTCAAAAACTTCTCGTACGTTAAAATTTTCTAACGCAGAAATTGGATATAACTCTGCATTTGGAACTTTTTCTGACCAAAACTTTACTTGTTCTTCTAATTGTTCCTGGTTGGATTGATCGATTTTATTTAACAATAAAAACACTGGAATCTTAGCATTTGTAATTTTCTTAAAAAACGCTTCGTCCTTAAGTTCTTTCTCACCAATTTCGACCATATATATAAGAACATCTGCATCTTCAAAAGCAGATTTTACAAATCCCATCATAGACTCCTGTAATTCGTAAGCAGGCTTTATAATCCCTGGAGTATCCGACAAAATCACCTGAAAATCATCACCATTTACGATTCCTAAAATTCTATGCCGTGTTGTTTGCGCTTTTGAAGTAATGATAGATAATCGTTCTCCAACAAATGCATTCATTAAAGTTGATTTCCCTACATTAGGATTTCCTATAATATTTACAAAACCAGCTTTATGACTCATACTTATAATTTTAATGCAAAGTTAGTCGATTATTTCACAAAACTACGCACTCCTAAAAACTATTATCTTTTTTGATTGATTAAAATTTATACACATAAAACACTGAAAAATCTAATCTAGAAATGTAATATAAACGTACTCTTGTTAATTTTTTGTAAATTTAATTCCAGTATATTTTCAAAACCCCCTGAAAATAAATTATTGACATTAAAATACTGGGATCATTTTGGAAAATTGTTCTAAATCATTTTTTATTAATTTCAAAACGTTTCATACGGTATCTATTTATGCTGTCATGATGTTATTTTTGATATCAATAAATTGTTTTTCTCAAAGTACAGAAAAGTTACTTTCCAAGGCGGATCAAAATTTTGAAGCATTAGCCTACATTAATGCCAGAGACATCTATCTCGATGTTGCAAAAAAAGGATATTCATCACCAGACTTATACAGAAAATTAGCAGATTCCTTTTATTTTACAGGCGAACCCGAAGCATCTATCGAGTGGTATGAAAAATTGATCTCCAATTTTTCTGATCAAATCAAACCCGAATATTTGTTCCGGTATGCACAAAGTCTAAAAAGTGCTGAACGTTATAATGAAGCGGATACCGTTATGGAAAGATTTAATTCAATAACTGGTAATGATAAGCGAGCTAGATCTTTTATTGACAAAAGAGATTACTTAAATTTTATCGAAATGCAATCTGGCAAATACGACACTTATACACTAGATATCAATTCAGAATTTTCGGATTATGCTCCAAGTTTTGATCATAGAGGAAATATTGTTTTTGCCTCTTCAAGAAGTAAAAACTCAAAACTACATGAATGGAACAAAATGCCTTTCTTAGATTTGTTCTCCTCAAAAATAAATGACGATAATATATCAACGAATGAATCTAAAAAGCTAAAGGGTAGAATAAATTCTAAATACCATGAATCTTCAACTAGTTTTACCAAGGATGGGAATACTATGTATTTTACCAGAAATAATTTCACCAATAACAAACTAGGAAAAAGTAGAAAAGGTGTTGTGTTACTAAAATTGTATAAAGCAACATTCATTAATGAAAAGTGGTCTAATATTGAAGAGCTGCCTTTTAACAGTGATAATTATTCCATTTCGCATCCAGCACTGAGCCCTGATGACAAGCAGTTATATTTTGCAAGTGACATGAGAGGAACCAGAGGCAAATCTGATTTGTTTGTAGTAGATATACTTCCAGGAGGAGGCTATGGAAAACCAAGAAATCTTGGTGATTCTATAAATACTGAAGGAAGAGAGACATTTCCATATGTAAGTAACAGTGGACAATTATATTTTGCCAGTGATGGTCATGTAGGACTTGGAGGTTTAGATGTTTTTATTGCTATCCCAAAAGAAGAAGATACTTATGAAGTCTTCAATGTAGGAAAACCTATTAACAGTCCAAAAGATGATTTTTCTTTTGTTATTGATGAAGAAAACAGAACAGGTTATTTTGCCAGTAACAGAAAAGGGGGGAAAGGAAATGATGACATTTATAGCTTTAAACAAACCGAAGAACTTATCACTTCCTGCAAAGAGTATTTAACTGGAATTATTACTGACGAAAAAACAGGTGAAACAATTGTAAATGCTGATGTTATCTTATTGGATACAGATGGAAATGTGATTAATGAGATCAAATCTGATTATAACGGTAGTTACAACTTTGAAGTAGAATGTGATAAGCAATATATTATAAGAGTAGCAATCGATGGTCTTAATCCTAATGATATTATTTTTAGATCAGACAACACCTATGAAACTCTTAACAATGTGCCTATCAATTTCACAAAAGAAAAACTACTGTCTACATCATCCGAACCTGTTTCTATTGGCGACGATATTGTAGACCCTTTACAATTAAATACGATTTTCTTTGACCTAGATAACGATGAAATAAGACCTGATGCAATTGCTGACTTACAAAAAGTAATTGCCGTTATGCAACAAAATCCTAATTTAAAAATTGAAGTACGTTCACATACTGATAGTAGATCAAGCTATTGGTACAACAAAAGACTTAGTGTAAAACGTATGCGAGCGACGGTACGATACATAATCAGAAATGGCGGTATACACTGGCGTAGAATTAGAGGTAAAGCATATGGAGAAAGAAGACTTAAAAACAAATGTGCTAATGGTGTTCCTTGTACAGAAGAAGAGCATCAAGAAAATAGAAGAAGTGAATTTATTGTAAGAGAATAAAACTACTGTTTGCTTGAAAATGCATCTTAAATTATAATACAAACACGAGAAATTAAAAATGATATTCCTCGTGTTTATCTTAATAATTAAAGCCCTAGAATATTTGCATCTACGCGAAATACACAATCGACTTTTATCTTATGATCTTCATTTATAGTTTCATCGGTAGTGGTGGAAGCTCTCAGAGTAAACGAGTCTTTTTTTAAGAACTCTTTTAACTCTGCTCGGGTCGTTTCCAACTCGATCACCTTTAGGTTTTCATTTTCTAAATCTTCGGCAAATGCAATTTCAGTTTCTTCTAATCCATCTGCATCAATAAATAACCTAACCTCTTGAAGAAAGTTAAAATCTCCACTTTCCGGACTTTCTATGATAAGTCTAAGTCTTTTTAATTGAATACTCTCTATTAGTGAACTACTCGTATTATTACTTTCAAATTCGGATTCAGAATTAGTTGGTATCGGAGGTGTTTCTATACTTATTGGCACATCAATAATTGTTGTTGAAGCCACTGTAAATTCAGAATCGTAGTCAATCTCAAATACTGTTAGTCTTTCCAATTCTTCACAGGAAACAAAAAAAAGCATCAATATTACAGATGATAAATAGATAAACTTGTTCATATTTTCAAAAATTTGGGTTAGAGCAAATATATACGAAAAATAGGAGACCTTGGTTTTCTGGAGTTTCTCCTATCAAATAATACTAGTTTAAAAAGTAGCTTTACAGATTATTTGGAAGTGATTTTTTCAAAGTACGTTTTGGCCTTATCATTTACCTTTTTAGATAACAACAACCCAGAAATTACCGTTGGAATAGCCATTAAGGCAAATGCGCTATCTATTAGGTTAATAGCAAAATCTATTTTTACCACTGCAGCAACAACAATAGAAAGTATATAGATATAATTATAATACTTCCCAAATTTTGGTTTGGTTAAAAAACCTAAACAAGTAACTCCGTAATACGAAAATGAAAATAAGGTTGAAAAAGCAAAAACTAGCACCATGGTGATTACCACAATATCCCCTATTCCATAGGGTAATACAGAATTAAAAGCCGCTAATGTAAGTGAAATCCCATTATCATCAGAGTGCCGCCACACACCTGTAGACAAAATGGCTAAGGCTGTTAAGGTACAAACTAAAAGAGTATCTATTGCGGGACCAATCATAGCTACCAAACCTTCTCTTATGGGCTCGTTCGTTTTAGCAGTTCCATGCATCATTGGAGCAGTTCCAATTCCAGCCTCATTAGAAAAAGCAGCTCTTTTCACCCCCGTTTTTATTAGATATCCTAAGGCACCACCAGCTGCTGCTTCTCCAGAAAAAGCATCAGAAAAAATCAACATAAACATTTCCGGTACCTTATCGATTTGTAATATTAATATGGTAAACACAGTAATAAAGTATAATACCACCATAAAAGGCACTAATTTACTTGCAACCAGACCTATTCTTTTAATTCCTCCAAGAATAACAAATGAGGCTATTACCGCCAAAACAATTCCTATATACAGCTTAGTTCCATCACTCCAATCCAGAACATCAACGAGTGTTTGTGTTAATTGATTAACGGTAAAAGCGGGCAATGTCCCTATTAATCCAGCAATAGCAAAGAAAACCGCTAGTGGTTTCCAACCTTTCCCTAATCCTTCGACAATTACATACATCGGACCACTAAGGGTTGTACCTTCTTTACTTTCCGATCGATACATAATCGCCAGTGTACAGGTATAAAATTTAGTAGCCATTCCAATTACAGCACTTATCCACATCCAGAAAATTGCTCCAGGCCCTCCCATAACCAAGGCTACTGCCACTCCACTAATATTCCCCATACCAACTGTAGCGGCTATTGCGGATGATAATGCCTGAAAATGGCTTAATTGTCCGGGAGCCTCTTCATTATCATACTTACCTCGTAATATTTGAATAGCATGTCCGAAATATAAAAAAGGAGTAAATCGAGAATATAAAAGAAAAAAAACTCCTCCTCCAATTAAAAGAACTAACAAAGGCCAATCCCAAATCCATGAGCTGAATTGGGCTATAGATTTCTCAACTATTTCGAACATAGAACTAAATAAGTTATAAATGTACTATAAAAAAAGTAGTTCTCTTCAACTGTTGTAAATTAAGGTATAAAGATATATTTCGATTCGGATGCGCTTCAAGGACTTTTATGAAGATGCTCTAATAAACCTTGGTTTACCCATACCTCTATCATACATAACAATGCTTCCTGCTACCGCAACATTAACACTAAGCTCCGATGAAAATTTTACTAAAAAATGTGACTTTTCGATTGCTAGTTTAGATAAACCGTGATCTTCTGCTCCTAATAGATACACACACCTTTTTGGATGACGAAAAGTTTCTAATGGAACTGCTTCTTCCGTTAATTCTACTCCTACAAGCATAGCGCCTTTTGGTAAGTGGCTATAAAAATCTTCGAAAGTATTATAGTGAAAATATGGCATAGATTTTACCGCATTATGTGTATCACAAGCTTGCTTGGCATAACGATTACCAATGGTGAAAATATAACTGGCACCCATGTTTTGCGCGGTCCTCCATAATACTCCTAAGTTCTCTGGCGTTTTACCATTTTGGATTCCTATTCCAAAGAACTCATTCTCGAAATTATTTATCATAGCACAAAAATAACCATAAGATATGAATCATAATATAACGAATTCTCAATAAGGAATATTCCTTCATTATGTTAAAACCGTAATTAGTGATACGAATTCTAAATTGATTCTAACGAATTCTAAAACCAGCAAATTTGAACGCTGTAACGCCCATACATTTGTATCAAATAATCAACCTCAAAATAATACTGTTATGAAAAAGATCATTGTTTTTTTCATCCTAATTTTAGGATTTCAGTTTATGAAAGCGCAAAGTTTTCAGAAAACAGGAAGGTATAAAGCAGTTACTGAAATTAAAGAGAATGGGGCAGAACAACTGACTTGCATTGTTAATCTGATTCGTTTGGGGGGAATTTCAGAAAACGTTTTCACTTTCGAAGTTAAAGACAGTGAGCTTTTTGAGGACATCTTTATCACCACCTTGGAGAACCCAGGTCTGGAAGGGATCTCTGAGGTGATTAAGATGGAAGTGGAATATTTAGCCTGTTGTGCTGAGGTAGATTCCTATTATTTTATGGTGAATGATAAAAATGAACTAATTAAGTTACCACACCTAACTAATGTTTATTGTGATAATTCAAACACCGATTCTCAATATACTTTTCCTAGCCAAGAATACGGTATTGATGGAAATATATTAGAGACAGAAACATTATACAAAGAGACATCTGAAATAAAATACGTTAATTTAAAACAAAGTTTTACTTGGAATGACAACAAAGTTACTACTCCAAAGAATACAGCGATTACCAGTAATTAATTTATTGAATATAAATTCATCCAATTTTTATTATTCAATCATATTGTTTTATTGCGCTATTTTATTTGTTTTTATGGTTCTTTTGAGCTTTAAGATGTTATAACAACATATTAAAACCATTGTATACGGCAGGCGCGTCCAATTATTTCCAATTTGTTTTTTCCCAAAAAAACTGCCTGCTTGTATACGGTTTTACTTTATTTTCCTTTTTATCGTAAGTATTTTATGGGTACCCTTAACAAGAAATCAAGTTTGATTATATTTGTTATCAAACCAAAAGTTATGAGCCCCAATCGCTTTTCATACCTACTATTCCTTTTATTATTATATATCGGAATTGGAAGCTTCAATAAAATCACAGCCCAGAACAATGGCTTAAGAGCCTACACCCTAGAAGATGGACTACCTCAATCACAAGTTCATGATATTATACAAGATGATATTGGATATCTGTGGTTAGGAACCCGCGGCGGTGGACTTAGTAGATTTAATGGAGAGGAGTTTGAAACCTGGACTGAGGATGATGGGCTTTTATCGAATTATATTCATTCATTACTTTTCGTTAATGACAGTTTATTCGTAGGTACACGATTAGGACTTTCGATAAAAACAAAAAAACAATTCCACAATTTTGAAGGACTTCAGATCAATAAGATTTTTAGAATTCATAATAAAACCTATCTAGCATCAAATGTTGGAATTTACATATACACAGCTCGCAATGGCTTGAAAAAAGTACAATTAGATCCTAGAATCAATACAAGTATTGTAAATGATATTGTATTTGACGGAAAACTATTTTGGATTGCCACGAATAAGGGGCTTTGGAAGCTAAATAAAATTCATAAAGATGCGACTATTATGGTTCGACATAGTGCATACAATTTTAGCGCAGCTCTTTACCATAAAACCAAAGTATTTGCATCCGCTTTAAACCAAGGAACTCTAGTTTTAAACACCAATGCCAAAAGCTATGGAAATAAATGGATACAGGAAACACTAAATGTTAATGACATTTCCATAATTAACAATGAACTATGGTTTTCTACCAGCAATGATGGGGTTACCATTTTAGATGCTTCTAATTATAGATTAAAGAAAAAAATAAATCGTAAAAACGGACTAGCTGTATCTACTATTAGAAAGAGCATTACCGATCGCCAGTCGAATATTTGGATCGCTACTTCTGGAGGAGGGTTTTATAAATATTCTCAAAATAACTTTGCGCATTATAATCAAGATACTGGTTTAAAAGGGAATCGCGTATACGCTGTCCATCATAAGGATGATGAAATTTGGGCTTCTAACTCAGAAGCTGGACTCATAAAAATTGATAGCGCTGGAATTCATCAAATAAAACAAGACAAAAAATTATCTGAGTTAAAAATTAAAACATTAACTAGTGATAGCCGTGGAAACATATGGGCTGGTACTGAAGGAAAAGGTATTATTCTTAAAGAGATAAAACTTAAAGACAGCATTTTTACTACCAAAAGAAGATCTAAAAGGGCTAAGAAAGATACCATTACAAAAGAAGTTATTAAAAACTATGTAATTAATAAAAAAAGAGGACTTTCCTCTAACTGGGTAAGATCCATACATATTAGTAATGATACTGTTTGGGCTGCCACCTACTCTTCGGGTATTACCAGATTTATTTACGATTATAGAAGGCATAAGGTAAAATCTGTTCGGAAATTTGCTAAAAGAAGAGGAATAAAGGACTTAGAAATTAAGTATATGTCCGCAGATAAAAAAGGCAAGATTTGGTATGCTACAGAAAATGGAAGTCTTGGATTTATAAAAAGAAACAAAGTCACTCACCTTGGCAATGTCTTAAATCAAAAAGTAGCCATTAACAGCTTTGTTTTTAAAGATAAGAAAATGTATTTAGGTACTGCTGGACAAGGAATTTGGTGGGCTGATCTGAGTGAAAAAGAGCTTTCTTTTAAAAAATTAAAAGGCGAAAAAAATCTTTACTCCAACAATATCTATCAAATGATATTTGATAATGAAGAAAACTTATGGATTGGGACCGAGCGTGGTGTGGATCGGGTAGAAATTAATTTACTCAATCAAATCCAAGATATTTTTCACTATGGTCGTAATGATGGTTTTTTAGGGATCGAAACTTGTCTTAATGCGATTACCAAAGACAATGATGGGAATTTATGGTTTGGAGCCATCTATGGCCTAACAAAATATGAACCGGGAGAAACAGATAAAGAACCCATAAAACCCGAAATTCATTTCGAAAATATTGAAATCGCTTACCAAACGCTAGATTCTATTAATCCAGATGATTGGGCTAAAAACAATTATGTTTTACAATTAACTCCAGAACAAACAGAGTTATCTTTTAGTTATAAAACAGTAGATTTAGACCATCCAAATGATATAGAATATCGATATCGGTTAAACAGTACTGCCTGGAGCCCTTGGTCATCAGAAAAAAAACAAAACTTAGCTGGATTGGCATATGGCGCACATTCTTTTTCCGCACAATCTAGAAATTATAGATGGGAAGAAAGTCAACCCATAACCTTCAACATCTTTATAGATAGCCCTATTTATGAAAAACTTTGGTTTCAACTGACCATGTTAGGTATTCTTCTTTTAATAGTGACCCTTATTGCGTTATTCTACATTAGAAAAGTAAAACTTAAAAACAATGAAGAACGGGAAAAGCTGCAGATGCAAAACCACCTACTTTCTTTAGAACAAAAGGCTTTACGTCTTCAAATGAATCCTCATTTTATCTTTAATGTATTAAATGGGATTAAAGCGATGGGAACTAGTAATCCATCAAAAATGAATAGTACCATTAATACTTTTGCTACGTTATTAAGAGAAACTTTATACAATTCTAGAAAGGATCATATTACCTTGGATCAGGAAATGAAAACCTTGAAACATTATATAGAAGTAGAAAAATTAATGGCCACAAAACCATTTGACTATACTATTTCTATTGATTCAGAATTTGATCCAGAAGAAGTACTTATTCCACCCATGCTAATACAACCTTTTGTAGAAAATGCCATACGACATGGAATCCTAAAAGGAAATAAAGATGGAAAATTAAAAGTCTTTTTTGATACTAATGAAGAATTCTTACATTGTAAAATATTAGACAATGGGATGGGTATTTTTCAATCCCAAAAAGCGAAGGCAAAAACGGATCATCAATCCATGGCATTGACGGTTACCAGAGAAAGATTAGAATCTATTTCGGGAAAAGATGCCTTACAGATAAAAGAAATTATACACGAAGACTCTTCCATTGAAGGAACTGAAATTTCGTTTAAAATACCATTACTAACTGATTATTAAGTTAACTATGCTTACAGCAATTATTGTAGAAGATATGCCAGACGCACTTCAATTATTAAAAAGTGACCTGGAAACTAACCACCCCGAAATAAAAATTATTGATACTGCTAGAAGTGTAGTAGAAGCCGCAAAGGCATTAAGAACTCAGGAACCCGATATTTTATTCTTAGATATTATGCTTGGTGATGGTACTGGTTTTGACGTACTGGAAATATTTCCTGAATTAAAATCCAAAATCATCTTTGTTACTGCTAGCGATGAATATGCAATACGAGCTTTCAAGTTTGCCGCTATAGATTACGTATTAAAGCCATATTCTAATGAAGAACTTGCCCAAGCTATTAGCAAAGCTAAACAACAGATTCAGCCTAATAAAGAACGTCTAAATATACTGAAGGACACTTTATCCGCTCCAGAACAAAAACCTGATAAAATATCTCTTCATACTTTAGACAAGATTATCATTGTCAGTCTAGATGATATTGTGCGTTGTGAATCTGATAGTAATAACACTATTTTCTATCTACAAGATGGTCAGAAAGTTTTTGTAACCAAAACACTAAAATATTTTGCTGATATGCTTAAGAATTATCAATTCTTACGCGTTCATCAAAGTCATTTGATCAACCTACAATGCATTAGCGCTTTTATAAAAGCTGACGGAGGTTACCTGATGCTAAAAAATGGAGAAAACGTTCCAGTTTCTGTTCGAAAAAAAGTAGAAGTAATGGAAATATTAGATAGAATGCACCGATAAAAATAGGAAATCAAAATAATTTTTATTTAAAAAGAATAGGCTAAGCCATTGGTCCATTCATATTGTGTATCTGGTATACCCATTGCTGGGAAAGAATCAAACAACAAGGTAAAAGTGGATTTAAAAGCGAAATTTTTAAAAATACTAAACACCAATGAAGTCTCAGTAGAAATACGGTAATCTTTTAGCAGATCTATTTTGGGCTGGTAATAGGTAGTACTTATGATCGAAACCTGATTGGATGGATAGAGGTTTACAGAAATATAAGTACTTCCTCTAACATCCGAATTAGTAATTATCTGATCTAACTCTTCTGTTTCTTCATATTCATACATTACCAAAGTACCGATATAAAACTTATGTTTTTCGGAAGGTAATATTTTAAATCTTGGTCCAGAACCTAACAACCCTCTAAACTTTATATTAGAAACAGGGTCATATTGAGTTTGCACAAAGGCTTCCCAAGTTACCCTAGGATGAAATCTATAATTATACCGAAGGTGCTGAATACCTCTGTTTACAAATCTTTCGGAGTCCAATTGCTGTAGATTAAGATCATTAATAAAAAGCACTAAATTCTTATCTGTTTTATATTGAATATGAGTTCTATTAGCGATCTTAAATATATCACGCTTGTTTTTTATCAATGCTACATCCAAACTTACAAACCCATACCAACGAGAAGTATCCGACACTTTTCTTAATGACTCCACATTAACGATCTGAGCACTAGCAGTTATACAAACACAACTAAAAATAAAAAGTAAATACCTTTTGAACATTAATTACATATTTGACCCAATACAATTCCTAAAACTAAAAATATTGCTTAGTTTATTCAATCTAAAAACATTAGTCATTAGGATCGCAAAACTATACATATAAATATAGTTACCAAAAATATAAGGAGTACAATATTTGATTGACATCATCAGTTTTGACATTAAAGAGAAAAGCAAAGAAAGCTACTAAAATCTTACCAGATTTTTGAAGTATCTTTGATAATATGACGAATCCAAAGAACATAGAAAAAACCATAATTTCATCTCTATTTTATATGATGAACATACCCAAAGTTTGTGGTTTGGCATTTCTATTTCTTTTTCTAATGAGCTGTAATACAAACCAGCCAACACCTCCAAAAATAGAAAATGGAACCATAAAAATTGCTGACTGGAATTTTGAAAAAAATCCAGAATTCTTATTACAAGGAGATAGTTATTTTTATTGGAAACAATGGCCTTTAGATACTAGTAATTCTTATGATGATTCATTATTAAAAAACCCTGAAACCATCTCATGGCCAACAGGATTATGGACTCAAAAAATTGATCAAAATAGAGGCTTTGGTACATTTAGATTTTTTGTCAAAAGAAAAGATCTGAGTAATCACATTATAGTAGATATGCCTAGATGTTTGGCAGCTACAGAAGTATGGGTGAATGGAAAAAAATTAGCTTCTCATGGAAAAATATCCAAAACGGCTGATGAAGAGGAGATAGACGGTCGTCCTCTTCGCTTCGAATTACCGCAAGAACATGATTTGGATATCATGTTACTAATTTCTAATTATAAACATCGGCTTGGAGGAGGGTTTGCTCTGAAAAATAGTCTCACTGAAAAAACTCACTTTACTAATAAAAACAAAACAAAACCCTTAATCGAAGGAATCATAACCTTCTTAATACTTCTTTTTGGCGCATACCAGGTATTTCATTTTTTTAGTTTCTCTAGATACCCTTACTTTCTTTATTTTGGATTGTTTTGCCTTTTAGGTGTCTCTAGACAATTATTTGTTGGAGAAGCACTGATCTATTACTTCATTCCAGACATACCATTCGATATTGTTCAAAAAATGCGATACATAGGATACTATGGAGGGTTGGGTTCTGTAATTATGTATCACTTTTATCTTTTCCCTGGCTATTACTCTAAAAAGTTTGCTCGTATTTGTGCGTTCATTACGGTTTTAGGTGTTTTATATGTAATGATTACCCCAGTATTCTATACTACCTATAGTGCTCCATTTTTTCAGTTATTTGGTTTATTCACCATCTCATTAGGTTTTTACCAAATGATAAATGCCGTAAGAGATAAAAAACCTTATGCTAGAGGAATGCTTGTTAGTATGAGTATTGTTTCAGTTATGCTTATCAATGACCTCTTAAATGCTGTTCTTATCATCCAAACTACATACATTATTACCTATGGCTTTTTATTTTATGTTGGGTTTCAGATTATTTTGAATAACAGAATACAACTACAATCCGAAAAACAACTGATCAAACTATCAACGGACGTGACTGAATTATCTAATCGAATTCTAGAAAAAGAAGAAGAGATTACTGATTTACGTACCGAGACCTTTCAACAATTAAAATCCAAAGAAAAACTTGTTGAAAACCTTAAAAAAGTTGCCTCAAATGACGCAACTATCTCCATCCAAAACTTAATTGCTGATCTAAAGTCAGAACTGTTAGAAGACTCTCAATTGAAGCTCATCAAAGATGATTTAGAAGCTTATAATTATGAATTTGCAAAACGGATCAAAAAGGTACATCCAACGCTCACCAAAACCGACCTAGAAATATGCGCCTATTTACGCATGTCTCTGGGAAGAAAGGAAATTGCCAGACTGCGTTTTACGTCTCTAGAAGCTGTAAAAAAATCAAGAAGTAGACTACGAAAAAAAATGGAACTATCTTCGGAAATCAACTTAGAAGAATATATAAAGTCTATCTAAAACTAGATTACCTCAATTCTCTCCGCTTAAATAAAACTCTTATTATCAGGTGTTTAAAAACATGTACCCCCATGTGTACCCCCACCTTTTTTAGATAAATGAGATTTTGTTAGTTATTTAGCAGTGTGCTTAACAATTAGCTATGATACCTTTTATACGAAAGATGTTTACCGTTAAAAAATCAAATTCGCAGTTCGAGAAAATTCAAGATATGGAAATGAAAAAAAAGGAACTGCAAGCAACTCTAAACCGCCTAAAAGATTTAGAAGACGAGTTAAGATCAATAAAAAAAAATGATAAGAAATGAGTTCTTTAAATGTATATACGATGCCAGATCATACTACCCCCATATATACACCTCCTACTTGGAAACATTATATGAACATAGAGTATATCGAAATTAATTTCACTGGATTACGCAAAGATGAGGATATCATTCAATGTGTAGCAGATGCGGTAGAAATGGGATTACAGCGAGAAGATAAATCAGTAAGAGCATTGGTCTATTTAAAAGATTCTACTACCAGCCCAAACGCTATCAGATCTATAAAAAAACTAGGTAAAATGGTACAACCTAAGCTCAAAAAATCAGCACTTGTAGGCTCAGTAGGTATTGTATCTCTATTAATGAAAATATATATCAGTTATACCGGTAGTAAAATAAAATTCTTTACCGACAAAGACGCAGCCATTAGGTATTTAATCAGTGACTAAGGATTTATAAATAATAAAGCGAAACGATACAATTAAGATGGTAAATGAAGTTTCAAAAGAGGCCTATAAAAAGCCACTATGGAAGCATCATAAAGGTGTCGAATATATAGAAATTAATCTTGCACAGTTTATCTCGGAAGATTTAATGATCAAACATTACGCGGAAGCTTGTGATATGATTTTACAAAGACCAGATAAAAGTGTCAGGATATTTACGGATATAACAGATATCAACCCAAGTTTAGATGCAATTCGATTTTGCAAGGATATTGGTAGAAAAGCTCAACGCGGAATTAAATCATCAGCTATCATAGGTACTGTTGGGTTTAAAACAATAATGCTTAAAATTTACATACGTTACTCAGGGAGTCCCGTAAAAATTTTTAGTAGTAAAGATGCCGCTTTAGACTATGTGACTCAGCTATAGATATGAACATGACAACAGTAAGTAATTTCGAAAGAACAATAATCACAGTAATTACAAGGGATTCTACACAAGAGTTCATACAACTTTTGCATCAATATAAGACAACAGTAAATATCATGAATGTTATACCCAACACGATAGAATCGTGGGGAATAACACCAGACACCATTGTTATAGATAGCATCTCATACAGTCAATGGGAACAGCAGATTAATAAAATAAAAGAAGAGAGTATCTATAAAGAAATCCCTGTGATTGTACTCAATGAAAAAGAAGTAAGCTTAGAAGATGTTCTGTCTCTTAAGGATAAAGAGTTTTTGTTACTTCATCGTAATGAAACAATTAGTATCATTAGGGCGATTTTTGGAACAGTAAAATATTGGAGGAAACTCAATGAATCGTTGATCAAAACCAATCAATTAAATAGAATTTTATCTACCAACTATCTATCATTGGATGCCAAGACCGAGTGCCTTGAAAAATCAAAAAATCAGATAGAAGCCATATATCCAATATCCAACAGCGAAGTTAAAACTGAACTAATCAAGATAAATAATAATATTATTCAAAACTTAAAAAATGGAAACCATTATGAGTTATTTAAAGCGCATTTTGAAGAAGTACATCCTCAATTTTACAAAAAATTATTATTAAAAGAATCTAGCTTATCAAACAATGATCTTAAACTAGCAGCTCTATTAAAAATGGGATTTAACAATACCGAAATCTCATTCTTTATGGGAATATCGATATCCGGTGTTAAAAAAGCGATTCAGCGATTGCGTAAAAAACTAGGATTAGATCCCGCATCGTCATTGCGCCAGTTTATATATACTATAGAAGTCTAACAATTAATAACGAACTATTGTCTCCCATAAGTCTCCCGTATTAATTTATTTTAAACAAAACCAACATTAATTTTGACCTGTATAAAATAAATAGTAAGACATATCCAAATCTAATAGCCATATTCGATATTATATCGAAACTTTAAAACCCTAAAACTATGAATAATAAAAATCCATACCCCTAGAAAGAAATGACAAGAAACTTCACTTCATAAACTAAATTCCGAAGCTTCTTACCAACTTATTTACACGCTGAATTAATCCCCATTAATCAAGAATCAAAATCAATTAGATCTCCTTATAAAAAGGATGATCCTGGGACTATTTGTCCTAAACCTAAAGAGATTTTAGAATAAAACATGAAAACAGAAACAGAACTTTAAAACTATCCCTATTTATGAAATCAAAATTACTAAACCTTATTATCATCCATTTACTTACCTTTTGGTCTTTCGGTCAATCTTGCGGTGGAATGATGATCCCGTTATCCATAAAAGATCGAATACAAGAATCTACTATAATTGTCGAAGGTATTATTACGAGTAGTCAGAGTTATTGGGATACTCCTAAACATAATATTTACACTTTACATACCATACAAGTTTACAATGATATGCTTGGTAACAGCACGGCAACTGTACAATTTGCAACAATGGGCGGACAAGTAGGTGAAGCCATGCAAGTTACTTCAAGTGCAGCATCACTAGAATTAGGAAATACTGCTACTTTTTTCTTGAAAGAAAGTGCTGTAAAGCTTAATACCAAAAACACGTTATATGAACTTGTAGGTGCTGCTCAAGGTGTTATAAAATATAACAAATTTAACGAAGAAGCTTCTGATGTATTCCACAAATACAATTCGATTACAAAAGAGTTGTATCCAAAAATTCAAAGGGTTACTTCTAAAACATTTAGAACATTATTAAAACGTCCTACGGTTGCAGCTACATCAAAATTTAACTCAAAAGCATTACTAGCTACTCCAGTTATTTCCAGTTTCTCTCCTACATCAGCCAGCGCAGGTACACAAACGGTATTAACTATAAACGGAAGTAATTTTGGAAATACTACTGGAACAGTAAGTTTTCCAAATGCAAATGCGGGTGGTGTTTCCTATACCGATGCTTTAAGCTCCGAAATCATTAGTTGGTCAGATACAGAAATCCAAGTTCAAGTACCTTGGTTAGCTGGTACAGGTACTATTCAGGTTACTAATAGTACTTCAGAAACAGGCACCAGTAGTGGTAGTCTTACCGTGAATTTTAGCCATATTAATGCTACTTCTGGCGACGATGCTTTCCCTTCAACCTTACAAGATAACGACGGCAACGGAGCTTACACATTTGTATATCACACAGATTTTGATTCAAGTTCTGCAAAAGCAGACTTCGAAGCTGCTTTCGAGCTTTGGAACTGTGAATCAGATATTAATTTTGTATTCGGCGGAACTACGACTACAGATGAATCTGTAGATGATGGAATTAATATTGTACGCTTTGATAATGGATCAGAACTTCCCACTGGGGTACTAGGAAGAGTAACAAGCCGTTATCTTGGAACTTGCCCAACTACAAATAGAGCTATTGTAAAGGAATTAGATGTTACCTGGAATGATGGAACTAATTGGTTTTATGGAAGTGGTACACCGAGTGCTACTCAGTATGACTTTAAAAGTGTAGCCTTACACGAATTAGGTCATGCACATCAATTAGGACATGTAATCGATGATAACCTGATCATGCACTATAATATTGGAGCTGGTGATTCTAGATATGCTTTAGATCAAAGAGATATCAATGGGGCTGTGTACACCATGGGATTATTTACAGAAACGGTTGGATGCGGAATTGAACCCATGAGCACACAAATAAATTGTTGTGATGCCATAAGTATTACGGAACAACCTACTGGAGCTGATATTGAAGTTGGAGGAACTGCAAACCTATCCATCACAGCCAATAATGTAGATAGCTATACATGGCAGTTTTCTACGGATGGCGGTATGAACTGGTCCGATGCTACTGAAAGTGCCACTTTTTCTGGAGTAACTACGGCTGACCTATCCGTTATCATTGATACCGAAGATACTACTGGATTATCTTTAAGAGTAGTACTAACAAATCCTTGTGGAGATAGTACTAATTCTTCCTCTGTTTTGGTACGAGCATTTGAATATACTAGCATTCCCGACACCAATTTCGAAGCTGCATTGTTTAGTCTTGGTTTAGATAATATCCAAAATGACGGACAAGTGCCAACTTCATTTATCGATGTTGTTACTGCATTAGATGTAGACCAGGAAGATATTAGTGACTTTACAGGAATAGAAGATTTTACAAGTCTTACCAATTTGGAAGCGGGATGGAATTTAATGACTACTATAGACCTTAGTAATAATTCACAATTAGAAGAAGTACGTTTTAACAACTGTAATCTCATCACCATCAACGTATCTGGGTTAACTTCATTAACAAGATTACAGCTTAATGAAAATCAACTAACTAGTATAGATATATCAACCAATACTAACTTAGAATATATCACCGTAAGGGATAACGCTATGACTAGCTTTGATGTTTCTAACAACACGAAATTAACAGGTATTGAGTGTGGTGAGAATGTTGATTTAGGGAATGTAGACTTTAGTAATAATATCGCGTTGGAAGAATTAGAATTTGCTACAGCTCCTTCCCTTACAAATCTTGATCTGTCTAAAAATGAAAATCTAACTTATTTAGAAATCGAAGAAACCGGGTTAACATATCTAAATGTTCAAAACGGAAACAATACGAATCTAGGTGGAAGCGATTTTTACGCAAGAGATAATCCAAATCTTACTTGTATTCTCGTTGATGATGTAACGTATAGTAACACGAATTGGACAAGAATCGATAACACCACAAGTTTTAGTGATACGTATTGTAGATATACTGATATACCCGATACTAACTTTGAAGCAGCGTTAGAAGCTTTGGGTTACGATGATACTACTACTGATGGAAGAGTGCCTACTGCCTTGATCGAAGGAATTACTTACCTTAGCATACAAGGCAAAGATGTTGCAGATCTTTCTGGTATAGAAGACTTCATAGCACTTACCGAACTACAGGCACGTCTTAATTCATTATCGTCTGTAGATTTATCAAACAATACCAATTTACAGATTCTAAACCTTAGAGATAACGACCTAACATCCATAGACATTTCTGCCTTGGTTAATTTGACTACCTTTAATTGCCAAGGAAATACCTTAGGGTCCATAGATGTAAGCCAAAACATCAACTTAGAAACACTAGAAGTTCAGTATACCACCATTACATCCATAGATGTCAGTGCACTCTCAAAACTGGTTACCTTAAATATCTTTAATAACCAACTTACTGCTCTTGATATATCAAACAATCCGTTGTTGGTAAACTTGCATATGAGAGGCAATAATAATGTATCTGCATTAGATGTAACTAATAATCCATTACTGGAATACATGAATGTGCAGCAAATGAGCTTAACAACTATAGATCTATCTAATAACACGGCATTGGAGACTTTACAAATTGATTCAAACGACCTTATATCATTGGATGTCTCTAATAACATAGCTTTGGAAACTCTTGATGTTGAAAATTGTAATCTGGCAACACTGACATTTGGTAACAATACACAATTGAAAACTCTGGATGCAGGACGCAACGAACTTACTGCTCTTGACGTAAGCAGTCTTACAGCGCTAACAACCTTTTTAGCAGACAATAATCAGCTTACTAGTTTAAATGTTCAAAATGGAAATAATACGAGTATCACCAATTTTAACGCAACTAATAATGACAATCTTACATGTATTTTAGTGGATGATGCAGCCTATAGTTCCACGAATTGGACGAATATTGATGTAACTGCTTCCTTTAATGAAGTAAATTGCGAAACTATTGCACCTGTAATTACTCTAAATGGCAGCGCAACATTAACTGTAGAAGCAGGAACTACATACACAGATGCAGGAGCTACTGCCATGGATAACTTCGATGGAGATATCACTGCAAATATCGTTACTGTAAATCCAGTAGACACCTCTATACCAGGAATGTATACAATTACTTATAATGTTAGTGATTCTTCGGGTAATAAGGCCGTAGAAGTTACTAGAGAAGTAACTGTTTCGGATACAACAGCACCTGTAATTTCATTAGCAGGCAATGCAACCGTAACCGTAGAGGCAGGAACAACCTATACAGATGCTGGAGCTACTGCTTCTGATTCGTTTGATGGAGATATTACCACCAACATTGTTACTGTAAACCCAGTAAACACTAATATTCCTGGAATATACACCATTACTTATAATGTAAGTGATGCTGCTGGAAATGATGCTACAGAAGTGACCAGAGAAGTTACTGTCTCCGATACAACAATTCCTGTAATTACATTAATAGGAGCTGCAACTACAACCATAGAAGCTGGAACAACTTATTCTGATGCTGGAGCAACTGCTTCTGATTCATTAGATGGTGATATTACCACAGATATTGTTACTGTAAACCCAGTAAATATTAATGTCCCTGGAGTATATACGATCACCTATAATGTAAGTGATGCTGCTGGAAATGATGCTACAGAAGTTACCAGAGAAGTTACTGTCTCCGATACAACAATTCCTGTAATTACATTAATAGGAGCTGCAACTACAACCATAGAAGCTGGAACAACCTATTCTGATGCTGGAGCTACTGCTTCTGATTCATTAGATGGTGATATTACCGCTGATATTGTTACTGTAAATCCAGTAAACACAAATGTTCCGGGAGTATACACGATTACCTATAATGTAAGTGATGCTGCTGGAAATAATGCTACGGAAGTAACTAGAGAAGTAACAGTTTCTGATACTACCGTACCTGTAATTACATTATTAGGTACTGCATCGGTAACTGTAGAAGCAGGAACCACTTATACAGATGCTGGAGCCACTGTTTCTGATTCATTAGATGGTGATATTACCGCAGAAATGGTTGTTGTAAACCCAGTTAATACAAATGTTCCAGGAGTATACACGATTACCTATAATGTAAGCGATGCTGCTGGAAATAATGCTACAGAAGTAACTAGAGAAGTAACAGTTTCCGATACTACCATACCTGTAATTACATTGTTAGGTTCTAATACTGTAATTGTAGAAGCTGGAACAACTTATTCTGATGCTGGAGCCACTGCTACTGATTCATTAGATGGAGATATTACTGCAGAAATGGTTGTCGTAAATCCAGTAAACACTAATGTTCCTGGAGTATATACGATTACCTATAATGTAAGTGATGCTAATGGAAATAATGCGATAGAAGTAACTAGAGAAGTAACAGTTTCAGATACTACCATACCTGTAATCACATTAATCGGTTCTCCAACAGTAACCGTAGAAATAGGAACTACCTATACAGATTCTGGAGCCACTGCTGCTGATTCATTTGATGGTGATATTACCTCAGATATTGTTGTTGTAAATCCAGTGAACATCAATGTAGCTGGAGTATACACGATTACCTATAATGTAAGTGATGCATCAGGAAACGACGCATTAGAAGTTACAAGACAAGTGACCGTGTTGGATACAACCCTTCCAGTAATCACATTAATCGGTTCTGCAACTGTAACTGTAGAAGCTGGAACTACCTATACGGATGCTGGAGCTACTGCTACTGACTCTTCAGGTAGTGATATTACCGCAAATATTGTTACCGTAAACCCAGTGGATATGGCTGTAGCTGGAATATATACTATTACATATAATGTAAGTGATACAGCAGGAAATAATGCCTTAGAAGTTACCAGACAAGTTACAGTCTCTGATACAACAATTCCAGTCATTAACCTGTTAGGAGACAATCCAGTTGAAATTGCGCAAGGAGAAACTTATATAGATGCTGGCGCCACAGCTTCAGACTCCTTAGACGGCGATATTAGTGCAAATATTACCGTAACCAATCCTGTGGACACTTCTGTACAAGGAACATATACGGTAACCTATAATGTAAGTGATGCTTCAGGAAACAATGCAGTTGAAGTTACCAGAACAGTAAATGTGATTCCTTCTTTAGGTATAGAAGATAACAATATTGAGCTGATAGAGATTTACCCAAATCCAACTTCAGATAAGTTGTTTATTACGATGGATATTGATGAAGTAGTATTCTACAATACTATCGGTCAAAAAGTAATGGTTTCTACAAGTAATAAGATAGATATCTCACATCTAGAGTCGGGAGTTTATCTTGTAAATATTACTTCTGAGCAAGGAAGTATTATAAAAAGAATAGTTAAAAATTAATATATGCGGTTAAAGGAATTTATAATAAAACATAGACTATCTATTATTTTAATACTGTTTTACTCTACTATGTTTTATACCATTGTAGCGTTATCTTCTGCGTAGTTAGATAACTTAAGGTTGCTAATAATTTGTATAAAGATAAGGGGCTTTGTTATACTTAAATTAGCAATATTGGTAATCAAAAACTGCCTACATCTTGGATGTTAGGCAGTTTTTATAATTTATATTTTATGTCTATTGAAAGAACTCTATCTATCATAGAATTCAAAAGTAAATCTTTATATATTCCTTGAAAAACCAATATCTTTATCTTAAAACCAATATAAGAGTGACTTTGCACAGATACTTTTTTATTATTATAACTTTTAGCACATGTATTTCCTTTGCTCAGGAAAAAGACACTACACTAGTGGCGCTACAACAAGAAGTAGCCAAAGCCACTACCGATTCTCTAAAAGTCCACGCTTTATTACAACTAGGAGTGTATCAGCTTCGCAGAGATTTTAATGAAGTAGCATCCTATATGGATGAAGTTACTTCAATTCTGAATGCACCCAAAGTTTCTTATGATATAAGGCAACATAGAGCTGAAGTTTTTCAACAATTAGGAATCATTAATCGCAAACGAGGAAACTACTCTAAAGCATTACAGTATTATTTAGACGCTCAGACAATATTCTTAGCATTAAATGATTCACTCAATCTCTCCTCTAATTATCACAATATCGCTACCGTATTTAGATATCAAAAGGAATATAGAAAATCCGTAGAAAATTTTATTAAGGCAATTGAAATTAATGAACAGCTAGATATTCCTAAAAAAATTGGAGATAATTATGAAGGAATTGGATTATCCTATCAAAGATTAGGTCTCATAGATTCTACTTCATATTATTATAGTAAAGCAAACAAAAAATTTGAACAGGCAGGTTACATAGAAGGAATATATCGCTTAAAATCAACCAAAGCAATACTTCTGAGGAAACAAAAAAAATACTCACAAGCACTTTCCCTACAATTAGAATATTTAGACTACTGTAAAAAAAATACCAAGAAAGCTAGTATCGGAAATATCCATTTTAATATTGCAGGTACATACAATAATTTAGAACAATTTTCTAAGGCATTATCTCATGTAGATTCATGCATACAAATAGTTAAAGAAGAACAAATGGGTCAGCTATTGGCTGCAGCATATAAAAGAAAAAGTCGCTCTTATTATATGATGAAAGAATTTGAACCTGCTTTAGATTACTATAGAAAATATGCAAAAGCTAACGACAGTGTTTTTAATTTGGCTAAAGCAAAAGAGCTAAGACAAATTGAATTACAATACGAATTTAGCCAACAACAATTAAAAGATAGTATTCAATTTGTGCAAGAAAAGAAAGTCATTTTAGCTCAAGCAGAAACACAATCCGTAAAAAAGAAATTGTATCTCGTTCTATTGATCATAACACTCGTTGTATCCAGTATCATAGGATATTATGGAATACGATATTTTAAAACACGCTGGAAAAAGGCTAGACTAGCCCAAGAAGAATTAGATCAGTTACTCACCTTGTCAACTCAGAAAAACGAACAACGGATGAAACAAGTTCGTGCTGAAATTGAAGTTCTTGAAAATGAAATCAAATCAAAAAAAGAAGAAATAACAACGCTGATGACTAAATCAATTCAGCATTTACAATCCAAAGAAAAGTTAGTTGGTGATCTCAAAAAAATAGCCTCAAATACTAATGAGGTCTCTCTTCAAAGCATCATTGCGGATCTTAAATCTGAAGTTCTGGAGGATTCTAAAATAACGATCATAAAAAATAATTTGGAAGAAATTAATTATGAATTCTTCGAAAGATTAAGTGCAAAACATCCAAATCTTACCAAAACAGATTTAGAAATATGTTCTTATTTAAGGATGTCGTTAGGAAGAAAAGAAATTGCGCGTCTGCGATTTACGTCTACAGAGGCTGTAAAAAAATCGAGAAGTCGCCTAAGAAAAAGAATACAACTTCAGGAGCATGAAAATCTAGAAGATTACATAAAGTCCATATAATTTTCGACTACTTTATTTTAAAACTTTCTTAAATTATAACCAAATCCAATCGAAAAACTGTTACCATTTCCTCCTTTTACGCTCTACTTTTGACCAAATTCCACCACTTATAGAGATGTATAATTCACTTTTTTAGGTGTTTTCATTTTCCAAAAACAGTTCAAAACTACTCGAAACAGAAAAATAATTCTATTTTAATTTATTTTTTTCTAAAAATAATTCAGTTACTAATAACGAACTTTCCGCACTACTCCAAGAGCAGTTGATCATATTTCAAATATTTAATTATCAGACACTTAATAACAAAAAACAGTACTAACACTTAGACTTTAAATTTATACGCAAACCAATTTGCGAAAATTTTATTTTTACACTTTTTAATCATTTTAGCGAACGTTCGCTTTTTTAATCAAAAACTTTTTTCTAATATTGTCCTGTAATTAATTTACTAAAACACTTAGAAAATAATATTACAGCAAAATGAATCTGGTTGAGGCCTGTAAGTAGCAATTGGAATTCGGATTATTAATGAACATTAAAGATTATAAAGATGAAATCAAAAGCAAAAACTAAGACTCTGGTCACTAACTGGGCGGTCAACAATACGATTGATTACAATTCAGAAAAAACCACTAAAGCATAAAAAGTAAATCCTTGAAATAAAATTTAAATACAAAATTATGACTACTTATAATTCGGCACTTGATACAGTACGAGCATTAAAAGCAAAATACGGAAACACTTGGGCAACCATTAAACCAGAAAATGCTGCGAGAATTGCGGTACAAAATAGATTTAAAACTGGATTAGACATTGCAAAATATACGGCTTCCATCATGCGTAAGGATATGGCAGCATACGATGCAAATAGTGTTAATTATACTCAATCACTAGGTTGCTGGCATGGTTTTGTAGCACAGCAAAAAATGATTGCTGTAAAAAAGCACAAAGGAACTACCGACAAAACGTACCTATACCTTTCTGGTTGGATGGTTGCGGCTTTACGTTCTGAATTAGGACCTTTACCAGATCAGTCAATGCATGAAAAAACAGCTGTACCAAATCTAATCGAAGAGATTTATACATTTTTACGCCAGGCTGATGCGGTAGAGCTTAATGATCTTTTCCGTCGTTTGGATGCTGGTGAGGATGTACAAGATCAAATTGATAATTTCGAAACACATGTAGTACCAATTATTGCTGATATTGATGCCGGTTTTGGAAACGAAGAAGCTACTTATCTTTTAGCAAAAAGAATGATAGAAGCTGGTGCTTGCGCGCTTCAGATAGAAAATCAGGTTTCTGATGCAAAACAATGTGGACATCAAGATGGTAAAGTAACTGTACCACACGAAGATTTTATTGCAAAGTTGAATGCTCTTAGGTATGCATTCTTAGAATTAGGAGTTGATGATGGTATCATCGTAGCAAGAACAGATTCTGAAGGTGCTGGTTTAACTCAAAAATTACCCGTTTCTAAAGAAGAAGGTGATTTAGCTTCTCAGTATATGGATTTTGTAGAAGCTGAGGAAGTTCGTATTGATGAGGTAAATGAAAACGATGTTCTTTTCAAACGCGATGGAAAATTAGTTAGACCTGTGAGATTACCTAATGGATTATACAAGTTTAAAGAAGGATCTAATATCGATCGTGTTGTATTAGACTGTGTAACTAGTTTAGAAAATGGTGCTGATTTATTATGGATCGAAACACCTACGCCTAATGTAAAACAAATTGCTCATATGGTAAACCGTGTAAAAGAGCAAGTACCAAATGCTAAATTAGTATATAACAATTCTCCATCATTTAACTGGACAATCAATTTCCGTCAGCAGGCTTATGATCTTATGGTAGAAGCTGGAGAAGATACCTCAGCATACAATCGTGAAGAGCTTATGGATGCTAAATATGACGGTACAGAATTATCTAATAGGGCAGATGAAATGATCAGAAATTTCCAGGCAGATGCATCTAGAGAAGCAGGAGTATTTCACCACTTGATCACATTGCCAACATATCATACTACTGCATTACACATGAATGACTTAGTAGAAGGTTATTTTGGTGATAAAGGAATGTTAGCATATGTAGGTTCTGTTCAGCGTCAGGAAATCAGAAAAGGAGTTTCTTGTGTAAAACACCAACGTATGGCAGGTTCAGATCTTGGTGATGATCACAAAACATTCTTTGCTGGTGACAATGCATTAAAAGCAGGAGGAGCTAAAAATACTAGTAATCAATTTGAAGCTAGTACTGTGAAAGAACCAGAAATGGCATTAGACAAGTAATATATTATACATTTAGTTTAAAAAGGTGATCTAAAAATAGATCGCCTTTTTGTTTTCCATTATATACACCGATTACTAATCTATCTGTTAGTATCTTCTTAGAGATCTTTTGTAAAAAAGGCTGTTCATACGGGAAAAGAACAGCCTTTAGAATGGGCAACAACTAAACAATCAATGAAAACAACATTACTATCGTTAATTATTATATAAGAGCGCTTTACGCTTATTGAGTTGAGTTTTTAAACTTTTTATCGTATCATTCAAAGCACTTAAGAGATCACTATTATGCGAAGAAGCGTATAATAATGGACCAGGACCACTAAGACGAATTCCACATATATATCCTTGTCCTTTTTCTTTAAGACTAAGCTCTTCCTTAAAAAACACATAGCTTTTTACCACAAAAGGATATTTTTTAATTAATCTTTTAAGTTTTTTAGTTGCCATGGATGACAAGTAACCACTACTTCTTGCGTTATGATATTCAAAAATTACTTCCATATTTTTTCCTTTTAAAGTTTCCTATTCTATAAATTGATCAAACAACTAGCCTAACATACCTCGTAATCTTCTATCGATTTTACGTTTTTTGTTAGTTACCGACTTCATAATATCCATTAACTCTGGATCTTTTGTTTTTTTATACACTTCATTAATTGATAATACAATCGCCTTGGCTTCTCTGGATGCTACTACCCTATCACTTGTGCTCATATTAGCCATACTTCTTTTTATAAATTCTGATGCTTTATTTAATAATTCCATGATCATTTGTTTTTAAATTAAACTCTTGATTAATCATCTCCTGCTATTAAAAAAGGTGCTTTACCATCTGTGATAATCACTTTGCTATTCGGAGATTCTGAAAGTTTGTTAAAAGCTTCAATACTACGGATACGTATAATTTCCTTTGTAAGACCTTCTGCTAGTATTTTTTGAGCATCTCTTTCTCCTTTTGCATCAATGATTTTTCTATCAGCTTCTAGTTTTGCTTGGTCGATTACAAATTTCATTCGCATTGCATCCTGCTCAGCTTGTAATTTTCTTTCTATAGAATTTGCCAAACCTCGTGGTAACTGAATGCTTTTCATAAGTACTGCAATAAGCTCAATACCATCCGCCTGCTTTTCTAAGTTTTCTTTCATTTTCACTTTGATCTCTTCCTCAATATTTGCTCGCATTCCGGAGTGCATATCCTTAGCAAAAAACTTTGCGCACACATCAGAAGAAGCTGATCTAAACACACTAGTTATAATAGATTCATAATCTCTTCCTAAATTTTCTAAAACACTCGGTATTTTATTCTGCTCTAACCTATAAAGAATAGAAATTTCAGAATTCACACTCAATCCTTCCTTACTAGGGAGATTTAAAATCAACTTGATATTATTTGTTTGAGTAGATTCCTTTATTACTCTACTAACTAAAGGATTATAGAACATCGTTCCTTGAGTAGAAACCTTATTTGACAATTTTCCAAGTGTTTGTTTAACACCTGCTTCTCCGGGTCTTATTACTGCACAATTAGACAAAAAAACTATAAGCCCGACATAAATTAAAACTCTAATTTTCATATTACTTTCTTTTAATAAACCAACCATTTTCCCTCTAAATTATTAATTTTTATTCATTAATTATTATTTATATTTATTATCTAATTAATAAATAATTTTTATATAAAATTCCATTATGCTTTGTTTAACAAAGTACCTATTGAAAATGTTAAACTCACAGAACTTTTAAAAAAATAATAACCATCTAAAAAACAAATACTTAAGTCCGAAAACCTTTACTGTATATATGGAAAATTGTTAATAAAAAAACATGAACAAATAAGAGTTCTATTAATCATAATTTTTAATTATGAGTATTATAATTAATATAAATAATAGTAAATGTAAAATAATATAGAATTTTGTGCTAAATAATTATCATTTAGAAACTTTATTAAAGCTAATATTATGACAACAAGATCTTATTTTACTTTATCATTATCATTAGTATTGTTACTTTTTGTAGGGTCTTGCAAAAGGGAAAAATCTACTTTCTCAGGACAAGACTTGACAAGTAATCAAACAAATGAGCAAATCAATACTGCAAGTATTTTAGGAAGCTTAGAAAAGGAGAAAAAAACTACTGAAGAAATAATAATGACAAAATCCTATTACAAAAAAGAAAAAAATTACATTATAGATTATAAGTATCCTTATTTAGACATTTCATCCAATCCATCTTTCAAAAAATTTAATGATTTTATATCCAATAATTATTTATCCACTAATGTTTCTGTAAAAAACACTTTGAATGAAACAAAGCTGCAATGTAATCTTGGTTATACCCCTTCTGAACGACACAAAAGACTAATTAATTATAAAATTTATTCTCAGGAGAATATTTTTAGTATTCTATTATATAAAGCTAATCATTATATCGATGACAACCAATCATCTTATATGTTTAAAGCATTAAATTTTGATCCTAAAAAAGCAGAATTCATCAATTACAACAATATTTTCAAGAATGGGTCTGAAATAGACATGTTAAATGCAGTAAATAAAACATTGACCAAGTATAAAAAATCAGAACCACAATATGAAGAATGCTGGCAATTAGACCTAGATACTTTTCAACAGTACAAGAATAATTTTGTAATCAATGAGAATACAGTAAAGTTTTATTTTGATGATTGTGTTATTTGTCCATTCTACTCTGGGAGTTACGCTGTTGAAATACCAAGAAGTAAAATTTCAAATTTATTCCTATAGAAAGATTGAAGAGATTGTTAGCAAACCTTCCTGCCGCTATCCGATATAAGATAAGCAGACAGTAATTACAAAAAAAGCGATCTAAAAATAGATCGCTTTTTTTTATAGATTATCTTCTTGTTACATTAAAATATTGTTCTTGATTTTAACACCAGGCGGTAAATCTTTCTCTCCTAACATTTCTCTTAGGTCAATTTCTATTACTCGACAAAGCGATAACATAGGAATATCATTCGCCATTCCCTGAAAAGGATTTTCAGAGTAATCACCCACTAACTCCATCATCACATATACCCATCCGATCAATGTTGTAATCGGTACAGATAGCCAAAATCCTGTTTCTCCTAATTTCATTAACTCTGGTATCATACTAAATGGTAGTAGGAAAATAAAAATCCACACAAAAATTCTACTCATATTCGCATACTGCCTGGGAAGTGGAAATTTTTTAATACGCTCATTCTTGCCTTGTAAAGCATAAAAGCTTCTCAATAACTCTGCCATCCTCATATGACGAAAATCTTCGATCAATCCTTTCGTTCTAAGCTCCTGTAAATCTCGAGACTGCTCATTAATAATTTGTGTAGCTGTATTTACATTGGCTACTAATCGATCATGCTCGTCTTCTGGCAAAAAGTTCTTTAACTCTGTTCGTGTATATTCATCATCTACTAAGCCTATTCCAAATTTTTTCTGGTAATATCTTGCTTTTCGGGCAACAGGACCTCCTTGACTAACGTGTTCCCAAGGTGTAGGAACTAATAATTGACTCCTATGTGCATATAACCATGCTATATGCCTATAAATTAAGCGTTTTTTAATCTGATGAATTTTCTTTTCGGATACCTCTGTATTAGAGAATAAATTGGTAACAAAACCATCTACGTACATCCCCCAAGTTCTGCTATCATTTACAATACCGCCCCAAATCTTCCGTGCTTCCCACATTCGATCATATGATTGATTGTTTTTAAAACCTACATAAAAAGCTACCGCAGTACCAATTACAGAAATAGGCAACCAAGGCATACTCACTTCAATAACCTTAAAATAATACAAAGCTGCTACTCCTCCAGAAAAAATAAGTAACCAAAGTATATGGAATCCTGTCCATTTAATAATTTTAATAAAGGAAATAGTCTTTGCAGTTTGCATAGTTTATGAGTTAAGATATATAACAAATGTAATTTTTATAACTGCTTCATCCAATTTTGGAAAAATCTAGATTGAAAATGATAATATCTATAAGATTTACAGACAGTATTCCTTTTAGGACAAAAAATTATTCGTTTTAGGCGATATCGTCATTATGAATAATTCACTATCAAAACAATCATAATCTTTTTAGATGTAGCGGAGAAAAATTAAGATTCATCTTGATTATTGATATCGATTAAAAAGTACTTATGAAAGAGTTCATCGATTTTAGATGGACTTAAGGGTTTTTTAATGGCGCCTACTACATTCCTATGCAAACATATATTCTTTAAGTCTTCTTGAGGTATCGTCTCATGTAGAATTATTATTTTAATTCCTCTTGTAATCCTAGGTCCTAAATTAGAAAAGTGTGAGAAAAACTCTGATTTATTCATCATTGCCAAATCACAATTCAGGATAATTAAATCTGGTTTTAAGGAAGGGTCTTTTTTAATTTTAGTCAAATAATCAATTGCTTCATTGCCATTGGAAACTTTAATGATATTTCCAAGCGCACAATATTTCAGTAAACGGTACTGATTCAAAAAATTATGAGATTTATCACTATTAACAAGAAGCACACTATTGACTATCCCTTTCATTGATCTAATTAATTTTAAAGAAAATTAAAGATCGATGTCTAAAAAAATGAATTTCCCATTAAATCAGATAAAAAACATCGTTTAAACGCTTATAAAAACGACGAAAAGCAGAACTTATGAAAGCTATATCAATGTAGCGAAGACAATAATTCTTTTGCTTCTTTATTCTTAAAATTAGTAGGTTTCTCTAATAGAAGTTCTAACTCGGTTTTTGCTTTTTCCACATCTTGATTCTTCAGGTAACTGAGTGCTAAATACCAATGGGCTTTATCGGCATCTAAAGTTTTACTCTCTAATAATTCAGTAAAAGTATCAATTGCAGCTGTATTTTTATGTAACTCTAATTGAGATATTCCCTTATACATAAGTAATTGTGGATTTACATTTTGATCATTATTCAAAACATAAGTATTTAGTAACAGCAATGACTCTTCATAATTTTCTGTTCTAAATTGCTGTTCTATTTCCGTTAAATCCGAATTTTGATCTCTTAGCGTTAATGATGGCAGCTCATCCCAATTCTTATAAGTCGCATATAATTGTTCGGTATTAGTCCCTTGATTGTATTCAACAACCAAAAACAATCCCGCTATAAATATTGCTGCAACCGCTACATATTTTAAAATTTTTGTTAGTCTAAAAGGTTTCTCATTAAAATATGATTGTTCTGCTGCTTTAATACTATTTGCTATTTCTTTTCCTTTATCACTTCTTAAAAATTGTTCGTATTGTTGAACCTTTTGATTTGTAGTTTTTTTATCTAATAACTCCCAATCATTCTGATCATAAACAACGTTCATTTCTTTATAAAGACTGAGCAACTTTTTTGCCTCTGGATCCGTATCTATTTTATTTAGAAAAGCAGCTACCTCTTCTTGGGTCATTTCATTATTAAGATATCTCTCTATATCCTGTTCCATAATCTT
Organism: Aquimarina litoralis; assembly: GCF_039523995.1. Classification (NCBI taxonomy): domain Bacteria; kingdom Pseudomonadati; phylum Bacteroidota; class Flavobacteriia; order Flavobacteriales; family Flavobacteriaceae; genus Aquimarina; species Aquimarina litoralis. The sequence continues at coordinate 213,782 of NZ_BAAAGE010000005.1, forward strand.
TTACAACTCTTTTAATTCATTATAACGTTTATCAGAATATATCGCTTCTTTTAATTTTGACTTACACTTAAAAATACGCTGTCTTACTGTATTCTCTGTTGCATACCCTAGTTTCTTAGCAATATCGACATAAGGCACTTTATTAAAGAAAAAAGTTAAAACTTCTCTACAGTTCTGTGATATTTCTGATAGTTTTTCCTGAAATAGCTCCCATTTTTCTTGTTCATAAGCTGCTAAAGCTATTTCTCGTTCTTCATGTACAAGATCCAAAACACCTTCATTTGTTACCCTAGATTTCGCCATTTTTGCTGCCCTTCTCCATAAGTTCTTGGCAATGGTTACAAAATAACCATCAAAACTCGATGTAATTTTAAAATCTGTAGCCTGCGCTCTGGCCAGTAATTGCAGTAATGACTTTTGCATAATATCCTTAGCATCGTCTTCTGATCCGTCATGACTGAGGATATATTTCCTAACCTTAGGATACACTTTTTTGTAGATCTCTTTTATACCCTTGTCATCACCATCAATAAGGCTTTGCAATAAATAGTCATCTTGTTTCTGATTAGCCATGCGATTTCTTGCGTAATTATAGGTGCTATTTAATTACTTCAGATTATGAAGATCACAAACATAAGATAATTCGTAAAACTTCATCAGGGGGATATACCTATTTTTTTTTAGGGTTAACTTCTTTTGATTTCATATACAGTTTCAATTATCACTCCAAGAACAATTTATCATTACAAAATAACAACCTGCTAATTACCATATAATTAAACACAAAACCATCATATCAAAATCACAATAGAAAATAAATTTTGATATAAAAATTTAATTTTTTCAATTTTTTGGGTAACATTTCAACGATTTTTGAATCGGATGTATGAATACCAATTCAAAAGTGCAGTGCTACAGGTATTTTTATTAGTACTGCTCACCTAAAAAACTAATCAATTATCATGAAAAAAAGTATTGTAACCTTAAAATTAATCTGTTTTTCATTACTAGGAATATGGGGATGTTCTGTTGATGAGGATGGAATGGAAGAGCCTTTAAAGGACAGTAATGAGTTATTTACAAAGAACTCTCGGGTAGAAAGTATGCATCCCGAAATTATACCAAATCAACTGGTTGTTAAATTCAAACAGGACAATCTTACCGAAGAAGAAAAGTTTAACATCCGGAATAATTTCAAGAATAAATATAAAATTGATATCGAACATAAAGAAACTTGTGACTGTGACAATGATGCTATTGAACTATGGACGATAAACCTGAGTAATTCTGATTTCCTAAAGATTGAGAATTTAGTAACCAATGCGGAACATAATGATGACGAAGGTGATGTAGAAATAGATTTGAACTTTTTCTTTCAAATAAAAAATGATCCAGTTTTTGGAAGTCATTATGCTAAAATTGAAGAAAAAGTGGTTCATAATACTACAGAAGATGCTATAAACATTGCTATTATCGATACAGGAATCGATTATGATTTTTTCCCAGAACCATTCTTATATAACAGTAGTGATTCCAGTTCTTGTACAGATGAAATATCTGGATGGGATTTTGTAAACGGCGATAACGATCCGAGAGATGATAATGGTCATGGAACTATCGTTACGAAAATCATTACAGATCAACTAGATCATTATCAAGTACCTTACACAATTATGGCTATAAAAACCTTTGACAACAATGGGAGAGGATCCTATTGGGCAAATGTTTGTGGACTGAATCATGTTGCTGCTAAAAACAAGCCTTTTATTGTAAATACGAGTTTTGGGTTTTACAAACTAAGCAATCAAGATATTTTTAAAGACATTGTTGAAGATGCTAGTGATCGATTACTTTTAATTTCTTCAGCAGGTAATCTTGGAATTGATACTGATATTCCTGGGAATGAACATTTTCCATCCGGGTATGACAGCCCCAATATCTTAACCGTAGGTGGATATACCAAAGGAGAATATTTTACGTATCCTATACATGGAAATCCTTATGTAAGTGGCTTATTAAAAGCACCTAATTCTAATTATGGAGTTTCTACCATCGATGCACTTGCTATTTTTGATGAACATCGTTTCAAATTAATAAATGCATCTAATCCTAGCGAAGTCATCCCTGTTGATGTTAGAGGAACCTCTTTCGCAAATGCGGAAGTTACTGCTAGAGCAGCAAAATTGCAAAGTGATCTCCATGGAAATCCGTTTCTTCTTAAAAGAAATACTCTAGACTCTGGTTTTAAACAGTATAGTCTTAATGGGGTCATTGGTGGAGGAAGAGTAATCATAAGAAACTTAATCAATTCGCAAAACTCGGGACCTGTTCACAATTAAAATAAAGCATATAAAAAAATAACTCAACCTGCTGACATGTAGTATAGCTAAATTCTTATAAGCAATGTATAGTGATTAGATAACACTTTTATATTTTGCGGGAATAAACGATCGGTAATCCATATATTTATTTTATGAAATACCGATCGTTTATTTTTATGTGCATTTATTTTTGTGCATCCATTGGAATCTACTCTCAATCGTTTACAAAATTCAAAGACATTTTATCTCAAGACATAGCTATTGACAGTACTCAAAAGCATGTAAATTCTTTTCTACAAAAAAACAAAGAAAGCTTATCAAAAGAAGATTTAGCAGAATGTTATCATGCCTATGGCACCTGGTTTTACCGAAAACAAAAAAATAAAGAAGGTATTAAAAGTGCCATCATATATACCAATAAAGCAGCCGATCTTAAAAGGAAGATTGAAACCCTAAACCCTAAATCACTCAAAAAAACTTTATACAATTTGGGTTTTTTTCATGGCAAGAATAACGATTTTGCTTCTGCTATTGAACACTACCAAGAAATAATAGCAATCCCTTCTGTGAGTACAAAAACGATAGCTTCGTTTAGAGCGCTTGCAAATATATATCCGAAACTAGGAGATTTTCATAAAGCACTGGATCATATTGATCATATGATTCAACTGCTTAAAAAAGATAACAATAATACAAACGCATTAATTCAAGGGTATTTAACCAGAGCTGATATTAATTCTAAAATTGGTTATAAAGTAAAATCAAAAGAAATTTTACGAGATATCCATGAGATTGATCTTCTATTGAAAAATATTGGGCTTCCGAAAAACAGACGGCAAAATTACCAGATGAGGAAAAACCTTCTCCAAGGAAATTTGTTTTTAAAAATTAGAGAATATGATAAAGCAACCCTTCATTTCTATCAAACTTTGGATCATTTAACCCTATCTGACTCCATAAATAGAGCGTCCACACATAATAGTTTGGGACTGGCATTTCTAAAACTAAAACAATTAGACAGCTCCAAATTTCACTTAAAACTATCTAATCAATATAAATCTAACTATACTCCTGCGATGGAAAATATGGGAGATCTGCACATCGCCAGAAAAGAGTTTAAAAAAGCTTTAGAATCTTATCAAAAAGCAATTCAATATAATATTGATCCTAACAACACATATAATTATAAGCATAGCATTGAAATCGAAGATTTAGCAAAATTATCTAACAAGTACTATACTTTAAGTCATCTTATCCAAAAGGCCAATGGTTGGATTCAATTTTATCACCACGATCAAAATGAAGATCACTTATACCAAGCTATTCAAACTTTTAAAATAGCTGATCAATTGGTAGATATTATTCGTTTTGAAAGTTCGGAGTACAAATCAAAATTATATTGGAGAGAACGCGCTTCGGCTTTATATCTGAATGCTGTAGCAGCTTCTTTTCTACTCAATAATTATGAAGACGCCTATTATTTTATGGAAAAAAATAAAGCAATCTTACTGCTCGAAGATATTACGAACGAACAAGCTAAAGAAAACACCAAACTACCTGAAGACTTAGCCAATAGAGAGTTTTTATTAAAACAAAACATCTATTTATCCGAAAATAGATTGAATACTCTTACCGATACATCCGAAGATGCTCTGAAAAAGACTAAAAAAGAAATTTATAACCATAAAAAGAATTATGAAGTATTTGTAGATTCCCTTCATCTCCTGTATCCTGATTATGCTATTAACAAACAGAAAATAAAAGTACTACCATATAATAGGTTTACATCTCAATTCATTTCTGATCAGGAAGTTGTACTACAATATATTTTAAGTGAAGATGAAGGGTATGGAATTTTTCATAGCAGAGATCAACAGTTATTTTTTAAAATCCCAAGTGTAAACGAATTAATACAAGATATTGGTCTTTTAAACAGACAAATTACAAACTGGTTTAGGGATGAAGAGGAATTAAAAGCATATCACAAAACAGCCTATCAGATTTTTCAACAACTTATCCCTGCACCTGTTTACTCTTCTATAAAAGGAAAAAATATTACTATTATACCGGATTACGCGTTACAACAACTCTCTTTTGAAACGCTTATTACTTCTGATAAGGATCATAGTTATTTAATTAAAGATGTTGAGATACGATATGCATACTCTATGAGTTATCTGGACCAAAATGGTCAAAAAGAAAGAAATGCTCCGTTAGATTTCTTGGGAGTAGCACCAGTAGATTTTAAGATAGAAAACTTGGGGTCTTTGGTTCATAGTAAAAAGGAAGTAACCACAATCACAGACATATTATCTGGTGACGTATTGTTAGAGGAACAAGGCACAAAAACCAATGTACTGGATAGTATACACCAATATCGTATCATACATTTATCAACACATGCTGATATTGATCATCATACAAGTCCATGGATTGCCTTTAGGAATCAAAAAATTACATTGCCAGAAATTTATGCTACCAAGAACCAATCGGAAATGGTAGTGTTAAGTGCTTGTAAAACTTCTTTGGGAGAGCTTAATAAAGGAGAAGGCGTTATGAGTTTAGCCAGAGGTTTTTTTCATTCGGGAACTAATAGTGTTGTATCTTCATTATGGTCTGTAAATGATAAAGCTAATCAAGAACTTATGATTAATTTTTATAAAAACATTGATCAAGGACTTTCTAAATCTTCTGCCTTAAGAAACGCCAAATTACAATACATCAATTCTCATGACGGAAGTGAATTGTCACCTTTTTATTGGGGTTCTTTGATACTTATCGGTAATAACAACGTCATTGATTTTAACAGAACTTACTCTTTTCAGTTGTATGGATTCTTACTGTTAGTTCTTTTAATACTAGCTGTTATATGTTTTTATTATTTTAAAAAAGCAGAAAGGCTAAATGGAATTAAACACAGATAGCCTTCCTTTTTAATTACTACTAATTTATCCAAAATAAAATTAGTAGTATATCCAGGTCCCAACGGTATTTGGAGTAGCTTGATACCAATGCGACCAATGTTTTGTCACTCCAGATCTAGGTGTAAATTCTGCCGCAATTAAACCAGCACTCCAATCATACACATCTATTGCCTCATAACAATTACAATAGTTATGACTTGATTTTGATTTGATACGAGGCGATACTTCAAAAAAGTCTTTTGCATACCACGATGCAGTGAACTCTAATCTATTATCTGTTTTAACATCTTTCCATTGACTCCACCATAAAACCTGAGACCATTCTTGAGTCTTCGTAACAGAACCAATGGAGCTATAGAAAGCCCAATGACCATTCCATTGCCTAGCTATCATTCTTGCTCTTCTTCCATTAAACTCATGAATTTCTTCTGTAGTAGACTTCGCAGCTATTTCTTGTTGCTTTCTATTCATATGTTTATACACTGTTAGATTTTCACCATAAGAAATTGTTTTCCCATCTTCTATCCTAATATCTCCTCTCATATAAGCTTCTTTAAACTCATCTATCTTTTTACCATAACCAGGTGTGTATGTGTAAACAAAATCACCATCTATTCTAAAAATCTTGTCTTCTATCTGTATCTCTCCATTTGCATTTAGTAGATATAATAACATGCTATCAGGTGAATCCACTTTTGCAATCTCCTCTCTATTAAGTTTAAGTTGTTCGGCTTCTTCTTTTTCTAAACTATTGTATACTACTAGTAATGACAACCTTTCTTTTTCTTCAAAATCAGTTCGTGCTTCCTCCAAAAGATCCGTTTTTGATTCTAGTCTGTATGCTATAAATTCCTTGAGTTGATCTTGCGACTCAAAAACGAGCATGGATTCATTTATTTTTTGTTCCGTATTTGTATTCGTAACTTCATTTTCTATGGTAATATCATCTTGTGTACAGGCAACAAATAGTAAACTACACATTGCCATTCTTAAAATATGCTTCATCTATTCTATATATTAAATTGATTATAAATATTACTGTATTGCTAATTGTTTTGTGATTACTTCTCCAGAACCTTTAATGATTCTTACGAAATACATCCCTTTAGGTGTTTTCGCATCTATATCTAAAAGGATAGAATCTTCTTCTTTTTTAAAGGATACGGATACGCTTTTCCCAGTAAATGCTACCAATTCAATATGCTGGATATCCGTAGTAGTTGAGGTGGTAATGGTAAGTACTCTTCCTGCTGGAACTGGATTAGGGTACATTTCTACTTTTGAAATTTCTTTATCATCCTCCACAAAGCTGCTTCCCTCATACTCTTCAAAAAGTTCGAAGATTGCACCAGAGTTAATCAATTCATTGATCTCTTTTGTGTAGGCACTATCTGGTTCAAAAGGATACTCTTTGGTTTCTAACACAAAACCTCCGATATTATTCTCACTTTCCTGTATCTGAACTCTAAAATATCTTCTGGTCTCCTGCCATTCTTTACAATCATTCCAAATTCCATGTTTTATATAATACCAAGTGTTTATAGAAAGTCCAGAAAAAGAAGCGATATCAGAGTTACAGCAAAAACCACTGATTACATTATGATTTACATCATACACTTGCCATCCATGATAAACAGATACGGGATTTGGATCCGCCTGTAAATTTACATTTACCAAACCTCCATTAGCACTAAGGCTCAGTGTAAAATCTGTAGTATATCCTACCCAACTAACAGAATTGGGTACAATTTTTCTGGCTTCTTGCCATGGATAGCAATTCTTATCAGAATCTTTCCAAACACCATGCTTTATGTAATAATTTTTGGTTCTGCTTAGTCCACTAAAAGTAACCGATGTTCCTCCCTGAATTGGTCCTACTTGTGTACCTCCTGTAGTAGTTGAGGTAGCTGTTTCGAATAATCCCCACCATTGATTAGCATTGGTTGTTGCAGCCGTTGCCTGAATCGTAATAGTTCCATTACCTGCGCAACTAGCATTCATTGTAAAATTAGGATCTAAGGCTGCATTAGGTAATACAGTAAATCTCTTAGTTAAAGGCAGCCACCCTATACAATCATTCCCTAACGCTACTTTGATTTCATATTCATATCCTGCTTCAAAATTCACATTATTACCAGCAAATAGATTGGTTAAATTCACCGTTTGTAATTGTCCTGCTGTCCATCCTAATCCAGATACATACTGAAAACTTCCTAAACTACCGCTAGGTCTTCTCCAGGCATCAATAAAATAATGAATCTCGCCTTTAGAAGCGCTTCCATTCAGTAGAATAGTCTCTCCCTCGCAAAAAGTATTCTTATGAGTACCAGCTGTATCTTCAAAATGAAAATCCACACTAAGGTTTTGACTTTCCTGAATCACAATATCATCAATCGCCATCTCAGCCTGTTTTACACCTCCTGTGTATAATGGATTTATTAATAATCTAGAATAATTAGCATTAGGTGTAAACGTAGTTGTTACGGTATGCCAGTTATTCCCTAAATAGGTTCCGATAGTATTAGAAAATATCGTTTGTTCTGTATCAATACTTCCATTTTGAAAATTTACAGCTCTTAAGTTTACGGTACCGTGATCACTGATATCCTGATTGCCTCTATCGTTCGTTTTTACTTTAAAAGAAACAGTGTAACACTTCCCTTGTTCAAATGCTACTGGAGTTTGGATACTTTCATAATGATCATTCGTCCCTCCTGACCACATCCAAGCATGTGGATTTGATGATACTCCATGTAGGGAAGGACTTCCGGAATAGGAGTTCCAATCATCTACACAATTGGTATTTGCTGATCCAGTAAAACCAAAACTAAAATCATTACAGTTAACATCGTATTGCGAGAAATCTCCGTTTAATACCAAGTTTTGACTTATCCCCAGATATATGCTTGCTATCATAAAAAATAGCGATAAAATATTTTTAAGCTTCATTGTATTAAGTTTTAAAAGAAATGCTTACTCTTTCGCTTTTCGGCTTACGCGTTTTGCTTTGCAAAAATTATTTAGGTTGATCAGACCAGATAATAAATGTCCATTTGATAGAAGGAGTTCAACTAGATTAAAATGTTACCCACAACATTTAAAAATTTTTATTTTTTGATGAATGTAACCCTAAGTTTTGGTCTAAATGTAGAGGAAGACTTTATGAATAATTCTTGTTCAAACATTAATATCTTAAAACCAAATTATCCAAAGAGGATATCCAAAATCAAATCTGTATTAATACATCAAAATATAGTAATGTGATCTACCCTCTAGTAATCCTGTTTTATATGATAAAGATCATATTTGATCTGAGGTTTAAAAAGTAATTTTATGGTATAATTCAAACATCATGAAGAATATTCTTTTACCCACAGATTTTTCAAAAAATTCTTTAAATGCTATTGACTATGCTATGGATTTTTTTAAAAAAGAACTATGTACTTTTTATATTTTACATGTACAAAAAGCATCTCATTATACCACCGATGATTTGATGAGCGCTCCGACAAACACTTCTCTTTATCATTCGATAACTAATGAATCAAAAACAAAATTAAATCAGCTTGTCGACGATCTAGAAATTAAATATTCTAATGAAAACTATGCTTTTGAGAAAATAACTGATTATGATATTTTCACGGATGCCATTAGGCAAGCTGTCGTGACTAAGGAAATTGATTTAATTGTTATGGGTACAAACGGAGCTACTGGAGCTGCTGAGGTAGTTTTTGGAAGCAATACACTAAAAGTTATCCGTAAAATTGATTGTCCAGTTTTGGCAATACCAAATAATATCAAATTCAGAGTTCCAAAGACAGTGTTATATGCTTTGAATATAGATGATCATTTTACAACAGAAGGAATTGATCCTCTCACCGATATTTTATCAAAACACAATGCTTCTCTAAGAATTTTAAAAACCAAAGAAGATGAATTGGTAACCGTAGCAGAATTTGATGATAAAAAGAATCTAGAATCATTTTTTAAAGACTACAACCATACTTTTCATACTATTAGTAATATACCATTTGCTTTAGCGATTCATAGTTTTGTGCAGGTGATGGAAGTAGATCTTACTGCAATATTCGTAAAAAGAGAAACATTTTTAGAGCGCTTTTTTAAAGGATCTGAAACTTCTAAAATTAGTTACGGAACTCAAATTCCTTTATTGATAATGCATTATTAAGTTTATCTTTAATTTGTGATTTATACAATAGGTATTATTATATACATAATCATTAGTGCAATAATTACCATTAGATTATTGCTTAATGGTATGAGACCTACCAAAATATTAGGATGGCTTTTTGCTATTTTCACAATTCCAATAGGTGGTATATTTCTGTATTTTATGTTGGGCAGAAATCGAAGAAAAAATAAACTCTTTCGATTAAAAAAAACACCTAGGGTTGCAGCTTTCATGGAAAGAGCCGTAGCAGAATGCGCTCCTATTTCGGCAAAAGAATTTAATGAGCATCATAAAATAATTTCGATGATTACTCAGAACTCACTTTTTAGACCTAGTACAGGAAATGAAGTAAAACTACTCAAAAATGGAAGAACTACGTTTGAAGCCATTTTTGAAGCTATAAAGAATGCCAACAAATTTATCTATCTCGAATATTATATTTTTGAAGAAGGAGGACTTACTACAGAGCTTTTTAATCTATTCAATACTAAAATTAATGATGGAGTAGATATTTATATCCTTTATGATGGAATAGGTAGCTTGTCTCTGAGTAAAGCATACATCAAAAAATTACAGAATATTGGAGTAAAAATTCATAAATTCTTACCGATCCAATTTGGCAAATTTCTTTCTTCTATCAATTATAGAAATCACAGAAAAATCATAGTGATCGATGGAGAAATAGGATTTACAGGAGGAATTAATACTGCGGATAAATATATAAAAGGAGATCCCAATTTAGGAATTTGGTATGATACACATTTACAACTAAAAGGTCCTTCTGTAAATAACTTAAAAGCAATATTTGCTCTTGATTGGTATTTGGTCAGTAATGACGAATCTATATTAAACACATCCTATTTTTCTAAAAACCTTGTTAACGGAAACTCTACTGTACAGATAGTTCATAGTGGTCCAGATGATAATTTTCCAGCTACAAAACAGATGTATTTTTCTATCATTAATGAGGCAAAAGATTACGTATATATTGCTAATCCTTATATCATTCCGGGAGAATCGATTTTAGATGCTTTGAAGGTTGCTGCATTGAGCGGAGTGGATGTAAGACTACTATTATCTCAAAAATCGGATAACCTAATTGTAAAGTGGTGTGTTCGTTCTTATTTTGAAAATTTGTTACAAGCTGGTGTAAAGATTTATCTTTTTGAAGATGGTTTTTTACATAGTAAAACGATTGTTTCGGACGATACAATATCATCAGTAGGCACTACCAATTTAGACATAAGGAGCTTCGAACAAAATTATGAAGTGAATGCTGTAATTTATGATAATTATTTTGCAATTCAACTTAGAGAAGATTTTTTAGAGGATTGTCATAAGAGTACTCTTTTAGCGTATGATACTTTCGTAACAAGACCCTGGTCACACAAAATAAAAGAAGGCATCGCTAAAATTTTCAGTCCAGTTCTTTAGTCAAACCCTAACCATCGATATCCTTTAATACGGGTGTTAGCTCATTCTGCGGTATTCCTCCATTTTGCCAACTCTGTATATTATCAAAAGTAGTTTTCGCAATATTATGTAATGCTTCTTTAGTCGCAAATGCCTGATGCGGTGTAATCAAAGAATTGGGTAAATCTATTAGTTCCTGTAAAAGTGGATCATTTGGATGATTTTGAGATCTATCATAGAAAAAAACTCTATTTTCATACTCGTAAACATCCGAGCCATACGCTGCAATCTTTTTTAATTCCAAAGCTTTAATGATATCCTCAGTTCTTACGATACCTCCTCTGGCTACATTAATAAGAATTAGGTTTCGTTTCATATACTCAATAGTCTCTGTACGAATTAAGTGATGTGTCTCTGAAGTCAAAGGCGTACTTAAAAATAGGATATCTGATTGTTGTAATAGTTCCTCTAATTTGTAATATGTTACTTTATCATTTTCTACTAAATCAGGATCTTCTATCAAATCATTAGCGATAATTTGGCACCCAAAACCATTCATGATTTTGGCAATTACCTTCCCTATTCTTCCGGTACCAATTATCCCAACAGTTTTTTGATTAAGATCAAAACCAATAAGATCATCCAGCAAAAAATTATAATTATGAACCTGTTGATTTGCCATTATTATTTTACGATTTAGTGATAATAATAATGTAATGGCATGTTCTGCAATAGCGTGTGGCGAATATCCCGCAGCATTGGCCACTCGAATTCCCAACCTGCTAGCTGTTTTTAGATTTATATTATCATATCCAGAAGAACGCAAAGTAATATAACGTATCCCAAAATCTCTAAGCCTTTCTAAAACCGAAGAGGAACAATCATCAGCCGAAAAAATAGAAACCACGTCAAATCCAAGAGCTAAAACTGCTGTATCTTCGGTAAGACGTTCCTTACTATATTTGATATGAAATTGATCTTTATTAGACTGCTCCAAAAATGGTATTTCAAAATCCTTTGCACTATATATCAACACCTTCATAATAGAGTTCATGCTTTACAATTAATAGTTTTTGTTCTTTTAATGCCCAGACTAACATATTCACATAATCTTTTATAGCCTTTTTTATATTATCAGGCATGGTAACGTCGATAGATCCTTGCCAGATCACTTCCTTTTCTTTTTCGGGACAGATACAATACAGTGTGGACTGAGCATGAAATATTTGATACTCTTCATAATAATCCTGATCATGATAAATTTCCTGATTCTGGTAATAATCTTCTCTAAAATTATTAAAAGTGCGATCAAGGTTTCTCATGGAAGAAACTACCGTAACCTTGTCTTCTACACCAAGAACTTTGGAGAGCAATATAGCATCAAAACCTTCTTGAATCAATTCTTTCTCAAGTTCATATAATTCTTCTTCAGTTTTTGGCGAATCGTCATAGAATTGTTCAAAAAGGTCGAGACTAGTAATAGCATTTACTCCATTTTTTTGTAACGTTTTAGAGAGCCTTTCTTCAAAACTTTTTCGATTCTTACTATCTGCAGTAATTCCGACCACCAGTACCTTTTCAGATTCAAATACTTCGATATCTGGATGTTTCCAATTTTCTACTAATTCACTCGAAGAACAACTCCAAAGCAATCCTATGATCAGTAAGTTATATATAAACACTTTATTCATTATGGTTAGTTTTTGTATTTGATAATATTTTATCTAGTCTATGGACTATCTCATTTGTATATTCTGGCAGTTTTTCAACAATGGATTCGCCAGATATTACATCTACATCTTGTAATGTGATATGACTGCTTCCAACGGTAGAAAGAATAATCAATCTATCAAGATCTTCAGGATGATTTTTGATATATCTCTTTACATTAGATGGCGGGCTTCCGTATTCCCAAGAATTGATAATCACAATTGCATCCCATTTATCTATTGGTACTGTAAACAGTGTATACACATCAATTACTTTAAAATAAATAGCATCCTCTTTATAATGTTTTAATACTCTTTGTACCAATGAATCTTTAAACCTGCTTCCCTGAGAGGCGATAAGCACTTTTGTTTCTAGATTTGGATCATTTACCTGAAATGGTATTACGGTATCCATGGAATATGTATACTCATACCAAATCCAAAATCCTATAAACAAAAGAACTATGACTATTGATATGTTCTTGAATAATTTCAATGCTATTATTTTGATATTCGTTTTACTTTTTCCTTTTTGATAAAGCTTTTAATTAGTTCGAAAATTATTCTCTTGTGAGCTTTATATGTTTCTAAATAGCTATTTACTTCTTCCGATAATAATCGATGTGTTTGCTTATACTCCTTTTCCTCCTCCAATTGATCTTCACTGTCTACTAATACAAGAAGTTCATTGTTGTGATTCGTAATTTTCTTAAGCAGAGGATCTATTTGTTCATATAATTTAGCAAGACGATCCGCAGTTTCTTTGCTTTCTTTTACTTCAATTTCTGAAATTGGCGTTATCGGATAGTTCCTGATAAGATTTTGAAGAAATAACTGTTCATCTTTACTAAATTTTAATTCAGAAATCCAGCCTACGGTAATTTCATGTAATTCATCAGCGCTTTTCCACTCAGCATATTTTATATGTTGCTCATCGGTTTTCATATTTCTGCTCTTATTGATGATAGTTTTAAAATAGAAAAGGCAGAAAATTAACCCCACATCATTTTCTGCCTACCTCTTTTTCTAAGCAATTTCTATTACTCTTTTTGGCGGTTCCTTGGAATCTTCTTTTTTGAGTAAATTCAAGGTTAACACACCATCTTTGTATGCCGCTTTGACCTTCTTATTTTGGTCAATACTATTGGGTAACTGTAGTCTTCTTTGAAAAGAATTATAACTAAATTCTTTTCGGGTATAGTTTTCTTCTTCCTGAACAGCATTATTACTATTTTCTGCAGAGATATGAAGCATATCATTTTCTATAGTTACAGCTATATCCTCTTTAGAAAAACCTGGAACTGCCAGTTCTACTTCAAAATCATCTTTATTTTCCTTAATATTCATGGCTGGTAAATCCTTATCTCTGATGAAAAAATCATCAGAGAAAAACTATCTGTATCTAACCAATTACCAATACTATCATTAATCCAAGGAAGTCTGTTTCTTTTAAATTTAATTAGTGACATAATATTTAGGTTTTATAGTTATTATCTGTAATAAAATTAAATCAGTTGAATGAGGAAAAAAATGATATTTCTCAGCTTTAAGATTTATTTCTTCTTCTTTTTAAGCACTCCTCCAGCATAGCTAAACACCTTTGTTTTGAAAAATTGATAGTTTTTATAAAACAGATCAAATTTCTCCTTTAATGAAAAATGTTTATCACTATAAAAAATATCGCAAGACATGGTATCGCACTCCATCATTCCACCTAATTCACTTTCTTGCTTGCTTATCTCTAAATAAATATTCTCTAATTCTGTCTGTACAGTTTTTATTTGTGTTTTAAATTCCTGAAGTCTTTCAAAAAGGTTTGGTGTATTGGGTTCAAAAACATAGGAATTAAGGAGTTGATTAATGAATTGTACTTCACCTTCAATAAATTGAAGTGAGGATTTCCATGTTAACATTTCAAAATGAAAATCTTTTAACCTTGTTTCTGTTTCGTGTATTGTTTTCATTTCTTCAAAATTTTATAATTACCGTTTTTCTAGTATGCGTAAAAAAAGTAGGATTCATATTAAGAGTACTATCAATACTTCTTTTACAGATTAAAATAATCTCTTACCAATGCTTTGGTTTGATTTGCGGTCATACTATCAGTTTTAAAAACACCTTCTAGTTTGTCATGTAGATCTTTATAGTAGTATCCTAATTCTTTTTTGAACTTTTCTCCAGCCTCTGCAGGTCCAAAAACAACCAGTTTATCAACGTCTTTTACATGAGAAGCTATTTCTTTAAAATAAGCTTTGAACTGATGTTTCTCTCGTTCCAAATATTTACTGTCTTGTACCACATCTTGTGGACCTCCTTTTACTCTGGTTCCGGAACCTCCATGAATGCGATATGTTTCTATTTGAGATGGGATGGTGATCATCTCTTTTTCGTTTTTATTAGGGTTAATAATAAACGCCTTTTCTTTATCCATCCAGATGCCTATGTTTTTCATTGTATATGGTTTTAGTTTTTTAAATCGTGAAGTGCCAGTACAGGAACTGTAGCATGATGTCCTAAGTTTTTAACTAAGGGTCTAGAGAATACACTACCAAAAAAGCTATGCTTATGATTTACAAAAGTGATCATATCACTATCTCTACTTTCTACAAAACAGCTCAAGCCTCCAGCTACATCTACATTATGCAGCGTATGAAGTGTATAAGGGACTTCTTCGAAATATTCTTTTAATAAATCCTGATTATTCTTTTGTTCTTCAGAAAGTGTATCGTCTTGTGTGATATATAGCACACGAATTGCTGCATTATTTCGTTGAGCGATCTCTACCAAATATTGTAATTCTCTTCTCTTAAAATGTGTTTTATAATCCGTTGGAAATACTATTTCTCTTGGTTTTCGGTATAGTGTTTCTTCTGGAACCATCATTACAGGACAGTTTCTTACCTTTTCCATAACAGATATAGCGTTGCTTCCAAATATGACATCTCTCTGATTACCAGTTCCCTTGGTTCCCATGATAATCATTTCGATATCTTTTTTATCCACGATATCTTTAATGGCCTCTAACAAACTATTCATCTGCGAGATTGCAAAGAATGTATGTCCTGGATATTCATCTCTAAATGCTAATCTTTCCAAGGTTTTTCCAAGTCCTTTTTCTGATTTTTCTTTAGCTGCATCATATAGCTTCTCTCCTGGTTCTGGAACCATCATACTTTCCAGCGCATAACCAGACACATCAAACGTATTTAGCAAATAAAATTCGCACTCATCACTTTTATACAATTCTATAGCATAACAAATAGCTGTCCATGCATTTTTAGAAAAATCTGTTGGTAATAAAATCTTCTTCTTCATCAGTATTGATTTTTAAGATTAGTGTAGTAAATGTACCTCTGTTATTTATCGTAAACTATGATAATTATCAGCTTGCGTCAGGAATAATTAAAAAGGGAACTACAGGATGGAAACCTATACTTTTTATTACTGGTTCATGAGTGATATTTTCCATCAGACTATGCTTATAATTCACCATAGCCAGCATATCAACATCCATATCTGCAATAAAATCATTGATCAATTTTGATTTTTTTGAGAATTTTGAAATCCAATGTACAGTCGGATTTATGTCCTTCAGGTATTTTTTCAAAGCTGTAAAATTATACTCTTGAAGTTCATCTAATTGTTCTTCTTCGTGAATATGAAAAAGCCTAATGTTAGCATCAAAAAGTTTGGTCATATCTATAAGAGGTTTCAACTCCTCTTCTAAATAGAATCTTTTAAAATCAGTAGGAAATGCAATTTCCATAGGTTTTACAAACTCAAATGCATCTGGAATCATCAAGATAGGACAGGATTTTATCGATTGGATCACCTTCACCGTGTTACTTCCCATAAAGATTTCTTTAGCGCCAGTAGCTCCTTTTGTTCCCATAACTACCAAGTCAATCTTTTTACTTTTAACAGTCTTATTAATAGTGTCTATTAATTCTTTGGAAATAGAAATCGTTTCAAAATGATGTTGCAGCTCTTCGGTATCAAGAGTTATTCTATGTTTTGTTTCGAGTAACTTTTCTTCAGATTCTTTTCTCAATTTCTGAAAGAGTGCATCTCCTTTACTCGTATCCAAACGACTAGTTAATATTGGGGTGTTAACCTCAAAAGTATTGAGTATATAAAAATGACAAGGTTGATTCTGAAGCAATCGAGTAGCATAAAAAAGAGCATTATATGCATTGTTCGAAAAATCGGTAGGAACTAGTATTCGTTTCATCGTTAAACTATTTATTAATTATGAGTAAATCTAATTCCTATAGAAACGAAAAACTATGACAATGCTCAGGTATCAGCTGGGATAACCAAAAATGGAATTACAGTATGAAACGTTATTTTTTTAATAACTGGTTCTCGTAATAATCGCTTGATAAATCCATGAGGGTAGTTGATCATAGCTAATACATCTATCTCCAGTTCTTCTATAAAAGCCTGTATTGCATTTTCTACTGTAGAAAAGTCTTCAATTACATGAAAATCATGCTTCCTATTACTAAAATAATGCTCTAACGTGCTGGAATTAAAGCTTTGCATTTCTGAAAGTTTTGGTTCTTCATATACCTGAATCATTTGTATAGTAGCATCATGAATCTTTGCTAAATCTTTTATAGGATTGATTTCAGATTTGAAATACATTCTTTCAAAATTAGTGGCAAAAGCGATATTTGAAATCTTATAAAATATACATTCTTCAGGAATTACTAAAACAGGACAACTATCCAGGTATTGAACAACCTTATGCGTATTACTTCCCATAAAAATCTCTTTTGCGCCAGTAGCTCCTTTGGTTGCCATCAAGATAAGATCATAATGATTTTCTTGCACTAAGTTTTGTAAAACTTCTACCAATTCACCTGAACGAGAAATGGTTTTAAAAGAGTGAAGCATACTAGTTTTAGAATTTTCAATATCCTCCATAATCATATCTGATCCCTTTTTTGATGCTGATCTAAGAAGTTCATACTGCTGTCCTATCTTTTGAGAACTAATCGTAGTTAACAATTGTGTAGCAGCTAAATCATAGGCATTTACAATATGAAATTCGCATGGAGTATTCTCAAAGAAATTAAAAGCATACACTATTGCATTCCATGAATTATCGGAAAAATCTGTTGGAATTAATATACGTTTCATATCGTTATATTTTTAAGATCTAATCGTAAATTTATTATTGTCTTTCTATTGATGGAATCACTAAAAAAGGAACGTTTAGATGATATGCGATCTGATTGATCACTGGTTTAAACAAAAGGTTCTCAAAAAATGAATGCTTATTATGAACCATCACTAATAAGTTGATAATATGATATTTCTGATAGTCTTCAATAGCTTCTATAACATCCATACCATCTGCAATTTCAAAAACATGAGCATTCTCTTCGAAATAAGTATCTAAATATACTTTTGTATCCTGCTGTTGTGTAACTAAGGGAACACCATAATATGCATTTAAAATATGTAACCGCGAGTTATGGATGTCACATATACTCTTAATTAACGGAAGTAAAATTGGGTTTGAAGTATTGAGATTATAGTCTGTCGGAAACAGAATTTCTTTAGGTTTTTCGTAAACAAATCCATCTGGGACAGCAATAATTGGACATTTTACTTTTTTCATGGTATACATAGTTTGAGACCCTATCAATACTTCTTTAAGTCCTGTTGCACCTTTTGTACCCATGATTATAAGATCAATGTTATACGTTTCAATAACATCCTTTATCTCAGCAATCAACATATTAAAAGCAGAAAGCTTTACAAATTGATGCTTCTCATTTGGAAATTCTATTTGAATCTTTTGTGCTACTTTTTCTATTTCTTTTTTTGAATGTCCAAGCGCAACCTCCTCTATACCATAAGGTGCAGGATTCTCTATAAGGTATTCTGCTGTATATGAAATAGGAGTAAATGTATTTAGCAAATAGAACGTACAGGTTTCGTCTTTAAAAAACTGTACTGCATATTTTATAGCATTATATGCATTATCAGAAAAATCCGTTGGTAATAATATCCTTTTCATCTTTTCTACATTTATTGTTTACTAAATCACCAAATCATGACAAACCATTATACCTTCCCATAATTCTTGTGGTCTATTTTTCCTTGTTATTTTTAGAAGTTAGATTCTTGGTACATTTTGCATCACCAAAAATGGAATTTTGATCTCTAATTCTATTGTATCTATTGTAGAGGTATACAATATGTTCTCCATGTAGGAATGTCTAGAATTTACCATCACCAAAAAATCTATTCCTTTATACTCGATAAATTCATTAATTGCCGTAGTTAAAATCTCTGACGAGATCCTATGAGATTCTAGTTCAACACCTGATAAACTTGTTTCTAAAAACTCTTTATTGTCTTCTTGTCGTATGGACAACTTATCATTAGTAGATACCCATAAAAAGTTAATTTTAGATCTAAAACTCCTAGCCATTGTATACAATAACTTCAACTCTCTTCTTTTGTATGGTAATTGATAATCTGATGGAAATAAGATATTCTTCGGAGGCGTATATGTACAACCGTTAGGAATTACCAAAACAGGACTTTTAACGTATTTAATTACCTGTAGTGTATTACTTCCAAAGATTATTTTGCTGTTATCCGTTTTTCCTTTGGTTCCCATGACAACAATATCTACATTTTCTTCCTCTATAATTTCATTACTCTCATCTACCAACTGACCAAACTTAGATAGTGTTTTATAAGAATGTCTTGGGTTCGGAGAAATCTGTTGTAATATCTCCTCTATTTTGGTCAACTCTTTTTCCGAGTTTTGATAGACATTCTCTTTTATTTCATTAAAAAGTTCTCGAGCCATATGAGCATTCTGATCATATACTTCGTCCGCATAGGCATGTAGTATAAAGAAATCACACTGTTCATATTTGAAAACCTCAACAGCATATTTTAATGCGTTTAAAGAATTCTCTGAAAAATCTGTGGGGATTAGAACCTTTCTCATGATAAATAGTTTTTATTATATTCAAAACTAAGTCCTGTCTTGAAGATGAACTATGACCAATATCAGTTATACCGTATCTTTTATCAGATTTTGATATCTTTTAGATACGTCTTTACCTATTTTAGAGAATGAAGTACTCATTCCTATTTCTGGTAGTATCATAAAAGGAATTTTTAAATAAAACGCTATATTTTTAATGACAGGTTCTCTAGTTAATTTTTCTAAAAAACTGTGTCTATAATTCAACATTGCTAATAGATCTACATTCGATTTTTCTGCAAAACCTTGTAAAGTTGAAGCTATAGAATCACCCATGTTTATGGTATGCACATAACTATCTATAGCATTAAAATATTCTTGTAATATTTCTGAATTAAATTTTTGTTCCTCTGATAAAGAACCTGCTTGCTTCGGAATGTGTACAATATCGATTTTCGCACTATTATGTATAGCTAGGTCTATTAAAGGTGTTAATTCTTCCTTACTATAAAAATGTGTGAATTCTGTTGCAAATGCTATACGCAAAGGATGGTTTATCAAGGAAAAACCGGACGGTATGACTACAACCGGACAATTTTTGATAGCTTTTATGATTCGTACAGCATTGCTACCTAGAAATACTTCTTTTGAGACGGTAGTTCCCTTAGTCCCCATAACAATAAGATCTATTTTCTTGGACACCACTATTTCTGATGTTACTTCTGTGATAGTGCCAAAAGCTGCAATGATTTCAAAATGATGGTTCTTATTAACATTTGCATACTCCAAGCTTTTCTTTATGTGTTTCAGGTTTGTTAAAACATCTAATTGTACTGTATTTTCTACACTACGCTCAGATGGATGATCGGAGAGATGAATAGCTTCATAAATAATTTTGCTGTAAGCATTTACTATGTAAAATGTACAAGGTTCTTCCTTAAAAAGTTCTGTAGCATAATCGATAGCATTCCAGGAGTTTTCTGAGAAATCGGTAAGTAGCAAAATCTTTTTCATGGTTTTTGGTATTATGTTGATATCCCAAAACTATTTTATTTGCCTTCTCCAAACTATGATTTTTGTCATATGATACGAATGTAGTCTTTATGATTTTTGTACAAAATCTAATAGATATGACAGCTACAAAATGTTTTCACTGCGGTAATGATTGTGATAAAACAATTGTGAAATTTGATCATAAAACTTTTTGCTGTAATGGATGCAAAACAGTGTATGAAATTTTTTTCACTAATAATTTATCCTGCTATTATGATTTGCAATCTACTCCTGGAGCCATTCCCAAAGAGCTTGAAGGAAAGTATGATTATCTCGATAATCCTGATATTATTGAAAGATTAATCGAGTTCAGCAATGAAAATATCCAGATAATTACCTTATATATCCCTCATATCCATTGTAGTTCCTGTATTTGGATTTTAGAAAATTTGCATAAACTCCATACATCGATTTCTGCATCACAAGTAAATTTTCCGAAAAAAACGGTAAGAGTAACTTTTGATACCTCAAAAACTACCCTAAAAGAAATTGTTACCTTACTTAACTCAATAGGATATGAGCCTTATATTAGCTTAGAGGATTATTCTAAAGGCAATCAACATATTAACCGAAGTTTATTCTATAAATTAGGAGTTGCAGGTTTTGCTTTTGGAAATGTAATGTTTTTGTCTTTCCCTGAATATTTTGAAGTGTCAGAATATTGGTTAGAACAATATAAACATGTTTTTAGATGGTTAATGTTTGCTTTTTCGATACCTGTTGTTTTTTATGCTGGTCAGGAATATCTAATTTCTGCCTATAAAGGGTTACGAAATAACATATTAAATATCGATGTACCTATTGCTTTAGGTATTTTAGTACTCTTCATTAGAAGTACTGTAGAAATAGTATTTGATCTGGGCACCGGTTTTTTTGATAGCCTCACCGGTTTGGTATTCTTCCTATTATTAGGGAAGTTTTTTCAACAAAAGACATATACTTTCTTATCCTTCGAAAGAGATTATAAATCCTATTTCCCCATTGCAGTCACCAGAATTTCTTCAGACCAAAAACTAGAAGAGAACATTCAGGTATATGAAATTAAAGAAGGAGATCGTTTATTAATTAGAAATGAGGAATTAATTCCTGTAGATAGCATATTAATTAATGGTAATGCAAGAATAGATTACAGTTTTGTTACTGGAGAAAGTGAGCCTGTTTCTAAACGATCTGGAGATAAACTTTTTGCAGGAGGAAAACAAATGAACGGAGCAATAGAAATTGAAGCCCTCAAATCCGTAGAACAAAGTTATCTAACTCAGTTATGGAGTAATGATATTTTCAAAAAGAACAAAGCCGATTCTTTTACCAATCTCACTGATATGGTAAGCCAATATTTTACCATAATCATTTTATGTATCGCAGTTATTGCAACTAGTTACTGGTTATTTAAGGATGCATCCAAAGCCATTAATGTTTTTACAGCAGTCTTAATCATTGCATGCCCTTGCGCATTAGCATTGGCCAGACCATTTGCATTCGGAAATGTACTAAGATTTTTTGGTAAGCATAAATTTTATCTCAAAAATGCTGAAGTTATCGAGCAAATGGCAAATGCAGATACCATTTTGTTTGATAAAACAGGTACTATTACAGTACATAAAAAAAATAATATTGAATATCATGGGCAACCTTTATCACATACGGAAGAAGCGTTATTAAAAAACACCCTACGTGCTTCAAACCACCCGTTAAGCAGATCTTTATATGATACACTTGCAGCACATGAAATTATGACTTTAGATGAATATCAAGAGTATATCGGTAGTGGTATAGAAGGAAAACATGCCGAAAACTCCATTAAAATTGGTTCTACAAATTTTGTGGAAAACCCTGATAACGAAAAACAGCTTAACACTTCCGTACATATTAGCACAAATGATAATTACAGAGGCCATTTCATTTTTTACAATCAATATCGAAAAGGACTCGAAAATTTATTTAAAAAGTTATCTAGTACTTACGAAGTATCAATAATCTCTGGTGATAATCAGGGAGAAAGATCTTATTTACAGAAAATACTTCCTAAAACGACTTCATTACTTTTTAATCAAAAACCAAAAGACAAACTTAACCATATCAAGAACTTGCAGGAAAACGATCGAAACGTAATGATGATTGGAGATGGTCTTAATGATGCCGGAGCACTGGCGCAAAGTAACGTAGGAATCGCTATATCAGAAAATGTAAATGTATTTTCTCCAGCTTGTGATGCAATTTTAGATGCATCAGAATTTGAAAAAATCAGTGATCTTTTACATATTTCAAAAAAGACAATTCGAGTAATTAAATCAAGCTTTATTATATCATTTTTCTATAATATAATTGGCTTGTATTTTGCTGTAACAGGTCAATTATCTCCTATCGTAGCCGCCATTCTAATGCCGTTAAGTTCAATTTCTATTGTAATTTATGTGACGGTACTTACAAATTTTATGAGTTTTAAGCTATACCATAAAAAGAAAGGAGATGTCGAAGCATTATAATCCCATAGAACACTTCCAACAGTGGTTTTATGAAATAAAAAACTTGGATACTGGAGATGAAATAAATGCTATGCAACTTTCTACCATTGGAATAGATGGTTTTCCAAAAACCAGGATTGTTTTATTAAAGAGATTTACTTGGGAAGGTTTTATCTTTTTCACCAATTATAAGAGCGAAAAAGGAAAAGCGCTTGCAAACAATAATAGAGCTTCACTATTGTTTAACTGGCATAAATCACAAAGAGAAGTACATATTTACGGTCATACCGAAAAAATACCTGAAAATTTATCAGAAGGATATTTTGAATCTCGTCCTAGAGGTAGCAAACTTGCAGCTTGGGTATCTGAACAAAGTACTATTATACCATCTCGAACAATTCTGGACAAGCGTATGGAACAATTGGAGCAAAAATTCCAAAACAAAGAGATTCCAAAACCACCCTATTGGGGTGGTTATATTCTTAAGCCTATTCATATTGAATTTATAAAATACGAAGCATTCACTAAAGCAAATAAGGTTATTCAATATACACTCCAACAAGATTATAATTGGTGTAAAACCAGTTCATATAGATTTCTTTGATTATAGCTTTATACCTGTATTAAAAACTATTTGTTTCTAGTGCGGCTAAAATTCTAAATCTGTATTCCATACAAAAATACTTTTTACAAGATGGATTTCGAAACCTGATAAATGTCATTTTTTAAGAAAAGGTTGGCACATACTTTTGATGCATAATAAAATAAGTATGGGTGTTATTTATGTGCTCTTAACGATTAGTATTCTAGTAGCGATTGTCTTTTTTATTGCTTTTATATTTTCTATAAAAAATGGACAATACGATGACGTTTATACGCCATCTATTCGCATGCTTTTTGAAGACGAACTCGTAAAAGAAGGCCAAGAAAAATCTTCAACACCTTCTAAAACCAAACAATCTTAACATGGAAATGGAACAGTTCTATTACGATAATAAAATCGTAAAAAAATTCTTGTACGCTACGATGCTATGGGGTATTGTAGGAATGTCAGTTGGTCTACTTCTGGCGTTCATGTTTTTATTCCCCAACCTTACCGATGGTATATCATGGTTGAGTTTTGGTCGACTAAGACCGCTACACACCAATGCTGTAATCTTCGCCTTCGTTGGAAATGCCATTTTTGCAGGGGTATATTATTCTACACAACGTTTATTAAAGGCAAGAATGTTCAGCGATATTCTCAGTAATATTAACTTCTGGGGATGGCAATTGATTATTATTGGTGCTGCTATTACGCTTCCCTTAGGTTTTACAACATCCAAAGAATATGCAGAACTCGAATGGCCTTTTGATATTGCTATAGCAGTAATATGGGTTGTTTTTGGTTGGAACCTTATTGGAACAATATTAAAAAGAAGGCAGCGTCACTTATATGTCGCCATTTGGTTTTACATCGCTACCGTTGTAACTGTGGCAGTACTCCATATTTTTAATAGTCTGGAACTTCCTGTAAGTGCATTAAAAAGTTACTCTGTTTATGCAGGAGTACAAGACGCATTGGTACAATGGTGGTATGGTCATAATGCTGTGGCTTTTTTCCTTACTACTCCGTTCTTAGGATTAATGTATTACTTCATTCCTAAAGCTGCCAATCGACCTATTTATTCATATCGATTATCGATAGTACATTTTTGGTCGCTTATTTTCATATATATCTGGGCTGGTCCTCATCATTTGTTGTACTCTTCGTTGCCAGATTGGGCACAAAATCTTGGAGTTGCTTTTTCTATAATGCTTATCGCTCCATCATGGGGTGGAATGATCAATGGTTTATTAACTCTTCGTGGAGCCTGGGACAAAGTCCGTACAGATCCTGTACTTAAATTTATGGTAGTTGCCATCACTGGTTACGGAATGGCGACTTTCGAAGGTCCAATGTTATCTCTTAAAAATGTAAATGCTATTGCCCATTTTAGTGATTGGGTGATCGCTCACGTTCATGTGGGAGCATTAGCATGGAATGGATTTTTAACTTTTGGAATGGCATATTGGTTAATTCCTAAACTCTTCAAAACCAAATTATGGTCTACAGGATTGGCAAATGTTCACTTTTGGTTAGGTACTCTTGGTATTATCATGTATGCATTACCTATGTATGTAGCAGGATTTGTTCAAGCTTCTATGTGGAAGCAATTTAATCCGGATGGTAGCCTGGTATATGGAAATTTTCTAGAAACCGTAAATGAAATTATACCGATGTATTGGATGCGTGCTATTGGTGGAAGTATCTACATATTAGGAATATTCATTATGCTCTATAATGTTGTAAAAACAGTGAAAAGTGGAAGCAAAGTTGCAGACGAACTTGCCGAAGCAGCTCCTCTTACTAAGGTAACACGACACAGAACAGCTAAAGAAGGATACCATACCTGGTTAGAAAGAAGACCCGTAAAGCTTACCATTTTTGCAACTATCGCTATTCTTATTGGAGGAGCCGTACAAATCATCCCCACATTAATGGTTGATTCTAATATTCCTACTATCACAAGCGTGAAACCTTATACGCCTCTTGAGCTAGAAGGACGTGATCTTTATATTAGAGAGAGTTGTGTTTCTTGTCACTCTCAGATGATTCGGCCTTTTAGAAGTGAAGTAGAACGCTATGGAGAATATTCAAAAGCAGGAGAATATATATATGATCATCCTTTCTTATGGGGTAGTAAACGTACAGGACCAGATCTTATGAGGATAGGAGGAAAATATTCTGATAATTGGCATCTTAATCATTTCTACGATCCACAAAGCACCTCTTCGGGTTCTATCATGCCTAGCTACAAATGGTTGATAAAAAATAAGCTCGACAGATCTCAAACAGAGACAAAAATGGAAGCTATGGTAACACTAGGAGTTCCCTATACTCCAGAGGAGATTGCAAGAGCACAAGAATGGATGGACCAGCAAGCTATACAAATTGAAAAAAATCTATATACCGATCCTGATTTTGCAAAGACCTATGACGCCGATAAAAAATATGCCAAAGAAAATGGTTTAGACTTTATAGAAATGAGACATCGAGAAGTAGTAGCGCTTATCGCTTACATCCAAAGATTAGGAACAGATATTAAAGTCAAAAAACAAGACGAAGAAACGATAGTACAAACTAAAGAATAAAGCTATGCTAAAATTTATAAAAGGTCATATGGAAAGTATTGAGGGAATAGAAATCTATCCTATGATTTCTCTCCTAATATTTTTCATCTTCTTTACCGCATTATTTTGGTGGGTTATTTCTGCAAAAAAAGAACACATCAAAGAAGTAAGTCATATACCATTAGAAACAGAAATCGATAAAGACCTAACATTATGAAAACAACCGCATCATATATAAGAGTATGTACCTTTTTACTCATTGCGTATATTTTAATAGAACTTACAGTTGAAACTAACGGCAATTCAGCATTTATTGAAGAACCTCTTAGCTGGTTAGTATTAGGTATGATTGCGTTATTTGCTATTGCAATAGAAATTAGTTTAGCTGCATTACAAAATATACTATTCCTATCTCTAAAACCAGATGCCCAAGAACGTTATGCACTTGCTCAAAAGATTAAGAAAGAAAAACAATTCAAATGGTTAAAAGATATCTATCTAAAGCTTCTTGATAGTAAACCGGTAGCGCAAGAGGATGAAATCATCCTAGACCATAATTACGATGGCATTAAAGAATTAGATAATAATCTTCCTCCTTGGTGGGTATATGGATTTTATGCTACCATCGTATTCGGCATGATCTATATGATACGTTTCCATGTGTTTAATGACTATACCCAAAGAGAAGAGTATGAAACAGAAATGGCTGAAGCTAAAATTGCGATCGAAGAATACAAAAAAACCGCCAAAGATTTAGTCGATGTAAATACGGTTACACTATTAACTGATGCTTCGGACATTAGTGCAGGAAAAGCCATTTTTACAGCGAATTGCGTTGCCTGTCACAAAGCTGATGGCGGAGGTGGAATTGGTCCAAATTTAACTGACAGATATTGGATTTTGGGTGGTGGCATTAAGAACATATTTCGTACCATTTCTGAAGGAGGTAGAGATGGTAAAGGAATGGTAGCCTGGAAACAAACATTAAAACCTGCAGAAATGGCTCAGGTAGCTAGTTATATCATCACCTTAGAAGGAGCAACTCCTGCCGAACCTAAAGAAGCACAAGGAGAACTATGGATAGATCCTGATGCTCCAAAAAAAGAACAATCAAAGGAAGAAATACAAGAATTAGCATCAGATTCAACCTCTGTCGCACTGAATGAATAATTGAAAATCAAAACTCTTGGAAACACCAACAAATGAAAAGTTCAGAGATTCGATTGCTACTGTAAATGCAGAAGGAAAACGAGCATGGGTATACCCCAAAAAACCAAGCGGAAAATTCTATAAATATAGAAAGTGGGTAAGTTACGGATTGTTAATCTTTCTGTTTTCTGCTCCTTTTATTAAGATCAACGGAAATCAATTCCTGCTTTTTAATGTCTTGGAGCGACGATTCAATATTTTTGGAGCTCCTTTTTGGCCTCAGGATTTTCATTTGTTTGTGATTTCCATGATTATAGGAGTTATATTCATCACCTTATTCACTGTCGCTTTCGGGAGATTATTCTGCGGGTGGGTATGTCCACAAACGATTTTCATGGAAATGGTTTTTAGAAGAATCGAATACTGGATAGAAGGTGATCGAGGAAAACAAATCCGACTCGATAAGCAAGTCTGGAATGCAGAAAAAATCAGAAAAAGAATAACAAAGTGGATTATATTTTTTATCATTTCCTTCTTAATCGCCAATGTATTTTTGGCTTATCTTATAGGAAGTGATCAATTATTACAATATATCATTGATGGCCCTTTAAAACATATTAGCACTCTAATTTCATTACTGATTTTTACGGCTGTTTTCTATTTTGTTTTTGCATGGTTTAGAGAACAAGTATGTATTATAGCTTGTCCTTATGGCCGATTACAAGGAGTATTATTAGACTCAAAATCGATTGTAGTTGCGTATGACTACAAACGTGGAGAAAAAGAGACAGGCAGAGCTAAGTTTAAAAAAAATGAAGACCGACAAAGTACTGGAAAAGGAGATTGTATAGATTGTTTTCAATGTGTACATGTATGTCCAACAGGTATTGATATTCGTAACGGCACCCAGCTAGAATGTGTTAACTGTACTGCCTGTATAGATGCTTGTGACCATATGATGGAAAGCGTGAACCTACCTAAAGGACTTATTCGATATGCGAGTGAGGAGAACATTGCAAAAAAAACAAAATTCGAATTCACTTCCCGATTAAAAGGATATACTGGTGTATTATTGATTCTAACAGGTGTACTCACTGGAATGTTATTCTTAAGAAATGACGTAGAAGCCAATATCCTCCGATTACCCGGTCAACTTTATGAAAGAAAGGAAAATAATATGATTAGTAATGTATTTACCTATAAGTTGGTGAACAAAACCACCGAGGATATTATAGATGTACATTTTGAGTTGTTATCACATCAAGGAAAAATTGAACAAGTTACGCATAAAAACTTTGTTGTGCCTAGACAAGGACTGGCCGAAGGAACATTGTTTATTGAGGTTCATGCATCTGCGCTAAGTGGGGATAAAGACAAACTAAAAAT
This sequence comes from Aquimarina litoralis, assembly GCF_039523995.1. Classification (NCBI taxonomy): domain Bacteria; kingdom Pseudomonadati; phylum Bacteroidota; class Flavobacteriia; order Flavobacteriales; family Flavobacteriaceae; genus Aquimarina; species Aquimarina litoralis. The sequence goes on from NZ_BAAAGE010000005.1 coordinate 242,505, forward strand.
AGGAGTATATAGCAATGATACATTAATAGAAACAACTTATGCGGCTTTTTTGGGGCCAAGAAGTTATAGATAGAAATTAAAAACCTAAGACCATGAAAATAAACTGGGGAACCGCAATCGTATTGGTATTTATAGGATTCATAACCTTTATTATGTACTTCGTAGTACGCATGAATACCAACAAGAAATATGAGCACGACCTTGTAACCGAGGAATATTACAAAAAAGAACTAGCTTTTCAGAAGGAAATTGACGCCGAGAAAAATTCTAGAGCTTTGCCTAATAACGTTTTTATTAAAAAAACACCTATAGGTCTGTCCATCACATTTCCTGAAGAAAAGGAATTTCAAAAAATCAGTGGAGTAATTTCATTATATCGTCCATCGAATAAGCAATTAGACTTTTCTATTCCAATTAATCTTGAAAGAAACACCATAATAATTCCAGACGAAAATATGATAGAAGGAAAATGGAAAATTACAGTAGATTGGAAGTATGAAGATATCCATTACTTATATAAAAAATCATTTACATATTAAGTGTTAGTATCTGCTTTCATATTAGGTTTTTTAGGCAGTTTTCATTGTATAGGAATGTGCGGGCCAATCGCATTCATGCTCCCAGTACATAAGTCCAATAGTGCTAAAAAACTATTTCAAGTTTTATTATATCATTCCGGTAGGCTATTAGCGTATGGAATGATAGGTTTTTTCTTTGGTTTACTGGGAAAAAGTTTTCATATTTTTAATCTACAACAAGGATTATCGATTATCATCGGAATTTTAATGATTCTTATAGTCCTAGTACCAGCAATTAAAGCCAAGAAAAACACTTTTACCCGGCCAATTTATTATGCAATTACAAAAGTAAAAGCTACTCTTGGTCATAATTTGCAAAAGAAAACTACAGATACCTTTTTAACCATCGGTTTTTTAAACGGTTTTTTACCTTGTGGACTTGTGTATATGGCTGTCTTTGGTGCTATCACTTCTTCAAATATCTTACAGGCAAGTTTATATATGATTCTTTTTGGATTGGGTACAATTCCATTGATGACTACTATAGTCTTTGCAAACAACTTATTCAAAGGAACTTGGATACGACAACGGATACAAAAGATGATCCCTATATTTATCATTGTAATGGGATTACTTTTTATTTTAAGAGGAATGGGACTAGGAATACCTTATGTTTCTCCAAAACAAGCATCCCCTATTGTCTCTACCAATTTTGAATGTCATTAAACCCGAATCATACGGTATATAATTCGGGTTAAAATTGAATAAAACTATGCTGGTTTTTGTTACACTTCAATATTGAAGCTTCTTCGTATTCTAGATTGTCATTGAAAACAATTGCGTTTCTGGTCTATTGCGCTGCAATCTTAAATCAAATGCCATGCAAATATTACGAACAAAAGGTTGTCCTTTTTTGGTAATTCTTATATTATGATTTGTCACTTCTACTAATCCATCACTTTCCATTTCTTCTAATCGATCAGATACATCTGCTAATTCATCAAAATGAAGATTATCTATACTCCAATCTGTTTCAAAATGACACATCAAATTCAGTATATGTCTTCTGATGATTTCATCTTCTTTCGTTAACATATGACCTCTATAAATGGGTATGATTCCTTCATGAACTAAGTTCTGATAAGCTTCAACACCTTTTACATTTTGAGCAAAACCATACCAACTATCACTAATGGAAGAAGCGCCCAAACCAATCATCAATTTGGTATTAGAAATGGTATATCCCATAAAATTACGATGCATATCTCCTTCCATTTTGGATGTATAAAGTGCATCACTTTTGAGTGCAAAATGATCCATTCCAATTTCTATGTACCCTTCATTCGTTAATAATTCTTTACCTATTTCATATTGTTTTCTTTTTTGAGCAGCTGTAGGAAGATCTGATTCTTTAAAGCCACGCTGACCGTTCCCTTTTTGCCAAGGAACGTGTGCATAACTATAAAAAGCCAATCGATCAGGAAGTAATTCTTTTGTCTTTTTGATTGTTCTGATAATTGCTTCTTCTGTCTGAAAAGGCAATCCAAATACGATATCATGACTTATGGATGTGTAACCAATTTCTCTGGCAACTTCTGTTACATATTTCACATTTTCAAAGGGCTGAATACGATGGATAGCCTTCTGTACCGTTTCATCATAATCCTGCACCCCAAAACTTACTCTTCTAAAACCTATATCGTATAAGACCTGTAACTGTTCTCGTGTTGTGTTATTAGGATGCCCCTCAAAGCTAAATTCGAATCCTTCTGCTTTTTTTGCAAAGGAAAAGATGCCTTGTAATAAGTATTGTAAATTTTTAGAAGAGAAGAATGTAGGAGTACCTCCTCCTAAATGCAGTTCTTTAATTATTGGCCTAGTTCCAAATAGGTCAACATACAATTGCCATTCTTTTATAACAGCATTAATATAAGGTATTTCTACTTCGTGTCTTTTGGTAATTCGTTTGTGACAGCCACAGAAAGTACACAAACTCTCACAAAATGGCAAATGTATATAGATACTGATTCCCTTAGAATTATTGGTAACATGAAAAGATTTTTGAACTGATTCTGTCCACTTTTTAAGCGAAAACATATCATTGTTCCAATAGGGCACTGTTGGATAGCTTGTATACCTAGGTCCTGGTACATTATACTTGGTGATTAAACTTGTACACATTCGTTAGAAATTATTAGGGTTTATTATTCGTGTAAAACAAAAAAAGGAATATGGGTGTGATAACTAATTTTTTCTACTGTAGGACGAAATAAAATTCGCTGAAAAAAATTCACATTTTTTGCAATCATCGTTATCATATTTATATTACTACTTTCTACAAAAGATTGAACTCCTTCTTCGATATTAGCGGTAGAAAGAAAATGAAAACTGTGCTTTAGAGTATCTCCCAGATAATCATCAAGAAGGTTTTTATTTTCTTTTTGTAATTCAGAAAGTTCTTTCTCTTTTTTGGCAATATGAAGTATTCGAAAATTTGCATCACTAGTGGCAACAACAGTTCTAATGGTATTCAAAACTTTGCTTCTATACTGTAGATTATAGTCTGTAGGAAAAGCTATTTCTATTGGTTTTATATAAGTTGCTTTTTCGGGTATTACTAAAATCGGACACTTCACTTTGGTAATTACATCTCCAGTATTGCTTCCGATCGTTCTTTCTTTCCATCCAGACGCCCCTTTGGTACCCATGACGATATAATCAATAGACTTTTCGGCTACAATATTTCGTATAGTATCTACTAAATAACCATATTCGTGAAGCGTAAAAAAGTGGTGCTTTTTGTTGGTGGGAAACTGTTTAATTTTTTCTCGAAGATCTGTGAAACGTTTTGATACTGTTGTTTTTTCTTCAAAAGGACTCATGATAATTTCAGAAGTGATTCCTGATGCCACCATTTCGGAAGCGGAAACATGAAGTAAATAAAAAGAACATTCCTCTTTTTTGAAAAAAGAAACGGCATAATCCAAAGCATTCCATGCATTGTCAGAAAAATCAGTCGGAATTAATATATTATTCATGTCTTTCGCCACCTAGTTATATACAAATATATCTGGTCGCTACCTCTCGAAATATGACAAATGTCAGGTTTGGAAATTTATTGAAAAATTATTCCATCAATTGTAATGCAGATAAATCTAGTATCTTGATATTTCGGCCTTCAATTTCTATTAGACCATCTTTTTTAAAACTAGATAGTGTTCGTATCAAGCTTTCAGTGGCTATTCCTGCCACACTAGCTAAATCGTTTCGTGAAATTTTAATGTTTTCCTCAGTTTTTTTATTTAAAATTTCTGCAAACTGAAGTATTGTCTGTGCTGTTTTTCTGCGTACAGAGCTATAGGCCATCTGTAATAATTGTTCCTTGATATCTGAGAGATTATCTGTAAGAAGCTCCATTAGTTCCAAGGATATATTATTGCTTTTTGCTAAAATATCTTTTAGTTCATTTTTAGAAACTCCAGCGAGTTCGGTCCCCTCTACTGTTGTTGCAGATTCTTGATACGGGATATTATCCATGAAAGAAGTAAATCCTAAAAAATCATCGGGTCTATACAAAGTTGTGATCAATTCCTTCCCACTTTCATCCATTTTATGAGTTTTTACCACTCCTTTTAGGATGAGATAAATTTTATTAGAATGATCTCCTTCTTTATATATAACTTCTCCTTTTTTATAATTAGAAATCTCGCCTTGATCATCAAAAAAGTTCTTCAGTTCATGTAAGTTTCGTAGCGTATCCTCTTTATCTTCTGAAGCAACAGTACTACCTGTCATCATCTTTTTTAAAATTGCTGCTTTAGCGAGGCGACTTTCGATGGCACTTATTAATTCTTCTTCTTCAAAAGGTTTGGTAAGGTAATCATCAGCTCCCAGATCCATCCCTTTGCGTATTTCTTTATGTTCTGTTTTTGCCGACAAAAAGATAAAAGGAATCTGATGCGTATGATTATGTAATGATAGTGCTTCTAGCACTCCGTACCCATCCACTTCGGGCATCATAATATCACAAACAATAATGTCTGGATTTTCGGTTTTTGCTTTTTCTATACCTACTTTGCCATTAGGTGCCGTAGTAACATCATAGTCAGACAATTCCAGTAATTCTGCTGTGTTTTCTCGTAATGCGGTATCGTCTTCTATTAATAAAACCTTACTCATCATTTAGTTATTTGTGTGTTGCTGTTATAATTGTAGGAATTGTAACGGTAAAGGTAGTACCTTGATTCTCTTCGCTTAAAAAGGTAATAGAACCTCCAAGATTTTCTATATGACTTTTTACAATATTTAATCCTATACCAGTCCCTTGATCCAATAATGCATTTTCTGCTCTAAAATATCTGTTAAAGATAAACTTTTGTTCTTTTTCTGGGATCCCGATACCTTGATCAATTACCTTAAAAACGAAGGTCTCTTTTTCTGGATAAGCTTGCAAATCTATGGTAGTACCTTCTCCAGAATATTTGATCGCATTTCCTATTAAATTGGTTAGTGTTAACTCCAATATTTTTTCATCAAACTCTAGGGTATATTCATCAATATCCTGAGGATAATTGATCTTTTGCCCACCTTTTAGCAGCATATTGGCATCGTAGACTACTTCGTTAATTACTTTGCTCAAAGGAAAAGTGGAAAATTTATAATTTACTTTTCCACTATCTAGCCGTTCTATAGACAAAAAATCTGTTAAGATATTATCGAGATACTTCACCTTACTTTTAATGGTATGAAGGTGTTTTTCTCTCTTTTCTTGTTGTTCTGTTTTTTGGTATTTCCCGATCAAAGTAGTAGAAGTTAGTATGCCACTTAAAGGGGTTTTGAATTCGTGTGATACTAATGATAAAAACTTTGTTTTTAACTCATTTAGTTCCTTTTCTTTCTCTAAAGCTTCCTGTAACTGTTTGGTTCGCTCTTTTACAGTGCTTTCCAGTTTTTCTGTATAGTTTTTGCGTTCTGTGATATCCATTACCAATGCCATGACAAATGTTTTATCATATATCTGAAAAGGGCTTAATCCTGCTTCTACAGGAAAGGTATCTCCATTCTTTTTTACTCCATGAATATCTCTCCCAATTCCCATTTGCCGTTTTTGGCTATGTTTCATAAAACTTTGGAAATGTCCTCCATGATTTCCTCTATATTGCTGCGGAATCAGAATATTTAGCGATTGTCCTGTAAGCTCTCCTTTTTCATAACCAAAAATTTGTTCTGAAGCACTATTTGTGGCAACAATCATTTGATTTTCATCTACAATAATTACTCCTTCAGAAATCGCTTCAGAAAGAATATCAAAAGTGTTATCACCGGTTAATGACATATAAATGAAGGTTGTTTTTTTGGGTGTATCCACAAATTTACACAAAAAAACAGCAACCTGATTTATGTCATAATTTTTCTCCGTAACACCTATTACTTTTACTTCAACATTAAAAAATTAAACCATGAATACAACACAAAATATTGGAATAACATTATATCAAAGCTTAGGCAAACTATTTTATGCCATTGCTGCATCCGACAAGGTAGTACGCGTTTCAGAATATGAATCTTTGCATAAAATTGTACAATCAGAATGGTTGTCACTAGATGATCTCGAAGATGAATTTGGAATAGATGCAGCGTTTCAAATAGAAATTGTTTTTGATTGGTTGGATTATGAAACACCTAATGCACAAGACTGTTTTGAGGAGTTCCAAAACTTTTATACGGAACACACTTCCATGTTTTCCAATAAGATCAAAGAACTTATATGGTCCACTTGCAATGCCATTGCCAGTGCTTTCTCAGGAAAAAATAAATCTGAATTAATGATGCTTGGGAAATTAAAATTGCTTTTCGAGAACTAATCTTTTTTTCCATTACTGACAAATATCATATTTCAGTCCTGAGACCTGATATACCTTTACAACAAATTAAAAACCAAATTATTATGACACTATATGCAAAAATAAACACCGACTTTTCTGAAAATTACATTGGATATTCTGCTTTAGCAATTATCGCTTCCACCTGTCTAGGTTCTGTAGCAATTATGTCTACTTTAATAGGTGGACATGGCGCTATAGAAATGTTTATGGTATTTCTAAGTGTAGCAATTTGTAGTGCTCATAATGCAGCTATATTAACCGTACAAAAACCAAAATTAGTATTAGATCTTTTGATCACTAGCTTAGCAATAAACTCATTAATTATTCTTATCAATACTCTCTTTTAATTTACATTATTAATAAACTTGAAAAAGGAGTGAACTTTTATTAAGGTTCACTCTTTTTGTTTTCAAAATCTGTTCGATAATTAAGATGATAAAAGTCATTTTTATTCTAGCATATCCGATATACATTGATACTATAAAATTATACTTATGAAATATTTAATTCTTATCCTGATTATATGTACTATAGGTTGTAAACCAAAAGCATCTTCTCATCCCCAACCTTCTCATACAAAAGCTACTAATCATGATACAAATAGTGATGATATCGATTCTATAGCTGTTTTTTCTGAAGAAAATCTAGAAATGCACCAAGAAAAAACGAAGGCAATCAAAAGAAAAAAATTAATTACTGCTCCCGATGATAAAGCACAGCTGCAAGATTTAGTTATTAATAAAAAATTATACAAGGCAGAAGATTATTATATTTTGGATTATACCTATCCATATCTGAACGAAGACATTAATAAAGGGTATGCTGTCTTTAACACTTATATAAGTGAAACTTATTTAAACATTGAAGCTACTGAAAATGAAATCATGGAGGATAAGGTAATCTTTTGCGACAGTATGCAAATAGCACGATGTATGGATAAAAGATTGATCGATTACAAAATATACAATGCCAAAAACGACTTGGTTAGTGTAGTTATTTATAAAGAAAACTATTATTCGGGTATGAAGCATTCTACGTATATGTTTGAATGTCTTAATTATGAAATGGATACACATCAATTTATATACTACAATGACTTCTTTGATCTAGGCTCTGAAAAAGAATTATTGAGTATTCTGAATGATGAAATAAAAGCAGCTATCCATTCTGGAGAAATGTATTACGACTGTTGGGAAATCTCCGAATCAGATTTCAATGCTTATAAAAACAATTTTGTGATCAATGACGAAACTATCACTTACTATTTTGATGATTGTATTATTTGTCCATCCTACACTGGAACGTATAGTATCCAAATTCCAATAACAACGGTCATGCATTTAATTAGAAATTACAAAGACATTCCTATGATAGGTAACTAGCAGTTTTCATTAGATTGAAAACAGCTCTAGTGTACCCATTAATATACTAGAAAAGAAAATTTATATCCTTCCAATAATGGATAAAAAAATAACGGTTGACTATTTGTCAACCGTTATGATACAAACTCAACTTATTTTATATGTGATTTAAATTCTAAATGTAATCACAGGTCTATTAGCATGATTTGCTATATCCTCTCCAATACTTCCATTAAAAAAGTGAGAAAGTCCTTTTCTTCCATGAGTTGGAATAGCAATTACATCGGCATCTACCTGATTACTATACTTGTAAATACCATTTTCTACGGTATAATCATTATAAAAAACAACATCCTTAAACCTTTCAATACTTCCAGCATCAGCTTTAAACAAAAACTCTTTCACCCTTTCTTCTATTTGGTCAGAGCTTCTAAAACTATCTCCAGGAAGATTAATATACAATAGGTGTATTTTAGCTCCAAAAGATTCGAACAAATTAATTGCATTTACATAAGGACGAATATTTTCTATTTTGAAATCGCAGGCAAAAACCACTTCTTGTATCTTAAAATCTGTGACCGCTTGCTTAATTACCAATACGGGTACATCCGAAGTTCGTACAACTTTCTCTGTATTCGAACCAACGAATATGTCCTCACTCATTCCACTTGTTCCGTGTGATCCCATTACGATGAGATCTGCATCATATTCTTTAGCCACTTTATTTACCTCGCTAAAGATTTTATAGTTCTGAACCGTTTCGGAAACTTTAATTCCTTCTAAATACCGTTTATCTAAAAAAGTGCTAAATCTTTTTTCTGCTAGTTTCATATAATACATAGCTTCTGCTACTTCCTGACTTTCATCTTTGGTAAGAATGGCTTCTGATAAACCAAGCATATGTAATACGATAATTTCTGAGTTTAATTTTTTAGCAATAATAGCTGCCGCTTCTAAAGCGTATTCGGAATATTCCGAAAAATCTACAGGGACAAGAATTTTTTTCATCTGTTTATATTTTTATTGTTTTTTAATGGTCAGATCGAATCGCCATCTAATCATATCGGTGGATATCAACTTAATTGTTATGGCTTATTTCATGGGTTTATATGTATGGATTTATAAATAAATTCATAGAGCACCACTAACTAAATAGGTATATTGATAGATGGCGCCCTTTAGAATCGAATATTATCGAACTTGTAAATGGCACTAATGATATGGTTTGATCTCCTGCTTCTTTTTCTTCAGCAGTGTCTCGATATCCTTAATAGTTTCTTTAAATGCCATTTCAAAATTATTTTCATTGGAAGTAGCATAAATTCTAGGACCAGGAATACTTAGTTCTATATTACAAATTTTCCCTTTTCCTTTGGGATCATTTTCTTTTTTGAAAAAAACATCAGATTTAATAATCCAATCGTATTTCCTGTAGAGTTTTTCTAATTTTTCATGCACATAACCCTCCATAGTTTCACTGGTTGGCATCTGCACGAACTGAATATTTGTTTTCATATGCATTACTTTAAAATATACTCCAAAAGTAATTCCTAAGAAACTAGATACATATGATATATATCATGGTTTGATTTTTAGCATACTACAATTTTGAACACATATGAAAAGTAAAATCCTTATCTCATTATTTCAAATGGATAAATATCATGCATGGTATCGCGGACTTACAACTCTTTTCCTGAATCCTAAAGATGATTGTTATTCAAGTATATTGCATCATTAACAATACTATTTTTTCGTATGAGGTAAGCCTTGGAGTATTAAACACTCCTATAACAAAAAAAGCCTAATCATTTGGAAACAAATAATTAGGCTTTTAAATAAAATGTAATTTCATATAATATCTAGGTTACTATGATTACATTTCACCCTTCATATTATATAATTTGGTTAGCATACAGCACCTCCTGAACAATCTCGTGAACACCAATTTTCCGTTTCGCCGGTTTTTAGAAATTGTTGTCCGCCCTGTACTTTGTTTTGGGCTAACCTTGTAATTAATTCTTTCTTAAAGTTGAGATTTTTTAATTGTTTTTTTTTCATATTAAAATATAATTATTGTGATACTTCCCTAATCATTTTAAGTCTATTAGGGTTTAGACTTTACTAAAAATGTTTAAATGCAATGACGAGAATACATCATTCCAAAACATCTGTTTTGCTAAATTGAAAATGTGAAAACGATTGTATTTATGGGAAAAGAGAATGTTTTACAGTTACATGTTAACTAAAAGCAATTGCCTCGTAATACTCTTGAAATAATCTTTCGTTTAACGATCTAAGAACTGTAACTTTTTGTCTTGAATCCACTACTAAAGAAACCTTAGAATTTCCCTCGTAGTTGATCATCTTTAATGGACACAAGCTCTTGCTTTCAAATATTTTACAAAAATTTTTATCATTGGTTATAGATTTACCTACAACAGTGATGATTGTACAATCTTTATGAACGGTTACGACAGAAAATTTGTTAAGAGCAACAGTTATTTTTTTTAAATGTTCAAGTTTATTTATAATCACTGAAATCATCGTATTAGATATATTCACTAATTTGGGAGCAATACTGTATTCGTCAAAAATGTCGAAAACCGCTTTTATGTATTGGTGATTAGTTAAAATTCTTTCTGATTTGATTTTTAACATCATAGTATTATCCTCTGCTGCAATAGCTTTAAGTCCTGTTATATTTACTTTTTCTGAAATAACAGTTCCTTTTGAGTAAGGTTTAAATGTATTTTTTATTAATATGGGAATGTTTTTTTGTATTGCTGGAAGTACTGTTTCAGGATGAAGTATTTTTGCTCCAAAGAATGCTAATTCTGAGGCTTCTTCAAAAGAAATTTCAGGAATTGGATAGGTGCTATTTACAAATCTTGGATCGTTGTTATGTAATCCATCAATGTCTGTCCAAATCTGAATTTCTTCTGCATCTACAGCCGCCCCAATAATTGAAGCTGTGTAATCACTGCCTCCTCTTTTGAGATGGCTAATCTCATTTTTATGATTTTTACAAATAAACCCCTGCGTTATAAAAATATCCGTATTATTTTGGGAGGTCAAAATATTATTAAGCCTTCTATAAACTTCATTAATATCAGGATTTTCTAAAGAATCAACACGCATAAAGTCCTTTGCATCTAAATGAATATTAGGTATACCTGTAAGGTTAAGATAACTCGAAAAAATTCTAGTTATTAGTATTTCCCCTGAAGTAATTACCTGATATTCAATAGCTTTAGAGTAGTCTTGCATGAAAAGATCTAAAACTCCATCTAGAGTTCTTAAAACTTCGTTTTTTAATAGAATCCTAAAGTTTAAACTCTCTATCAATGCATCAATAACATTGAAATGTCTGCTTGCAATTAAGTCTATATACTTTAAAGCATTTTTTTTATTCTTCTGCTTAACTGCTTTAGCTAAATTAATTAGTTGATCTGTGATTCCTGACATAGCTGAACAGACAACAAACTTTTGTGTTTTATCTGAAATTAAAATACTTTGAATTTGATATAAGCTATCAACGGTACCCATAGAGGTCCCTCCAAATTTTAAGACTTTCATAATGATCTAAAATTAAATGAGTGACTACAATAATATAATGCTATTAAAGTAGCTTAAGAAGAATAGAATTCTTATCATATGTAGAGAAAACAATAAGTGTAAAAGATGTTCCAAAATACAATGACAAGACTAAAATTAAAGTTATAATTAAAAAATTAGTTCTATCAAATTGACATTATTTTGTTGATATTGAGAAGCAATAGAACAATATACATTACCCATTTTTTCGCTTTTAGTGTACCATCTATTTCCATTATAGATGCTATAGTTATCCTCAAGTTTTATATCCAAAAGAGGTATCGACATACCTTTACCTATAGCCTTTATAATAGCCTCTTTTTTCGTCCAATATTCATAGAACTTAGAAACTCCATATTGTTCTATTTTTTGCATTTCTTGGTCAGAAAACACATTTTCGAATAATGTATATTCTATATGCTGAATTTCTTCAATATCAATTCCAATATCTTGATGGCTAAAAATACAGACAACCGTATTACCACTATGGGAGATATTAAAATTCAAGTTGCTATTTTTAATAAATGGTTTACCATAGGAATCTTTGAGAAAGTTTTTAAACTCTATCTTATGTGCATTAAACAAGTAAAAACCTGCATATACCATAAGCTTTCCTAGAAGACAGTTATATCGATCTTGCCATCTTCTATATCTCAAAACTTCTTTTTGAAACGACACTGGTAAAAAATCCAAATAGTAAGTCCATTGACTTTTATCAAACTGTTTATCAAATGAATAATGAAGCAAGTAAGATTCATTTTCTTTGATTTCAATTTGCAAACACTCATGTATATACATAAAATGTTCTAATACGTTTGTACATTGTAAATTCATCTTTATTTTTTTGACGATTTTTATTGTAAATATTTTGAAGAAGAGAGATATTTTATTTTGATACTTGAGAAAGTAAAAATTAACTTTTTCTTTTTTTGAAAACAGGAACTTTTCTACTGTTTTCTTATACCAAAATTTAAAGTTTTAACTAGCCTTTGCTATATGGGTGTTCTTTCTGACATAAAAGCGATCTATAACACCGTCCTTGATAAAACATTGTTCTTGTTCTAAATATGTAATTAGAGAAGAAATATCTTCTACTCTAGAACTTTGTACTAGCTTTTGGGAGGTTCGAGATAATAGACTCTCTACTTTTTTTCTTAACTCATAGGTCCCAAATTGATCATTAGACTTCTTCAGGGTACGATATAAGAAGTTTAAACTCCACATTTGATATGTAAATCTAGTAGATAAAGAACTATTCAATTTTATATTTTTTATATTAATTATTCTTCCTTTTTTGTCTATTGATGTTGGAAAACTTTCACCAAATATGCTTATTAAGTCTTTTTCAATAACCAGTATTGCTTTAGACTTACTTCTTGATATGTGAAGATTAGAGAATTTAATATCTGTATTCATAAATTCGAAGTATTTTTATATTAGTGAGATAAGCTTGTTAAGAATGTTTAAAGGCCTTCTTGATGATCTGGCCTCGTAAAAAACATCTTAAGCTTATGAATATCATACTTTTAAGCTGTTTACCTATACAAATTGGCAGATACTTAATTATACTAAAGTTTAATCAGGAATCTACTAATCTTTAGATTAACAATTGGTTTAACAATGCTGTCATGTCAGTCACTTTGGGCAAAAAAGGAATTCTAATACCTTCAGTCTGTATTTTGTTTAATTTTGAAATTAAACTGACATACTTAAATTAAAACACTTTTTTTCTCACTATAAATATGATTGTTTTTGTTTTGATGAAATGCTAGGTAAATTCTAGTAAAAAGTGAGATACTTTTAAACTTTTCTCATATTATTTAAACCAGATCTACTCTTGGCATCCAAAAGTATTTTTCTATCGTTAATAAGACTGCCTCTTTCTCTATTTTGAATTTTTAAAGCATTAAAGTTTTTTTTAGGTTGATTTTTCATACTACAAAATTTTAGGATTAACGAATTAGGAGTATGTATGGTAATTTGATCAGAAACTAGCTTAACAATATATATTCGTCCTATTTTATATCAAATTCCGTTAAATAGACATTATTGCTAAACCAATTCCTGAAATTCTAGATTATAAATTAGTTTCTTTTTTTCATAATCTTACCTCAATACATTACTGATTTCGTTTAATTTTTTGTTCAATATATCCTTATAATTCTTCATTGAAATTGTTTGATTAACATCCTTAAGCTTGAATCTCAAATCAATTTTATAGTTACTTTTACTTGATCCATAGAATCTAAATTATTGATCTGTTTAGATTCTATGAGAACAATAATTCTTCTGTTAATCTTTAAAATATTTTAAATCAAAGATCAAATTATGAATTAGTGATAATAACCTGATCTGCGCTATCATTTTTACTGGAACTACCAGTATAAGTTGTATCAGATATTTCATGACAAAATTTGCTCTTCCATCTTTTACTTGATTTTGATTTAACCTAGATATAGTTGTTCTTTTTAATTCAAAATTTTGAATCTTCTTGTTTTTCATGTTGATAAAAATCCTAATATTATTTACAGATCTTTAATTATATATGACTCAATATGATTATTTCTTAAAGCCTATAAAACTTTAAGATAATTTCGAATCTCTAACAACTATTTGTTAAAACTACAGTTGCAAAAGCTCAAGAGATAAACATTGTATTGTTTACTCTATTGACTTATTCAATAAAAAAGGTAATTGAAGTTTTGAATATTATAATCCAAAGTATGGTGGAAGAGAAATCAAGACAGATTCTTTTTTAATAGACACTGGCATGAAAGGTTGTGAGCAGAGGTTATTTTTTTTGCTTCTGTGTATAATTTCGCTCCGGACGTATTTTGAAGGCTTTTTTTAAAACATCCTCCATTTATTCTATTTTTACACATAATGTTATTTTAATTTAAAGAAAGATTTGTTATACCTGTTCTTGGTTTTCATATTACACCTCTTTACTAAAAGAGATCTATCATAATGGAAATAAATTCTTTGAAAAATTTTTTCTAAAAGAAAACAGAGAACTTATTAACTCAACGCTGTGTTTGTAGCTATTTTTTTGCCAAATAATAATGTACCAAGCATATATCCTGTAAAAAATAAAATGGAAATATTAAGAGCGTTAAATATTGGAAAAATTATTACGAGAAGTGATTCGGACAAATTAAGATTAAGTAGAATTTCATCTAGATAAAATATTCTATCCCCGACTATTAAAAATATAATAGTGAAAGTTAAAAGTTCCAATAAAAACATTTTTACCAGTACCCATTTATTTTTTATATAAAATCTGGATGTTAAACCTACCAAAAATGTTGTAATAACAATCAACAGATAATTATTAAAAATAAATTGTGGAATCAAAGCAATTAGATATGGCCAATAATTAAGTATTTTTTTCATTAGTTAAATTTTATTATGTTTTTAATATTTTTTAATTCATCAGGAGTATTAACAAATTGAGACTGCTTATATTTTCCTTTTCTCCATAACTCTAACTGATCTTTATAGTGGTTTGAGTTAATTTTACCACTTTGTCCTCCGGCTAAAACTGTGTATGCCTTTATCTCCTCCTTATTCATCTCATATATTGCTCTAAAAACTGGATGATGGTATTTCGTATTCATATTTATTGTGTTAGTATTTCCACCAACATCTTCAATTTTCACACCTAAACCAGGGATAAATGAAATATTATTGATCTTCAAAGTAGAGATATTCTTATAGGTTTCTTTTTTCCACTCTTTTCCATGATGATGATTTAGAATAGAATCTACAGAATGTAATACCTTATTTAAAATCTCATTTTTAGGAGTAGCATTAGCGATTACGTACTCTTTATCTTTAAGATACTTTGTAAAATATTTAAAAGATGGAGAGCGATTTACTTTTAAATACTTCTTTGCAAATTTTTTGGCCTCTTTTTCAATACCTCTCCTAAGCAATTCGTATATCAAAGCTTGATTATTATCTGCTTTCATGTCTCCATTCCAATCCATTAAACCATTTACCAATTCTTGATACTTATTATCTACTCCGTAGATATCCAGTAGTTCTTTAAATTCAAAAAATGACAGATCAACCTCATCAGATTGCATTTTTTGAATTTCATCTATTCCCCAATCATTTTTTTCATGTAGCAACGAATTAATACGTTCTACTCGATAATCATCTTTAAGACCGTGGTAGCCAAAATAAGTGTTATTTTGAATGGGTTGTTGATTTCCAGAAAACAAAAAATTGTTACTCGGGTTTTGTGTATACCATAATGTATCAATGGCATTTCGCATCTGACTTTTTTGTGTCCCATCCAAAAGTTCTCCCATATAATTTTGATCTCTATTTGGTAATTTTCCGGCACATACAACTCCTATATTATCATTTTTGTCTGTGTAAATGAAGTTTTGAGGTGGATATCCATAATCTTTTAACGAACTGGTAAAATCATCCCAATTTTTACTTTGCATCATTTCAAACATTGACTTTACAGAGTAGCTTTTATCGGAAGCATACCAGTATTGAGCGTAATACTCTTTATTATTCTCTTGAATTACTTTCCCATGTAGAGTTGTTTTATGATTTATTAGCTTATCTTTTTTTCCTTTAACACGAATTGTATATTGCTTCTTATCAAATGGAACCCAATTATCTTCATAAAAATATAAACTATCATTTTTTACTTTTAATTGGTACCTATCAACTAAATCCCATTCACCATTAGTTATACCCCATGAAACTTGATTATTATGACCACTTACAATTACTGGAACTCCAGGGATAGAAAAACCATATACTGCCAGTGAACCTGAGACCATGTGCACTTCATAAAATGCTTCTGGCAATGTTAGAAACAAATGTGGATCATTTGCCAATATTGACTTCCCATTTTTGGTTTTAATGGCATTAACTACCCAATTATTGCTCCCTATTCCTGTATGAAAACCTAAAGGGTTCGTGTTTTCTTCTATATTTGTGGTAGCCACGCTTTCTAGATATTTTTTCTTTTTTCTAGTTTTAATACTATCATTAGAAGGCAAGATAGTTTTTAAGCCTTTAGGGTGTAAAGGATAAAAATAATCGCGCTCTTCATCTGAAAGAGATGTTAGTACTTCATTTAATCCAACATGCTGATCGAAATAGGTTAGTGACCAGCTCATATACCATGTTACGAGCAAAGAGTACTCGGGTTTCCAATCCCTCGGTGTTTCTCCAAAAATTTTATACAAAGGATCCGTATTCTTATTATGAAGTAGATATTCATTTACTCCTTCTGAATAAGCTAGCAAATACTCATAAAACTCTGGTGCATTCTTTTTATAATCTTCTAACAGTTCTTTTGATTTTCTATCAAACTCATAGGGCGTCCAAAAACTATCTGAAGAAACTGTTTCTTCAGAAAAGACTTCAGACATTTCTCCCAAAACTGTTCTTGTTATCATTTCCATTTGAAAATATCGATCCTTGGCATGCATGTATCCCATACCAAAAGCCACATCATTATTCTTTTTTCCATAGATGTGAGGAATACCAATATCATCTATATAAACCTTTGGTTTATGCTTGTTGCTATGAATCTCTTTTATTTCATTTTCCGGAAGAGGAATGGATAACAAACCTGTTTTATAGGTTAGTAATGGACCAATAGAATTGATAGGTTCGAATTTATAATTTGTAATAAATATCCAACCAATACATAGTACTAAAGTAAGTACTGTTTTAATTACTTTCATCTGTTTATACTTTAAAAAATCAATTGAATTTATAGCATAGACTAGACTGTTAAAAGTCTAACTTGCATAATAAGTTTTATGTATTAAGAAATTAACTTGGAGTAACTTTTCTGGTAATTTTAATTGAAGAAAATGAACAATAAAATTATGTTTATAAAGATAGAAACTGTTATACCAGCTGTTAAGTTAAGAGAGCATTATGGTTTTAATAGTGTTTCTATAAAATTGTTTCCAACATTTTTTTGTTGATCTCAGTTAATTTTCCAAATTCCATTTTTAATAATTTATCTGCTACATGATAATAGCTGTCATCATGGGTAATTGCGATGATTGTTTTATCTTCATTATTAAGAATTTTTGGTATTATTTCTTTGTAAAACTTTTTTCTGAAATAAGGATCTTGATCAGCAGCCCATTCATCTAAAACCAAAATAGGTCTGTCTTCTAACAGCGCGTAAATTAATGCTAGGCGTTTACGCTGACCAGTAGAAAGATCGGTGGTAGAAAATTTATTTTTTTCAATTGTTACCTTATTCTTCAATTCAAATAATTCCAAATAGTAATTAACCTTGTTTACATCTACTTTTTCTATACCATAGAATTCATCAAACAGATAAAAATCACTAAAAACAGGAGAAAACATACTTTTAACAAGATCCATTTGTTCTAAAGCCAATGGAATGTTGTCTATAGTAACAGTGCCTTTATCCAAATTAAATAATTGTAATATAGTATTTATAAATGTTGTTTTTCCTGAACCATTTCCTCCATAAATAAAAACAACCTCATTTCTATTAATTTCTAAATTAATGGGGCCTACAGAAAATGTATTCTCACCATAAGAGAATGAATAGTCTTTTATTTCTAAGGTACTAAAATTATAATATTTGGATTTATTGGATTCCCTAGCTTGTGCTTCAAATTGATGATTTTCTAATTCCTGTTTTAGGGTATTCATCTTCTTTAGAGAAATAACAGCATTACTCATAAAGGGTATAATTGTCATTACATTAACTATAGGTCCTAACAAATAGAGTAATACAAAAACAAAACTGATTACAATATCAATTGAAACATCTAAAATTTGTCCGGCATATACAAGAATAAATGTTATTAACCCGTAAAACAGTAATTGACTAACCAGTTCACTATTCAAATATCTTAAGTACGCTTTTACATTGGTTTCTTTTCCGTGACTGATAATATCAATTAGTTTATTTTCATAAATATCAATTCCTTTATTAGGATTAATATTTATTTCTTTTGATCCATCCAAAATACTTGAAAAAGTTCTCATGAAACTTCTTTCTAATTCACGCACTTCCTGAAATTGCTGATCTCCCTTTCTAGCTCTAAAAGTATATACCAAAACTCCTACAACAATTACAGCCAGACTTACCAAAAACAGACTTATCGACAAATATGCCATATACCCTAAACAGGAAATTATTAAGATAATGGACGAAAAAAAAGTAATTACCAATAATGAAGCACTTGTAATATTTCCTACATCGGATGTTAGTGTAGAATACACTTCATCTTTGTATTCCTGCAGCTTTCTATATGGCGCCCCAAGAATTAACTTTATTACGTCTTTTCTTATGCCCCAATATATGTTTTGGGATAGATTTATTATTCCACCTGACAACCATCTTCGGGTAACAAAAAATACAATAATTGTCCCTAAGAATATCCATAAATAATTATTTAAATTAACGGAATCTGAACTTATTGATTGACTTATTACATTATTTATGGTTGCGATAAAAGTAAAACCCGAAAGACCTGAAATAATTGCAAGTATAGAATATCCCACAATCGATTTCAGCGGAACTAATTTTGATCTACTTATTTCTAAAATTTCTTTTTTCACAATATTGATTTTAAATTAAATATTATTTTTATGATTTAATTACGGTGATGGATTTTCTGCGTTAAAGGTGTTTAACAACATTATTATATATGCATTAAGTTCTCCGGAAAATTGAGTCATACGAGCAGGTTACATTATGTCCAAAGAAATCACAATACAAAGCATCCACTAAGTAATGTTGCTTTTTGTCTTCTAGGAATCTTGCAATTACTTCTTGCTTTTCTCCACTATCTTCAACAATTAGATAATCTCCCTTATCCATAAAACGATGGAAATAACTTAAAACTCCATGAACATTCACATGGGCATCTTCTATTATCAACCAAGGATGTGGTAGCTCTTTCAACATATCAACTGTCAATACGGTATCGATTTTATTAGAATCCCCTTTAAGAAAGGTTACATTTTTATATTTAGTACTAGGTGGGTTTATATCGAATGAAATAATTTGGCAATCAAATCCATAAGCTGCAATCAGATCGGACATCCAAACTGCACTTCCTCCAGTTCCTGATCCAATTTCTAATATGGTTTTTGGCTTAAGGTCCCAAATTAGCATTTGATATATTGCCAGATCATAAACTGTTTTAAATAAAATAGTATCCTTCCATTTTAAACAATCAAACTGCCCCTGACTCATACTGAAACTTCGATCCTGAGAAGACTTTCTTAAAAAATTAGGATTAGATTTTGTTCGCTTATCGTAATTTACATAACGTCCATAGTACCAGTTTACTATTTGAGAAACAAATGCTTCAATATTTTCTCTTGGTACAAAATTCTCCATTTTCACGAATATCTTCTCTAAATCATCATCTGGATGTATCCGATCAATATTTAATGAGAATATAGTGAGACCATCTTTTATTAAAAGATCTTGAAATGTAGGTACATTTCCTTGAGTATCCATTTTCTTAGACCATGCTATGGAAAACTCGTCGAAAATAATTTTTAACATTTTCCCATCGAGCTGTTCTTTTGATTCTTTGGTTTTGACCATAAATTTATCTTTTATCATTTTAATCCTTCTTACATTTTAGATATTCACTTTTTACTAGTCTTAATTTGTTTAGATTCTTTTTTTTTCATTTTGAAAATTTTAAGTCCGTCAAAAATTCTGTCCTTTTATGGAAATCTATCCCAGCACTAATTTTCTGGATTGGTTTAAAATTGTTCTTGCTATATCCAAAGGGTAATCGTTTATAAAAAAGTGATTTCCTGGGAAAATTTTAAACTTAAATTCATTCCGTGTAAACCGGTTCCAATTTTTTATTTTGTCTACCGTCTCTTCTTTTTCTCCCATCATTGCATAAATCGGGGTGTCTAAGACTAATCCCTTTTCCAAAAAATTATCCTTTTCTAAGACCTCAAAATCGGCTCTCATTATTGGACTGAAATAATCAAAGAGCTCTTGATTTTCCAGAACTTCTTCTGGAACTCCTCCTAGTTTTCTTAGCTCTTCTTTAAATGCCAAATCATCTAATAAATAATGTTTTTTTTCTCTTCTAGACACACCTGGGCCTGGATTACCGGTTACTATTAGCACTTGAGGAGCATCTCCAATTTCTTCCATTCTTTTCACAACTGAAAGACCTAAGGTAGACCCCATACTATGACCATACACGATATAGGGTTGATTTTTAACTCGTATTGTTTTAAGTTGATTAAAGTAATCTTGAATCGCCTTTTCTTTATCTAAAACAAACTGTTCGTTACTTCTTTTACCTCTTCCAGGTAGTTCTAATGCATGAAATTCATAATCATTTTTATCAAAATATTTTCTTAGAAAATCATAGGAGTGACAACTCCCTCCTGCAAAATGAAGGAGGAAAATTTGAGTTTTATTTTGTGTATACATGTGTTATATTTTTAGGTATTGCATCTATTCTATTACAACAAAGCCAAAGAACATATCAAACACTTTTTAACCTGTAAGAGATAGAATCTAAAAGAAGCTTATTAAAAAAATATAAATAGAATATGAATCTATACCCTACAAGAATGAAAGTTAATTACCTGCTCTTCGTTTCTCATCTTCATTCCCGAAACTTCTCTGTCTAACTCGAACCTTTTTATTTCCAAAGTTATAGCTCAGTGACATTCTAAAATATCTATTACTCGGGAACCTGATATACGTTTGTTTAATATCATTGATAAATGATGTCTGTAAACGTGGACTAGTATTAAGCACGTCATATACTCCCAATGATGCATTAAGAGTTTTTTTCATCAAACTGAATTTTAAAGCAATATCCAATCTATAATTGTCGTCATATTGGTATAGGTCTCTTTCAAATGGAGAACTGTACCAAAAATTAATCTGAGACCTAATTGTTTTTGATTTATTTAAGGTAAATGTATTATTTGTAGCTATATAATACCTGAAACCATTTTGTACCTGCGCATTAATATTTTGGTTAAAAAACTCAGACTCGGATTGTATAAGATATAAGCTATTTTGGCTTCTCCACCATGATGTAGGGCTAAATGTGTAAAACTCCGATAATCCATAGTTGTATTGATTATAAAAATTCTCAAAGGTTATTGCCTGCTCATTTGTGTCATCATCTACAGATGAAATTACCCCAAACCCATCTGTTTCATAATTAAAAAATAATTTCGTAACAAACTTACCTTTATAATTATGGGACAACTCTATGTTATTATCAAAAGAAGGTTGTAAAAAAGGATTTCCTGTAGAAAAGGTATTATTGTTTACGTAATACCGTGCAGGATTTAATTGAGAATATCCGGGCCTATTAATTCTTCTTCCATAGTTAATTGAAAATGAATTACTATCATTCATATTATAGGATAAATAGAATGTTGGAAACAACTTTAGATAATCTAAATCATTGGTTTGATTTAGTGACTTAGAAAAACCTTCAGTTAATGTATTCTCTAATCTTAATCCTAATTGAGTTTCCCATTTTTCTCCTATCTTTTTAACTGCATTCACATAAACAGCTTGATTATGTTCGGTATATTCAAATTCGTCAGACTGTGACGGATCTAATACTGGTGCCCCCGTTATGGTATTAAAATTAGCGGTTTCATATTCACTTTCCGTAACACTGACCCTCGCACCATAGGACAAATCAAACTTTGAAAATGGATGTTCAACATCAATTTTTGCACTATAATTTTTATTGAAATGGTTGGTATTTGTTTGATTTGAAAAACTTATACCTTGAGATATATTATCAGCAGAAAAATCCTCTGTGATAATATTTCTATCTCTGTCAGAATTATAATCAAAATAATCTAAATCGATGGAAATACTTCTTCCTAAAGTATCTATTTCAGTTTTGAAGTGTGCATTTAATGAATGATTAGAAAAATCTTGATCGCTAAACCCATCACTAATCATTGATGATTCTAAATTATTGGAATTATCAAATATAGTAGCTGTAGTTTTATCGATAATATCAGGTTTACTTACTGATCCCAAGTATTGAATTCCAATTGTCGATCTTTTTCCTATTTCATAGTCAAACATCAATCTACCTGATAGGTTATCTTCATTCCAATTTTGATTAATACGAACATCCCATAAACCATCTGTATAAAATATATTAGTTAATTGATCTATATCGTTATTTCCTGTATTGGCATTTACACTAAGTAGTAACTTTACCTTGTCCTTTTGATATGTGAAATTATTTCTTAAGGCGTATCTTGCTAATATTGCTTGTGTATAGGTGAAACCTACTGTGTTATTCCAAGAGTTATTTTTCCCTCTTTTGTAGATAATATTAATAAGTCCACTATTTCCTTCTGCTTCATATTTTGCAGGTGGATTGGTAATAATTTCTATTTCTTTGATATCATCCGCAGGAATCGAGCTTAAAAAACTATTCAATTCTTCGCCAGACATCTGAATAATTCGACCATCAACCATAACTCGCATACCACTCTTTCCAATCATTGTTATTTGATTATCATTTACTGCGATACCTGGTGAGATCCTTAATGCATCCAAAGCATCTCCTCCACTGGTTGCAACATTATCGGCTACATTAAAAACCAATCGATCTACTTTTTGTTCTATCAACCTTTTCTTTGATACAATGACTACTTCATCAAGGTTGTTGGACTTTTCTATTAATAAGATATCATCCATCACCATACTTTCTTCCAAAACAACTACTGTTTTGTAATCTTCATACCCTAGATATTTAATTAGTAGATTATATGTCCCTCGAGCTACTCCAATGGTGAAGTTTCCTTGATCATCTGTAATAGCACCGTTAACAATTTGGCCAGATTCATTGGTCAAAATAACGTTGGCATATACTATAACATCCGCTTTATCTTTTACTTTTCCTGATATCTCAACTTGAGAAAAACTTAAAAATGGAAGTAATAAGACTATGAAAAGGTTTTTTATCATTATTTTTTTATTAAAAAAACTCATATTTAATTTTTATTAATAGTTTGATTCTCTTCTTCTTTTAGAGAACTCAATAAATGGGTGTTTTCAAAATCACCTTTTGAATTGAATCATGTTGCTAAAAAAAGAAGAGATTTTAGGCAGAATTACACCTTAATAAGGTTTGAAAAATATTACTTTAACTTTAAGATATTGTTGATAAAGGTATCTAATGATAAATGATCTTCTTTAGATTCATAGATATCCTTTGAAGAAATTAGACTAACTTCTATTCCGTTTGAATGAACGATACAATTGAGATGTACTCCCTTTAACCAATTTGATTTTTCTGTTTTGACAAGAGTTTCTTTAATTTCCTTTTTCAATATTGAGTCCTCCCAGTCTTGAAAGTTTAACCTCCCTGCCAAACTTGTGTCTATATCTCTATTGTATTTTTCTTTAACATCATGACGAATAACAACATATGGGATTTGTTGATATGTTCTAGATTCTAGATATTGAGAATACACCGCTTGAATAAATTCAATCTCATTATTGTTATTTATGTCTAGAAGTGGTAATGGAAGTAGATTATCTATAACTCCTAATAACTTACTTATATCTATACCATTAATAATTTGCTCTCTTCCGTTTACCATGATACCTTGTAAGCATTTGTTTTGAAAGCCTATATTATTCAGTAATTTTTGATGAAAACCAAGGAATAAAGCGCTAATTGGCAATTCCAACCTATTCGCTACTTCTTTAACCAGATTAAAATTTTCACCAGAAATAATGTTTTTCTGTATTACAAATTCAGTTAATTCAGTTCTTGATTCAGACGTTTCCCTGGATAACGAGCTATTTTCAATTAAATCAATCCAATACGCTCTTTGCTTCATTCCTTCTTCTGAAACCAAAAATTGTTTTTGCCACGTTACAAAATCAAAATTAGAAGCAGGTCTGGCCTCAATTTTATTTCCACTGAAATAAGCTCTCAGATCTTTTTCGATTTTACCAGAGGTGTATCCATCTGTCAAAGCATGATACATACCTACAATTACAAGGGGTTTCTCATCCTTACCTCCAGTTAAGATCAAAACTCTTATTAATTCTCCTTCAAATATTTCAAAAGATTGTTTAAAATGAGAATCAATTAACTTATTGATTTTTTTCTTTCTACCAATACGAGAAACTTTTTTAGTCTCTATTTTCAGCTTCACATCATCTGAAGAGATACGCTTTTGTATAATCCTACCTTCTTGTTCCTTGAATTTGACACATAAAACTGGGAAATTGGATAGGAAACCTCTAAACCTTGATTCGAAAGTGTTCTCATTATAGTTATCAACAAGAGTACTAATTGTACTTTGAAAATACTTTGATCTTAAATAATAATGCTGATTTTTTGAAACTTCAATTTCGCAACCTATTTCCCAAGTCTCGTTAGGAACTACCAATTGATCTTCTGTTGTTTCTATTTTCGTAATTACCTTTGCAAGGTCTTCAATTTTTGGTTTTCTCAATAAATCTTGCATTTTAAGAGTATAACCGTACCCTTTTAAACCAGATATTATTTTAAGCAACTTAATTGAATCTCCTCCTAGACTGTAAAAACTATCACTAATACTGATAGATTTTGTTTGTAACACGTCCTCCCAAACGGAAACAAGTAGTTTTTCTTCTGTTGTTTTAGGAGCAAGGTAATTTTTACCGCTCGACATTTTAATTCCTTCGGGATCTGGCAATTTTTTCTTATCAGTTTTTCCATTTATGGTTAACGGAATCTTTTCTAATTGAACAAAATATGCCGGCAGCATATATTCAGGAAGAGCTTTTGATAAATACTTACGTAAGTCATCTACGTTTTGATCATTTTCTGAAACCACATATGCAACTAATTCTTTCTCCTCTCCTTTATCTACAGCCAAAACTACAGCCTCCAGAATATCCTCTTTTAATAACAATTGGTGTTCTATCTCTCCTAATTCTATTCTGTGCCCTCTAATCTTTACTTGATGATCTTTTCGGCCTAAAAATTCTATATTACCATTAGTTAACCAACGACCAACATCTCCTGTTCTATATAGCAGTTCTCCCGCAACAAAAGGGTGATCTATAAACTTAGTTTCTGTAAGATCTGAATGATTTAAATACCCCTTTGAAAGCCCAGCACCGCTAATGCATATTTCTCCAGGTACTCCTATGGGTTGTAACATATCGAACTGATCCAGTATATAAACCCCGGCATTAGAAATAGGTGTTCCTATTGGAATTACATCAGAGCCTAAAACAGTACCCTTATTTGCCTTGAATACTGTTCCGCAAATACTAGTCTCTGTTGGTCCATAAGCATTGCAGTAAGTTCCATATTGCAGATACTCTGCAACTTTGTCATATACCGGAGATTCTCCTGCAGTAACCAACACCTTCAG
This sequence comes from Aquimarina litoralis, assembly GCF_039523995.1. NCBI lineage: Bacteria > Pseudomonadati > Bacteroidota > Flavobacteriia > Flavobacteriales > Flavobacteriaceae > Aquimarina > Aquimarina litoralis. The sequence continues at coordinate 268,266 of NZ_BAAAGE010000005.1, forward strand.
TTTTTGTAGTTTCTCAATATTCATTAATTTTAAATAAGATGGCGGTATTGTAGCAACCTCTATTTCTTTATCATACATGTAATCCTCCAGCAAACCAGGATCCTTACGCATTTCGTCTCCCATCAAATAAAGGCTGGATCCCGATAAAAGTGTTATAAATATTTCAGAAATCGAAGCATCAAATGAAAAAGAAGCAAATTGTAGACTTCTCTTACACTCTTTGAGATTAAAAATATCTATCTGAGATAGAATAGTATTCACTATACCTTTGTGTTCAATCATTACTCCTTTAGGCATACCTGTAGATCCTGAAGTATAAATAATATAGGCTAAATCATGAATCGTAACACGCGTATCTAACGATAACAAATCATAGTCTGAAGCTTCAAATTCTACATCTACAGCAAAAGTATTTCCATCATAGAATCCTAAATCAAACATGTATGATGTCTCGGTAAGTAATAATTTTAGTTGAGTATCATTTATGATATGTTCCTTACGTGCTTCTGGTAAATCTGGAACAATAGGCACATAAACTCCACCAGCTTTTAAAATTGCCAATATGGAAACAATTACCCAATCACTGCGGTCTAAATGAACACCTATTACATCTCCTTGTTCTACAAAATGTTCTTTTTTCAAACAATGAGCCAGTTGATTAGATTTTTCGTCTAGTTCTTTATAAGTAAATTCTTTATCTCCAAAAATTAAAGCTACATTACTAGGGGTACGTAGTACCTGCTCCTCAAATAAATCTATCAACGTTTTATTTTTTGGATATTCAACTGCCGTATCATTAAATACATCTAATAATTTGTTGGTTTCTTCCTTCTCTAAATAATTAAAGGTATCTAATGATTGCTCTCTTGCTTCTACAAAATTTTGTATAACATTATAAAAATGTTGTACGAGATTATCTATTGATTCAGTGTCATATTGCTGACTGTCGTATCTAAATTTAATTGACAGCGATGACTGAAATGGTGCTACCACAATATTAAAACCGTAACTAGACTGGTCGAATGCTTCTATTGTTTCTATTTTTGCAGCTTTCTCTTTTTCATTTTTAGTTTCGGTTATATCATCTTTAATAGCCTCTTGAATTGGAAAATTCTCAAAGATCATAATGTGATTGATCAAATCCATTCCTAATTCACTCTCTGACTGTACCTCTGATAAATTCAGGTAATGATGTGAAGTACTGGAAATGGACTCATCCTGTAGCGATTTCAATAGACTCAATGGGGTGTCATCGGATTGATAATTTATACGAACCGGAATCGTATTACTGAACAGACCGATCATATCCTCTACACCTGATAAATCTGCAGGTCTACCCGATACTACCGAACCAAATACAACATCCTGAGTGTTGTTGTATCTCGATAGTAAATACCCCCAAACTCCTTGTATAAAAGTGTTCTGAGTGATCCCTAGGTCGTTACAAAACGTATTTACCTTCTCATATAAATTTCCTTCTATTTTCAAAGTATTTCGACGCTCTGTATATCTTGAAGCATCCCCTTCTTTAACCTTAAAAGGAACTTCCGAAATATGGTCATACCCCTCTAAATACTCTCGCCAATATGTCAAAGATTCCTCTTTATTAACCTTGCTTAACCAATCAATATAACTCGAATATCGAACAGGTGTTGGTAGATTAACCTCTCTATTTTGATCAATACTTCCCATCAATTCGTAGAAATCATTGATCAGGATACTCATACACCATCCATCCATTAAAATATGGTGATGGCTCCAAATAAATTCATAAGAACCCGATCCTAGATCCAATACTTTTAAGCGCATCTGGGAGGACCCACCTTCTAAATCAAACCCTTTGGATCTATCTTCTAACTTCATAGTCTCTACATACGCATCCAAAGCATCACCCACTAATCCCTCTGGAGCCTGCTCATAACTGAAATCACTAGGAATATCCTTGCGAACAACCTGTAGTGGAGTACCTCCATAATCATTGGTAAAACTAGTACGTAATACAGAATGTCTCTTTACAAGTTCATCATAACCCTGATGAATCAAATTAACATCTAAGCTCTCTGCTCTTAGACGATAAGACATCTGCTCAAAATATAAAGAGGTATCATTGTTAGATAACCAATGGTAATATATTCCTTGTTGTAAAGGGGATAGTTCATAAACATCCTCTACATCTCCTGCCTTGTTAAGTGCTGTTAACTCATCGATACTTAAATCTCTAAACGTTAAATCTGAAGGTGTGAGATGATTCTGCTCCTCTTCTGATAACTCTCCTATCAATACCTCTAAATGTGACTTGTATGAAGCTATCAAACTAGCAATTGTAGACTGATCATATAAATCATCACTATAACGTATCGACATGCTTAAACGACCTGAACTCATCATACCTGAAATATCCAATACCGTATCTTGACCATTATCCGATGAGGAACTCAAACCAATATCATCTGAACAATACTCAAAAAGAGAAGTTTCTGAATTACCTATACCATCACCAAAGTCTCCTAAATAATTAAATACAATCGATGGAGAAATAGATCCATCAAAATCATCCGTTAGATATTTCAACATACCATATCCAATACCCTTATTAGGAACCTTGCGTAAAGACTCTTTTACCTGTACCAAACTATCACTTCTTTTTTCTGTAGTGCTAACGTCCAAAACAAATGGGTAAATCGAGGTAAACCATCCTACTGTCCTGC
>NZ_BAAAGE010000006.1:0-200529 GCF_039523995.1 Aquimarina litoralis
CTTGTGGTCCTTGTGCACCCGTTACACCTTGGTCACCTTGCGGTCCTTGAGCACCTGTTACACCTTGAATACCTTGCGGTCCTTGTGCTCCTGTTACACCTTGGTCACCTTGCGGTCCTTGTGCACCTTGGTCACCTTGTGGTCCTTGTGCACCTGTTACACCTTGAATACCTTGTGGTCCTTGTGGTCCTTGTGCACCGGTTACACCTTGGTCACCTTGTGGTCCTTGTGCTCCCGTTACACCTTGAATACCTTGTGGTCCTTGCGCTCCCGTTACACCTTGGTCACCTTGTGGTCCTTGTGCACCTGTTACACCTTGAATACCTTGCGGTCCTTGTGCACCTGTTACACCTTGGTCACCTTGCGGTCCTTGTGCTCCCGTTACACCTTGATCACCTTGTGGTCCTTGTGCACCTGTTACACCTTGATCACCTTGCGGTCCTTGTGCACCGGTAGGTCCTTGATCACCTTGTGGTCCTTGTGCACCCGTTACACCTTGAATACCTTGCGGTCCTTGTGCACCTGTTACGCCTTGGTCACCTTGCGGTCCTTGTGCACCCGTTACACCTTGGTCACCTTGCGGTCCCTGTGCACCTGTTACACCTTGGTCACCTTGCGGTCCTTGTGCACCTGTTACACCTTGATCACCTTGTGGTCCTTGCGCTCCTGTTGGTCCCTGAGCGCCTATAGTACCGATATTGGTAATTGTCCCATCTTCTGCTGTATAAGTGAATGTTCCATCACCATTATCAATAAGAGTAGAAATTGTTTCGTTTATAGTTCCACCACCGTTAGATAAAGTAATAGTATTACCTGTTTTGCTTAAAATTTGAATTTCATTCGTCGGGTCAGAATCTGGATCATTAATTAGTGAAGTAAGATCAACTGATCCGCCATTTTCTAATGTTAGAATATTAGTTATAGGATCAAATGTTAAAACTTGATCATCATTTCCACTGCATAAACTCGTCCAGCTATTGTCGTTATACTGAAAAATACAATTATCGTCTGTATTATAAATCAATGCTCCATTTAATGGAGTGATTGAATTCATTTGAGCGGTATTGATTCTTGTTAAAACAAAAGCTTTATCTACGCTTTCTAATTCCAAGATAGATGCAGCATCTATTTGATTAGGGTTATCTCCAACTTTTACCTGAGAGTAAACTTGGGCTAATGATGAAAATATACATATAAGAATAAGTAATTTTACCTTCATAGGCTGTAGGAAGTTTCTTTTAAAAAAGGTTTTACCCTTTTTTAGTTGGGGTTATCACGTAATTTAACGTTTTTAAAATCAGCTATTTAACTTTACTAAAATAGTTAGAAGCTAATATATTAATATTTTCTTAACTACAAAAATACACTTTTTATTCGATAAAATGCATTTTTTTACGATAAAATGCTTTTTTGTAGCAAATTTAATTTTTTACAAGTAATTGTTAATCAGTAATAATAGTATCTTTTTTAGTCGTTGATAAGGAGAGAATATTTCAATTTTTAAAAATATTTATTTTTAGTTTTTATTTTTAAAGAATTCTAATACATTTGTCGCACGAAAGCGGGAGTAGCTCAGTTGGTAGAGCGTCAGCCTTCCAAGCTGAATGTCGCCGGTTCGAACCCGGTCTCCCGCTCAAAACCTATCTTTATGATAGGTTTTTTTGTTTTTACTAACTACTTTGTTTAAAATTTAAATTACCTGAGCATTTTTATAGTAAATTAAGAAAACGATCTTATCTATGAGAGAAATGGACCGAGTTCTAGTTATAAATCAAAGTTCATTCTTATATTACCTTATATCTGTTTTTTGATGAAAAAAAGTATTTTAAATATTAGTTTTTGGTTTAAGTTCTTAGGTTTCTTTTTATTAGCCTTTCTGATTTATAAGGTTGGTTGGAAAGCAACATTAGAGTCTGTGAATAAAATTTCTTTTTTGCATGTTATTGTTGCTTTGACCATTTTTTGGATTGCTTTTTTTATCAAAAGTGTAAGATGGAAAATAGTATCTAATTCTTATAATATTAAAATAGGAATGCTTAAGGCGTTTAAGGTATTTTTTATTGGAGTCTTTTTAGGAAATATTACTCCAGGGAAATTAGGGGATTTTGCAAGATTACTTTATATTAAAGATGATTTGCCGAATCAAAAGGTGGGATGGTCTAGTCTTATTATGGATAGATTGTTTGATTTACTTTGTTTATTGTTTTTTAGTTTTTTGGCTCTTATTTATTATCAAATTGTTTTTCAAATTTTGGTTTTACCCAAAGAATATGGAGGTATTCTTTTCTGGCTTTTGTTAGGTGTTATTTCCAGTTTTATTATTTTTAGATATCAAAGAAAGATAAAGAATACGATAAGACCTTGGTGGGACGCTTTTATTTCACATGATTTGGGATTTGTAAAAGGCTTTTTAAGTTTTGTTCTTACCGTGGTTAGTATGTCTTTAATCTATGGTGTTTTTAATTATGTAGCTTGGGCTATGGGGATCAATATTGATCATTTAGGTCTGTTTTTAGGAACTTTTATTTTGGGTGTACTAAGTTTACTTCCAATTACAATTTTAGGTATTGGAGTACGCGAAACTTCTCTTGTTCTCATTTTTCAATTATATCATCTTCCGGCAGAAGATGCGGTTGCATTATCATTAATAATATTTTTACTACAGTTGCTATCTTTTATTCCTGGAGCAATTTGGTTTTATTTATCTCCTATACAACTTAAACAACTTAGAATTTCAGATAAAAGTTAGTTATTTAGAAAGCCTTTCATTGTCTTGAATATCCATCCACATAGCAAATAGTAGCGATTGAAAACCAGATATGGTAAGGAAAATAAATATTATTAAGTAATCCGTTGGAGTTTTAGTGTTGGGATCAAAAAAGTTAGAGATCAACTGATAAAAGAAATAACTATTAATGATACCAATAATGAAAGAAATCCAATAAAGTAGATATAGAGGATGAAAACTGCGATACAAATATTTTGTCTGTAATCGTTTGAAAAAACATCGTATTAATAAAAAAAGAATAGGTAAAGATACTTTAATAATATTCAGTTTAGATTTTTCTCCAACTCCATAAATAGGTTTGATTTTGACCTCTCTTATTGTGCAAAAAGCAATATTTAACTTTACTAATAGGTCATTTGGCATTCCATATCTTTTATAAATGTCGTATAAAGGAACAGAATTAAGTGCATTGTTTGAAATTGCTGTGTATCCACTTTGGGTATCTGATACTCCCCAGTAACCAGAAGCGATTTTAGTTAGAATACTTAAGATCGAATTTCCTAAAAAGCGTACTCTTGGAATAATAACCCAAGCACTCTTATGAATTAGTCTATTTCCTTTTACATAATCAATATCTTCTTCAACAACGGGTTTACAGATTGATTCTAATTCAGCAGGATCCATTTGCCCATCACCAGCCATGACAGCAGTGCAATCAATGTCATGATCTTTACACCATTTATATCCTGTAGCTATCGCAGCGCCAACACCTCCATTTTCTAGGTGTTTTATTACGATGATTTTCTCGTTACCAGTATTGTTGTTAACAATCTCAGAAGGAATAAATTTTTGTCTTTCATCGATACTTTTTTGCCTTACTTCAATATCAGCTCTATTGTAAATATTTGGAATAATATCATTATCTAAGTTTGAGGTTAACTTTAGAGGAGATGTATTATCACTTAAATTTTCGATTACTGTATCAATCGTATTGTCTGTGGATGCATCATCGACCACAATTATCCGATCTACAAATGAAGGCATGCTATTCAGAACCATCATAATTTGTTGTGATTCGTTATAACAGGGTATTACTACAGCGATTGTTTTATTGTTAAGCATTATATTGTTTTTATTCTTTATTTGCCTTTTCTAAGTTATTTAGAGCCCATTTAAGATTGTTTTTTGCTAATTCATAATTAGGCATTATTTCAATGGCTTTTTTACAAGCTTTAGCTCCTAGTTCCCATTTTTTTAATTGATTGTAAGCTGAGCAAATGTTATTGTAAGCATAGGCGTTTTTAGGATCAATTTTTAGTATTTTTTTGCAGGTAGAAATAACTAATTTATACTCTTGGATCTGATAATATTTTAGGCTAATATTTAAAAGTTTTGTTGGGTCTTCAGAGTTTTCTACTTGTGTCTGTAATGAATGGAGTTCTTCATTTGTTTTTATCGAATTTTTAGAAATTTTATCTAACAGATTTTTTGATTGGATATGATTTGGGCTTTTTTGAAGTGCAATTTCTACCTGTTTTTTTGCTTCTAAATATCTTTTTTGATCAGAAAGGTATTGTGCAAAAAAATAATGAGGAGAAGGTGAGTTCGTATTTAACTTTATTGCTGAATCGAAATAACTTTCTGCTTTCTGAAAATCTTTTTTTGCGGAGTAGAGAATGGCAAGATTTGTATGTAAAATGTAGTAATTTGGACTCAACGAATTTGCTTTTTCAAAATATTCTAGAGCGATATCATAGTTGCCTTTCTCCATTTGAGTTAATCCATAATTCATTTGGCCTCTGCCATTTTTTGGACTTTTAATAGTCACATCCAACCAAAGGGATTCATGAGAATTCCAGACTTTATTTCTTTGTACAGTTCCGTAAGCATTCCCTGCAAGAATAAATAGGGTTACCGGAATAAGATATAAAAGCTTTTTTTGTTCGAAAACTTTCTGATTTTTAACTAAGATCAAAACACTGTAAGGAACAGCAATAAAGAGTCCAATAAATGGGAAAAACATTCTATGATCATTTGCTATTTGAAAAAGGGGGTTTAATGTGGTTGGTAATAGAGCAATAAAAAACCAAGCTATCCCAAAAGCAATAGGTCTAAGTTCTTTTTTTAAGGATGTTTTTATCATTAAATAAAACAAAACTATAATAATGATTAAACCTGAAAGTATTTTAAAATTATACCAAGGTTTGATTATAGCAATATCCGGGTCAGCACTAAGATTTATAGGCAGAAAGAAGTTGCTCAAATAATGTTTGATTACATACCACTGAGTACTTATATATTCGAACCTTGTAACTGAGAAATTAGTAGAGTCTGTGGATTCTGGGGTTAAGTAATATTGGTTTAAAATAAACAAAAAAGAAGCAATAATTCCTGTAGGTAGTACTTTTTTCAGAATGCTTATTGTTTTAGTTCTTGTTTCTGTTCTAAAATCGGTTAAGAAGGTATGTTCTTCAAAAAGGATAATGTATGTAACTAAAATAGGAAAGAACATTACTCCAGTTTGTTTCGTCCAAATTCCAATAATCATAGTGATAATGTATAAATGCCATTTTCGACTAAAAGGATTGATATATAGTAGAAGAGAAGCTACAATGCAAAGTGTAGAAAATGAGTCGGAACGTGCGCATATGTAATTAATGGTTTCTGCATTGCCAGTGTGGAATGCAAACCAAGCTATAGAAAAAAGTGCAACTATGCCTGCATACTTATCTTTTTTTAGAGATATTTTGTATATATGTTTACATAAAACAAAAACAAAAACAATTAATACTAGAAACCAAAAAAAGATATGGTAATGAAAATAACTAGGGTCTAATTCTCCTGCAATATTATAATCAATCGCATTCATCAATGTAATCATTGGTCTATAAGCTCTATTAGCTGGTAAAGAACTAAAAGTATCAGCATCTGTGAAAAAAGTGGTCCAATTATTCAGAGTTCTGATTGAGTTATTACTTTCTATTGTATGGGTGTCATCAAAGATAAAAGGATTGTTGAAATGATTAAGATATAGTAAAAAAGTAGAGATAAGAATTATTGTTAAAATTCTGATTTCAAATTTTTTAGAGGTAGAATTTTTAAACATTTTACTTTGAGACTTTATAAAGGATAAGGTGGACTTTTAACTTTTCCGAAATATTATAAGGTACAATAATTCGTTAATCTTAACTGGTGTTATAAATGTTAATGAGTTTAAATATAATTGTTTTTCTATCTTTTTTAATGAAGATGGCGATAATTTTTTTGTTTTAAATAATCACGTGGTACAATTATTTAATTATCAGTTCAATCAATTACAAAATGTTAATAAAGCATGGTAGTGTTTTTTTATTAGAAAAGATATTCAAATGATTTACTTTATATTTAGCGTTAAAAGAAACCCTTTTTTTAATTAATAAACTTAACAGATGGATGGAAACTATTTTGCTGACGAAACTGCCATTATTGATAATGGATGTATAATTGGTAATGGTACTAAAATATGGCATTTTTCTCATATTATGACTGGTTCCAAAATTGGGAGTAATTGTAACATTGGTCAAAATGTTGTCATTTCTCCTGAGGTTGTAATAGGTAATTATGTGAAAATTCAGAATAATGTTTCTGTGTATACTGGAGTTACGTGTGATGATTATGTTTTTTTAGGTCCTTCTTGCGTTTTTACCAATGTTATTAATCCAAGAAGCGCTGTAAATAGAAGAGGAGAATACCTAAAAACCCATCTAGGAGTGGGAGTAACCATTGGAGCAAATGCTACTATTGTATGTGGAAATGATATCGGCAAGTATGCTTTTATTGGAGCAGGATCCGTTATAACTAAAGAAGTTAAAGCTTATGCTCTTATGGTAGGGAATCCGGCAAGACAAATCGGATGGATGAGTGAGTATGGTTGTAAGTTGGATTTTAAGGATGGAAATAAAGCTATTTGTTCGGAAAGTAGAGAGGTGTATAAACTTGTTAATGAAACTGTATTTAAAATTTAATTATGAGCAATAAAAATTTTGCAATAATGGGTGTGGGAGGGTATATTGCTCCTAGACATCTAAAGGCAATAAAAGATACTGACAATAATTTAATAGCTGCATTAGATAAGTTCGATAGTGTAGGTATTATTGATAGTTATTTTCCTGATTCTCATTTCTTTGTGGAGTTTGAGCGTTTTGATCGACATATCGAAAAATTAAAAAGAAGAAAGAATATACAGTTGGATTATGTAAGTATTTGTACTCCAAACTATTTGCATGATTCTCATATTAGAATGGCATTAAGAAGAGGAGCGAGCGCAATATGCGAAAAACCTTTAGTCTTAAACCCATGGAATATAGATACTTTAGTCGAAATCGAAAATGAATCTGAGGGTAATGTAAATACAATTCTTCAGTTGCGATTACATCCTAGTATAATAGCCTTAAAGGAGAAGGTAGAAAACGGGCCTAAGGATAAAATATATGATTTTGATTTAACATATCTAACTTCTAGAGGTAACTGGTATCATGCATCATGGAAAGGGGATGTTTCTAAATCTGGTGGAATCGCAACGAATATTGGAGTTCATTTTTATGATATGTTATCTTGGGTATTTGGCGAAGTTAAGGGGAATAAGGTTCATTTACTAACCGATGATAGCGCATCAGGTTTTTTAGAATTCGAAAAGGCAAGGGTAAGATGGTTTTTGTCAATTAATTATGATAATATTCCTGAGCATATAAAAGCGGAAGGTAAGCGTACCTATAGATCTATTACTTTAGATAATGAGGAGATTGAGTTTAGTACTGGATTTACAGAATTACATACCAAAAGTTATCAAAGCATTCTAAAAGCTGAAGGATTTGGGTTATTAGAAGCAAAACCTTCTATACAAATTGTTCATGATATCAGGAATGCTGAGATTTCTCCATTAAAAGAAGATTATCACCCTTTTGTGAAGAAATTTTCTTAATTTTCTAGAAATGAAATAGTTATATGTTTCTTGCTCAGTTGTTTGAGTTTTTTTGGGTCTTTTAACACAATTTTATTATTTTCATAGATCCGGAATTGATATGTTTTGCCCTGATTTATATTAAAAATCCTTTGACCAGGAAAATATACATGTCTTCTTTTATAGAAAAGAATGATCTCAAGAAAAATAGCCATATCACAGTCAAACTATATACCTTGGAAAGGATATTTTGATATGATTAATATGGTTGATGTTTTTGTTATATATGATGAAGTTCAATATACCAAAAATGATTGGCGAAATCGAAATCTTCTAAAAACTAAAAATGGTTTGGAATGGATTACCATTTCAGTTAAACAAAATAGTCTTCAGCAAACTATAGATGAAACCAAAGTTTTTCTTTCTAAATGGAATAAAAAACATTGGAACACCTTACAAGCAGTATATGGGAAATCACCCTTCTTTAAAAAATATAAAGAAAGATTTGCGGAATTATATTTAAGCATAGATACACCATTTTTAAGTGAAATTAATCACAGGTTTATTGTTGAAATTTGTGATATTTTGGGTGTGCAAACATCAATTGTTAATAGTAGAACACTTTCTCTTAGGGGAGATGCTAATGGAAGATTAATAGATGCTTGTGAGAAATTGGAAGCCAATACATATATTTCAGGACCTGCGGCAAAAGCTTATATAAATCAGTCACTATTTGAACAAAGATCTATTAAGATAGAATGGATGGATTATACAGGGTATAAACAGTATAATCAGATGTGGGAGCCTTTTGAGCATTCTGTAAGTATACTTGATTTAATTTTTAATGAAGGAGATCAAGCCAAAAGATTTCTTAAAACATTTGATTCATGAAATTATCTGTAGTTACAACTTTATATAAATCTGAAAGATTTGTAAAAGAATTTTATCAAAGAATTACACAAGTAGTTCAGGAAATTACAACAGATTATGAATTGATTTTTGTTAATGATGGATCACCTGATAATTCTAATTTGGAAGTATTGGATGTGAGAGAAGCAGACGACAAGGTAAAACTCATAGAACTCTCAAGGAACTTTGGGCATCATAAAGCAGTGATGACTGGTTTAACATATGCTTCTGGAGATTTTATATTTCTTTTGGATATTGATTTAGAAGAACCTCCAGAGTTATTGTTAGATTTTTACTCTATACTCATGGATAAAAACGTAGCTGTTGTTTATGGTGTACAGGAAAAAAGAAAAGGAAAGTATTTCGAAAAAATAACTGGAAAGTTTTTTTATAAAATGTTCAATTTGATGTCCGAAATACCTATAGAAGAAAATATATTAATGGCTCGCTTGATGACTAGGGCATATGTTGATTCATTAAAAAAATATAACGAGAAAGAACTATTTTTAGGAGGTGTTTTTGCGATGGTAGGATATAATCAGATATCGGTTCCTGTTGCAAAGGGTTCAAGGCCAGATACTACATATACTTTTAGGAAAAAGATGAGTCTTTTAGTGAATGCAATTACCGCTACTTCTAATAGATTGTTAATCTATGTTTTTTATTTAGGATTGATCGTTAGTGTTACTTCTTTCGTTTCTTTAGTATATTTTGTAATACGTGCTGTTTTTTATAAGGATTATTTAGAAGGATGGCCTTCTTTGATTGTTTCTATATGGTTTTTGAGTGGTTTGATTATAATTAGTATTGGTATATTAGGGATTTATTTATCTAAAATCTTTAATGAGGTCAAGCAAAGACCTTTAACAGTAATATCAAAAATTCACGATTGACTTTTTGATCTGATATTATTGCCTGAAATTGAAAGAGATTATGGACTCTATATAATGTTTTCTAATTGATTTGTAAAATGAAATCTATTGTTATTATTGGAACAGGTAACCTAGCGGAAATTGCGATACAATATATTAGACGAGATCTTAAAAATGATGTTGTCGCTTTTTCTGTAGAAAAAGACTATAACACTGAAAAAGAATTTTGTGGACTACCCGTGATCAATTTTGAAGATTTATTACATAGTTACCCTCCTAAAACTACGGAATTATTAATTGCAATTGGACCAAATAAACTTAGTAGTGTTAGAGAAAGATTATATTTAAATGCAAAAGAGCAAGGTTATAAAATAGTCACCTATATTAGCCCTAGAGCACATATTTGGGATCACAAGAACATTGGAGAAGGTTGTTTTATTTTTGATGGTTGCATTGTTGAACCTGAAACAATAATTGGAGAAAATACAGTAATGTGGTCAGGTAGTATTGTTGCCCATCATTCTAATATCGGAAAACATTGTTTTCTTGCACCATCAGCAACTATTTCTGGAAAAGTAAAAGTGAAAAATAATTGTTTCATTGGTATAAATGCTACAATTAGAGATCATATAATAATTGAAGAAAAATGTATTATTGGTTGTGGAGCTGTTATAAAAAAAAATACAATTAAAAATGGTGTGTACTCAGCTAATGGGACTACAATTTATAATTATGACAGTGCGAATACCAATGTGTGAATTTTGGTAAAATAACAATAATTGAATTTGATAAAAAAAATACTTTTTAAAAAAATTTCAGCAAAGGGATTAGCAGTTTTTAGAATTGCTTATGCCCTTAATTTTCTATTTGAATTAATATGGGTATTTAATTATAGGCAATTATACTTTGATAAAATTCCTTTTTTAGACACACATTTTCCCGATGTGACGTTACTTCTCCTCATGTGGATGGTCTTCGTTTTTCTTTTATGTATAGGTTTATATACTAGAGTAGCGACCATAATTAATTATGTTTTTACAGTGGTTTTTATATCAACTATGAAAGACTATGAATACCACATGATTTATGCCTATATCGGGATCAATTTGCTGTTAATATTTTTGCCAATCCAAAAAGAATTATCATTGGATTTGCTACGAAAAAAGATTGAGTATTTAAACAAGGGTGTTCTTTATAAGATCGAAAAGGTTTCTAAAATTAATTATTTAGTTCCAGTATTTGTAGCAGTTGGTTTGGTGTATTTCGATGCTGCTGTAGTGTATAAAATGAAATCACCAATGTGGCTAAATGGATTGGGAATATGGTTGCCTTCTTCTCTTCCACAAATAACTATGACGGATGCTCAATGGCTTTTGAATCAAGAGTGGTTGATTAAGTTTCTATCAAATCTAACCATGATATTTGAGTTTGTTTTTATCTTTCTTTTTTGGAATAAAAGATTCAGATATTTATTGATAGTTATTGGAGTTGGTCTTCATTTAGGAATTTTCCTAATATATCCAATACCTTACTTTGCAATTGGGTATATTATTCTCTACTTATTGTTAGTCCCTGTTTCAATTTGGGAAAAAATTACTAAAAAGCTTACTAATAGACCTAAAAAGATAGTTTTGTATTATGATGAAAATGTATTGGATATACATAAGATAGTAGTTCTAATTAAATTCTTTGATATTTTTCATAGTATTAAGTTTATCAAGAAATCAACTTCGAAAAGTTTGGAAATCTTTAACGAAGAAAATTCAAAATCCATAGTTTTTATACTTGATAAGAATAATTACTTACCAAATGATGATGCCTTAAATAAGATTGTAAGATTAGCACCATTGAGCTATGTAGTTATAAGAATAATAAGATTTTTTTATGGAGGAAATGAAGCTTTTTCTTTGTTAAAGAATACAAAAGATATCGAAATAACGCCATTTAATGAAAGTCATGTACAAACCAAAATAATTCGGTTAAGAGATTACGGTTTGCTTTTTATTGTAATATTGTATGGTTTTTTACAAATAAACTTAAACTTAGGTTTTTTTAAAACAAACAGTACCTTTTCAAATTCAATTAAGCACTTTGGCTATCACTATTTGGGAGTTACATTTCATGGAGTTTTTTCAGATGCACATTTTAAAGGGTATAATCAAGTTTATTCAATAAAATATAAGGATAAATTGCTTCCAATATTGGATGAGCAAGGATTACTAGATAGTTATATGGCTGGAGGTACTTATGCCTACTGGATATGGCGAGTAAATAGGCCGTACGTTTCTAAGACACATTATTATTTGCGTAAAGGACTTATAGAGTATTCATCTTTCTGGGCTCATAAAAATGAAATAAATCTTTCTGATAAACAGGAGTTTGATATCGTAAAGAAAAAGATAAAAGTTTCTTTTAAATGGGAAAGGGATTTATTGCATAAAAACATGGAAATTCCTTGGGAAAAAGTTGGGGTTTTAACATGGGAAAAGAAAAGACCTAACATAAAATGGGATGAGTAATAAAAACTTAAAAGTTGCGAACACGAATGATGATTCCTTTTAATAAACCCTATATGACAGGCGATGAATTGTATTATATTAAAGATGCAGTCGCAAGAGGCAAAATCTCAGGTAACGGTTATTATACCAAAAAGTGTCATGAGTATTTTGTTCAAAATGTAGGCTTTAAAAATTGTCTGTTAACTTCATCATGTACGGATGCTTTGGAGATGGCAGCTATACTTGTTAATATTCAACCTGGGGATGAAGTTATTATGCCATCTTATACTTTCGTATCTACAGCAAATGCGTTTGTGTTAAGAGGCGCAAAAGTAGTTTTTGCAGATAGTTATCATAACAATCCTAATATCAATGCCGATACATTAGAGGGGCTTATAACTAATCAGACAAAGGCAATTATAGTAGTTCACTATGCTGGTGTAGCTTGTGATATGGATAAAATTATGGGAATTGCGAATAAATATGACTTGTTTGTGATCGAAGATGCAGCTCAAGCTATTGACTCATATTATAAAAATAAACCTCTTGGAAGTATAGGGCACCTAGCTGCATTTTCTTTTCATGAGACTAAAAATATTATTGCTGGAGAAGGGGGAATGCTGGTAGTTAATGATGATTTTTTTGAAAAAAGAGCGGAAATTATTTGGGAAAAAGGTACAAATCGTTCGGCATTTTTTAGAGGCGAAGTAGATAAGTATTCTTGGGTAGATATAGGCTCTTCTTTTTTACCTTCAGATGTTACAGCTGCTTTTTTATATGCACAACTAGAAAACTTGGAAAAGATTCAATCCAGAAGAAAGCATCTTTGGAATGGTTATAAAGATGGTTTTCAGCAATTAGCGTTAGACGGGTTGCTTAAATTGCCTTATATACCTGAGTACGCCACTACGAATGGACATTTATTTTATTTGATATGCGATTCTATTGAGCAAAGAAGTCAGTTAATTTCATTTCTAAAAGATTATGGAATTCAGTGTGTTTTTCATTATTTATCATTGCATAAAAGCCCTTTTTACCAAAGAGAAAATAAACCCAAAATATTGAAAAATAGTGACAATTTTGCTAATTGTTTGTTGCGATTACCATTGTACTATGAATTGGATATGGAAGATCAAAGAAAAATAATTAGTCTGATAAATGATTTTTTCAATAAAAGATAAGATCTTATGAAAATGATAAGATTTCCAAAGATTACAGATCGTTTGATTTTTATTTCAGTAGCAGTTATTATTGGAATAGTAATGTCGGTACTAAGTTTTGATTATGGTCCATTGGAAGACGCTCGGATTCATTTGGAGCATGGTGAGCGAATATTGGATTATTTCAAAGGTATTGATGAGACGGCTTCATTAAGTCCGTTGCATGAAGATGGAACCTTATTAGACGTAGGGAAAAATGTGGATTATGAACATCGAGGGATGAATGGCTTTGGAGGTTTTTTTGATTTGTTATCTAGTTTTTTATATCAATATTTTGATTTTCTGGGTGATAAATATGTGTTTAAGAATTTTCTAAATGCCATTTTTGGTTTTTTACTCTTTGTGTTTTGTGGACTTCTTGCTAAAGAAATAGCAGGATGGAAAGCAGGTCTATTAACATTAATTTTTGTTGTATTGGTCCCTTTAACTTTTGGGTACTCCATGAATAACCCAAAAGATATTCCAGCGGCAGCATTTTATTTGTTTTCTATATTCCATATCGTAAAATTGGTAAAAGAACTCCCAGTAATTACAATAAAAAGAGTACTATTTTTGATAATAAATATGTCACTTCTGGTTAATATCAGGTTGATAGGATTTCTTGTTTTTGGATATCTTTTGCTTGCAGTCTTCAGTTGGTGGTTTCTGGAAAATTATCAAAAAGGATTTAAGAAGGTAAATGTCAAACAAACAGGTTTACTATTTACTAAAGTAGTTACGATCTGTTTTGTAGCATATTTAAGTATTAGTTTGCTCTGGCCATATGCTCAAATGAATCCTTTAACAAATCCAATAAAAGTATTTATTGCAGCAAAAGATTTTCGAGGGTTTGAAAATTTACAATTATTTGAGGGGATTTGGAAAAGTAGTTTTGATATGCCTTGGTATTATGCGATAAAAAACCTTTTCATCATCATGATGCCATTACATGTTTTTTTAGGTTTTTTCTTCATTCCGATACTGTATTATAAAAGCTCAAAACAGAATATACTTTATGTTTCCTTAGTATTATTTACTACGTTATTTCCAATGTTTTTGATAGCAGTAGCAAAACCCAATAGTCATGATGGTTCTAGGCAATTTATGTTTACAGTATTACCAATGGTAGTTATAAGTGCATTGAGTTGGTATAAATTATGGATAATTGTACCAAGAAAGAACATCAAAAAACTGGTTTTTGGGATCATGATACTTCTGATGTTGCAACCTCTCAAGTTTATGGTACAATATCACCCATTGCAGGCGTTATATTTTAGCCCGCTCATTGGTGGTGTATCTGGTGCATATGGGAATTATGAGATAGATTATTATGGAGTTGCTGTAAAAACATCATTAGATTGGCTCGAAGAGAATGTAGGAGATCCTAATAACCCACCAAGAATACGTTTGTATTACGGAAGTCAAACCAAAATAAAATATTATATAGATCAAACTCCAAATTTGCAATATGCGTTATCTAGAAGAGCATCTTCTAAATGGGATTATTCGATTATAATGTTAGCGGAAGGAAAATACAAAAAAGATCACCTTAACGTTAATTGGTCCCCTGAAAATACAGTTCACGAGGTTAAAATTGATGGAATTACTTTATGTTATATAGTAAAAAACGATTATACACCTGAAAGTTATTTGTTGAAGCTTCAAAATGAGTTAGCAGTTGCTCCTTCTGTAAATGGGTATTTAGAATTAGGTCTAACATATTTTGAAAAACAAGAATATATTCAGAGCATTGAAGCATTTAAAAACTCATTGCGTATGAATCCAAATAATAGCCTTGCCTACAATAATATTTGTTCAGCATATAACCGATTAAAGATGTATGATAAAGCAAAAATAGCTTGTGAAAAGGCAATTAATCTACGTCCAGATTTTGTTTTGGCAAAAAATAATATGGCAGTAGCTAATAATGGAATATCAAATCTACAGAATGAAGTTATGTCAGTGAATGATTATCTCACATTAGGTTATAACTACTACAGATTGGGCTTTTTTAAAGATTGTATTATAACCTGTGAAAAATTATTAAAAATAGATCCAGATAATGTAACCGCATATAATAATATATGTTCATCATATAATAATTTGGAGGATTATGAAAATGCGATAAAAGCTTGTGAGAAAGCTGTCAAAATAGCACCAGATTTCAAATTAGCAAAAAACAATCTTCAAAGGGCAAAGAAAGCTTTGGTCAATAAGAAATAAAGATTTTGTCTTATGATAATTTTATTTAGGTATCCAACTTTTAATTAATTTTAAATTATTCTTGGCTAGTTGGAAGTTCTGATCTAATAAAATAGCGTTTTCGCAATGTTCAATTCCTTTTTCAAACTTTCCAATTTTTCCATAAGCAAAACATAAATTATTATGAGCAAACTTGCTATTGCCTATTTTTAGTGCTTTCAAGTTAATTTCAATGCTTTCTTTGTACTTTTTCGTATTAATTAGTTTAATTCCTGTTTCAATTAAAGCATTCTGTTTTAGCAATTCTTCGGGAGATAGTTTTTTTTCTATCTGCACAACAGCGGAATTATTAATAATTTTTTTTCTGTTTTTAGAAGTGATTACGACAAAAACAATGATTGGAATAATTAAAAAAACAAGAAATTCAAGTGCAATAAATAGTTTTTTATTCTTCTTTTTGATATTCATATGGGAGTTCTAGTCTTTTTTAAATCTTTTAACATTACTAAAATACCCTTTAAAATATAGAAAACCCAGTAAGTGTGGTTAATCTTTCCAGCGCAAACATGCCTAACTCGGAGTTTCCTTTAGGATTTAATCTAGGGCTCCAAGTAGTCACCGCATACTGACCTGGATGAATAGCCGCTATGCCACCACCAACGCCACTTTTACCTGGTAAACCTACTCTAAAACTAAATTCTCCTGCTTCATCATAAAAGCCACAAGTCTGCATGATTGCATTAATTCTTTTTACTTTCCGTTCCGAAATCATTTGTGTGTCATCGAACAAGGTTTTTCCAGAATTAGCGTAGATCATAAAAGCGGTGGCTAATTCTTTACAAGACATCTCAATAGCGCATTGGAAAGTATAAAGATCAAGAACGGCTTCAATCGGATTCTTGATATTTCCGAATGATTTCATAAGATTTAATAAAGCGGCATTTCTATGGCTAAATTTTTTTTCCGACTGGAAGACTTTAGGATTGATGTTAATTTCACTATTATCTGAAATAGTACGGATGAGATTTAAAAATTTTTCTTCCGGATTGTCTAAAGTAGAAATTAGTATATCCGCAATAACCAATGCACCTGCATTTATTAATGGGTTTCTTGGAATTCCATTTTCATATTCTAACTGTACTAAAGAATTGAAAGGGTCTCCCGAAGGCTCTACATCTACGCGTTTAAATAATTCATCATCATTTAATAAAGACATCGCTAGTGTTAATGAAAATACTTTTGAGATACTTTGAATAGAAAAACGTTCCTGTTGATCTCCAAAACCATAGTGGCCAGAATTGATGCAATATAGATGCATACCAAATTTATTAGGGTCAATTTTAGCTAATTCAGGGATATAAGAAGCAACATTTCCGCTAGATTCCTTATAAGAAGCTTCCTTTTCTATGCTATTTAAAATACTTTGATACTCCATACAAATTCTTAGTTTAGGTCAGAAAAAGAACTGTCAAAATCTATTTCATAAGGAGTTTTATTTTGTTCAAAAACTCTAGCAGATAGTTTACCTTTAAGAGTGATTTGATCTCCATTAACTTTTAACCAACTTCCTTCTCTAAGTCCTACTACAGGTTGAGGATTCAAATGATGAAACTCTTTGATTCTGGTTTCTCTGGTTTCTCCTTTGTGTGTTGAGGTCGGATCAGGATCTAAATAATGAGCGTTGATGTTAAAAGGGAGTATTCCTAATGTCTTATAACTTTCAGGATGAACAATAGGCATATCATTTGTAGTTTGCATGGTAAGTCCGCAAATATTACTTCCTGCACTTGTCCCTAAATATGGGATCCCATTATCAATAGCAGTTTTTAGAGGAGACAATACGTCATTTCTGTATAATTGATCAACAAGTAAGAAAGTATTTCCTCCTCCGGTATAAATACCTTGGGTATTTGCAAAAGCTTCATCTACCGATGAAAACATATGTATGCCTAGTACCCTTTTATTGATTTTTTTAAAGATATTATTTACCCCAATGGTATATTCATCATGAGAGATACCTCCAGGACGTGCATAAGGGATAAACAATATTTGATCAGCGTTTTTATAAAGTTCAACTAATGTATCGAATAGATATTCTAAAGGACCGCTACCATGAATGGTAGATGTACTAGCTATAATACAGTTTCTCATGAAATAATTTTTAGTAAAAGTAGTTTAACGTTTTCTTATAAAGAAATCTTCTTAGGATATTGAAAAAATATAGTATCTTGAATACATACAAATTTAACTGCGCCAACAATGAAAAAGAAATTATCCCTACTTTTTATACTCCTAATTGTTAATAGTTCAATAGCACAAATTACTTCAAGAGTGATGATTGATGGACGTATAAGTGCTCCAATTGGAGACGATGTTGAAGGTGTTGTGGTCTATAATCTAACATCCAAAAAAGGAACTATTACCGATAAAGATGGTAATTTTAAAATAAGTGCTGGGATAAATGATAAGTTAGAGGTTATAGCCATGCAGTATCAGAAATTTGTGGTATGGATAAATAAAGGAGTATTAGATAACAGGCGTTTAAATATTTTTTTAAATGAGTCGGTTAATTTATTAGAAGAAGTAATTGTGAAGCCCTATGATTTGTTGGGTAATGTTTCTTTAGATCTTAAGAAGATTGATGTAACCGAAAGTGGAGTAGATGAAGTTGCGCAACTAACTTCGTCAAGAATTAATGATACTGATTTTGATTGGACACCAGATGAATTATCCGAACTAGATAACAAGGTTTTCTTAGAGGATCGAATGATTTATGGATTAAATTTTGTTAATCTTTTTAAAGAAGTCTTTCAGAATAAGGTCAAAAAAGATAGTAAAGTGGCCGATGATATCGATGTTCAGGTGAGAAAAATTTATGATAACGAATTTTTTAAAACCAACTTAGCGCTAGAAATGGATCAAATCAATGATTTTATTTTCTTTGCAGAGGAGAATGGGTTGAATACGAATTACCTCGAAGAAGGAAACGAACTAAATTTGATTGAATTTTTAGTTTCTCAAAGCAAAATGTACAAAAGCAGGAATTGATATTATAACTAGTTCGCAACATTTTTTGGACACTTCAGTCTTTGGATTAGTTGACTAAATTTTAAAAATTATATTCTCGTAAGATTTCAAGTTTGGTCATAAACTAATTCAATATATGATCAAAACGTTACGAGTACTTTTACTTTTCTTACTAATAAATAGTTTTTCTTTTGGGCAAAATACGAGGTTAAAAGGGACAATTGTTGCAGATTCATTACAGGGGTTTGCTATCAATATTGTAAACTATACTAAGAAAATAGGGACCACTAACGATCAAAATGGATTTTTTGAAATACCTGCGTCAGCTCAAGATTCCATTATTTTTTCCTCCGTTCAATATAAAGTAATTTCCGTAGTCATTTCTGAAGATGATTTAAAGAATGAAGCTTTCAAAGTTATATTGTATCCCCTAGTACAAAAGTTGGATCAGGTGAATGTTAGTAACGTGAAACTTTCAGGAGATATTACAAAAGACACAAAAGAGATTCAATTAAAACCACACCTGGATAATCGAATATTAGGATTGCCAGTTAGAAATATAAAACAACCTACCTTAGAGGTACGGAGAATTTATACCGCAAGTTCTGGACCTGTTGACTTATTACTAAACTCTTTAAATGGGAGATTAAAGAAATTAAAAAAGTTAAAAGAATTAGCAGATTTAGAAAGGTTAATCGAAAAAGGAGAAAGAGCATTCGATACAAAATTTTTCACCGATGATTTAGGATTGCCTGACAGTCTTATCTCAGATTTTGTATACTACTGTTCTGAAGATGCATACTTTGAAGATTTATTAGAAAATACCAAAAGATTATCCCTGCTAGAATTTTTTCAAAAGAAAGCTAAGTCATACAAAGAATTTAAAGGGATTGATTAATATTTTCGTATTAAATAATTTTTGGTATAATATTTTATACCAAAATGGTACATTTACCACCGTTAAAGAAGAAAATTTTGAAGAAGCAATTATTTATACTTGTTGTTTTTGTGATAACACTAAGTTCATTTAGTGTATTGCATAAGTTTTATGTAAGCGTTACACAAATCGAATATAAGGAAGAAGAACAATCACTTCAGATAATCACTAGGATTTTTATTGATGATATAGAAGAGGCGTTAAGAAAACGTTATGATGAAAACATAACATTACTTTCCAAAGAGAAAGAAACAAAAGTCGAACAATACCTAAGTACATATTTAAAACAGAAACTAAGAATTACTGTTAATGGAAAAGAAGTTTACTACACGTTTTTGGGTAAAGAGTATGATAATGATTTGGTATTGTGTTATCTGGAGGTAGAGAATGTTTCGTCTTTAGAAACTATAGAGGTATCTAATCTTATTTTAATGGATTTCTTCGAAGAACAACAAAATCTTATCCATGTTAAAAAAGGGAAAAAACGAAAAAGCTTGATCTTAGAAAAAGAAAGAGATAATGGCATGTTAAAGTTTAGTGAATAAATCATTAAACTTTTAAAAAACAATTATTTTGCAGTTTATTACTTAACACAATAACATCTAATGAAAAAATTACTTTTTATCCTCTCGGCTACTTTTTTTGTATCTGGATTTGGATTGTACGCACAGAATCAAGGCAGCTCAGAAGAAACGCGTGAACTTGGGCATACAAATGAAAATAAATTTAAGCAAATGTACGATGAGTTTGCAACACCAAACATGTACAGAACTGCTTCAGGAGCGCCAGGATCTGCTTATTACCAACAACAAGCGGATTACAAAATGGATATCGAGTTGGATGATAAGAATAAAAAACTTACAGGTAAAGAAACCATTACCTATACCAATAACTCACCTGATAATTTAGAGTTTTTATGGGTACAATTGGATCAAAACATGAGATCCAGAAAATCTAAAACTCCATTAATTCAACCTACAGGTGTAGATCGTGCAGATCCACCACAAAGATTTGTTGGAAAATATCTTGGAGAACCTTTTGATGGAGGATTTAATATTACTGCTGTAAAAGATGCTTCAGGGAAACCTCTAGAGCATACTATCAATGGCACTATGATGAGAGTGGAAATGCCTAAAGATTTAGCACCTGGAGGAAAGTTTGTATTTTCTATAGACTGGTGGTACAATATCAATGACCATGTAAACGGAAGAGGTAGATCGGGATATGAGGAGTTTGAGGATGGTAATAGAGCATATGTAATTGCGCAGTTTTATCCAAGAATGGCAGTGTATAATGATGTAGAAGGTTGGCAAAATCATCAGTTTTGGGGTAGAGGAGAATTTGCACTTCCTTTCGGAGATTTTGATGTAAACATTACGGTACCTGCGGACCACATTTTGGATGGTACAGGAGTTTTAGTAAATAGAAAAGAAGTATTTACTAAAGAAATGATGAATCGTTATAACCAAGCAAAGAAATCATATGATAAACCAGTTCTTATTGTAACACAAAAAGAAGCTGAAGCTAAAGAAAAGTCATTCTCTACTAGCAAAAAAACGTGGAAACTTAGTGCAAAGAATGTGAGAGATTTCGGGTTTGCAACATCCAGAAGATTTATATGGGATATGATGGCAGTTAAGATCGGTGGTAAAGATGTGATGGCCGTTTCTATGTATCCAAAAGAAGGAAATCCGCTATGGGAAGATTGGTCTACTAAGGTAGTAGCAAGTACGCTAAAATCTTATAGTAGAATGACTTTTGATTATCCTTATCATAAAGCAATTTCTGTTCATGCTAAGAATCAAGGAATGGAATATCCTATGATTTGTTGGAATTATGGACGACCAGATAAAAAAGGGAAATTTAGTGATCGTACTAAGTATGGAATGATGAGTGTAATCATACACGAGGTAGGACATAACTTTTTCCCAATGATCGTAAATAGTGATGAGCGTCAATGGACTTGGATGGACGAAGGTCTAAATACGTTCGTGCAATACGTAGCTGAACAAGATTTTGGAGAGTGGTATCCTGACGCAATTGCGCCTTTAAAAAGTTATCCTTCTAGAAGAGGTCCTGCAGCTAAGATCGTACCTTACATGAGTGGAGATCAAAGTTTTATTTCACCAATTATGTCACAGTCTAATAATATTTATCAGTTTGGGGCTAATGCGTATGCGAAACCTGCTACAGGTTTAAATATTCTTAGAGAAACAGTTATGGGTAGAGATCTTTTTGATTATTCTTTCAGAACGTACTCTCAAAGATGGATGTTTAAACACCCAACACCAGAAGATTTCTTTAGAACAATGGAAGATGCTTCTGCAGTAGATTTAGATTGGTTTTGGAGAGGTTGGTTCTATACAACGGATTATACTGATATTGGTGTTAAGGATGTGAAAAAGTATGTGGTTTCTAAAGAACCAAACAAAAGAGCTAAAGACTTTGCCGCTGCAAGAGGTGCTAAAATAGAAGATTTCGGACCATTAGTTTTTATGGTTGAAGAAGGAAGTGAAGAATACGAAGCTATTAAAAAGAATGGAAATATAATTGATGACGCAAAAACATTGAAAGAATACTTAATCGATAATTTCTCAGTAGAGGAAAGAGAAGTTCTAAAAGAACCAAAATATTTCTACGAAATTACTTTCGAAAAACCAGGAGGTTTAGTAATGCCGTTAATAGTAGAATATACATATGAAGATGGGAGTTCGGAGACTATTACTTATCCTGCTGAGATATGGAGAAAGAATGATAAATCGGTTAGAAGAGCTATCGCTTCAGAAAAGGCAATATCTAAAATTGTTGTAGATCCAAATCAGGAAACTGCGGATATTGATACCTCCAATAATAGCTGGCCTAAAAATAAAAAACTAGGTAAGTTTGATAAATTTAAAACTAAAGTAAAAGGGCAATAAGTTAAAAAACCTATAAATCGTTTTAGTAAAGCCGTTCGAATCTACGAACGGCTTTTTTGTATTCATTATTGTAGCTATATTTGCAGAGATATGATAGCATTACCTTTATTTATAAGTGGGACAGAAATAGCATTTATAGTGTTTATTCTGGTTATGGTTTTTGGAGCCGATAAGATACCAGAAATAGCTCGTGGTTTAGGTAAAGGAATGCGCATTGTTAAAGATGCTACTAATGATATCAAATCCGAAATAACTAAGAGTGCTGAAAAGCACGGAATAGATACAGAACTTCCTAATTCCATTACATCAGATATTAAAAATGAGATCACTCAAGCAAAGAAGGATATCGAAGATGTAACTGGTTCTATAAAGCGTAAACTTTAGTCTTTTAAGCTATTATTTTATCATTTTACTAAAATTGAACATTCGTTTTTTTGAATTTATCAAAAAAACATAACTTTTTTTATACTTTTTTTACACTGTAGTATTTTTCTGTAAAACCCTTGTAAACATTGGTGGTTAACGATGAATTATAGTCCTATGCAAGCATAGGATCGATATTTTTTTTAAGATTCTTTCAAAAAAAGATATTAATATTTAAACTTTATTTAATAAATTAGTCATGAAATTAACTAAATGATAATTATTTGATGTTTTTAAGAATAACTGATCTTAAATTTCAAATTCGCACAAACTCATTAATCTTATACTAAAATGAAAAATATTATTCCTCTGTTTTTAGGGCTTTTTCTTGTCGTATCTTGTTCTAAAAATGATCCCTCAGAAGTAATTGAAGAAAACCAGAGTTCACAAAAGATTTTGTCGATAGATGAAATCAATTCTTTTATCGAAACTCAGCTTAAACAAAAAGGAGATTTAGATTGGTCAAAAGATGCTTCGGCACATATGTTATATAGCGCAGTAATGCATGGAGGAGAAGTATTGACTATTGGTTATGGTCAAAAAGGAGAAAGTTTTATTGAAGGTACGCAAAGATCTTCAAGGCTAAATGATATTATAGAAGATATTTACAGCACAGTACAAAGTAATGAAGGGGTGACACGTTCTAATTTTCAGGTATTTGAAGATGATAAGCTAAACGTGTTAGATGTTCATATTACTAAATTAGAAACTATTGAAGAGCTTTTAGCAATGGATAACATCCGTTATTTAGAACCTAATGGATATGGTTTTTACTTGCAAGAAGATGTACAACAAAAATCCGCTGGATGTTCACAAAGTGGTCAATCTATTAATAGTGCTGATTATAGTGTTATAGCACCTAATGCTAGAGTACCTTGGAACTACAATATTCATAATATACCACAAGCTTGGAATTATAGTACCGGTGCAGGAATAACAGTAGGATTAATAGATAGTGGCGTATCTGCTAATCAAAACCTACTTGGAAATGGATTTAATGACGGAGCTTCCAATGGGAGAAGTATCCAAAAGATTGGAACATATATAGATTCTATTTGGTGGTGGTCTAATAATATAGATGGCCCAAATGATAAATGTGGGCATGGTACTCAAATGGCTTCAATAATAGCTTCTCCCCGCAACAACGATTTCATGCCTATGGGAGTTGCTTATAATTGTAATTTAATTTCATATAGAGGAACATCTGATGTGGTTCTTGAAGATTATCATGAGCGAAAAGGAGTAAGTAATGCATTAAAGCAATTAGGTAATAATGGTAACGTAAAAATTATATCCATGTCTATAGGATACCCTTGGTCTATTGGAAATGTAAAAGATGCTGTTAAGTACGCTTACGGAAAAGGTAAAATGATTATTGCCGCAGGAGGTACCTCTACTACATTCACCAATTGGTATGGAGTCATTTTTCCAGCAAGTATGAATGAAACTGTAGCGGTAACAGGTTTAAAAGATAATGGATATAACAGATGTAATATCTGTCATGATGGAAGTAAAATTGACTTTACCATTGTTATGCAAAGAGCAAGCAATTCTAATAGGAATGTACCGGTTTTAGGATTTAATAACGGCGATCAGTCTTATGTAGGTGGATCATCTGCAGCTACTGCTGCTACCGCTGGAATTGCAGCATTGGTATGGGCGCGTAATCCAAATATGACCAGAGCACAAGTATTGGATAAATTAAAACGAGCAGGAGAGTTTTATCCGAATAGAAATAGCAAATTTGGATACGGTAATATAGATGCTCTAAAAGCAGTACAATAAATGAATTAGCAATTGTAGTTACTAATACATGTAAAAAGTGGAATCCGTAAAACAGATTCCACTTTTTTTATAATACTCTACTAATAGTTAATCCATCTCTGATAGGCAACAGTACAGTTTCTATTCTTTTGTCTTCTACTAATAATTTATTGTATGTTAATAATGCGTTCGTAGAAAGATCATCTTTTGCAACTTCTTCAATAACTTTTCCACTCCAGAGAACATTATCAGATAAGATAATACCACCCGGATTCATTTTATCAATAATTAGCTCGAAGTATTTAGGATAATTAGGTTTATCTGCATCGATAAAAACTAAGTCGAATTTGATATTCAAAGACGGAATAATTTCGGTAGCATTTCCAATATGCTGATATATTTGATGACCGTAAGGAGAAAGATCGAAGTATTTTCGTTGAAAATCTTCTAATTCTTCATTAATATCTATCGTATGTAAAACACCCTCTTTTTTCATACCTTCTGCTAGGCATAATGCAGAATATCCGGTATATGTTCCGATTTCCAATACATGTTTTGGACTGATTAATTTAGAAAGCATACTTAGTACCCTACCTTGATATGGACCACTAAGCATTCGTGGTTGTAGTATTTTTTGATACGTCTCACGAGTTAATCTTTCTAATAACTCTGGTTCCTTTTCAGTGTGATTTACTACGTATGTATCCAGTGCTTCTGGTATAAAGTGCATATGCTTGTTTTTTGTAATAATAAAAAAATACCTTATCAATACAAAATGATAAGGTATTTCAGAATTATTTGTTTAATATGTTTATCTATTTTCCGCGTAAATAATCTATAAAATTATCATCAAGATATGACGGTATTCTAACCAGAAAGGCAGGTAGTGGAAAATTCACATCTTTATTTACAAAGTATGTAAAACTAATTTTACTGTCACCATCAAAAGGGTCTCCGATTTTACCAATATGTGGTCTAATTTTGGTAAAGTCTCTATCTACAGGTATTTCTATATAGATCTCAATTAATTCACCATTAAATATTATTTCTGTATGAAATGTTTCGAATATTCCGTAAATCGGGAAATCACTAAAAATATTTTCAAGATTTACTTCGCTAATATTATTTTCAACACAGAACCTGATATAATTTAAGACATGTGCTGCTATTTCTGCTTTTGAAGAGTTGTTAAAAGAAATTTTTCCAATTCTGTTTTGATTTTTCTTCAACTTTATGGAATTATCTTCTAGTACACAGTTCCCATATTGATCCTTTACAAACCCTTCTTCACATAGTATTTCTCCACAAGGAATGGTAAGTCCATTTATATAAGGGTGAGGACATTCACCTGAAGTTGATCCAGAACCAGGTCCCCCTCCTCCTATAGCTCCATCTCCAGCGAAAGTAGGTATTTCATCTGATACGCAGGTTACACTTGTACCTGATAATACACATTCATCGCTGACTACTTCACCGCCAACAGTTACTCTGGTGCAATCGTAGTAATAGGTAATTGTACAGTCTAAAGATTTTGCAAATTCTGAGCTTTGTTTTAAATCAACTTGCCCATCCTTATAAATGATATGTCCATTACTGTTACCGTTCCAATCCTCCACAGTTACATAACCAGTAAGAGGGTGCACTTGTTCTGTTGGGATAATTTGAATTAATTTAAGTTGTATATCTCCATTTTCTTTATAAGCTAAAGCATAAGAGTTTGTTAATATTGAATGTAAATTAGTCCCATTATCAGTGTTACTAATGTATTTATTCGATACATTTTTTAAGGGAAAAACTAATCCGTCCTTTTCTGCGATATTTTTAAAAGCCCCTCTATTCCAGTCAATGTTTATAGCAGAACCATTATTTTCTAATCTCTCTCTTTGTTTTTGATCAAAAATATTTTTGACTTCTGAGATAGAAATTTCTTTTTCATTTCCAATATCGCTGTCTTGTTCACATGCAAAGCATAGTGATAAGAATGCAAGTACTAAAATTAGTTTAGTAAGTTTTATTGTTTTAATCATGTTTTATAATTATCTAAATTATATAGACTTGAACATTTATTGACAATCAAGATTTTGTCAGTTTCTCCCATATCCTAGTTTATTGTAGAATCTTTTAAGAATTTTAATGGGAAAAGATTCAAATAGGAATTCGAAAATCTCTTAAGCGTTTTTGGGAGGTAATATTTAAAAACAAGGGCTATTTACTAGTATAACCCTTGTTTATAGTTATTTTTTAAGAAAGCTATCTTTTCTATGCGGGTGCTATAATCCTAGCATTACAAGAAGAAGCAGTACCCACAGAACATCGACGGTCTGCTTTTCTTTCAGCACTTCTAATAGAACTAGCTCTTACTGTAAAAGATTGAGTACCGCATTTACAATCATAGGTGTCTCTCCCTAATCCTAATCCGCCTTTTACCTCTCTTTGTTGTTGTTTATTCAGTTTATTTACTCCACTTAGTTTTAAAATGTTTTGTAACATAATATTCGATTTAATGAATTATAATTTCTCGATCATTTATAGACATTCAAGATTTCTGTCTACTCTTCGCGAATGAGTTTTCATAGAGTAGTTCAGGAAGAAAATTTCTGTTACCCAAAAAAGATTATTTTTTTGAGAATATTTTATAAAGTGTTGATAATAAAAGAAAAGAAAGTAAGATTCCTAGCAGTATATACCAAGTATTTAATGAGGGATACATAGGATCGGGATTTCCGATCAGTACAAGAGAAGACCAATAATAAGGCGAAGCTTCACTGAGAGAATGGTTTTTAAGATATTCTAATTTTGCATTTCGTAAAGCTTCTGATTTAGAAGCACCATTTTTTAGATGAGTGTAAAAATTCGTTATGATTTTTTCCGTTGATTTATCATCAGCTTTCCATAAAGTAGATACTACACTATTAGATCCGGTATTGAAAAATGCACGAGCGATACTCATCACACCTTCTCCTTTTTGCAATTTTCCTTTGGCAGTGTTGCAAGCACTTAAAGTGATCAATTCAGCATTGTTTTTAGTACTGTAAATATCATTTAAGGTAATATTTTTAGTAGTAGTAGCAATCCATGGTACAATGGTGTCATTAGCATTAGCGTGTGTGGAAAGGTGAATAATTTTATATGCTGGTAAAGAATTAATAAGATCTTCTTTAGATGCTGTATGGTTCATTAAGATATCACTATCAAATTTTTTTGCTATGGTTTGTACTTCTTTAGCACTATTGGGAAGTTTTGGTAATTTTTTGTAATTTATTGGTGCCATCCCTAAAAACTCTTTTTGAGGGCTTCTTTCTAACCTCTTATTTTGTTCTAGAAAAGAAATAGAGTACGCATAACTGACTTCATGTTCCTCGATTAAATAATTACCTTCTTTATTCATTAATGTTTCAAAAGGGAAGCTTAATAAACTATCATCAGGAATAATAATAATTTTACTTTTTGATTCATGAAAGATGGTATCAGGAAGAAGTTTCTTATACAATTCTCTGGCTAGCTTCTGAAATTCTTGTTTATCTGCTTTAGAAGTAAAAGGAGTTGAAGATAGTTTATGAAAACTAGCAATATAGTTTTGTAGTAAGGGAATATCATGAATTTCATAAAGTTCTTGTGTATCTTCTGAAATTACTAGTATATATCCTAATTCATCATTCAGAATATAATGAACAAAGGAGGTATTAGTCCTAGAGGCTTGGTCTACTGTTTTATCGAATGATAGGATCGAAGCTTCTTCTTTACTATAATAATATTTGGGGAATCTATCTTGGAGCGAATCAATAAATGATGTATACCGATTTTTAATTTCAAAAAGTTCTAGTGAACGATCTTTATCGCTATAGGTTTCAGACAATGATTTATTCTTGATTAGTGCTATTTTTCGTTTAAAACTTCGTTCTTTTTTGATAACACTATCAGGAATATTAAAGAATATTTTAGAACGTTCTTTAGTAAGATCTTCTAATAACAATAGCGCTTTATTTTTTTCTAAATAATGATATGCTAATTCTGGATTATTTTGCAGGTAACAAACTTTAACCAAATTAATGTAGATGTCTGATGCCAATCCCCTCCAGAATAATTTCGATTCTTGATGCATGCTCTCCAGTTTTATTTGATCTATTAATTCATCTGCCTGTTTTAGCAGAAATAAAGCATCATCTAATAGTTCAACAGAATTTTCCGACTCATATTTTTTAATTTGAACAACAGCAAGATTTTTAATGAGCTCTAGACCTAAATTTTTATCACTTAACTTAATAGTGCTTTTCTGAGAAGTATCTATTTTTTTATTGTCAATTTTGATTTTATCTAATGAGCTATTTAATGAATTATAAGCAAGGTCGTACTTTTCTTGATCCATATATGAAAGGCCTAAACTATATAATACAGCTGCGCTTAGTGCTTGGTCTTTATGATGATAACTGAGGGATTTCTTAAAATAAAATAAGGCAGAATCATTGTCAACATATCTGTATACATGACCAATATTATTGTTTATGAGACATATTTCTCTATTATTACCTATCTTTTTTGCAATAGAAAGTGCTTTTTTATAATACGGTAAACTGGCACAAGGATCAAAAAGAGTTTCGTAGTTATATAAATTTCCTAATCGTTCATTTATGAGATATTCATCAAATATATTGTAGTCGATTTTATCTTTTATACGATCTAATGCTTTTAAGGTTTCTATGCCTTTAACGATACTTTCATCATCGAGTATATCAAGGTAATTAGTAGATAATTGTATTGAAGTATCAAATAACTTACGATGTTGTTTTTCTTTTCTAAATTCCTCGATTGCTTTTAGAAAATAATTAGTTGCTATATGAAAATTAGCATCGCTATTGTGATTATTGGCAATTCTTGAATAAATTTCACCTACATCTGTTTTTGGGTTTTTATTTTTTAAAACTTCAAGATAAACTTCATTCGAATCTATATAATTATCAATTAGCGAATAAAACCTAGCTAAAAGGTTAAGATTATATAAGTAAAATTGATCATTATGAGGAGTTAATTTTTTATAGAATTTAACCGCTTTTTCAGATTGTGAGCTACCCAAATCGTAGTATTCGTTTCGGTATAACCAAATTGAAAAAGCAGTTAAATCAAGACCATATTGTATGGAATCTTTGTTTTTTAAATGGTCATTTAATAAAGTTTCTATTTGATTTATTTTTTCTTTATTCGTGGCATTTTGAGCACTACGAATTTTAACAAAGAAAGTTGAAGGTTGCTGTGAAAATAAGTGTGCGTAACAAAAAAATAAAAATAGACTAAAACATCTTTTAAAAATGGTGATTTCAGCCATATTTGGATAAAACATTTATTAAGAACTCATTTTATTACTGATTATTAAAAGGATCTTCTATAGGATCTGGATCTTTTGGTGGAGTAGTAGGGCAACCACCTCTAGGGCATCCACGAGATTCATAAGACCCATATTCGTCGCTATTAGGATTTTGATTGTTATAAGCTTCAAATAATAAACAATCAACAACCCATATTTCAGCACCTGTTGCTGGATCTATGGTATATGAATGGAAAAAATTGTATGAATTTCTAATTGCATCTTTTTGAGCAGGAGTTAAATTAGAGTTGTGAAATGTATATTCAATCAAACATCCTAGAACTTGATCTTCATCACCACTAAGGGCATTTTTTCCGTTGATTTCTTGATGGAATTTCAGTTCTTCTTCTAAAACTTCTTGTTCGTCAATGGAACAGCTTTGAAAGATACTTAGTAAAAGTGAGACTAAAATAAAGCTTGTGATTTTTTTCATGATGATAATTTGTTTAAAAATATTAATATTAATTATAAAAACTATGATGAACTTAGTTTTCATTCAGATAGTTCTAGATCCGACATTTTGTTACCCATTTTGTGGTAATAGTTTTTATAAACTTTAATTATTCTTAAAACACTTGTCTTGATAAACCTGTTTGTTGTAAAATTGCCAATATTGACAGATCTCTTATTTTTCTCACAAAGTATAGGGTTATTTTATATTGGTACTGTAACTTTGGTTTTATAATTCAGTTCTATATTTAGAACAATATTAATTAATAGCATAAAAGATATTTTTGTTATCTAATTATTAATACTATCCGATACTAATAATGCCAGAAAATGAATACTTTATGAAAGGAATTTTAGACTCAAATGAGAGAGTTGTTGCAGAGATATATTCTTCTTTTTTTCCTAAAGTATTGGGTTTTGTATTAAATAATAAAGGACAGATAGCGGATGCAGAAGATATTTTTCAAAAGGTTTTAATGCAAATTTCAATCAGAATACGCTGTCGAGAGTTGCAAACAATTAACTCTACATTTGAAGCTTATTTGTTTACAGCATGTAAAAATTTATGGAGAAGAGAATTAAATTTAAGAAAACGGGTAACAAATCGTAATATCAAGGAACAAGTAAGTGAAGAAACCGATATGGCATATGCTTTATTGGAACAAGAAAGATGGGAGCTTTTTAAAGAAAAGTTAGAACAATTATCTGATAATTGTAGACAAGTACTAGCTTTATTTTTAAGCAAAGTGTCCTATGGAGAAATAGTTGAAAAATTATCATATGCTTCTGAAACTGTTGCTAGACAACGTGTTTTTAAATGTAAAGCAAAGCTTATTAAAATTATAAAATCAGATGAACGATTTAAAAATCTGATACCATAATGGACGATAATCAAGAAAAATATCACGATCAAATCGATGGATATCTTAGAGATGAACTTTCTGACAAGGAAAAAACACTCTTTGAACAATCATTACAAGAAGATCCAGATTTACTGGCTGAGTTTACAATACACGAAGAATTATTTGCTCAAATGGACGAATCTTCATGGGGAGTAAATATAAATTCTCTAGATAAGGATGAAGTAAAAGAGGTAGCTTCTTATTTTAGAAGTGAAGAAGTAATAAAATTAAAAGATACCATAGAAAAAGTAAAAGCTAATTATCATAGGGATAATGAAACTTTCTTGGTAAAGAATAAATGGATTATTCCGATTTTGATTGCTGCTTCGATATCCTTATTTATAATTTTATATTCGATTAATTTCTCAGAATCTCCGCAAGAATTGTATGCTAAATATAGTACATGGCAAGATTTGCCATCTCTTACTAGTAGAAGTGATGAAGATCTTTTAGCAAAAGGGCAGGAGCTTTTTGAAGAAAAGAACTATAAAGAGAGTTTTCTTCTATTTAATCATTACCTTAAGAACTCGGATACAATAATACCATCTGTATATTTGTATGCGGGAGTATCTTCATTAGAACTTGATAAATATGAAGAAGCTATTTTTTATTTTGATCAATTGATAAATTCGAACGCTGTAGATCAATCAAAAGGATATTGGTATAAAGCATTAAGTTTTTTAAAACAAGGTAAAAAAGAAGCTGCAATAAAAACTTTAAATAATATTCTAGAGAATAAGGACAATTATAATTTTAAGGAAGCAAAAAATGTTTTAAAAAAATTGCAGTAGAATAATGAATCTACTGCAATTGTTGATATTATACATTTTACATTTTGCATGATGAATGTATAGTAACTATTCTAGCATGGAGTACAGAACCAATCTGGTCCTGGAAAAATAATTTGACCACATTCTCCTGGTCCGCAAGGGGGACAATGTCCTCCATTTACATTTTTTTGTACGTTTTTACTAAGTTCTTGTACGCCATCTAATTTTTTTAATTCTTTCATAAGGATAATAAATTTGAAATAATTATGTTCCCAAACATTTAAAGACACTCAGGTTATATGTCTATAATAGGGTATAGTAAGATAGGCAGTATTAAATATGTTTTAATATAATAATAAGTGATAATTTCCCCAACAACTTTAACAAGGTTTTAAAAGATTATTTAATTTCAGTTCTAATATGTATTTTTGGAATAAAACTCAAGAATGCAATTCGAAAATAGCAGAGAATTTGCTAAGAAATTGGATCAGAAAGATCCTTTGAAATCATATAGAGACCGTTTCCTTTTTCCAAAAGTTAATAATAAACAAGTAATTTATTTTACTGGGAATTCATTAGGGCTTCAACCTAGAAATACAAAGAAGTATGTGGATGAAGTGATGAAAGATTGGGCAGAACTAGCAGTAGAAGGTCATTTTTATGCAGATAAACCTTGGTGGGATTATCATGAAAGAATGGCAAAACCATTAAGTAAGATTGTAGGAGCTAAACCCTCGGAAATTACAGTAATGAATACCTTAACGGTGAATCTGCATTTACTTATGATTTCGTTTTATCGCCCACAAGGAAAACGATACAAAATTATATGTGAAGAAAAAGCTTTTCCGAGTGATCAATATATGCTTCAAAGTCAAGTACGATTTCATGGATATGATCCAAATGAAGCCATTGTGGAAATAAAAAAGCGTCCAGGAGAGCATAATTTTAGAACAGAAGACATTCTTAATACTATCGAGTCCGTAGGAGAGGAGTGTGCTCTAATTCTTATGGGTGGTGTCAATTATTATACAGGACAAGTTTTTGATATGAAAACCATTACAAAAGCAGGGCATGATATTGGAGCTTTTGTAGGTTGGGATCTAGCACACGGTGCCGGAAATATTGAGTTGCAGCTTCATGATTGGGATGTTGATTTTGCCTCTTGGTGTAGTTATAAATATATGAATAGTGGTCCGGGAAATGCTTCAGGATGTTTTGTGCATGAAAGGTTTCATGACCAAAAAGATATTCCTCGTTTTGAAGGTTGGTGGGGAACAAAAAAAGAGTCTAGGTTTTTAATGAAACCTGAGTTCGAACCAATGTCTAATGCAGATGCCTGGCAGTTGAGTAATGCTCCGATCTTGTCATTGGCTCCTTATCTTGCTTCTTTAGAACTATTTGATGAAGTAGGTATGGAAGTTTTAATAGAAAAGAGAAACCTAATTGTAGCGTATTTAGAATTTGTGTTGAATTCCATCGATGCAGAAGTAGAAAGTACTTTTGAAGTTATAACCCCATCAAAGCAGGACGAAAGAGGGACACAACTTTCTGTTTTTCTTCATGGAGAAGGGCGAAAATTATTCGACTTTTTAATGAAAAATGGGGTAATCGTAGATTGGAGAGAGCCTAATGTGATAAGATTAGCTCCTGCACCATTTTATTGTTCTTATGAGGATATGTATGAATTTGGGCAGATTCTTAAACAAGGAATTTTAAATAAAGATTCAAACTAGTTATTTTCTAAATGATTTATGTAATCTGAAGGAGAAGTATCGGTGTATTTTTTGAATTGTTTACAAAAATATGATGGGTCGTTAAAACCACATTGATATGCTACTTCAGAAATTGAAATAGTTTTGTTTTCAAAGTATTCCTGAGCCTTTTTGATTCTAAACTCATTTAAAAAGCTAATAAAACTTTTATTCGTAGCTGCTTTAAACATTCGACAAAACGAATTGGTGGTTAATCCTAATTCTTTGGCAATTGCTTTTGATTGTATTTTTTGCGAATAGTTCTTATTTATATATTCAAAAACTTTTGAAATTCTTGGTAATGAGGTTTTGTCAATTTCCAAAAGATGGGCAGATTTGATGACCGGAGTATTATCTTTTGAAACAGAAAGCTGATATAAGATATTTATAAAATTGAGTAGTTTCTCGGTATCGTTTTGAGTTGCTAGTTTTAGAAATGAATTGGATAGCTTATTCTTAGTCTCTTTAGAAAAAATACATCCTTTAAATGTTTTTTGAATAAACTGCTGTATACTCGAAAATTCAGGAAATGCTTTTAGTTTCTCTTGAATGAAATTTTGATTAAATTGAATTACAACTTCTACATTATCCTCTAGATCTTTATTTCCAAAAGGCATATGTGGAATATTTGGACCAAGAAAAATTAAGAGTCCATCCTTATAGTTTTTGATATTGGATCCTACTTGGATAATGCCATTTCCATTTTTAATAAAAACTATTTCATACTCAGGATGTAAATGCCAGTTTATTTCATTACAGAGAGCATCTTTATTATAGCTTTCTATTTTTAACGATTTGGATTGTTCGACATAAATTTGCTCGTAAGATAATTTCATAAAACAAAATTACCATAAAAGGCTATATATGAAGCTATGAAAGAATAAATTGTTTTAGTATTGGAATATATTGTATTATTTATACCTAATATTTTGTTAGTAATTTTGAGAAATACTTAAAAGTTTAAATAGCAGATTTTGAATTCCTTATATCTTATTCTTACAAAACTACGTTACTTTGGTCCGGCCTGGGTTTTCGCATCTCTTAATATTATGACTGGGACGTGGGTGTTGTATATACCTATGGTAAGAGCAAAATTGGACATTGATGATGCTCAGTTAGGAATTGCACTATTCTGTTTTGCATTAGGTACTCTTACAATGATTCCATTATCTTCATTGATTATAAAGAGAATTGGAGTAGGAAAGACAACGATTATAGGGATCATTATTTTTTCTTTACTTTTTTTGATACCCTTGCTAGCTCCTACATATTTGTTATTATGTGCGGTTCTATATCTGGTAGGACTATTCGCCTGTTTGACTGATATTTCTATGAATGCTCTGGTGTCTGAAATAGAACAGACAGATGAAGTTCATATCATGTCTGCTTCGCATGGATTTTTTAGTTTAGGAGGTGTTATCGGGGCTGGTATTGGAGGCTTTTTAATAACCCAGATCGAAGTCCCTAGTATTCATATGTTATTGGCTGCTACTTTTGTTGTTATTACAAATCTTTTGGTTTGTAGCGCCTATATTATGATTAAAGGAAAAAAGGAAGAAAACACTAAAAAGTCTTTCAATTTTAAAATTGTAAAACCTTTATTAGGATTAACTATTATTGCTTTTTTGATAATGGGTAGCGAAGGTGCGATAGAGCATTGGAGTAAACTCTATATACAGGATATCGTAAAAATTTCTTCTGAGAAAATCTCTGGTTTTGGATTTGTAGCTTTTTCTCTTATGATGACGATAGGTCGATTTTTTGGAGATGCAGTGAGTAAAAGTTTTGGATCTTTAACAATTATCATAGGAGGAGCTTCTATTAGTGCTTTAGGATTTATTTCTGTGCTGAGTAGTACTTTAATACTTAGTGTACTTGGTTTTGGACTGATAGGTTTGGGATTCTCCGTGATTATCCCGGAATTATTTAGATTAGCTGGAAAAACAAAAGGAGTCTCACCTGCAGAAGGAATATCATTCGTAGCAGGATTTGGATATCTTGGCTTTTTGGTGAGTCCTCCATTCCTTGGATTTTTATCCAAAA
Source organism: Aquimarina litoralis (assembly GCF_039523995.1). Lineage (NCBI taxonomy): Bacteria > Pseudomonadati > Bacteroidota > Flavobacteriia > Flavobacteriales > Flavobacteriaceae > Aquimarina > Aquimarina litoralis. The sequence goes on from NZ_BAAAGE010000006.1 coordinate 35,692, forward strand.
TTGAAAGCCTGAAACTCAGTTTTACTGCATTACTAGTAGCTACACTAGTTGCTTTAACGGTAACTTTATTTATTTCTAAAAGAGGGCCTAATTAGTTTTGAATAGTTATAATAATTATTTGTCTGTAATCACTTCAATATTTGTGAAGTAAAGTTTCCAATTACCTTCGTTTTTCTGATGGGTTTTAGCAATTTGTATTCCGTTGAAGTTTTCATAATCTTCCCATGATGTTATCAAGGATGGTTCTGGTTTGTTTTTTTCTCTAAATACCCATTCTTTTATTTTAAAATCTCCTTCGAAATAAAAATCATAAGCATCTCCAGGTGTATATCCACCTTCATTTTTATAAACGATAGTGAGTTTCTGCATTTCTTTATTGCTAATAGGAGCTATTGCTTTTACTTCATGTGAGGATGTAAAGCTGTTTTGATCCCAAACCAAATTAAAAGGTGCTAATAACCAATACTTATCATTAATAAAACCTTGATCGGCTCTAATAGAAACACTGTCGATATTTGTACGGTTATATGCAATGGTGTCATTTGCAGTAGTTAGGATGATTTCATTGTTTTTCGGTTTCCAGTTCCAGGAACGTTCATAATGACTACTATCGCGATCTATGTTAAAGGTAAATTTGATTTCTTGTACTTTTTTCCATTGATCAAAACCATTTGCTTTGGCTATTGCTTCTGTAGTGCTAGGAATTTTAGTAATTGTTTTCTCTTCCTTTACTTCATCATTGTTATCATATGTGTATTGTTTTTTAGCATCTTTTTTACACGAAAAAACAATAAAAGAACATAAAAGTATTCCAACTATATATCTCATTATAATGAAAATTTTAAGCTAAAATATATAAAGCAATGCCGAGATCGATTTTATTAACAAGGTTTTAGGTTTTTATCTGAGTTTAGTGGATATTATTTAAAACAAAAAACTCCCTTTTCGAGGGAGTTTTAACGTTTAATATTTTAAAATAATTACTCTACAATAAGTTTATATTGCGGAGTTTTATTTAATGGACAAAAATAAGTGTATTCTCCTTTTTGTAACGTTACTGTTTTTGAACTCTCAGTTTTTCCTTCTGCTACAACTTTAGTTACATAAGCTTCCTGAATGTGATTTTTAGGATTAGAAGCGTCTTTTCCAGCGGGTACTAGAACAAACCCAACATCTGTACCTGAGTTGTTGTTTGAGATATTGAAAACATAACTTCCTTCTGATAATGTAACTTGTTTTTGAGTAAACTCTCCTTTAGTCTGCTCTAAAGAAACAGTTTTAACATCTTGAGCATTGGTACTTAAAGTAATTGCAAAAATGAATGTGAATAATGTGATTAATTTTTTCATGATTTTAGTATTTAAATAATTAAGGTTGAAAAATGATTTTTTTTAATTGTTCTGAGAAGAAAGAGTTTCTCAATAAATTCTTTCTTCTCAGAATTGTCTAATTGATAGTATTTATTGGTGGTTGATATGTTATTATGCTGTAGTGGTTTCTAATGGTTGTGCTACAGGGAAATCAACAGGAACCTGAGTAGTACTATGAATATAGTTTGAGATAGTTTTATCACCTACCAATACAATCGTGTCAATTAAGTTTCCTTTGTCATATCCAGCCGCAAAGAAATTTTCCACCACTTCTTGATCAGCACGACCTCTATTTTCTGTAATGTTCTTAGCTAGTTTAGCCAGTGCATCTAATTTAGAGTCAAAAGAAGCTTGTCCAGCTCTTAATTCTAATATTTGCTCATCCGTAAAACCGTTCATCTTTCCAATTGCGGTGTGTGCAGATAAACAATAAATACAATTGTTAACTTCACTTACAGCTAAGTTTACTACTTCTTTTTCTTTAGCTTTTAATGATGTCTTAGCGTTAGAGAAATTTAAATAATTTTCTAGTGCTGTTTCGCTATGTGCGTATGTTGCATATAGATTAGGAACAAATCCTAACGCTTTTGTAAGATTGTCAAAAATACCTTGGTTGGTACTGTTTACTTCTTCTCTTGTTGGTACATTAATTGTTGCCATGATTGTGATTTTTTAATATTCTGAGTTAATGCTTCAGAATGGATTTATATTTAAGTTTTAATTGTTATTTAATTTGACAAGGCAAAGATCCGATCGAAATATGTGTATCAGAATGTTCGTTTTTCCCGATGACTTGTCAATTTTTCCTTCCTCTATTTTTTTGAGGCTATAAAAGGTCTTTCTACATCACAATAAAAATCATGATGACTTCTTTGCTCACAATGAGCTTTTGTATTAAACGTGTTTACAATTGTTCTTTTTCCTTGACGAAAAATTTCTATTAAATTGAATATGGATTTATTATCTACTGTCATTTTTGTATTGTTTTAAATTAACAGTACAAAGATGAAGTAATCATAAGGGCTATAGAATGTCATTTTTTCCTGACCGCTTGTAGATTTTTCCCTTAATAAAAAAAACCTCCAAAAAATGGAGGTTTTTTACAGTAAGTATATAAGTTTTAGAAGAATTTAACTTCTCTTCTTTTTATCCAAAGGATAATTCCACTTAGAATAAAAGTTAATAATGCGGTGATAAAAAGAATACCACCATCATTATTTATTTCAATTCCTAATTTTGTTAAATGCATAAAAATAGCTCCTCCGATAACGCCAAGTGTTATCGTAGCACCTATCCATACCGTTTTAGGAATTAATAATAAGATTCCGGCAATTAATTCTACAATTCCGGTGGCTATTCTTCCGTAAGGTTCTAAGCCAACTTTTGAAAAAATATAAACACTGTCGGGGTGCGCAGTAAACTTAAATCTAAGGGTTTGTATAAGAATAATAGCTACAATTATTCTTAGTACCAGGGGTATGGCCTTTTTCATTGTTAAATATTTTCAGAGTTTGTGTTAGTTACTATAGAACGCTGGGTAACGCGTCTATTTTACCATTAAATGTATTCTTTCTAGATATAAAATACAATTCTTCCAAATTGTTATCTTGTGACAATTGATTAGAGAGTTGCGGTAAATTGTTGCGCAAAAAAGCTTCAAAAGAGTCTTTGTTTTTACTTCTATTAGCAGCTTTTCGTATGATTTTCAGATAAGAAGCTTTTTCTAACACAATTTTTTCTTTATTCGAGTCAAAAAATAAAAGACTATTTTTTCCCTTTAAATTTTTTATTTCTTTTTTAAACTTAATTTCGTTTAAAGCAATTAAGTCGTTATTATATTGACTAAAAGTATTTTTATAGATAACTTCTTTAGCGTTTTGTAAGTATACTGTCTCCAGTTGAGATTTATACATATCTTCTTGCGAATAAGAAAAAGATAAACTTATCAATGAGAAAATTGCTGTGAAAAATGAATTGTAAAAAGTTTTCATAGTGGCACGTTTTAAGTAAATCATTAAATTATACTACAATACCGGGGCAAAAAATATGTAGATTAAAAAAATCTGAATAATTAAGTATGACTTATAAGTCGCAATTGCATTTAAAAAATTACATGTTCCTTCTACCACTTCATAAAATGATCAAATAACTTTCAATGTTAAGTTGACACAAAATTAGTTATTTAACTTCATAAAATATGTTAGGGAAAGTCTAATAAATTTATTTAATGTAAGTGTTAAGGTACTTTATATGTAGTTTTGTGAAAAATAGATTATACAATGAGTAAAGGTTTTCAAGAGTATTTTTCGACTAATAAATCGACTTGGGATACAAAGGTTTCTATACACGCTGCTAGTGAATTTTATGATGTAAAATCTTTTAAAGAAGGTAGAAGTTCTCTTGCAAAATTTGAATTAGAGGCGTTGGGTGATGTTTCGGGAAAATCATTATTACACTTACAATGTCATTTTGGACAAGATACTCTAAGTTGGAGTAGGATGGGAGCTGAATGTACAGGAATTGATATTTCTGATAAAGGAATACACTTGGCAAAAGAACTAGCAAAGGAATTAAGGTTAAAAGCCAATTTCCATTGTTGTAATGTGTTGGATACTTCTGATCAGGTAAAAGAAAAATTTGATATAGTTTTTACGAGTTATGGTGTGATTGGTTGGTTACCCGATTTGAAACCTTGGGGACAAGTGATTGCAGAAAGATTAAAACCGGGAGGGATTTTTTATATGGTAGAGTTTCATCCCATAGTTTGGATGTTTGATTACCTAGAAGAAGTCCCTAGAATGAAATATGGATATCATCAAAAAGAAGCTATCTATGAAGAATATCAAGGGACTTATGCTGATATGAATTCTAGCATGATCAGCAAAGAATATGGATGGAACCATGGATTAGGAGAGGTAGTATCAGCGCTATCCCAAGCAGGATTAACTATAGAATACTTAAAAGAATATGATCAATCTCCGTACAATGTGTTTCCTAATATGATAAAGAATAATGACGGGATGTTCGAAACTAAGGATAAATTATACCCAATACTATTTGCTATTAAAGCATTTAAGTAACAATTCATTGATAATTTTTTTACATTTGCTGAAGGTTTTGGTGTCAACAAAAGCTCTGAAGTATATAGAGCTAGTTTGCCAAGAACATTAAAACTCGGATCGTATAATGTTCCTTTTCATATTTTGGCAAACTGGAATCACTTTTATATATGCAACCAAAAAATATAGCTATCGTGGGAAGTGGCCTAGCGGGTTCACTATTAGCAATTTATCTAAGAAAGCGTAACCATAAAGTAACTGTTTTTGATAGAAGACCCGATATTAGACAGGTAAAATTTAGTGGTAGGTCAATCAATCTAGCAATGTCAGTTAGAGGTTGGAAAGCTTTGGATACTGTTGGAATTGGTGAAGAAATTAGAAAACTAGCTATTCCAATGGATAAAAGAACGATGCATGTAAATGGACAGCCTATATATCATCAATATTATGGAAAAGAAGGCGAAGCGATATATTCAATTTCTAGAGGAGTATTAAATCGAAAAATGATTAGTTTGGCAGAAGAATCTGGCGCTGTTTTTAGATTTAATGAAAAAGTGTGGGATGTAAATTTACCAGAAGCCAAAATTTATACAGGAGAAACGGAGAAAGGGGAGTGGAAAGAGTATCAATATGATTTAATTTTTGGATGTGATGGTGCTTTTTCTAGAGTACGACATAAAATGCAGCGAAGAAGTAGATTTGATTATTCGCAAGATTTTTTGGATGCAGGATATAAAGAATTAGGTATCCCCGCTAATGAGGATGGAACACATAAATTAGATAAGAATTCACTTCATATTTGGCCTAGAGGAAAGTTCATGTTAATTGCTTTGCCAAATTTAGATGGAAGTTTTACTTGCACTTTATTTATGCCGCATGAAGGAGAGAATTCTTTTGAGAGTTTAAAGTCGGATGAAGAGGTTAAGAAATTTTGGCAAAAGTACTTTCCGGATACTATAGATCTTATGCCAACACTTTTAAATGATTTTAATAATAATCCTACGAGTGCATTAGTTACGATGAAATGCTATCCTTGGAGCTATTGGGATAAAGTTGTTTTGGTAGGAGATTCAGCACATGCTATTGTCCCATTTTATGGACAAGGAATAAACGCTGGTTTTGAGGATATTTCTGTACTTGATCAGATTATAGAAGACCATAATGGAGAAAATTGGCAAGAGATTTTTGAGGAATATCAAAAGGTTAGAAAACCAAGTGCAGATGCTATAGCAGAACTTTCTTATCGTAATTTTATGGAAATGAGCAGTAAAACTGCGGATTCCAATTTTTTACTTCGAAAGAAAATAGAAAAGCGTTTTTCTGAAAACCATCCTGATAAATGGGTCCCTTTATATTCTAGAGTAACTTTTACGAATCGACCTTATGCTGAAGCTCTTGCGATTGGAGACCAACAAGCAGCTATAATGGATGAAGTAATGAAAATTGATAATATCGAGGAAAAATGGGATAGTGATGAGGTAGAACAGAAAATTATAGCGTCTTTAAATATGAGTAATTCTCTACAATTTTAGACAGTGTTTTATCAAGAATCAAAAGAGATAGAAATTACTAGTGCCCTTATAGAAAGTGTTAAGGACACTAGTAAGTCTAAATTTTAAAAAATCCCATCACCAAGTCCGTTAGTACAATCTGGATCTCCTGGTAAAGACAATGGCTCTTGACCTCTTCCAAAAGAATAACCATCTGCCTTACCTCTAAGATAATCGGTAGAAAGATCATCGAATAAATCATCATAATATCCTTGGTTATTGTTTTGGGTAATCTGAATAATGTTCCCAGAAGCATTTGTTTTTCCAGCAGCGATTCCTACTGTGCCATTCGGAGTAACTATTCTTATCTCTTCACAAGGGTCATAATTATAATTTCTTACCGTAGTATTGTAGTGATAAACCCAATCACTATAGCCTCGTTGGAAACCGCAATCATATTCTTGATTAGGGAAAAGACCAAATCCACAAGAACTCTTTTGGGTTATTTCAGGATTTAAATTTTGTTGGTTAAGAGAATCATTAGCATCTTCTGTGGAACAGGAATAAATAGTTACGAGTACTAGTGTCAAAATTAGTTTTCCAATTTTTTTCATGTTTAGAAAGTTTTAAAAGTGAATAAAATGATTATGCTATTTTCAATGTTATTATCTAATAGCAATTAGTAGTGTTCTAAACATCTTATTTGTTACTATAGCAAAATATGGTTTCTTTTGCTTTTAACTTTGATTTAACAGCTACCCTAATTTAGTAGGATTTATTTTGAATTTTTTAAGATGTGATATTGACATCAATATCAGGCAATCTTTGTAAGCGCGAGGATCATCCAACCAACCTTTTTAGCCATTTTAGTTTGGTGCTGGTATAAGGAGAATATTTAAGGTTTAGCTCTATTAAAAAGGATTTTTCCAAAATACTTTTGTAATGTGAGAAGGTTTCAAAACCAGCTTTACCATGATAGCTCCCAATGCCACTATTTCCTACACCTCCAAAGGGTAAATTTTGTTCCATAAAATGCATTACAGCATCATTTACCGCGCCTCCTCCAAATGATATTTCCTGTAGTATTTTATTCTTTATTGTTTTACTTTTTGTAAATACATAGCAAGATAAAGGCTTGGATAATTTTTTGATATCTGTAATGGCCTGATCTAGATGATCAAAAGAAAGTACTGGTAAGATAGGACCGAAAATCTCTTCTTGCATTACTTTATCAGAAAAAGAAACACCTTTCATAATTGTTGGTGATATAGTGCGATTTTCAACATCACAATGTCCTCCAAAATAAACCTTTTCAGGTTCAATCATATTTTGTAATCGTTCGAAGTTTTTTTGATTTACAATTTGAGTATAATTTTGATTCTCAACTTTGTAATCTGCACTCTCGATATGACGTTGTATAGCAACCAATAAATCATCATGTATAGCTTTGTCAACCATCACATAATCCGGAGCAATACATGTCTGACCAGTATTCAAAAATTTAGCCCAAACCAAACGTTTGGCAGTCATGTCGATGTTGACATCTTTAGTAATAATTGCTGGACTTTTTCCTCCAAGTTCTAAAGTTACTGGAGTAAGGTGTTTCGCAGCGGCTTGGTATATGATCTTTCCAACAGGAATACTTCCAGTAAAAAATATTTTATCAAATTTTACTTTTAATAATTCTGTAGTTTCTGGTACTCCTCCTTCAATCACTTTAAAGAATTCAGGACTAAAATTTTCATTAATTATTTTAGCCATAATAGAAGAGGAATTAGCCGGTATTTCGCTTGGTTTCATAATAACCGTACAACCAGCGGTAATGGCTGCAATAGCAGGCACGATTGATAATTGGTATGGATAATTCCAAGCACCCATAACCAAAACATTTCCAAAAGGTTCAGGTATGATGTAGGTTTTCCCTGGAAGATTAGCAAGTCCTGTAGAAACGCTCTTTTTTTTAGACCATTTTTTGATTTTAACAAGTGCTAGATCAATCTCATGGTACATGATCGCAAGCTCGGTCGTGTAAGTTTCGTATTTGGACTTTTTGAAATCTGCATAGATAGCATTATATAATAACTCTTCATTTTGTTGTAAAACACTTTTAAGGTGTTTTAGTTGTTGTATTCTAAACGAGATATTTTTGGTAGCATTGGTTTCAAAAAATGCTCTTTGCTTGTCTATGATTTCTTGATAATTCATAGCTAAAAGTATAAAAATATATCTAGAAAAGCATTACGATTGCGCTTGCATCTGTTTTTTAAGTTCCAGCTCTTTTTGCATTTCCTTTACCGTAAGAGTACTACCATCATGACTCCATCCTGGAGGTCCAAAAATATACATAAACTTATGATACCAATTTTTTGATTTTTTGGTATCGTTCCAAATGTCTTTGTATTCATGGGTAAGTATTACCCAAGGATTATATGAATTAGGAGCATGAGTAACTCCGTATTGTACTTTTATATTTTCGTCAAGTTCTTTCCAAGAACCAAAAATCTTATCAAAGATGTTAAGAATTCCACCATGATTTTTATCCATATACTCTATATTTTTAGAGTGATGTACTTGATGCATCGTATGGGTATTCAGAATTTTTTCAATAAAGCCCATTTTAGGAATAAATACACAGTGTAGTTGGAATTGCCATAGGGCTTCAATTCCTAAACAAACAATAACCATTTCTACGGGAAAACCAATAATCGGTAACCAAACATAGAATAAAGGTTTGTATAGTAAAGTAAACCATCCATTCCGTACAGCAGTACCCAAGTTAAAATTATCAGAAGAATGATGAACTATATGTGCAGCCCAAAAAAATCGCACCATGTGATTTTGTCGATGGAACCAATAATAAGAAAAATCATCTCCCAACATACATAACAGCCATATGGGCCAACTATATCCAAAAGATTCCCATCCCATAATATTAATTCTTAAGCCATCGACCTCGGGATTAAAGAGATCATAAGCATAATTAAAAAAGAGGATGATTGTTATAGTTTTAATTAGTGGACCTAAAATAGCTGAGCCTACGCCCATAAAAACACTCGCAGCTAAATCTTTCCATTCATAAAGTTCTTTGTGTTTACTTGTCTTACTGTATGTAAGTTCTACTAAGATTAATCCTAAGAAGCAAGGTACTCCATAGACTAATGGGTTGGTAAAATCCATTCTTTTTCAATTCAATTCTTTACAGGGTAGAAGATAATAAGAATTTATAGTAAAACTTTAACATTCGTGCCTTTTAAATTAAAAAAGATGGGTTTTTAACGATTGTTTACTAGAAAAGAGCAAATTTTATGAATGTGAAAGGATTTATTTCATGAAAATTTGAGAAGGATCTTTAAAAGATTTAAATTCTAACGCATTCCCGCAAGGGTCATAAAAAAACATTGTTGCCTGCTCTCCAACTTCTCCTTGAAATCTAATGTAGGGTTCAATAACAAACTGTATTTTTTTTTCGGATAGCATAGTAGCAAATTCTTGCCAAGTATCCCATTTTAAGATTACTCCAAAATGAGGAACGGGAACTTCTTTACCATCGACACTATTATGATGCGCTTTTTCTTGTTCTGATTTTGGTTTATAATGAATTACTAACTGATGTCCAAAAAAATCAAAGTCTACCCAATGATCACTACTTCGTCCCTCGTTTAAATTAAGTGTGTTATTATAAAAATCTCTTGCTATTGCTAGATTGTCTACCGGAATGGCCAAATGGAAAGGAGATAAAGTGCTCATAATTATGTTTGCTTAGTTTTGGTTAAATTTAAATTATTGTTTTACACGATTCCAAATATCTAAATACATTTTCCAGTTGCCTTTTATTTTTTTCCACACAACAACATATTTTCCTTTATAGTTTACCATTTTACCATCATCATTTTTGTTGGTACCTTCGTAATAACCATAATCATGAGCGGTATCACCAAGGATTGTTATTTCTTCGGGAATAATTTTATGAGTTACAGGTGTATAACCCGAAGAACTTGCCCATCGTTTTTTTATAGCCTCAGATCCTGAAATGATAGTAGTGTTGTTAGGAAATATTTTGGCGTCTTTAGTATAAATTTTAGTTATGCCTTCGTAATCTTGTCTTATATATAGGTTAGAAAACGATTTTGAGATTTCTATAATTTGTTTTCGATCAGACACTTCTGAAGCTTCTTTTCGTTTAATGCATGTAATCTTCCAGGTGGGAAAGACAATTTTTTCACTTTTATCCACCCATTCTCCGATCCATTTAAATCCATTTTTACTGATATCATAAAAGCTTAGTCTAAAATATCCTTCCATACCATTTGGTGCTTTTTGATCTCTATATAAAACAATTTTATCATCTTTCTTATTTCCTTCCCAAGTTGATAAAACAGGAGTAGGGGATGTATTCGAATAATAGTGTACAAACCATCTACTACTATCTGCTATGAATTGTCGAATACTTCCAGAATGTTTTCCATCTTCTTTAAGAGTTTGGTCCTGAATTCCCATGCCATTCATAATATACTTAAATTCCCAAATCATTTTGTTGGGTTTTGCCCAAGTCTGATCTTGATTTTGAGTTTGAGAATCACAATCGCAAATACCTATTAAGGGGTCAAAATCTTTTATTTCTTTTGGAGCTTTAGGATTCGGTTTACCAAACGGAAAGGACACAGAAGGTTCATATTCGTTTTGGCCCATTGATGCAGCGGAAGTGAGCATACAAAAAAATAGCACTATCAATCTCATACTCTTACAGGATTAGGTTAGTATTGTAATTTACCTAGTAAAATATAAAAGCAATAGTCAATTAGGATATAATTAACAAGCTTCATTTAGCGTCTTCTATCGCTTCTCTTCCTTTTTTTGTGGTGTGAAGAATTTCTTGTGTTACTGTTTTTAGAATTAAAACGTTTAGAAGAATGAGGTGCTTTATCTTCCGATTTTTCTTTTACAAAGGAGGCTTCTTCTGTTTTGCTCGAATCTCCAACATCTTTATTAATAATGTTTAACTCTTCTTCTGTAAGATATCTCCATTCTCCAACAGGAGTATCTAGATTAATATTCATTATTCGAATACGTTTTAATCGTGTTACTTCGTATCCCAAATATTCACACATTCTACGGATTTGTCGATTTAAACCTTGTGTTAGAATAATTCTAAAATCATATTTGCTAATTTGCTCAACTTCACATTTGCGTGTAACGGTATCTAAAATAGGAATCCCGTTACCCATTCTTTTGATAAATTGAGGACTAATTAATTTGTTTACAGTAACAATGTATTCCTTTTCGTGATTATTCCTAGCTCTTAAAATTTTATTTACAATATCTCCGTCACTAGTTAATAGTATTAGCCCTTCACTAGGTTTGTCCAATCTTCCGATAGGAAAAATTCGTTTAGGATAATTGATATAGTCAATGATATTATCTTTTTCATTTTGTGCAGTTGTACAAACAATTCCTATAGGTTTATGAAAAGCAAGATATACATGTTTTTCTTTAGGTTTAGTTATTAATTCTCCATCCACTCTTACTACATCCTCTGGAGCAACTTTAGTACCCATTTCTGGTACTTTGTTGTTTATCGTAACACGACCTTGATCAATCAATTTATCTGCTTCTCTTCTCGAGCAGTATCCTACTTCGCTTAAGTATTTGTTGAGTCTGGTAAGGTTCGTATTTGACATATTTTAAATAAAATGCAAATATAGTATTTATAGCTACGATATCTAGGGATCTGAAAATGGCTTTTATGCATAAGTAGTTACAACTAAATCTATTTTAGTCAAAAAAATAAGTGTTTTACGAAGTGCTTATTTTTTTAAAAAATCAATGATCATATCATCTACTTCGTCAAAAAAGAGAGAATGTCCAAAATCTTCGGTAGTTATGAATTCTGAGTTATTCCAATTTTTATGAATCTTTTCAGATCCCGAATAAGGCGCAATATCATCTAATCGATCATGAATAAGCAAGCCAGGATGTGTTAAGCTTTTAGCAAACTCAGCAACTGAAAACTCTTCGAAATAATAACCGAACTTGTCTTTAAAATAATGACTTAAAGCTGTCATAAATTTATCAGACAGCTTTAATGTTTTTTGATAACCTTCCATAATTACTGCTAATTCTGTAGGAGGTGCTAAGACGATTATTTTTTGTATCTCCGGATTGGGATATTTGAATTGATGAAAAATTGAAGTCATTCCGCCTATAGAATGGCCAATCACATAATTTGGGCGATACAATTCGATAATTTTCTGAAGGCATTCTGCGTATAAGGGCACATTTAATGTTTTTCCTGAGGAGTTTCCGTGCGCCGGAGCATCAAACCCTATGATGTTATAATTTTTCTGGTGAAGTTTTTCTATGAGTGTTTTCCATCGATGGGTGTTACTATCCCATCCGTGAACCATTAATACAGTTTCTCCCATATTTGGCCATCGGTAGGTTTGTAAATAATGCCCATTTAAAGAAACGACTTCATCTTCTGCTTCTTCTAAAAAATATTCTTGATCTGGTAATATTTTTCCTTTTAGCGGTGTGCTAAATAGAATATATGCGCTATGTAGTGCTTTTTTTTTGTTAAAAAAGAAAAGTAATAAAAGTCGTTTTCCAATTAATATGGGAAGATACTTTTTAAGTTTTTTCTTCATAATTCCTCTCTATGAACGGATTCTATTGAAAAGGCAGGAAGGCAAATGGCGATATATTCACATGGCTCATCAAAAGGATTTGCATATTGTATTCTAGTATTTTTTTCAATTTTGATAGATTGACCTGATTCTAAAACTACCTTTTCTCCTTCGATAATAAATTGCTTTCTTCCCTTGATAATGTAGGTGTATTCATCAAATTCTGGTGTTTGAAAAGGTTCGCTCCATCCTGGAGGTGCTACCATGTGAGCGATACTGACTTTAGTATTTCCATCTGTTGCTCTTCCGAAATGTTCTTCGATTAATTTGTCATCTGTAGTAGGAACGACAAATGGTGATTTTTGAATCTGATATTTTTTACCCATAAAGCTATCTTTCGGCATTTATTTTTCTTCCCAGTTAATAATAAAATATTTGATCGCAGCAGTATCTGGTATTTGTGATGCTTCGATTTTGGCAGCAGTATTCGCTTTAAGACTACTAGGCAAATCCTTTTTGTCTATAGAAATAGAAGCCTGTATACTGTCTATAAAAATAACCGCAGAACTCAGGGTATTATTAATTTTGCTTATTGTATAGTTATCTTTAATGTCTTTGAAAATACTTTTGGTAGATAACCCTGAAGTAGTTTTGAATCTAGAGTCTATAATTTGAACACTTTCTATAGAAGATTCTGGGTTATTTTCTTCTCTAGGTTCTAAGGATAAAAGCTTAGCTCCTCCTTTTTCATAAACTTCTATGGTTTTAGCAACATTCACAAAACCACCACTCTGTGATCCTTTAACAATTGAATCATTGGCGTAGATAGAATCCAATTGACTAACTTTTGTAATATTTGTTAATTTTCCGATTCGATTAAAAGATATTTCAAAAGGATCTTGTTTTTTATCTTTCTGACAACTTAATAAACTTAAACTGATTAGTAAAATACAATGAATTTTTTTAAACATAATGTATTAGTTATTCCCAAAGTTAAACTATGATTTGTGTGTTGTTTAGCGTAATAATTTATTAAGAACTCCAAGTGCTCCTCTTATAAAAGTTGCACTTGTTAATACTTTGATAACTGCTTTTTCAGTGGTGCTAGCTTTTCTGCTTTTTGATCTCGAACTAGAGGAAGTTCTTTTTAACTTCTCTCGCTCTTTTTTTGCAGCAGCTTTAGCTTCTTCTGCTTCTGCTTTTTCTATTTTTTCATTAAGTATTTCATAGGCACTTTCTCTATCAATATCTTCATTGTACTTCTTAGAAAGTTTAGATGCATTAAGCAACTCTTTTAATTCACTTTCTGAAAGTATATCCATTCTACTCATCGGTGCTCTAAGCATAGTTGCAGCGAGTGGAGTAGGTCTCCCTTTTTCATCCAGTGCAGACACTAAAGCTTCTCCGATTCCTAACGAAGTAAGTACTTCTTTAGTATCATAATATTCGGATATTGGATAATTTTCGGCAGTAAGTTTTATGGCTTTGCGATCTTTGGCGGTAAAAGCTCTTAATGCATGTTGTACTTTTAAACCTAATTGTCCTAATACTCCATCTGGAACATCAGTAGGATTTTGCGTAACAAAATAAAGTCCAACTCCTTTAGATCGAATTAATTTTACAATACTTTCTATCTGATCCATTAAGGCATTAGAGGCTTGCTTAAAGATAAGATGAGCTTCGTCTAGAAAAATAATTAATTCTGGTCTTCCGCTATCACCTTGTTCTGGAAAGGTACTATATACCTCTGCCAAAAGACTTAACATAAATGTAGAAAATAGTTTTGGTCTATCCTGTATATCAGTTAATCTAAGGATGTTTATAAATCCTCTTCCGTCGTCATCTACTCTACATAAATCTTGAACCTCAAAAGATCTTTCACCAAAAAAGATATCTGCTCCTTGTTGTTCTAATGCAACAATTTTACGAAGAATAGAACCTGTAGAAGCGGTAGAAATTCTTCCGTAGTCTTTTTCTAATTCCTTTTTTCCTTCTCCAGTAGCATATTGTAATACTTTTTTTAAATCTTTCAGATCTAACAGTGGTAATTTATTATCATCACAATATTTAAATATTATCGAGATAATACCTGCTTGGGTTTCTGTTACATCAAGAATTCTAGAAAATAAAACCGGTCCAAATTCACTAACCGTTGCACGTAGTCTAACTCCATCTTGTTCTGATAAACTAAGAATCTCCACAGGAAAATCCTTAGCTTCAAATGGGATTCCTATTTTTTCATGGCGTTCATCAATTTTAGGATGTCCAGGACTAGCAGCAGCCAAACCACTTAGGTCTCCTTTTATATCCATTAGAAGAACTGGAATACCCTGTTCACTAAGGTTTTCTGCTAATACTTGAAGCGTTTTTGTTTTACCAGTACCTGTTGCACCCGCTATTAATCCATGACGGTTTAGCGTCTTAAGAGGTATTTTAACATGTGCATTCGTTACTGTTTCTCCATTATGCATAGCCGCTCCTAAGGCAATAAAATCTCCCTTGGTAGTATACCCCTTAGTTATATGATCAAGGAATTCTTGATTAGTACTCATAGTTGATGTAAATTTTGATAAAAATAGGAATCTTACTTCTTCTATCGAAATGAATGTAGTTTTGTTTAGGTAAATTTATAATTTTTAAATGAATAAGACGAAGTGAAGAAAATTATAGTTTTCTTTATCTAGAAAATTTCAAATCTTTAAAGCAATGAAAAGGATATATTTTTTTGTGATACTTATTTCGATGATGTTTAGTTGTGGTAAAAACCAAAGTTCTAATACATCCGTTATTTTCCATAAAACTCATGAGCCAAAGAAGTCAAATGCGCCATTTTCTGATGCGGTACAAGTTGGTAATTTATTTTTTCTTTCTGGTCAAGTTGGAATGGATCATACTTCTCGAAAATTAGTAAGTGGTGGAATTAAGGCAGAAACAAAACAAACTTTAGAGAATATTAAAGCAGTACTGGCGCATCATGATATGGAGATGAATGATGTGGTAAAATGCACAGTGATTCTTTCTGATATCGCTGATTTTAGTGCTTTTAATGAAGTGTATAAGACATATTTTCCGCAGAAGCCAGCAAGAACTACATTTGCTGCAAAGGGATTGGCTGTAAGTGCTAAAATTGAAATTGAATGTATTGCTGCAAAATCTGAATAAATACTTACATCATTTCATATGAGAAATGGTATTAATTCAGATTCCATAATTAAAGAACAGGTTTTATGAAGAAAAACACACTAAATTCGAATGTTGGATAGGGTGTGTCATTCATAATTTATTAGCTACCTTTGCAGCCTTATGCAAAAAAGTGTGGAAAAATTGGTGAATGAGGGTAAAATGCTTCCATTAATGGAAGAGTTTTATACCATACAAGGAGAAGGGTATCATAAAGGTACTGCAGCTTATTTTGTACGAATAGGTGGTTGTGACGTAGGATGTCATTGGTGTGATGTGAAAGAAAGCTGGAATGCAGAGTTACATCCTCCTACAGAAACAGACGTAATTGTAGAGAACGCTGTTAAATATAGCGATGTTGTCGTGGTTACTGGTGGGGAACCACTTACTTGGGATATGACTTTGCTTACAAAAGGTTTAAAAGATAAAGGAGCGAAAACACATATAGAAACTTCTGGTGCTTATCCACTTACTGGCGATTGGGACTGGATATGTCTTTCTCCAAAAAAGGTAAAACTTCCAACACAGGATATTTATCCAAAAGCAGACGAATTAAAATGCATCGTTTACAATAAAAGTGATTTTGCCTTTGCAGAAGAACAAGCCAAGCAGGTATCATCAGAATGTGTGTTGTACTTGCAACCAGAATGGAGTGTACGAGACAAAGTAATTCCAATGATAGTCGATTATGTGATGAAGAATCCTAAATGGAAGGTTTCGCTACAAACCCATAAATACCTAAATATTCCTTAATTGACTTATTACTTTTACGGTTTTTGACGTTTTTATCGGGTTGAAACTTCTTGATTTTCAATTAAGTAAGGTTTTTCCGTAAAAATGTAAGAATTTACCCATTGAAAAAAGTAAGAAAAAGTAAGAAAAAACTTTCTTTTATTTTTTTGTTGTCCTTTTGGTAACAGTTTTTTAACCTATATACATATTATTTTAACTAAAAGTTTAGCGATACCATATTTATTTTTTGATTTTCCTGAAAGTAGTTCTTAATTTTATATAAGTATTTTAAAAACAATATTTTATGAAAAACTTATACTCTATTTTTGGGCTCGATTTTAAAATTGTAATAGATTTTATGAGAGATTTACCTAGTGCTTCTCGATATGCAATGAGAAGATAATAACAAGTTATACTTCGTTTTTAACCATAAGTAAAAGATTACATTATTTTGTAATCTTTTTTTTTTATGTCTATAAGATGCAAAATTAAGCTTTTGTGAATATCGTATTTGTTTTGCACCAAGGATAATTCGCTTTTTAGTGATTAAATATTTTCTTTTCAGTAGGTTAGCATTAATTAGGGTGTGGTTTTTAGGGGGATAACCCCCTGAAGACTGTTTATTTGTTGTAAGTAAAAACGTCAAGTACATTTAGAGTTTTTGTACTTTTTGTTCTTTTGGCGATGATAATTATGTTTATAGCTAAAACTTAGATTTTGATATGTTAAAATTTTCATACCAGGGAGTTTTGCAAGCTATCTTTGTACAAGAAATTAAAAATCAGATTATTATGACAAAATTTTACAATATATTTTCAATAGATTTTAGTGCAATAAGAACATTTTTAAAAGAATTGCCAGCAGCAAGCAGCAATGCAATACACAGGTAGAGGTATTCTAGGTGTAATTTCTAATTCATTAATTTATTTGAGTAAAAAGAAATTATTCTTTAATTGATTCGTAAGTGTATGGGAAAAGGCTTTGTTGAAAAGTAAGATAAATGCCTTTAGAACTTCAAATTAAGTAGGAAAGAAAATACTTGTATAATTGGAAAAACGCGTTGTTAATCGGTAATTTTTTACCAAATATCTAAAAGTACTTACATTTTTTGTTAAAATTGTTGATTTAGAACCTTTTAGATAGTATCTTGTAACGTAATAAATTGGAAATATTATGGGGCTATTTTACACTAAATTCAGATTAACATTTAGGGTTGTCATGGACTTCCTTAAAGAATTACCAGGAGCGTCTAGCCACGCTATACATCGGTAAAAGATTTTTAAACTTATAATCCTTATTATGGTATATATTCATTGAAGATAAGAGATTATTAGGGAAAGATAAAAACGAGATTAATTGCTATAATTAATCTCGTTTTTGTTTTATTTCCAATCCGAGGAATTAATTATAAAAAGGAACTT
The DNA here is from genome assembly GCF_039523995.1 of Aquimarina litoralis. Taxonomy (NCBI): domain Bacteria; kingdom Pseudomonadati; phylum Bacteroidota; class Flavobacteriia; order Flavobacteriales; family Flavobacteriaceae; genus Aquimarina; species Aquimarina litoralis. The sequence continues at coordinate 53,567 of NZ_BAAAGE010000006.1, forward strand.
CTACTCTTGTAGTTTCCCATCCTAATACCATATGATATCCTTTATCTACTTTTTTAAACGCTATTGAAAAAGCTTCTAGTTCATCTCCTGTTCCTGCTGGAACTTTAATTCTAGCTACATCTTTGCCTTCATCATAAGAATAAGCTCCCCATACATCCAAGTCAGAGTTTAATATAATAGTCCACTCTTTTTCACCTGGGATAGTGAATAAAGAATATGTTCCTGCTTTTACAGTTTTTTCTCCTAGTTTCATGTCCTTGAAAAGTTTGATTTCGGTAGCTTCATCAGCTCCTGTTCTCCACACTTTTCCATATGCAACTTTTTCTCCCAGCATCGTTCTTCCTTTCTTCTGAGGTCTGCTGTAGATAACTTTAACGTCGGGTTTGGCATTTCTATCCGTTTTAGCATAAGAAATATCGGTTGGACTTTTTTGTAACCCAGCAAATTTCTGAGCATTCATGCTAGTAACAGTTCCTATAAAAAGTAGGATAGCAAATAAGAGTGATTTTTTCATAATTTGTGATTTTATTTTTATAATCGTCGTAAAGATAGAAGCGAACATACATATGAAATGTTAATCACCTCATTAAAGTTCTGTTAAAAGAGAAAATAACAACTTGATACTTTTATTAGCTTTTAGTGGGAAAAATATTTCATTTTGATAAACAAACATGTTTTTATGTTTTTATTTGAAACTAATAAGGGCTTTTCTGTTTAAATATTGTAACTATTATTTCATCTTTGACTTCTCAATTAATACAAAAAGAAAGATATGTGTGGAATAGTTTGCGCTTTTGAATTAAAAGAAAAGGCTGAGGTTTTAAGACCACAGCTATTAGAAATGTCTAAAAAAATACGTCATAGAGGACCAGATTGGAGTGGGATCTACTCTGATCAAAAGGCAATTTTGGCTCATGAAAGATTAGCTATAGTGGATCCAGTTTCTGGAAAGCAACCTCTTTTTAGTGAAGATAAAGAATTGGTTCTTGCAGCAAATGGAGAAATTTATAATCATCGTGAAATTCGTAAACAGTTTGATGGTACATATAATTTCCAAACAGAATCCGATTGCGAGGTAATATTAGCTTTATACAAAGAAAAGGGTGTTGAGTTCTTAGATGATTTAAATGGAATCTTTGCTTTTGCGTTATATGATGCGGAAAAAGATTCGTATTTAATTGCGCGAGATCATATGGGTATTATTCCTTTATATATGGGATGGGATCAAAATGGGACTTTTTATGTAGCTTCTGAACTAAAAGCCTTAGAAGGCGTTTGTACCAAAATCGAGTTGTTTCCACCGGGTCATTACTTAGATGGTGCGACAGGAGAATTAACAAAATGGTACGTTCGTGATTGGTCAGAATATGATGCAGTAAAGGATAATCAAACTAGTATTGATGAGGTCAGGGATGCTTTAGAAGCAGCTGTACACAGACAATTAATGTCTGATGTTCCTTATGGGGTGTTGTTATCAGGAGGGTTGGATTCTTCAGTTACTTCGGCTATAGCCAAAAAATATTCAGAAAAGAGGGTTGAATCCGGTGATACCAAAGAAGCTTGGTGGCCACAATTGCATTCTTTTTCGGTTGGTTTGGAAGGTTCTCCAGATCTTGCAGCAGCGCAAAAGGTGGCTGATCATATTGGTACGATACATCACGAGATTAAGTTTACTATTCAGGAAGGTTTAGATGCAATCAAAGATGTAATCTACAATCTAGAGACCTACGATATTACTACCGTTAGGGCATCTACACCAATGTATTTAATGGCTAGAGTTATTAAATCGATGGGAGTAAAGATGGTACTTTCTGGTGAAGGTGCAGATGAAATTTTTGGTGGATATCTATATTTTCATAAAGCACCTAATGCTCAGGAATTTCATGAAGAGACGGTACGTAAACTCAGTAAGCTACATATGTATGATTGTCTAAGAGCTAACAAATCGCTAGCAGCTTGGGGTATCGAAGGAAGGGTGCCGTTTTTAGATAAAGAGTTTATGGATGTAGCGATGAGAATCAATCCACAAGATAAGATGATTAATGGAGAGCGAATGGAAAAGTGGGTAATTCGTAAGGCTTTCGAATCTTACTTGCCAGAAAGTGTAGCTTGGAGACAGAAAGAACAATTTTCTGATGGAGTAGGATATAGTTGGATAGATACTCTAAAAGAAGTGGTAGAAAGAGAAGTGACTGATGAACAAATGGCAAATGCTCATTTTAGATTTCCAATTCAAACACCACAAAATAAAGAGGAGTTTTATTACAGATCTATTTTTGAAGGTCATTTTCCAAGTGATGCAGCTGCACTAAGTGTTCCGCAAGAACCTTCTGTGGCATGCAGTACGAAAATCGCTTTGGAGTGGGATGAAGCTTTTAAAAATATGAATGATCCGAGTGGAAGAGCAGTAGCAAATGTGCACGACGATGCTTACCTAATGGATGAAGTCGTTCAATAAATAATAATCAAGAAATTTAAGAGTTTCAGCTTGAGTCGCTGAAAGTTGAGTTAATTGAGATGTAAAACCCCAAGAATATTACATTCTTGGGGTTTTTGTTTTGTGTAGGATTGGAGTTACTAACTTCCACATCTACCTTGGTTGGACCATCTTCTATTATCTTGTAATAGATATAAGTAACCGTTATACGTAACTTGGTCACCAGGTGAGTAGCTTCTATTACCGCTATAAGGGTCCACGCCTTCACAAATATCTACAGGTTGAGAAGTTCCACATTCTCCTAATCGATTCCATGAGTAAAAATCTCTTTCATATAAGAAACCTTGGTAAGTAACTTTATCTCCAACGCTATATCTAATATTTGGGGACCATTCGTCTATACCATCGCAGATGTCATTTTCGTTTCCATCACCATCTCCATCGCCGCCATCACCACCATCTCCGTCACCAGAAGGGTATGCTTCATTTGTTCCTGAAATATCTCCAGCAGATAATTCTGCTCGTCTTCTTGGGTGTGTAGTGCCATCTAATTGTACTATAGTTGGCTGTCCATTTTTACTAAAAGTGTAAGCTCCGTACATCATAGTAGATTTGATGTCGAACTCTCCAAGGTTCAAGGAGTTTTCGTTCTTTCTAAATTGACTTTCAGCTCCATCTTGTATATTTTCAAACAGTATTCTTACATAATTATCTCTGTCTGATCTGGTTTGTTCATGAATGTACCCTAGAGTATGACCGATTTCATGGATCATTACAACTTCGCTAGTTCCAGTGCCAATATTTATTCTTCCTCTATTTCCGTTTACTCCTAAATTAGCGCTTCCACAGTTACAAGACTGTCCATTATTTCTAATAGTAACATAGTAGCTTTCATTGGTGCGTTCTTTAAATCGAATATTGGTTTTTGTAGACCATTCTCTCATCGAGTTTAAAGTTACTTGTATCTGATTGTTGGTAAGACTATTGTCTAAAACATATATAATGGTATTGTTTGGCCATTTTTGTACACCTCTGTAAAAACCTAATTTTTCATCCAAATCTTCATTGGGTTCTGGATTAGCGTTGTAGCCGACTTTTTGATCTGTTAATTGCCTGGCTTCATAAATGATATCTCCGCTTAAAAAAGTACCATTTTTTAGATCTTCTACGATAACAACATCATCATTAAAGAATTTTTTTACTAATTCAGTTTCTTGACTACTAGTGATTTCGTCAAAACTTTCGTTTGTACAAGAACTTGCTAAGATTCCAAGACCTATAAAAGCAGCTCTTCCTAAGTTGATTAAATGTTTTGTTTTCATTTTAATAAAAGTTGAGTGTGTAGTTATTTTAAAATTATTTGTAGCATTTTGCTATACCACTTAACGTTGCAGAGAGTTTATATTGTAGTAAACAAGGTCGATTTGAAGTGTGTTTTAGTATTCGTAGGTAGTGAATGAGAAATCGTATAGGTTTGCAGAATCTTCTCTTTGTTTTTTGTAAAATCGACAATTTAAGATTTAATATTTCTAAGTTTGGATATGTTGTTTTTTTACAGTAAGAAGGAATTAAAATGTTTATTTACAGAGTTTTGTGTTGAATGGTGTGTTAATTCATCAATTATTAATTTAATCTTAAATCCATTTTAAGGCTATTTTTAACGCTTTTAAGAGGTTTTTTGTTTTTTCTGGTCTTGTTCTTAACTAATTGTTGATAACTCTTTAAATCATACTTTCTAAAACGCTTTGAACATTTGACTGTTTTTTTATCTTTGTTTGTTGACCAAAAAATTGTAATTAATATAGCTGATTTATGAGCGAAGAAGCAAAGAAAAATAATTATTCAGCCGATAGTATTCAGGCATTAGAAGGAATGGAGCACGTGAGGATGCGTCCGTCGATGTATATCGGTGATGTTGGCGTAAGAGGTTTGCACCATTTGGTATATGAAGTAGTGGATAATTCCATCGATGAAGCACTAGCAGGTCATTGTGATGCTATCGATGTTACTATAAACGAAGATAATTCTATAACGACCAAAGATAATGGTCGTGGTATTCCAGTCGGAATTCATAAAAAGGAAGGAGTTTCTGCATTAGAAGTGGTAATGACCAAAATTGGTGCAGGAGGTAAATTCGATAAAGACTCCTATAAAGTATCAGGAGGTTTGCATGGAGTAGGGGTTTCCTGTGTGAATGCACTTTCTGATCATTTACATGCGATTGTACATAAGGATGGTAAAATATGGGAACAAGAATATGAGAGAGGAAAGCCATTGTATCCTGTAAAGTCTACAGGTGATACTGATTTTAATGGTACTATAGTAACTTTTAAGCCGGATGCTACTATTTTTCAGCAAACCTTAGAATACAATTATGATACTTTAGCAAGTCGTATGCGAGAATTGGCATACCTTAATAAAGGAATTACGATCAATCTTACAGATAAACGTCATACAGATGATGATGGTAATTTTGTGTCTGAAACTTTTCATTCAGAAGAGGGATTAAAAGAATTTGTAAAATTTCTGGACGGAAGTCGTAATGCTATTATTGGTGATGTCATTTCTATGGAGGGTGAAAAGAATAATATCCCTGTAGAAGTTGCTATGATTTATAATGACTCCTATGCTGAAAACCTTCATTCCTACGTAAATAATATCAATACACATGAAGGAGGTACACATCTTTCCGGATTTAGAAGAGGATTAACTTCTACGTTAAAGAAATATGCAGATGCTTCTGGAATGCTGGATAAGTTAAAGTTTGAGGTAGCTGGGGATGATTTTAGGGAAGGTTTAACTGCAATTGTTTCTGTAAAAGTAGCAGAGCCTCAATTTGAAGGACAAACAAAAACGAAACTTGGAAACAGAGAGGTTACTTCGGCCGTTTCTCAGGCGGTATCTGAAATGTTAGAAAATTATTTGGAAGAACATCCAAATGATGCTAAGACAATCGTTCAGAAAGTAATTTTAGCTGCTCAAGCAAGACACGCTGCTAAAAAGGCGCGTGAAATGGTGCAGCGTAAAACCGTAATGAGTATCGGAGGGCTTCCTGGTAAGCTTTCTGATTGTTCGGAGCAAGATCCTGCGTTATGTGAAGTGTTCCTTGTGGAGGGTGATTCTGCAGGTGGAACTGCTAAACAAGGTCGTGATAGAATGTTTCAGGCGATATTACCATTAAGAGGTAAAATCCTGAATGTAGAAAAGGCAATGCATCACAAAGTATTCGAAAATGAAGAGATTAAGAATATTTTTACAGCATTAGGTGTTACTATCGGAACAGAAGAGGACAGTAAAGCACTTAACTTATCGAAGCTTCGTTATCACAAAATTGTAATTATGTGTGATGCGGATGTCGATGGTAGTCATATTTCTACACTGATTCTAACATTCTTTTTCCGCTACATGAAAGAATTGATAGAAGCGGGACATATTTATATAGCTGCACCACCTCTATATTTGGTGAAGAAAGGTGCTAAAAAGCAATATGCTTGGAATGATGATCAACGTGATCGAATTGTTAAAGAGTTTGGAGATAATGCTAAGATCCAGCGATATAAGGGTCTTGGAGAGATGAATGCAGAACAACTTTGGGATACGACAATGAATCCTGAATTTAGAACAATGCGTCAAGTAACTATCGATAATTTAACAGAAGCAGATAGAATATTTTCTATGCTAATGGGGGATGAAGTTCCACCAAGAAGAGAGTTTATCGAGAAAAATGCAGTATACGCAAATATTGATGCCTAATATAAATATTGCTAAATAATTTAGAATGAAATCCGTTATACCATGTATAGCGGATTTTTTAATTTCCTTAAGGGAATTGGTAATGATAATTCTGTTACGGTTTGTGAAAATTTAATTGAGAATAGAAAAGCGTAGGAATTATAGTTATCATGGATTTGCATTGTGGTTGTAGTAACTAAGTGCGTCAATATTGATTTAAGTGTTTTGAAATGTATAAAATAAAGTAACTTTTGTAGAAAGGGATGCTAAAACTAAAGCGTGATCATGTGATAAATTGAAATGAAGCTAATTCTAAATATTTTACTAAATATTTGTTTTATAAAAAACGCGACTAGGGATACTTTAATTTTCTCCATAGTCGCGGTTTTAAGCTAACTTCGTCTTAAATAGCTTATTCGCAATCGAAGAATGGCTTTAAGAAATCAGGAATAACGTCACAAATATCAAGGTCTCCGTCTCCATCATTCCCAGAAGAGCTACAGCTTGAAGATACACTAGTCCCACAATCCTCTAATCTAAGTAGTACAACTCCATTTTGATTTTTGACAATTAAAGTGGATTCTCCATTTACAGAAGTAACACTAGTACTGATACTGGTAGCATCTTCAAAAGTGTAAGTTCCACAATCTGTTGTTACTGTACATGTAGCTTGTGCAGACAAAGTAAGTAAGAAAGCGGCAATTAAGGTGAAAAATTTAGTTTTCATGATTTTAAGTTTTAAAAGTTTATTTAATTAAGACGATATAAAGGTATTTTAATCATGCTCCTCTTTTAGGGGGTAATTGACGAATGTCCTATTTCAGTTCATTTATTAATTAATCTAATTCATTTGTTAGAATAATTGATCTATAATTTTACCGAAGATCTGTCTTTTAGCCAGTAAATACATGTCTAACAAGTTGTTATTCGTAAGAAGTTCATACAATGAAAAAAGAATTATTTTTTCTTGTCTTTGAAAAAAAAACTTTAGGTGATTTGATGATATATAGTTTAGTTCTAAAATATTAGGCAATAAAAAGAGACAAGAGTTGTTTTAGCTTTACTTTATCTTTATGTAAAAAAAAAGAGATGTTATTATGTTAAAAATCAGGACTATTATTGTAGATGATGAGAATAACAGTTTGGAGGCATTGAATATATTGTTACTTAAATTCTGTCCAGAAGTTGCTATTATTGGGAAAGCAGAAAATCTAAAAAAAGCAAAAAAGTTAATAGATATAAAAAAACCAGACCTAGTTTTTTTAGACATTCATATAAGAGATGACACTATTTTTACTTTGCTAGATAGTTTAAAAGAAATTGATTTTGAAATCATTTTTGTAACTGGTGATGAGGGGTTCGCTCTAAAAGCATTTAGTCTTAAAGCAACTGACTATTTATTAAAACCTGTATCAATATCGGGTTTACAAGATGCAATTCGGAGAATACAAGAAAAAATAATATATAATCGATCGATTTCTGATTTAACAAAAGATCAGGTTGATCAAAACGTAAATAAAGGTGCTCCAAAAATTGCATTTCCTATTCAAAACGGCTTTAGGTTAGTAGAACCACACGAAATTACCCATTTGATTGCAGATGGTAGCTATACTAATATTCATTGTACTAATTTAAATACTTTATTGGTGAGCAGAAACCTGAAGCATTATGAAGTGAAATTAAAAAAATATGGCTTTTTTAGAGTACATCCTTCTGTGCTAATAAATTTGAGATATCTAAGAGAGATCAATCGACAGGATGGTGGATTTTTGATAATGGATAATAATAAAACATTACCAGTATCCAATTATAGGCGTAAAGAACTAGAAGATTGGATTAAAGGAGATAAAAGTATAAATCAATAAGGGTGTGTATTTTGAGTCAGGAGTTTGTTTTAGGATTGGATATAATCCGAAAAGAAGTTAATATTTATATTTTTTATTATATCAACAGGTATATGAAAATAATCAGATAGTATTTGCTAAATAATTTAGAATGAAATCCGTTATACCATGTATAGCGGATTTTTTTATATATTGTTGCGCCTATTAAAACCCAAATCTAGAGAAATGAACATGCCAGACTTCCATATTTTTAAATGTTTGGTTCTGTGAATTTTATATGATTATTGAAAACCATAGATACAAACAGATGAAAAAAACTTTACTCTTTTGTTTAATGCTTGTGCTCAAAGTATCTTATGCACAAACTAATGTAGATCAATTACTGGAACTCGGTATACAAAATGCACAACGTTTTAGTACAGACTATTTTGCTCCAGGAGGAGAGGTCTTGGTAAATAGTATGTCTAATGGATGGTATAAGAGCGCAGAAGTTAAAAAATTATGGCGTTTCGAAGTTGGTTTTGTGGGTAATTTGTCTTTTGTGAGAGAAGAAAAACAATCGTTTATTCTAAATACAGCAGAATATGATGGAGTAGCATTTCGAGATGGGCTTCCAAGTCAGGAGGTAGCTAATGCTTTTGGGGGTAATCGTGGAGATATTGTTGTGGTATTAGATGGAGGACTGGAAGTTACTTTACCTGATGGAATTGGAGGTCAAGAGGTAAACATCGCACCTACAGGTTTTTTGCAAGGCTCTATTGGATTTTCTAGAAGTACAGAAATAAAAGCAAGGTTCTTGCCAAAAATAGCTGTTAGAGAAAATACAGAAGTGTTTCTATATGGTTTAGCTGTACAGCACGAGTTAACCGATTGGATTTTTTCATGGAAGAGACTTCCTTTTAGGTTTTCGGGATTAATTGGATATACAAATGTAAGGGGCTTTTACGACTTTACGGCTGATAGTGAAACAGAAGGTAGTGATCAAGAAATTAGATTAAAATCAAACTCGTGGTTGGTTAGTGGAATTATTTCTACCAAATTTTCAAAAGTTAATCTCTACGGTGGTTTTGGTTTTTATACAGGTAATAGTACTGCCGATGTCTTAGGGTCTTATGAGGTACAAAGTGGTCCATTGGCATCACAAACCGTTGTTGATCCAATTTCTGTAGATAATAAAACTTCAGGGCTAAAAGCAACGCTAGGAGTAAATGTAAAATTAGGTTTCTTTAGAGCTAATTTGGATTACACATTACAGAACTATCAAAACCTTTCTATAGGTATGAATTTTGGTTGGTAATTTAACTAAGAATTCACAAACAAAATCGTTAAAGAATTCGTATTTTCGCGCTGATATTGAAGAAATTCAATATACCAGGATAATATTAATCAAAATTATATTAAAATAATGAAAGTTACAGTAGTAGGAGCTGGTGCAGTAGGTGCAAGTTGTGCAGAGTATATTGCCATAAAGAATTTTGCTTCAGAAGTAGTGTTGTTAGATATCAAAGAAGGATATGCAGAAGGTAAAGCAATGGATTTGATGCAAACCGCTTCTTTAAATGGGTTTGATACTAAAATAACAGGAACTACAAATGATTATTCTAAAACTGCAGGAAGTGATATTGCTGTAATAACTTCTGGAATTCCTCGTAAACCAGGAATGACTAGAGAAGAATTAATTGGTATTAATGCAGGAATTGTAAAATCAGTTTCTTCTAGTTTAATCGAGCATTCTCCAAATGCTATTATCATTGTAGTAAGTAATCCTATGGATACGATGACGTATCTTGTGCATAAAACTACTGATCTTCCTAAAAACAAAATTATCGGTATGGGTGGTGCTTTAGATAGCGCACGTTTTAAGTATCGATTAGCAGAAGCATTAGAAGCGCCTATTTCTGATGTAGACGGAATGGTAATCGGAGGTCATAGTGATAAAGGAATGGTTCCTCTTACTAGATTAGCTACAAGAAATAGTGTGCCTGTTTCAGAATTTATTTCTGAAGAGCGTTTAGAAAAAGTAGCAGCAGATACTAAGGTTGGTGGAGCTACGCTTACTGGATTATTAGGAACTTCTGCTTGGTATGCTCCTGGAGCGGCAGTATCTGGTTTGGTACAGGCAATTGCTTGTGATCAGAAAAAGATTTTCCCGTGTTCAGCATTGTTAGAAGGAGAATATGGATTAAATGATCTTTGTATCGGTGCGCCTGTAGTATTGGGTAGAAATGGAATCGAAAAAATCGTAGAGATCGAACTTAATGATGCTGAAAAGGCAAAACTTGCAGAAAGTGCAGAAGGAGTTAAAAAGACAAATGGATTGTTAGAGTTATAATCTGTTTTATCGAATATATTGGGAAAGAGCTACTGTCTTAAATAGTAGCTCTTTCTTTTTTAAAGTCTTTATGTTTTCTATATCATAATTCAAACTTCCATGAAATTTATTAAAATAATCCTGTTTTTTTTAATCTTGTCTGCTTGCAATTTCGATCCAAAACCAGATAAAACTGTAGAGTTAATAATTGAACTTCAGGATAAGAATTTAAAAGAGCAACAGATACATGAAACCGTAGAAACTTTTAAGAGAAGATTGCAGAAAATTACAAGTCAGTATGAAGTAGTAAGTTTAAATACTACAAAGATTCAAATTACTGCGGCTACTCATTACGAATCTGATAGGTTTAAAAAATATATTTTAAATCCCGGGAAGTTAAAGTTTTATGAAGTATATAAGAAAAAGGATATAGTGCCTTTTCTTATGGAAGTGAATGAATTAGCTAAAAATGATAATTCAGCGATAGAACCCTTGTTTGAACTAATTAAAGGTGGAACAAATCCAGCAATGCCTAATTTGTTATCAGTGGTAGCAAAAGATACTACTAGAATAAATAAATTTCTTTCTATTAAAGCTGCAGAATCTAAACTACCAGTGAAAAGACGATATGTAAAGTTCTTGTGGGGTACCCAAGAAAAGGGTACTGGTTATTTTCCTTTGTATGCTCTTAGGCAGAATAATCAAAATCAGGCGGCTTTACATGGAGATGTTGTGGTAAATGCTTTTACTAGATATAATGAATTAAATATACCTGTAATTTCGATGCAAATGAACGAAGAAGGTAGTGAGAAATGGGCAGATTTAACGGAAAGAGCTTTTCAGCAGAGATCTAATATTGCAATTGTTTTAAATGATCAAGTGTATAGTGCTCCTGGAGTTATTTCAGGTCCAATACATGGCGGTCGATCTGAAATATCGGGTGATTTTACCGTTGAGCAAACTCAAGATTTTGCTAATATCTTAATGTCAGGAGAAATTCCAAAGTTGAAAGTTTTGAGTTTTAATGTTGAAGAGATAAAATAAACATTGGAACTTTATGTTATTTTGTTTTAAGATATTTTTTTAGGACTTTAGAAATGAAGTTTTAATTTTTCTATATTTGCGACCATGAAGAAAGAATGGTACTTCGGAATGTTGATTTCAGCTTTTGCGTTACTAGTTGTGATGCAAGGGCAAACTGTCGTGCCTAATCAAGAGATTGTTCTTGACTTTAGAGATGTTACTGTATCGTCACAAGAAGCGGAAAATGCAGTAAAAACTGTAAAAAAACAGTTAGCATCTATTGGTGTAAAAAACACCCGAATATCGAATGAACTTCATAACGGTAAGCTAAGAATTTCTTATTACAGCGATGCCGATGTAGAAAGCATACAACAGATACTTGCAGAGAATTATATTTCTTGGAATCATATTCTTTTTGATAAAAACGGTTCTAATGATTCTAAGATTCCTTTTGATAAAGAATCTTCAGACTATCATGTAGCTGTTTACAAAATTCAGAAAAGTACCGATAGCGATACGGGCTTTAGCGGGATTCACGTTTTAGAATTGGAACAAAAACAGGATAGAGCTTCTGGTGTTTCTTATAGTTTTGTGAATGAAGATGCTGATGAGGCGATCAACCGATTAATACAATTAGCACAGAAAGTGCATAGTGCGATTGCTATCGCAATAGATAATACTTCTTATAAAATTCCAGAGGTAAGAGCAGGACCTATTTCTTAGTTCAGAAATATACTGTTTTCCGAATTTCTAAAAAAAATAAAAAATAGCTAAATAGTAGATTTCGATACTACATTAGTAGCTAAAACCTAATAACTAAGTCATATTCAGACCTAGTTGAATTACATTTTTAATATACTAACAATTGTCAATCACAGAAGAATGTTCGAAACATTTGATGGGTTGGCCAAAATAAACCACAATGCAAAATAAAGGACTTGTTAGAGTGTTTGCGATTATATTTGGATTGGTATGTCTTTACCAGTTATCGTTTACATATTTAACATACACAAAAGAAAAAGAAGCTGAAGTTTTTGCGATAAATAAGTATCCAGAAACAGTAGAGAATTACTCTAAACTTAGAGAAACAGCTCAAAAAGATTATTTAGATTCAATCGGGAAGGATCCGATCTTTGCAAATTTTAGTTATAACGAAGCAAAAGCAAAGGAACTAAATAAAGGTCTTGACCTTAAAGGAGGGATCAATGTGATTCTTCAAATATCTGTAAGAGATATTTTAGAGGGATTAGCAAATAACTCAAAAAATCCGGCGTTCATTCAGGCGTTAGATGCTACAGATGAAACTCAGAAAGATAGCCAGAATACCTATGTAGATGACTTCTTTACAGAGTTTGAAAATATCCCTGATGCTCAATTAGCGTCTCCAGATATTTTTGCCAATAAAAACTTAAGTGATGATATCACTTTTGATATGTCTAATGATGTGGTAAAGCCGGTTTTAAGAAGAAAAATCGACGAATCAGTAACATCTGCATTCGAAGTATTACGTAAGCGTATCGATAAGTTTGGGGTTACACAACCAAATATTCAACGTTTAGGAGAGTCCGGTCGTATTTTGGTAGAACTTCCAGGAGCTAAAGATGTTGATCGTGTGAAGAAACTTTTACAGAGTACAGCTCAATTAGAATTTTGGGATGTTGAAAACTCTCAAGAATTAGGAATCTTCTTAGGAAGAATGAATGATAAGCTTAAAAAAGAATTAGAAGCTAAAGAAAATAAAACTACTGAGAAAGAAGAAGTAGTATCAGAAAAAGTTGCAGATACAGTAAAAACTGATAGTACCGAAGTAAATATTGCTCAGTCAGATAGTACACAGACAGATGCAGATGCAGAAATCGAAAAATTATTAGCGGATTCTGAAGATTCTACAGATGTTGAAGCACAAGTAAATCCTATTAATGATTTAATCGGTCCTCCTTCTGTTCCTGGAGCGTTAGTTTCTGTAGCGGTAAATGATGTGGAGCAGTTTAATTCGTATCTAGATAGAAAAGATATTAGAGCACTATTACCACAATCATTAAGATTTGTAAAGTTTGCTTGGAGTAAGCAAGCAAAAGAAGGAGAGAGAGTAGATTTATATGCACTTAAAGGAAATCGCGACAATACTCCGGAATTAAGTGGTGGTGTTATTACAGATGCTGCTCAGTCTTATGATCAGCTTAACAATGTGGTGGTAACCATGCAGATGGATGGTAAAGGAGCTAAGAAATGGGAAGAAATGACCGGAAGAGCTTCTCAGACAAGAGGTCAGATAGCAATTGTGTTAGATGATATCGTATATTCAGCTCCTGGTGTTTCTAAAGGTCCGATCTCAGGAGGAAGAAGTGAGATCTCTGGAGATTTTACGGTAGAAGAAGGACAAGATTTAGCGAATGTATTAAGAGCAGGTAAATTACCAGCATCAGCAGATATTATACAGAGTGAAGTTATTGGGCCATCATTAGGACAAGAGGCAATCGATAGTGGTATTATGTCTTTCGGAATTGCGTTGGTATTGATCTTAATTTGGATGATTTTTTATTACGGAAAAGCAGGTGCTTTCGCGGATGTTGCTTTGGTAGTAAATATTCTATTCATATTTGGAGTATTAGCTGGATTAAAAGCTGTGTTAACATTACCAGGTATTGCAGGTATTGTATTAACCATAGGTATGTCTGTGGATGCGAACGTACTGATCTTCGAAAGAATTAAAGAAGAGCTAGCCAAAGGTAAATCGCAGGTAGATGCTATTAAGGATGGTTTTAGCAATGCGTTATCTTCGATTTTAGATGCAAACATTACTACAGGTTTAACTGGTTTAATTCTTTTATTCTTTGGTACAGGACCTATTAAAGGATTCGCAACTACTTTATTAATCGGTATTCTTACATCTTTATTCACTGCGATTTTCATCACTAGGTTGTTTATTGATGGATATGGTAGAAATGGTAAAGAATTGGCATTCTCTACAGCAGCTACTAAGAATTTATTTAAAAATGTAAATATTGATTTCTTAAAGAAGAGAAAAATCGCTTACGCTATATCTGCTGTTATTGTATTGGCTGGTTTAGGATCTTTATTTACGCAAGGTCTAGATAAAGGTGTTGATTTTGTAGGTGGTAGAACATATACGGTTCGTTTTGCTAAAGATGTAGTGCCTACAGATGTAGAAAAGGATTTAGTAGCTGTATTTGGAAGTGCACAAGCAAAAACACTTGGTGCAAAAAATCAGTTGAAAATTACTACAAAATATAAGATTAACGAATCTGGAGAAGCCGTAGATTCGGAAATCTCTAATTTGTTATTTAAGTCATTAGAATCTCATCTGCCAGATAGTATGAGTTATGAAGAATTTTCTAATGGCGATGAAGATAAGCAAGTAGGAATTATGCGTTCTATGAAGGTTGGACCTACGATTGCAGATGATATTCAACAAGCTGCTTTTATCTCTGTCATAGGATCTTTAATCGTTGTTTTCTTATATATCTTATTTAGATTTAGAAGATGGCAATTTAGTTTAGGTGCGGTAGCAGCGGTTTTCCACGATGTATTGGTAGTGTTAGGTGTATTCTCACTTACTTGGAAGTTTATGCCATTTAATATGGAAATCGACCAAGCGTTTATTGCAGCTATTCTAACTGTAATTGGATACTCGCTGAATGATACCGTGGTGGTATTTGATAGAATCCGTGAGTATTTCGCAGAGCACACTACATGGCCGTTAAATAAGAATATTAATGGAGCATTAAACAGTACATTAAGCCGTACATTAAATACTTCGTTAACAACCTTATTAGTATTAATAGCGATCTTTATTTTTGCAGAACCTCTACGAGGGTTTATGTTCTCATTAATCATAGGTGTGCTAGTAGGAACCTACTCTTCTTTGTTTATTGCTACTCCAGTAATGTACGATACAGTAAGTAAAGTAGGTTTAAAAGAAAAGAAAAAGACTGAAGAAGAATCATAGAAAAGTCCATTTCTAGAATATCAAAAAGCTGCATTTTTTTAAGTGCAGCTTTTTTTATGGAATGAAGTGAACCTGATTAATGAAGATTTCGGGGATTTTTTAGTTTTTTATTAACACTATATCGTTTGAGTAAATTCTATTTATAGAGTTTACTTTTTTTATTACCTACTTTTGAAAATATCATCAAATAACTATTAAAAAATTGAGTATTTAACAGTCTTGTTGAGAAGTGTTGTTGCTGTTATAGACATGGATCAAATGGGACTGTTTGTTTACTACAATTTTCGTTTGATGGGATCATAACAAATATCCTTTTTATGAATGTTTATTATGAGCATAGAATCTTGGAAAACTATTGTTTGGGAAAATAGTTTTGGAATATACGTAAGCTGTTTTTACAGCATTTTTTAATTGTATAACACACACACACACACAAGATTCATGAAAAACACTAATCTATTTTTGTTGTTATTATTCTTTTATTCAGGAATGATAGCACAGCAAGTCCACACTTCTTATTTATGGCACATGCAACAACCCATTTATTGGGCAGAGAAAAGTAAAGAAAACCCTAATAGGTATCAAACAGTTTTAGAATCACATAATCTAAAAGTATCAGGTGATTCCTGGAATGTATATGCTGATGGGATTAGTCATCCACTAAATGATTTAGAAGAAATTTTTGGGAAGTATGATCGAGTAAAAGCGTATCAATATGGACCTAAGAATTCTGTTCAGACCTTATTAGGATTGCCAAATGGAGGTGCACAGGTAAATTATTCTGGTTGTTTGATAGAAAATGTAAACAGTCTAGCAAATGCTGGAGTTTGGGGATATAATCAAGGTTGGCAAAATGACTTTATCGAAGCAAAAAGCTGGAGAACTTCTGGTGGTCAACCCAGAATGGATCTAACTGGTTTTACCTTTCATCATGCGTTAGCTCCCTTAATTAGTGAGAGAGCCCTAAGAATGGAATTAAAAACACATCGATATATTACCGATCAAACTTTTGGAGGCGAATATTCTAAAGGGTTTTGGCCTGCAGAGTGTTCTTTTTCTGAAAGAATAATCAAAGTATTGGTAGAAGAAGGTTTCCAATGGTCGGTTATCGCAAATAGTCATCTCTCAAGAACGCTAAATGATTATCCATTAGATTATGGTACTTCTGGAGTAAATATCGATCCGCCAAATGCTGCGGATAAAGTAGCTACGAATGGTAATAACTGGTGGAAAGGGCAAATCGACGGTAGAGGTGGTACCTTTGCTGCTCCATATTGTTATCAGGCACATAAAGCGCAATACATAGATCCAGAAACGGGACAAACTTATAAGATGGATGTAATTCCTATGGCTGATTTGTTGAGTTATCAGAATGGTTTCAGTTCTATGGGTACAGGAGAAATTGACGCTAACATTGCGCCATTTAGTAATGCGAGTCAACCCTCTATCGTTTTGTTAGCACATGATGGTGATAATGCTTGGGGTGGTGGTGATAGTTATTATCAGGAATCTGTTCCTGGTTTTGCTAATGAAGCAGCCTCTAAAGGATATGATCCTACTACAATTCAGCAATTTTTAAATTCTTACCCAGTTCCTGAAAATGATATCGTAAAAGTAGAAGATGGTTCTTGGGTAAATGCAGCCAACGATTGGGGACATCCACAATTTATTAATTGGTTATGGCCTTTATATGATACTACAGATTATCGATTTAATCCTGATGGATGGACAGAAGATGCTAGAAACTGGGCGGTGATTACTGCTGCAGAAAATTATGTATTAATGGCAGAAGATAATAGTAATGGAGTAGATATAGCAAAAATAATTGATCCATCATTTGGCGCTTCCAGTGCAGAAAAAGCATGGCATTTCTTTTTACCATCGCTGACTAGTGGTTATATGTACTATGGTAAAGCAATCGATATGGAAGTAAAGCAAACCTTAGCTGGAAACATAGCTATAGAACATGCATTAGATGCGCTTGGGGGATCTATCAATCAAGATAATACACCGCCTTCTGTATTTATTCCTCAAAGATTTCCTTACAATCCTGGTGGTAAAGGTTTTGGTCCAATATATGCGTATCAGGAAGTTCAAAATTCTTCTGATTTTCATGTATGGACATTTGCTCATGATGTAAGTGGATTGGCTTCTGTAGTTTTAAAATATAGAACTGATAATGACGGTATAAATCCTATCGCTGATAATGTAAACGATACCTATGCTGGAGGAGAAGGAGTAAGTTCCTGGAATACCATTTCGATGACACAAAAGGAATTTCCAAAAGATAATATCACTCAGGATCCAGAAATTGATCTTTTTATAGAGCCTACTGCGATAGCAGATCTATGCTATGCAGAAATTCGTGGTTTGTCTAATGTATTAGTAGATTACTACGTTGAAGCAACAGATACACAAGGAAATGTATTTAAGACTCCAATTCAGCATGTGTATGTTGGTGATTTTAACAGTAGTGATGAGGTCACACTCACTGTGGAACCTAATTCTGGAAATTATGACGATACTATTGAAGTAGTTCTAGAGGCATCTACAACTTCTGATAATGATGATGTGACAATTTATTATACCATAGATGGATCGGAACCTACGAGGAATAGCACTCTTTATTCTAATCCATTTGATTTAGGAAATGAGGATAGTGATCCAATCCAGCTAAAAGTTGTGGCGTATGACGCAGATGGAAATGTTTCTGACGTAATAACACGCTATTATACATTCGGAGACATCCCTTCTTATAAAGTGTACTTTAAGAATACTTCCAATTGGAATGATGTGTATGTGTACGCATTTGATAAGAACAATAATACGCCATTACCTGGATGGAATTGGCCAGGAATATTGATGGCTCCAACACCAAATTCTCCTTGGTTTAGCTATGAAGTTGAAGAATCAGTTGAAGTAGGATTGGTATTTACGAATGGAAGCGGACAACAATCAGATGATCAGTTTAGAAATGCAGAAGGATGGTACGTATTATCAGAAAATGTTTGGTACGATCAATGTCCTTCTGATTGCCCTGGAGAATTAGAGTTACCAGTATTATCAGTAACTCCTCAAGGAGGAACTTATGAAGGTAGCGTAACAGTTAATTTAACTGCTACGAATCAAGGTGTCATTTATTATACATTAGACGGGACCACACCATCAGATTCAAGTTCTTTGTATTCGAATTCGTTGGTCTTAACAGAAACGTCAACACTATCTGCGATTGCCTATAATGATACGGGTGCTTCTAGTGTACTATCCGAGGAGTATACTATTAATCAACCTCAGTCCTATACAGTTCATTATAGAAATACTCAGAGTTGGTCGGATGTGTATGTGTATTTATTTAATCAAGATACCAATCAGCCATTACCAGGATGGAGCTGGCCAGGACAGCCTATGTCTAGAATAGAAAGTTCTCAATGGTATTCCTTTGCGATTCAGGAATCAGGAAATATAGGTATGGTTTTTAATAACAACAATAACGGAAGTCAATCTGATGATCTCAATAGAACTATAGATGGTTGGTATGATCCATCGACAAATCTTTGGTATCCAGATTGCCCAGTGGCATGTCCAGGTGATGTCACTGATGATAGTTTAACAATCTATTACAACAATAACAATACAAATTGGAATACCGTTAGTTTGTATTATTGGGAGACGTCTCCAGCTGCTTTGAGTACTTCATGGCCAGGAGTTCAGATGACAGACGATGATAATGATGGATGGTATGAATATACATTAACAGGTGTTACTTGTGCCAAAGTAATTTTTAGTACTAACGGAAGTCAGCAAACAGAAGACTTAGAGATTTGTGGAGAAGGTTGGTATGATAATGGTTGGGTAAGTGCACCATTAAATAAAGGTCCAGAAAAAGATGAAATCAATGTTTCTGCACCATATCCAAATCCATTTGAAGATATCGTTAATTTTAATGTATCTGGAGAAACAGAAGCAGTAAATGTTACTGTTAGAGATGTTAAAGGTGCTCTGTATTATTCGGATAGAGTGACGAGTAAAAACGGAACGATATCAATTCCACTGAATGTTTCAAAAGGAATATACTTTATAAAGTTCAGTAATAAAAACATCAATAAGGTTGTAAAAATAATTAATTAGCGGCTATCCTTTTTTTGTACTACCTAGATAAGGCCTCTTGGAATATTTGTTTTTCAAGAGGTCTTTCTTTTTTGGGCAATCTAACTTTTCTTAAAACTAATAGAATCACCTTCTTTTAGATTCCATTGATCAGATAACCCTGCATTAATTTCTAAAACATATCTAGCAGGTTTTCCAGAGGGTAGCGAGGTTGGATCCAATGGTTTTGCATTTTTCTGGAAACTCACGATTTTAAATTGCTCATCGATATAAATAATATCCAAAGAGATCTCTGTATTTTTCATGTAAAAACTCTGTGGCCTTAAGGTTTCCATAATAAAAAGCATTCCACGTTTTTCTCTCATGGTTTTGCGATACATCAAACCTGTTTCGCGTTCATAATCATTATCCGCAATTTCGATATCTAAGTTTACTATAGATTTTGGAATAGAATCTTGTATGTTATAGATGGAGAGTTCTCCTTCTTTTTTAAATGTTATCTCTTCAGTAATGATCTTTTTATCATTCTCTTTTTTACAAGAAAAAATGGTTACAGCGCTTAGGGCTATGCAGAGTATTAAAATATTCTTTCGCATCAGTCTTACTTTAGGAGATAAAAGTAGACAAAAAAGTCGCACTTCAAAAATTCGAAGCACGACTTTTTCTCAACTAACTAACCAGCATTTTAGAATTAATAATTCCTATTTATTATTGTCCCCAATCAATTTTTCTGGATACCATCATGATAGTTCCAAGAATTATGAATAATCCAATACTTCCTACCAACAATGCATAATCTTCTAGTTGGATAATCACGAATATAAAAGCATATAAAGCAGTTAGCGAGGCAGATATTAAAGCCATGAATTTTAAGCTTTTTAAAATAGCTCTGGAATATATAGAGATGAGAAGTACCACAGAAGTGCCTGCTATAAGATACGCATATAGGAAGCTAGAGTGCTCTGATATGGATATAAGTAAGGTGTAGAACATCGTTAACGCTAATCCGATCATTAGATACTGAAAAGGATGAATATTTATTTTACTAATCGTTTGTATCAAGAAAAATACTAAGAAGGTTAAAGCTATTACGAGATATCCATATTTTGCAGTTCGTTCACTTTTTTGATAATCATCAACGGGAACTATAAATTGAACTCCAAATGCCGAGGAGTTTATGTAAGGTAATTCTCCAAAAAACTCTTGTTCGAACTCTCTATTAACCTGCAGTACTTTCCAATTTGCCTTAAAGCCTTTTTCGGTAATAGATTTGGTTTTAGGATCTGGTAGATAATTTCCATCAAACTTTGGTGACTCCCAATCAGAGGTAATTGCGACATTGGTTTCTTTACCTACTGGTATAAATTTTAACTGATTGCTACCGTTGATAATTAGGTCTAAACTAAAGTCTACTGTTTTATCTTTTGGCCACGATTTTTCTTGTAAAAACTTGGTTTCGAGAGTGTTTGTGTAGGAATCTTTAGAGTATTTGGATTGTAGAATATAATTTTCTGGTCCCAATTGTAATTGAAGATTACTTTTGATTCCTTTTAAATTAGTTGAATTTACGATGATGGTGGATTTGTCCCATAAAATATCTTCTTCGGCTACATCTTTTATTTCGAATGAAGGAGTGGTAAAAGAACCATTTATTTTCATGTCTGATGTATATACAGGAGATTTGTAAATTCCTCGTTTTAACGTGTCTGTAGAAACATTAGCTTTGATGTCTAGAAGATTAGGAAAGAAATATGCATTATGAAGTGTTATTATATCTTCTTCTAGATAAGATTTAGTTTTCTCATCCCAGATTTTTTTTATTTTATGAGTTTGGTATGGAATTTTTAAAACAGGTCCGTAAAATAATACCTCATTTCCCCATTTCTGATTAATGTCATTGACAACAGTTTGTTCTTGTCGTATAGATCTTTCTTGTATTAAATTTTTAATGTATGAAAGTGGAATAAGTAATACCAAAATGAGAATTCCTACCATAAGCATACGGATGGTTACAGAAGTTTTTATCCATTGTCCAAAGGACTTTTTTTGCTTTTGAGTTTCCATAATTTTCTTGTTTATAATGATGATGTTTTTAAATAGTTTCTTTTTGATAATGGCGGATTAGGTGATAGGTAATAATTAAAAAACTACCAAAACCTATTGTAAAAGCCCAGGTATTGATATACTCAATCGGAGAAATAATTCTTCTAAATATATCACCGAGTATATGTATTGGATTTTGTAATAAATCCCAGCTGTTCCAGCGAAGTATTCTTCCCATATAAATGCCAAATCCGCAGAGTAATAGCGTAGTATGGATAATGAAAGAGACAGTCTTTTTTGAAAAATGATAGCTAAGGAATTTTTGCATCGATCTTAACGAAGCAAATCCTATGATCAATCCATTGATGGCAAAGGAAAGTATAAGCAAGACATCGAACCAAACAGAATGTAATGTGCTCAAGCGGATATGCTGTAAGTCTGTAAGGATATAAGGAGCATTAGGTAAAAAAGCAAGCCAACATATGAATCCAATAGCGAGCAAGAATCTATTTTTATATAGCTCACGAAAGCTAAGTAATGTTGTAATTGCATACGGTATGCAGGCTAAAAATAGATTCCAGATGAGGAATAGGAAAAAAATAGAATCTAATTTTGAAACTCTAATAAACAATAAACTTAGGCTGAAGATAACAGCTATACTATATCCTTTTATGAATGGTAATTGTTTTTGTAAATACTTCATGCTAGAAAGGTTTTTGGAAATGGATTATTAGCTACGATCAGGAAGTATCCTATAGTAATAGGAATGTTTAGTAAAAAGATCCCAATAGTGGTTAGATTCTCTTTTGAATTGTGATAATTTATAATAGAATTAGCGATTAAACCAATCAATGTAATTCCGTTTAATACAATAGCGATTATGACATAAAAAAGACCGATTACTATAATTTGATCCCAAGGAATGATCATATGCATAAGTAAAATGATTGTACCTAATAAGAAACTGCAGCTAGCAATCATAAGTGCATTCCGATTGATAGATTGTGTTATTTTCATGATGTAGAGATTAAAAATGTGGTTTGCATTGTTTTTAAAGGAGTGTCTAGTAATTTCCGGAAATCCAACTGGTAAAAAGAATACGCACTTTTACCTTTTTTGAAAGCATTTCGAAATAAATTGAACTTGTCTGGATAGAGTATAGTTCCAATAAGTATTACCGTAAATAGGTAGGTGCTTTTTTTTCCATTACCTAGAAGATAGTACTGCATTGCAATTTCTTCAGGTACAGTAATTCCTGTATCTGTAAGTACATGAAATACATCATGATTCTCAAGTTTAGGTTGAGGTGAAAAATCGTGTTTCAATAAAAATGCACCTAAATAAAAACCAAGAGTTTCTTTTGGGAATTGTAGTAGTTGTGAGACAGAGATATCCCAAGGTTCTTCACTTTTAAACCATTTTTGGTATGGAATCTTGCTCCATTCGTATAAAGTTTCCAATAAAATTGCTCTCATTTTTTTGTTTTTTAAAAGTACTTTGAATTTCAAAGTAAATGAATAAAAAAATATAGCTACTGTTTTAATAATTTTTCAATAGCTTCAACATGTTTTTTAAAAGCTTCTCTCCCTTTTTTGGTAGCACTATATCTGGTATTTGGTTTACGTCCGATAAATGATTTTTCGACTAGTATATATGCTTCTTTTTCTAATGCTTTGGTGTGACTCGCTAAATTTCCATCTGTAGCCCCCAATAACTCTTTTAGCATTTTAAAATCAGCATATTCATTAACGATTAAGATAGACATGATACCCAATCGAATTCGATGATCAAATGCTTTATTTATGTTACCAATTATACTACTCATTCCTTGATTTTTTTAGCGAATACACAGATGTATATTGCTAAGCAATTACCGATCGTGATTAAAGTAAATCATACTTCCGTAAATAATGTGCATCACCCCAAATCCAAGTACCCAAAACCAGAATCCAAAACCGGGATATATGGCACATGCCAAACCTAATATAATTTCGACATATCCCAAATATTTTACATTACCAATTGTATATTTAGAAGCATTTACCAAGGCTAAACCATAAAAAATAAGCATCAACGATCCTGTATGTCCATAGTGATTACTATAGATTTTTATCAGAATGTAAATACCACCAGTTATTAGTGGAATTAAAAAGGCTGCCAGTAATCTTCTAGAAGTGCCATTCCATAGGGTTTCGTTATTTTTTCTTGCTTTTCTATTACTTAATATCGCAGCAGTAACAATACTCAATATAGCTATGGCCGCTAAATCAATTAAAATGTAGTTGAAGATTTTACTATGCAAAATAAGGTAATCTCTACCACTATTGCTCACTAGATAATATGCAATGGCGGCCCCTATAATCGCATATATTCCTGCTAGTATTCCTGATAAACCACTTAACGAGAAAAATCGTGATGATTTGTTCATCATATTTTTGATCTCAGTGATGTCTTTTAAATAATCTTCTGTGCTCATTCTAAAAGTACTTTGAAATACAAAGTAAAAATAAATAAATGATACTCACAAATTTTTTTGGAGATTAAATCAGTTTTTATTCTGAAACTGAGATTCTAAACTTTCCTTAGCTTCTAGATCTTCTAATGCTTTACCAAGGAGAGCTGTAGGGATTAAAGCATTGTAATCTTTCCAGAAACTAGGATCATAGGGAAGAGGATAGGTAAACAAAGAATTAGAGAAATTATTTTTAAATATATTTTCATTTTCAGGTGGTGATAGCTTTTCGGTTTTAATAGAGTTTACCACTAATTCTGATTCTGTGGTAGCTTCATAACTTTCGAAT
Organism: Aquimarina litoralis; assembly: GCF_039523995.1. Taxonomy (NCBI): domain Bacteria; kingdom Pseudomonadati; phylum Bacteroidota; class Flavobacteriia; order Flavobacteriales; family Flavobacteriaceae; genus Aquimarina; species Aquimarina litoralis. The sequence goes on from NZ_BAAAGE010000006.1 coordinate 77,835, forward strand.
AAGTCACCTTTGTTATCATAAGAATTAGTGGCTTTGATTCTTTTTAGATACCATTTATCTTGATATACAGAGAAATTAACATACACTTTAAAATCCTTTAAACTAGTAATACGTGTAATAAAAGCTTTTTTGGATTCTTTTTCTACTATCTCAGGTGTTCTTAGTTGTGCAGCAAAGCGTTCGTTTAATTTCTTCTTTGCTTTTTTTGTGAGTTCGTAACTATAGGAAATGATACCTTTACTTTCTTCTTCTAATGTTATTTCTCCGATATAGGGAGCTTCAATATCATTAGAATCCTTGGGTTTAAATGAGATTATGTATACCAGTTTATTGTTGTAAGTACTCTTTCCGTATAAAGTGAATTTATATTTGTGATTTATCTTAGGATTAAAAAAATCTGCTTGCCGTTTTACTTTGTCAGCTCCCGTAAGTCTCAGTGGGCCTCCTCCAATCTCGTTATTTTCTAACCATTTTAAATTGGTAGTATCAATGGATTTTAGATCTTCTGATCGTTCCATAATCTTATAATCCTGAAGGTTATCGCTTTTTCTTAAGGCAATTATTTTGGTTTTATCCCTCATGTCAGCCACAAACTCCTTGGGTTCTGGAAATGGAACTTGATTTATATTGAATTCTAAACGATTGAATTGCTTGTAATTAGTGTTGGATAATAAGTAATCAAAATTATTGTCATATGCAGAATAGTAAATTTCGGTTGCTGCATCAGCAAACTTGGTATAATTATCATTTATTTTGGTTAGCTCTCTATAATATGTTTCTAGCGTGACAGCTTGTTGCGCATAGTTTTTGGGGATAAGAGAGATTGCTTCATTGATCATTTCCTTGTATTTGTTTTTCGCAGTAACCACAATTTCATCTAATGAGGTAGAGATTGATTTTAAAAAAATCTTGTAAGTAGGAGATTTAAGCTTTTTAACTGGGATACTGTTATTCTCATAACCAACGAATGAAAAAATGACTGAAGAGGAAGCATATTTTTTACTAAAAGTTAATTCGAATTTTCCATCTTCATTCGTAATAGTTCCTATAGAAGTATTTTCTAGTAGTACATTTGTAAAAGGCAAAGGATCTTTCGTTTCCTTATCAAATACAGTAGCTTCGATAGTAATAGTTTCTTGTTTCTTTTGTTGTGCGAAAGAACTAGAGGATCCAAACCCTAACAACAGGATAATAAAAACAAATAGGAGTGTTATGTTTTGAGGTTTCAAAGTGATTAGATATCTTGGGGGTTACTAATATGCAACAGTCTTTCTAAAATACTATTTTTTATTGAAACCAGCGGAGCAATATATCTTAAATCAACCTGAACCATTTAAAAGGATGTTACTTCAAGTTCAGGTGATTGTAGAATCTACTCTTCCTGAAGCAGAGTTGTTATTTAAATGGAGAGTTCCTTTTTACTATGTCGAAAAGGCACCCATTTGTTATTTAAACGTAACGAAAGGATACTTGGATATTGGTTTTTGGGCTGCACAATATTTTACCGATCACCTAGATAAATTGCAAAGTGATAAGAGAAAGTATGTCAGATCCTTGCGCTTCAGAAACCAAGATGAGATAGAAAATGATATATTGATCGAATTACTCGAGCAAGCATACCAACATAGAAATAAGAAAATTATAACGAGTTAACAGTTTGTCTGATTGCGACTAGATTGCTTAGTAATTTTTCTAAATACTGTAAATCTAACATATTAGCCCCATCACTTTTAGCATTTGCTGGATCATAATGTGTTTCCATAAATAATCCATCTACACCAGTAACAACACCAGCACGAGCGATTGTTTCTATCATATCTGGTCTACCACCAGTAACTCCACTGGATTGATTTGGTTGTTGCAAAGAATGGGTCACATCTAAAACTGTAGTTGCATATTGCTTCATTGTAGGAATACCTCTAAAATCTACAATCATGTCTTGATATCCAAACATGGTTCCTCTATCCGTAACCATTACTAAATCACTATCGCTATCTTTTACTTTTTTTACAGCGTGTTGCATGGCTTCAGGACTCATGAATTGTCCTTTTTTTAAGTTTACAGTCTTGCCAGTCTTAGCGGCAGCTACGACTAAATCCGTCTGTCTAACCAAAAATGCAGGAATTTGTAGAATATCAACATATTCTGCAGCCATTACAGCATCATCATTTTCATGAATATCTGTTATCGTAGGAACTTCAAAAGTTTCTCCTACTTTGCGTAAAATTTTTAACGCTTTTTCATTTCCAATTCCAGTAAAACTATCAATTCTACTGCGATTAGCTTTCTTAAAAGAACCTTTAAAAACATAAGGTATTTTTAGCTTCGAAGTAATCTCAACTACTTTTTCAGCAATGCGTAACGCCATTTCTTCTCCTTCGATAGCACAAGGTCCAGCGAGAAGGAAAAAATTATTTGCATCCAGGTTTTTTAGGTTTTTGATTTTAGAAAGTTCCATGTTTGTAATTTAGAACAGCAAAGATATATCTTTTAGTTCATATTGTTACTTTTATATGAATAGCTTTATTGTAGAAACTCAGAGAAAGAAATAGAAGTAACAGATTAAGAAAAATAATGAAATATTAAATCTCTAAAGGATTGTTATAAACATGAGAATTTTAATATCAAATTCTGATTATAATTCCTAATACTGTAAAATATGTCCTGTCTTTGGTAAAGGTTTTAAGTATCTGATTTTTAGGTGTTTTTAATATTTTAAAATTAATATACAAACTATTAAAATATAATGTAAATTTGCACGCTTAAAATCAGGCGTATATGACTGCTATAAAAAACATTGCAATAATTGCACACGTTGATCACGGTAAAACTACCTTGGTAGACAAAATTATGTATCACTGTCAATTATTTCGTGAAAACGAGAACACAGGGGATTTAATTTTGGATAATAACGATCTAGAACGTGAAAGAGGAATTACAATTACTTCAAAGAATGTATCTGTAACCTATAAAGGAACAAAAATCAATATCATTGATACTCCAGGTCACGCCGATTTTGGTGGAGAAGTGGAGCGTGTATTAAACATGGCAGATGGTGTGCTATTATTGGTGGATGCTTTTGAAGGACCAATGCCACAAACACGTTTTGTTTTACAAAAAGCAATTGATCTAGGATTGAAGCCTTGTGTGGTTGTAAATAAAGTAGATAAAGAAAACTGTACTCCCGACGAAGTTCATGAAAAGGTTTTTGACCTTATGTTCGAATTAGGAGCAGAAGAATGGCAGTTAGATTTTCCAACGGTATACGGTTCTGCTAAGAACAACTGGATGAGTGATGATTGGCAGAAGGAAACTGAAAACATAGAACCATTGTTAGATATGGTTATGGAGCATATTCCTTCACCAAAAGTACAAGAAGGAACACTACAAATGTTAATTACATCTTTGGATTTCTCATCTTTTACTGGTCGTATTGCTATCGGTAGATTACAAAGAGGAACACTTACTGAAGGAATGCAGGTTTCATTGGTAAAAAGAGATGGAACTATTAAAAAGTCAAAAATAAAAGAACTCCATACTTTCGAAGGATTAGGAAGAAGAAAAGTAGAGAAGGTAGAGGCAGGTGATATTTGTGCTTTAGTAGGGTTAGAAGGTTTTGAGATTGGAGATACTGTTGCAGATATTGAAAATCCTGAAGGATTAGAAACTATTGCCATTGATGAGCCGACAATGAGTATGTTGTTTACCATAAATGATTCTCCATTCTTTGGTAAAGATGGTAAGTTTGTAACTTCTAGACATATCAAAGAAAGATTAGAAAAGGAACTAGAGAAAAACCTGGCACTTAGAGTAAATGAAACAGATAGTGCAGATAAATTTATGGTTTTTGGTAGAGGAGTCTTGCATTTATCAGTTTTGATAGAAACGATGCGTCGTGAAGGTTACGAATTACAAATCGGACAACCGCAAGTTATCATCAAAGAAATTGATGGTGTAAAATGTGAGCCTATAGAAGAGTTAACTATCGACTTACCTGAAACGGTATCAGGAAAGGCAGTAGAGATGGTAACCCTAAGAAAAGGTGAAATGTTAAGTATGGAAGCCAAAGGAGAACGTATGATTTGCGAATTCTTAATCCCTTCTCGTGGAATCATAGGATTACGTAATCAATTGCTTACTGCCACTGCTGGAGAAGCAATTATGGCACATCGTTTTAAAGAATATCAACCTTTAAAAGGTGACATTCCAGGACGTATTAATGGATCCTTAGTTTCTATGGAAAAAGGAACTGCAATACCATACTCAATAGATAAGTTACAGGAAAGAGGAAAATTCTTTATCGATCCAGGAGAAGACATTTACGAAGGACAGGTTATCGGAGAAAACTCTAGAGGAGATGATATGACCGTAAATGTTACGAAAACTAAAAAGTTATCTAACGTTCGTTCTGCTGGAGCAGATGATAAAGCGAAGATTGTTCCTGCTATTAAGTTTTCTTTAGAAGAAGCTTTAGAATACATTCAAAAAGACGAGTATGTAGAGGTAACTCCTAATCATTTGCGTCTTAGAAAAATCTTCTTAACAGAAGTAGAGCGAAAAAGAAATAAGATTGTATAGACAGGTATTTATCTTAGCTCTAAATAATAAAAAATCCCGAGGTAACTCGGGATTTTTTGTCGAAAATTGGGATAATTGTGGTTTTGGGATCAATTCAATTTATAGGGAGATGAATTGGTTATTTAGGTCATTTTTGTCGGTCAACAAAAGTAAATACTGCTATTGATTAAAAACTTGTAAAAAGCTTTTAAAAAAAAGGTACAACAGGTTTTATAAATAAATACATTTAACTATGATTTCAGATCAAAATTTTATCATTGAACTTATTGGATATTTTGCATCATTTATGGTATTGATATCATTTTTAATGCGAAATATCAGAAAACTCCGTCTTATAAATACTGTGGGGTGTGTGGCTTTTGTAATTTATGGGGTCTTACTCAACTGGTCTTTGCCTATTATCATAACCAATACGGCGATAGCTGGTATAAATATGTATTACCTTTTTATAAGAAAAGAATCGTAATTTACGATCACTTAAGCTAAAAATAAAACTAATATTCCAGATACTCAAACAAATTAACTATTTTCACATTTTAACGTTTTAGTTGTTATTTTATCATAAATAAGTTTTAAAATTGAGAACATTTATGATTGCTTAGTTTTATTATGAAGATTTTTGAATCCTATGCTCAATAGTGGGAAGTGATTTGTAAAACACTTAATATTCGTTTCAACTTTCAAAATATTCAATTTGTCTACCTACGTAATTAAGAGATATCATAAAGACCATTATTCAATCTGGAATAGTTTTATTGATACTGCTAAGAATGGTACATTTCTTTTTAAAAGAGATTTTACGGAGTATCATTCGGATCGGTTTCAGGATTTTTCTTTACTGGTTTTTGATCAGGATAAGCTGATAGGAGTACTTCCTGCAAATGTAAAAGGTACAGAAGTATATTCTCATTTGGGGCTGACATATGGAGGTCTAATTTTGAAAAAAAGAATAGGAGGAGAAAGAGTAAAGAATATGGTGCATCAGATCATAGATTTTTTACGATTACATGATATAACAGATCTGTATGTGAAATCGATTCCTGTATTTTATCATCAACAACCATCTAATGAATTTCTTTTTTTTCTTTCAGAATTAGGAGCTAAACCTTATAGGCGAGATTTAAATCTTGCGATTGATTATCAGAGACCTTTCACCATACATAAAAGTAAATTAAAGCACTATAAGAAAAGAGCTGGATTAGGTTTTGAAATAAGAGAAGAAGACGATTTCTCGGTTTTTTGGAATCAAGTGTTAAAACCAAGGTTGAAAGAAAAGCATGATACAAAACCCGTTCATACCATAGAAGAGATTCATTTGCTTAAACATAATTTTCCAAAAGCTATACAGCAATTTGTAATTCTTTTAGATAATGAAGTGTTAGGAGGAATAACTGTTTTTAAAACCAAAGAAGTGGTGAAATCTCAGTACGGAGCAGTTACGGATAAAGGAGAGACACATAGAGCTTTAGATTTTCTTTTTATTTCATTAATAGAAAAGTATAAAAATGAAGGCTATCGGTTTTTTGATATGGGTACTGTAACTGATAATAACTACGGATTATTAAAGCAAAAAGAAGAGTTAGGTTGCGAAATTTATACGCAAGATTTTTATCGACTTAGTCTTTAAATATCAACTACCATAGAAGTAGCTTTTGTTTATCTACGGATGTATTGATTTTAACAGCTATGTTCTTTCCAAGCGTCCACATATTTTTTTGCTATCTCCTTATAGTGATGTTCTTCTTCAATAAATTTTCTCGCGTTTTTACCTATTTCAATAATTTTTTCTGGATTTAGGATTAGTTCTTCAAGGTTTTTAGCAATTTTAGCACTGTCCGGAGATGTATCGATAGCTACGATTTTATTTTTTAAATCGTAGTGCTTTCTAAAATCTTCTCCAGCACCGGTAAAAATAACTTTTCCCATTGCCATAGCTTCTAGTGCATTATATCCTTGGTCATGTGCTTGTGCCTGGTCTAAGATAATATGAGCAGATAATAAATGTTTGATGTATTCATTATAGGGTAGATCTTTTGTAGTGATGATTTCTACTTTGTGGTTATATTTTTTCGAAATAATTTCTAGTGCTTCTTCAAAATAGCGATTTCCTTTTTTCAAGTAGTTAGAGCTGTTTATGCCATGTAATATTTTGATTTTATCAAGATTTAGTTCTTGCATTTTAATCAAATCACTATTTACTGGATTCGGAATCATGGGTAATGCCTTATTAGTATTTCTGTAGGCCATGTTGTATTCTACACTTACTGGAATAACCCCTTTTATATACTTAAATACATAATCGTGTATTTTTTTTTGCTCTTTAGATACTGCTCTAAGTGTATACCGATATTCTTTTTTGAGTCCTGGATTTTTTAGTAAGGGGCTTAATGTGCTATAGGGAAAATTTCCTGCCAGAGAATAAGAAATATACCGATAGTCATCACCACAAGCTAATAAGTATACATGATTATTATTCTCGAAAAGAAATTTTAATAACTTCTTTTCAAAATAGTTTCCAATATTAAATGGAGTTTCATTAATTAATTGAACATAGTCATAATTCTTCAGGATCCCTTTATTTTTATTAAACTTAATAAGTGTTTCTACCGATGCAAGATCAATTTTAAAAATTAAAAAGAGTAAATGCCTAACCTTATTTAGGAAGAAATTCTTCTTTGTGAAAGTTCCATCGATATTGATATCTATAGGATACTTTTTAAAGAAATCTCCATGACCAATAATTGTCACTTCATGACCATTTTTTAACAACCCTTCTTTTAGCGAATTGTGTAATCGACTATATTCTCCAACTAACAATATTTTCATTTATATCGAGTTCATTCTGTAAAAGAAGATATTAAAAAAAACACTCCATTTTTATGGGCTTACATAAAAACAAATATCTTTGCCGTAAAGGTATTTTTAATACTTTAATAAAAAAACAGAAAGCCTACCAAATTATTTTGCTAAGAAGTAATAAAAGTGGTTTCATACTTTTTAGATAATGACAAACGCTAAACTATCAATTCCGTTTTTAGATTTACCTAAGATCAATAAGCGTTATCATGAACAATTTAAAAGTGTTTTTGCGAATTTCCTAGATACTGGTATTTACATCAAAGGTCCTTACGTTGAGATGTTCGAGAAGTCTTTTGCTACATCCTGTGGAGTAGATTATTGTATAGGAGTTGGTAATGGGTTAGATGCACTAACTATTATACTAAAGGCGTATATCGAATTAGGTAAATTGCGCATAGGTGATGAGGTAATTATTGCAGCGAACACTTTTATAGCAACGATATTGTCGGTTAAATATGCTGGACTGACTCCAGTATTAGTGGAACCAGATGAGCATACTTTTAATTTAGATGTAAAGCAACTAGAAAAATATATAACTTATAAGACCAAAGCGATTATCCCAACTCATTTATATGGTCAGTTAGCAAATATAGAAGCAATTAAAAGAATAGCTGAACAACATAATGTATTGGTAATTGATGATGCGGCCCAGGCTCATGGCGCTCAACATAATGATACAAAAGTAGCTGGTAGTTTATTTCATGCATCTGCTTTTAGTTTTTATCCTGCAAAAAACCTTGGAGCGTTAGGTGATGCAGGTGCAATAACCACAAACGATAAGGAGCTAGCTTATACTATTAGATGTCTAGGTAATTATGGTTCTTCAGAAAAATATCGAAATGAATACGCTGGTGTAAATTCTAGATTAGACGAATTGCAGGCTGCCTTTTTATTGGAAAAGCTGACATATCTTGCAGAGGATAATACATGCAGAAGATCGATTGCCAAACGTTACCTTTCCGAAATAAAAAACGAAAAAATTAAGCTTCCATTCTGGGATCAATCCAATAACCATGTTTTTCACCTTTTTGTGGTACGAGTAGAGAACCGAAAGGACTTCTGCAATTATTTAGAAGAATCAGGAGTAGGTTATCATATTCATTACCCAATTCCACCTCATAAACAACGCGCAATACAGGAGTTTTCTGGACTCTCTTTACCCATTACCGAAAGAATTCATAATGAAGTAGTGAGTATTCCTCTTAATGTGAGCTTAGAAACCCATGAAATTGATTATATCGTACAAGTATTAAATCAATACCAATAGCGTGAACTCCTATTTTCATAAGCTTAAAAACAACGTATTAATTAAAGTTAGTTCTTTTAATGCTGTCGGTGTGGCCGTAAAGATGATTACTGGTATGATAAGTTTAAAAATCGTTGCCGTTATTTTAGGCCCAGAAGGGTTAGCATTAATGGGAAATTTGAGAAATGTACTTACTTCTATTCAATCAGCCGGAACTGTAGGCTTATATAATGGAATCGTAAAATATGTTGCGGATTTTAAGGATGATAAAGAAGAATTGAAGATGGTGTTGTCTACTTCTTTTGTATTATGTTTCTTGGTTACTATTTTTCTTTCTATCTGGTTGTATATAGATCCGTTTTTTTGGAATAATCTGGTTTTTGGCACCAAATATTCATATGAATTTGTATTCAAAGGAGTGGCTATCGCATTACCTTTTTATACGGTTAATATGCTATGTCTCGCCATCATTAATGGCAATTCCAAATATAAAGTGTACATAGTGATTAATATTATCGCTAGTATTATTGGATTGTTGATTACCGTTTTTATGGTATGGAAATATAGCTTAGAAGGTGCTTTTTGGGCAATTATTATAAATCCCGCAGTTTCATTATTTATTACAATAATTTTATATCGTAAAGAGCTTTTGGATTTTGTTAGCTTCGATAAACCGTCTAAAAAATATATGATAAAGTTGAGTTCTTATGCTATTATGGCCTTAATCTCAACAACAGCATTACCTGCGATTTTAATTAAAATCCGAAACCATATTATCTATAATGAAGGTGTGGCAGAGGCGGGATATTGGGAAGCAATACAAAATATCAGTGCACAATACATGTTATTTATTACAACACTGCTTACCATATATCTATTACCAAAATTAACAGAGATAAAAAGGAGTAAAGGTTTTAAGACAGAAGTGATCAGTTTCTATAAAATAATCTTGCCAGTTTTTGGAGCTGTTTTTTTAGTGATTTATGTTTTAAGAAATGTGATTATTAAAATTTTGTTTTCACAGGAATTTGAAGTGATGGAGCCATTATTTCTTTGGCAGCTATTGGGTGATATTTTTAAAATAGCTTCTTTAGTAATTGCATATCAGTTTCTGGCAAAGCGAATGTTTTGGTATTACATCATCACCGAACTAATTTCACTTACGTTTTTATATCTGGTTAGTGTATTTTTAATTAATAAATATGGTTTCGTAGGAGCTTCGATAGCGCATTGTTGCAATTATATTTTCTATTTTCTGTTATTGATAGTAGTTTTTAGAAAATCATTTTTTGGACCGGATAGAAGTATTTGATATAGAAATGGAGACAGAACGTAAAATAAGAATATGTATTATGGTTTCTTCTCTTGGGATTGGCGGGGCAGAGCGTTCCAGTGCTATACTATCCAGAATGTTATCGGATATCGGGTATGATATTACAATCGTGAGTATTTTAGATCATGTTGTATATAACTATAAAGGTGATTTAGTTAATCTAGAGAAACTTACAGCTACACGGAAAGGATTGCGCAAAAGATGGGATAAATTTGTGATTAGTAGAAAACTGATCAGTAAAAACAAGTTTGATTATATCATCGATGCTGCTCCTAGACCAAGCTGGTTTAGGCAATGGTTCATAAATACATTTGTGTATCAGAAAACGGATACGATCTTCGTAGTACATAATTATAACCTTAGTAGTTATTTTCCTAATAGTTCTTTTTTAGGAAAAAAGCTATACCAGAATTCATATGAATTGGTGGGCGTGTCCAAAGAATCAGTACTCCATTTTAAAAAGAAGTATCAACTTCAAAAGGGGAGATGTATCTATAATGCTTTTGATGAAGAATACTGGAATAACTTAGCAGATGAAGAGGTAAAGGTTCCATCTGAGCCATATATATTATCTTATGGGAGAATTACTGATGAATCAAAAAATTATAAATTCTTAATCCAATCATATACAACTTCTCGATTACCACAAAAAGGAGTAAAGCTCTACATCATGGGTGATGGACCAGATAAAGAGATGATACAAAATCTTGTACGTTCGTGTAAGATGGAAGAAAACATCATCTTTTTAGGTTTTTCAGATAATCCATTTCCTTATATTAAAAAAGCTCTTTTTGCTACTTTAACTAGTAACTATGAAGGTTTTCCAATGGTTTTGGTAGAATCGTTAGCTATGGGAACACCTGTTGTATCCGTAGACTGTAAGTCGGGGCCTTCTGAAATCGTGGTTACAGGGGATAATGGTATATTAGTGCCGTTTAAAGATCAAGAATCGTACAAGAATGCTCTGAACAAAATGATAGAGGATGAAGAGTTTTATAATCAGTGTGTAGAAGGAACAAAAAAGAGTGTAACAAAGTTTAAAATTGAAAATATCGCACCGCAATGGCAAGCAATACTTCCTCCGAAAATATAAAAGTAACCAATATGGTTAATGACTGTTTGATTATGGAAATCCGCAATATTAAGGATCCCAGAGGTACTATTGCGGTCATAGAAAAAGAAGTAATTCCTTTTGATGCTAAAAGGGTATACTATTTGTATGATGTGCCAAGTGATGCAACTAGAGGAGGGCATGCCCATAAAGAATTATATCAATTTCTTATCGCTATCAGTGGTAGTTTTGATGTGATTTTACATGATGGGACAAACCCAAAAAAGGTTACTCTTAATAAACCAAATAAAGGTTTATTGATCAAACCTGGGATATGGAGAGAATTAGAAAACTTTTCTTCGGGTGCTGTTTGTTTGGTTATTGCTTCAGAAGTTTTTAAGGAAGATGATTACATAAGGGATTTTGAAAAATTCAAATTATTCAAAAGCAGATAATTTAATACCTGCATTTAGAAGTATTTTGTTTTTAATTGACCTTATAAAAAGATAAAGATTCTTCGGACTGTATAATAATATTTTCTGCTTGGTACTTAAATTTCGAAGATCAATACCATCCTTATATTTTCTAGCAGTTTTGTGATCGCCAGCAGCTTTATAGAGTAACGATATTGCGTACCTGTTTTGGTCTAAATATTTTTTAAGACTTATATTGCTTATTTCTTCCTGTTTAAATTTTTCGAAATCTAAAAATTTTCTTTTAAGTGTATCCGTTTTAGAAATTCTATTGGTAGCATCTAGGTGATACGTAGCTGTGATATAGGTAGCAAGGGCAACTTCATGTGCTAAAGCGATCCTAATCCAAAGATCAGTATCTTCTCCTGCTCCATGAGTGATCGTAGTGTCAAAAACGCCTATATCATCCAGTACTTTTTTGGGAACAGCACATGCCGAAGTCCATATAATTGCATCGATGATATTAGAATGAAAAAAATCTTCTACTAATTGGAAAGTTTGACCAATTGAATCTATATTTTTAAAATTGGCAGGAAAAATAGCAATGGGACTATATCTTTTTTCGTAAGAAGTAGCAAATATTCCAGCCTCAGGATAGGTTTGATATAGTTTCGAAAGTATTTCGAGATGATTTGGGTACCAAAAATCGTCAGCATCTAAAAAGGCTATAAGGGTACCTGATGCTTTTTCTATTCCTAAATTTCGTGTTTTAGAAACTCCTTGATTAAGAGTTGCATAATATTTTATCCGTTTGTCAGCATATTGCTTTACAATCTTTTCACTATGGTCAGTGGATCCATCATTGATGATAATAAGTTCATAATCATCGTATGTCTGAAGAAAAACAGAATCTAATGTGGCGGCAATGCTATCTGCTTTGTTATAAAGAGGAACGATGATTGAGAAAAACGGCACTATTTTTTGTTTTTGATAAAGCAAAAATAACCTAAACGATAAAAATCATAACATAAAATAGATGGATTAGATGATTTTAGGTTTCTTGTAAGACTGCCCTTAAAAGTGAGAAATACCCATTTGACTAATTTATCCAAATGTATTTTGCGAAGTAAATAGTACAATCTAGATACTTTATATCGATCAGGAGTAAGTTTATTCTTATTGATTAATTGGATTAAATTTTCAACAGCATATTCAGTCTTAATAATAAAAGTTTCAGCATCATCATTTGCATCATGAATCACAGGGTTTTCAATATATTCAATGGTGAAGCCTTTTTGAATAATTGTATCAAAAAACACGACATCTTCACAACCATATTTTGTAAGAGATTCATCAAATAGAACCTTATCAAATACCTCTTTTTGAATTAGAAAATTTGAAGAACATACAATAGGTCTTTTGTCATTTTGTTTTTTAATTACAGCTTCTCGTTTTTTTGTATACACCCATCGCAATTTGTAAGGTTTTTCAGGAGGTTTAGGAAGATATGTCATTCCTCCGGTTACTACTTTATGATGGATATTTTTTAAATACCCTTTAATAAAATTGTGTTTGGAAGGAAAAGTACCTGCATCAATAAATAAAAGATGATCAAAAGTAGCTTTTGAAGCTAGTAAGTTTCTAATTGCACTTCGCCCTATATTTTTGGGTAATATTTGATAAGTGCATCCAGTTAATTTATTAATGGCATTGTTTTCCTCTAAGAAAAAAATCGAATGATCATCTAGTACCAGTATTTCAAAAGCAATATTGCAATCAGAAACCTGTTTATATAGTTCTTGAACTAGTGTAATTGTGTTATAATTATAAACAGGGATCAAAATTGACAACATTATGGATGCTTTACTAGAAGTTTATAATTATTTTTAGGGCAAATTTGTAATTGGGATTAATGAATTACCTTACCAGAGATAAAATTGCTGAATTAATTCTTTTAAAGCTCAAAGATAATGAAGAAGTTTTAAAAAAGCATTTTGACCAAACAAGTCAACAAATAGGGTATTTCTATATTGATGATCTACTTCCGGATACTATAGCGAAAGAAGTTTTTGAGAAGTTTCCTCTAAAAAAAGATGTAAAAGTCAAACGAAGTATTAGAGAGTACAAGTATGTAGCAGCTCAGATGAATAAATATCATCCGCTATTGGAAGAAGTGATATTTGCTTTTCAGGATCAAAGAATTGTTGATTTTATTGCTAAGATTTGTAGATATACCGATGTTGTACCTGATGAAAACTTGTACGCTGGTGGTATCTCTATGATGGGCAAAGGGAATTATTTGAATCCGCATTTGGACAACTCTCATGATAAGGATGTGGAATTATGGCGTGTACTTAATTTGTTATATTATGTTACACCAGGATGGGAAATGGATAATGGAGGAAATTTAGAATTATGGCCTAATGGACTTAAAGCAACTCCTATTACCGTAAATTCGAGCTTTAATAGATTAGTTGTTATGACTACTCACAAAACTTCTTGGCATTCTGTAAGTAAAGTTACAAAGGATCAAGTTCGATGTTGTGTTTCTAATTATTATTTTTCAACTACTCCTGTAGGTTCCAAAGGAGATTTTCATGTAACTACATTTAGAGGTAGACCAGGTCAGTTTTTCAGAGATAAAATACTAAAATTGGATTCTTCTATACGTATGGGAGTTCGTAAAATATTTAAAAAAGGAATTCGAGAAAATCCACATGTATATAAAAAAGAAGATTCTTAAGAAGAAGATATATTCTAAGTATTTTGATAAATACCAAAGACAAAATCACTAGAATGTGTTTTTATGTAAGTATCCTCATATTCAAAAAGTCCATCTAATATCTGTTCTTTTTCATCATTTAAAGTAACAAAATGATGTGCAATATCTTTCAGTACATTAGGTAATAGGTTGCCTCCATATGAAGCTTCATAAATTGTCTTATAATGTTTATGAATAGATGGTATAATTTGCGAAGAATCTACACATTCAGATGGATCTGCCAAAATCATCCGTATCATACCGGAACCATAAAATTTATTTTTATAAATATTTAATTTAAACCTTTTTCTATACGATTTAGGAATCGATTGTAATGCAATGTTTGTTGCTATTATTTGATGTTTCGGAAATTGTAATCGATCAGCACCAACAAATTCATTGATAATTAACTTTCCATCACTTTTTAAAGTTTTCTTTATCTTCTTGCCTACAAGGTTTTCAATATCTTTAAAATGATGTAAAGAAGCATGAAAAAGAACTATATCGAAATAATTTTCTGGGAATTCATAATTATATAAATCCTGAATCTGAAAATTAATAGACTTCAATCCTTTATCATGAGCTATTTTTCGAGCTTGATCGAATAGGACTTCATTAATATCTAAACATAAGATTTCTTTAAAATTATCATAACCAGCAAACGTAAGTTCATGACTACAAATACCGCTTCCTAGGGAAAGCATTTTTAAATCTTTTCGTTCGTTTAAATAATTTTGCATCACGAAGTCCTCATATTCTAAGTTAGGATCTCCCGTGATTAGCAGATTCCAGCGTTTTTGTACTTTAGGAATAATCCACCAATTTGCCGAAGAGATATCTAATTCGTTAAACGCACTTTTTGTTCTTTTGATAGCATTTAGATTTAGTTTAGACATGATAAATGGTAAGCCACGTTGTCTAAACTTGGTATAGGTTTCTATAATATCATCAAGAGTAATTAAACGCATTATTTGGTGACTTCTAATATGGTTTCTTCTGTAAGTAAACCGTTCGCAGATGGATTGGTACTATCACTAGTAAATTCTAACGATTGGATGTTTGTAAAATTACTTTCTTTTAATCTATTTTTTAATCCTTCTACAGAATATACGCGTACATGATCTTCTTGTCCAAAATGATGTAATCGTTCATTAGGATCTTTGATGTTCAGATCTTCATAGATCTCACCATCTTTAAAAGGGGTTTGAATTAATAATATTCCGTTCGGTTTTAGAACACGATACAACTCACTCATTGCTTTTTTATCATTTTCTATATGCTCTAAAATGTGATAACAGATGATAAAATCGAAGAGATTGTCTTCTACAGAAATAGCAGTGATATCATATTGAAAATCTGCGATAAACTCACTTTCAAAATCTGTACTAAAGTATGATATACTTTTATTCTTTTTCAGTCTTCTATATAACGATCTGGAAGGAGAGAAGTGTAATATATTTCCTTTTAAATCAAATCTGTCTAATAATATTTTATAAAGCCTTCTGGTTCTGGATAAACTACCGCAGTAAGGGCATATTTTTTCTCCGGTATCTAAAATAATAAATTTTCTAAGATGAGCATTGCAGATATTACACACATGGTTTCTACCATAATATTGTATTGCAAAAGGGAATCGAATTTTTTCTTCATACCGAAATAAAAGATCTTTGGGGATGATTTTTTTGAGAACTTTTTTAACACGCTCATACATACACTATCCCTTTCGTTGCACAACTTCAAAAACCTTATTGCCTTCACATTTTAGGGTTTTCGAAGGATATTTTAATAGCAATGCGTAATCGTGTGTAGCCATTAATATGGTATTACCATTTTTATTGATATCCTGCAAAACTTCCATAACCTCTACAGAGGTTTGCGGATCTAGATTACCAGTAGGCTCATCTGCCAAAATTAATTCGGGATCATTAAGTAATGCACGAGCAATAGCAATACGTTGCTGTTCTCCTCCAGATAATTGATATGGGAACTTAAAATCTTTTGTTTTCATTCCTACTTTATCTAATACATCATCAATTTTACTATCCATTGCTTTTTGGTCATTCCATCCAGTTGCCTTAAGCACAAATAATAGATTCTCTTTTACAGTTCTATCATTTAGTAATTTAAAATCCTGAAAGACAATCCCTAGTTTTCTTCTTAAAAAAGGTATTTGACTTTCTTTTAAGGTACTTAAATCAAAATCAACGATACTACCTTCACCTTCAATAAGAGGAATGTCTCCATAAAGCGTTTTCATAAAACTACTTTTTCCAGTTCCAGTTTTTCCGATGAGATATACAAAATCACCTTTGTTCACTTCTACATTTACATCAGATAAGATGAGATTTTCTCGTTGATAGATAGAAGCGTTTTTAAGACTTAAAACAGGATTAGACATATGATGAAATTCTTAGTTTAGTAATATTTAGTAAAAGTATAAAGTTTATGGAATATTGTATTTATTAAAAATGTTTTTTTATCCACGTTGATTTTGACTAATTTTCCCAAAGAATTTATATGCGTATACATTTTGCAATTTAACACGGTCGATTTTGCGTTATTCTTTCCAATCGTTTTTACACTGTATTGGTTTGTGTTTAATAGCAGTATTAAGATTCAAAATGTATTTCTTCTTATTACCAGCTATATTTTTTATGCTTTCTGGGATTGGCGTTTTTTATCCTTAATTTTTTTAAGTTCTATTATTGATTTTTTAGTTGCCAGAAGACTTAAAAACAGTATTGGAATTCAAAGAAAAATGCTTTTTGGAATTAGTGTTTTTTGTAATCTGGGAGTATTGTTCGTTTTTAAATATTTTGATTTCTTTTTAGAAACGTTTGTGGATGCCTTTTTGTTATTCGGGAAACCAATTTCTTATACATCTCTACAATTAGTACTTCCTGTAGGAATTAGCTTTTATACGTTTCAAACATTAAGTTATACAATCGATGTGTATCGTAAACGAATAGAGCCAACCGATGATGTGATCTCTTTTTTTGCCTTTGTTTCTTTTTTTCCTCAGCTTGTTGCTGGTCCTATCGAACGGGCTTCTAATCTTCTTCCACAGTTTAAAAGGCGAAGAATATTCAATATAGAAAAAAGTGTAGATGGATTGCAACTCATTTTAGGCGGGTTATTTAAAAAAATGGTAATTGCAGATAATTGTGCGTTAATCGTGAATAATCTGTTCGAAAATTATACGGAGTATTCTGGAAGTACGCTGTTTTGTGGAGCTATATTTTTTGGATTTCAGATTTATGGAGATTTCTCGGGTTATTCTGATATCGCTATAGGAACAGCAAGACTTTTAGGGTTTGATTTAATGAAGAACTTCAATTTTCCCTATTTATCAAAGAATTTGATAGAGTTTTGGAGAAGATGGCACATTTCGCTATCCTCTTGGTTTAGAGACTATGTATATATCCCTTTAGGTGGAAATCGAGTTTCTAATATTAGATTAATTGATAATATTTTGATCGTTTTTGTGGTAAGTGGCTTATGGCATGGTGCTAATCTTACGTTTTTAGCGTGGGGATTGATACATGGAATATTCTTAATCCTTACGATCTTTTTGCTAAAACATTCGAGAATTAAAGCTTTTTTGCAGACTCAGAAATCTATCTTCTTAGATTTACTTGGCATAGGAATTACATTTTTTATTGTAACGATAGCTTGGGTGTTTTTTAGAGCCGAAACAATAACGGAAGCTTTTCAATACCTACAAAGAATCTTTTCTACTTCATTATTTTCTTTACCTCAGGGAAATAAATGGTTTTTGTTATTCTTAATAGGATATATGCTGATAGAATGGCTCCAGAAAAGAAGAGAACACCTGTTAGATATTCGGCATATATTTTCGAAATCAATTCGGTATTCTATTTATTATGCCGTAGTGTTTTTAGTGCTGTATTTTGGAGGTAATCTACAAACCTTTATTTATTTTCAATTTTAATGATGAAGGTTTTTCTAAGAAAAATACTCGTTTTTTTTATTCCTATTGCAATCGTTTGGGGAGCCCTAGAATGGTTCTATAGAACGGTGCCTTCTAATTACACCTATAAGCATAAGATCATAAAGGAACGATACAACGAAATTGAGACGTTGATTTTGGGAGATTCCCATGCTTTTTTCGGTGTTAATCCTTCTTATATAGATACAGAAACATTGAATCTGGCTAATATCAGTCAGAGTCTGTATATGGATCAATTACTTTTTGAAAAACACGAAGACAGTTTACCTAATCTTCAAAATGTAATCATTACTGTTGGGTACTATAGTTTAAGTAAATTAAAAAATACAAAAGGAGAGATATGGCGTAAATATTTTTACCAAAATCAAATGGATTTAGAAATACCTATCATCTCTCCTTGGGATGTGAAACAATATAGTTTAGCATTAACCAGACGACTCAATAAATCCATTTCTTTAGTGCATGCATATCTCGATGAAGGTACGATCATAGGATGTGATGCTAAGGGTTGGGGTGATTATTATGATAGTACCAACGGACAATCATTAGATGTCGAAAGTTGGGGAGCTGCAAAGCGACATGAAGATTTTTTATTCGATTTTAGTGAAAATATAGGTCGGCTACAAGCAATCATTGATGCTTGTAAAAAGAAAAATTGTAATGTATATATCGTAGATATGCCAGTATATCATGGATACGTATCGTATTTGAATCCAGATAAATTAGAAAAGGTTACCAATTCATGTAAAGTACTAGAGAATGACAATGAAAATGTTCGATATATTAACCTACGCCAAGACTACAGGATAGAAGATTCAGATTTTTACGACCCAGATCATTTAAATCATAAAGGAGCAAAAAAATACACCCAAATTATAAATCAATTAATATCTACATCAAAAAATGATCGTTGATGTAATTATCTTTAAAATATTTCGTTATTAGTATGAAGATTAGGGTATCTTTAACACAAAATTTATTCGCGGGAAACGATATTTACTTTAAGAAAATTTGGTCAAGGGAAACCTTGAAATTTCTATTAAACATGAGCGCTGGTAGTTGTCAGGTTCTAAACGTTAAAAGAAATAATTACATGAACAAATACATCACTTTGATGCTTTTTGTAGCAATCCTATCTTCAAAGATTTCTGCTCAGCAATCAGCAATTTACACTAATGAATTAGTGCTTTACAATCAAGCACTAGAATTGTATAATAACAAACAGTTTTTGGCTGCTCAAAATCTGTTTGATAAGGTAAGAGATGCTGTAGATGATGAAAATATCGATGCAGAATGTACGTACTACATTGCCAACTGTGCTGTTTGGTTAAATCAAAAAGGAGCAGATGATCTCATGGAGGAGTTTGTGGTGCAATATCCAACCAGTATCAAACGTAACGCAGCCTATTTAGATGTTGCTAATTATTATTTCGATAACGGAAAATATGCTTATGCACGTAAATGGTACGATAAAGTGGATCAGGGTAATATGAGCCGTTCTGAAAAAGAAAAGTTCAATTTTAATAATGGGTACGCTTATTTTAAAATTCAACGTTTTAATGAAGCCAAAAAGTTCTTGACTCAGGTAGAAGAAACAGATGAGTATGGAGCACAAGCAAAATATTACTTAGGTTTTATTGCTTACGAAGGAGATAATTATCAGGAAGCAGACAAGCTTTTTGATGAGGTGAAGGACTTAGATAAATACAATAAAAACTTGTCGTACTTCCAGAGTGATATGAATTTTAAATCTGGAAAATTTCAAGAGGCGATTAATGATGGATTAAGTCAATTGCCTAGATCGAAACCTTCCGAAAAATCGGAACTTCACAAGATTATAGGAGAGAGTTATTTTAATCTTGGCGAGTATGATAAAGCCATCCCACACCTAAAAGCCTATAAAGGAAGAAAAGGAAAATGGAATAATACAGATTATTACCAGTTAGGGTACGCTTATTATAAAGGAGGCGATTATCAGAATGCGATTTCAGAATTTAATAAGATTGTCGATGGGCGCAATGCGACCGCACAGAACGCATATTATCATTTGGCAGAATCGTATCTTAAGTCAGATCAAAAGCAGCAAGCATTAAATGCATTCAAAAATGCTTCAGAAATGGATTTCGAAGCAAAAATAAAAGAAGATGCATTGTATAATTATGCCAAGTTGAGCTATGAAATCGGAAACTCTTATGAGAGTCCTTCTAAAGTACTTTTGTCATATGCAGAAGCGTATCCAAATTCAGAGTTCAAAGATGAGATTCAAGAATTATTAATCAGCTCTTACATCACTTCTAAAAATTACAAAGAAGCGATGGATCTATTGGAAGGTAGTCGTAATTTCGAGGATAAGGTAGTATATCAAAAAGTTGCCTTTTTAAGAGGAGTAGAACTGTATAACGAAGCCAATTATGCCGAAGCAAAAAAGTATTTTGATAAGTCTTTAGCACAACAAACCGATCCTAAATACACTGCCAAAGCTATCTATTGGAAGTCTGAATGTGATTATTTGCAAGGTAATTTTGAAGAAGCACTCATCGGGTTTAAACAGTTCAAAGGACAAGAAGGTAGTGCTGGTACGAATGAAAATAATGATATAGATTATAATATTGGATACACTTATTTTAAATTAAAGCAATACCCACAAGCGGCAAATTCTTTTGATAGCTATGCTAAAAATAATGGAATAGACGAAGTTCGATTGACTGATACCTACTTACGATTAGGAGATAGTCATTTTATTTCTAGTAAATATTGGCCTGCGATGGAAGCTTATAACAAAGCCATTAAAAAAGGAGGAGCAGATGCTGATTATGCACATTATCAGAAGGCGATTAGCTATGGATTTGTGAAAAAGAATGATAAGAAAATCAGTGATTTGGAAATGTTTCTAAAAAAGTATACCAGATCAACATATCGCGATGATGCTATGTTTGCACTTGGGAACACATATGTAGCGGAAAACAAAACTCAAAGAGGTATTGATGCATATGATAAATTGATTAGAGAGATTCCAAGAAGTTCTTATGTGCCTAAAGCATTGCTAAAACAAGGGTTGATCTATTATAATGGAGACCAAGGTAATAAAGCGCTGTATAAATTTAAACGAGTAGTAGCAGACTACCCAGGAACCGAAGAAGCGATTCAGGCAGTAAATACGGCTAGATTAATTTATGTGGATTTGGGGAGAACAGATGAGTATTCTAGTTGGGTAAAAGGCTTGAGTTTTGTAGATGTAACCGATGCAGATTTAGATAATACTTCATATGAAGCTGCGGAAAAGCAGTATTTAGAGAATAATGATAATGCTGCGATTGCAGGATTTCAAAAATATTTGGATGAGTTTCCAACTGGGATTCATGCGTTAAAAAGTCATTTTTATCTGGCACAATTATTTTACAAAAAAGGAGATAAGCAAGCAACTATTCCGCATTATGAGTATGTATTACAAAAAGAACGAACAGAATTTACGGAGCAAGCGTTGGCACGATTATCTCAGATACATTTAGAAAACCGAAGCTATGAAAAAGCTATTCCAGTCTTAGAAAGATTGGAAAAAGATGCCGATTTTCCACAGAATATCATTTTTGCGCAGTCGAATCTTATGAAATCACATTATCAGTTAGTGCATTATCAGGAGACGATTGCTTATGCAGAAAAGGTATTAGAAAATCCTAAAATTCAGAATGATGTCAAAAGTGATGCGCAGATTTTTATTGCCAGAGCAGCACTACAAACTGCTGATGATGCCAGAGCCAAAAGAGCCTATGCCGAAGTTAGAAAAATCGCCACTGGAGAATTAGCAGCAGAAGCGTTGTACTATGATGCTTATTTTAAAAATAAAGAAGGAGATTATAAAGGGTCTAATGAAACAGTACAAAAATTAGCAAAAGATTTTTCGGGATACAAATTATACGGAGCTAAAGGTTTGGTCTTAATGGCTAAGAATTTCTATGGATTAGAAGATGCCTACCAGGCAACCTATATTTTAGAAAGTGTGATCAAAAACTTTGTCGACTATCCCGATGTAATTTCCGAGGCAAGATCAGAACTCAAAAAGATCAAAGCTGAGGAGGCAAAAACAAATTCATCCATCAAAACCGAACAATAATAATCAGTTATAAACGATTTTCCATTTATGTCTAGATATATTAAGAAATTATTTTCTTTTACCTGCGTAATTGCTTGTAGTATTTCATCATTATTTGCACAGGAAGAAGAAGAGACTATAGAAACAGAACGAGTAGTGATCGTAAAAACATATACGCCAACGATAAGTGATGCGTTTAAGGTAAAATCTACTCCAATTTTAGACGACTCTGTTACACAAAAGAAAAAGCAATTACGATATAGTATTTTTTCGGTTCCGGTTGCCTCTACCTTTTCACCAGCAAAAGGAAGAGCTGCTAATATCGATAAGCCTAAAAAAATACCGTTATATGATAATTATGCGACCTTAGGTTTTGGAAATTTTACATCCGTATTGGCCGAGTTTTACAGCAATTTTCAGTTAAATAGAACAGATAATATTGGTTTGTATTTACATCATAATTCTTCGCAAGGAGGAATAGAAGATGTCGTATTGGATGATAAGTTTTACAATACGTTTTTAGATTTAAATTATACATCACGTACAAAAGATTTTACATACGGGATAGAAGTAGGTGCCGAGCACCAGTTATATAATTGGTATGGGTTGCCTGATATTCCTGTATTGACACAAGCACAAATTGATGCAATTGACCCTCAACAGAATTATTTTGGGGCCAAGTTGGGGTGTAAATTGCAATTCGATGACCTATATTTTAAGAGAGCTTCTCTAAACTATCGCTATTTTGGAGACGCTACCAGTACTGTAGAACATCATGCCATTTTTAAACCTACTTTCGAGTTTGAAATCGTAGACGAATTAGTAACTACAGATTTTATTATTGATTATTTAGGAGGTGGATTTGATAGACCTTTAAACCTAGCATTACAAACGCCAAATGATTTTAGTATCCTAAATCTAGGAGTTCAACCAAGTTTGGTTGTATTACGAGATAATTTAACTTTAAATCTAGGTGCGGCAGTATTTTTTAGTATCGATAGCCAGAATAATGATAATGATTTCTTTATTTATCCAAAAGTAACTGCATCGTATAGATTACTAGACGAGACGGTTATTGCTTATGGAGGTTTAGAAGGAGGGCTACAACAAAACACGTATAGAGATGCCGTACAGGCAAATCCTTATGTCTCACCAACACTATTTTTAACCACTACACATAACCAATTTGATGCTTATGTAGGTTTCAAAGGAAAAATATCGGATGTAGTAAGTTACAATTTCAGAGGAGGTTATGCTTCGGAAAATGATAAACCTTTATTCGTAAACAACAGACCAGAAGTTGTACAATTAGAAGGGTTCGATTTTGGTAATTCTTTTTCATACCGATACGATGATATCCTGACTTTAAGTGGATATGGAGAATTGAATTTTAATATCAACAAGAAATTTAAACTAGGCATTACCGGAGAATATTATAATTACAATACAGATGATGAACAAGAGGCTTGGAATTTGCCAGAATTAAAAGCATCCGTATTGTTAGATTATCAGATCACAGATCAATGGTTTGCAGGAGCACAAATGTTTTATGTTGGAGAACGAAAAGATATTAATACTGCAGTGCCTTTTGCGGCACCAACACCCGAAGCAACTGTGACCCTAAATAGTTATTTTGATGCTAATGTAAATTTAGGGTATCGATTTAATGAGAAACTATCAGTTTTTGTAAAAGGTAATAACTTGGCAGGTCAGAATTACGAACGCTGGGCAAACTTTCCTGTACAGGGAATCCAGGTATTAGGAGGAATTACCTATAAGTTTAATTATTGATCTAATAATTCTTTAAAACAAAAATTCTTTATTAGCAATTTCCAAATAAAAACAGTACTTTAAGTTGGTAATTGGAAAAGAGATGAATAGGAAGCATGTAGTTTTTTGGATACTGTCGTTATGTTGGATAACAGTTTTTTCACAGGAAAATTTTAAAGTATATTATCAGGAAACGGATGATGGATATAAAATTCTAGCTGATAATGGTGAGTTTTGTCCGGTTTCTGTAGAGATTGATTTTAAGATCGAAAATCTTACTTCTAGTATTGGGGATATTAAGATTATAGAAGTCCCAGAGCAAACTACGCAATTTTATATTGCAGATCTTACGGTGGTGGATAGAAAAAAAGCATTGCGCTTAGGTTTTAGTGTACGCTATAACCATGGAGATCACTTGCAAGAAGACTATGATACCGATTATGCATATCATCTTCCTTTTAAGAAGGGAACGGAGCATATGGTTACGCAAGGGTATAATGGTACCATTTCACATCATAATGAAAATGCATTAGATTTTAGAATGCCAATTGGCACTCCAATTTATGCAGCCAGAGAAGGTAAGGTTGTTTTGGTAGAGCAGAGTTTTAACAAGACATGTACAGGAGAAGATTGCGCCAGATTTAATAATTACATTTTGGTGTATCACTCCGATGGCACATTTGCAGAATATACACATATCAAAAAAGATGGCGCTATAGTAGCTCCTGGAGATCTCATAAAAAAAGGACAACATATTGGATTTAGTGGTAACGTAGGTTGGTCTACAGGTCCACACCTGCATTTTATTGTTTTTCTACAACGGTTTAATGATCGAGAAACTTTACCCACAAAGTTTCTGATCGGGAACGGAAAAGAATTTACCCAATTGGAGGAGGGAAAAATGTATCGTAAATCGTATTAGTATAAATTATGAAAGAGTATTTTAAGATAAATAACATCGATGTTGGATTTGCGAATCACCCAACAGTAGGAACAATATTCACCAAAGGAGCTCTTAATACAGAAATATTTGTTAGGAAAGGAAAGCTAAGAATTAGTCTGCTCACGCCATCACTTACCATTACAGATCAGATGCATAACGGAATGTTGAGTGATCCATATTTCGATAATCTTCGTCATATTGATTACTTACGTATGGTTACTTATTATGATCTGGAAGTAGAAAGTGGCGCTTACAATACACAAATTGTTTGTCCGTATGGTAACAATGCCACAGGTTTCGAAACCTATGGTTTTCCAGAACCTATTCGGTTTCATGGAACTATCGATATTCAAGAAGGGTATGTCGCTATAAAAGGAGAATTCAGAAATTCTTATGGTGATGAAAAACCAAGTATTCCAGTAGAAGTTATAAAGTCTTTTGAACCCAAAAAATTACTTCCCAAAAGAGGAAAATACACTTTAGATCAGGCTAGAGAAAAAGATCCTGAAGAAGTTTATGCACTTCATATCGGAAAAGGAACGTTTAAAGAATTTCCGGAAGAAGTATTGGGTTATAAAAATCTGGAAAGCCTGTGGGTAGGAGGACAAGCGCAGTTTGATTTTAAAATACTTCCAGACGCATTTTTTGAGCTAAAAGAATTGCATACCATTCAGTTTTATAATAATACAATTGGTGAAGTTTCGGAGAAAATAGAACAGTTATCTAAATTAGAAGAATTAATAATAAGATCTGGAAACTTGGTTACACTACCTGATAACATATGTGAGTTAGAACAACTTTCTAACATAAATTTTGAGTATAATCAACTTACGTCGCTACCTGAAAATATTGGTCTATTACCTAATCTAAAAGAACTAAATATTGTTGGTAATAGGTTTAAAGAACTACCCAAAAGCCTTAATAATATTTTTAGCGTAAAAATCGATCGTAAACATAGAAAACTATATCAGGATACAAATTATAAAAGTAAAAACCCAAACGGGATTGACGAAGCTTTATATGATTTATCTAGGTATCCTAACGAAAAGCAATATCTGGAAAAAATAATCCTTGATATTCCAGAATTGGTGTCGTTTAAAGATCTAATTTTGGAATATAGTTCCATAGCTACCTATTTAATACCTGATATTGCAAGAAAAGAAATTACAATTGGCGCTTCGAAAGTTGGAGGAACTCCAGATTTACCAAAAGAGTGGGAGCATCCTACTAATAAAAATGGTAATTTTTATATTTTTCATGCACAGATTAATTGCGAAGAGGCAGCTTCTTTTCAGTCTTATTTACCAAGAAAAGGAATGCTGTATTTTTTTGTGAACGACGAGGAATACGCACAGCATCCAATTGTATTATATGCAGAAAGTGATCAAGAACTGGTTAGTACTTCTTACGATCAAGATACTAAGTTTACCGATAGCGATTTTGATGGAAATCCTAGAAATGCGGTGGCTTTAAAGTTTCAAAATGCGATAAGTATTCCTAATGTTTATAATTCCATGAATCATGGCGAAGAACGTTTTCCGAAATATGCATTCTTATTTCAAGATGATTCAGATGAAGCATACGATCGCATGGAATTGTTAGAAGAGTATATAGAACAATTAGAAGATAAGATAAACACACCGTTAGCTTTTGATAATGGTCATATTCAATTAGCTTCTCATAGTATACATAGTTCTGTATTTACACAACATGAATCACCACAGGAAATTGCAGCAGCCAAATTTGGAGGAGAACCTTCAGAGTGGATGGTGTTATTAAATATGGAAAGTGTTGGAGAGTTTAGTTTTTGGGATGCAGGTACACTAACCTATTGCATTCATAAAAAAGATCTAGCTATTCAGAACTTTTCCAATATTAGCAGTAGTATAGAGAGTAGTTAAGTGTTGTCTTTGGTTAGTGAGAAGAATTCTCACTAGACGTGATTGAGTAATGATAAATTAATCTAAAACTTAGGTACCAACCCTTAAATTACCATATTAGAAACTTCCAGAAAATTAGTATATTTATAAAGAGAATCTTTCTTATACATATCACAACCACTAACCAATACATAACATTATGAAATATCTAAAATATCTACTGATCGCAGTAGTCGTAATCGTATTGATCTTTTTTGGAATAGGACTTTTTACTTCTTCCGTTTCTTACGAAAATGAAATCGTTGTCAATAAACCAGCAAACGAATCTTGGGCCGTAATGTCTGATGAATCTAATCTACCTAAATGGATCGAGGGTTTTATAAGAACAGAACATGTAAGTGGCACACCTAATACGGTAGCTGCGGTTTCTAACGTTTACATTGATGAAAGGGGAGAAGAAATGATGATGACAGAAACCATTACCGCTATGAAACCCAATGAACTTATGGCAATGGTTTTTTCTATGGATTTTATGGATATGGAGTATGAAATGTCTTTTGATGAGGATAATGGTAAGACTACCATAACTTCTAAATCAGTGATAAAAGGAAACAGTCTGATGGCTAAATCCATGATCGCTTTGATGAAAGGTGGTATGAAAGAACAAGAGGATAAAAACTTAGCCGCGCTTAAAAAACTTATCGATGATAACACCAAGGATTACGCTTTAGAATAGTACATTAGAATTATCAAAAGTAACCTTACATTCATAAGAAAATAGGATCATAAAGTAATTACGGAATTTGAGAATATTAACCAAAGGCACATATTACGGAAAACAAAATTCTGAAATTTCATTCAATGGTGTTTTGTTATCGCGATATGACTACACAGCAGAACGAACGGATTGGCATTATCATGAAAACCCATATTTCATGTATGTGTTAGAAGGAGACATGAAGGACTGTAATAAAAGGGTAAAGACGCTCTGTCCTTCGGGTAGTTTGATGTTTAACAATTGGCAAGAACCACATTTTGGTTCTAAACATTCGTCCAACGCGAGTGGATTTCATCTAGAGTTTGAAAAAAACTGGCTCCACAAGCATGGGATCTCTTTAGAGGTTTGGGAAGGTAGCCAACTGATTCATAATCCAAAATTACATTTTCTTTTTGCAGAAATTTATCGCGAATTTATCCTGTCAGATACCTTTAGCGATGTGTCAGTAGAATTATTACTAGTTCAGGTGTGTGATGCGTTGAGCGATGTAAAACAAATGGAAGCGCTGAAACATCCAGATTGGGTACGTCATCTAAAAGAACTCCTACATTATGATGGTACTCCTTTATCCTTGGAGTATTTGTCCAAAGAACTGAATGTTCATCCAGTCCATATTTCTAGAGCAGCGCCCAAATACCTTTCCATGAGTTTGGGAAAATATATAAGACAGCAGAAACTAAAAAAAGCGATTCCACTATTATTAAACACCTCTAATTCATTAACAGAAATCACTTATGAAGCAGGCTTTTCTGATCAAAGTCACTTTAATCGTGTCTTCAAATCACATTTCGACATGAATCCGAGTCATTATCGAAAGAAAATTATAAAAAACTCCTGATGTTAATTTCATACAATTTCTAAAGTTGGTGATGCAATACATTTGTTGCTCAAAACTTTTACATTTATGTACAAACACTTCACAATTTTAGTTTTTATCGTATGCACTGCTTTAATGAGTTGCGCACAAAGTCCTAAAAAGAATTATCAAGGCGAATGGGTAGGGCATTTGCCTAACAAAAACACCTTCAACTTCAAAGTAACCCTAGAAAAGTCGGAAACTAATACCTACAATCTTACCATTACAAATGATCAAACAATCATTGATAAAAAACTAACATCGACTAGCACGGAAGGTGTTCAATTAAATATAAATCAGCAATTGTTTTTTGAGTTGGAGTATGAAGAAGATGGAAAAGCATTGGTTGGTTTTATCAAAAGTGGAAAGTTTTTGTACAGAACTAGATTTCATAAAACTGCAAAAAATCGATACGAAGCAGATTGGAATCCATTTATGATTAACAATAGTTTGCAATCCGATGATATCGATTTATATGTAGAACATACCGAGAGTAGCAACATCGCTGCCTATCCTTTCTTTGGAGATCAACGGTTTAGAGGTGCCTGGACCAAAGATTTTAAAAAAGAAGGAAACATATTGTCATTTACCGATGGTAATACTGGTTTTAATTTTAGAGCAAAACTATTGATAGATAACATCGAACTAGAAATTTTATTAACAGATGTAGTTTTAACCAAAACTACTTTAACCTTTGCCAAAGATGGTTGGGAATATTCGCAGCATCCAATACCACAAGTACAAAATACAGATACACCAAAGCAATTAGAAGATGGTTGGGCTACTGCCAATTGCAAAGATTTTGGAATAAATACTAGTACGTTAGAAACACTTATCCAGGATATCCGTAAAGAAGAACAAATATTTACTCATAGTGTTCTTATTGCCAAGAGAGATACTTTAGTTTTTGAAACCTATTTCAAAGGTTTTAATGAAGGCATTCCACATGATTTGCGATCCGCATCCAAGAGTATTTCGTCTGCCATGATCGGGATTGCGATAGATGATCAAATTATTAAAGGAGTAGACCAAAAGCTATATGATTTTATTCCCGAAAAGTTTCAGTATACCAAAGATCCTTTAAAAGCTAAGATAACGCTACAAGATTTACTAACAATGAGCAGTGGTTTAGCAGTAAATAAAGAAGCTTCAGAGAATACCTATCAGAATCCAAGTAATCCTAATAGTTGGTTACAAACAGTATTAGAAGCTCCAATGGTGAAAGAACCAGGAAGCTATGCCGATTATGGATCTGCAAATCCTTTTTTACTGGGAGTTTGTTTACATGAACGGTTGAATATGCCATTAGAAAATTATATGGATGAGAAGTTATTTGCACCACTTGGCATCAGAAACTATATCAATCAGACCGATGATACCGAAAGCATTCCATATTTTGGTGGCGGAATGTTGCTAACACCAAGAGATTTATTAAAGTTTGGACAGTTATATCTGAACAAAGGAACATGGAAAGGACAACAGATTATTTCTGAAAAATGGGTGCAAGAATCCTTTGGTAAATACAGGAGATTACAGGATACAAATGACAAAAATCAATATGGGTATTTATGGTGGCATGATGTGTATGAAGTAAAAGGAAAAAGCATTGAAACCTTCGAAGCCAGAGGAGCTGGTGGACAGTTCATTTTTATCGTACCAGCATTAGAAACGGTGATAGTGGTTACTTCCGGAAATTTCAGAAACAGAAAAGGAAACCACCCAAGAGATCTTTTACAAAAATTTATCCTACCAGCGATCATAGAATAAGTGAAACACACAAGAGTTCTCAAAGTATAATGATGAAGAGAGATATAGAATAATATACAAACTCCTTATTTCCAATTTTGCAGACAAATACTGCCACTTTGCAGAATATAATTTATAGTTATAAATTAAAAGATGATTTTTGTAGTAGTAATTCACCTCAGTGGTAAGACCATAAAGAGTTGGATTGAAAAAGATGTAGATGTATAGGCAAACCTAGAACATTTAGATCTCTATTATCGAGTAAACTTATAGCTGTTCATCGTGAAGAAGTCAATCATTATTGGATTACAAATTGGATTTTGGTTATGCTATTTAGTATTAACAATTATTCTGGTATATCTCTCAGTAGCAAGTGAAGGCAATGAAATTGTGGAGCAAATGATGGTGCGATCTTTTTATTTTTCGATAGTTCCATCCGTTATTTCTTATTACTCATTTTATTTTTTGGTATTCCCCAAAATTCAAGAAAAAAGGATACTACTGTCGATCATATATGCTTTTGTTTTCTCGATTGGCGCAGCCTTCATCGGAAATGTATTGATCTATGTATTCCTGGGAAAGGAGAGTTTAACAGAAGCTCAGGAATCGGTTACCGTAGGTATCGTGTTTATTTCTTTTGTCAGTTTTATCGTTGGAGTGATCGCATTAGTGACCAAAGGATTTATTACTTGGTATGAAGAATTAAAAGTAAAAGAAGCACTGAAGCAAAAAAATCATGAAATGGAAATGGCTTTGGTAAAATCACAGCTAGATCCTCATTTTTTATTCAATACCCTTAATAATATTGATATTCTGATTCTTAAAAATGCAGAAGAAGCTTCCAATTACTTAAACAAATTATCAGATATCATGCGTTTTATGCTCTTTGAGACCAAAACAGACAAAATTTTGCTCACCAAAGAACTGGAGTATATCGAAAAGTACTTAGCACTGCAAAAGATAAGAACGGCCAATGAGCGCTATATCAATTATCAGATAACAGGTTCACCAAAGTGTAAAGAAATTGCTCCGATGGTTTTTCTTCCTTTTATTGAAAATGCTTTTAAACATACTTCTAATAAAAAAATCGACAATGCCATTACGATTCATATCTTTATAGAAGAAGGAAGTATTCGGTTTGAGTGTGCGAACAAGTTCAATTCCAATAGGAAAGTAACGCATATGAATCATGGATTAGGAAATGCACTGATCGAAAAAAGGTTGGCACTGCTGTATCCCGAAAAACACACTTTAGCTATCGTAAAAGAAAAAGAAGAATATAAAGTACGTTTGATAATCACCGAGTAAACTATTGAGTAGCATCTAAAACTCGATTATCGAGTAAATTTTAAAGAATTGAATCACGAATGACACCATATTCATGCATTATTATCGAAGACGAACCTTTAGCACTTGAGAGAACTAAAGAATTTGCAGAGAAAATTCCTTTTCTCAATGTTGCTGCTACTTTTGACAATGCATTAGATGGTCTCGCTTTTTTAAAAGCAAATACCGTAGATGTAATCTTCCTGGATATCAATATGGACGAATTATCGGGTATTGAACTGTTAGAAAGCTCCAAGATTACGAGTGAAGTAATTATGACTACTGCTTATCAGGAATATGCCTTAAAAAGTTTTGAACTTAATGTTACGGACTACCTATTAAAACCTTTTACTTTTAATAGGTTTTTACAAGCGGTGAATAAAGCTCAGGAAAATCTAGAAAATAAAACCCAAAAGCAACAACCAGATTTCATTTTTGTAAAGACAGAAAATCGATTAGAAAAAATCAATCTTGCAGATGTTTTATATATCGAAGGAATGCGAGATTATCGCCGAATACATATGCCAGATAAAAGAATTATGACACTGCAAAACTTTAAAGAATTTGAGCAGATCATTCCTACCAATTTAGTTTGTAGGGTTCATAAGTCCTATATGGTTTCTATTAGTAAAATTGATTCTATAGAACGAAACCGAATACGAATCGGAGAACAACTCATTCCCATTTCCGAAACCTATAAAGCTTCTTTTTTTCAGCAAATCAGTACCAGTAAATGGTAAGGTTGTGTGGATTAATATTCAATAGGCTGAATTCTAAGTTAAAATACTATATTATTGTCAAACTGAGCTTGTCGAAGTTCTTAGTCAGCTGATTTTTAATTTGTCTTCGACACTTGTCCGTTTATGGAGGAGAGTCAGACTGACAAATACAAGTTCTACATACTTTTTAGAAAACCTCTTTCTAAATATATAATTAATTTATAGTATAGTGCTGATGTGTATTCTAGTTAATGCAAAGTTTGTAGTGTTTTTAGTTCTTTTAAATTAGTGTTTTAATAATACAACTAATACATCTCCCTAAATCCCTCTTCTAAAGAGGGATCTTTGACTCCTCTCCTTTGAAACGACGTCATGACAGTGATGGGCGAGTTAGCGCGTTGGGAAGGGTGAGGATGTTTTTTAAAACAAAAAAAAATGTAAATGATTTAAAATTAGTGTTTTATATTTTTTATTACTTATAGCTTGCTATAAACTAATATGCTATATATCTAAATAGTCTCCATTCGAGTAATTTTTTCATAATGGGATGTAGAAAAATTAGCCCGCCTCCAGAAGGTATCGAGAATAGCTTTTATTCTCAACGATAATTCTCATAAATCTCAAAACCTTTTGCAGATAGAAAATCCGCTTTTGCAGAGACATATCTCCGTCTTGCATAGTAAAGTTTTATAACCATTCACTTCACTAGATATTTGCTTCAGTATTAATTGTGTAATCCAGTAAAAAATGAAGTAATGAGAACTTTACGAATCAAATTATTGTTATTCATCATCGCCACGGTATCTGAGATGGCAGCGCAGGTAACAATTCCAAACGGTGATTTTAATCAGTTCGTAATGATCCGATGTCAAGATCAGGAATATGAACTACCAGTAGGATGGAAAGAACATCCTAAAAACGAACGATGGAGACAATCCTATAACGAAGGTTTTGCTTACAAATATGAATTACCAGATGCCAATGAAAATGCCTTGGCATTGCATAGAGGATATCTCGCACAAACCAATGAAATTCTAACCAGTTTTTTTGTTACCGAGAATATCCAACAACTACAATTGACTGGACGATATAAATTTTCAGGATCAGATATCGATGAGGCAGAAGACGTACTACGAATCATCGTTATTTCTTCGGAAAAAATGATCCAAACTATCTCAGATACACATCTGGAAGATGCCAATATTTTGGATATAACCACGCCCAAAGCCCAATTCGATAGGTTCTATTTAGAGATAGACAAGATCCAAAAGAATACCTATGTCACCATTGCGATTCAATTAATATCCGGTAGCGATGATAGTTTTTATTGGGGGCAATCCAATGCCGTATTGGATGATCTAAAATTTGTACCCAACCATCGCATCACAGCCATACACTAACATTTCAATCCATTTAAAAAATACAAACAGATGAAAACAAACACTATAGACCCAAGAATATTATTATCCACCTTGTGGATTGTCATTTTATTTAATATGATCGTAAGAGATTTACACGAATTTTTGCGCGAAGGATATATCGAACATATGATGTCACTTCAAATCCCAGAAGTAAATATGTTGGTATATGGGTTCGTATCTCAGATTCCAATTTTAATGATCTTATTATCCAGAATATTAAAAGACAAAGCCAATACGTGGTACAATACCATTGCAGCGATCATAACGTCACTAGGTTTTCTAAGCACATTACCTAACGCAGATATGGATGATATCTTCTTTGTAGTGATCGAAAATATCTTACTACTCGTAATCATCAGAGTTTCCTGGAAACTATCCAATCCACTCTCAAAACCAAATACAGAGCAATTATTATAAACTTAATATGAGTTTAATACCACAAAATTTACGTCAGTCAGAGTGATCCGCTTTGGGCGGATTGTATCGAAGACAAGTAAATTTTGAAAAAGGATCTAATTATACTAAACCAAAGCTGAAAGAGTACACCAAGATGTCACACCAAACCATCCAATAAAAATCTTACCCAGTTTAGGGATTTGACCTAATGAGTTTGAAATGGCCTATCAAAAAGAACTTTAAAAATCAAGGCAGCAGCGAGGGCTTGGGGATGAAAAACTGTTTGAGCGATAGCGAGTTTTTTTCATCCGTGGCTGAAGGTGGCGTAGCATTTTCTTAAGTTCTTTTTGTAAGCCTAGACTTTTTTGTTTTGTCATCCTGAGCCTGTCGAAGGGTTGGCAATGAAAAAAAGAAAAGAAGCTCCATCAAAGTGAATTAAATAAAATTAAATTCATTTTATCGGTCTGAAAAAAAATGTTTTATAAAAAACGTCAATGATGCCCTCTAGAAGTGTAATCAACACAAACAAAAAACATATGATACATATAAAGAAACTATTAATAATCGCATTACTGCTATGGATGATAGCAATGAATGCACAGCAACAAGATCGTTCCTCATTTTTTGTGGGATACGAAACCTTTGAAATGACGATGAATAAGTTCCAGAATTTTGCGGGAGAAGTAGGCTATCGTTTTAATGAAAAACATCAAATCCGACTCATGATCGGAGAGGTGAATCTCACCGAAAGGCATTTGTCTAGTAAGTGGGAATCTGCAGCGGTGGATGGCGACAATGTAGAAGGCTATTTTCGTATTTATGAATTGTACTACGACCGGTATTTTGGAAAGCGGAAGAACTTTTACTACAGTGGTAGTATTGCCTATGTAAAAGATGAATATAATCATCTGATCTCTACCAATCGTTTGGTAAATGAAACCGCTACCGTAGGAGTTGCGATTGGATACCGAAAAGAAAATATATTTGGGATCAAACATTTATATACCAATATCTCTATCCCTTTTCGGTATTACTTTAATAACATCCCAGAAACGCAGTGGGAAGGCGCTACGATTAACGCACACCGCTTTGTAAACAACTTTTGGTTCTTTATCGGCTACCAATTTTAAAACCAACCAAGAACCCGAGCACTGAGGCGTCACGCTGAGCTGACACAAAATTTACGTCAGTCAGAGTGATCCGCCTCTAGCGGATTGTATCGAAGACAAGTAAATTTTGAAGAACAAAAATGAAGCGTACACCGCGGTTTCATCCTGAGCCCTTCGACAAGCTCAGGACAGCGCCTGTCGAAGGGTTGGTAATGAAAAAAAGAAAAGAAGCTCCATTAAAGTGAATTAGATAAAATTAAATTCATTGCATCGATTTGAAAAACAATGTTTTATAAAATACGGCAATAGTAGCCTGTCGAAGTGCTCTCGAAGTGCGGTACAGTAATCATGCAGTGTCACACTGAGCTTGTCGAAGTGCTCCCAAAGCACAACCACTCACACAACAAAACCAGCAACTTATACAAGCTGGTTTTTTTATTTGGGGAAATTTACGTTTCTTTAGTGGGGTTTGTAAGTAGGTACAAATAGATTAAATACAGTTAGAATAAAACGATAGGTTGGTATACACCTACTTTATGAGCAATTAGATCAAAGATAGATAAATGAAAAATGACTTTATAAAAAGTAATTGGCATGAGATAGAATTATCTAAATCTAATGTGAGTATACAGTCCATTGAGTTTAGAAATTCAGACAACCTCAAATCTTTTAGAGAAAAATATAATAACTCTACTTTTGTACGATACAAAGACAAAGTCTATATATGGGATGATATTGATTTTCATGCTGCCTCAAAAGAATATGTTGATAAAGGTCAACATGATTATTTATTAATCAAGCTGATCTCCGAGGCATTATTATCACAATTCTACCATGAGGCAAAGCTATTTATAGTCAGATCTTATGGAATAATAAGAATAACGGATTATCGACTTGATATATCGAATAATGATTTCCCTTATTTAAATACTTACCGACACTACAATCTAACTTTCAGTCCAATAAATGTAGATGGAATCACAAGTCTTGGATTTAATATCACTTGTGGAATAAGCCATCAGTTGACATGGGGAATTGAAGACTTTGAAACTAACGATCTTTCAACTAGTGGTTTAACGATTTTAGAAAACGGAAAAGTAAGAGCAGATACAGTATCCATATATAAAATTAGTAACCTTTTTGGAGATTCAAGCAAGCTTAAACAGTCAATAGACAAGTTAACAGAAGAAAGCATAAATATCTCTTGCTGTAATTCTTTTGTAAATGAATTTTTCGTTAACGGGAAGAATTACAAATTACCTGACAACCTTGAAATATTGAATATTCGAAAGATTAATTTCTCGGAAATTCAAGATACTAAAGGATATGGATTTGAACTTTTGCCTAATCCAAAATTCTATTTCTACGGAAACTCAACTCCCCCTGAAAGTGCAGATAAGTTTCCTATGAGAAGTAAGATAAAATATAATAAACCAACCTCTTATGATAGCTTTGAAAATAGGACAATAACAATCGGTGTTGTTTTTCCAAAACCAAATCATTTGAAAATTTCAAGATTTATGAAAGCTGTTCAAGAAGAGTTATGCGAAATTTATAGAATTCAAAAATCAAATTTTGAATATATAACATTTCCAATCGAAGACTCACAATTAAGTTCATATCAATCAGTATTTCAGGAAACTACAGGAATTGATTTAGCAATAGTTGTCGTAGATGAAATTCATGAATTGTTACCAATAAAAGATTCTCCCTACTACTTTTGCAAGGCAGAATTTATTAAGAGAGGAATAAATAGTCAAGAGGTTCAAATACAGCAAATAAATAAATTCATATCCGATCAAGAGTCTGGTTATTCCAATTATGCGGATCACAATATTTCACTTAACATCTATGCAAAATTAGGCGGAACTGCGTGGACCGTTAAGTCTAATCCAAAAAATAGAAACGAGCTAGTAATAGGTGTTGGAGCAACAACGGATTCTGAAGGAACTCCTCAAATCGGAATGACTTCAATATTCCAAGGTGATGGAAAATACTTAGTGGGTAATGTAGCTGCAGTGACAAGTATTGTTGACTATAATAAGCATTTAAAT
The DNA here is from genome assembly GCF_039523995.1 of Aquimarina litoralis. Taxonomy (NCBI): domain Bacteria; kingdom Pseudomonadati; phylum Bacteroidota; class Flavobacteriia; order Flavobacteriales; family Flavobacteriaceae; genus Aquimarina; species Aquimarina litoralis. The sequence goes on from NZ_BAAAGE010000006.1 coordinate 115,134, forward strand.
GAAGTGTTATCCCGAAACATTCAAGATTGTTTGGACTCCAAAATTTTGGATTCCGCAAAACCAATTTATTTAGTTTTTCATTTATTCAAGAAACCAGGATATCATAATGAAATTGATGCACTGAGTAAAATGATTTCAGAATTCAGTGGTTTAAACTTTAAGTATTCTTTTGTCTATGTAGGTGATGGTCATAATTTTAGGTTTAACAAGTATCAATTACAAGAACATGAAGCAATGCCTCTTCTTAAAGATTTGCCGAGAGGCACCTTTATAAAAGTAAATGATTCATTAGGATTTCTTTCGCTAAGAAAGAATAGTTCAACTTGTTGCAAAATAGAAATAGACGACAGATCCAATCTTATTGATATAGAGTATCTTTCTAAACAGGTATATGATTTTTCCAATCTTTCACATTCTAGTTTTAATAAGCAAGCATCTCCAGCAAGTATCAAGTATTCTAAACTTATGGCACAAATGAGCACAAAGCTAAAAACGATAGAAGGATTCTATATGTCTCATATTTCAATGCCGGATAATTCCCCTTGGTTTCTATGATATTAGCTTCCAAAATATCAGAACTTGAAAATAGATTTTTTAATATCTCAGAACTTCAAGGATTATGCCTAAAGTATTATCTAGATGGTTCTTTTTCATCAGGAGAAGATGTCGAATCAATTTTATCTACTTACACTGGCAATTTAGAGAAATCAGCTGTCTATGGATATTTAGGAATTGAACTTGATCATTTAAATTTTGACGGAATATTTAAACAAATTAGTAACATTACAATTAAGAAATCACTTTCAATATTCCACATAATAGGAATTTGTATCCTATTCAAATCACAAAATGATTTTAGGTATCAAGCTATATTAAAAGATTGGTTTGAGAATCATTCAGTTCGGATAAAGTTTCTAATCTCAAGATTCTTTAGAGGAGAGTACCATGACCTTTTTAAGGCTAGCCTTAGAAAACAAGAAAATGAAAATAAGGAAATCATAATACTGAAAAAAACCTATTGTAAAGACTTCATTGAAAATATTGAATACGAAAATAATGCTTCTTTTGATGATGTAATTCACTTAATGATATTACAAGAATACAAACAAAAACAAAAAACTATATACGAAGACAAAAAGGAGCAGTTATGGCAATCAGTATTTTTTGCAACAAGAGATATACAGAGTAAGCATAAGGTTTATAATAACAATGAAGATCAATTTAATAGTGTACTTCATTCTATGCTTTCGATGAATTACATTGTCGAAAATCAAAGTCAAAGAGGATTATCAAGTTCCGAAAAAACGTTTGGTGAATTGGACATCGGAGTATTTACAAAGGAAAATAAATATCCATTGGCGATTATTGAAGCTTATAGAATTTCCTCAATTGATAAATCTTATATCTCTAGGCATTTAAGAAAACTTACTGTGAATTATGATCCAAATGGATTATCTAGAAATTACGCAGTTGTTTATGTTAGCGCTAATAACTTTCAAGAAACTTGGATTAGATATTTGGAATTTTTAAAAGAGTTTGAATATCCAGAAAAAATAGAAGTAATTACAATAACTGATGATACTAGTAATCATCCAAATTTCACCAATATAAGGATTGGAATTGTAATATTACAGAATAATAGTATGCCTATTGAAGTCTATCACATTTTCTTAAATATGAAAAATAAAGGCACATAACACTATGTACGACGGAATATTCTTTGCAATCATACTCCGTATAATTTATAAGTACAAACAAAATTATATCGTATAAATATATCCTCAAGTTTTATGAAATATATAATTCAAGAAGATTAAATTTTAATATGTTAACGACTTTTTGCGATACATCTTTCTTACTAGATTTTATTCTTTTTCCATTGGATAGAATTTTCAATCAAGAAATTTCTAATTCGAATAAGACTAAAAATGATTTTGAACCAATACTAAAAAAATATTGGTCTTCGAAAAATCGAATTCATAAACTGGACAATATTATAAGAAAAATCTACAATCATGAAACTCAAACCAATCTGGTTTATAGTCCTTTAATAACATTAGAATGTATTGAAAAATTAGTTGAATTCAATTTTAAGAATCTTGCTATTAAATATGGTTCTCTTGAACGAATACAAAAATCTGGAAAAAAGGAAATCGGTAAAGTACTAAAAAGAATAAGTGATGATTTAGATAAAGTTCAGAGTACTAAAAAATCGACTAACTTGATTGATATAGAATTTTTAGCCTATAATATATTTGAAACTGGATATGGAAATTCAGATATAGGACTTAGTTTATATGGAATTTACCCTAGAGATATTGAAAATATGTCTATTAAACATGAAAGCGATGAATTTGAAATTATGGTAAAACTCAGTAATTACCAGATTGGAGCTGCTGATATAATGCATTTAAAAATGGCTAAACATCTAGGTTGTAAAAATTTTCTAACTTTTGATACAGACTTTATTAGAGCAAAAGAAGAAATAAAAGAAATGTTTGATCTTAATATTTTATATGAGATTAAAGAGATAGAAAAAAGTATATAAAAATCCCAGCTCTTCAAAATTCCCAACCTCATAGTTCCATAAAACCATAATCAAGAAAATGAAAATATCATTTACAAACTATAAAGACAATGATAAAACCGAGGTGTTGGAAATGATGACTTCATTTAACAAAATGGAGGGATATGAATTTGATCCAATAGGTAGAGAAAAGAACCTACTAGAATTTACTTCAAACGAATCTTTGGGGAGACTCTATGTAATCAAACTCCAACAACAAACCATTGGATATCTTGTGCTGGCATTTGGTTTTAGTTTTGAGTACAAAGGGCGAGATGCGTTTATAGATGAGTTCTATATAAAACCAGCATATAGAAATAAAGGAATTGGCGGCTCAACACTAGATTTTATAGCCTCAGAATCCAAAAAACTAGGTATACAAGCCCTACATCTAGAAGTAGAACCTCATAATGTACACGCTAACAAACTGTATCTAAGCAAAGGCTATCGCTCCAACAATCGAAAACTGATGACTAAAACAATATAAACTGTCATCAATAACTTCAAATAACTAGCAATCCTTGTGGAAGAAAAACTTAAAAACAGGGTAACATTTTGCTCTTCCAAGACACATATATATAACGTTGTACATCATAACCCAACAATACCGAAAATTCCGTATTTTTAAAACATAAACAAACATGAAATGAGCTTCAAAGCTACTCTTTATATCTTTGAAAAAGAATACCCTCTATTGGATTTAGATTATAACCTAATTCAAAATACCGATGATACGGGTCGTCCAAATAGTAGAGTACATGGTGGGAAAATTAATGTTTCTGTCCAAGCAACAAAGGATGATTCTGGAATTGAAGAAACAATGATTTCGGCAACTCAAATGGTAGAAGGGAAAATTGTAGTTTATAAAAGAGATGGTATGCAAAAAGACTTTGAAATCAAATTTGCAAATACCTACCTTTCATTTCTAAAATACCGTTTTAATCATCAGAGTACAGATAATCTTGTTATGGATATCACTTTTAGTGCTTTGATTATGGAAATTAGAAATTCCATTTATGAATCTCCTGTAAACCCTAATAACCCCTTTAGTCAAGAAAACATTCCCGTAACGGTTAAGGAAACTCCTCAAACAACAATTACCAGAATAGTTTGGATGAATGCTGATGACCAAGAAGAAGGGATCTCTGAAATTGGAATTACCCAAAAAGCAAGCCTGTTCGCAGAAATTAATAATCCAGAAGGTTCGACAGTTAATATTACCATAGAAAAAGAGGATGGTACTGAGTTTGAAAATGGGGAAAAACAACTTCTTTTTACAGAAACCGTTTCTCATGATGGACGGGTAGAAATCTCACCTTTCGAGATCAAAGAACAATGGGAAGAATTTAAAACTGCAGATATTGACAAGCTTATTGCAAAAGTTGAACATAATGGAGTGAGTAAAAAAAGTAATCCTTTACAAATTATTCCAAAACCTAAAGCAACACTGCACTTTAGACCACATAGTGGATGGAGTGGTGAATTTGGATTTGACTGGATGAGAATAGAAGATACAAGTATCGATGGAGATGTGGATTACGAACAAAACGTTGGTGAATATGGGACGGTATATGCAACCCAACCAGGAGCAGTATTTACTCCAAAAGATTATTCCGTTTTAGAGAATGAATACAACCCTACCAATATTAATAATAGAAAAGATGCAGCAGGAAATCCTATACAATATTATACACCTTGGTTAACTATTTATAGAAAACCTAATGCCGTCAATGCACCTTATGCCGAATTAGAATTATTGACGGAAGTAGATGTGCAGCCCGATGAACTTTATATTGAATTTCCTAAAAAGCATTTTGATATTACTGGAGCAATTGATGATCCTAATGATGCGACCTTAAAGCATTATAAATTAGGTGCAGCAATGATGGGAGTAACTAGCACAGGAAATCCAAACAAAACAACCATACAACTACAATGTATTCATACACTTTCCAAAGACGAAACTATTAAAGTTTGGGCAGCAAAGAAAAAAACGAATGGAACATTAGATGCTCCTGTACTTTCTGGAATGCTAAAAGTTAGAGCTAATAATAAAATTAATAGACGAGTTAGCAAAATTGTATTTGTGAATGTGATTACAAATATCAATGGTTTGAGAAACCCAGTTAATGGAATTATAGCTGCAAATACAACATCTCAAGAGAATTATTTGTCTCCTTTCCTAAAACAGGCATTGATAAGATCAGATGTAGAAAATGAAAATTTAGATTTATTTGATGCTTCTTTACCAGAGGTACAAACTTTAAATACAGATTATACGCTAGCTCGTGGGAGGAATAAAATTTTTAATAAATATAGTAATAGTGGAGGAACCAGTTTGGTGAATTTTTTAACACAAAAATTTAACGCCAAACCTGCATTTGCAAAATATGCAAATTATTACAAAGTTTTCTTTTTAGGAGAAGCTGGTGGTCGTATGAATGGAAGGAATATAGTGGGACTTGGAGGGCATGCAAATGGAATCCCATCTAAAGAATGTGTTATGTATGCTAACCCGATGCCCTTTTTTGTGGCACATGAATTGATGCATTGTATGGGATTATATCATAGTTTTGATAATAATGGAACGTATACCTTTAAGATAGGTCAAACCGAGAATATTATGGATTATTCACACGTAGCTCGCTACGCAACACCAAATGGAACTTTAACCCAGATCAGTACTTGGAAATGGCAATGGGAAATCTTAAAAAACAGTAATGAAAACGAGACTTGATGATGAGAGCACTTATTATTTTATTTTTAGCATTCTGTTTTACAAACTGTAACTCACAAATACAAAAATCTAAAAAGATGCAACTTACAGATAAAGAGATCAAAGAAAGAGGTTATCAAATAAAAAAGGACGATACGATCTTTATGAAGGATGGAAAATTAGATATTACTAAACTTAAAGAAATTGGTATTTCTAGTGGTAGCAGTGAACCAGCTTATTATCAATATGAAGGTTATTTAAATGATACATATGTTTACATATCTGGTAATACAAAAAATGGATTTGGGAAGAACATAAAATTTAAAAAAGATGATTCATTTAGATACGGTTTTAGTTACTTCCCGTCAGGTGAATTAAAAGGATATGGGATTGAATATTCTAACTTTTTTAAAAAGGGTATTTGGTATGATTACGATATTAAAGGAGCCATAGAAAAATATGAAAATTATGATGCTCCTTATGAATTCAGTTGGGAAGATGTGAAACAATTTCTTAAAGAACAAGATATTAAGGGAAATCAGATTCAAAATATTTTTAGAGGAGAACTCAATGGAGTTCACGGTTGGGAAATCATATATAAACCAGAAGAGTTTTTAAAAACCGATAATGTAAAAGTGTTGACCTTAGATCCAAAAACTGGTAAAATCGTAAAAACTGAAATTAGAGACGTATCGAGACAATTGGATTAATCACATTTTGACATCAAAATTATTCGTACAATGAAGAAAAATAGTATCGAAATTAGGCTTTTACCTAAAATTTATTTGTCTTCGATACATCTCGCCTTCGGCGGACACGCTGACTGACGTAAATTTTCTTACGTCGAATTCACATTAAATAGGAGAATTTGCGTTTCTTTAGAGAGCATATGCAAAATAAGTACAAATAAAACAACATATTATACCTATATATCCATAGACTGATATCATCCTGTGGTATCTGCAAGCTAATATGAATCCTATTTCAGACTTAATTGATAAAATAAACAACCAAAAGCTTTGGGATAGAGAAATAGTATTAGAACGCAATGAATACTTAAAGGTAAAGGGTACTATCGATACTAATATTTATTTAATAAAAAGTGGAAGTTTACGAATATTTGTAATTGATGAATATGAAGAACATACCATAAGATTTGGGTATAAAAATAACTTAATAGCATCTTTAGATTCTTTCTTAAATGAACAACCTTCAGATTTTTATATACAAGCATTAAAAAAGACGAATGTTAATGTCATCAGTAAAAAAAAGTATATATCCTTTATCGAATCATCACCCGAGAATAAAGAACTATGGCTTTCCGTTTTAGAAAATTTTGTATTACAGCAAATGGAAAGAGAAAGAGATATTCTAACATCATCTCCTGTGGAACGCTATAAGAGAGTTTTAAAACGAAGTCCACAACTTTTTCAAGAGATACCTAATAAATATATTGCTTCGTATTTAAGAATGACACCAGAAACACTTTCTAGAATTAAAAAATCTTAATTTCAATCAATTTTTTTTAAAAAATCTCTGTTGACATTTGTAATAAAATAAAGGTAATGGCAATAGCGACTAAAAAATTATTACAAGACTTATTAGAAATTACACGAGCGAACCTAAACGGTGCAGAACAATTAAAAAAGGAATCTATCACTTCGTTAAATTGGAAGCCAGCTGCAGAAAGTTGGAGTGCTTTAGAATGTATCGAACATCTAAATAGATATGGAGATTTTTATATTCCAGAAATCACTGTCAAAATACAAACTTCTACACACAAGCCTTCTGAAATTTTTAAAAGTAATTGGCTGGGTACATATTTTAGCAAGTCCGTTTCTTATAATGAGAATATAAAGAAAATGAAAACCTTTCCATCTATGAACCCTCTACACTCAGAATTAGATCTTCAAACCATAGACAAGTTTATAGATCAACAACATCAGATACTAGCACTTTTAGATCAGTCTAAAGATATAAATCTTGACAAAACGAAAACTGCAATTTCAATTTCACGATTCATCAAATTAAGATTAGGAGATACGTTTAGAGTGGTCATATACCATAATCAAAGGCATATAAAGCAAGCAGAAAAGGCAATAAAAATGTCGATAGGTAAGAAGTTGCATGTTTAATTACTGCAGCGCTACGAAGTTTGTTTCCTAAAAACTGTAAAAAAGGAAATAAAGGCTATCATTCCAACGATAGCAAACTTTTAACTAAAAAAATAAATTACGTTAATTTTTAGCAAAAACCAGCAACATATCGATGCTGGTTTTTTGTATGTAGGGGAATTTGTGTTTCTTTAGTGAGTAAGTAGACTTACAATATAATACAGTAAGAATAAAACGATAGCTTGGTATATACTCAACCTTGCAGTGCATAGCACTAAAAAATAAAATGATGAAAAAAAGCATAGTTACTTTCAGTTTCCTATTCTGCCTAATGAGCATTTCTTTTTATGGACAAAACAAAAAGGATTCTCTAGAAATCAAGCAAGTGGCATTAGATTATATTGAAGCTCAGCATAATGTAAAACCTGAGCAATTCGAACAAGCTGCGCATCCGAGAATGGTAAAAAGAACTTTTTGGACGAATAAAAAAACGGGAAAGGAATATTTAAGAGAAACTTTCACTGATGCCATGATTCTACTAGCAGAAACCTATAATCAGGATAAAGATAAGTTCCCCGAAAATCCTAAAAAGGAAGTTATTATTCTGGATATTTATGACAAAGTAGCTTCTGTAAAACTCATAGCAGATGATTGGATAGACTATATGCACATTGTAAAACTCAATGGCAAATGGCAATTGGTAAATGTGTTGTGGCAGTTTAATGACGCTAAAAAACACTAAAATATACAATCCGACCTTACGTTATTCCGAAAGGTTAGCAATCAATACGCAGTTTTTGCCTAAATCTGGGTAACATTTTCCTTCTTCAGGATATACATATACAACCTTGTAAAATATTTAAAACCAACTTTATGAAAAAAATTCTAGTATTAGGATTAGTTTTAATTTCAAGTATCTCATTAGCGCAAAGTGATGTAAAAATGAAATCTGACTATTCATCCGATAATCCCGAAATAAGAGATATTTTAGAATTTGAAGGAATTGAGTATTTAAAGTTGCGTTTTACAGGAAAAGACATTGAAAATTGGGGTAAAGAATTTGGAATAAAACATTATCTCGTTTTTGAAATGATATTTGAATAAAAAGCAATCACAGCGCTGTATGAATGCAATTGTGACAGATTAGACTACGTCCGAATCCGCTCAGAATTGCAAATGTCATTGCTTAACCGAAAAATATTAACATAAAATCAGTAACTGACAGTTATACGAAACCGTTATGTTTAACTTACAATATAAACCAACATTGAATTTATTAATTATGATAAAACCTACGTACTCTAATATTATTCCCAAATATTTAGTATTACTAACCTTGTTATCAATGATGTCTTGCGAAAAAGAAATACCTAACGTCGAAATAGTTGAGAACCCAGAAATCTTGTTTAACGATGAAATATCAGCTTTTCAAACAACTCTTTTTAGTCATAAAATTGGAGATACAATTAGTGTGTTTGATAAAAAAAGATTGCAAAATTTAGATTCACTTCCGTTAACATATAAAATTATATCATACAAAAAAGGCTATAATTTTATAATCAATTATGGACAAATACAGTCATTTCGTTTAAATCAAGAAGGATTGAAGGATTATAAAAATATTAAAAAAGATAGTATCGAAATAATATTTGGGAAAGCTGATGTTAAAGAAGAATTAAGAGATGCTTATGAAAATGAACTCTACGCGACGCACTTTATTTATAAAAAAAGAAATTTAATGGTTTCTTATAATGACAATAATAACGCAATAGGATATATTTCTCTAGGCGATTTGCCACGACCAGAGTTATTAAAAGAGGATATGAACTCCCAAGAAAGAATTACTCATCTTAATTTAGCTAACCAAAACTATACATCTGTTCCTGAAGAAATCAAAAACTTTTCTAATTTGAGAGCTTTAAATTTAAGTAACAATCAGCTAACAGATTTACCTAATTGGATTGGAGACTTTAAAAAACTGGAAGTTTTAGATGTAAGCACGAACAATATAAAATATTTACCTGATACTATTGGAGAATTAACTAATCTATTGGACATAGAACTTCATACTAATAAATTAAGAAGATTACCTGATTCATTCTGCAAACTCACTAATATATCCTGGTTAGCGATATACAATAATGAATTACATACGTTTCCTGATGCTATCGGAAACCTCTCAAAATTAGAAGGTATTGTGGCTACTAATAATAAGATAAAAGACTTACCAATTTCAATGGGAAAATTATCAGGATTGAAAACTGTAATATTTAAAAATAATTCACTGGAAACAATGCCTGAATCTATCAGTAAATGGATTAATATTAGTAAGTTAGACCTAAGAGAAAACCCTTTTAATGAAGCTCAAAAAGAGGAAATAAGAAGTATGTTTCCACGTAAGCATATCATGTTTAGTATGAATCCTGAACTTTTAAAGAATGTAAAAAAGGATACAATTATTAAAGATGGTGATACATACCGTTATATTAAAGGGAATTAGAAAATGATAATAGTTTTAAAAGAAACATATCACTTTTTTATACGCTAGGCTTCTTATACCAACGGTCATAAATAATTTAAACAACTTTGGGAATAACATTAAAATGACAATTGAAGAACAAGGTTTTTGGGCGGAATTTAGATTTAGGATTACTAGAAATAAAATCTTAAACGCTTATTGTGACTGGATTGAACCTAAATCATATTATTTAAATGTTCCTTCAACTATTATTGAAGGAAAAGCTGGTTTTTTGATGCCTGAAATGGAGGAATATAATTTTAAACTGATTATATCCAAAGAAATTAGTGAATTTACTAATCAGGAGTGGTTAGATTTAGCTCGATTTATTATTGATGCGGATACTATTGATTTTAATGGGAGTACTCTGACCCTTAAATTAGTCGAACAGTTATGAATATTATAAGAAGTAGCAAACCCTAACAATTCGTATATTGTATAGGTCGCTATAAGTGTAACAGGCATGCACAGACATTGGGAAACAATCTAAAATAAGTATCAAATGGCTAAAAATAAAACCTTGGAAACATCAGTAGACGTTTTTGATTTTATCGAATCCTACGTAGATAATGATCAAAAGAAAGCAGATAGCTATAAACTGATTGAGTTAATGAGTAAATGGTCTGGTTTTAAACCAAAAATGTGGGGTCCAACCATTATTGGTTTTGGTAGTTATCATTACAAATATGCAAGTGGCCACGAAGGAGATGCTCCTTTATTGGGGTTCTCGCCCAGAAAAACACAGTTTTCACTCTATGTTTATTCCAAAACAGAAAAAAGTGATGCTCTTTTAGAAGATTTAGGGAAATTTAAAATGGGAAAGGCTTGCATCTATTTTAAGAAACTAGCAGATATACATATTCCAACGGTAGAAAAACTGAGTATGGAAACCATCGCATATTTAAATGAACATCATGAATGTGCTTGCAGAAGTTAGCAATAACAAGTCAATACGATATAAAATGTAGGATGCATTCGTACTGCATGATTAATAAAGACTTTAAAAAAATATAGCCGAAGCGTTGTTGGTAATTAAAGCAAAAACATGAAGAAATCAATATTTTCGTTAATAGTTATTCTTTTATTAGTTGGTTGTGAAAATAAATCAAGAATTGAAGGATTATGGATTGTTACATCGGTAAAGGTAGGGGAAGAAAAAATGACTCCAAATGCAAGATGGACTCGTTTTAATGCTGACTTCACACAAGAATCGGGTAATGGAAGATTTCAACATTCATATGGGAGTTGGAAATTAGATAAAAAATCAAATGAGTTATCTATAGCAAACTCAAACGGATTAGAGGATTTAAATAATCCCTTTGTAATATCGATTAATGAAAATGAAATGATTTGGGAAAGAACTGAAGAAGGGCAAAACATCAAAGTCACTTTAGAACGTGCATCCAAACTTCCAGAAACATATGGTGATAAAATACTTGGGCTTTGGAAATTAGAAAAAGCAATAAGTAATGGCAATTATTTTACAGAATCGGATACAAAAGAAATGAACGATTATATATTTTTTAGATGGGATAAGCGTTTTGTTATAGCGTCTGAAAAAGGAAGAGTCAATGGAGTGTATAATGTTCATGGACATAAACCCGAAGTTGAATTAATTCCATACGGAGACCAAGTCGAAAGAGATTTTTGGAAGATTCAGTTTGACGAGAATAGTATAACGCTAACACTGTTGAATTCTGAAAAGACGGTAAAAAGAAAATTTAAAAGGATCAACAGATTTCCTAAATAAAATTAACTACAGCAATTGATATTATTCCTTACTTTTAAGCCTGTACAAAAAGGTTTTCATACGTGTCTATTAAACAAGTAAACAAACATAAAAAAGGAACAGTATGGCAAAAATTTCTGAACAGTTCAGCATGGCGTTGGTTACAGAAAGCCATGGTGTTAATCCTCTTCTCATTAGTCGTAAATCATATAGCAGCAAGCGATAATTTTCAGGATGATACCGCATATAGATTTCCTATTGAAGGTTTTCTGTTCACTATCATTTTTTCTACGCTAGTAGCCATAATAGCACATTTCAATTTTAAGTTTTATAAGAAAAAGTATTTTTCCATAAAGGTAGAGATTGCCAAAATAGTAAGGTTTATGGCCTCGAATTTGGGATATATTACAATAATTTATATTCCTGCAAATGTTACTATAGAAGCTCTTGCGGATGGAGATATACATATCTATTATATCGTAATTGGCTTACTAATTACCTTACTAATATGTTTTATTTTGATAGGTTTATGGTATGCTCAGGATATCTACGAGTTATATAAGTTGTCTCTAAAAGATGCTAAAATTACCATTGACAACGGTATAAAAATGACAAAGCTGAGTTATGAAAACATAGCTTGTTTTTACAGCGAAAACAAAATTGTATATACCGTTAAGAATGATGGGACAACCATGAATACAGATTTTACCTTAAATGAGCTCGAAGAAAAAATAAATGATCAGTTGTTTTTTAGGGCCAATAGGCAAATGATCGTTCATAAAGATACCATAGATCAAGTTGAAAAGATTGAAAACGGCAAGTTGCGTATTCTATTAAAACCCTTAATTAAAAACGATGCAATTGCAGAAATCACCATCAGTCGTTACAAACGAAAAGCATTTATGGATTGGTTTCTATAAAAGATGGCTAGAAATTATCGACTATTCAGTTGTAATTTACGACCATTCAGTAAAAACATAAGTATTTAAAGGGTTTTTCAGAGATTTTGTTCATTATTTCGTTTAGAATTTAAAATCAAAAACAATGAACAAAATGAGCTTACGACAAATAGGAATTCCATTAATTACTACAGCAATTATCTTCTTTTTATGGTTTGGACCGATTACCCTTAGTTATGTAGAGAACATCGTTATTTCGATATTAATCATTATTGCAAATTATATAGAATACCAAGGAAAACCATTTTTGGCGCTTGGGTTTCAACGAGAAAAATTTACAACCAAAAGTATATTCGTACTTGCTCCATTAGTAGCACTAGGTCTTTTTGTTTTTTATGTGTTTTTATTAGTTCCCGGAATTACAAAACTCACAGGAGCTCCTATAGACTATTCAAGTTTTAATGAATTAAAAGGAAATCTTCCAGCTTGTTTAGTGGCTTTATTGATCGTATGGGCGTCAGCAGGATTTGGAGAAGAAATTATCTTTCGCGGTTATTTTATGCGACAGTTGGTGAAATTCTTTGGCGAAAGTAAAATGAGTATACTACTTAATATTTTGCTTCTGGCTTGTTTTTTTGGATTTATGCATAGCTATCAAGGAATCACAGGACAGCTTGTTACAGGTATTGTCGGAGCAATTTTAGCAACGATATTCTACTTACGTAAATACGATTTGTGGTTCCTTGTTGCAGTACATGGTTTTTTTGATACCATAGCCTTAATTTGTATTTACTTTGGTTTATTCTAAAAAAATACAAAGGAATAGCACCTATAACTTTTTATGATCCTTGTGCATAGTGAGTGCGTTATGGGTGCTTTTTTAACTTTGTTATATATCAATTAATTCTTTACATTGAAGTCATTCAAACTTAGCACACTTTGATATATAAAGAATCTCATACACTTATACTTAATAATATAGCCAGGTTTATTGATTTAACTGAGCTGGAAAAGCAAAAATACCTCTCTTTACTTACCGAAATAGAAGTGAAAAAGAAAGAGTTTTTGATGCAGGCTGGTGATATTACGACCTATGAGTATTTCATCACCAAAGGATGTTTAAAAGTGTATACATTAGATGAAGATGGAGTGCCTCACATATCTATGTTTGCCGTAGAAGATTTTTGGACAGGTGATATGGCTAGTTTTATGACCAAAGAACCTACGCGTTATTTTATTAAAGCTACAGAGCATTCGGAATTATTAGGGATTTCTATAGCTAATTATGAATTGTTATTTCAGGAAATTCCAAAGTTCGAGAAGTTTTATCGTATCCTATACCAAAGATCGCTAGTAAGTTATATAAGACGTTCTAATCATGGTATCTCCTTAACTGCTGAAGAAAGATATATAGAGTTCAAGAAGAAATATCCACAAATCATTAATAGGATTACCCAAAAAGACTTGGCGGCGTATATTGGCATTACTCCAGAATTTATGAGTAAAATTATTTCGAAAGTCAATCGAATGTAAAAGTCTTAAACTAGTTCATTTTTTTTCATGCATTCCTGTCGGAATTTTGAAGCATGAAAAAAATAAGCATCATTACTTCGTTTTTAATAGTTTGGTTTTTAGGTGATTTACAAGCACAATTCGCACAAATCGAACTGTTTTCTGGATTTGATAAAACAGACTTTACCATATACTCCAGTTATACGATTAATGAAAGCAAAACGCTAAGCATTAATACACTTGCCTTTTTCCAGAAGTTTCATAACGAAGAAAACCAGGATTTTGATGAGATCGGTGTGCAGCCCACACTATTTTGGAATATCCATAAGAATGTTGGTATTGGTCCATCGATATATTACAACAGCTTCGCTGGGTTTTCTGAGCGTTTATCGGCATATATTACGCTCAAGAATTCGCGGTTTTTATTCGTGGCAATTCCTACCATAGCCTATTCCGAGGAAAAAGATGCTAGCTATGCCGAAGCATTTCTACAGTTCCAATACAATACACCTATAAATGATAACCTCTCACTTTGGTTAAACGGGCAGTTTGTAACCATCTGGGACAAATTTAAAACACACTCCAGAAGCTATCAGCAATTACGAGCTGGAGTATCATGGAAAGGACATCAGTTTGGTATCGGTTTCGACTTTGATCAGTATGGGGCGAATCCGAAAGAAGTAACATCTTTTGGCATGTATTATCGAAAAACTTTATAAACAATTTTAAATCTTAAACAGTATGAAAAATTTAGTAAACAAACTTTTAACAACAGATCCAAATATTGGATTTTGCATCGCACGACTCACATTAGGGGTAGTTATATTTCCGCATGGTGCACAAAAACTATTAGGACTTTTTGGAGGCTATGGATATTCGGCAACTATGGAATCCTTAACTACCCAAATGGGGTTGCCAAGTATTGTGGCTGGCTCTGTAATCATGATTGAGTTTTTTGGATCTATCTCATTACTGCTGGGAATCTGCAGTAGATTTTGGGCATTAGCGCTAGCAGGAATGTTTACAGGTATTATTGCCACAACACAACTAGAACACGGTTTTTTTATGAATTGGTTTGGCAATCAAGCCGGCGAAGGGTATGAGTATTCACTTCTAATCATTGGTCTGGCATTAAGTATTGTAATAAACGGTAGCGGAAAATGGTCCGTAGATCATCTAATCTCTAAAAAATAAGAATCATGAAAAAAATAATCACAATTGCAGGAACCAATAGTCAAAAATCTATCAACAAGAGTTTACTGTCCTATACCACCAGTTTCTTAGAAGAAGTAGAATTTATTTCCATCGATTTAAACGATTATGTCTTACCTATATATGGTGTAGATTACGAAGCAGAAAATGGTATACCTACAGCGGTTAAGAGACTCGATGAACTAATCAATCAGGCAGATGGTTTTATTATTTCTCTTGCAGAACATAATGGAGCTTATGCAGCAGTATTTAAAAATGTGATCGATTGGTTGTCTCGAGTACATATGAAGATATGGAGAGAAAAGCCCATGTTGTTAATGGCTACTTCGCCTGGCGATCGAGGTGGTATAACCGTTTTGCAATCCGCAAAAACCTATTTCCCATATCTAGGAGCTCATATTGCTGCGGATTTTTCATTGCCTAGTTTCTACGATAATTTTTTGGAAGATGAAATTGCTGATCATGAATTAAAAGAAGAATTGACTCAGAAGATACTTCTTTTTCAACAGCAATTAAGTGCTTGAAAACTGAAGTGCCATACTAAGCTGAGGACAACACCTTTCGAACTGTAAATAAGTACAATCAATCTAACCCAAAACCAGTAGATATTCATACTGGTTTTTTTATTTGTAGGAATTTGTGTTTCTTTAAAAGAACTTTCAAGATGATCACAAGATAAAAGTGAGTGTTCAGATACAGATACAATCATTAGAATTGGCTTTATTAAATGGAAATGACATTAGAATATTGGAATGAATTAGGAAAACAAACGCTATTAATTACTTCTTTATTAAGTGGTTTTTCGATTACCGTGGTAGCAAATCTATTAGTTGCTGATAAAAATGATAAACTCACCAATCGTATTTTAAAATCTGCAACACTGGCAGCGGGATGTTTTTTAGTGAGTGTTTTTGCTATGGTAAATATTGTAATGACAACCACACCAGGAGGCTATATTAAAGATGTGTCATTAAACGATTTTCAAGTTGCTAGAGTAGTGGGGATGGTAACCTTTATAATTGGACTTTTTTCTCTTACTACTATGATAGCCTTATCTGGTTGGACTAAATCCAAAAAAGTAGGCCTTTTTACTACGATCATTGGTATATTGACTTTGCTACTAATTTTTATAACCATGACACGATTTGGAAGCTAATACGCAGAAAACTGAACTCAATAAAAATTTGTTCGCTGTACAAAATATGGTTTATGAGCATTGTGATTTAGAAATTTCTGATCTTAGTGTTGAATCTGAAGGAACTGAATATGATGCTTGTAGTTTCTTGCTAAAAGGAAAGCGAGTAATTAGTAGAAGTGCAAAGATTACTCCTAAAAAAGTGGGGCAGTTTGTAACCTTTTGGAAACGAAATGAAGAAGGAATTACTGCACCTTATGAAGCCACAGATCTTTTTGATTTTTATATCGTACAAGTTACCAACAAACACAGATTAGGACAGTTTGTTTTTCCAAAACAAGAGTTGGTGAACAGGGGAATAGTAACGACTGAATCAAAAGATGGAAAAAGAGGTTTTAGAGTATATCCAATTTGGGATCACCCACAGAGCAAGCAAGCTATCAAAACTCAGCAATGGCAACTACATTATTTCTATGAGATTACCAATAAAACCGATGTACAAAAAGTAATCGAATTATACCATTTCAAATAAATCTAAAGGTTACGCGAAATAGTTCGAGGACAATCAAACATTTCTAGAGATCAATTAGAGCATATCTAGTTTTTTTATCTGGGGAAATTTGCGTTACTTTAAAGGAGGTTTGATGATTCTTGCATTGGGGAATAAAATGGAGCAAGAATATTTTTGGTGGGAGATATATACCTACTGTACAGGTAATTGATCAAATTCTAAAAGGGCATACTATGAATACTCACGCTGATAAAACACAAGAACATACATCGGTGACAGCTTCTAGCGCTAAGGAACAGAGCAGTGGAGAATCTACATTGCAGTTTGTAAATAATAAACCAGAGGCTTCGGCACAACGGAAATTGCAAACGATGGCTAATACTAGTCCAAAAGTAAAGCATACAGCTCAGTTGCAAACTATGGCTGATAATTATGCTACTAAACAACAGCAACCTGTCCAGAAAAAAGGGAACAACACTGGTTTGCCTGATAATTTAAAATCAGGAATTGAAAAGCTCTCTGGTCATTCTATGGATGATGTAAAAGTACATTACAATTCTAATAAACCAGCCGAATTAAATGCGCATGCGTATGCTCAGGGAAATAACATTCATGTAGGACCAGGGCAAGAAAAACATTTGGGTCATGAAGCTTGGCATGTTGTGCAACAAAAACAGGGTAGAGTACAACCCACAAAACAACTCAAAGGAAAAGTAAATATTAATGATGACGAAGGCTTAGAAAAAGAAGCGGATATTATGGGAGCCAAAGCCGCTCAAATGAAAAGCTTTTTACCTTCGTATCAAATTCATCCTATACAGCGTGTATCATATTATTCATCAACAGCGCAATTAGAAGAAATAGAATCTACAGCAGCTATAACAACAAATATGGCTTGGGGACTTATTAAAAGTGTTCTTGCTAAGGAAATGGCCAATGCCAAATGGACTTCAATCATAGGGCCTCTCTTACATGCTGGCGATACACTAATAGCAAGTAAAGTTTCTGTATGGACCGGATTGTCTAAACTCATTCCAGGAATAAACTATGTTATTATTGCTGCTAAAGCAGCTTTAGCTGTTTGGGATACTATTCCCGATAACATAAAAACAGGAATTCTATATGTTATGGGAATGCTCACAGCGAACGCTCCGGTTATTGGAAGATATCAAAGTCTCCAAGATCTAATTGTAAAAGGAGACCAAGGAGAAGTGCGAGAGTCTGTAGAAGGATGGGTAAATGCAGCAAAAACAGCAGTTTTTTATTTTACACAACCCCTTACCTCGTTATATCAATATTTAACAGGGTCTTCGGAAACGGAGATACCTACTCCAGAATCAAAAGATTCTGAAAGTGAAACACCCAGTAAAACTGAAACCGAAAAATTGATCAACCTAAATCTTCAGGTAATAACGCTCATGATCAATAACCTAAAATTAGGATACGATACGAAAACACCAGAACAGGAACCTGAGGAGAGTCAAACTCCAACCAAAGAACCAGAAAAGAAGGATGCCGGTTTAATAGTCGAATTTTTTGTACAGCTTCATCTTTTTAATAAAAACTTGCCAGAAAGAAAGGGTAAAACCATGGATCAGCTATTTTTTCCTTTTTCAGGGGAATTTAAATATAAAGCTGGTTCGCCAATTGTGATCAATTCCTCCGACAAAACAATATTAGGAAACACATTGGGTCCTGTAAACATTTTTCCACTCGAAGTAACAAAAAGTGGAGTGAAAAATGCTGGATTAAATATCGACAAATTAATCGTAGGAAATGGTATTGTCATACTTACTAGTGCTAAAGGAACTATTAAAAATAAGATTGTTTCTTTAAGTACAGATGCAGCGGTGAATATTGCTGGACATAGTATTAGCGGTTCTATGGATCTACAATTAAATGATGGTCATTTTAAGTCGTTATCGCTGAAAAAAGTAAATGACGAAGGGAATTATAAGCTGAAAAAATTTGAAATCGATAAGTCATTTAATGGAAGCACAGATATCGAAATAGAAAAGCTAGAGCTCCTTAAGAAAACACTATCGGCAACCAATGTAAAAGCAGTAGCTGCCGTTAGCAATAAAAAACTAACCAATTTTGACTTTACCCTAGAGGAGTTTTTAATGGATTTCTGGGGCAGTACTGTTGATATTAAGGGAGCTCATCTTTCGTATACTGGTTCGAATCCAGAGAAAAATATTGAAGAAAATATTTCGGGTGGCGCAACAGAAATTGATGCCAATATTAAAGGAGTTAACTTAAACCTTAAAGGACTTGAAATTGATAAAAAAGCCGGAAAATATGAATTTTCAAGAGGATCCGTAAAGTTCAAGGACTTTGATATTACGATAGAAAAGGCTGCTATGAAAAATGGTGGTATCGAAATTATCAAGGCTACCTTATCTGTTCCTAAATATAATATCTCAGGTTCCGTAAATAGCTTTACTTGGAATAGTGAAGGTCTTGATTTTGAATCATTACAGCTAGCGTTGCCAGGGAAAACAATTTCTCCAATAGATCAGGTACACCTTAGTAATATGAGTTTGGAAATCCTTAAAGCAGGAGGTTACAAACTAATCTTAACATCAGATGTTGAGGTATCTCCAAATGGAGGCACTAGTTTACTTGGAGCCAAAGCGGCTCAACTCACCATGTCGAGAGAAGAAATTGCTGGTACATTAGCGCAATTAGACATCAATACCTCTCTATTTAATGTGTTAATTAAAGAGGCAGAGTTTAATAAGGATCGAGTGGGAGCAAAAGAAGCTGATATCAGTTTTAAATCAAAAGAGGAAGGTACAGGATACGCTAAAATGCTTCCTTCATTTGACACAGGATTACTAGATTTTATTAATATTGATACCGGACTTAAGGTTAAAGATGCTTACTTTAATAAAGGAAAAGGCTTTTCTATAGGAAGTGTACAACCTGCACTTAAAGCTTTTACTATTAATTTATTTGGTGTTAAAGCTACTGTGGATCCAGAGGACAGATCGATTACGATCAAGTCTGATTTCACTTTTCCAGGGAATATGCCTCCAATATGGCCATTCTCTATGAGTGTTCCTTTCCCGATTTTCATCGGTGTCGCAGGACATTTTGGATTGGAGCTAAATGGAGGAGTAACATTGGATTTTGACTCCAAAATACAACGAGAAAAAGGAAAAGATAAGCCTTACAAATTCAATGCAAAGCCAGGAATCGCAGGGCAACTAAATTTAAAGATTAGTGCTGGAGCAGAATTTGGCGCAAGACTAGCAGTCGCTTTACAAGCTAATCTTTATGCACAGGCAGGATTAAAAATAAATACCAAAGCAGACCTTTCGGGAGCGGTAAAGTACACCGATGGAAAACTAGAACAAACCGATCCTCTAAAGATGTTATACGAGTTAAAAAGTATCGTTACCGCAGAAGTTGGAGGAGAATTAAAAGTCAAAGCCTTCTTATTCTATGACAAACAATTAACTAAAGTTAAATTTAAAGATTGGACATTAGGTGAATGGTCTAAATCAGGTCAATTTGGTTCTTCACCTGAAGGAGATAGAATTGAAGATAAAAACAAAGGTGAATTTGGTAGCCCCGTTACAGGACCAACAGTGGATTCTGAAATTGTAGAAGGCGAAAAAGCTAAAGAACTTCTCTTATCTACACACGAGCGTATCATCGGAAGTGGTGTTAAGAGAAAAGAATTAATTACACAACTTACTGTGGATGTGTCTAAATTAGCTTCTGAATTACTAACGAAGCAACAAAAACTTAAACGTGAATTCGACACAAGTATGAATGAATTAATGAAAATCATTCTACGAAAAGATACATTCTTTAGAAAGCACTATGAATCTCCTAATATTGAAGGATTGCTTTCTGAATTTGATTCCAAAAATAAACTTGATGAGAAAAGAGATTTTATTCGCCAAAAAGGAGGTATTCTTGATGATTATGAAGCTGAATTAAACAAAATACTTGGTTTAATGAATGATGTGGAATCAGGTTTGGATGTTGTTGGTCTAGAAAGCGGTGTAGGTAATAAAGTTGAAAATATTGAAAACCAAAAAACTAAAACTGATACTATAAAAGAGGGAATTACAGGTTTAACAGCGCTTGACATTGAATCTGAAGCCTTAAATTCTGAACTAACTAAAATGGGAGCTGATGCGTTATCTGTAGAGGTGTCTTCGAGTGTAATGACAAAAGATAAGTTTATTGAAATTTCAACAACTTCCGGTTTGCTTGGTGGTGAAAATGAAAGAAAACGTGTTAAGGAAGTGGATGATGCTTTAAAAGCCTATGATCAAGTGCGTACTAAATCTAAAGAGATACAGATGCCAATACTTGAAAACTTGCTTGAAAAAGTAAAATCGTATATTTCTGTTCGATTCTCCAGTAGAACTCAAGCAGCATTATTATTACAGTATCAAGTGGAGCAAGCGCTAGGCAAGTTAAGAAGAGGGTAGCGAAGACTTTATACCCAATAATATATAAGATGATTTTGGTATGTTCCATTTTATGTGATTTATGATTTTATAAGTATATTCAGAGAAAATAAATAACCTTCGGTAACATTTTGTCTAGTTATGATACCTATATTAAATCAAATCATAGATATGAAGACTATATTGGCATTTTTACTTGTTGTATTAGTATCTTTTAGCTGCAACAATACTACAGATATAAGGAAGACAGAAACAGAGCAAAATGAAATAGCAACTATAACTGAAGAGCAAAAACTAGCGATGGCCGCGGAAGGTAAGCAGGTTGGTAGTGCCACAATCACCACAATAGATAGTACCTTTATTGGAACAGATACATTTAGAGGGAAATTATTAGTAATTGATTTTTGGGCGACTTGGTGTTCTCCTTGTATAAAAGAAGCTCCGATGTTTAAAGAGATTGCAAAGAAGTATAAAAATGAAAATGTAACATTTATCTCTATATCCATTGATAGTAATTTCTCCAATTGGAAAGAGTATGTTACAGAAAATAATTGGGAAGGAAATAATTACTGGTATGGTAGATTTAACAAAGATTCATTCGCGTATTTAATTTACTCAAAATTTAACATGAAAGGAGAAGAAGTAGTTGGAATCAGTTTACCTAAATATGTGATCATATCTCCCGGAGGCAAGATCCTGAGTAATGCCGATTTAAGACCCAGCAAACCAGCCTTTGAAACTGAAATTAAAAAATATTTATAGTAAAAAATACATGATTAATGTGTCGATCCTAATTGTGGATCAATTCATATTCAAATTGTAACAAAATGAAATATAATATAGATACTATTAACAAATCCGAATATCAAGAAGTAGTAGAGGTGTGGGAATCATCGGTAAGAGCAACACATCACTTTTTAAAAGAAGAAGATATAGCATATTTTAAACCACTGATCTTAAATACATATTTGGATGCAGTAACGTTAAGATGTGTACGAAACGAGAATAAGAAAATAGTTGGTTTTCTGGGAGTAGCAGAACAGAATTTAGAAATGTTGTTTATTGATCCCGATTATCGCGGTAAGAAAATAGGGAAAACATTGTTAGAATATTCCATTGATCAAATGGAAGTAATTAAAGTTGATGTAAATGAACAAAATGAGCAAGCTGTTGGATTTTATAAACATCAAGGATTTGAGGTGATAAATCGTTCAGAGTTGGATGCTACCGGAAAACCATATCCGATACTTCATATGGAATTAAAAAAGTAGATAAAAAAATGTATTTATTGAGTTTCAATATTGTTAATACTTGCTCAGTTATACATAGAAATTTATGAAAACAAATCGATTCTTAGGAATACTATTTTGTGTTATGTTTTATGCTTGTGAAGCACAAAAAGATGATCGTATTGTATTCTTTCTACATAATCGTTTTTTAGAAGAGCATACATTACAAGAATCTCATCCACAATATGGAAAGGTAGCGTATAAAGAGATTTTAGACACCTTCAAAAGGAGCGGATTCAAAGTGATCAGCGAACAAAGAAACGGAAATGTAAATGCACGTACGTATGCGATTGGAGTCGTTAATCAAATCGATAGTTTACTACAAAATGGAGTAGCACCTGATAAAATAACAGTTGTTGGTACTTCCAAAGGTGGTTATATTGCACAATATGTGTCTACTCTAGCCAATAATCAAGACCTGAACTTTGTATTTGTAGCAAGTTTTCGGGATAGTGATATCGAGCAAATACCAGAAATTAATTATTGCGGAAATATTTTAACTATTTACGAAAAGTCGGATTCTTTTGGTGTTTCTGCAAGTAGACGAAAAGAAAACTCCACCTGTACGATCAAGAATTTTAAGGAAATTGAATTAAATACAGGAATGGGGCATGGATTTTTATTCAAACCTTTACAAGAATGGATAGCCCCTACGATTCAATGGGCAAAAGGAAATTATAAATGAAATAAGCAATCACTTGTAAGAGTATTAAAATCATAATTTATAAAAAAGATTCTTTTTTATGTTAACCTTTTTAAAAGTAGAAAGATTAATAGGAAAACACTTTTAAATATTAAATTATGAAAACTTTAAAAAAGCTATTTTATTTTTCGTTTATAATCTCTTTATCACTGTTTGTTTCTTGTGAAGGAGAAGATGGTATGGACGGATTAAACGGGGAACAAGGAATACAAGGAGAACCTGGACAAGACGGAAATGCAAATGTAATAGGTGTAACAGTAGATCCTTTTCCTTCATGGACATCAGGATCTTACTTGGGTCAGGAAGCAAATTTTGTAGAAATTACAGAAACTTCATTAACAGAAGCAGTTATTGACGATGCTTTAGTTTTAGTTTATTTCCAACTTTTTGGTGATAATGTTTGGTATCCTATGACGTATGCATTTCCATTTGATAGTGGTAATGAAGAAGTAATCACCTATACCTATGAACCAGATTTGGTTACCATTTATGCTCTTTCCACTACCGGTCCATTAAATGCTAGTATTTCAAAAGTTCGTTATTTCATTATTCCAACAAGTGATGCGACTGCGCGAAGTGCTTCTACTAGAGAGATGAAAGTACAGCAATTATGGGATAAAGGGATTGATATTAATAGCTACGAAGAAGTAGCAAATTATCTTAATCAATAATAAATCATTAGTAATACAAATATTTATAAAAACCGAGATGTTCATAAACATTTCGGTTTTTTCTATAACAAGAATTTGTTCATCTGCTTTAAATAATGGAAAATGTAACATTTTATTCAAAGTGTTATAGGATTCAATTATTCCTATGTCTAAAAAATATACAAGATTCGAAATTTTGTATACGAAAGTAACATGCTGTGGCACTTAACTTTGCAGTATTCTTTTAATAAAATATTAAAAAAATGAGTACAGAAGAGTTTGGTAAAAAAGGGTGGACTCCTAATAGGATTAAAGATGTAAGCGGACGAACATATGTAATCACGGGTACTACAAGTGGTACTGGTTTTGAAGCGGCGAAAATATTGTTGTCAAAAGGAGCGAAAGTAGTGATGCTTAATCGAAATCCTAAAAAATCAGAAGATACCATTTCAACATTAAAGACAGCATTAGGAAGTCATATAGATGTAATAAATATCCGCATGGATTTGGTAGAACAAGCTTCTGTAAAGGATGCAGCAGCAGAAGTATTAAATACAGTTCCGCGTATTGATGCTTTACTTTGTAATGCAGCCATTGCTCAGGTACCACAACAAAAGCTGACCGTTGATGGTTTCGAAAGTCAATTGGGAGTGAATCATTATGGAAACTTTTTGCTACAAGCCCTTTTATACCCGAGAATAGAAGAATCGAAAGGTCGTATTGTTGTTGTGGGTAGTATGGGATATAATATGGGTATTAAAACCATACAATTTGATGATATGAATTGGGATAAAAATTACAGTCCTAATAGCGTATATAGTCAGAGTAAATTGGCGCAGATTATGTGTGTGTATGAATTACAAGATCGACTAAAAGAAGCTGGGAAAACAGATGTTAAATCATATGCTTGTCATCCAGGTGCTTCTAGAACTTCACTCATAAAAACAAGTGGAGGTCTCATGACAAGATTTATTTGGCAATTGATGAAGCTTTCACCATTTGTACAATCTGCAGAAAGAGGCGCCTATCCGCAATTGATGTGTGCTACAGAACCTGATTTAGATCAAAGTGGTTTTTATGGCCCTACTGGAAGAGGTTATTGGACAGGTCCCGTTGGAGCATGTAATCTAGAACCTCACGCAAAAGATAAAGTAGTGGCTGACAAGCTATGGGAAGTCTCAGAAAAAGCAATTAATTTTAAGTGGAATTTTTAAATTTAAAGATATGGAAATTTTGAAAGCAGCAATGAATTGGGCAAAAGCTGAAGTTTTTTCATCAGTATTTTTTATTCTATTCGGAGTGATATTTTTATGTGCTACCATTGGTTTCTGGCAATTAGGAAAAACCGAATTCTCAAAAGCTTTTATTATACCAACGTTGATAGCTGGTACATTGCTTTTAATTATTGGATTTGGACTCGTATATTCTAATAAGTCTAGGATTGCTAATTTTCCAGATGCCTATGAAAATGACGCTTTTACCTTTGTGCAATCAGAAATTTCAAGAACTGAGAAAACCATGAAAGAGTATCAACTAATAGTTTTCAAAGTTATTCCAATAATGAGTATTGTTGCTGCTTTGTTGATTATTTTTATCGATAAACCAGGTTGGAGAGTGGGAAGTATGGTCGCAATCGCATTATTAGCTGTGGTGGTACTTATCGATAGTAACGCCAATGTCAGAATTGAAGCATATCACCAACAATTACTACAGGCCGAAAAAGAACTAAAAAATTAAAACTGGGATGCAACATTTTAAAACACTTGCGGAGTATTTAGAGTATATGGAACTTCCACGTCCAGAACATCCGATGCTGAGCGTATTGTTTGCCGATGAAGAAAGTTTTCTCCCATGCCCGAGGAAAAGTTCTGCTCCCATTACAAACGAGTGTTATACGATCAGTTTAAAGAAAATTGTAAAAGGAGATTTAAACTACGGACGAACAAAATATGATTTCACCAATGGAGCATTAATCTGCTTAGCGCCCAGACAAGTTTTACAATGGGATAGTAGTGTAGTTTTCGAACAAAAAGGTTTTTCGATAAATTTTCATGAAGATTTTATCAAAGGAACAGAATTAGTACAGCAAATAAAAAAATATGGTTTCTTTTCATATTCTGTAAATGAAGCATTACACCTTTCTCCAAAAGAAGAAAAACTCATAGAATCCATAGTCGAGAATATAGAAACCGAATATCATAATAATCAGGATGAGTTTAGTAAAGAAATCATCATTTCACAATTAAATACTCTTTTGAAATATGCTAATCGTTTCTACGAGCGACAATTTATTCATAGAAAGGAGCTGTCGAATAATCTATTAGAACAATTTAATGATCAGTTGACAGCATATTTTGAATCTGGGCGATTACAGGAAGAAGGAATTCCAAGTATCGAGCAAATAGCACAAAAATTGTCCATTTCTCAACGTTACCTTAGTGATACCTTAAAAAAAGAAACGGGTAAAACTACCACAGAGCATCTACAATTATATCTTATTGATGAAGCGAAAAATATTTTATTGAAACCGAATAAAAGTATCTCTGAAGTAGCTTATGATTTGGGATTTGAATATCCACAATATTTTTCAAGAGTATTTAAAAAGAAAGAAGGCATGAGTCCGTCGGCTTACAGAGAAAAATATAGAATGAATTAAAAAAATGATGATAATATTAGGACTAATATAGATCAAAAGAATACTAAAGTATAGTGTTAATTTTATATTTAAACGCTTCATTTTTGAGTAATAGTTACAATATATTTTTTTCTGTTTTTATAATTAATTAGATTTAAAAAAACTTCTACACGTAGAAAAGGGAAAAAGTATTATTGAATGATGTCTGTAGTTAACCGAATAGTCTTTTTTGTGCCAGAAAAAGTTCATTTATTAGATTTAAGTGGGCCAGCCCATGTATTTTATGAAGCAGAAAAAGAAGGCGCTTCTTTAGAAGTTTTATTTGCAGGCTTTAGATCATCAGAAAAGGTTAAAAGTAGTGTTGGATTATCTTTTTGTAATTTATTGGAAATTGAAGAATTAAATCTGAATGCTAATGATTTTGTTTTTATACCTGGTAGCGAAGATATTATACAGATCGTTAATACAAATAAAAGTTTTTTACCCTTAATTAATAAATGGAATAAGGAGAAAGTAAACATCTGTTCTATTTGTGTTGGCGTATTTTGGTTGGCCACTTTAGGATTACTCAATGGAAAAAAAAGTACTACACATTGGAGATATTTACAACTTTTAGAACAAAAACATCCAAAAACAATTGTCCAAAAAAATAATCTTTTTGTAATCGAAGAGAATCTTTACATGAGCGCAGGAGTTTCTTCAGGAATTGATTTAGCGCTCTATATATTAGAGAAATTATATGGTTACAATTTGGCTCTGAAGGTGTCAAAAGAGATAGTTTATTATTTTAGGAGAGCTGGCAATGATCCACAGATTAGTAATTTTTTGAAATACCGAGATCATATTGATAATAGTATTCATAAGATTCAAGATTATATCGTTAACAATATTAATAAGAGAATCACATTAGATGATATCGCGGATGAAGTTAATATGAGTAAACGAAATGTATCGCGAAAATTTAAAAAAGTTACTCAAATAACTGTAGGAGATTATATTAATCTTGTTAGATATGAAAGAATAAATAATCTACTTTCCAAAGGAATGAAATTAGAGCAAGTAGCTTTGGAATGTGGTTTAAAGAGTACCAATCAAGTTCGAATGTTACTTAAAAAATATCAAGAATGATGTCCTTATAATGAACTATAATGTCCTTTTTAATTATTGAAATTTATAGAAGTTTGTTTGATACAATTAAACTTCTAGGTAATGATTAAAAAAATAATTTTATTTTCATTGATTTTTATATGTTTTTTGGGTTATATGCAAGAAAAAAAAGAGTTTGTATGTGTTCCCTGCAACTTATCTTGTGATCTAGAAACTTTTTCCAAAGGTGGTTCTTGTGCTACTTGTGGAATGAAACTTTTACAAAAAGGATCCTACAATAAGAAATTGTCCAAAGAAGAAATTGTGGAAGATCTTAATATCTTGACATCAACGCTAAAAAACAATCATCCTGGTATTTATGATTATCAAAGTGAGAAAGACTATGAGAAGACAAATAGTAATCTTATTGAATCTATTGAATCTGATAGTAATGTTTTAGAAGCTTACAAGATATTTAGTCAAAATATCTCTGTAGTCGGAGATGCACATACTTATGTAATGCATCCGTACTACGACAATATTTTACAAGAAGAGTTGTTATTTCCAGTTATTCCAGAGATAAACAATAACGAAATCTGGATTAATGGGAAGAGAATTAAATCTATGAATGGAAATTCCGAAGATGAGATTCTAAAGCAGCTTCAAAAATACTCAAATAGTGATGCAAATAAACTTTCTTATAAGAACGCTTTTATAGAGATGGAATTTCCTTTAAGATTCTTTACTTTTATGGATAAATCTTCAGTTTTTAATATTATTTTCATTGATGGAGAAACAAAAAATATACGTGGAAAGTCCTTTTTTAATAAGGGGTTAAGGCCTAAAAAAAGTTCACCATCCCTTTTGTTCAATAATGATACTGCTGTGATTAAAATACCTTCTTGGGAAGATGAATCTGCTTCATCATTTAATAATGATTTAGCTAAAATGTCTAAAAACTCAAAACTTGGAAAGTTTTTATCAGACGCGATGAAAAATGTTATTCATAGGAATGTAAATAACTTAGTAATTGATTTGACAGGAAATAAAGGAGGTAAAAGTGGACCTGCAGCGATTCTATTGAGTTATTTAATTAATAAACCATTCAAATATTATAGTGAGATAAAGATAGCGTCCGACAAGTTTCCAACAAAACAGTATATCTCTAACAAAGAGTTAGTTAATTTCTATGAGTCCGATGATTCTAAAAAATTAATAAATAAAGTCAATGAAGAATATTTTTTTAAAGAAAACTTGTTACCAGAAATACAGCCGAATGCGGAATATTATTCTGGTAATATAGAATTGCTTGTTGATAAATATACACTTTCAGTAAGTACAGATGTTGTATCTATTTTACAAAATAATAGAGAAATAAAGATAACAGGAAAAGAAATAGGAGGTAGTTTATATCATTATTGTGCGGGAAATTATATAAACTTAATACTTCCAAATTCAAAAATGGAAGTAAATATACCACTCCAGAGATTAAAGTACTAAAAGAATAAATATAGTAGTTCATGGGAAGACCTAATTTTGAGAATATAACAACAGGAGAAGAATTTAATCAGTGGTACTGGTTAAAAGAAGAAATGGTGGATATTTGTAAGCGTTCGGGATTACCAGCTCATGGCAGAAAATTTGATCTACGGGATAGAATTATGTTTGCCTTGGATAATGGAGGGAAACTAAAACCAGAACAAAAGAAAAGAAAAGCTACATCAAAATTTAATTGGGCAAAAGCAGGACTAACTCTCGAAACAAAAATTACTGATAACGTATCTTTTGGTTCAAATTTTAGAGGCTTTATGAAAAAACAAATAGGAAATAAATTTGTTTGTCATGGAGATTTTATGGAATGGGTTAGAGCTAATGAAGGAAAAACGCTATTTGAAGCCATTGAAAAATGGAATGAGTTAGAAATGCGAAAAGAAATCCCGAATTTTAAAAGAAAAATTGCGGATAATAATATGCTTGCTCAGTATACAAGGGATTTTTTAGAGGAAAATCAGGGAAAAACCTTAAAAGATGCAAAGAAGTATTGGAATCTAAAAAAACAAATGCCTACAAAAGATGGATTTGTTAGATATGAACGTTCTGATTTGAATCTTAATGAGAATGATTTTATTGAATAGTACTTTTCTTAGATTCATAATTAAAAACTTTTCAATTTGATTTTTAGGGTTAGATATTACCATAAAACTAATGCTAATTAGGTTACAATAATATTTGGTATTTTTAAGTACTCATAACGATACACTTAATGAAATACTTTAAACTTCTCATTTCCTTTGGACTCACCATTGGAATTTTTTACGTTTTAAATACACAAATTGGTAACATTCCGCCTTTGGGCAAGTTTTTAAATCCTGTATCTGGAATTTGGCAAAACGAAACTAATGAAACTATAACAGGTGATATTTCTATTCCTGGATTAAAAGATGAAGTAACAGTACATTATGATGAACTGATGATTCCTCATGTATTTGCTCAAAACGAAGCAGATTTGTACAAAGCCCAAGGCTATATTACTGCAAAACATCGGTTGTGGCAATTAGAGTTTCAAACCCATGCAGCCGCTGGACGAATATCAGAACTCTTTGGAGAAAGAGCCTTGGATTACGATAGATCAGAACGAAGGCGTGGAATGGTTTATGGAGCAGAACAAGTGATGGAGTATCTAGAAAAATATGATTCAGAGACCTTAAGCTTTATCCAGAATTACTCAGATGGAGTAAATGCTTATATCGATCAACTTAATCCCGATGAATATCCAGTAGAATATAAATTGTTGGATTACAAACCAGAAGCATGGACTCCTAAAAAAACAGCCTTGCTTTTGATGTATATGACTAAGATGTTAGCAGGTTATGATGATGATCTAGAATATACTAACGTACTGAGACTCGTAGGAAAGGAAAACTTTGAGTTACTATTTCCAGACTTTTTCGATATCACAGATCCGGTAATTCCTAAAGAGACGGACTGGAGCTTTATAGATGTACTACAAACTCCTTTACCTGCTAGCAAGGTAGTATTGGATACAATTGTAGAAACTATAGAAAAACCTCATCCAGATAACGGAAGTAATAATTGGGCAGTTTCTGGAGCAAGATCAGTAACGGGTAATCCAATACTGGCCAATGATCCGCACTTAGGTCTCAAGTTACCATCTATATGGTTCGTAATGCAATTAAGTACACCGGATCACAATGCATTTGGAGCCACTATTCCAGGAGCATTGGGTGTTATCTCTGGATTTAATCAATATATCGCTTGGGGAGAAACAAATGCCACTAGAGATGTTATTGATTGGTATAAAATAGCATTTAATGAAGACCGTTCGAAATATAAATATGATAACCAATGGAAAGATGTTATCATAAGAGTAGAGGAGATTAAAATAAGAGGACAGGAAAGTTATAAAGACACAGTGCTTTATACGCATCATGGTCCTGTGGTATATGATAAAAACTTTAAGTCAGAAAATCAACGTTCTGGCTATGCGATGCGTTGGATTGCCCATGACGGAAGTAATAATCAGAAGACTTTTATCGAGCTTAATAAAGCAAAGAATTATGATGATTATGTCAACGCTTTACAATATTGGAATGCACCAGCGCAGAACTTTGTATTTGCATCAACTGAAGGAGATATTGCTTTATGGATTCAAGGAAAGTTCGCAAATAAGTGGGAAGGACAAGGAAAATTTTTGATGGATGGAAGTAATCCGGAAAATGACTGGCAATCCTTTATACCACAGAAATTCAATGCGCATACCAAAAACCCAGAACGTGGTTTTGTGAGTTCTGCCAACCAACATCCTGTAGATGAAAACTATCCTTATTATGTCTTTAATGATGGATATGAAACCTATAGAAATCGAGTGATTAATGACTTTTTTAATTCTAAAGAGAAGTTTAGTGTACAGGATTTTAAAGACTTACATAATAATAATTACAATTTGAAAGCTGCAGAATTAGTTCCATATATGCTGGAACATATGGAGACCTCATCTCTATCCGAAGAGGAAAAAGTAATATATAAAGAAATAGAGGCTTGGAACTTTAATAATGATATCGACGAAGTTGGTCCAAGTATTTGGAGACAGTGGTATGGGAAATTATACAATATGCTTTGGGACGAGTTGGATGTGGAGGATATGGCATTGACTTCGCCATACACCTATCAGACCATTTATTTATTAAAGAATTGTGGGAATCATGAGTTCATGGATATTGTAGAAACAAAAGATAAGACAGAATCATCCAAAGATTTGTTTCTATTAGCTTTTAAAGAAGCTGCCAAACGTTTAAAAGAAATAAAAGACAAAGAGGGTGATTACACTTGGGTAAACTATAAGGGCACTTATGCAGGACATTTGTTACAAAGCTTGCCAGCCTTCTCAAGATTTGATATTCCAATAGGAGGTGATCGTAATATCGTTAATGCTACCTCCGAAGATCATGGACCTTCCTGGAGAATGATTGTAGAGATGACTTCTCCACCAACAGCATTAGGTATATATCCAGGTGGTCAATCCGGGAATCCTGGCAGTCAGTATTATGATAATTTTATCGATGATTGGGCAGCTGGAGACTATTACAGCCTTAACTTTTTACAATCTGATGAAGTTACAGATGCAATCATTGGTACACAAACTTTAACACCAGTTAATCATGAATAAGAATAGTATTAATTTTATAGTTACCATCATATTAGGATTCATATTATCCCTTTTTCTGCCATGGTGGTCTATAATGATTGCAGCTGGTATTACAGCTATAAGTATTCCGTTAAAAAAAGCAGCGGTATTTTTTATTCCTTTTGTAGCAATATTACTGTTTTGGGCAGTTTATTGTTTTATATTAAGTAGTACCAACGATTTTACCTTAGCAAAAAAAATAGCTCAATTATTACAAATTGGAGGGAATCCTTATATACTCATTCTACTTACTGGAATTGTGGGAGGATTGGCAGCAGGAATTACCGCTATTTTTGGAAAGCAAATTGTTACCTTCAGGAAGTAGGAATAAAGATTTTGAGTAAATAGTAAGAAGTATTTGATAAACTAAAAGATAAGAACATAGCATGTGTAGATATTCTATGGCAAATTATAAACCTCATTATGCTTGTTTTAACTGCAGAAAAACATTTAAAAGAAGACTTTTGAGAGATATTAGAAAAGGTGCTCAAAAAGATGAGAACGCATCGTTGGCAAGATGTCCCGATTGTGGTAACTTAATGGCTAATATGGGTCTAGACTTTAAATCTCCAAAGAAAACAGATATAAAAGCTTGGAAACATATGTTAACACTATATGAAGTAGGAATTACATTTCATTCTTGTGGTTGTAATGGACCTGGTTACATCCCAAATGATTCTAAAGCTTTGGTGAATTATTTTGAAGAAATAAAAAAACAGTATTTAGCACATCAACACTTTTGGGCACAACGACAAGAAGATCCAGATGAACAAAGTGAGATTGCTAAAGATCAAAATCAAAATTGGAGTTTTCTCAGTCGTATTCCACAGGAGTTAAAGACCGGTTCCCATAAAAAACCTAAATATGATGCTCAAAACGCGCAAATATACTGGAATAAGAAAGTTGAATTAATAGAAGAGAATATACAGAAAGTAAGTAGAAAATAGGTTGCTTTAAGAGGAGGGGAAAAAGAAATAATTTGATTAAAATTAATATAGCTAACTTATTCATCTTCTAACAAAAGTTAAGAAAACGATAAAACCTTTACAAGATCATTTTTATATTTATTTTTGGTCTTTCGCACATTTCAAACTCAACATTATGAAAAAATTACTTCTAAGTACACTTTGTGTAGTTCTTTTTATTTCTTGTGAAGAACCTAAAGAAGCAGCAGATTTACTCGTTTTTAATGCCAATGTCTATACAGTAGATGAAACACAGCCTAAAGCAGAAGCCTTTATAGTAAAAGACGGGAAGTTTATAGCTATTGGAACTTTAGAAGCATTAAGTAAAACATATACTGTTACAGATTCTATTGATGCAAAAGGTAAAACTGTGCTACCAGGATTAATCGATGCACACTGCCATTTCTATGGATTAGGAATGCAGCAGCAAAAAGTAGATTTGGTAGGAACCACCAGTTATGAAGATGTGATAAAACGTATTATAGATTTTCAGGAAAAGAAAAATGTACCCTTCATTACAGGTAGAGGTTGGGATCAAAACGACTGGGAGGTACAAGAATTTCCAACTAAAGAAAAATTGGATAGTCTTTTCCCTATAACACCTGTGGCATTAACACGTGTAGATGGTCATGCGATGTTAGCAAACCAAGCGGCGTTGGATTTGGCAAAAATAACAGTAGATACCAAGGTTTCTGGTGGAGAAATCATTAAGAAGGATGGAGTGTTAACAGGAGTGTTAATTGATAATCCTATGGAATTGGTAGAAGCTATCTTTCCTAAACCAACTGTGGCAGAGCAAGTAACAGCATTAAAAGATGCACAAGCAATTAACTTTAGTTATGGATTAACCACGGTTGACGATGCTGGATTAAGTCCACAAGTTATTTCAGTAATTGATAGTTTACAGAAAGCAGAACAATTAAAGATCAGAATGTATACGATGGTTAGTAATGTTCCTGAATATGTGGATTACTATTTGAAAAAAGGAGTGTATAAAACAGAAAAGCTTAATGTGTCATCTTTTAAGGTATATGCAGATGGAGCTTTAGGATCTAGAGGAGCTGTACTTAAAAAACCATATTCTGATAAGCATGATCACCATGGAGCAATGGTCATAGGAAATGAAGAATTCAAGAATCTTGCCAAAAGATTAGCAGCATCTCCTTTTCAGATGAATACACATGCGATCGGTGATTCTGCAAATGCCGTGGTAATGAATACTTACTATGATGTGCTAAAGGATAAAAAGGATAGAAGATGGCGTGTAGAACATGCACAAGTAGTTGCACCTGAAGAGTTTGAAATTTTAAATGATAACTTGGTAATGAGTGTACAACCTACTCATGCTACGAGTGATATGTATTGGGCAGATGAACGATTAGGAGAAGAACGAATCAAAGGAGCATATGCCTATAAGCAGTTATTGGATAAAACAGGTAAATTAGCATTAGGAACTGATTATCCTGTAGAAAATGTAAGTCCCTTTTATACATTTTACGCGGCCGTAGCTCGTAAAGATTTGAAGCAATATCCAGAAGGAGGATTCCAGAAACAAGATGCGTTAACCAGAGAAGAAACTTTAAAAGGAATGACTATCTGGGCTGCTTACAGTAATTTTGAAGAAAATGAAAAAGGAAGTATCACTGCTGGTAAATTTGCTGACTTTGTTATCCTAGAAGAGAATATCATGGAAGTAGCAGAAGACAGGATACCTAATATCAAAGTACAAGCCACATATGTTGGTGGAGAAAAAGTATACTAAATTAATACGTAACACCTTTTTCTATAACGAGAAAGGTGTTATATTTAATTCTTCGTTTTTGTAAGATAATCGAGAAGTTTTAGTTCCATGTTGAATAACAGCTTCAAAAGGGTTTGGTTTTATTTTTAAATCCGTAGGAAACCAAATATCTTTCACTTCATAGTTTGGCAGTAATAAGATTCCTTCCTGAGAACCATTCGTACCAAATCTATCAATATCTCCTTTCCAAAATTCAGTATTTAACTCACGTTCTAATTGCTGATTTACTTTCCTTACATTATTGGTAGGCATTCCCATTTCATTAATTCCTAAAACCTTAGAATTGTCGAAAGTAGTTTGATCATCATTCTTTAAATCATATCGAACTATAAATTCAGCAATATTTCCACTTGCATCATAGAAGTAAAAGGAATCAGCGTTCCAGGATTCGAAATTTTGTGTTTTTCTACCATTTTCAATATCAATAACTTCTGTTCTTTTTTCCATCCATTCTAACGCTGTTTGTAAATGATTCGCAGGAATGAGAAAGCAATAATGATACGTGTAAGCTGTTTCCGATTTTTCGAAAGTTAGTTCACTCCATCCGATTTTAACTGTAAACGAAGCAGCATCTGAACTTAGCAATTCGAAACCTAAAGTTTCTGTATAAAATTTTAATTCAGAAGATAGTTGTGTAGTGAAAAGTTTTAGCTTTTTGAATTTCATTATATGTTAACTAGAGATATGTTGTTTTAAAAAGACGTTTTCTTATTATAAATAACTTTCAGGGCGTTATTTACCTCCATTCGCTCTTAAGTCTGCGCGACATATTGGACATAGCGTTGGTACGCCATTTCCCATTAGATCCATCATTCCACTTTCAAATTCAACAGCTGCACGCATTAAACAATTTTCAGAAGTACAGTGTCCTAATGATAAGCTATCTTCGTGTGGAGATTGTAAAGGAGTTCCTATATTTACTAACCCTAGTAAATGAGAAAATTCATGATTTAGTGTTGCAGCCTCTATTGTAGATAACAGAGGGGAAAGAGGATTACGACTTAGTTCACGAAGGGTTTTTTCATATATTACAATAGATGTGTTGAGATAAGCTGATCCTAATATTACTTTAGAATCGTTATCTATTTCGCTGATACCATCTGCAAAATAAATATATACTGTAATCTCATCGCCTTCATTAAACACAGTTCTTTCTAAGGTTTCAATTTGTCTTATTTCATTAATATCAAAAGGAGCTAAACCAGAAGAAGGAACAGTACGTTGATTAATAGTAATACCATCAGGTTTATGTAATCGATCTTCCAAAAAGCTTCTAAATGTATTTATTGCGGTAGTAGTGGGAGCAAATCCTTCTACAGAAATAATTTCTACGGTTAATCCTCTAAAATTAGTGTCACTAAGGAGATCATTAGCGGACGTTCCTAATGTTTGAGTATTACTGGTTTCTCCATTAAGCACAAAAGTATTTTCATCGTCATCAGAACATCCGACAACAATAAAAGATAAAAACAAAAGAATGCTTAAGAATTTTGTAATTTGCATAAAATTTGATTTTCCAGAGGTAGTTAGTAAATAAACGAATTTATGAGATATATAGTTTTTGTTTTAACGTTATTTTTAACAGTTACTGCAAGTTTTGCACAAAGATCGTACCATGAAGATGCTATGCGATACTTTTCTTTAAACGGAACGGAGCAGCAATATGATGCAGCAATTGATCAGATGTTTACATTACTAAAACAACAGTATAGCGCAGAACAAGTTCCGGATACCGTTTGGGAAGAAGTAAAGGGAGATAAGAAAGAACCACTAAATAATATTAAATCTTTATTAGTATCTGCCTATCGCAGTAATTTTACCCATGAAGATATCAAACAATTAATAGGTTTTTATGAATCAGAGACTGGTCAGCAAATGGTAAAAGATAGGTCAAAACTTAGCGATAGTCAAAAAGTTGAGTTGTCGGATTTCTTTACTTCTGAAGTTGGGCAAAAAGTGCAAAATCAAAGTAATTCTCTACGAACTATGGTTGCTGAGGTTAGTGAGCAATGGAGCAGAGATTTATATCAGGAAACTGTGAAGAAGTTGAAATCTAAAGGCTATCAGTTGCCATAGTAAGTTTTGCTAGATAATCATTACTTTCTCCTTCTAGTATAAGTTCACATAATAATCCATTAGAGTTAGCAGCGTTTTGTAGGGTGTTGTAATCTATATATAACCAAGGAAACCAATCAGATGAATGGTTTTTATAGATCATTTTGTATTGCATTTCGCCATAATAACCTTTGGATGCATCTATCCAAAAACTACCATCTTCTTCTGCGAATAGATAAGAAATATCCGAGGAATCCATAAGAATCTGGCCATTTGGTTTAAGTAATGTTTTTAGATGAGTGAAAAACCGATCAATATCACTCAATTTTCCTATAATTCCACTTCCATTCATTAAAAACAAAAGTGTGTCATATTGTTTTTTTTGAAGCTTTAGAATATCTTGAACATTTGTTGTTTGAATCCCTCTTTTTTTACAAATTTCTATAGCTCCTTCAGAAATGTCAATCGCATGAACCTTGAGTTTTTTATGTTCTTGGAGGTACAAGCTATGACTTCCTGCGCCACAACCTACATCAAGAACTTCTCCATCAGCAAGGTCTAACGCTTTTTGTTCTAGTAGCGGCATTTCCTCATAGGACCTGAATAAATATGGTATGGGTATGATATCATCATCGAAGTCTGGAGCTTGTACTACAATATCCTCTTTATATTCGTTGTGATAAAAGTCTTTGATCGCTTCTCCAAAAATATCTTTACTCATGATTGTAGTTCTGAATTCAAAATTCGTTGTTCATAATTTGTAATTTTGCACTATGCAAGAATTCATAGATCAATTACCAGAACTCGCCAAAGATAAGCAGAACGAGAATAAAAA
This sequence comes from Aquimarina litoralis, assembly GCF_039523995.1. NCBI lineage: Bacteria > Pseudomonadati > Bacteroidota > Flavobacteriia > Flavobacteriales > Flavobacteriaceae > Aquimarina > Aquimarina litoralis. Next base: position 153,203 of record NZ_BAAAGE010000006.1, read on the forward strand.
GTATTTTGCCAAATTAAAAAAGAAACCACCAAAGCATTTAGATCGGTTTATGCAAGATCTGCATGATGAAGAGTTTCAAAAAACAGATTGTTTAGAGTGCGCTAATTGTTGTAAGACAACAGGTCCTCTTTTTACTGATATTGATGTGGATAGGATAGCGAAGCATTTAAAAATGAAATCACATCAGTTCGAGGAGCAATATCTTAGAAAGGATGAGGATGGAGATTTCGTACTGCAACAAACACCTTGTGCTTTTTTAGCGGCAGATAATTATTGTTTGATTTATGATGTAAGACCTAAGGCTTGTAAAGAGTTTCCGCATACGGATCGGAAAAAGTTTTATCAGATTTCTAATTTAACTATGCAAAATGTGGCAATTTGCCCTGCAGCCTATAATATTGTAGAAAAAATGAAAGCTACCATGCCTTTGGAACACAAAAGCAATAGGCGAGCCTAGCTTAAGACAATATCATGATTGTTGTTATGGAATTTCAGTAATTATAATTTTAATAAATCTATCATATTCAAACTCTTTTAACTGAATTTGGTAACCCTTCCAAAAGATAAATCGAGCATTATTTTGGGAAGTTACAGAGACCGAAGTTCTATCTTTTTGCTCTATTACTTTCGTATATTCGAACGAATTCAATTCTTCTTCAGATTTTAGATGATCATTACTATAAACAGATAAGAACTGCAAGACTTCTTCTTGATTTAATCTTAAAGTAATATTGGTAGATGCTTTTGTAATACCTTTAAGGGAAGTTTTATGAGAAAAAGATTCCAAAGTAAGGGATAAATTATCTTTGAAAATAATCGTTTGATTCGTTTTGACTTCGATTACGGTTCCGTATTTCATTTCGGGTGATTTATCATGAGAGGATATTTTTTGTGCGTATATAGAACCACCTAATAGTATTACATGAATTAGAAAATATATTTTTTTTAGAGTGTTCATTTCTAATTGTATGTCTCAGAAAAATAATCAGCATCTAAAATGTACTCTGCAATAACTCTTAGTAAAACTTGTCCCATTTCTAAGTTTTGTGCTTCTTCAATAAGTACAGCTTCACAATCTCCATGTGATACAAAATATAGAGTTGGCTCTCCTAATTGGTTCATTTTTCCTGGATGGGCAATAACCCAGTTTTGGCCATAATCGATAACACCTTCAGTATCTTCAATACCATAACCATTATCCTTTAATGATGTAATGAATTCTTCATTTTCTTCTTCGGCTTCTTCCAAAAAGTAATATTCCCAACTTTGTTCGATTGCAGATCCTCCTGCTTGAATACCATTAAACCCAAGATATCCTCCACCTAATGATTCCCAGGATATTCCATTATGAATTTTCGCTACTTCGATCCAGGATTTTGGACCTTTTTCAGTTTCAAATGGGGCATTACATTCTAATATTACTTCTTCATCCTCGTATTCTTTATGCTGAAATGTAAGTAATAGTTGATCATTACTTATTTCAGCTTTTAAAAATTGCGCTATAATAAGATCCAGAATTTCTTCGTCTTCTTTATTTTTAGTCATAAAACTTAGATGTTCTCTAATTGACATAGGATCTTGCTTTTCTATTAGATGATGCCACATAGTTTTGAATTATTTAATTGAGTATGAATTTATGTTTTATGTAATTATTACTAATGATAGAATTTCCAAACTCCATTTTTACGCCCTATTATACTCTTGAAGCCTACTGGAAATTCATTCTTCTCTGATGTTCTAAATAACCAACTTCCATCGTCTCTGGTAACTTCGAATAGTTTCCCATTGGCTACAGGAGTTAATTGGATAGATATGGAATCAATATCATCATATATGTTTTGATCTGTAAAAACCATTTTTAAACCTTCAATCCATTCGTTAATGAGATCTTCTTTAGAAATTTCTGGTTTAGACAAGACTTCATATCCTATGATGGGATCTGCGGCAGCAACCATTTCATTGATATTCCCTTCTTCCATAGTTTTATAAAATGATTTTGCAAAAGCAATGGCTTCTTTTTTACTGGTTTTATCTGTGATTACATCTGTATCCATCCATGACCACTTTTTTAAATTAGAAGGTAATGTCACTTGTTTATGAACTGGCGAATCATCATTTTTAATGTTGATTTTTAGTAAAGTTTCACCATTATTTTCTCCTGTAATTTCACCTTTCTTATAGTTTGCTAAACGAATAGTCGCAGATCCTTTTTTTGATAATGGGTATACAGAAACTATATTGATATTTGGAATCGCATAATGGTTAGCTAGGGTAAAAGCGTTTCCATACCCTTCTTCGTTTTCAATCAAAAGCTCACATACTGGAATATCATTTAATCGAACTTTAATATTACTGCCTTTTTTACCATAAATTTCTAAGCACAAAAATTTTTCTGTCTCTTCTTGATTAAGGGTGTTATCGATATGATTGTTGCTTTGAGGAAATACCAAAGTGTTAAAAATGAACATGAAAAAGCATATAGGTTTTAGGTTGCTCTTTATTGCGACTATATTTTTGGTTTTCATTTTTAATTGGTTATTTCAATAAACTCTTCTTTATGCTCATCATCATCTGGTAGGATTGGAGCGGGTTCATAATGACCGTTTATTGATGAGATTACTTCTCCAGTTTTTTTATCTATTTCTTCTTCGCTAAACACACCACCTAAGTAGGGATCTCGCGAGGAAAAAACTACTAAATAGCTATTTTCCATTTCTTTGATTGTGGTTAAAGGATGGACAATTCCTTTTTTGAAAACATCAATATTAGTGCTATCAGGATTCAAAATCTCATTTATAATTTTCAGATCTGTATGTGTTGGTAAATAGAAAGATGAATATGCCGTATCATTACTTTCAATGTTTTTAGTAATAGTGCCTGAAGGTAATTCTACAGTGATATCAGAATAATAAGCAGTGTTTTTTGGAAGGTATATTACATTGTATCCGAATTGTACTAGTACTCTTTGATTACTAGCTTTTACTGATATAAAATGGAAATCCTCTTTACCTATTGTTGTCTGTTCTTGCCTGTTTAGTTCTTTTATGGCCAAACTAATTATATGATTCCTACCATACTTGAGCAGCTTTTTTACATCTTTGTTTGGCTCACTCATTTGAGAATGCATTATAGAGACACAACATAAGGCAAATAGAAAGAGAGATTTCATTTTGGAATTAGCAGTTTTATGATATAGGTTTTTAATTATATAAATGACCCGATTTTCATCGTTGTCTTATCTAAATCTAATGTCATGGAATTATTGATGTCCATCGGGTCATTCCTCATCTAAAAAGAAAAATCCTAAAAATCAATATCATCTCCTGCTCCTGCAGTTGCAAATTCTGCGTTATATTTTTCCATTAACTCTCCCATTTTTAAGGCGAGTCTTGTATCTGTAGCCATTTTAGTAGTCCATTGTGAGCCTACAGTACTCCAATCATTCACATTGAGCCCGTATTCATTAAGAATAGAAACCGCATCTTTTCCTTGAGTAGCTCCCATATTTTGGTGACACATGATTTTTACATACAAATCAAAATCTGCCATTACATTATCTAGCGAACTACCATTACTTGAGCTTGAAGTATCTGATTCTTCATTAGTTTCAGTAGCGGCAAATTTGCCAATGTTAGAATTCATAAAAGCATCTCCATAAACTTTGGAAATGGCAAAAGTTGTATCCTGAGACATTCTTGCCGTCCATTCTGCAGAAACTTTATCCCAGATTGGCTTTTCAGTTCCTACAACTGTCAGTACTTCTTCTAAATCCATTCCACCAGCAATTTTGGCATTGGCTGCAGCCCAGGTTTCCATATCAATTCCGTTAATAGGATCTAATAAGCCTCCAGCTTCAGCAGCTTCGATATGAGCGTCCATCTGCGCGTCTAGCTTAGCTTTTTGTTCTTTTAGGAAGTCATCAGCGGCATCATAGGCTTTTCCTTCAGCTTTTTCAATTTTTATTAACGAAGATGCTACATGATCTTCTAAAGAAAAATGCTCGTTACTTTTAAAACCATATTGAGCAGCAATTTCTTCAAAGTTGTCATTGTTATTGATTTCATCTAATATTTCTCTTGCTCTATCTGTAGTAGTATTTAAAGCTTCGGGATAACCAAGAGTTTGTAAACAAGCATTTAATTTTCTTTGCTGACCATTGGCAAATTGATTTAGATCTACCCATCCTCCTGTAGTTCCATCATTGTTTTTACTATAACATAACCAAGGTTCTATGTGCCCGATTTGATCAGGATCAATATCTGGCCAGCTAAAATCTGCAGCTTCTTGTACCGTATAATCATAACTATTCTCTGCTGAGGATTGCTTATTTTTTATTCCTAATGCAATGGCCTTTTGACCTTGTTCTGTTTTATCGTGATCTGTGAATTTATGTAAATTACTCATTGTATTTGGTTTTTAAATTTGTGGTGAATTAAAATTGAGATAAGATCTCTTGTTTTTTTTGTTTGTACTCTTGCTCATCGATAAGTCCTGCTTCAAACATCTTTTTTAGTTTTTCGAGTTTTTGAATAGGATCATCTGAATTTGGAGTAGATACTGGAGTGTTATTTTGTGGTTGATATGGTTGTTGTGATTGGTGAGGTTGTTGATTTTGGTTGTTCATCATATTACCCATCATTTGCCCTATTCCTAAACCAGCACCCATTTGCATTCCTAAATTTCCTCCTCCTTCATTTTTTGCCATGTTTTTTAGTGCTTCAAGCTGCTGATAATCTTGGTAACTTACTCCAAGCTCTCTCATTGCTTGTGCTTCTGCACTCATATCTGCTATTCTGCCGATTCTTGTTTTGGTATCTTCATCGAAATTGGTTCCTTCGATTCTAAAATCGAGTAGTTGAAATCCTAAATCATTGAAAATAGATTCACAGGAATTTCTGGAAAATTCAGCAATTTCATTTCGATGTTTGTCGATATCGATGTAACTAAAAGAAGCTTTGGCAAGAAAATCACTAATTGGCTGAGTGATTCTCGATAAAATTACCTTTTGAATGGATCTTACTGGATAATAATCCTCACCAGCAATTACATTAGAGAAAAAATCCACTGCTTTAGTAATCTTAAATGAAAAGTTTCCAAAAGCACCTAAGCCAACAGGAAAATTGTATACCGGATCTTTATAGGTAATAGGTGATGGGGTTCCCCATCGAATGTTTTGCATTTCTGCTTTTCGATAAAAATAGATACCTACTTTATGCGCGGACTCAAACTTATACATGATATTCTTAATAGTTGTCCAAAAAGGGATGTTCCCGGTTTTAAGATCATACAGCCCTTCTTCTTCAAAATAGCCTTCTACCTTTCCCTCATACACAAAAAGACATCCTTGTCCTGGTCCTACAATAAGTTTAGATGCATTTTTTATTTCATCTCCATCCTGAGTCCATTTCTCAAAAAGAGTATCTGGTTTAGGACTGTTCCATTCGATTACCGAACGTAGTTGATTGCTAAATGAATTTGACATATGTTTTCCTTTTTTTCGAATTATGAATAATCAATTATAAATGACATTTTAGCACTGAGATCCTTCTCATATCGTTCCTCATAATCGGGAATTACTTCGATACGTTTTTTTAGATAGGTTTCTATGTATTTGCGGTATGGAATTATTAATTCATCTTTGCTAAAAATGTCTCTATCTGATAGATAGTTCTGAAACTTAAGATGTTCATATTTTAGATAATGTTCTAACGCCGCTTCTTCACCCAATGCATTAATGGCAAAGTGTTCTACATTTCTCGCTTTTGTTCCTGGTTCAAATGTGTTTACTGTCTGGCAATAATCACATGTAGTGTAATGCGATCGAAAAAAATTATCTCTAATTGGTAGTTTGGCTTGACATTGTGTACAACAAAAATCTTTGGATAAGGTTTCTTTTGCCTGCGATACTAAATTTTTTGCAGCATCCGCAAAAATTCGTACTTCATAAGATTTCAATTCCTGCTGTAATTCATGCTGTAATTGAAACCCTTTGTTACGTTCCTGAATAAACCTAGAAGTGTCATAATCTATATCAAGATCTAAAAATGCCCGTTCTACCTTATCAAACCATGTGTTTTCTATTTTATAAATAAGATCAGAAGCTTGTGAGTATATACCTTGCCAGGCATTTTGAAAAGTAATTGTTTCGAAGTCCGTAGCCTCAAATAATAATGGTAATACTGTTTCTGTTTTATTGAGTACTTCATAAAAACGATCTCTTATTTTGGCTAAGAACGTATCCCATCTTTGTTGTGTGGCAATAAAAGACATGTTTGTGGTTTTAAATTATAAAGTTTTAGTAAAACTGGTTTCCACAGAAATCACAGTATTGAAGATCAGTATCGCTAGGTCTTGCTGCTCCGCAGCTTTTACATTTTTTGGTCTCAAGTCCGGCAGTAGCTTCGTCAAATTTGTTGGTAGAAGAAATCGCATTGCCTAATATGTCATCTAGCAGACTTTTCTCTTTGTTTTGATCTTTATTGGTTTTATCTGTCATTTTGTAAAATAGTTTATGATGTTTTAAAGAAAGAGAACTAGTTGCTATCATGGAGATAGAGATAGCTATTCCAATAATTTGATTAGCCTAAGGAATAACTATCTCATTGATCTCTATTAAAAGAAGATTATTTGCTCATTCCTGCTTTTAGATCTGCGATCGTTTTAGCCATTACTACACCAGGAAGTTTTACAGGCGCAGCAACTTCTGCTAAGAAAGTACCTTTTACTTCACCAGTCTTGTAGGTTGTAAAACCGATTCGGTATAATCCAACAGTAAGAGCTTTTAAAGGATCGTTGATGTCACTTTTATATCTTAAAAGAGAGTTGTAAGAACTACCACTTGGTTGTTTTGGCATTTCTCCGCTATCATCATTACGTTCTAGAATCACCCAATTTGCACTATCCACAGCATCTTGGCTGATATTATCAGCACTGATAATGTCTGATCTTTCTAGCGTAATATACGTGTCGAAATAATCCTTTGATTTAGCATTCTTTGTATATGCTTCTGATTTTATAGGATTTTTTGTTTTAGCTTTCCCTACCGGAGACATCATTCTTACTCCTAACTCTGGAGCTACAGCAGGAACCCAAACATATATGTAATAAAATTTCTTTCCGTCTTTTACTTCATCTTCATTTCCAGGAGCAGCATATCCAAGGTATGATACTACATCGGTATACGGTACTTTTATTGTTTTTGGGCCTATTTTTTTCTCAATAGAACTCCCGAATTTCTTAAGCTTTTGTGCTTTTAAGGTTGATGTAGTTCCAAGTACAATAATGCTTAAAAGAAATAAAATTTTTGTTTTCATAATTTAATAATTTGAGTGATTTGATAATTTATTTAGTTTAAAAATGGTATTACTGAAATCGATGTGATTAGTAATAAAAAGATGATAATACCTGTGAAATGATACCACGGGATTTTAACTTTGTTTTTTTCGAATTCTTCAAAATTGGAGATAAGATTTTTACTAGTAATCTCTTGTTTTTCAAAGGCTCCTTTGCAATGACTACAAACTACATATAGTTTCTTCCAAAGAGGGAAAAAGGGAATCCAAAACACATGGAAGTATTTTCTGTATCCTTGAACCCACATTTGATTTTCTGTCTTGCAAAAAGGGCAATGGCCACCATCTAGTTTCGATGGGTTTATAGTAGAAGAACTGGTCCCGAATATAATCATGACGTTCTTGGTTTATGTTAGTGGTTATAGAGTATTTTGTTTATTGATTTTTTGATTAGAATGGGAGAGAGAATACAACGGTTAAATGTTCATTTCTCCCTCCATTCTTCAACTAACTAACATATTACGTGAAGAAAAGGAATGATGCCACTATCATCCATCCTCCAACGATAAGTCCAAATACTCCTAATTTTCCTTGTTTAGGAGCAAGCTTTGCTCTTAATTCGTCTGCTTTTTCTTTTGCTGCTTCATTTTTTGATAAGAAGAACTTATTGATAAGACCAAATCCTAACATAAATCCTAGTGCAGCAGAGATTATATTTCCTGCTAATAATGTCACCCACCAAATTGGATAGGTAGTAAGCCAACCTAGATTTAAAATTGCTGAAATTATTCCCCAAACTCCCCAGAAACAGAATACAAACCCAATCCATCCTTGGTAAGGTTCAATTTTTTCTAAAAGTTCCTTTGCATTTGGTTTTTTGGAAAGTAATAATGATGGTACTGCTAAAATACTTAATAAAATTAATGAGATTCCCCAGATCATGTCTTATGGTTTTATAGGGTTAGTAATTAGTTTATTTTGGTAAAATTTGATTTGTTGTTTATCAAAAACTACAGTACAAAGATGTCACTTAAATATACCCTTAGAAACACCTTTTCTGGTGAAAATGAGTACCCTGAAAACAGTGAGAATAGGTCTAGAGATACGATTGATTTAAAAAAAGCGTGTTTTGTAAATTCTTTACAAAACACGCTTTTACTAAAATTTATCTCCTAAAATTAATTAGTTGTTGTTTGTTCTATGTATAGGAAGATATATATGGTAAGCAAAGGTTTCTTAATGTTCTATGTATTTCATTTTCAAGGCATATTTAGTAAGTCCAGCAAGGTTTCTTACATTTAATTTAGCGATTAAATTTTTTCGATAACTTTCTATGGTATGTTTACTTAAGAATAATTTGTCCGCAATTTCTTGTGTAGTAAATTCCTGAGCAATTAAAGTAATTACATCAATTTCTCTTTGCGTAAGTTTTACTTCTTCATCTTTCTTTTTAGAGAACTTATTCTCCATATAAATATCCTTGATTTCTCTAGAAAAATACTTTTCTCCATTAAGGATAGTTTGTATTGCTTTTAGTAACTCTTCTTTTTCTGCATTTTTAGGTACATATCCATCTACATCATGCTCGATAAGCGTATCAATCATATCAGGATTATTGTGCATACTAACAACCAAAGTTTTAATATTTCTATTTCTTTCTTTTACAATTTTGTTTAGTGCAATACCGTCCATTTCTGGCATTGTAATATCGGTAATAATCAAATCAATTTTTTCGTCAGGATTGATCTCTACATATTTTGCAATGTGTTTACCATTTTTTGCAGTTAAAAGAATATTGTAATCATTCTCGGAATTTAGAATACTTAATAACCCATCCAAAAACATTTTATGGTCATCAGCTATAATTAGGTTGTATTTCATGTATCGTATTGTTTACGTTGGTTATTTCTATATTAATGATGGTGCCTCTTTTTAATCGCGAATCGATATCAATGGTACCGTTTATTTTTTTTAATCTACTTTTTATATTTCTAAACCCAATACCTTCTACTTTTTTATCGACATCAAAACCGACACCATCATCTTCAAAAAGGATATTAAGTTCATTTTTAACTAGATTTAATTGTAATTCGATAATAGAACCCTTTGCATGTTTGATACTATTAGTTACTAACTCCTGTACAATCTTAAATGCTTCTACTTGCAAGTTTTCGTTCAGACTATCTATGTTTTTTCGGGGATATGCATGAAACGAAGTTTTTAAATTACTTGCTCCTTCGATATTACTAATATACTCCTCTAATACGTCACAAAAATTATTTTTAGTAAACTTTTTTGGAATGAGATCATGCGAAATGTCACGCACCAATTCATAGGTATCATCAATTTGTGCATTGATTCCTTTTAGTACTCCATTATGATTATCATAAGAATTATTTAAGCGGAGCTTAATAGCAGCTAAATTTCCACCAATACTATCATGTAACTCTTGAGCAATACGTTTACGCTCTTTATCTTGTCCTTCTACAGCGGCTTTTATTACCTGTAATTCTTGATCTTTTAATAGTGATGAAATTTTTTCTTCGTTTATTTCTTTTTGTTTTTGACTTAATTCACTCTGTACCTTAATTTTTTGGTAGTACGTAATTAATAATCCAATTACTGGAATAAGTAAGATTAAAAAGGAATATAAAATGATGTTTTTGAATGTTTTTTGTCTACTAGTTTCATCTTGTTGAATTTTTAGTTCAGCATCTTTTAGTTCCTGGTTTTTTTTAAGAATGATATTATCATTTAATGCTTTTTCTGTAGTATTTTGAAAGGAAAGTAATTTGTTTTCGTTTTCTTTTCTAAGAAGCTCATTCTCTTTCTTCTCGATTTCTTGTTTTAGTTTAAGATTACTAATAGCTTCTTCTCGATTGGCTAATTCGAGTTTTTTATTAGTGTTTTCAATTTGCAAAAACTTTATTTCTTTTTCCTTCTGCAATGTTTTGTATTTTACTTCCAATTCACTTATCTCTTTATCTTTATCAAGAGCTCTAGTAGAGTCATTTATTTTATCATATTGTTCATGATAATCTAATGCTTTTTTAAAATCATTTTGGGCAACAGCTATTTCTCTTAATCTGTAATATATTCGTTCCTGTTCATTTAGAAAACCTATTCTTGTTGCAATTTCCAAGGTATTGAGTAATAAATCCTCTGCTTCCTGATTTCTGTTCAGTTCACTTAATAAACGACCCTTTTCTACACCACCGTAAATTTGCATTCTATCAAAGTTGTTTGCTTTTGCTATCGCTAAAGCATTATCAAAAGAGGCTAAAGATTTCTGGTAATTACCAAGTTTTTTGTAAGTAATACCAAGATTGACAGAGATTGTTCCAATACAACTCTTTCTATCTGCTTTTATACAAAGTTCTCTTCCTTTTTCTAGATATTCTATAGTCTTACCATATTCTTCTTTATATCCATAAATGTTAGCAATATTAACGATAGAACCAAATACCATTTCTTCATTCTTTTTGAATTGCTGACATTTTTTGTAAAGTTCTAGCGCTTGATCATATTCATGAGAACTCAAGAAGGAACCTGCCAAGCCAAATGCATTTACATAATAAACTTTTTCGTCATTATATTGTTGAGAAATTTCAATCCCTTTCAAAAACCACTTCCTTCCTTTCTTATTTAAGCCTATGTAACTATTTGCTTGACCAAGTGTAAAGTATGCAAGTCCATGAATATTGTTTTTTAGTGTGTCATTCTCAAATTCTTTAAGTTCTAAGATTTTATTAGCATAGTATTTGATGGAATCAATTTTGGAGATACTTCTAAAATAAGAACATAAAATTAAACTTAGATCAGCTTTAAATCTGTTGCTTTTAACTCCTGGTTTTTTGAATTCTTGATGAGCTCTTATATAACTTTCTGAGCGTTTTTCAGGAGTATTTGCCAATACTCTAAGTTCATCGACAATTGCTTTTTCAGTTTTGTTGGGATACGGGAAAGTTCGTTTTGTATCGATTTGACTATGAGCTTCAAAGCTTAGTAATAGCAGAAGAATTGCTATAGTACTTCTTAAAAAAACTAGTATGTTATTGCGAACAGGTTTCATTTGTTACTCTAAAAATAACCCAAGATTTGATTTTAAAAATGTAAGCCCAAGAGTACTCAAAGGTATTAATTTCGGAAGTTTCCGATATCCCTGAAAACAGGGGTCTTAGCATCTTAATTCGGGGTTATTTATAAAGTAGATATTGCGCTCTGATTTTTTTAAAGCTTTCGAGATCTTTTCTCCAAGTTTTTTTGATTTCCTGTTCTGTATATCCTTGGATAATTTGTTCTTGCAGTTTTTTGGTTCCGGCATGAGAGGTGAATGACTTGGTATTAAAAAAGCCTTCTTTGTTCTTAGAGTTTCGATAAGCATCGATAAGCCATTGTAATCGAATACTGGATAATCTTTCTGTTTCTCTAAGGTCTTTTCCATAGCATACCTCTCCTTTATGCTTAGGATATTTGGCACCAAAATTGGGTTGTGGCGTATACGCAAAGTCATATTGCTTTATTGGAAAATCTGGTGATCCAAAAATCTGAAATTGCATTTCTGTACCTCTTCCAGCATTTATAGTAGTGCCTTCAAAAAAACCTAGACTTGGGTATAGATTGATGGATCGATCGTTTGGTAAATTTGGAGACGGTCTTATGGCCAAACTATAGTAGGTTTGATGTGTATAGTTTTTAACCGGAATAATATCTAATTTACATTTTAGATCACTTCCTAGCCAACCTTCACCATTGACCATTTTAGCATATTCTCCTATAGTCATTCCGTGAACTAAAGGAATAGGATGAACTCCTAAAAAACTACTATGTTCTGGTTTTAATGTAGGACCATCGATATAATGACCATTAGGATTAGGACGATCCAATATTAACAAAGGAATATTATTCTCTGCACAAGCTTGCATTACGTAATGTAATGTAGAAATATAGGTATAAAAACGAGCTCCTACATCTTGGATATCAAACACTACAATATCCACATCCTTAAGTGAAGAAGCTGATGGTTTTTTGTCTTTACCATGTAGAGAGATAATAGGTAACCCTGTTTTTATATCTTTTTCATCTGCAACTAATTCTCCAGCATCCGCCTTACCTCTAAACCCGTGTTCTGGAGCAAATACCTTTTGTATATCAATTTTTCGTGCTAGTAGAGAATCTACCAAATGTGTGTATTGACTTAATGAGTTCGGAGCAATTTTCTCCGTTTGTAACAGCGGTTTTAAATTTGGGTATTTGAAAATTACAGAAGTTTGATTCCCAACGATAGCTACCTTTTTGTTTTGTAATAATGGGATATATAAATCAGTCTGATTTGCCCCTACTATTACTGGTGTAAGAACATCTAGAGAATCCTGAATGCGAGTTTCGGCAATTACACTTTTTTGATTTATGATCGATTTTTCATCCTCTCGTGATGGAGTAGAAGAAGGTTTTGTTCCGCTTCCACAGGAAATAAACAGAATAAAAAGGAATAAAAACGTATTTTTGAATGTATTTCTTATTAAAACCATAAGTAACATTGAATTTCGAATATTTTATTGCCAAACGCCTTATCAAAGGTAAGGAACATAAAAGTAGCATCTCATCTACGATCATAAAAATTGCAATATTTGCGATTGCCATAGGAATGATCATGATGTTAATTACCGTTGCTACTGGTATAGGATTACAACGTAAAATTAGAGAAAAAGTTGCCGCATTTAATGGACATGTTATTATTACGAGTTATGATAATAACAATAGCTTGGAATCCTTGATACCAATTAAGAAAGAGCAACACTTTTATCCCAATTTCACGGATGTAACAGGAGTTAAGCATGTTCAGGTATTTGCTACAAAAGGTGGTTTAATTAGAACAGAGAACGATTTTGAAGGAGTAGTAGTTAAGGGTATTGGTGAAGATTATGATTGGTCTTACTTTAAAGAATATATTATAGAAGGTACGATACCCGATTTTACAGATCCAAGAAATAATCAGATACTGATTTCGGCATATACAGCTTCGCGATTAGGTTTAGGGATAGGCGATAAGGCAAATACTGTTTTTTTAAAGAAAAACTCTAATTCTAAAATACCTGCTAATATTAGAGCATTTGAAATTGTAGGTATTTATGATTCAGGGTTTCAGGAATTTGATGAGAAGTTTATTCTAGCAGATATAAGGCATATCCAAAAAATGAATAAATGGAAAGATGGAGAAGTTGGAGGTTTCGAAGTGTTTATAGATGATTTTAATCAAATTGATAGAAAAGGATTACAGATTTTTGAAAATATACCTTCCGATTTAGAAGCTGTTACGATCACTTTAAAATATGGAAGTATTTTTGAATGGTTAAAATTATTTGATCTTAATATTATTGGTATTATTAGTATTATCATACTGGTTGCAGGAATCAACATGATCACAGCATTGTTGGTTTTAATTCTAGAAAGAACCTCAATGATTGGTATACTTAAATCATTGGGTTCTAATGATTGGTCCATTAGAAAAGTGTTCTTATATAATGCTGGTTATCTAATACTAATTGGTTTGTTTTGGGGAAATCTCATAGGAATTGGCTTACTTTTCTTGCAGAAGCATTATGGGATTATTGGTCTTAATCCGGCAACATATTATGTTAGTACAGCTCCAGTTTATATCAATATTGGGTATATACTGTTGCTTAATATCGGAACTATGATTTTATGTTTATTAATGTTGCTGATACCTTCTTATGTAATTGCGAAGATCTCTCCTTCTAAAGCCATTCGTTTTCAGTAATATGAAATACTAAATCTTACTATTACTAAATAGCTTTGTATTTGTATCTTTGCACGGCATAAAAAACATATATTAAGACTATATAAATTAGTAAGCTTGTGAAGTACGCAAATAATATCCTAGAAACTATTGGAAATACTCCAATGGTAAAAATGAATGCTTTAGTTGAAGATGTAGATGCTTTGGTATTAGCTAAATATGAAACGTTTAACCCTGGAAATTCTGTAAAAGATCGAATGGCGTTAAAAATGATAGAGGATGCTGAAGCAGATGGAAGATTGAAACCTGGAGGAACCATCATAGAAGGTACATCAGGAAATACAGGGATGGGACTAGCCCTAGCTGCCATTGTAAAAGGATATAAGTTGGTATGCGTAATGGCAGATAAACAGTCCAAAGAAAAAATGGATATTCTAAGAGCTGTTGGTGCTAAAGTAATGGTTTGCCCTACTAACGTGGAACCAGAAGATCCAAGATCTTATTATTCAGTATCTAAACGATTAGCAGAAGAAACTCCAAATTCTTGGTATGTTAATCAATATGATAATCCGTCTAATGCAAAAGCGCATTATGAAAGCACAGGGCCAGAAATTTGGGAACAAACAGATGGTAAAGTAACTCATTTTATTGTTGGAGTTGGAACTGGAGGAACTATTTCAGGTGTTGGAAAATATTTAAAAGAGCAAAATCCTAATGTAAAAGTTTGGGGAATTGATACATATGGATCTGTTTTTAAAAAGTATCATGAGACAGGTATATTTGATGAAAATGAAATATATTCCTATATCACAGAAGGTATCGGAGAAGATATTTTACCAAAAAATGTCGATTTTTCTATTATCGATGGATTTACTAAGGTAACAGATAAAGATGCAGCTGTATATACACAACGGTTGGCAAAAGAAGAAGGAATGTTTCTTGGTAACAGTGCGGGAGCCGCTATAAAAGGGTTACTGCAACTAAAAGATCATTTTACAAAAGACGATGTAGTAGTTGTGCTTTTCCATGATCACGGAAGTAGATACGTAGGTAAGATGTTTAATGATGATTGGATGAGAGAACGCGGATTTTTAGAAGAAGAAGTTTCTACAGCTGTAGATTTGGTAAAGAACCATATTGATAAACCATTGGTAACAGTAAAAACCGAGGAGCTAGTTTCTCATGCAATAGAGCGTATGCGTAAGTTTCAGATATCGCAAATTCCTGTAACGGATAGTGAAGGTTTTGTAGGGTCAGTAGACGAAAGTGCATTGTTTTCGGCTTTTTTAGAAGATAAGAATAGTGCAGACACACCGATTAAAGATGTTATGAAGGATCCTTTCCCAATAGTAAAAGCTACAACCTCTTTAGATGAAATTTCTGGAATGATCAAGAATGGTAATCCTGCGGTACTAGTTGAACTTGAAAACGGTAAGTATCATATCATTACGAAATATGATGTGATCAGCAATATAAAATAAATTATTTATATTTATATCATTAAAGGTTTCCCCTTTATTAGTTTTAATAGCTAATACAGGGGTTGTTTTTATACTTTATTCTGATTAAAGAATTATTTAACGCAACTTTTTGTCGAAAATGGGATCTTTAAGAAGAAGAATCGTATAAAATCGAAGGGTTATGCAAAAATATTCATTTGACTTTTCTGATATAGATGTATTAAGGAACTACTTTAGATCCCAATTAGATCCTGATGGATCCTCTGATCGTATTTATTTTCCTCCACATATTGGAGAGGGATATCTTTGTTATTATAAAATCTCACCAGAGGTATTCCTTTTTATAAACAACTATAAAGCTCATGTGGATATCGAATATGTAAGAGAACCTATTGAAGAAAAAGATATTATCCTCCATTTTAGAAAGTATTCCTTAGATCATCAGATAAAGAAAAATGAAATTATAAGCTCTTATTCCGATGGATATACACCTGGTAATATGAGGTGTATGAACTCGCAACAAGGTGAAAGAGTATACATTAATAAAGGAGCAGTTGTAAAATCTATTATGATTGTTCTAAAAAGTAAGTATACAAAACCGTATTTCCTTAAAAACAATGATATGGCTGAGAAAATGGATCGGTATATCCGACATTCTCATCAACATATCAATAAGTTTTATCTGTCATACAAACAATCAATTTTATTTGATCAAATTGTTTCTCCGAATATAAATAAGGTAGAAAATTATCTATTTTTTATCGCCAGAGGTATTCGGTTATTAGAGACATTCTGGAAAGATGTTCTTATGTGGGAAACAGAAAGTAATCCATTTAATATTAATAGTACACAAGTAGGTAATATATATAAGGTAAGTACTTATTTAGAAGATAATCTACATGAGCCTTTTGTAGGTGTGGATCATTTAGCATCCATGGCGTATATGAGTAGAACGAATTTCTTTAATATGTTTAAAGAGATTCATAACCAGACACCATTAGAGTTTTTTAATAATAAAAAATTAGAAAGCTCGTACAATATGATTTTTACCGAAAGACTATCGATTAAAGAAGTTATGGATAATCTTAATTACTCTAATTCCTCAAAATTCAAAAAAGCATTCTTTAATAAATTTGATATATATCCTGATATCCAAATTTAAAATACTTTAAATCATTTATTTCATATATAAAATAAAGATGGTTGCCATCTGGCAACCATCTATAACCTAACACAAACTCAACTAAGCTTAGGATTTTAAAATCTTTATATATGTTTTTGAAAAATTTTCTTCCCTTTTGTTAGAACAAATTAAAGAAATGATAACGTTGAAATAATTTCCATTAATACATAAAATCTTACCAATAGTACATTTTTACTGTTTTTAAGGGTTTTTTAAGAAGAAAATGGAGAAAATAGCATGATTTCTATGTGAAAAAAGTAGTTTTTTTAGGGAATTATTCCAGTTTTTAGGCAAAATGGCATTTAGATTGCCAATTTTCAAAGTTTTAAAACATTAAACAATGGTTATGTAAATTTTTTAAATATTAACTAATTAGAGGTAACAATTCTATTGATAGAAACACAATATGATAGGAACATATTAGATGTTTTGATCAGTATATTAAAATTGTTACTCTTATGAATGAAGATTTTCTGCATTATCTATGGAAATATAAAAAAATAAATTTTTTACAACTTCTCACCACTGATTCGCAGAGATTGGTCATACAACGGGTAGGAGATCATAATCTTACTAGATCTGGTCCGGACTTTTTTAATTCACAAATAACTATTGATCATCAAAAATGGGCGGGAAATGTAGAAATTCATTTAAAATCAAGTGATTGGTATGTGCATCATCATGAAATAGATCCAGCATATGATAATGTGATCTTACACGTAGTTTGGGAACATGATGTAGAAGTTTTTAGAAGAGATAACTCCAAAATACCAACCTTACAATTAAAAGATTATACAGAAAAAGATTTATTACATAAGTTTAGATTTTTTTTTCTTCATAAAGAGTCCAATTGGATACAATGCGAAAAGTTATTGCCCGAAGTTTCTGATTTTACAATAGCAAACTGGCAAGAGCGATTATATATAGAAAGATTAGAACAGAAATCTAAACTAATTGATAAACTGTTGATCTCTTCTTCTAATGACTGGGAAGCAGTACTTTTTAAATTATTGGCAAGAAGTTTTGGATTGAATGTTAACAACGATTCTTTTCTAAGTCTCGCTAATTCTTTTGAGTTTAAAATAGTTAGAAAATGTAGTGAGGATGTTGAAAATATGGAAGCTTTGTTATTCGGTCAAGCAAATCTATTAGATGAGAAATCTGATAACCCGTATCAACAACGATTAGTCAAAAAATATGAATTCCTGAAGCATAAATACACTCTAAAAAATCATGGTGTATCTCCTTTTTATTTCTATGGATTAAGACCATCAAACTTTCCAACTATTCGAATATCTCAACTTGCGAAACTTTATGTAACGAATAAACAACTTTTTAGTGATATCATAAAAACTAATACTCTTACAACATTCTATGAGTTATTTGATGTAAGTGCTACGGATTTTTGGAAAACACATTATACTTTTGATAAAGAATCTACCTTTAGAAACAAGAAGTTGACAAAGTCTTTTATCCATCTAATTTTAATTAATACGGTAATTCCACTTAAATTTTTGTATGCTAAAAAGTTGGGATATGATAGAGAAGAAGATATTTTTAGTTTAATATCACAATTGCCTTATGAAAGAAATACCATTGTAAACAAATTTATATCATTACAAGTGCCTATGGAAGATGCCTTGCATTCTCAGGCGATGATTCATTTAAAGATGAATTATTGTGATCAAAAAGCCTGTTTAAAATGTGCGATTGGTAATTATTTGTTGAATAGAAGAGGTAATTAAAGAGAATATAATTATTTTGCATTATGCTTTATAATCTAAGACAATTTTTAGAAAGAAACGGTTTTTATGTTTCAAGCAGACTGGCAGATCGTTTTGGAATGCGTGCAAAAAATGTACGATTGTTTTTTATTTATTTAACCTTTGCGACTGCGGGGTTAGGTTTTGTAATATATCTAAATATGGCCTTTTGGTTAAAAATAAAAGATTTGGTGTATACAAAAAGAACTTCAGTATTTGATTTATAAGTATGTTCAAAAGGTTTGGGTCTAAAATATATATAGCCTTAACACTACTAGTAACGGTTATAGCTGTTGGAGTACTAGGTTTCCGTTTTTTTTCAGATTATTCATGGACAGATGCCCTTTATATGACAGTTATTACGGTATCTACTGTGGGATTTGGTGAAGTAGAACCTCTTGATGACACCGCGAAGTTGTTTACCGTATTTTTAATAACGACAAGTGCTTTAATATTAGGATATTCTTTATCGGTTATTACCGAATATATCGTTGGTAAGAGTGATCCCGAAAGAGTGCAATATAGAAAACTGCAAAAAATGATTAGTAAATTAGAAAATCATATCATAATTGTTGGATATGGACGTAATGGTAAGCAAGCTGCTGATAAATTATCGGCTTATAATAAACCATTCTTGATTATTGAAAATGATAAAGCGGTTATCGAAAAATATCAGAGTGATGAACGTTTTTTTTTAGAAGGAAATGCTACCGAAGATAGCGTGTTGATAGAAGCACAAATAAAAAAAGCATCATGTCTAATTTGTACATTGCCAGAAGATGCGGATAATCTATTTATTGTATTATCAGCTAGGCAAATAAATAAAGATCTAAAGATTATTAGTAGAGCTTCGCAAGATGCGTCTTATAAAAAAATAAGATTAGCAGGAGCGGATAATGTAATCATGCCAGATAGAATAGGAGGTGATCACATGGCATCGTTAGTGGTAGTGCCGGATTTAATTGAATTTTTAGACAATTTATCCATTGTGGGAAAACGATCTATTAATATAGAAGAGGTTTCATTTGAGGATTTATTTGATGATAATAAGGAAAGGACTATTCGAGAAATAGCAATGAGATCAAGAACAGGATGTACCATCATCGGTTATAAATCTCCAGAGGGTGAATATATTGTAAACCCAGAAGCTGACACTGTGCTAAAACCCGGTTCTAAGGTGGTCGTTTTAGGGCGACCAGAACAAGTAAATCAATTAAATAAAGAATTTAATATTTAGATAATTACCTAAGATTTAACCGTTAAATTATTGTAAACAATTGTTTTTTTTAGCATCTTGCTCACTTCTAAAAAACTAAATTCAATTAACTCACACATTATGAAGAGAATTCTTCTTTCAATTTTAGCAATAACAATTCCATTTTTAACTTTTGCACAAGAGACCGCAGAAAAAGGTCTGGATCAAAAAATAGATGAGGCGTTTCAACCTGTATCTGACTTTTTCTCAAAGGTTATATTTTTTGAAGTATTTTCTGGAGCACCTTTCGTAATTATATTATTGGTACTAAGTGCTTTGTTTTTTACAATTTATTTTGGATTCCCTAATATTCGATATTTTGGTAAAGCAATTAACGTAGTTAGGGGCAAGTATGATGACCTAGAAAATCATAGTTTAGGAGACCCTAATGCAGGAGTCGATGGAGATATTCGAGATACGATCAGAGACGAGAGTAAAGAAGGAGAAGTTTCGCATTTTCAAGCATTAGCAACGGCAGTTTCTGGAACTGTTGGAAACGGTAATATTGCTGGTGTGGCGTTAGCTATTGCATTAGGAGGTCCTGGTGCTACTTTTTGGATGATTGTCTGTGGATTACTCGGAATGTCTACAAAATTTGTAGAATGTACGCTTGGTGTTCAATATCGAGATGTTGGAGAAGATGGAACTGTATATGGAGGACCAATGTACTATCTAAGTAAAGGATTAAAAGATAAAGGGTTTGCTACATTAGGTAAAATTGCAGCCGTTATTTTTGCTATCTTTTGTATCGGAGGATCTTTCGGAGGTGGTAATGCAGCACAATCCAATCAAGCAACAATCGTTCTAAAAGAATTAATGGGACTTGAGAGTACAGGAGCGGGTACTGTGATCGGAGTTATATTAGCAGTATTAGTAGGTATCATTATTATCGGTGGTATCAAAAGAATTGCTTCTGTTACGGAAAAAGTAGTTCCTCTTATGGCCGTAATGTATATCTTAGCTTGTTTATATATTATCTTCAGTAATTTTTCATTTATTGATGATGCTATCGGAATGATAGTAACCGAGGCATTTAACCCAAAAGCAATTGGAGTTGGAGGACTTATTGGAGTTTTATTGGTTGGATTTAAAAGAGCGGCCTTTTCAAATGAAGCAGGAGCGGGTTCTGCTTCGATTGCGCACTCTGCAGTAAAAACAAAATATTCTGCATCAGAAGGACTTGTTGCGTTATTAGAGCCTTTTATTGATACCGTAGTAATATGTACAATGACAGCTTTAGTAATTATCATTTTTAACTCTGGAGGAGCTTTTCAATATGGAGGAGACGGAAGTGGATCAGTATTAATCGATGGAGTTTCATACGAAGGAGCAGGGATTACAGCACAAGCTTTTGCTAAGTACATACCTTATTCTAATGTCTTTTTAACGATAGCGGTAGTGTTATTCGCTGTTTCTACCATGATCTCTTGGTCATATTATGGATTACAATCATGGAAGTTTTTATTTGGTAGAGGTAAAACTGCTGATTTAGTATATAAACTATTGTTCTTAACGTTCATCATTATTGGTGCTGCTGCTAGTATGAATTCTATATGGGCATTTTCAGATGCGATGATTTTTGCAATGGTATTTCCAAATATGATAGGATTGTATTTCTTATTCCCGGTAGTTAAGAAACAATTGACAAGGTATTTTGATGCTATAAAAGCATCTAAAGAATAAGACTTTTACAAATATGAAATTTATAAAATCCCATTTCGAGATACATAAAAGATTCCGGAATGGGATTTTGCTTTTAGCGTTATTAATATTTAGTCTAATTTTATTGATATACTTTTTCCCTACTAAGGGGAATGCAACAACTAAATTTGTTGCTTTAACAGAATACCAGTCACAATTGGATCAGTTAAAAAAGGAAGCTGAAGAAAAAAAAGTATCCTATCAATTAAAACCTTTTAATCCTAATTTTATAACTGAATATAAGGGGTATGTTTTGGGGTTATCTACAGAGGAGCTTAATAGACTATATGGATATAGAAAAAAGGGGAAATGGATCAATTCTACATTAGATTTTAAAAAGGTTACAGATGTCTCCGATTCTTTGCTAAAAGTAATTACTCCGTTATTTAAATTTCCTGAATGGATTAATAAACCAAAAAAATATAAATCCTATAAATCAAAATATCCCAAAAAGTCCTTTGAGCAGAAAAAAGATCTAAACCTGGTTACATCCAAAGAACTTCAGGAAGAAATAGAAGTTCCAGATTTTATTGCCGAAAGAATTATAAAGTATCGAGATCGACTAGAAGGTTTTGTAAATGATATACAATTGAAAGATATTAAAGGATTGTATGATAATCAATATCAAAAAATACTATCGCTATATACTGTGAAGACACCAACGAAAATTACTAAAATCAATATTAATAAAGCATCGGTAAAGCAATTAATGGAGGTGCCATATTTTGACTTTGAAACAGCTTTAGAAATAAAAGATTTTATAGATGAGAACAATGGGGTGTCCAATTTTGAGGAATTAGGAAAAATAGAAGGGTTTTCTTTAGAAAAAATAGATAGAATAGCGTTATATTTGACATTAAATTAAAAATCGGAAAAAATTGCTGTGAATTTTGATAATATGTGAATTTTGGTTAGAAATTTTAAATATCTTCTATTTGCAGTGATATGTTAGCTATATAAATCAAAGTTATCATTTAAACAACATGTATTTTACAGAAGAGCACGAATTATTTAGAGAAAGTCTAAAAGACTTTTTACAAAAAGAAGTAGTTCCACATATTGAGAAGTGGGAAAAAACTGGAGATATCGAACGCTTTATTTGGGAGAAATTTGGCGAAATGGGGTATTTTGGTATTGCCTATCCTGAAGAGTATGGAGGCCTGGGACTAGATCTTTTTTATACAGTTATATTTTTAGAAGAATTACAGAAAATCAATTCAGGTGGTTTTGCTGCAGCGATGTGGGCTCATGTGTACCTAGCGATGACTCATGTAAATAAAGAAGGCGATGCTAGAATAAAAGAGGTCTATTTAAGACCTAGTATTTCAGGAGAAAAAATAGGATGCTTATGTATTTCAGAGCCATTTGGTGGTTCTGATGTAGCAGGTATGAGAACCACAGCTGTAAAAGATGGTGATTCCTATATAATTAATGGATCAAAAACATTTATTACCAATGGAGTGTATAGTGACTACTTGGTGGTCGCTGCTAAAACTTCTCCAGAATTAGGAAATAAAGGGATAAGTATCTTTATAATGGATCGAGATACTCCTGGAATTTCGGCAACTAAATTAGATAAACTCGGTTGGAGAGCATCTGATACTGGAGAAATTGCTTTTGATAATGTTAAAATTCCGTTAGCAAATCTGATGGGCGATGAGGATAAAGGTTTTTCTTATATCATGCAACACTTTGCGTTAGAAAGATTAATTATGGGCATTAATGCACATGCTAGAGCCGAGTTTGCTTTGGATTATGCTATACAGTACATGGGAGAGCGTGAAGCTTTTGGTAGAACCATTGATAAGTTTCAAGCACTTAGACATTCGGTGGCAGATATGGCTAGTGAAGTTGAAATGTGTAAAGAATTTAATTATTCTATTGCCAAAAGATTAAACGATGGTCAATATGTAGTTAAGGAAGCTAGCATGTCTAAATTATTATCTACAAAAATAGCTGATGAAGTTATCTATAAATGTCTACAGTTATTAGGAGGTTATGGGTATATGGAAGAATATCCTTTGGCTAGACTTTTTAGAGACAGTAGATTAGGGCCTATTGGAGGTGGTACTTCTGAAATCTTAAGAGAGATTATCGCCAAAATGGTAATCGATAAGAAGGAGTACAAACCGGCAGTAGAAGCCTAATGGAGATTTGTATTTTGGCGAAAATGTTTTTTCATTTTCCAAAATGGTAATCGATAAGAAGGAGTACAAACCGGCAGTAGAAGCCTAATTGAGATTTGTATTTTGGCGAAAATGTTTTTTCATTTTCCAAAATGGTAATCGATAAGAAGGAGTACAAACCGGCAGTAGAAGCCTAATTGAGATTTGTATTTTGGCGAAAATGTTTTTTCATTTTCCAAAATGGTAATCGATAAGAAGGAGTACAAACCGGCAGTAGAAGCCTAATTGAGATTCGTATTTTGGCGAAAATATTTTTTCATTTTCCAAAATGGTAATCGATAAAAGATAATTATCAATTATTCTTTAAAGACTTTATAGAATCCACAACGATTGATTAATGAATCAATATCGTTTGTGGATTTTTCTTTTTTTTATATTTAAAAATGTGATTTTGATGATAGGGTAGGTGTAATTTTGCGAAAATGTTAAAATTTTATCAACACGAAAACGTTTGAGTCCTTATTCAAACGTT
Organism: Aquimarina litoralis; assembly: GCF_039523995.1. Lineage (NCBI taxonomy): Bacteria > Pseudomonadati > Bacteroidota > Flavobacteriia > Flavobacteriales > Flavobacteriaceae > Aquimarina > Aquimarina litoralis. Next base: position 177,275 of record NZ_BAAAGE010000006.1, read on the forward strand.
TTCGTTCATTGTAAAAACCCTACATTGTGAGCTAGTTAACACAAAAAACACTAATAATTATGAAAACTTTTAAGCTCGTTTATTTTCTACTAGCGATCACATTTCTTTTAGCTTCTTGTGGTAAAGATGAGATCTTGGACAATGTAGAACAAGAATCAGAAAAACCTGAAGAATTAGTTTCTACCAGAGCAGGTCTAAAAACTATTGGTTCTGGAGTAATGATGCAAGCATTTTATTGGGATGTTCCTGCGGGAGGTACTTGGTGGAATGTAGTAAAAGGTAAAGTTAGTTCCTGGAGTAATGCCGGTATAGATGCAATTTGGTTACCGCCAGTAAGCAAAGCTCAAAATGGTCCTTTTTCTATGGGGTATGATCCTTTTGACTATTATGACTTTGGAGAATATAACCAAATGGGAAGCACAGAAACTAGATTTGGTTCTAGATCCGAACTAGAGTCTCTCATATCTAGAGCACATAATAATGGGTTAAATGTAATTGCTGATATTGTAATTAACCATAATAGTGGAGGTGACTTAGAATCAAATGAATTTGCTGGGAAAGATACATATACCTTGTTTAATCCCATGTCTAATAAGTTTAATAGAACAAAGTATGATTTTCATCCAAATGAGGCATATAATTCGGATAGTGGAATTTTCGGAGGTTTTCCCGATTTAAGTCATAATAAATCATATGTGCAAGATTGGTTATGGAAAAGAAATAATTCTGTTGCAAAGTATTACAAGAATACGATGGGGTTTGATGGTTATAGATTTGATTATGTGAAAGGTTTTGCTCCTTGGGTTGCTAAAGAGTTTCGTAGATCTACAGGTGTGTTTGGAGTTGGAGAATACTGGGATGGAAATGTAAACACTTTAAAATGGTGGACAGATCAAGCGCAAATGTCAGCTTTTGACTTTGGTTGTTACTATAAAATGAGAGATGCTTTTATGGGTAATAACCTAAATGCACTTAGTGGCGATATGCTATGGAAAAGAAATGCCAGTAGAGCAGTTACTTTTGTGGCAAATCATGATACTGACGAAATTATTAATAATAAATTATTAGCATATGCTTATATCTTAACACACGAAGGATATCCAGCAATATTTTATCGAGATTATGAAGATTGGTTAAGTAAGAGTAAGATGAACAATCTTATTTGGATTCATAATAACCTCGCTGGAGGAAGTACTACTAATTTATGGACAGATAATGATGAGTACATCGCAAGAAGAAATGGAGGTTATGGTAAAAATGGTCTGGTTGTTTATATAAACAATTCTAATTCCTGGAAAGAAAGATGGATTCAAACAAATTGGTCAAGTAGAAGGATAAAGGACTATACGGGTAATTCTAACTGGGAACCAGTAACACAAGGTGGAAGATGGGTAAAAATACAAGCCCCACCAAAAGGATATACTGTGTGGTCTTTAAAATAAAAAAGGGACATAATTACGCGACTAATTAAAATTATTAAAAAAAGCTTTGTAGATAATACTATTGTAGTATCTTTGCAGCCTAATTTTTAAAGAAAGGAGGTGCACTATGTTAATTATACCAGTTAAAGACGGAGAGAATATAGATAGAGCGTTGAAGCGTTTTAAGCGTAAATTCGACAGAACAGGAACAATGCGTCAGCTTAGAAAGCGTCAGGCATTTACAAAACCTTCTGTGGAGCGCAGAGCTCAGATCCAAAAAGCGCAATATATTCAGCACTTAAGAGATCAAGAGGAAATTTAATTAAAATGTAAAGCGTTGTATTTATTGACTTTTTAGGAATAAAGAGTTAAACTTCGTTTTTTACTATATAAATTTAGACCATTGGGAAATAAAAGTTTTATACTTTTGTTTTTCAATGGTTTTTTTATGTTGATTGAAAAGTTTGTTGATTATCTGCTTTTAGAAAAAAAATACTCCAAGCATACTGTTATAGCTTACCATAAAGATTTAGTGTCTTTCTCAGAATTTTATTTACGAGAATTTGGAGATCAAGATATATCAAAGTCCAATTATTCTCAGATTCGTTCATGGATTGTTAGCTTGGTTGATCAGCAGGTCTCCAATAGAACTATTAATAGAAAGGTTTCTTCTTTAAAAGCTTATTATAGATTTTTGTTGAAATTGGGGGAGATAGAAAAGAATCCTCTGGCGAACCATCAGGCTCTGAAAGTTTCTAAAAAAATACAGATTCCTTTTTCTGATAAAGAGGTTGATGTGGTCTTAAGTGAATTAGAAGGGAATGATGATTTTATAAGTGTTAGGGATCGGCTAATTGTGGAACTTTTTTATGGTACTGGGATTCGTAGGATTGAGTTGGTGGATCTTAAAGTGGGAGATGTGGATTTTATGTCGAAGCAAATAAAAGTGGTAGGTAAAAGAAATAAAGAACGGTATATACCTCTAATCCCCTCGATTCTTCATACGGTAGATAAGTATTTATTGTTAAGAGAAGAAGTGCTTTCTGATCCTGAAGATAAAGCTTTGTTAATTACTCAAAAAGGAGTTAAAATATACGAAACACTTGTTTATCGAATCATAAATAGTTATTTTAGTAAGGTATCTTCGAAGATTAAAAGGAGTCCGCATATACTTAGACATTCATTTGCGACACATCTCCTAGGCGAAGGTGCAGATTTAAATGCTGTAAAAGAATTACTTGGTCATTCTAGCTTGGCAGCTACTCAGGTATATACAAACCAGAGTATAGCGCAGCTTGCAAAAATACACAAGAACTCTCATCCTAGGAATAAAAAGTAAAGTGGAGATATCTAGCTCCCTTCTTTTAGGCTTTTAATATTTTGTTCAACCAATTAAAATAATACCTATGAAAGTAAACTTGCAGTCCGTAAATTTTAATGTAGATCAGAAATTGGTAAATTTTACACAAGCGAAATTAGATAAGTTAGAAAATCATTTTAGCCGTATAATTTATGCAGATGTTTTTTTGAAAGTTATGAATACAAGCGGAAAAGAAAATAAGATTACTGAAATTTTATTGAGTGTTCCGGGAGACGAGTTTATCATTAAAAAAATAAATAAAACCTTCGAAGAAGGTGTGGATGAGTGTGTTAGTTCCTTAGAAAGACAACTTCGAAAACGTAAAGAAAAATTAAATGCACATGTTTGATGATTTTTTTTTCAAAAAATGTTTTGTGTAATAAATAAATTCTATACATTTGCAGTCCGTTAGAAATAGCGGACTTTTTTATGTTCAAAAACATAGTGAAAAGCCGATATAGCTCAGCTGGCTAGAGCAGCTGATTTGTAATCAGCAGGTCGTGGGTTCGAGTCCCTCTATCGGCTCTTTTAGAGTGGTGGTTTTGAAAGAAATTAACACTTTTAAAATTTAATTTTGAATTGTAAAATATTTGTTTACTTTTGCGCATTCAAAATTGAAAAGTTCAGTATTAAATTAGTGAATTATTGGGGAGATACTCAAGCGGCCAACGAGGACAGACTGTAAATCTGTTGGTTTTTACCTTCGCAGGTTCGAATCCTGCTCTCCCCACACCTTCAATCTTAAATTATTAAGGTTGTAAAAGCGGGAGTAGCTCAGTTGGTAGAGCGTCAGCCTTCCAAGCTGAATGTCGCCGGTTCGAACCCGGTCTCCCGCTCAAAAGCATAGAGCTAATCTTGATGCATTTTTAGCATTGGATTTTTAATATAAAAATAATGATGAATCGGTTTTCTTTCGACAATAAATAAAGAAGTCTGGTTTATCATTCTGTACTTTAAAAAGCCGGTGTAGCTCAGGGGTAGAGCGTTTCCTTGGTAAGGAAGAGGTCACGAGTTCAAATCTCGTCATTGGCTCTTAGTTCAGAAGCATTAATTGAACACTAATATATAACTAAGATTAAATAAATTAATTATGGCAAAGGAAACTTTTGATCGTTCCAAACCGCACTTAAATATTGGTACTATTGGACACGTTGATCACGGTAAAACAACTTTAACTGCTGCGATTACTAAAGTATTAGCAGATGCTGGTCTTTCTGAGGCTAGAGATTTTGATACTATCGATAACGCTCCAGAAGAAAAAGAAAGAGGTATTACTATTAATACATCTCACGTAGAATACCAAACTGCTAATCGTCACTACGCACACGTTGACTGTCCAGGTCACGCCGATTACGTAAAGAACATGGTAACTGGTGCTGCTCAGATGGATGGTGCGATCTTAGTGGTTGCTGCTACTGATGGTCCAATGCCACAAACTCGTGAGCACATCCTATTAGGACGTCAGGTAGGTATTCCAAGAATCGTTGTATTCCTTAACAAAGTGGATATGGTAGACGATGAGGAATTATTAGAATTAGTAGAAATGGAAGTAAGAGATCTTCTTTCTTTTTATGAGTATGATGGAGATAATGGGCCTGTAGTTGCTGGTTCTGCTCTTGGAGCTCTTAACGGTGAGCAAAAGTGGGTTGACACTGTGCTTGAGTTAATGAAAGAAGTAGATGCTTGGATAGAGGAGCCATTACGTGAGATCGACAAAGATTTCTTAATGCCAATCGAAGATGTATTCTCTATTACTGGTCGTGGTACTGTGGCAACAGGACGTATCGAAACTGGTATCGCTAACACTGGAGATCCTGTAGAGATCATCGGTATGGGAGCTGAGAAGTTAACTTCTACTATCACAGGTATCGAGATGTTCCGTCAGATCTTAGATAGAGGAGAAGCTGGTGATAACGCAGGTATCTTATTAAGAGGTATTGAAAAGACTCAGATTTCTCGTGGTATGGTAATTACTAAGCCAGGATCTGTAACTCCACATAAAAACTTCAAAGCTGAGGTGTATATCCTTAAGAAAGAAGAAGGTGGACGTCACACTCCATTCCATAATAACTACCGTCCTCAGTTCTACGTACGTACAACTGACGTAACTGGAAACATTGCGCTTCCTGATGGAGTTGAGATGGTAATGCCTGGAGATAACTTAACAATTACTGTTGAGCTTATTCAGCCAATTGCAATGAATGTAGGTCTTCGTTTTGCTATCCGTGAAGGTGGTAGAACAGTAGGTGCTGGTCAGGTAACCGAAATTTTAGACTAAATAATATATAGATATAAGGAAAGGTATTCGTTACGACGAATACCTTGACTTATGTATACGGGTTTAGCTCAGTTGGTAGAGCACTGGTCTCCAAAACCAGGTGTCGGGAGTTCGAGCCTCTCAACCCGTGCGATAATAATATTACAATCTTATGCTTGTGACATAAGGTTTAAAGAATGAATTTAATAATGACAATTTTGTTGTCATTTTAAAGAACAATAAGATGGCTGGATTAATAAATTACATTACGGAATCGTATAATGAGTTGAAAAACCATGTAACATGGACTCCTTGGGCTGAGGCACAGAGGTTGACCTTAGTTACTATAGTTTTTTCAGTTATTTTTTCTTTAGCTATCTGGGGAGTAGATACATTGTTTAGTAATCTTATAGAGTATTATTTTACGTTAGTTAAATCTTAATAATAATGGCTGAGGTAAGTAATACAAAAAAGTGGTACGTTGTTCGTGCTGTAAGTGGTCAGGAAAATAAAGTAAAAGACTACATAGAAAGAGAGATTGCTCATTTAGGTATGGAGGATTATGTTTCTCAGATTTTAGTACCTACTGAAAAAGTTGTTCAGATTCGTAATGGAAAGAAAATAAATAAGGAGAGGGTTTACTTTCCTGGTTATGTAATGATAGAGGCTAATTTGTCTGGAGAGATTCCACATATTATTAAGTCTATAAATGGAGTTATTGGTTTTCTTGGTGAGGTTAAGGGAGGTGATCCTGTTCCTTTAAGAAAGGCAGAGATTAACAGAATGTTAGGTAAGGTTGATGAGCTTGCTGTTAAAACCGATAATGTTGCTATTCCTTATACAGTTGGAGAAACCGTAAAAGTAATAGATGGTCCTTTTAATGGATTCAATGGATCGGTAGAAAAGGTAAATGAAGAAAAGCGTAAGCTTGAAGTAATGGTGAAGATTTTCGGTAGAAAAACACCGTTAGAGTTAAGTTATATGCAAGTAGAAAAAGTATAATAATTGTTACATTATATATCTGAATTGTTCTTATTGCTTCCACTTTATAGAACGATTCTAATTTAAAATTAGAAAAATGGCTAAAGAGATAAGTAAGGTTGTAAAACTTCAGGTACGTGGAGGAGCGGCTAACCCATCCCCACCAGTTGGACCTGCTTTAGGTGCTGCCGGAGTTAATATCATGGAATTCTGTAAGCAATTCAATGGTAGAACGCAAGATAAAGCTGGTAAAGTATTACCAGTAGTTATTAGTGTTTACAAGGACAAGTCTTTTGACTTTGTAATTAAAACTCCTCCAGCAGCAGTTCAAATACTGGAAGCAGCAAAAACAAAGAAAGGTTCAGGAGAGCCAAACCGGAAAAAAGTAGCTAGTGTTACTTGGGATCAAGTTCGTACGATCGCAGAAGATAAAATGCAAGATTTAAATGCATTTACTGTGGAGTCTGCTATGAAAATGATTGCTGGTACCGCTCGTTCAATGGGTGTTAACGTAAAAGGAGAAGCTCCTTTTTAATCCAAAACGTGTAGAAAATGGCAAAAGTAACTAAAAAGCAAAAAGAAGTTAGAGCTAAAGTAGATAAGAATAAAGCTTATTCATTAGATGAGGCTTCTGCTTTAGTAAAAGAAATAACAAACGTAAATTTTGATGCTTCTGTAGATTTAGCAGTTCGCTTGAACGTAGATCCACGTAAAGCAAATCAGATGGTACGTGGTGTGGTAACTTTACCTCACGGAACAGGAAAAGATGTTAAAGTTCTAGCATTGGTAACTCCGGACAAGGAAGCTGAAGCTAAAGAAGCTGGAGCAGATTTTGTTGGTTTAGATGAATATCTAGATAAAATTAAAGGAGGTTGGACTGATGTAGATGTTATCATCACAATGCCTAGCGTAATGGGTAAGTTAGGACCATTAGGTAGAGTTTTAGGACCTCGTGGTTTAATGCCTAATCCAAAGACTGGAACTGTAACTATGGATATAGCAAAAGCTGTATCTGATGTGAAAGCTGGTAAGATTGATTTTAAAGTAGATAAGACAGGAATTGTGCATGCTGCAATAGGAAAGTCTTCTTTTTCTGCTGATAAGATCGCTGGAAACGCAAAAGAGTTATTGACAACATTAGTAAAGTTAAAACCTGTAGCTGCTAAAGGGACATATATAAAGTCAATTTATATATCATCTACGATGAGCCCTGGTGTAGAGATTGATTCTAAAAACTTTGCTGGGTAATTAAGAAACACGATTATGACAAGAGAAGAAAAATCACAAGTAATTGAAGACTTAACTGCTCAGTTAGCTGAAAACTCTAATATTTATTTAGCAGATATTTCAGGATTAGATGCAGGTACAACGTCGAATTTACGTAGAGCTTGTTTTAAAGCTAACGTATCATTAAAAGTAATTAAAAACACACTCCTTGCGAAAGCAATGGAGAATTCAGATAAGGATTTTGGAGAGTTACCGAATGTATTAAAAGGTAACACTTCTATAATGTTCTCTGAAACTGGTAACGCACCGGCAAAGGTGATTAAAGAATTTCGTAAGAAATCAGAAAAGCCTTTATTAAAAGGAGCTTTTGTAGAGGAAGCAATTTTTGTTGGTGATGAAAATCTTGAAGCACTTGTTAATATCAAGTCTAAAGAAGAAGTTATCGGAGATATTATTGGCTTACTACAGTCTCCAGCTAAGAATGTTATTTCGGCATTAAAGTCTGGTGGAGGTACGATAGCAGGTATCCTTAAAACATTATCCGAAAAAGAAGGATAATCTAAGCGTGTACGCACTTTTTAACAAATTATATTTCAATTAAAAAAAATTATTTAAAACGATAGAAAATGGCAGATTTAAAAGAATTCGCAGAACAACTAGTTAATTTAACGGTAAAAGAAGTTAATGAATTAGCTGATATATTAAAAGAGGAGTATGGTATCGAGCCTGCTGCTGCTGCTGTAGCTGTTGCTGGTGGTGGTGCTGCTGGTGGTGGTGATGCTGCAGAGGAGAAGTCAGAGTTTGACGTAATCCTTAAAGCTCCAGGAGGTGCTAAGTTAGCTGTTGTTAAGTTAGTAAAAGAATTAACTGGTCTTGGTCTTAAAGACGCTAAAGGATTAGTTGATGGTGCTCCAAGTGCAATTAAAGAAGGAGTAGCAAAAGACGAAGCAGAAGCTCTTAAAGCTCAATTAGAAGAGGCTGGAGCTGAGGTTGAGCTTAAGTAAGCTTACCATATATTGACATAGAGGTTTAGACCTGGAGAATTTTCTCTAAGGTCTAAACCATTTTGCGTATATAACTATTATGTTACTTACGCCATTTTTAAAATTTTAATTTAATTCCGTCCATTGATGTTAGCAACGCAAACTGAAAGATTGAATTTTTCTTCCGTAAAGAATAGACCAGAATATCCTGATTTTCTTGATATTCAGATCAAATCTTTTCAAGACTTTTTTCAATTAGAAACAAAGTCAGAAGAAAGAGGAAATGAAGGTCTTTATAACACCTTCATGGAAAACTTCCCGATTACAGATACACGTAATCAATTTGTACTAGAATTTTTAGACTACTTTGTAGATCCACCAAGATATGATTTACAAGAATGTATTGAAAGAGGACTTACGTATAGTGTTCCTCTAAAAGCACGTTTAAAACTTTTTTGTACGGATCCTGAACATGAGGATTTTGAAACTATAGTTCAGGATGTTTATTTAGGTACTATTCCTTACATGACACCAAGTGGTACATTCTGTATTAATGGTGCAGAACGTGTTGTTGTATCGCAATTACACCGATCTCCTGGTGTGTTCTTTGGACAATCATTCCATGCAAATGGAACAAAGTTATATTCTGCAAGGGTAATTCCTTTTAAAGGTTCTTGGATAGAATTTGCTACAGATATCAATAGCGTGATGTACGCATATATTGATAGAAAGAAAAAATTACCAGTTACTACACTTTTCCGTGCCATAGGTTTCGAAAGAGATAAAGATATATTAGAAATTTTTGACCTTGCTGAAGAGGTAAAAGTGTCTAAGTCTGGATTGAAAAAAGTATTAGGGCGTAAATTAGCAGCACGTGTTTTAAATACTTGGCATGAGGATTTCGTGGATGAAGATACTGGAGAAGTTGTTTCTATAGAAAGAAACGAGATCGTTTTAGATCGTGATACTATTTTAGATAAAGATCACCTAGATGAGATTGTAGATTCTGGAGCTAAAACTATTTTACTTCATAAAGAAGACAATCAAAAAGGTGATTATGCAATTATTCATAATACACTACAAAAAGATCCTACTAACTCTGAAAAAGAAGCAGTAGAACATATATATCGTCAATTACGTAATGCAGAACCGCCTGATGAGGAGACTGCAAGAGGGATAATTGACAAATTATTCTTTTCTGATCAACGATATAACCTTGGTGAGGTTGGACGTTACAGAATGAATAAAAAGTTAGGTCTTAATATCGAAATGGATAAGCAAGTACTTACCAAAGAGGATATTATTACTATTATCAAATACTTAATCGAGTTAATTAATTCTAAAGCTGAGATAGATGATATCGATCACCTTTCTAATCGTCGTGTTAGAACAGTAGGAGAACAATTATCACAGCAATTTGGTGTTGGTTTAGCGCGTATGGCTCGTACGATCCGTGAGCGTATGAATGTTAGAGATAATGAAGTTTTTACACCAATTGACTTAATTAATGCAAAGACATTATCTTCTGTAATTAATTCATTCTTCGGAACGAATCAGTTGTCTCAGTTTATGGATCAAACAAATCCATTAGCAGAGATTACTCATAAGCGTAGACTTTCTGCTCTAGGACCTGGAGGTCTATCTAGAGAGAGAGCTGGTTTCGAAGTGCGAGATGTTCATTATACGCATTATGGTCGTTTATGTCCTATCGAAACTCCAGAAGGACCAAATATTGGATTAATTTCTTCACTTGCGGTATTTGCAAAAGTAAATTCTATGGGATTCCTGGAGACTCCATATAGAAAAGTAGAAGATGGAAAAGTTGATTTAAGTGAGTTTAAATACTTAAGTGCCGAAGAAGAAGAAGAAAAATTAATCATGCAAGCCAATCTTCCATTAAAAGAAGATGGTACTATAGAAAGTGATAAGGTGATTGCTCGTATGGAAGGAGACTTCCCTGTTATCGAGCCAGGTAATGTAAATTATGCCGATGTTGCACCTAATCAGATTGCTTCTATTTCTGCTTCGTTGATTCCTTTCCTAGAACATGATGATGCAAACCGTGCTTTGATGGGATCAAACATGATGCGTCAGGCAGTTCCATTATTAAGAGTTGACGCACCAATTGTAGGTACTGGATTAGAAAGACAAGTTGCTTCAGATTCGAGAGTATTAATTAATGCAGAAGGAGAAGGAGTTGTAGAGTATGTGGATGCACAAAAAATTATCATTAAGTACGACCGTACGGAGGAAGAGAGAATGGTAAGTTTTGATAGTGATTCTAAAACATATAACTTAATTAAATTCCGTAAAACTAACCAAGGGACTTCTATCAATCTAAAGCCAATTGTTAGAGCTGGAGATAGAGTTACTAAAGGTCAGGTTTTATGTCAAGGTTACGCTACAGAAAATGGAGAGCTTGCATTAGGAAGAAATATGAAAGTAGCCTTCATGCCTTGGAAAGGATATAACTTTGAGGATGCGATTGTAATTTCTGAAAAAGTAGTTAGAGATGATATCTTTACTTCTATCCATATAGATGAGTACTCATTAGAAGTTCGAGATACCAAATTAGGTAATGAGGAGTTGACTAATGATATTCCAAATGTTTCAGAAGAAGCGACTAAAGATCTTGATGAAAATGGAATGATCCGAGTTGGTGCAGAAATCAAGCCAGGAGATATTCTTATAGGTAAGATTACACCAAAAGGAGAAAGTGATCCAACACCTGAGGAGAAACTTCTTAGAGCTATTTTTGGAGATAAAGCAGGAGACGTAAAAGATGCTTCTTTAAAAGCTTCACCATCGTTACATGGAGTTGTAATAGATAAGAAGTTATTTGCTAGAGCTATAAAAGATAAGCGTAAGCGTTCACAGGATAAAGAAGATATTTCAATATTAGAAAGGTCTTATGATGCTAAGTTTGCTCTTCTTAAATCTGAGTTAGTTGATAAACTATTTGTAATTGTTGGAGGTAAAACTTCACAAGGAGTTATCAATGATTTAGGAGAAGAAGTACTTCCTAAGGGTAAGAAGTTTACTCAGAAAATGCTTAACAGTGTTGATGATTATGCACATCTTACTAAAGGAACATGGACAACTGATGACCATCTAAATAAAATGGTTGCAGATTTGATCCATAATTTTAAGATCAAAGAAAATGATTTACAAGGTAATCTGCGTAGAGAGAAGTTTACGATCTCTGTTGGGGATGAATTACCTTCTGGAATTATAAAACTAGCTAAAGTTTATATAGCTAAAAAACGTAAACTTAAGGTAGGAGATAAGATGGCAGGTCGTCACGGTAACAAAGGTATCGTAGCGCGAATCGTAAGAGAAGAAGATATGCCATTCTTAGAAGATGGAACACCTGTAGATATCGTATTAAATCCGCTAGGGGTACCTTCTCGTATGAATATTGGTCAGATCTACGAAACCGTATTAGGTTGGGCTGGTCAAAAATTAGGTAGAAAGTATGCTACTCCAATTTTTGATGGTGCTTCACTAGATCAGATTAATGAGTTTACAGATGAAGCAGGTATACCGAGATTTGGACATACATATTTGTATGACGGTGGTACGGGAGATCGTTTTGATCAGCCAGCAACGGTAGGTGTGATCTATATGCTTAAGTTAGGGCATATGGTTGATGATAAAATGCACGCACGTTCTATCGGACCATACTCGTTGATTACTCAGCAACCACTTGGTGGTAAGGCACAGTTTGGAGGTCAGCGTTTTGGAGAGATGGAGGTATGGGCTCTGGAAGCTTATGGAGCTTCTGCAACCCTTCGTGAGATATTGACTGTTAAATCTGATGATGTAATTGGAAGAGCTAAAACATACGAAAGTATCGTAAAAGGTGAGCCAATGCCAGAACCTGGATTACCAGAATCATTCAATGTATTAATGCATGAATTGAAAGGTCTTGGTCTGGATATCAGATTAGAAGAATAATAATAAGTAAAACTTTTTTCCCTGGATGCTGTATCTGGGGAGAGGTTTTTCTAGCGAGTTATTATTCAAATTTAAATTACAATAATTCTTAAGTAACCATATATTATGGCAAGAAATAATGATAAGAATACAGTAAAGAGATTTAATAAAATCTCTATTGGTTTGGCATCTCCAGAGTCAGTTTTAGCTGCATCTCAAGGAGAGGTTTTAAAACCTGAAACTATTAATTATCGTACTCACAAACCTGAGCGTGATGGTTTGTTCTGTGAGCGTATTTTTGGTCCTGTTAAGGACTTTGAATGTGCTTGTGGTAAATATAAGAGAATCCGTTATAAAGGAATCGTATGTGATCGATGTGGTGTAGAGGTAACGGAAAAGAAAGTTCGTAGAGATCGTGTAGGGCACATCAACTTAGTAGTTCCTGTAGCACACATTTGGTATTTCCGTTCTTTACCTAACAAAATAGGATATTTATTAGGGCTTCCTTCTAAGAAGCTTGATATGATCATCTACTACGAAAGATATGTAGTGATTCAACCTGGTATTGCTAAGAATGAAGAAGGTGAACCAGTTCAGAAAATGGATTTCCTTACGGAAGAAGAATATTTAAATATATTAGATAGTCTTCCACAGGAGAATCTATATTTAGATGATACTGATCCAAATAAATTTATCGCTAAGATGGGGGCTGAATGCCTTATCGAAATCTTAAAGAGAATAGATCTTGATGAATTATCTTATGAGTTAAGACATAAAGCGAATAACGAAACTTCTAAGCAGCGTAAGACAGAAGCTTTAAAGCGTCTACAAGTTGTAGAGTCGTTACGTGATGCAAATAAAAATAGAGAAAATCGCCCTGAGTGGATGATTTTAAAAGTGGTTCCTGTAATTCCACCAGAATTACGTCCATTAGTACCTTTAGATGGAGGTCGTTTTGCTACTTCTGATTTAAATGATTTATATCGTCGTGTAATCATACGTAATAATCGTTTAAAGCGTCTTATGGAAATTAAAGCTCCAGAGGTAATTTTACGCAATGAGAAACGTATGTTACAGGAGTCTGTGGATTCTTTATTTGATAATACACGTAAAGCATCTGCTGTAAAAACAGATTCTAATAGACCTTTAAAATCTTTATCAGATTCTTTAAAAGGTAAGCAAGGTCGTTTCCGTCAAAACTTATTAGGTAAGCGTGTGGATTATTCAGCACGTTCTGTAATTGTTGTAGGGCCAGAATTGAAATTATTTGAGTGTGGTTTACCTAAGAATATGGCGGCAGAACTATACAAGCCATTTGTGATTAGAAAATTAATCGAGCGTGGTATTGTAAAGACAGTTAAGTCAGCAAAGAAAATTATAGATAGAAAAGAGCCTGTTGTTTGGGATATCTTGGAAAATGTTCTTAAGGGACATCCGGTATTACTAAACCGTGCTCCAACGCTTCACAGATTAGGTATTCAGGCTTTCCAGCCAAAACTTATTGAAGGTAAAGCGATTCAGTTACACCCATTGGTATGTACGGCATTTAATGCGGATTTTGATGGTGACCAGATGGCGGTACACTTACCTTTAGGACCTGAAGCTATATTAGAAGCTCAGTTATTAATGCTTGCTTCGCATAATATTTTGAACCCTGCTAATGGTTCTCCAGTTACTGTACCTTCTCAGGATATGGTACTTGGGTTATATTATATGACTAAATCTCGTAGATCTACTCCGGAGTTAGTAATCAAAGGAGAAGACCTAACATTCTATTCTCCAGAAGAAGTAATTATAGCTTATAATGAGAAGAGACTCGATATCAATGCTAACATCAAAGTTAGAACTAAAGATATCGATGAGAATGGTGAGCTGGTAACTAAAATAATAGAAACTACTACAGGTAGAGTTTTATTTAATGAAAAAGTACCAGAAAAAGCTGGATATATCAATGAGGTTTTAACCAAAAAATCATTGAGAGATATTATCGGAGGTATTTTAAAGGTAACTAGTGTTCCTGAAACTGCAATATTCTTAGATGAGATTAAGACGTTAGGATATGAGTTTGCATTTAGAGGAGGTTTATCGTTTAGTTTAGGTGATATTATTATTCCGGAAGAAAAACATAAAATGATCGCTGATGCTAATGGTCAGGTAGATAATATTGTGGCTAACTATAACATGGGTCTTATTACTAATAATGAACGTTATAATCAGGTTATTGATATTTGGACCTCTACCAATGCTGAATTGACAGAATTGTCGATGAAACGTATTAGAGAAGATCAGCAAGGATTCAACTCAGTGTATATGATGCTTGATTCTGGAGCAAGGGGATCTAAAGAGCAGATTAGACAGCTTACAGGTATGCGAGGATTAATGGCGAAACCTAAAAAATCTAACTCTGCAGGTGGTGAAATTATTGAAAACCCAATTCTTTCTAACTTTAAAGAAGGTCTTTCAATTCTTGAATACTTTATCTCTACACACGGTGCTCGTAAAGGATTAGCGGATACAGCATTAAAAACTGCAGATGCAGGATATTTAACACGTCGTTTAGTGGATGTTGCACAAGATGTTATTGTTAATATCGAAGATTGTGGAACGTTAAGAGGAGTAGAAGTAACACCTTTAAAGAAGAACGAAGAAATTATAGAAGGTTTAGCTTCTAGAATTACAGGTAGAACTTCATTAGTGGATGTAATTAATCCATTAACTCAAGAAGTACTTGTAGAAGCTGGAGTGGAAATTGATGATGCTACGGCAAAAATTATCGAAGATTCTCCAGTAGAATCTGTAGAAGTTCGTTCAGCTCTTACTTGTGAGGCTAAGAAAGGAATCTGTGTTAAATGTTATGGACGTAACTTAGCTACAGGAAAAACGGTTCAAAGAGGTGAAGCGGTAGGTGTTGTTGCTGCACAATCGATTGGAGAACCTGGTACTCAGCTTACACTGCGTACTTTCCATGTGGGTGGTATTGCAAGTAACATTTCAGAAGAAAATCAGTTAAAATCTAAGTTTGCTGGTAAAGCAGAAATTGAAGAATTAAAGACTGTAAAAGGTCAAGATTCAGAAGGTAATGAAATTGATGTAGTAATTTCTCGTACTTCTGAAGTTAAGATTGTAGACCCTAAAACTAAGATAGTACTTAGTACTAATTTGATACCATATGGATCACAGTTGTTTATTAATAGCGGTGATATGGTAGAGAAAGATCAAAGTATCTGTCAATGGGATCCATATAATGGTGTGATTATTTCAGAGTTTGCCGGTAAGGTGAAATATGAAAATGTAGAACAAGGTGTTACTTATCAAGTAGAAATAGATGAGCAAACTGGATTCCAAGAAAAGGTAATCTCAGAATCTCGTGATAAGAAAAAGATTCCTACGCTTCTTATTATGGGAAGTGGTGATGAAGTACTTCGTTCTTATAACCTTCCAGTAGGTGCACACCTTATGGTAGATGATAATGATAAAATTAAGGTTGGTAAGATCTTAGTAAAAATACCACGTAAATCTGCAAAAGCAGGGGATATTACAGGAGGTCTTCCGCGTGTAACAGAATTATTCGAAGCACGTAACCCTTCTAACCCAGCTGTTGTTAGTGAGATTGATGGGGTAGTTTCATTTGGTAAGATCAAGCGTGGTAACCGCGAAATTATTGTAGAATCAAGAATTGGAGAGATTAAGAAATATCTTGTTAAGTTATCGAATCAAATTCTAGTTCAAGAGAACGATTTTGTACGCGCAGGAATGCCGTTATCTGACGGTTCTGTGACTCCAGAAGATATTTTGAAAATCAAAGGACCTTCTGCAGTACAGCAATACTTGGTGAATGAAGTACAGGAAGTGTATCGACTACAGGGTGTGAAGATTAACGATAAGCACTTTGAGGTGGTAGTACGTCAGATGATGCGTAAAGTAAGAATCCAAGATCCAGGAGATACTATTTTCTTAGAAAACCAGTTAGTTCATAAATCTGACTTTATTCAGGAGAATGATGCTATATTCGGAATGAAAGTAGTTGAAGATGCTGGAGATAGTGAAAACTTGAAGGCTGGACAGATTATTTCACCAAGAGATTTGAGAGATGAAAATTCTATTTTACGTAGAGAAGATAAGAATTTAGTAGAAGCTAGAGATGTTACTCCTGCAACTGCGACTCCAATACTTCAGGGTATTACTAGAGCATCACTTCAGACTAAATCATTTATTTCTGCAGCATCCTTCCAGGAAACAACAAAGGTTCTTAACGAAGCTGCTGTAAGTGGTAAAGTAGATAGTCTAGAAGGATTAAAAGAGAATGTTATCGTAGGACATAGAATACCTGCTGGAACAGGTATGAGAGACTACGAAAGTATTATCGTAGGTTCCAAAGAAGAGTTCGAAGATCGAATGGAACAACGACAAGAAGTAAACTATAACTAAAATATGGAAAGCCTGCCAATTGGCAGGCTTTCTTTTTTATATCCATTATTTTATAAAGAAATAGAAAATGGCAGATCAAAAAAACCAAAAACAAAATCAATTAAATATAGAGTTAGATGATGCGGTAGCTGATGGAATATATAGCAACTTGGCAATTATAAACCATTCGGTGTCAGAATTCGTAGTTGATTTTGTAAATATTATGCCTGGTAGACCTAAGAGCAAAGTGAAGAGCAGAATTATATTAACTCCACAACATGCAAAACGTTTATTAAAAGCATTAGCTGATAATGTGGCTCGATTTGAAGCAGCACATGGAGAAATAAAGGACTATGAGCAACCGCCGATTCCTCTGAATTTTGGACCTACAGGTCAAGCATAAAAAATATATGTTTATTACAAAAGATTTTAGACCCACTAGTTTTATAATTAGTGGGTTGTTTATTATAGATATAACTCTTGCTTGATATGGATATATTTTTTTAGTATCTTAAACACTCTTTATGGCTAATTAGTGAGATATGTCTGATCGAATTAAAACTTATTCTGAATTTTATAAATTCTATCTTAGTGAACATCAAAATAGAACAAGTAGAACGCTCCATTTTATTGGTACTTTTTTAGTTTTTATAATAATTGGTATAGCTATTTATTATAGATGGGGTTGGAAATGGTTTTTAGTTCCAGTGGTAGGATATGGTTTTGCTTGGGTAGGTCATGCGTTTTTCGAAAAAAATAAACCTGCAACATTTAGGTATCCGTTGTGGAGTTTATTATCAGATTTTAAATTGTTTTTTGAAATTCTAATCGGAAAACGTGCTTTCGATAATTCGAAAGATTAATATTTGATTTTCTTATTTATTTTTTACAAATCATAGATTTTGATTATCATTAATGATAAATCGAATCCTATAAACTCTCTTTAACGAGTTTTAATTTTTAATTAACGGTAATCTTAAGCTTTCTTAGAGAAAACTCTGGAAAACTACTTAAAATCGATTTAAAACTCAGAAGTAAAATGAAATGTAATAGAAGGATACTTTTGTTGCGTCATTTGTAAACTAAACGAAGAATCAGCAAGAAATACGAGTTGACCTTGTTTGTCCTTTGCTAAAAACTTGCCTTTAACTCTTTTGAAATCTTTAAATTCGTCATTATTTTCATCTTCGGCATCTACCCAACACGCTTTATGAACATTTAGATTTTCGTAAGTACATTTAGCACCGTATTCATGTTCTAATCTATATTGGATTACTTCATATTGTAAAGCTCCAACAGTTCCAATAACTTTTCTGCCGTTTAATTCTAATGTGAATAATTGAGCTACACCTTCGTCCATTAATTGATCAATACCTTTTGCTAACTGTTTGGATTTCATAGGGTCAGCGTTGTTAATGTATCTAAAATGCTCAGGGGAAAAACTAGGAATACCTTTATAGTTCAGCTTTTCACCGGTGGTTAATGTGTCTCCAATTTTAAAATTACCCGTATCATGTAGCCCCACAATATCTCCTGGATAAGATACATCTACGATTTCCTTTTTTTCTGCGAAGAAGGCATTAGGACTAGAAAACTTTAATTTTTTATTATGTCTGGTATGTAAATAAGGGACATTTCTTTCGAAAGTTCCAGATACAATTTTTATAAAAGCTAAACGATCTCGATGTTTTGGATCCATATTTGCATGAATCTTGAATACAAAACCAGTAAAGTCTTTTTCGTCAGGCTGTACTATCCTAATATCACTCTCCTTAGGTCTCGGAGTTGGAGCAATGGATATAAAACAATCTAATAATTCACGAACACCAAAGTTGTTCAATGCAGATCCGAAAAAGACTGGTTGCAACTCTCCTTTTTGATATAAATCTTGTTCAAAATTAGGGTAGATACCATCCACTAATTCGATTTCTTCTCTCAAAGTTTCCGCTGCATCCTCTCCAATTAACGTGTTTAATTCTGCTGAATTTAGATCAGATATCTCAGTAGTTTCTTCAATGTTTTTTCTACTATCTCCACTAAATAAATTGATGTTTTTTTCCCAGATATTGTATATTCCTTTAAAATCATATCCCATACCGATAGGGAAGCTTAGAGGAGTAACTTTTAAGCCTAATTTTTGTTCTACTTCATCCAAAAGCTCAAAAGCATCTTTACCTTCACGATCTAATTTGTTGATAAATACGATCATAGGAATATTTCTCATTCGGCAAACTGAAACAAGCTTTTCAGTTTGTTCCTCTACCCCTTTTGCTACATCGATTACTACAATAACACTATCTACGGCAGTTAGAGTTCTAAATGTATCTTCAGCAAAATCTTTATGCCCTGGAGTGTCTAAAATATTGATTTTTACGCCTTGATATTCAAAAGCTAAAACAGAAGTTGCCACAGAAATTCCTCTTTGACGCTCAATTTCCATAAAATCACTAGTGGCTCCTTTTTTAATTTTATTAGATTTTACAGCACCAGCTTCTTGGATGGCTCCACCAAATAAAAGTAATTTTTCAGTTAATGTAGTTTTTCCCGCGTCTGGATGAGAAATGATACCAAAGGTTCTTCTTCTGTTGATTTCTTCTGAGAATTTCATTGTCGTTCTATTGCTAAAGTTTGCAAATATACTACATATATGAACAATGGGTAGAAAAGTACATTTTAAGATGTAGAAAATGAAATTATTGTTTTTTTGATGTGTTTTACGGCTAAAAATTGTGTATTTCATCGAAAAAACGAAAAAAATAAGGGAAATTAGATACTAAAATCCTAAATCTATCGCCATATTTGTAGTATGTAGAATTTACGGTAAAACCGTAATTTATTAAGTTTTCTGTAAATTTTACACCTAAAAAGTATTATAAGATACTTGCTTAAATAATACCCAATTATTTTTTCAAGTTTTTGTAAACCATCGTCATATGAAAAGAATTACCCAAGTCTTATTGGGCCAAAAAGGATTTGTATTCCTTATGGCCTCTATGTTTTTATTCACCTATAACGATATCTTAGCCCAAGAGGGAAAGGATGGTGATCTAACAGTAACTACTGCCAATACAATTTTAAATACCTATAGCCCCGTTACCTCGGACATTTCTGCTGGTGATACCACTATCGATGTAAATGATGTGACAACAGACCTAGGTGGATTGGCTAGTGGTGATCTTGTTTTGATTTATCAAGCACAAGGAGCTACTATTGATATTACTAATACGGTTAGTTACGGTGATATTACAGATTATGGGAGTTCTGGTGTATACGAGTTCGCCTATGTTTCTTCAGTGGCAACCAATACAATAACAGTAACATGTGCTATTGCTAATTCTTATTTTGTAGCAGGGAGAACACAGGTAATTAAAGTTCCACAATATAATGTATTAACAATTGATGCTGGAGCATCGGTTACTGCTTTACCTTGGGAAGATTTTGCAGGTAGTAGACGTGGTGGAGTAGTTGTAATTACCGCAACTACGATAAATATAAATGGAGATATTGATGCCTCTGGTCTTGGGTTTAGAGGAGGAGTAGTTGATAATACCACTTCACCGACAGGTGCTAACTTAGAAGCGGATTACGTTTCATCCAGTAATGGAGACTCTGCTGAAAAAGGTGAAAGTATTGTTGGTTTTCAAGCTGACTATGATGCTTTAGGAGGAAGATATGGAAGAGGAGCACCTGCTAATGGAGGTGGTGGTGGAAATGGTCATAACTCTGGTGGTGGAGGAGGTTCCAATGGAAATAATGGGAATGTCTGGTTTAATGGGTCAGGTGTTATGTGTACTGGATGTACAGGAGCAACAGCTTGGACTTTAGATCCCGATTATATAGCAAATGGAAATGCTCTTACCACTTCTTCAGGAGGAGGAAGAGGTGGATACTCTTTTGGATCTAGCAACCAAAATGCTTTAACGTTAGGCCCAGGTAACAGTGCCTGGGGAGGTGATCATAGAGACGCTGTTGGAGGATTAGGAGGAAGACCACTAATCGCAAATGAACAAAACAGAATATTCCTCGGAGGAGGAGGAGGAGCTGGAGATAGAAATAATAGTGCTAGTCAGGATGCTGCCAATGGAGGTGGTATTATTCTGTTAGGTGCAGATACTATCGCTGGATCTGGTAATATTATTACAAATGGGGCTAATGCTTTACCTACTGTACCGGGACATAATGATGCACCTGGTGGAGGTGGAGGTGGAGGTAGTATAGTTTTACGGGCCGCTTCGATCGCTAATTCTCTTACTTTAAGTGCTAATGGTGGTAATGGTGGAGATCAGTTAATTACTGGTAATGAAAATGAAGGTCCTGGTGGAGGTGGAGGAGCTGGTTTTGTAGCTATTTCTGCGGGTACGCCAACGATTAATATCAATGGTGGTTCGAATGGTATTACAAATAGTGGTGCTTTAACGGAATTTCCAGCAAATGGAGCTACCGAAGGAGCTAGTGGAGAGTCTGTGACTGGTATTAGTAGTAGTGCTATAACTTGTTCTAACCCAGGTACAATTAGTGGATTAGTATATAATGATGCAGACGGTAATGGTGTACAAGGTGGTGGAGAATCAGGTATAGGAAGTGTTACCATAGTAATTACAGATGTAAATGGTAATACGCAAACGATAGAAACAAACCCTGATGGAACTTATACAGCTACGTTACCACCAGGAAATGCTACGATTGATATTCTAGATTCTGATACGGATTTACCTGCAAATGCTGTTCAAACAGAAGGAGACGACCCTACAAGCATCACAGTTGTCGCGGGTACAAACACTGCATCTACTCCAGATGGTTTTGTAGTAGATACAGATGGTGATGGTATTGGAGATCCTTCGGATAATTGCCCGGTAGTTTCCAATGGAGATCAAACAGATACTGATTTTGATAATGTGGGGAATAGCTGCGATAATGATGATGATAATGATGGAATTCTAGATACCGATGAAGGGCTTAATTGTGCTACAACTGATATTAATATAGGTACGGCTCCAACAGGTAATCAAAATGGAGTAGGGTCTATTAGTGATATTTATGATTTTGATGGAGTAGATGTAGATATTACGACTACAATTAATCAAGTAAATGGTGGTTCTTTAAATATATTACAAGTAGAGAATACTACCACATTAAGAGTTCAGGGAGAAGAAATAGATGGTGGAGCATCGGAAAGTTTAGTGTATACTTTTACCTTTAGCGAAGCAGTAACTGGTGTAAAGTTTAGATGGTCAGGAATAGATCAGGGAGATAATGTAGCAGTTACAGCGGCTGGACCTAATGTACAGAGTATTTCTTTAGGATCTTTAATGAATGCTTCGGCTTTTCCAAATAGTGATTATGCTATCGCTTCTGGAGGTGCGTCTCATATCATAACGAGTAATAATACTTTATCGCCTACCATAACTTCTTTTACTAATGGTTCTGGTGATACCTCACAAAATTATTCTGATATAACCATAGAAGGATTAGTTACATCTTTTTCAATTACTACGAATAAATTTAGACAAGATGGTGATATAACAAATAATGGACTTATTACTTTTCTATTTTCAAATTTCACATATTGTACATACGAAGATGCTGATGGAGATGATATTCCTAATCATTTAGATTTAGATTCAGATGATGATGGTTGTAGCGATGCGAATGAGGCTTACAACGATGCCAATGCTGATGGAGGTGATGGTGGTCAGTTTGGTACAGTAGATCCTGCAAATGTGGATGCTAATGGGCTTGTTACAGAAACAGGTGTGGATTATACATTAGGAACGAATGCTAATGTTACAGCTGGAGGTGCAAACATTTGTACGGCTCCAACACCAGTGACATTACACCAAAGTCCAGCTTGTACGGGTACTGTATATAGTTTAATTTGGGACGGATTTGTTCCTAATGGAATTGATGAGTTTGACTGGACACCAGATGGTGCTTTAACGAATACGTTTAATGATGTTGATGGTTCAGGAATAAATATAACACATACTTTTTCTGGTGAAACAGGAACATTAGGTACTTGGCCAACTACTGGCTCTACGCAAAGCCCTTCCGTAGATTCTAATGGTTCTGGAAATCTAGCTGATGAAGTATTAGAATTTTTTACAAGTGGTTTTGGAACAACAGGAATTACACAAACAATAACATTTAGTACTGATATATATTCTGTAGGATTTGATTTATATCATATAAATTCAAATGGTTCTGGAAGTGGGGATTTGTTTACAGTAACTGCTACTGATGGTGCTGGAAATACAATTTTTCCAACATTTACAGATTCTGGAACACCTTCATATACATCCAATGGAGCTAATGGACAAATAGATGCTACTGGAAGTTCTGTTGCTAATGATAATGATCAAATAGGTGTTAATTTTGAAGATTTAGATGGAATAGCAAGTATTACAATTGTATGGCAAAACTGTTCTACCTGTAATACCGGAGCTCAACATGGTTCTGCTATTGGAGGATTTGATTTTTGTACAGAGATACCACCATCAAGTGACTTGAGTTTATCAAAGAGTGCTGTATTAACAACAGATGCTGATACTAGTGGAAGTATTAGTGCTGGTGATACAGTTACCTTTACAGTAACGGTAAGCAATGCTGGTCCTAACAATGCTACGGGAGTAGGCGTAGGAGATACGGTTCCAGATGGGTATACTACGATAGGTAGTATCAGTAAC
>NZ_BAAAGE010000007.1:0-188360 GCF_039523995.1 Aquimarina litoralis
ATTGGTTCTTGTATATTTATGAAGGCGCAATGCTTGCAGAATGGAAAAGTTAGCAACCAATGCGCAGAAAAGTTGAAAAGCAAGGTAACATTTTGCTCTGCTACGACACATATATTAAACGTTGTACATAATGTGAGCAACTAACGTGAAAACTGAAAAACAAACGACTGAATTG
Organism: Aquimarina litoralis; assembly: GCF_039523995.1. Classification (NCBI taxonomy): domain Bacteria; kingdom Pseudomonadati; phylum Bacteroidota; class Flavobacteriia; order Flavobacteriales; family Flavobacteriaceae; genus Aquimarina; species Aquimarina litoralis. Next base: position 176 of record NZ_BAAAGE010000007.1, read on the forward strand.
AAACGTAAAGAAATATTTTGGTTAATTGGGACAGCTATTTTTGCACTGATTTTAAACTTTTGTCTATTTGGTGTTGACGGATTTAAATCTGAATCAGTTACTGACATAAATGTTCACGACACTTATTTTGTGATTGCGGATTTTCACTTTATTATATTGATTTCTGTTTTAATATTTTTTGGAATTTATCTAATTCGTGTCTTAAAACGGAATTTCAAAAACCTATCTGCAAATCTGATTTTAATTATTGCTACAATATTGTTTTCAATTGTTATGGATGGAGTTAGCACAATCGTAGACACATTCGCTCAACTAACTAATGGATGGACTATTTATCCAACTTTAGCTGGTGAAGTAGAACCTAAACCAAAGAATAGTGAAAACAATTTCGGAATCATTTTTAGTATCATATTTGTTTTTCAAATATTACTACTGATTTTATTAGCGTATTGCGGATTTAAAACTGGACTGAATTACAAGCGAATTGAATAATAAAAACTATGCACGATAACAAGATATATGTTCCATAGCAGCAAAGTGATCAATCGAATGGTTGTTGTATTTTTGATAAGGCGCAATGCTTGCAGAAAGTAAAAGTTAGCAACCAATGCGCAAGAAAATCCGAAAAGCAAGGTAACATTTTGCCTTACTACGACACATATATTAAACCTTAGGCACAAGGAGAAAAAATGAGTAACAATATCTCGAAAATTAAAAACGACGTACAAGACAGAAATTCTGAAGCTTGGAAAAAGCTATGTGAATATGTAGATATTGTTGCTAAAGATGGCTCTGATGAATTTTCTCCAAGAGACTATTTAGGAGATGAATTATTTGCACAAATATATACTCTACCTGAAACTATTGGTAAACTAAAAAAAGTGAAGAAAGTTTGGCTTTATGGAAGTAGTCTTAAAAGAATTCCTCCTGAAATTGGACAAATGGAATCATTAGAATATTTTGACCCGTATACTTCATACGACCTAAAGTGGTTTCCATATGAACTTACCAAATGCAAGAATTTAAAGGACTGTAGAATAAGTACAAGAGCACTTTTTGGGAATTTTAAAAATAGAAAACCGTTTCCCAAGCTAGACCATAATCCTGTGAAGTATGAAGGAGAAAAAGTCAAATGTAGTGTTTGTGATAAAAGTATGTCCTATGATGAGACAAATCAACTATGGATAACACTAAGAATTGGAACGGATACTGTTCCCTTACTTACAAACCTTTGTTCAAAAGAGTGTAAAGACAGATTACCATTGCCACCTAAAGGTTATGTCCAAACTCCTCACAAAGGTGGTGCAGAATTAAAGCAGCCCAAATATGAAGAATGGGAAAAAGCCAATGTAGTTAAAATGACAATGGAAGATGTCAAAAAGATGACTCAAGAGAATAAAAATGAAAAGCCAAAACTCTTGAAATTGATAAGAAAGATTTGGGAAAAATAAATAAAAACCAATGCCTAACACTTTGTAAAAATGCATTAAAACTCATTTTACACTAAACGTTATCCGTGCATTCCGAAAAAATAGATAATGAGAATAATATATTGCGATAGTGTATTTGATAATAGAGTAATCGAACCTGATTATGAAGAAGAAAAGAAATCTGCTATTAATGCTGGATTTGATTTTTCCTTAATCAGTTTCGAAGAATTGACGGATGGAAATATTGCAACAGCTTTAAGGTTCGTAAAAGAAGTGGAAAGCAAAGAATTTGGAATATATAGAGGATGGATGCTTACTCCTATCCAATACCAAAATCTTTATAACGGACTTTTAAAAAAGAATATTGAACTAGTAAATTCTCCAACTGAGTATAAGCACTGCCATTACTTACCAGACTCATACAATAGAATAGAATCTAAAACTCCTAGATCTAAATGGACAACAGAATTGACTGATGATTCTATACTTAAATTGACCCAAGAATTTGGAGACAGTCCAATAATAGTGAAAGACTTTGTGAAATCTGAAAAACATAATTGGGAAGAAGCTTGCTTCATTCCAAACGCATCCAATTCTGACAAAGTAAAATCCGTTGTTGACAAATTCATAGAATTGAGAGGAGATTCCTTAAGTGAAGGATTAGTATTTAGACAATTCGAAGAACTTGAGTATTTAACTAAACATTCAAAAAGTGGAATGCCTTTAACTAAAGAGTTTAGAATCTTCTTTGCAAATAAGAAAATAGTTAAAATATTTGACTATTGGGACGAGGGAGAATACGGAGAAGCGAAACCAAAACTTGATGATTTTATTGATATTGCTAAAAACATTGACAGCAAATTCTTCACAATGGATGTTGCTAAAAAGAAGAATGGAGATTGGATTATTATGGAACTTGGAGACGGTCAAGTAGCTGGATTACCAGACAATGCTGATAGAAATGAATTTTATAACAAACTAAAAGAAAACGCACTACAACAATTTGTATAGTGCATTTGCAACCTTCGGGAAGCAAAGGCACCATACAAGGAACGTTAGCAAACATATGAAACAAACATTTTTACTTTTAATAATATTTATTTCTATAAACATTGTATCGGCGCAAAATTTCAATTACCAAACCGATTTTAAAAAATTGGTTGAACAATCAAAGGATATTGAAAGCCCAAATAACTATGAAAAACTAAAAACGGAATTTATAAAAAACGGAGAAAATTTCACTAAGGAAAAAGTTATTGCTTTAATGGCTGGACAAACTGCTTCTAAATATTATGATGCCTACGGACATATTAGTAATGAACGTTCTTATCAAAACGCAGTTAGATTTCCTGCAGATACGACATATAAATATGCTAAATATTATATGGGTGTTAATCCAATAAGTTTATCATTTAATTACGGACTTTGGAAAACTTATGAAAAAGACAAGGATAAAAAGAATGCAGAAAAATTTAAACAAAGGTTTAATCTTTTGGTTGAATCAATTTTGACAACGGGAGATGGTTCTAATGAAAAACCATTTTTCGTTATTTCACCAATTGATGGTCAAGTAATAATCCGACTTTATTACGGAAAAGAAATCGGAATGATGGGTTCGGGAGAAGATACTCACGGGAATTTTGTGGATATTTTAGAAATGGTTGATAAAGAAAATTCAAAAAGTTTAAATTTTGTAATCGACCACGCTATGGGACTATTTAGAAAACAATTAAAAGAAGCGAGTGAAAAAGAAATTGAGGATAAATATGAGATTGACGAAAATGGGAAAATAATCCTCAAAAAGAAAAATTAAAATAAAAAAGCTAATAACATTGTGTATGTTTAATTACGTACAAAGCCTACGCTACAGCATTTAACTAAACATGTACCTAACGTTAGGAGCAATAAGAAAAAAATGAACAAAAATAAATCAATAAAAGAAAACTTAGAATTTCATTTAAATAACTCAATTAAACTTTTTAAAAATCAATTTTCTTTTAAAAATATTGTTCAAGAAGAGTTAAAAAATTTTAACAATATTCAATGGTTACCAAGTCCAGGAATTGATATTGAAAATTTAAAAAAAAGTAGCAAAAATGAATTAAAAACTTTGTTGAATGACAAACTTTTACATTCCAGAATTAAATGTGTTATTACTGAACTAGAAGGATTAAACAAAAAAATAATTCAAGAAAACACAGAATATCAATTAATAGAAAACCTCAATAATATTGCTCAAAATATTCCAGAAAAAAGAAATGATTTCAAACTGAATTTGCTTTTTTTAGAGCATAATTATGCCCCGGAACCTTATTTCTGTGGTTTTGATGACAAAAACTATAAACACAAGCTACTATCTGGTCGAGAATTCCTAAAGTATGATTATAAAAAAGAGTTATTTAATGGAGCAGGAAGGTTTGATTATGTGACTTTTCTCAATCCATATTTGAAATTAATTGAAGAATTAGGAGAAGAAAAAGTTGATAGAATTAATGAAGCTTTGAGTGGCGGAATGTATTTAGAAGAAATCAAAAAATTATTTTTATTAAATGGGTATTTAGAAACTCACTTATGCTTTGATAGAATTAATAAAAAAATCAGAGAAATTAATATCCCTATGAGAGAGGAAGTATATATTTTTGGTAATGAGCACGATTGTGAACAGATTAATATTTACGTACTATAAACAACTGCCGCTAACATAGGATATGATTAATACGGGTTTGAGCATTTAATCAAAAGTTAGTGTATTTTTATAAAGTCCACCAAATCTTTTTGATTTAGCTTTAAAACAGAAAGGATAAAACAAAATAAAAAGTTTTGGCTAATCGCTTAATCTAAAGTTCACTACTTTTAATTCCCGCACTAACCATAGTCGAACCGTTAGGCAATATTTAAAAAATGAAACACTCAATTTTATTACTTTTATTTATAATAACTTTTTCTTGTAAGTCTGATTCTTCAAATGTTATTCTAGAATATAGTATAGAAGAACAGAATTTTACAATCGAAATACCTACTAATTTTAAAGAAGCTGATTCTCAGTATGTAAAAGAATTTTATAAAGATGGAATAAACATTTTTAAAGAATATGGCTATACTGCTCTTTCCAATCAAAAGTCAATTTTCTTTTTTACAAATAATGAATTTACTCTACTTAAAGGAAAAACTTATAGTTTGAATCAATATGTAACTAATAATTATGAAAATCAATGGACAAGAATGAAAGGTATCCTTTTCGACTTGAAGCAAAAAATGGTGAATTCAATGGAAAGTGCTACGCTTGATAGTATATCTAGAATAGAAAAAATTAACGGAACTAAATTTTATGTCTTTGAAACTAATGTCCAACTATTAGATTTAAATAAAAAGAATACAAATCTCAAATCTTTAAGATATAGTACTTTAATTAATAATACTGACTTTGTGATCGATGCTGATTATCTTAACCGAATCGATGAAAAGGAAATCCTGAACTCAATAAAAAGTATAAAAATAAAAAAGTAAAACATTACCCAACAATATATACGATCATAGCAGCAAAGTGATCAATCGAATGGTTATTGTATATTTATGAAGGCTCAATGCTTGCAGAATTTTAAAGTCGGCAACCAATGCGCAAGAAAAACCGAAAAACAGGGTAACATTTTGCCCTGCTACGACGCATATATTAAACGTTAACTGTAAGCAAAAAAACTGAAGATTGAAATTAAGAACAGCAACAATCCGAGACCTTCATTTGGTTAAATATTGGGACACCAAACAGCACGTAATTGACTGTGACCCTGATGAAGATTGGGATTGGAAAAAAGAACTTAACCGAAATCCAAAATGGAGGGAACAACTAATAGCAGAACTGAACGGAGAGCCAATTGGATTTATACAAATAATCGATCCGTTACTAGAAGAAACTCAATACTGGGGGAATGTTGACCCAAATAAAAGAGCCATAGATATTTGGATTGGAGAAGAACGGAATCTTAATAAAGGATACGGAACAAAAATGATGGAACTTGCAATTCAAAGATGTTTTAGGGACGAATCCGTAGATGGAATTTTGATTGACCCGCTTAAATCAAATATCAAGGCTCAACGATTTTATGAAAGGCTTGGATTTGAATTTATTGAAGAAAAGAAGTTTGATGGGGCATCATGTGTAGTTTATGAATTAAAAAGAAAAAAAGCCAGCCGGTAACACCATATACGATACCACAGCCACTAAGTAATCAATCGAGAGGTTATTGTATATTGATAAAGGCACAATGCTTGATGAGAGAAAAAGCTAGTAATCACTGCTCAGAAAAATTATAAAAGAGGGTGATATTTTTACCTAGCTATGACATACATATTAAACTTGATGATTCATTAAAACACAATCCAATGAAGAACAAAATTTCAAAATTAGACAATCCTTGTGATGAAAAGTGGGAAAATATGAAACCTAACGAAGGAGGCAGTTATTGTGATTTGTGTTCAAAGAATGTTATTGACTTTACAAAACTAAATCAAGTTGAGATTTCGGAGATAATGAAAAAATCCGGAAATAGAATTTGTGCAAGATTAACATATTCTCAATTGAATTCACCATTATTAAATTTGGATAATAATTTAAATTTAAATTTAAATTTTCCAACATCTAAATTAGCCGCAAGTTTAATACTTACAACTTCATTAACAATAGGACAAACTTTACACGCTAAAAATCAAAATATAAAAACTGAATTTGTTCAAAGTTCAAACTCAATAGTGAATTCAAAAGAGAAAAAGTCTCCTTCTAAACCCAGTGAACCAAAATCCGATGATATAATTATATTTAAGGGAAAGATAATTTCTAAGGATTTAAAAAAACCGGTTGAAAATGCAAAAATTACTCTTGTAACTTTACAAAAAATATTGAATGTATATACTTCAATAGACGGAACGTTTTCAATTGAAATACCAATTGGTTTAGTTGATGATGATAATGTAATAAGGGTTTCATATTATGATGTTAAGGAAACCAGAGGAAACAAAATGTTTTTTGGATATGAAACAATGGATTACGTATTATCCAAAAAGGAATTAAAAACTAACTTTTCAATAGAAGCCAAACCTGAAGTCTTATATCTTGGAGGGATTGGAGCCTACCATGAAAAAAGAAAACCGATTGTATTAAGTAATGGAGCTGAAATTAAATATCGGGAGTTTGTTAAAGCTCAAATGGGAGAAAAAAGTAGTTGCAGTCTTAAAAATAAAGACTTTTTGTATTTCGATTCTGAATTTGCAATGGCGATTTATGGAAAAAAAGCAAAAGATGGACTTTATATATTAACCGATAAAACAGAAAAATAAAAACTAAATACCAACAATTTGTATAGAGCATTTGCACCCTTCGGCAGGCAGACGCAACATACAAGGAACGTTATAGTTAATTAAATGATGACTTTAGAAGAATTAAGATCAAATATAAAATGGTGGGAATCCAAAAGATGGATATATAATGTTTTAGTTGGACTATTTGGAATAGTAGCTATTTTCAATGCTCTAGCCGAAAGCCCTTATCACTGGACTTTAGACGATACATTAGGAGTTATTATCTGGGGAATTGGAGCGAATATATTTTATTCTTTGGGGACTTTAGTGGAATTGTTTGATTGGTATTATTTGAACAATAGAATTGGAATCAAAAAATTTAGACTATCCTTTCTTATTACCGGGACATTTTTAAGTTGTACCTATACCTTCTGGTGTGTTTTAGTTTACTTTATTGGTTCTGTATGGTAATAAAAAATAACCACAACAAAATATATATGATCATAGCCTCAAAGTAATCAATCTTTTGGTTGGTTTATATCTATGTAGGCGCAATGCTTGCAGAATAGCAAAGCTTACTACCAACAAGGTGTATCAGTAATAGCGGTTTAGGTATAATCCTAAACCGTTTTTTCATTTAATTAAGTTATCTTGTAATCTGAAAAGTAGTTGCTTAAATTCCTTAATAAACCATATACAGAACGTCAATACACATCTTACACAGAAAACAATTAAAATAAAAAATAATGAAAACAATAATTCTTGTAATCTCCTTAGTCTTTGCCGTACAGCTTGAGGTGATAGCACAAACAGAATTCGTATTAGAACCGTCTCAGAGTATGATAATGACTGGTAAAGGGCCTGGTCAGGATGGAACAATCAATCCTTATATTGGACAAGACTTCATAGCAATAGTTAAAAATATAGGAAAAAGAAAATTTTCTATCAGAGTGCAAGAAAATGGAAAGATTATTGAAGAAATTCCTATTCTAAAGGGTGATATAAAAAAAGTAAAGCTTTTGAAAGGTTATGAACTTTACTTAGATCCAAACCCAAAAGGAATAGCAAAAGCGAGCGTTGATTATGAAAAAATGGACGAATAAAAAACGTCTACTAACAAGGCACTTCGTTTAGCAACAAAAAAATCTTAATGGCAGTTTGGATGCAAATAATAGGTTTTCGTGAATCTAATTCTCTTGAAAAAGAAAAAGAACTGATCTCAAATATCTTAAATTCTGAAAATCTAAATTGGAGTATAAAAAAGAGAAAAAATCTAGAGTTCTTTGAATTTACCTTCATTGATCAACAGTTAAAAATATACTGTGATAATCCAAATTTCATAGAGTTTTCAGGGACATCAAGTATTTTTACAGCCTGGTATAAATTCGTAGATACAGAAAATACGGAATTGACAAATAAGGTTAAAAAAGTATTCTCTCAAATAGCCAATAAACGCGGAATTCAAAAACTATACTATTTCTCAGAATGGTTCTTCTCTTTAGATCAGATCAGATTGGAAGAGGAAAATTTTGAACAATTAATAGAACGGATTAAAAATTATCCTGATTTAAAAAAAACGGAATTACTTGGACTGGAAGCGAACGAATATTATATGGAAAAAATATAACGTAGCTAATACAATATAAGATCTTATAGCAGCCAAGTAATTAATCAAAAGTTAGTGTATTTTTATAAGGGATCAATGCTTGCAGAAAATAAAAGTTAGCAACCAATGCGCAGAAAAATCAAAAAACAGGGTAACAATTTGCGCTGCTACGATACATATATAAAAGACTAACTTCAATTAATAAATGAATATACTAAGTAATATATTTAATCTGAATAAAATTGATTGTCCAAGATGTCTGGGAAAAGGGCATGTGGATTTAAATGACATCAAAAGGTTAAATAAAGAACTTAAATGGGGACCAGGAGAATGTGCATATTGCAACGGGAAAGGGAAAATAAATCCTAAAATTCAAAACAAGATACCTGTTGATATGACCTATTTAACAACAGATCTAAGTAAACAGGAAAGGAAAAAACTAATTAACAATGATAAACAGGCATTAATTAAAGGCCTTGTCTCTGAAAAAAAAGCGGATGATCTTATAAAACAAGTAGAATTTCTTCATTTTGAAGGAAAACTAAACCCCGACAAAATAGTTGAATTATTTTTAATTCCTCAAAATGAAATATCATCTACTGAAAAACAAGAATTACTCGATTATATAGTAAGAATAATTGAACACAAAAAATAAAAATCCACAGATAAATAGATAGGCTCAAGCTGGTTTGCCTTACTTAGAATCATATATAAAATGTTAGTATACGTTGTAAATAAAACTTAGAGGAATGATAAAATTTGGTAAATCTGTTATATTCAAAATTATATATGTATTAGTTGGTTATGTAATATTATTTCAATTTAAAAACTTTGAATTGGCTTTAATTTTGATATTCCTACCATACCTAATTTCTTCTATTTTATCTTATCAAAAATTTGAAAAAAGTATTGATAACGAAAACCATATTATGTTATCCAAAAGTAATTTTGACTACTGGAATTTCGGTTTTGTTGCTTTAATAGTGATCTTTTGTATATCTGACTTGAATACTTATACCGCCATATTACTAATATTATCATTGATTTATTTGTTTTTCGAATATACCGTATCTAAGCGAAGAATAATATTTATTGACAAAAATGGAATTGACGAATTTGGAAAAGATAAACACAGAGAAATGAACGAAATTACATCACTTGAAATTTATCCAAATAACGTTGAATTTCGGTTTAATGAATATGAAATCCTTCAAATTAACCAAAATGAATTAGTTCGACCAAATTGGGATGACTTTGTAATAAGAATAACGGAATTAAAAACGTATGCTAACAAGATGCATAAATCGTAGTGGCTTCACCACTATTATCCATGTATACAACGTTACCATTAATAATTAGCAAAACATAGAAATTTAAAATATGAACCTAAACTTAAAAAACATTGCTGTTGCTTTATTAACATTTGCTTTCCTTTCTTGTGATAGCAATGACCTTTCTGATACTGAAGAAAATCAAAGTGAGCCTATTTTATTAAAACATTATTATTTTGAAGGTAAACTTGATAATGAACCTTTCTTGATAGAAAAAAAAATATACGATAAATTTCATTCTGACAACAAACCCTTTAATATTGATTATGGAGGAACTCTTATTAATTGCAGTGAAACGACTGATAATGGAGTGCCATCTAATTGTTATACTATATATGGAAGTGGTATAATTATTTATGAATCAATTCACCCTAGTGAAATTGGAAAACACAATACAGCAAAAGCCTACTTCGGAAGAATCAATGTTGAGAAAAGAGAATTTAGTTCAGAATTAGAAGCTCTAAGAGAGTTTTTAATGAATAAAGACCTGAAATTCCGAAGAGACTTTGGAAATCCTTTACAAAATGGTGATTTTGCTTTTGACTTTTTCCCTTCTGGTACTAACGACACTTATTATTCAACAAGATTTAACGATAATAGCGAATTTTTAGCGCAAATAACTAATATTACAGAAGATTCTGATAATAATTTCATTGAAATAGAAGGTATAGTGGAAAAATGTAAACTTTATGATCTTAAAGAAAGAGATACCTATAAGCTGCTAACCGATTTTAAATTCCGCATCCAAATCAATTCTGGATTTAATTTCAATAACTATAACGATAATTGAATAAACTAATGCGAAAACATGTAAAAATGCATCAAAAACGCAACATACATTAAACGTTAGTATGTATTTAAAAAAATGAAGTATTTATTATTTGTAGTGTTTTTGAGTTTTATAAACCTTGCGCCATATCAGAAAAATGAGGCTCAAAAAAGTCTATCAGATTTTAAAAGTATGGGATATTCAGTTTACATAACAAGATCGGAAGAAAAAGAACCTATTCAGAAAGAAGAATGGCTAAGTTATGCAAAAAATGATCCTCAGATAAAAATAGTAAACGGAGATATTGAAGTTACTAATCCCCAAACAGGAAAGAAATTTACCTATCACGCAGATAATGTAACATATTATCTTTATAAATCTGGTGAAGTAACTTTTACTTATGGAAATGGACACATAACTGTTAAAAATCCCAATGATGAAATTATATTCAAAATGTTATCCATAGCTAAGAAATTAGATGCAATAGTAATTGGTGATGGAGGGGTATTATTTGACTATTCTTATTTCGCAACAAAATTAAAAGATGAAGAATCAAATGAGAATAGTGAAAAAGAAAATCCTAAAAAGAAAAAGTCGAAATGGAAACTTTGGAAATAAAACAAACACCTGCTAACATTATATAAAATTTTACACCAAATCTTGATAAACAAAATGAAAAAAGGATTATTAATTTTAACGCTACTACTAATTACTTCATTTTCCTTTGCACAAAAGGACTTTTTAGCTGGAAAATGGAAATATGAAAAAATCTCCGACCATATAAAAATAGATGAACAGGGACTTAAAATGGCTAATGATTTTTTTAAGGACATGACTCTTTCATTTGACCAAAATAATTATACCCAATTTGCAATGGGCAAATCCGAAAGTGGAACCTGGTCTTTAATTAACGAAAGCACATATGAATTTAATTCGTCAAAAGGTTATAAATATGAAGTTATAATCAAAAAAATTAGTGAAAATCAAATCATATTCAAACAGAAAAATAGAGAATGGCAATTAATAAAATCTGACCAAAAGGCGACTATCAAGATTCAACAAAATTCACTAGACAAAATTGAAGGCCTAGAAATAATCGCGGAAGATCTATTTGGAAAATGGTTTTATAATGGACGAATAAAAGATGGGAAAGAGAGTGGATTAATACTTAAACACAATAAAGAAGAGGTAGTTAATTATGAATTCAAAAAAGATGGAATGTTCATAAACAATGCCCCACTTGATATAGAATTAATTGGTATTTGGAGAATTGAAAAAGATAGAAAGACTCTTGTCATTGAAAGTGAAAACAAAACTGAATTCATAAAAATTGTAAAACTTGATGGTCAAGAACTTCATCTTTACAATCCTAAAAATGAATCTATTTTGAAATTCAAAAAAAATGAAAAGTAGGTGTAACTGTATGTTTATTGTATTTGCTTCCTAAAGGAAGCAAATACAATAAACAAGAAACGTTGCCAAACATTTAGAATAAAGCTCCCGAACATTAATAAAATTATGGATGAACAAAAAAAAATTGAAAAAACATTAAGCCGAATATTGATTTGGTTACCTTCATTGGTAATAACACTTTTTTATATTCAAAATGCTTTAGACAAATTGATTCATCACAACCAAACTGGAAAAGTAGTAGAAAGTAGTGCTGTTATGATTACTGCTGGAGTTTTTATTTTAATCGGAATAGCTCTTTTCTTATACAATAAAACGATACTGATTGGAACATCAATGTTAGTTCTATATATGACTTTTATCGTCCTAATTCATATATATAAGGGAAAACCAGCAGAAATTGTAATTTTAATTCTAATAGCAACCGTATTCGCATCATATATCAGAAAACCGAAATTATTCTTAGGAGCAATTAACTCGTGAAATTGAACAGAATTACAATATGAAAACTGAATATACATCAGACTAAAAACCAAAAAATACAGAAAACGGTGATGGAAATAAAAACTTAGCCTAACACTATGAATGTATACAAAGCGTACATTATACATTACCTTTAAGCACAACCTTTAAACGAACTTTGTAACACCTATTCAATTCTTGTATCTAACAAGAAAAAGAATCGTATGAATCAACTGGGAGATACATATTCAGAGAAAAAAAATATAGAACTATTGAAATCCTCTTTGGATGGTAACAAAGATGCATTGAATCAGCTCATAAAAATCCATAGACCATATATTTTCAATGTGGCTTGGAAATTTACTTTTGACCCACAAGACGCAGAAGATTTAACTCAAGAAGCACTTATTAAGGTAATCACCAAACTATCACAATTTAAATTCGAAAGCCAATTTAGAACTTGGCTCTATCGCATTGTATTTAACGAATTTTTGTTATCCAAAAGACGAAAAGGAGAGAAACAATTCACGGATTTTGAAAATCAAGGAAAACGACTTGACTCTATTGAAAATGCGACCGTGGACGAAAGTGAAGAAAAGGAATACGAGGAATTGGCAAAGGAACTCAGATATCGTTGTCTATCAGGTATGATAATGTGTCTTACCAGGGAGCAAAGACTTTTATTTATTGTAGGAGAAACGTTCGGAGTCGACCACAATTTAGGCTCTGAAATATTCGGAATGACAAAAGCTAACTATAGAGTAAAGCTTCACAGAGCAAGAAAGGAGTTAATTAACTTTATGCAACAAAAATGCGGACTGATGAACCCCAAAAACCCTTGCAGATGTGGAAAAAAGGCAAAAACTATGCACAAAAATGGTTATCTCACTGAAGACCAACAATTTTTCAATGTAGGTTACAAAACCAAAGTAGCGGACTATGCTTTTCAGAACAGTGAATTGGTTGCTGATATTGTAGATAAAAAGCATTTAGAGTTACTTAGAGATATTCCTGCGAAAGATGATTTTTCAAAAGAAACTATTGTTGAAGAAATTATTGGAAATAATGGATTATTAGATTTTTTTGAGCTAAACTAGTACTGATCCATACGTATATAAAGTCCGTGATTTTGATAATCACGGGCTTTATATTTTCCGTTTTGTAACACCTTAGCACATTCTGTATCAAAAGGATGAATTAAAAATTTAAACAAAATGGAAATAAAAAAAGAAATCGTAATCAATCGTCCTGTCCAAGAGGTATGGGAAGTGCTGGGGAATCAGTTTACAACTGCCTACAAATGGGCAAGAGGATTGACTCATTCAGAAGGTTTTGGAAAACCAAAATTTGATGGAGCAGAATGCAGCAACAGAACCTGTGAAGTTCCTGGCTTTGGAACAATCCAGGAAGACATCAAGAAATTCGACTCAAAAAATTATGTGTTGACGTATGAAGTTGTGAAAGGATTCCCAGGTTTTATCACTTCTGCTGTTAATACATGGACTTTAGAAAGAAAGGGAAGCAATACACTTGTACACATGCACATGAAAATGCAAACCAAAGGTTTTAAAGGTGCCATTATGGGGCCAATGATGAAAATGCAACTCAACAAAACGGTAGCAGGAGTTATTGAAGACCTAAAAGTATTTGTCGAAACAGGTAAACCAAGCGATTATAAACAAAAGGAATTGGCAAAAAACAGAAAGAACGTAGCTTAATTCTGTAACACATTAATTAATACTGTATCAAAAGGTAAATTATAAAAATCATTAACAATGAAAATTAAAAATCTATTATTAAGCACATTAGTTCTTCTATTAAGTGCAAATTTGGCTTCTGCTCAAAGTATGGGAGAGCCAAAAGTTCAATTCAGTAAAATAATAAACAAGTCTGCAGATAAGTTTTGGAAGACAGTTAGGCAAATGGATAAAATTGACAAATACTCTTCAAATATTGCAAGAGTTGAATGGACAGGAAATATGGGAAAAGGAGGTCAAAGAGTATGTTATACACCCGATGGTAAAGGTTACTTTAAAGAAAAGATTCTAGCTTATAACGAATCGGCAAAAAGTTTTTCATATTCTTTATTAGAAGGAGCACCTGTAAAAGGAATGGTCAACACTATAAAAGTAGTTGATCTAGGTAACGGCAAATGTGTATTTGTATTTTGGTCTGATTATGAACAGTTTATTGAAAACCCACAAATGAAACAGGAGCAATTCCATGCATTCATGACCAGTTCGCTAGAAGAAATGACAAAAAAAATGGCTAAAGACTCATAAAAGGCAGTGCCTAACAATGTGCATAAGTAATAACGGTTTGAGTGAGAACTCGAACCGTTTTTGCGTTTTTATAAGTATCTTGTTATCCGACAACTTAGTGGCGTGAAACCCACTATTGCAAGTAACGTTGTAACTCATTAAATAACAATCCAGTAGTAATATACGACGATTCGGAAGAAAAACATAATTAGACTCAATAAGTTATTGGAATTTGCAACTGTCTAATTATATAAAACAAATTATGAAACCAAAAACTCTGTGTCTAGTTGGATTACTTTTTTTCGTTACTAGTTACGTATTTTTTTCTCAAGGTTCGTTGAGTGAACAAAAACATATTGATCTAGCTCACTGGTTTAATTTAATTGGAGCTATACTATTAATCAATTTTAATAACGTATTTCCAAAGAATAGATTAAATTCCATAGCATCAGTTTTGACATCAATAGGAGTTATTGCTCACATTGGACTTTGTACAATTGATTTCATTATGTGGAGCTTCGGAAATGATCATGTCGGAAGGAATGAATTAAGAGAACAAATTAACAATACACCACTAATTCTATATCCATTTGTGATTATCGGACCATCTTTACTTTTTGTTGGGCTAGCAACACACGCTTTGAATTTTATCAAAATAAATACGATTGCTTCTCTTATGGTTATAATTGGTGGACCATTTGTTGGACTCTCCTATTTTATTTGGAATAATGGAATTTTAATGTTAGTCAGTTGTATTATTTTCTCATCTGGATTAGGGATACTTCTATACAGAGATGAAATACAAAATGTAAAGAATAAAGCGTTACAACAAAATATATGATGTCATAGCAACTAAGTTATCAATCAAAAGATTAGTGTATTTTTGGTAAGACACAATGCTTGAGGAAAATTACGATTAGCAGTCAATACGCGGAAAAAACCAAAAGCAAGGTAACATTTTGCGTTACTACGACATATTAAACATTACCTCAATCAAGAAAACCATATGAAAATAAGTCAAGAGGAATATGATGCTTTAGAAAGTGAAATTATTTTGGAATTTGCAGCCAAACAATCACAAGAAGTTCTTTATCAGATGATAATGGAATGGAATTGGGATTCCTCAGATAGTTTTCTAAATTGGTTGGTGGATAATCCTCTCACCGACAAATCAACGATTTTGATGATTTACTGGAAGTCTGCTCCGAGATATTTTAAACAATTCCAGAACAGAAATGAAGTATTGAAAAAACAGGCCTATTCCATTAACGACTTTGATTTTGTTGAAAAAGTAGAAAAGAACTACCTTAATGACTTTTACAATTCAAGTATTTTTGAATTTGAACCAAGTTTTTGGGCAGATGAATATGCTGAAATTAAATTAGTTAAACCGATTCCTGAAATTATGTTTAAAAAGATACATGGAAAAATAGTTGAGCATCCGTCTAATTTTACAGAAGGTTGTCCACCCGAATTAGATACTTTACTTGAGGAACTTTATGAAAAAAATCATTGAATATAAACAAAGAGCAGTATAAAACTGAAAAATAGCACATTGATATCCATTACTACTTACACAAAAGACCTTTAGTAAAGACCACCTGAATACACATCAAAACCGAACAACAAACTACAATAACTGAAAATGAATTTTGAAAAAATACTGCATGAAATTGGAGAGATTTACGCACCATTATCTAATGAATGTAAACAAGAGGTAATTTCTAATTCAAAATTAATCACCTACCAAAAAGGTGATATTGTTGTTAGAGAAGGGCAATATTCTAAAAAAGCATATTTAATTATTAAAGGTTGTGCAAGGGCTTATTATTTGAAAGACGGGAAAGACATTTCTGATTGGTTTACCTTCGAAAATCAGTTTATGGCACCTATTATAAGTTTTTTTAGCAACCAACCTAGCCCACATTATGTTGAATTTGTAGAAGAATCAACTATTCTAGAATTTTCAAAAGAAATAGTAGACTTACTTTCAAAAAAATTCCACGATTTTGAACGATTTATAAGTAAAGTTGTCACAGAAACTATGTTAGGACTATGTGAAAGATTGCACACAATTCAATTTTCAAAGGCAGAAGAAAGATATAAGAACTTAATAAGTATTTACCCTAATATTACACAGCGAATACCTCTTACTCATATTGCCTCTTATTTAGGTATTACCCTGGAAACATTAAGTCGGATTCGTAATCCTAAAGTTCGAATTTGATTTATATCAAATGAAATGACTTCCATTAGAATGACTTTTGTAAAAAGATTTAAAAATGGAAGAATTCAACAATCAACAAAGATCAGTTTTTGGCACTTGGTGGGAACCTATTAGAAAATGGTTTTACCCAGTTTGGTTACTCTATGAAACCACTATTCGGTTCTATGAGTATGCGTTTGATATAAGCCTCTATATTATAAAACAGCAAGAAAGCATTGGCGAATACGTTGCGCAAATTTTGGCAATCACTTGTGGATTGGCAACATTCTTAATCTGCACTTTTTATTTAACTGTTCCAACCTGCATTATCCTTTACAAGTTTTTTAAAGAAGATAAACTTATCAACCCTTTTTTATATAAAATCAAAAAATATTTCTAATTCAAAGTTTAATAAATGAAAAAAACTTATATAAAAATAGCAGGTATCATAAATCTTTTTGGTGCCATTCTTCATACAATAGGTGGACAAATAGAATTGGTGAATCCTCTTTTAGATAGTAACATCAGTATTCAGCAAAAAAGTGAATTAACTGGAGCGTGGCATATTGTAACTATACTCTTATTTTTAACTTCTTACATTGTCTTAAAAGTCGGATTTAAAAAAATTAGAAATCAAGAAGAGAAACTGCTTAAACCAATAGCCATTCTTTACATTTTATCAGGAATTCCATTCATAATTACCAGTTATATTTATAATGCTAATGCATTTCAATGGATATTATTAATGCCTATTGGGGTTCTACTTGTAATGGGGTTACCAAAATCATCTATTCAAAAACAAAATCCGTAATTATGTTATGAATCAATATCTATGGCTTGCGGGTCTTTTATGTTTCATACTAGGATTAGTACACTCCCTACTTGGCGAAATTTTAATATTTAGAAATGTAAAAAAGGTAAGCAAAAAGAAACTCGGAATTAAAAACTCTGGACTAAAGCAAAGGCACCTAAGAATTATTTGGGCCACTTGGCACTTGACATCATTTTTTGGATGGTGTATAGGGGTTATACTTATTAAGGTGGCGACCAAAGCTAACCTACAAAATCATGAGCTGGTACAATTCATATGCACATCTATTAGCATAACAATGTTCTCCTCTTCTCTACTTGTTTTTATAGCGACAAAAGGAAAACATCTTGGGTGGGTAATTTTATTACTCATTGGGGTCTTAACTCTATTAGATACTTTAAACTAATACATAAATGAATAAACGAATAGCACTAATAATTGGCCATCCGGATAAAGAAAGCTACAATTTTGCCCTAGCACAAGCCTATAAAAAAGGGGTTGAATCATCAGGTTCTGAAATTCGAGAAATCATTATTAACGATTTAGATTTTAATCCAAACCTCCAATTTGGCTACAGAAAAAGAACTATACTTGAACCCGATTTATTAAAAAGCCAAGAAATATTAAAGTGGGCAAACCATTGGGTTTGGGTTTACCCTGTTTGGTGGGGTTCTGTTCCTGCAATAATGAAAGGTTTTTTAGATAGAGTATTACTTCCAGGATTTGCATTTAGAAAAAGAAAAGATTCCATCTGGTGGGATAAATATTTCACAGGTAAATCTTCAAGGATCATCTGCACATTAGATCAACCTAGTTGGTACTATAAATGGTTTTATTCAGGCCCTAGTCATAAGGCAATGAAAAAATTAACCCTTAATTTCATTGGAGTAAAAAAAGTAAATATTACAACTATTGGCCCCATCAGACTTTCTAATGATAAATTTAGAGCCAAGTGGCTAAAAAAAGTGGAAAAATTAGGTCAATTGACAAAATAAAAAAAGTAGTGTTTAAAAATAAATTTGTCAATTACGTAAATAAAAATAGCGGTTTGATTGCTTACTATAAATAGCGTTTTATAAATTAAACATCCATAGAAATATAAAAATTCTGCAGTTAACATTCGATAGTACTCATAAACAAGGTAGTGTAAAAGAAGTTGGAATTATCGAAAATTATAAAATGAATTATCGCAAAAAAATGAATTCGTAAAGCAAATATTGTATCCAATTACTAGTTATAAAGATTGTTGTAGATAACAATACTATATATCACATTGTAAATAAGCCGAATCGGAATAAATACTTCATCTATGCTTTTTTGTATATTTAAAACCTTCGATATACCTTAGAAAGCCAGTAAAACTTGCTTTTATTAACATACAAAACGCTAGCAAATATTAATGATATATTGTTTTGACACATATTATTTTGGAGAAAAAGCAAATACCGCTTGCATAGGTATTTCTGATTGGAATGATGAAACTGTCTCATTCGAAAAAGTTGAAATAATCTCAGGGATTCAGGAATATGAAAGTGGATCCTTCTATAAACGAGAATTACCTTGTATTCTTAGTATTTTGGATAATTTGAAATTAAATAGTGAAACAGATTTTATAGTTATTGATGGCTATGTCGTGTTGGATGATTCAGGAAAAATGGGGTTAGGTGGGTATTTATTTGAGCATCTTAATCAACAAATCCCAATTGTAGGAGTTGCCAAAAATGACTATCCTAAAATAGATAAAATGAAAAGAAAATTATTCAGAGGTAACAGTAAAAAAGCACTTTATATTACAGCCATCGGTATAGATTTAGATTTAGCCGCAGAAAAAATCCTTTCTATGCATGGAGCGTTTCGTTTCCCAACAATACTAAAGATCGTAGACCAAAAAAGTAGGGACATTTTATGAGATACATTCTTCAAATAATCAACGCCCCTGCTTATCCTGATGTAATCATATCTTGTATAAAAATAACAAGTTGGTCTGATGAAAATATTCAAAGTAGTTATATAAGGTCTTACAAAAAAGATGGCTGGGATAATTCTATTTATTTAAAACAATTTATAGATGAAATAGACCTAAGTAACGCAAACAGCATAATGCTCATCAATGAGTACCAATCCACCCCCTTATCATTACTATATGATGCATTAGACCGAAATACTCCTATCATAAATCTAATTATAGATGGTAGTACAACATATAATTGTCTGGGAACACCTAATGATAACATTGAAACTATCATCACATCTTTTAAATCTAATGATTATTTATTGACTAGAATACTTTCAAAACTTGGGCATGAATATAAAACGAAAAAAGAAGCAAAAGAAATCACGAAACTTTTAAACGATTCTGTTAAAATAAGACTTGAAAATAATACACATACTCTAACCACAGATTTATTTGAAAAGATTAGGAATAAAATTGGAATAAAGATACCTGATGACTTAAAGTACTTTTATCAAAATTTTGCAGAACCAAATAATGAATTTTTAAATATTTTAGATAGAATTATAAATGATTCTTTCATGGAGAAGCTTATTGTACAGATTAGTTCTGATTTTGCTAAACAAATAATCAATAACTATCACTCCCTAGATGAGAATTCTAAAAAATCTCTCTCTTATGAGATTCGAGCAATTGATGACCAAAATCGAAAATCCGCATCTTCTGACATAGAATATCTATTATTGGATGGAATTAACTTATTCGACAATATCTCCAATTCTTTCAAACTGTCACTAATTCAAGGTTCCTATAAAAATTTAAAATGTGATCTTCAACATATAAAACTAATTTTACCTACTTGGGCACATTGTGGAGGTTGGGGAGGAATTATTGTAAACGGCAAAAATATATCTTATGATGGAGGTGGAATGCACGGACATTTCTTGGAAGTAAAGGTTAGAGGAAACTTTTATGAATACAGTAGTAACTTCAATGAAAATATGGAAAGTCATCATTTAATCAAATACAAAGACCTTATCATTCAAAAGTTAAGGATGTGAAACATTCACTGAAAATGGTTATAGATCATAGCAACTTTCGACCACAATAAATCCACCCAAAACATTAAAAAATTATACAAGAAAATTTGGACTCTAAATTCTCATTATTTGATTTATTAATTTTACTTGGAATACTCCAAGGCATAATTACTGGAGTACTACTATGGCATTCTAAGAAAAATAGAAGGTGTAATAAATTTCTTGCTCTCGCACTATTTTCATTTTGCTTTTTAAATACTAAACCCCTTTTACATACACTACATTTATGGGACACTCACCTATTTAGATTTTTTCCAAATGGAGTCGAACTAGCAATTACTCCCTTGATTTATTTTTACATAAAATCCCTTATTAATCCAGAGTTTCGTTTTAAACTCAAAAATGGAGTACATTTTATACCATTTATTATAGCCCAGACTTATGCTTTTATAGTTTACTTTTCAGCAATAGCAACAAATGATTTCAATGAGAAAGATCAGATTGCAGAAAGCTTTGGATTCAATTTTATAAAACCGTTAGAAGAATACATACTATTATTTTTATTGCCGTTTTATCTATTTTACAGTTATAAAGAGCTTACCAATTATAAAAAATGGCTTAATAACACTACATCTGATAGTACATTTCCAGACTTTAATTGGCTTAACAGTATATTCAAATTATCAATAGGAATCGGCACTTTCTTGCTTATAAATCATTCTTTAGATATATTCTTTAATCTAAGTGATTCAACGATTCTTCATTATCATTTACTTACACTATTTATTGCTTTTACAATTTATTATTTGGGATTAAAAGGATATCTACAACCGGATTACGCCTTCGATAAAATTGAAATTAACCTAGAGCGTGATCAATCTTACGATACAGATAATAATTCTGCTGAACTTATAGATCAGATTCAGAAAGTAATGACTGAAGACAAAGTATATTTAAATCCAAAATTGAGCATGTACGAATTATCAAATATGTTAGGTATGTCTCAAAAAAGGGTATCGTCTCTAATTAATCAACACTTTAAAATGAGTTTTAGAGAATATGTAAATAAGTATCGTATAGAAGAAGTCAAGGCTAAGTTAGACGATTCCAACTATAAAAATATGTCCATTTTAGGAATAGCTTTAGAATGCGGTTTCAATTCTGAAGCGAGCTTTTATCGTATCTTCAAGAAAAGTACGAACCTAACTCCAAAAGAATATATTCAGAAGAAGGAAAAATAAAGTATCCGTTTTTATTACTATCAAAACATGTTATAAGAGTTTATTAGAGAAATAGATGGTAACAAATTCTATTGGTTTGATGTCCTTTGTGTAAACAAAATAAATAACATGAAAAAAACATCAATCAAAAAAATCGTTATCTGTACATTCCTAATTTTTATTATGCTTTCTATTGTATCCTGCTTTGGAGTGAAATCACAAATTAAGCATCATATTGGAGAAAAAACAGAACTTGTAAATCCCACAATTTTTAAAACATATTCAGGTCCTATAGCAATAAAAGGTGCTAGTGTATTGTCTACTGATTGCACAAAAATGTTAGATAGTTTAACAATCTTAATAAAGGATAATAAAATTACTGAAATCGGTAAGGATCTTAACATCACTGATGAATACAAAATAATAGATGCAACTGGACAATACCTTATTCCAGGACTCACTGACACTCACGCACATTTACAAGGAAGCAAAAATGATTTATTATTATACCTAGCTAATGGTGTTACACATATTAGTGAAATGTTTGGACGCGAGGATCATCTAAAATGGCGTAAAGAAGCAGAAAATGGTGCACTTAGTCCAAAAATATATGTCGCCTCAAGAAAAGTAGGTAGTCAAAAAGGTATCATGCGTAAAATACGAAGCTGGTTTGGGAGTCAACATAATTATACTACGACTAGATCGGCTAGAAATGCAGTAAGCAAATATAAAAAGCAAGGCTATGATGCCATTAAAATTAGTAGTTTCTTAGATGCTGATATTTACAAAGTATTGATTGATGAAGCAAAAAAACAAAAAACACCTACAATCGGGCATCTACCTTATGATGTTGGTTTAAAAAAATTATATAATTCCGGACAATCCCAATTAGCACATATAGAAGAAATAACCAAAAGCACGATGCTGGATTTTGGTGGTCTAAGCTCTCGTAATGCTAATGAATATCTAGCTTACCTTAAAAAAAATGCAGATGATATTGCTATAAAACTCAAACAAAATAATATTGTAGTTTCTTCTACAGTTTGGATCATTGAAAGTATTCCTAAACAAAACTTTGACATAGAAAATTTTCTTAAAAATATAAAGCTTGAATATCAAAATCCTGGACAAATAGAAGGCTCCAAATTCGCAAAAGGCTGGTTGCCCGGTAATAACAGTTACGAGAATATGGATATTAAAAATGATCCTGAATTAACCAAAAAACATCAACTATACTGGAAAGCTTATGTAGAAGCTATATATATTATGGGGCAAGCATTGGTTAGGAATGATGTAAGCATAATCGCTGGAACAGATTCTAATACTGCAGGAGTTGTAGCTGGATTTTCTCTACATGACGAGTTAGAGTCACTTAAAAAAATTGGAATGACTAATTCGCAAATACTACATGCTGCTACGGTAACTCCTGCTCAATGGATGCAAAGTAATGGAGGGAAAATTAACGTTGGATATAGAGCCGATTTAGTACTATTAGAAAAAAACCCGCTAGAAGAAATAAAAAATACAAGAACCATCAATGCTGTAATTGCTAATGGAAAATTAATAGATAGAACCGAATTAAATAAAATGTTGCTTTCCATAAAAAATGCAAACAATAGAAGTCGAAAAGTTAGTATTGATAAGTTCATTAACTAATATGTAGACAACAGATTTCTGCATATATAAATAATAGCAGTGAAGTATAAACTATAAAGTTTCTGCTTTTCTGCTATTTTTGTTTATAACTGAAAAACAAAGTAACATTTTACTCTGTTATGATACCTGTATAAAACCATTAACCTTAACTAAGAAAATTGAATTGAAAATTAGAGAAGCACATAGAGACAAGTATATCATTTCAACGGATAAGGATAAATTAGATATATTAAGCATTCACAAATTCCTTGCAAACGAAACTGATTGGGCTAACGAAATTCCAATAGAAACAATGAAAACATCCATTGAAAACTCCTTGAATTTTGGACTTTATCATGAAGATAAGCAAATTGGCTTTGCAAGAATAATTTCAGACTATTCCACTATTGCATATTTAGGAGATGTTTATATTTTAGATGAATACAGAGGAAAAGGGTTGAGTAAATGGCTAATGAATGAAATAATGGAGCACCCTAACCTTCAGGGATTAAGACGCTGGATATTATTAACCAACACAGCCGAATGGCTTTATAAAAAGTTTGGGTTTACCGAAATACCTAACCCGGAATTTTACATGGAGAAACATAACCCCAATGTATATAAAGGAAAAGATAAAACTAAAACCGACATGGTATAAAAAATTATCCTGATTTGGGATAACCTAAACATAAGTACGTATTTATCAGGTTTGGTTTTTCATAGAAAATCCCTGCTCTAAAACCCGTAACTCTTTTTATGCAAAACGTTGACAACAATCAGAAAATTAGAAAATAGCATGGCAAATATTATTGATTTAAGTCAGGAAATTTATCCGGGAATGCCTGTTTATAAGGACCTTCCACAGGTTAAAATGACAATCCATAATTCTCACGAAGAATGGAATGGTATAAAAAATCCAGAGACTAAAACACCAGCTGTTCATAAATTAGAATTAGGAGAACATACAGGAACTCATGTTGATGCTATTAATCATATGGAAATTCAACATAAAGGAAAGTCAATCGACAAAATGCCTTTATCAATGTTCTATACTGAAGGGATTTGCTTGGATTTTTCACATAAAGGGTTAAGAGAATTAATAAGACCTGATGAAATAGAAATAGCTTGTAAAAAAGCCAATTTAGAAATAAAAAAGGGAGATACCGTATTGTTCTATACGGATCATTATAGAAAAAACTTCAATGGAGAAAATTGGGGTAATGGACCTGGAATTACTGCTGATTCTACTAGGTTTCTAGGAGAAAAGAAAATATCCGCTTTTGGTGTTGAAACGATGTCGCCAGGTGTTCCTGGTATATCAAATAAAGAAGTGCATCATATCTGTGGAGAATTAAATTTCACACATTATGAGAATATGATAAATCTTCATTTGTTAATCGGAAAAGGCAGGTTTAGATTTATCGGGTTACCATTAAAAATTAGAGGAGGAACTGGATCTCCCGTACGTGCAGTTGCAATATTCGAAAATGAAAATTGAAGAAAATAAAAGTTCTGAATGAATTAACTCTAAAAAGAAGTCGGAATTGTAAAATTAGTTGATAGGATTACCTACCTTCAAAAACCACCAAAACACTGGACAAAAGATAAAATCCAAAATTATCTTAACAAAGCAAAATTGATTAGTGAATTACTAAAAGACAAGAATAAATATTTAAACAATAGGTTGCAGCTAAAAATAAAAGAATACGAAACATTCTCTGGTTATAAATAACTAACTGAAACAATTTGCCTACAGCAGATGCCATCCCTTAGTAATAACCTAATACAATATTTTGGGAATCTTAGAATTATTAGCAAAACCAACTATTTACCAAATCCTTAATTTCTAATTTAGCTGTATATAAAATTGAATCTAGTCTATCTCTATTTTGGTCTACACCAAAAGCTAGAATTTGTTCTGATTGTATTCCGATGAAGTCAAAATTTTGTTTTATTGTCGATGATGCATATTCCTTTACCTCATCAGAGTTACTATAATCAAAACCACTAACAATTATAGATAAGGCCTTCTTATCAGTACAAAGACCTTTAAATCCAACTTCTGGATTAAAAGAAAATGTTTTATCACTTACTATAATAGCATCAATCCAAGCTTTCACGGTAGCGGGTAAGGTAAAGTTATAAATAGGAAAAGCTACGATAATATTATCCGCTTCTAGTAATTGATTTATGTAACCTTGATGATTTGATAAAAGAGCAAGTTCCGATTCCGAAAAATTTCTTTTTCCTTGATTCCATTCCATGATTAAGTTAAGGTTTTCTACCAATAATAAATCTGGAGGTGTTTCAGATAAATCTAAATGAACTAATTCTGTTTTTCCTTTCGCTAATTTCACGAATTCATCAAACAAGATTTTTGTATAAGAGCCATTTCTAGGCGTGTAATTAATTACTAATGTCTTGGTCATGATTTTGATTTCTTTTTCTTCAAAAGTAATCAGAGTCTATTAATAATTTTAATTATTTTAGTTTATCAATTAATAACTACAGTTATGATTAATTTAGAATGGTTGAGAACTTTTAGTGCTATATATGAGTGTAAGAACATTACCGAAGCATCTAAAAAATTAAATATGACTCAACCAGGAGTTAGTAAACATTTAGCGGCACTAGAAAATCATATTGGTAAAAAACTGTTTGAAAGAACTACACGTAAATTAACACCTACTGAATATGGTAAGTTTTACTACTCTCAAATCAAGAACCCATTACAAGCACTAGAGAAAGTAGAATATTATTCGAGCCAAAGAGTAAAAAAACAACGTAGTGCAATAAGTATTGGTTGTACCACAGACTTCTTTAGAAAAGAGCTAAGACAGAAAATATATTCTTTTGATATGTATATCGTTACTAGTTTTGGTAATGAAGAAGAACTGGCTGAAGCTCTTGAAACCGAAAAAGTGCAATTACTTGTGGGGATAAAAAAACACTTCAAATATGACCATGAATTCACTTTTCTAAAAAATGAAGAATTGGTGATAATCTGTTCAAATAACATTGAAATTCCATTAGACCTAAAAAAAGATGAAAAACAACTTATAAAATGGCTACAAAAACAAACTTGGTTCTCTTTTGATAATGAGCAAGATGATATAAAAAAGTTTTGGAAAACAAAATTTAATACTGCTCCTAAAATTGTTCCAAGGTATATTTTGCCGTCTTATATAGACATTATAGAATCTATAAAACATAATCAAGGTTTTGGTATTGTGCCTAAACATTTATGCTCAGAAGCATTAGAAAATAATACCATCAAAATACCACTGAAAGTAGCTACGCCAATACATCAAAAACGATTTTATTCTAATAAACTAAAAAACAGTAAGCTGAAAGAAATCAATATATTTAGAGAACAAATGGAAAAATCAATAACAGCGAAAATTGCCAGAACATAAGATTCAAACTATGGGAGATGAAAATATTAATGCATATTTAAATAAAAACAACGATATTGAATCACTAAATAAGATAGTATCCGATTTTATGCATAAGTAACTTGCTATAACAAAAAATAATTACTCTCACACTCCAACTTTTGAAAAGCTGTGTAAATTTTCAGTTTAGAACCCGCTTTGAACATGAAGCATCAACCTAATCAAAAACTGATAATTAACATCATTTATGCATTAGCTTAAGAAAAAAATCACATAAAAAATTCACAGTTTCCATTTTTACTTGTCTAAACTTATGTAACCAAAAATAATTGGATACATAATTTTAAAAACAATGTTTAATACAAGAATTAATTTACTAATGGCATTAATCTTTAACCTCATTTGGGTGAGCAATGCACAAACTATGAAAAAAATGGAAACAAATTTTAATGAGCAACAAAAGGAAGTATACCGTACTATTGAGAAAATGGTTACCGCATTCGAGAGCAAAGACATCGATGGTGTTTTATCTACTTATGAAGAAGACGCAATAGTGATGTTCGAGCCAGGTAATCCAATAACAGGGCATAATGCATTAAGACAAGCATTTACTGAATTCGTAAGTTTTAACCCAAACTATACTTTTTCTAGCCATGAAGTGTATATTTCTGGAGATATTGCAACTCATATTGCACCTTGGAAAATGGTAGGCACATTACCTGATGGTAATAAAATTGAACAAAACGGGTTATCGGTAGCCATTCTCAGAAAACAGTCTAATGGGAACTGGTTAATGATTCAGGATAATCCACATGGGCAATTTCATTTAAACAATTAAATTTACTACTACAACACAGGTTATTGCAATAACTTGTGTTGTTCCTTTTTATACCTTTAAGAATATGAGTGAAGAAGAATTGATAAACAAATCCTTAAATGGAGATAGAAAAAGTCTAGAACAACTAATAAATTCGGTGAGAGATTCTATTTTCAATATAGCTCTAAGATTTCTCTATTCGCGAGAAGATGCCGAAGATGCTACTCAAGAAATCCTAATAAAAATAGTAACCAATCTTAGTAAATTTAAAGCTGAAAGTAAATTCAAAACTTGGACATATCGAATTGCAACTAATTATCTTACTAATCTTAAAAAAACAAAATTCGAGCAGAAAAATATATCCTTTGATTTTTATGCCAATGACCTCAAAACATTCAGTGCTCCCAAAGACTATAATTTGCCAGATAAAGATCTATTAGAAAAGGAAATGAAAACAAGTTGTACACTAGCGATGTTACAATGTTTAAATAGAGAACACAGAATAGCATTTATTCTAGGGAGTATTTTAAAGATAAAAAGTAATATCAGTGCTGAAATCACGAATACAAGTCCATCGAATTTTAGAAAGCGAGTAGAAAAATCCAGAAAACTTCTTGGCAATTTTATGAATAATAATTGCGGAGTTTACAATCCGAAAAACCCTTGTAGATGTAATACAAGAGTTAATACTGGAATAAAATGTGGTAGAATTAAAAAAGGGAACTTACAGTTCTCAAACGATCTAAAAACTTATAATGAAGAAATGGAAGAACTGCATTCACTATCAGGGATATATCAAAATCACGGCTCTTTTGAAAGTAAGTCAAGTTTTAATACACAACTCAATCAACTCATAGCTTCCAAAAAAATAATGAAATAAAAAGTTTTAGTTTAATGTAAACTCTAAAGTCAACTTTCGATAAAATACAAGTTTGATCCCACTTATAATAAATACCATATAAGTAAATGAAAAGATTCCAAAAGAATTGAATCTATCACTCAATTTAAAAAGTTCTAAAAAAATTGACTTTGTATTGAGTAATAGTTTTGAATTTGAAGGATATTTTGCAGTCTTAATACTAAAAATCCATGTTAGCTAACTATCCTTAAAAAATTATCTATCGGTTAATAAAAGGTTTAAGTTCTAAACAAGATATGGCTTAATTATTGCTCTAAATAGCAAAAAAAATATCATGAAATATTCTTTACTCCTTGCATCTCTTTTCTTTATTGTTTCATTCCAAAAATCATTTTCTCAGGAGAATAATTTAGATGGTATTATTCCAGAAATTATCAAAAAAAATGGTGAGAAGTTTGTAAAAAGTAAAAACATAAGTTCTGTCTCTATAGGGATTTATAAAGACGGTCGAGTTTATACTGAGCACTTTGGAGAAATCGTGAAAGGCAAGAACAATCCTCCTAACGACAACACTATTTATGAAATCGGTTCTATTTCAAAAACCATCACAGGTTATCTTGTTGCTAAAGCAGTTCTAAATAAAAAAATTAAACTAGAAGATGATATTAGAATTTATCTAGATGGAAATTATCCAAACTTAGAATATAAGGGCGTACCCATAACAATAAAGCACCTAATAACGCATACAAGTGGTTTGCCCACTTTCCTTCCTTCTAGGATGAACGGATTATATGAAAAACTCACTAAAGAAGTACCCAATGAATATTTAGCATTAGAAAAATCATATGATAAAGAAAAATTCCTGAATGAATTAACAACTGTATCCATAACCACAGAACCAGGTATCCATTATTTGTATTCTAACTCAGGAGCAGAATTAATTGGATGTATATTAGAAAAAGTCTATCACAAAAGTATTGACGAGTTATTAAAAGAAAATTTCTCCGATACCTTTAATATGTCTGCGACAACAATTAAATTAGACTCTCTACAGTCTAAAAACCTTGTTCGTGGATATTGGATGGACAGTGAAACACCTGCTCCCAATAATTTAAATCCTCTTTGGGGAACTGCGGGCGGAATTAAAATGACAATTACCGATATGATGCGCTATATCGAATTACAACTAGATGATAACAACCCTATAGTTTCTGAATCTCATAAAGCACTTTATGAGATACGCAGTCCATTACAAATAGGGTATTACTGGAGAATTTGGAAAGATAAGTATGGAACTTCATACAATCATCATGGCGGAACAAGTGGTACTCAGAATTGGTTATTTATTTATCCAAAATACAATCTGGGTATTTCGATTATAACGAATCAGAGTGGTCCTAAAACACCAAAGCTACTAAATAAAACGGCTCAAAAAATGCTTAAAGAATTGATAAAAGAATAAAACGTTTGATAACACCTTGTAATTCTGATCATGACAACTAAGTGATCAATCGATTAGTTATTGTATTTTATGAATATAGAATGCTTGCAAAAATTAAAAATTGGGCTGAGCTAACGTACAAAATTAATTCCCAGCCATAAAAACTTAAAAAAATTGTAGACTTCATATTCAGTTGGTAATTATTAAATTAGTTGCAGAAACACAAAAACATTACTTAAGAAAGCGCAAAAAAACTAGATTGATGAGCAAATACAAGGGGATATTGGATCACATAGCCAGATATGTTGAATTATCAGACAGCGAAAAAGAGGATTTTGTTTCTATATTGAAAACTACTAGAGTAAAGAAAAGACAATTCATTGTCCAACCAGGCTTTGTCTCCGAATATCGAAACTATATTGTTGAAGGAGCTGTTAGAGTTTACTATTTAGATGATCAAGGGAAAGAACATACTGTAATTATTGCAGTAGAAGATTGGTTTTTCACAGACTTTTATAGTTATATACATAGAACCCCGGCAGAATATTACGCTGAAGCTCTTGAGGACTCTCTTATCTTACAAATGAAATATGAAGATGTTGAAGAACTTTGTAATAGAATACATCCATTATGTCAATATTTTAGATTATTTACAGAAAGATCCATGGCCTATTCCTACAAGAGAACCATTTCTAATATTAGTAAAACATCCGAAGAGCGATATTGGGAATACGTAAATAAATATCCTCAAATCGCTAATAGAGTACCGCAGTATGTTTTAGCTTCATATTTAGGAATTTCACCAGAGTCATTAAGTAGAATTCGTTCACGCTCGTAAATAAAATTGATTTAAATCAATTTTGTTCCTTGATAAAAGTCAAGCTTTTTTCTTAACACACGTCATATTTATCTCTTCAAATATGATTCAACTTTGTCATGTCAATAATTGACAGATAATGGTTTCTGTTTTATGCTACCATAAGTTCAGCAAAACCAGACCATATTCTTATAAAAAAGAAAAAAGTAAAATTTTTATTATGAAAGCAGTTGTTTATAAAGAAAGAGCAAAAATTGAGGTTGTAGACATACCGAAGCCTCAGTTGTTAAAAGATGATGATGTTATTGTACGTATTACACTTGCTGGTGTTTGCGGAGCAGATTTAGAATTTACCCAAAACGGACCTGAAATGGGTTTATATGAGGGTATGCGAATTGGTCACGAATTTGTGGGCATAGTAGACCAAGTAGGTAAAGGTATACATTCTTTAGAGGTTGGAGACCGTGTCATAGCTTCTGCTATGTTTGTTGATGGAGATTGCTACTACTGCAAGCGTGATTTACCTTCAGCATGTGATCATGGAGGTTTATTCGGAACTCCCCTATTTGCTCAACATGGAGGTGATGATATTCAGGGAGGTCAAGCCGAATTTATACGTGTACCTTATGGTAACTCTTCATTATTTAAACTTCCGGAAGGTCTAACCGGAGATGAGCATGATACCAAGGTTCTTCCTTTAGGAGATAATTTTGCTACTGGTTATCATGGTGCGTTAAATGCTAATATCAAGACAGGAGAAACCGTAGTGGTTATTGGTGATGGTGCTGTAGGTTTGAGCGCGGTAATGGCAGCAACCTTATTCGGACCATCAACCATTATTTTAATAGGACGTCATGATAGTCGTTTAGAATTAGCAAAAACCATAGGTGCAACACATGTAGTGAATTCAAAAAATGAAGATCCTGTGGCATTTGTAAAATCACTTACAGCAGGGCGTGGTGCAAATTCTGTGATCGATTCTGTAGGTAATAAAATAGCAATAACACAAGGTATGGAAATAACTCAGGCTGGTGCATCGATAAGTGTTTTAGGATTTGGACATCTCTATGAACCCGTTGAGCAACCCTATTCGTCAGCATTATTTAGAAATATTACTATTCATACTGGTGTTGTAAATGTAGCCGCATATATGAATAAACTACTTCCAATAGTAGAAAGAGGAGTTATTGATCCAAGTAAAATTTTTACTGATGTTTTACCCCTATCAGAGGCAGAAAAAGGATATGATTTGATGCGTGATCGCTCTTCAGGAACACTTAAAGTAGCATTACGTCCCTAAAATTTTCGAATCAGAATTTTAAAATAATACACCATGAAAAAAATATATCTAATATTCATATTAAATACAATTATTATGACACAAATACAAGCCCAAAACAATGACCTACAATTAATAGAAAAAACAATTAATTATTACTTCGACGGAATGACTACGCACAATGCGCAGTCTTTTGAAAAAGCATTTCATCCAAATGCTACCATGAAATGGGTGGACAAAAAATATGAGGATGTGAATGCTATTAAATCGCTAAGCGAATATGTTAACACAAATAATCCTGTAAAAACAAAAACTAGTATTATGGCTATAAATATTGCAGGAAATGCCGCGAATGCTCAATTAGAACTGGAGTATGACACCTTTTCTTACATTGATTTTATGCACCTACTAAAAGTTGATGGAAAGTGGAAAATTGTTAGTAAGACGTATTCTACAAGAACGAAGAGTGATAAAGAATAAAAAATAAACCCAGGTGTAATTTTTACATTTATAATTATGAATACGTATTTACTTCCAGTTTTTGCCATTGTTATCGGTGCTATTATTGCTTTTATAACTAAAAACCAAAAATCAATAGGCACTAAACTCTTATTATCATTTAGTGGTGCATTTCTATTAGCACTAACACTTTTTGATTTATTACCAGAAGTATATCACCATTTAGGTGCCAAGCAAACTGGACTTTTTATAATATGTGGTATATTATTGCAAGTTGTTTTAGAGTTTTTATCAAAAGGCGTAGAACATGGACATATACAGAAATATAAAGAAGATAAAAAAATTCCCTGGGTATTATTCATAAGCCTCTGTGTCCATAGCTTTTTAGAAGGTTTCCCAATTCATCATCACAATGATATAGTATATGGTGTACTAATTCATAAAATCCCAATTGCGACATTGGTAACCACTTTTTTATTGAAATCTAGTTATAGTAAAATACAAATTATTGGTTTTTTGATTGTATTTATGACTATGACACCTTTGGGTACCTATATATCAAATAATATGAGCCTAACTGCTGAATATATAAATTTTATTAATGCAATTGTAATTGGTGTTTTTTTAAATATTGCTACAATTATTTTGTTCGAAACAGAGGAAGGACATTCATTTAATCTATCCAAGTTAGTAATGATATGTTTTGGTGTTTTTATTGCTAATTTGATCTAAAAGTTATAAAAAGAAAACTTCTCTGGTATATACAATATGCATACGACAACAATCAAATTAGACTCTCTGCAATCTAAAAACCTTGTTCGTGGATATTGGATGGACAGTGAAACACTTGCTCCCAATAATTTGAATCCTCTTTGGGGAACTGCAGGCGGAATTAAAATGACAATTACCGATATGATGGGCTATATCGAATTACAACTAGATGAGAACAACCTCGTAGTTTCTGAATCTCATAAAGCACTTTATGAAATACGCAGTCCATTACAAATAGGGTACTACTGGAGAATTTGGAAAGATAAGTATGGAACTTCATACAATCATCACGGCGGAACAAGTGGTACTCAGAATTGGTTATTCATTTATCCAAAATATAATCTAGGCATATCGATTATAACGAATCAGAGTGGTCCTAAAACACCTAAGTTACTAAATAAAACGGCTCAAAGGATCCTTAAAGAATTGATAAAAGAATAAAACGATAAATTATATACTGTATCGCTTATTACAACATAATTTCCAAACAGAATTCATTTCAGATTTACTATTTTAGTGATTCACATTAATGTTCCATAAGAAAATTCACCAACAAGCTGTATACAAAATTGTTTACAATACTGAATTATCAAATTCATTGACAAAAACACATGCCGAAAGTCCAAGAATACAGAGAAAAACTTAATCTTACGCAACAGGAATTAGCCGAAAAATCTGGAGTATCTATTAGAACAATCCAAAGAATTGAAGCTGGTGCAACATTAAAAGGCCATACCTTAAATGTTTTGGCAGATGCTTTGGGAATAGAAAAAGAATTATTAGTAAACAAGAAATCACAAGAAAATATCAATCTGCAATGGGTCAAATGGATTAACCTATCTTCCTTACCCGTTTTAATCATCCCTTGTTTAAATATTTTAGTTCCTATCATTATCATTTATAAAAAAAAGGAATATAATACATTGACCAAACAAATTGTATCCCTTCAAATTTTATGGACGATTATCTCTACTGTACTATTTTTTCTCAGTCCATTTTTTCATAGGTTTTTTGAAACTGAAATTCGCATAACATTACCCGTCTTGATCATTTCAGTATTGGTGAACATACTTATGATCTTAATAAACGCCTTTGCGTTATCCAAAAACAAAGATCTTCGTATAAAACTGAATTTCAGCATTATATAATTCATGTCGTAAAATTGGCGGCTTATTTTCGTGCTACTTTCGCCTTTCTATGTGTTTAAAATTTGGACTATTGCTCTATAGTTAAATTTAAACACAGAAAACAGCAATGAAACATTTTAAAAGTATACTTTTCACGCTATTAAGCATATTATCTTTATCTACTAGTGGGCAAGTTTCTAAAGAATCAAAACTATTCCAAGAATTAAAAAAAGTCGACAGTTTATTTTTTACACAAGGCTTCAATAATTGTAATTTTCAGATTTTAGAACAGTACATACCCAAAAACTTTGAGTTTTATCATGATGAAAATGGAGTACAAAACAGAGAAGAATTTCTTAGAGGATTTAAAGAAAGTATTTGTTCCAATCCAGATAGAAAACCAATACGAAAGGTTGTTGAAGAAAGTCTCCAAGTATATAGACTAAAGAACAACGGTGAAACCTATGGAGCTATTCAAAAAGGAGTACATTTATTTTACATCAAAGAACCTCGTAAGAAATTATTACTTACCAATATTGCGAAATTCACTTCGGTTTGGCGTCTTGATCAAGGACAATGGAAGCTTACAAGAGTGTTAAGTTATGACCACAAAGAACCAAAAGCTGATCATGGAAAAGGATTTAATGCTAACTATCCAATGCCGTTATTTGACAATGATACCAAAATAGAGTCTTTACTAAAAAAACATAAAATCCCATCAATTTCTATTGGACTAATACAACAAGGTAAAGTATCTCAAATTAGAAACTTTGGTGTACAAAAGGATACAATCAAAACTGGGATGAACACCTTTTACAAAGTAGCCTCTTTAACCAAACCAATAGTTGCAAACATAGTGTTAAAGCTAGTAGATAAGAAAATATTGGATTTAGACGAACCACTGTCTAAATACTATGTGGACAAGGACTTAAAACACCATCCGTATCTAAACAAGTTGACCATTAGAAATATATTATCTCATCAATCTGGCTTTCCCAACTGGAGATACCTTACTGAAACAAAAAAACTACATTTTAAAAGAGAACCTGGAACTCAATGGGAATACTCTGGAGAAGGTTTTGAATATCTAAGAAAAGTTATTGAAAATAAACTTAAAAAATCTTTAGAAGATATTGCACAAGAGGTATTGTTTGATCCTTTGGAAATGAAAAACACCTCTTTTTATTGGACAAAGAACCTTGACGATAGCTTATATGCAGTTGAACATGATGAAAATGGAAAAGAGATCGCTTTTGAAAAATATACTAAGGCTAATGCTGCTGCAAACTTATTAACTACGGCAGAAGATTATTCTAAATTTTTAGCGCATGTACTCAATGGAGCTGGATTATCGCAAGAGTTATACAAAGAGTTTATAAAGCCACAAACTAAAGAGAAAGATGGAATCTTTTGGGGATTAGGCATGCAGATACTACCTAATCTGGATAAAAATGAAACAGTTTTAATGCACACAGGAGGAGATTACGGAACCAAAACAATTGCTATTATAACATTGAAATCGAAAAAAGGATTAGTGCTATTTACCAATTCCGAAAATGGCATGGTCCTATGGCAAAAACTATTAAATGAATATTTACCAGATTATGGAAGTGACATTATGAGTAGAAATATGAAATAGTTCTATATACAATAACACATTATGGTTATAGTAACTTGAACAATTACATAGATCATGTGCCTATTCTAGAAATGGTAAAAGTAATGAGCAAAATAACTAGCTAGTAACCAAAGTACAATTTATGTCCAAAATTAGGGTAACATTTCACGCTGCTATGATACTTATTAAGTATAAAATGCTCAATGTCCTTTAGGGCAACCTGTATTTAAAATAAAACCATAAATCAATGATTCCCGACTTTTTAAAGAAATTCGAATCTGACTTAAAAAAATACGAACGTGAATTTGTTCGCATAATAGCAAAACCACAAAAAGAAAAGCTTCTAGAGGATAATTTGAATCTAAAAGACAGCAAATTTCTCGGGAAACCATTCTTTCCAATTGATAGAGAATATCCCAAAGATCAGAATGGAAAACCAATGATAATGGTTGCTCAGCTAAACTTTGAGCAAATTCCAGAATTAGAATTGTTTCCTAAAAATGGAATTCTTCAACTTTTTTTATCATCTTCAGATTGGTATCTAGACGGCTCGGCTATTGTATACCATTCAGTAGAGGAGTTAACTAAAAAACCTTTGAGCGATTTTTCGTTTATTACAGAAAAAGATTACGATGAAATGCCTGTTTTTAAACTTCATCAACTGTCGTTCGAAAAAGGAATTGATAAAGGAGGTTCTGAAGATTCTCAATTTGATTATCTTTTTGACGACATGGATTACTGGGATTTTACAGAAAATCTCACCGAAGAACAAGAGAACCAGTTTGGAGAATACTTTGATGCGACTGGACATAAAATTGGTGGGTATGCAGAATTCACACAATCCGATCCTAGAGACTGTCATGAAGGGCAAGGCAATGACATACAAGTTTTACAAATAGATGTTGATGACCACATAATGTTTGGAGATAGTGGCCTTGGACATATTTTTATTGATAAAGAAAGTTTACTTGAAAAAGACTTTTCCAAAGCTTATTTTTATTGGGATTGTTGTTAAAAATTATATCTACTGATTGATAAAAAATAACACCATTATAAAACACACACAATCTAAAAATGGGATCAAAAATGGAAAAACGAAAAGAAATATCTACTGGAATTTTATTTAAAAAATACTTTTTGTCTTGGTTTACTATTCTGGGGTTATTCATTATTACCAAACTCGCAAATGCTAGCTCTGGATTTTTGATTTATGCGATATGGACTTTGGCAATATTGTTTTCTATTTTATGTATTTGCCTTAAAAAGGTGGAGTTTACTTCAGAACTTGTTTATTTTAATGGTAAAGCTTTTAATTATAATCAAATAAAAGATCTAAAAGTATTTGATTTCAATAAGGATACTTTTTATCTTTTTATAACCGATTCAGATAACATTTTTAATAAATATCATTTTACACAGTTAGGTTTTGGTCAAAAAATAGGATATCTAGGATTATTTAAAATGATATTTTCAAAGACTTTAGACAAAAAACTACCTCTTGCTCAATTCCTCGAACTGTTAAAAGAAAAATCAGACATCAAATCGAAAATCAATTAAAAATAAAATGTAGAACGATAAATATTAGCTCTCATTAGGTAGATGATGAACCAAAAAAAATATCAAAATATAATACAATCAAGTAATACCGAACGTTATGAATATCTAGTTCGTAAAGTTGCCGACTTTGAAACCATATATCTAATTTATGGAAGGTTTTGGCAAATAAGTACATTTAATATCAATGGTACTGAATGTATATTGGTTTTTCCTGAAAAAGACTTTGCTGAACAGCATATAAAGTTGGAAGAATCTAAAAGTGTAAAGAAGAAAGGTTTAAATAAATTCATTCATTGGTTAGAAAAAGATAAATCTAACAAATTGAATTTAGCAGTTTTTCCAAATCGACAAAACGAAGTTAAAATTGTAAACGCATCCGAATTTAAGAATGATCTACTAAAAGAATGTGAGCAGTATGAATAAAACCATTAATTATTAGCTCATTTCTTTACAGAATTACACTTCGTATTATATAACCAGGCGAAATAATTCTTTAAAAACTGAAACTGATGAAGCTTTTAGATAAGTTTAAAAAAAAGAAAACAATACTGGATAATTCACCTAAATTAAAAAAAGGAGAGTTTAAGAAAATCTTGTTACCACTTATGGAGAAAAATTTTCCAGACTTTCAGTATGCTTACTACAAAAATCGATATTATTCGTTTCAAAGAACAAGAGAGGTTCATCAAATGACAGTTTATGAGAGTATCGATATCGGATTTACACTAAAAGATAAATACTGTATTTGTTCCGTAGCATCAAGATTAAATCCTTTTTTTGTTGGATCTAGCGGATATAACAACGGCTGGATTAATCCCCATTACGATTTAATGGTATTAAAAAAAGGTACAGGAATTATACCACTGGAAGAAGCATTTTATTATCACAATAGCAAGATTCAAACAACTACTAGAATAATTCATGAAATTATATCTGATTTAAAAAAATATGGGTTGAGATTTATTAATCATCAATATCACAACCTTAAAACTAATCCCTTAATAATAGAAGGGTTACAGAATTTTAAGGCAATTGATTATGACAATTCAAAACTAAAAGCAGAAATTGAATTACAACAGAAAAAAGATGGGAACAAGATTACGAAATTTAATCATCCGATCTATTTTGAATTGAAAAAGTCCCTGCAAAAAATGAAGGGTATTTCTAGAGAAAATAGAAAACGAATTCCAAAACTCACTCATGAATTAATTGAGATTCTAGTTTATAATGAATAGCGATATCTCAATAAAAATAACATCATAAATTGAAAAAATTAATTGGGAAAATGAACTATATGAAATGATATATAACGAATTAAAAACACTACCTAACAACAGGTAAGGTTCATAGGTAGTAAACAAAGAAACTACAACTACTCTTTCAGCTAGTTATCATAGATCGGAAATTTCTCTAAATATCCCTCACTCTCCTACCCTTTTATTAAATTAGTATCTATAATAACCTAAATCCTTTTTAATCAGAATCTAACGATAAAGGAAATACACATCATGAATAGAAGAAAATTTATAAAAACAGGAGCGATTAGTAGTGCATCCATACTTACCTATCCTTCTATGAATTTCCACAATACTACTAATTATAAATTGGGATATCAGTTATTCTCCATAAGGGATAGAATGAAAACAGATCCCCTAGATACACTAAAGAAATTAAAATTAGCAGGATATCAAGATTTTGAAATTTATGGATATGATGCAACTAAAAACAAAATTTATGGATTTAGTCCTAAAGAGTTTTACACAATATTAAATGATTTAGGGTTAACCGTTTCCAGCGGACATTATGGTTTTTCAGATTACTTAGACAAATCAGATGTAGTCCTAGAAAAATATGTTGACAAATGTATAGTAGCAGCCATAGAACTAAACAGTAAATATATTACATGGCCTTGGTTAGATCCGAAACAGAGAACAATAGAAAATTTTAAACTACTGTCATCCAAATTAAACAAAATTGGCGAACAAGTATATAAATCAGGATTAGGTTTTGCATATCATAATCATGGTTTCGAATTTGAAAAACATAATGGAACTAGCGGATATCAAATTATATTAAATGAAACTGATCCTGCATTTGTAAAACTTCAATTAGACATGTATTGGGTTATGCATTCATCTGATCAAACGCCAAAAGAAATTGTTGCTAGTCAACCGGGTAGAATCGTTATGTGGCACATAAAAGATATGGATAAACAAACTAGGGATTATACCGAATTAGGAAATGGCTCTATCAATTACAAAGAGGAATTACCAGATCCTAAACAGTCAGGACTAGATTTTTTTTATATAGAACAAGGTGGAAATTTTACCGTAAACTCTATGCAAAGCGCCATCGATAGTGCTAATTATTTTAATAAAAACTTAAAAGCCAAATTATAGGAAGAAGTATCATTTAGTTACTGCAGTAAATAAGGCTTTAGATGATTCCATGACAAAATGATTGTTCTTACCTTATTAGTAAAAAAATACTCGTCAAATTTTCGGTTGCTGAATACGTTTTATCGTGAGTTCTTTGTATAAAATTACAAACAAATGAAATTTAAAGACTTACACAATCAAGAAAAACCATTACTCATCGGAAATGTATGGGATGTTACCAGTACCAAAACTGCCGAAAAATTGAATTTCCAAGCCATTGGTACTTCTAGTTCTGCAATTGCTCAAGTTTTAGGATACAGAGATGGAGAGGAAATGGTATTTTCCGAAATGGAATATATGGTGAAGAGAATAGCTCTAAACACAAAACTTCCATTGTCAGTAGATTTAGAATCAGGATATGGTGATAAACCAAAAGAAATTGTTGATCGAATTAAAAGGTTAGTTGCGTTAGGAGTGGTTGGAATTAATATTGAAGATAGCGTAGTTACCCAAAAAAGAATTCTATTAGAAGCTGATAGATATGCAAACACATTAGCCGAAATAAAAGAACTTTTAGAAAAAGATAAGATTGATATTTTTCTAAATGTGAGAACAGATACATTTATCCTACTTCAGGAAAACATCATTGAAGAAACAAAAAAAAGAATTCAGCTATACGAAGATGCTGGCGCTGATGGAATTTTCATACCTTGTATCGAAAAAGAAGTTGATATCAAAACAATCGTTGATTCAACTAATTTACCGCTTAATGTGATGTCCATGCCTAATCTCCCAAACTTTGATACACTATCCAAATTAGGTGTAAAACGAATAAGTAGTGGTAATTTCCTTTTTGATAAAATGTATCGTCTATTTGAGCAAATAACAGGAACAGTTTTAAACGAAAAATCATTTAATCCCATTTTTTAATGCTTATTACTGACAACAAAAAAATAGAATTATACTACCAAGCTTTATTAGAAAGGAATCAAAGCTTTGTAGGCATCTTTTTTGTTGGTGTAAAAACAACCTCTGTTTTTTGTATCGCTACTTGTAGAGCACGAAAACCAAAAAAGGAAAATGTAGAGTTTTACACTACCTTTAAAGAAGCTTTAAATAATGGTTACAGACCTTGTAAAGTTTGTAAGCCAACACAAAATGCAAATCAAGCACCAGAACAAGTAGAAAGTGCAATTATATTAGCAAAAGAAAATCCTAAAGAGAAAATAACCGATTATCAATTAAGACAAAAAGGAATTAGTCCTGAAGTTGTTAGAAGGTGGTTTAAAAAAAACTACGGTATGACTTTTCATGCATATCAAAGAATGTACAGAATTAACAATGCTTTTCAAGAACTTAAACAAGGAAAGAAAACTACAGCCACCGCTTTCGATACTGGTTATGAATCACTGAGTGGCTTTGGATATACTTTTAAAAAATTAGTAGGAAAATCACCCAAAAAGAGTACCGCAGAAAATTTAATACTCATCAACCGTCTCACAACACCTTTAGGGCCAATGTTTGTTTGTGCAACTAATAATGGAATTTGTTTACTAGAGTTTGTTGACAGAAGAATGCTGGAAACAGAATTCAAAGACTTACAAAAGTTATTGAAAGCAAATATCATTTCTGGGGAAAATGAACATATTAAGCAAGTCAAAAAAGAGATCAAAGAATACTTTGATGGTTCTAGAAAAACTTTTGATGTAAAACTCGAAACCCCAGGAACTGATTTTCAGAACTTAGTTTGGAAATGTTTGCAGCAAATCGCATATGGAACAACGACAACGTATGAAAAACAAGCTAAAAAGATCAATAATCCAAAAGCAATTAGAGCAGTTGCCTCAGCAAATGGTTATAATCGTATTGCAATTATCGTACCTTGTCATAGAGTAATCGGAAAAAATGGAAATATGACTGGCTACGGAGGAGGAATTGAACGAAAAAAATGGTTAATCGAACACGAACATAAAAATGTCAGTAGATAACAACAAATGAAAAACATTTTTAAAGCCTACTGAAAAAATAAAAAAAATTAAATCAGTTTAAATAGCAATATATAATGTCATTATACAAAAAAGTAGCTACTATAGGTGGGCGATTTTTTAAGTTGAAAACGCTCTTTAAGTACGGTTTCAATTATTCGCCAATGTATAGAAGAAGTACTGCAAAAGTAATTGAAGTTTCAGAAGACTTACTAGAAGTCAAAATAAAACTTCCTATAAGCTATAAGAACAGAAATTATGTAAATTCCATTTTTGGCGGTAGTATGTTTTCTGCGGTAGATCCGATACCAATGGTTCAACTAATTAATCTTCTGGATGACGATTATGTGGTCTGGGATAAATCTGCTGAAGTCTTCTTCAAAAAACCTGCAAAAGAAGATTTATATGCACGTTTTACTTATACAACAGAAGAACTAGACTCCATTAAACAGCAAGTCTCAGAAAAAAATGAAATCGAAATTTTGAAAAACACAGTACTCACTAATAAAAATGAAACAACCATCTTTTGTGAAGTAAAAAAAACAATCTATGTTGCTAATAAGAGCTACTACAAACAAAAGCGAAAGCAAGCTAGAACTACACTAAAATAAACCGCCTAATTGCAATCACTAAACCTCATTAAAAGTTACATTGTGTTTTATCATTTCCTCTTGTGAACACTAGTTTTTCTTACCTGTCCATACTTTGTCCATAGCAAAAACTAGGTGCAGGTAGTATTTTGAAATAGGTTTGCCTTGTTGAATCCAAAAAAACAAAATATTATGAAAACATTAAAGTTCACAATCTTTATTTCAGTACTGTTAGCATTTACTACTGCTTGTAGTACTGATGATGGTACTCTAGAGCCACAAACAGAATCTTTTAAAGTAAAAGCAGTCTCCATTGTCTCACGACAATTTCCGGATACAGAAGGAGAAGCTCTAGAACTTTATGGACGAATCAGTACTACTATAGCAGTTGGCGATACTACTGAAGAACATATTTTATGGGAACGAAATCGCGACTTTTTTGAATCAATAGGTACTCAAGAATTCTTGATCAATTCTGAAGGGTCTGAACATACTTTTACGATTACCCAAGATGAAATACTAAATGGAGCAGAATTTAGATTTTATACACAAATGTATGATAGAGATCCTGATGGGAATATCGATGATTATTTAGGAAATGAACTTCGATCTCAATTTGTAGAAGTTTTTCGCACAGTGTCAAATGAAAACAATCCTGTAGAATTCGAATTTAGACTTACAGAATTTACTGGAGTAGATGTAAGAATTCGGTTTTCTGTTGAACATATACGATAAATACTATAATAATAAGGAACAGCTCAAAATGTTTTAGTTGGCATGCTTTATCCTAAAGAACTCCTACTATCATCTCAAAACATTAGAATTCAATTAATATAATACTCACTTGGAATAGAAGAATATTCAATAGTAAATATTATCATTATGAATATCCAGTGTAATGTATTCAAATCATCATAACATTTTGAGCTTTTATACGCTAAATAGGAAAGTTTTTAAACCATTTTAATTGATAACAGTCTAAGAAGAAAATATTTAGATATGAAAACAAAACTACTACTTTCCTTTTTAGCCTCAGTTATAGTAATATCCTGTAGTAATGATGAGTCAACAACAATGATCATAGATGCTCAGGAACCTAAGGTAGAATTACAGTTTTCGGATTCACCAATAGATCTTCAAAATGTAGAAGCTTTATTTGCATCGGATGTTGCATATAATGAATACGAGGATACAAAATTTGATATATTTTTACCCACTAGCTCAACAACCACAGGTCTAGTAATATTTATTCATGGAGGTGGTTTTACAGGTGGTGATAAAGCATTTATTTATACAGATAGTTACAAAAATGAAATTATTGAACTATTAACTAATGGTATTGCAGTTGCAACTATTAATTATAGGCTTTTACTACCAGGAGATGACGAAGGCGTACTAAAAAGTTTACATGATTCGAAAAGGGCGTTACAGTATATAAGGTATATACATAATGAATTAAACATAGATAAAGACAACATTGTATTGTTTGGTACTTCAGCGGGAGCTTCTACAGCTTTATGGTTAGCCACTAACGATGATTTACGAGAACCAAACAGTTTTGATTTAGTAGAACATGAGAGTACCAGAGTAAAAGGAATTGCGTTAAATGCTACCCAATCTAGCCTGGATATCGAAACAAGATGGTTAGGAAATGTCTTTTCTGAATTCGGAACATCATTAGAAAATATTATGCAAGAAGTCGGAGAAGAAAACATATACAATTTCTATGGTGTCGATAGCCAAGAAGCATATGAAACTCCTGAAATAGAAGCATACCGTAAACAAGTTGACATGCTCTCGCTATTATCTTCAGATGATCCAGAAATTTGGGTTACAAACACTGGAGGCCATAATGATGAACCATTAACAACAAGTAGTTTTTACCATCATCCCTTTCATGCTAGAGAGATTAAACAATTTGCTGATGCAGTTGGTGTTCCCAACGTCACTACCTATGGAAACCCTATTTTATTTAGCGATACTAGTAATGAAAATTTTGTGGAGTTTTTAAAGAGGAAAATCAATGAATAATTGCTAACAAAAAGATATTTAAATGATAGTAATTTGGTAATTATGATTGATATACCTTTCTCTTAAAACCCCATTCAGATAACCTTCCTTTTCACTTAATCGTTGATATCTAATTTCAAAAGTCTTGTTATTTTCAGAGGTGCCTTTTATTTTATTGTCATTAAAGTCTACATCGATAAGTCGCTGTAAGCTGAATGTGATAGGTATTCCAAAGCTCTCTATTCAATTTATTGACTTAGGTCAAATAGTATGGTTAAAAACAGCATTAGTTTTGTAACTATAAATTAAAAAATACAAAATGATAATTGCGCAGTTAAACAAACTAGAAACATTTGGTATCAACAGTGAAGAACGGTTGGAAAATGCAATAACACATCTTCAAAACGGAAATGGAGTTATCTTAGTAGATGA
Source organism: Aquimarina litoralis (assembly GCF_039523995.1). Taxonomy (NCBI): domain Bacteria; kingdom Pseudomonadati; phylum Bacteroidota; class Flavobacteriia; order Flavobacteriales; family Flavobacteriaceae; genus Aquimarina; species Aquimarina litoralis. The sequence goes on from NZ_BAAAGE010000007.1 coordinate 45,135, forward strand.
TGAAAATAGAGAGAATGAAGGTGATTTAATATTTTCTGCACATACCATGACTATCAATCAAATGGCTTTAATGATTAGAAAATGTAGTGGTATCGTATGTTTATGTATGACAAATAAAAAAGCTGACCAACTTGATTTACCCTATATGGTAGAAGAAAATACTAGTAGTTTTCAAACACCCTTTACGATCAGTATTGAAGCAAAAGAAGGAGTAACCACTGGAGTTTCTGCTAAAGATAGATTAACAACAATTCAAGTAGCTAGCAATGAAAACGCTAAAAATAGTGATTTAGTAAAACCTGGTCATATCTTTCCATTAAGAGCTAATGATAATGGAGTATTAGCAAGAAAAGGACATACAGAAGGAAGTATAGATCTAATGAAACTAGCGGGACTAAAACCTGAAGCTGTCTTATGCGAAATCATGAATGATGATGGAACAATGGCCAAAGATGATTCAATACTACAGTTTGCTAAAGAGCATAATTTGAGTGTATTGTCAATTCAGGATATTGTTCAATATCGTAAATTTGTAAGAGACTATAAGTAAATGATTGATCATAAAGAACTCTCCTATTTCATAAAAAAGAATATCGACATTAATGATGATGATTTAAAAATTGTTTTGTCATATTTTAAATCTATAAATAAAAACAAGAATGATATTTTATTACCAAAGGGTAAAAATAGTCAGGTTAGTTATTTCGTCGTAAAAGGTTGTTTACGTTTATTTTATATAGATGAAGAAGGCAAGGATATCACACGATATATTGCCTTCGAAAATCAATTCGCTACAGAATTAGTAAGTTTTATTACGAATCAACCAGCTCAGGAATCTATTCAAGTCATTGAAAACAGTGAACTTTTATATATTACTCACAGAGATTTCCGACAACTGATGAAAACGATTCCCAAGTGGAAAGACTTTTATAATATTTATTTAGAAAAAGCCTATGTAAATAATTCCAAGAGATTAATTTCTTTTACTACCTTAAATGCATTAGAGCGTTATGAGCAATTATTTGATGTAAATCCAGATATTGTAAAACGTTTACCAAATAAAGTAGTCGCCTCTTACATAAATATATCGCATGAAACATTAAGCAGAATTAAGTCTAAATTTCTTTTAAAAAATGAAATCAGCTAAGACAGAAAAAGAACAATTAGCAGCATATTTTAGACGATATGGAAAAATATCAATTTCTGACATTGACTACTTTTTTACCCTAATGCAATTAAAAGAGTTCTCTAAATCTGAATATATATTAGAAGCTGGTAAGACTTGTAAGCATCAATATTTCATTTCCAAAGGTTTGACCAGAACATTTTATATAGATCATAATGGAACTGAAAAAATAACTCAATTTGCTATAGAAAATTGGTGGCTTACCAATTGGGATAGTTACAAAAATGAGGCACCTTCTACCAGTTACATACAAGCTTTAGAAGATAGTATCATCTTACAAATTGAAAAATCTGAACTGGAAAAAGCACTCTCAAAAATTCCAGCACTCGAACGAATATTTCGAGAAATAACCGAAAATTGGCTTATCGCAATCCAAAGACGTAGTGAATTCTATCTCAATTTAGATAGTAAGAGTAGATATGAGAAGTTCATTGCTACTTTACCCAATTTCAGTCAGCGAGTACCACAATACATGATTGCTTCTTATTTAGAAATTACTCCTCAACATCTAAGTACCATAAGAGCCAAATACATTTCTTAAGATATCTTAACCTCATCCATTTTTCGCAAAACTACTTTTGTGCTAAACTTTAAATAGAACAAAAATGGAACGAATATCATTTACCGAAATCCCGAAAGAAATGTTGGGAAAACTCATGGATCTAGAAAATTATATCAATAACTCTGGAATCGATTTAAAACTATTAGAATTGATGCGACTTAGAGTAGCCCAAATCAATGGATGCGCATATTGCGTAGATATGCATCATAAAGAATTAAAACACCTTAAAGAAACTGATCTACGGTTATCTTCGCTTGTCGTTTGGGAAGAAACCAGTTATTTCACAAATAAAGAAAGAGCCGCCTTATACTTTACGGAGATACTCACCAAGCTTGCTCCAAAACCAATAAAAGAAAAAGATTACCAAGTCATTAAAAACCAATTTAAAAAAGAAGAAATTATCATCCTAACACTAGCTATTTCACAAATAAATACTTGGACACGCTTGATGAAAACTTTTCAGATTGAAGCTGGTAATTACCGGGTAAACCGATAGTAACTTTTTACAACGGAAAATATTAGAATAGCGGTAATGGTAATTACCATTACTGCTATTTTGTTTAAATAAGGTATTTTGGTTAGGCGAAAATTCGTTTTGCTATTTAGACTATCAAACAAAGAAACAGCTGCTAACAACACAATAACAATCAACTAATCAGCAAAATAGCTTATACATTTAATTAAAGTAAGGTTTTTCTAAACTAAAAACTGCCAAAAAACAGCAAGAAAAAGCAAAAAAACATAGTAACATTTTGCCTAGTAAAGATACTTATATATGACATTACATCTAAATATCAAATAATCATATGAAGAATAACAAATTTACTGGCCTGCATCTTTTAGTTTTCGCTTTATCTGTAACTATGTTCACGGCTTGTGAAGGCGAAGAAGGTCCTCAAGGTATTGGACTAAATAGCTTAACTAATATTTCTACCGAACAAAGCGGTGATAATTGTGAAAATGGAGGTATAAAGTTTGAAGTTGGTTTAGATAGTAATGAAAATGGAATTCTTGATGAAACAGAGGTTTCTGCAACTCAATATATATGTAATGGAATAAATGGGAGTAATTCTCTGACCAAAATTACTAATGAGCCAGCCGGTACTAATTGTGAGAATGGAGGGTTAAAAATTGACTCTGGATTAGATACTAACGCGAATGGAACACTTGATGAAACAGAAATCTCTGCAACGGCATATATATGTAATGGAATAAATGGAAACAATTCCTTGACCAAAATTACTAGTGAACCTGCTGGGATAAATTGTACAAGTGGTGGTCTAAAAGTTGATTCGGGAATAGATATCAACAACAATGGGATTCTTGATGAAGTTGAAGTTTCTACGACAGCTTATATATGTAACGGATTAGATGGAAGCAATTCTTTAACCAAAATTTCAAATGAACCCGTTGGAAGTAATTGCGAAAATGGAGGATTAAAAATTGAATCTGGATTAGATACAAATGCAAATGGAATTCTTGATGAAGCAGAAATAAATGCAACAAATTTTATTTGCAACGGAAATAATGGGAACAATAGTATTACAAGAATAACAGATGAACCAGCTGGAACTAATTGTGAAAATGGTGGGATTAAGATAGAGTTTGGTATCGATTTAAATAATAATAATATCCTAGATTCTGAAGAAATCACCTCCACCACTTTCGATTGTAATACCAATCCAACAGAATCGTATCAAATTTTATACTCATTCGGCTCGGAAGGTACTCAAGATGGTGAATTCTTGTCCAATGAACACATATCGATCGATTCATCCGACAACATTTATGTAGTTGACACAAATGGCGGCAAGATTGAAAGATTCAACAATGATGGTACATTTTTGAACAGATTTCAAACAATAAACTCTCCAAGAAATATCCACTTCTTTAATGACGGAAGGTTTATCTTGACCAAATCCGCCGAAAATATAATTTCTGTCAGCGATCAAAACGGTGCTATACTAAACGAATGGGGATCATCTGGAAATGGAAATAGCCAGTTTGGATTTTTTAGACAAATTGCAGTGGATACAGATGAATTTATATATGTTGTAGATCATAATAATCATAGAATACAAAAATTTGACACACAAGGGAATTTTATTACAAAATGGGGACAAAATGGTTCAGGTGATGGGGATTTCGATTTTCCTTGGGGAATTGCTGTTTTAGGAGAGAACATCATTACGTCAGACAACAATGGGATACAAATATTTAATAAATCCGGTGATTTTATTAAAAAAGTAATGATTCCTAATGTCAATATATATTATGATATTGCTACAAAAGATGAAAATATATTTATTGCTTGTGGAAACGTTGTTGTCAAAACTACCATAGATTTTGATAACATATTGTATATTGGTGATGGTGACTTTTCGGGAGTCACTGGAATTGCAGTAGATTCTAATGACAATATCATTGTTAGTGACCTAGGACAAAGAATTGTAACTGTTTTAGGAAAAAATTAGTTATAAGTATATAGATCTAAATGAAATATTTATTCCTAACAATCACCTTTTTGAATTCCAAGATTTTGTCTTCTTTTTTGAAAACCAGAAAAAGTATTTATTAGAAACAAAGTAACATTTTACTCCATTATGACACTTACTATCAAACTTTAACCATAAGTTAAACAAGTAAAACTTATAATTAATCTTTAGATAGTATGAAATTAACAACACGATGTAGTTCCTGTAAAAAAGATGTTCGCATAAAATCAAGCGCTTCTACCCGTCCAGAATTACAGATGGAAAAGGGAAATGAATTCACCGTAAATTGCCAAAACTGTGGAAAATTGGAAAAGAAACACGTGAATGACATCAGAGCTGAAATAAATAACCAAATAATTTTTATTGGTATTGGAATTGGGATTTTATCTGCGGTAATTTTATGGAGTATGTTTGGCGCAGTTGGAACTATTAGTGTTACAATACCAATTATTTTTTGGTATCAACAAATGGACGCAATTAAAGGATTTAATTCCTATAAGATTCGTCGTAAATAAAGTAATAAGATCAAGTAAAATAGTAATTTCTTATGAGAAATTGAGGTTCCCCTAAAAAAACACAAAGTTTCTACTATTCTGCTCAATGTAAAAATATTCTTGTAGCTTATCATTTTGGATAAGATAAAAAATTCATATTTTAATAAGATAATTCTCAATCAAAAAGAAAGGTATGCAACCTAATCCTCAACTTAAAAGTTTTATAAAACCTTACGATCCTAAAATTCAAAAGTTGACATTAGATTTACGAAACTTTATAACGGAATTAGTTCCTCAGGCTAATGAGTTGATTTGGGATAATTATAATGCCGTAGCTCTTGCCTACTCTAAATCCGAAAAATTAAAAGACGCATTCTGTCATATAGCTGTGTATTCTAAACATGTGAATTTTGGGTTTAATCGTGGAGCAGAATTATCCAAAACAACTATTAAACTAGATGGAAAAGGAAAATTGATACGACATATCTCGGTAAAAGATTTTCAATCTTTTCCTAAAGAGGAAATAAAAGAACTGATCTGGGAAGCATTGGGTATATCAGAAAAAATGAATAGTGAACTAATATTTGAAAACAATAATCCCAAAAGCATTGTAATGTCTATTTCTGAAAAGAAAATAAGACCAAAGAAAATATAAACAATTAAAAACTACACCATAAAAGCTTAACTTGGTTACAAGAATATTTATATTGAAAATTCTATGAAATCTTATTCTGGTGAACAGACAATAAAACAACTAGAAAAAAGAAAAGGTGGATATTTCTACTTAAAAATTGATTCTGAAATCATTAACCAATTTAGTCGAAAAAGGGCGACTAGAATGATTTGTACCATAGATAATATAGTTTCTTATCGCTGTGGTTTAAACCACCTAGGAGATGGAAACTTTTATATCATAGTTGCAGGAAAGTATTTGGAAAAACTAGATAAAGAACCGAATGATAAAGTAGTATATGAAATCGAAGAAGATCCTGATCAACTGGGTGTTGAAATTCCTGAAGTGCTTTCTGTTTTGCTAGAACAAGATTCTGAAGCCAAAGAAATATTTGATAAAATAACAGACGGAAAAAAAAGAAGCTTGATTTATAGTATAGTAAAAATCAAAAATATGGATAGGCAGATAAAAATAATTACGGAATTCTTAGCAAAGGAAAAGACTAAGCTGTATAAATAAACTACTATCTGGAAAATATACGCAATACATCCTATATTTGAAGACATTTTTAGAAACCCTCCAGCCTGTTTTTATTCCGAACTCTAACTAAATTGGTTTTACTCATAAAACAACAAATCCTATACATAATCGTTTTAAAGATAAAACCAACTTATGAGTACGCCAGGTAATGTTATTCGAGTTTTAGCTTTTCTTTTTTATAATACCATCTTAATAGCACAAACAGTAAATTATACGAGTTCTCAAAATATCATTGCTAATCCTGAAAGAGGATTACAAAAATATTCTATAACATCTAATAATTATGCTACTGCTGTCGGAGCAAATAATTTATCCGTATCAACGCTGGAGGATTGGAAGAATGGCTCTGATAAAGTAACGGTGGTTTTTAGGTATTTCCTATTAGATGCGTTTCTAGATTCAAATATTAATAACACCTATCTGGATAACATTAGAAATGACTTTGATAATATTAGATTGGCTGGTTTAAAAACAATTGTTCGGTTTTCTTACTCTAATAGTCAAGGAACCGAACCTCAACAACCAACTAAAACGCAAATTCTAACGCATATCAGTCAAATTGCTCAAATATTAGATGAGAACAAAGACATTATCTTGTCTCATCAAGCTGGATTTATTGGTACTTGGGGCGAATGGTACTACACCAACTCTGCTGAGTTTGGCACAGAGGGTTCTATATCCACAGAACAATGGAACAATAGAAAAGAGATTGTAGATGCAATGCTTTCTGCAACACCTACAAATATTCCTTTGCAAGTGCGATATGCCAATATTAAAAAAACTATGTATGGGAATACACCATTAACAGAGCAAACTGCGTACAAAAATACCGCTAATGCCAGAATTGGTTTTTTTAATGATGCTTTCCTAAATGATTATGGGGATCAGGGAACATATTCCGTTTCCAATCAATGTGCAACACCTGTGGGAACATCTGATTACAATTTTATTGCCAACGAAACAAAATATCTTCCAATGACAGGTGAAACTAATGGTCTTAATGGATGTGATAGCGGATTTAGAACCTCAGGAGCGAATGCCATTGATGAAATGAATTTAACAAATTGGACGACCATTAATAGAGATTTCTATACTCCTTTTTGGGATGGAGTTATTGCTTCTAATACTTACGAAGAAATTGTACGAAGATTGGGATATAGATATACCCTGACATCATCTAGCGTAACCGTAAATAATCTTGACTTCGACTTGGCACTAGAGATTCAGAATGTTGGTTTTGCAAGAATTTTTAAAGAACGTGATGTATATCTTATGATCCAAAATACCGAAACAAATGACATTATTACCTCACTGATTGATACGGATATAAGAACTTGGGAAAATACAACAACCATAAATCAAAACTTCGATATTGGCATTTCTGGAACGTTTAAATTATATCTTTGGATTCCAGATAATGATGTAACACTGCAGACAAATCCTGATTATAGTATTCAACTCGCAAATACAGGTACTTGGAATTCGCCAACAGGATATAATGACTTATTACAAACGATAACCTTAGAACCAAGTCTTTCTGTGGATGATATTGTATTAGAAAACAATAAACTTTCTATTTACCCAAACCCTACTTCTAGTGATTTAACTATTAAAGTTCATGAATCTATAAAAGAAGACATCCAAATCTACAATAGCTTGGGGCAACTAATCATGAAAATACACCCTCTAAAAATTCAAAAAATTGATGTCTCTCATTTAGATGGCGGAATCTACTTTTTTAAAATTGGGAATTCTAAAATAGCGCAATGCAAGTTGATCAAAAAATAGCTTCTCCACACTACCAGTAATCAATTGATTTTTTGGTAAAATCATAACATAAAAGGAACAAAAAGTTCATTATTCTTGTATAGAAAATGTTAGTAATAAACATTTTTATAAAGATCAAAAAACAAGGATTTTGAGAAAATTTATTTTTGAAAAAAGAAAATATGGCTTTGAGCTGCTAATGGATCTACATACGTTTGAAAATAACCCAAATGTATTTTTTGATCCTAATCCGCATACCTGTGATTTCTTTGAAATTATGATTTTCCAAAATGCTTCGGGAACTATCGACTTAAATGGTGAGCTTTTAGAAGTTTCAAAAAATAGTTTCTTCTTTATCTGCCCGTTTCAGAAAAAATCTTGCAAAATTTCTACCAAAGGATTACAAGGATTCCACTTAGTGTTTCAAAATGACTTTCTTTCCGATTTTTTTGATGATAAACTATTCGCCTATCGATTACAATATTTTTACAACTCTCAACAGCCTCAATATTTACAGTTAACAAACGAATATTATAGTATCATTAAGTTTGCACTCAATGAGATTATATCCGAAATAAATAATTACCAAAACGATAGTTCACATATCATTCGATCACTTTTGTATTTCTCCTTATCCAAACTTAATAGATGGTATTCTGAATACTATGATATCTCATCAGACACCCGATCTAATTCTAAAATTCATAAGTTTAAAGAATTACTAGAATTAAATATTCGCAAAACTCATTCTGTCAATGATTATTGTAATTTACTTCAAATAGATCGGCATAAACTCAATACGTTGGTAAAAGCACATACTGGCCAAAGTCCAAAACAAGTAATCAATAACAGACTTTTACAAGAGATTAAATCAGAATTGCGCTATACGAACAAAACAATAACCGAAATATCTGATGAATTAAATTTCAGTGAACCTAATAATTTAACTAGGTTTTTTAGAAATATGGAAAACATCAGTCCTAATACTTTTAGAAAAAAAGCTCAAAATGATAGTATTCCTTGCTAAAGTGATATACTAAATAAACCCAAGACTTTAGATCTTTGAAAAAAAATACGATGAGAATTCTTTATACAATCACTGCAATAGTAAGTCTCCAAATTGGTTTTTGCCAAAATTCGCCAATTAACATTGATATGCAAGATGCTAACTGGATCCTACCGAAGGATGCCATATTTGAAAATTTTGATAATCGAAAAACACTCCTTTTAAAAGGTAATAGAGCAACAGTTAAAAATCTCCAATTCAGAAACGGAACGATAGAAGTAGACGTGTACGCAAATTCAAAAAGAAGTTTTGCTGGCATTACTTTTAGAAAACAAAATGATCATATGGAAGAAGTCTATATGAGAATGCATAAATCTAGTCAGGTAGACGCGGTTCAATACACTCCAATTTTTAATAATGAATCCAATTGGCAATTATACCCAGAATATCAAGCACAAGTAACTTTTAAAAATAAAGGATGGAATCATTTACGAATTGAAGTTACAAATACTGCTGCAGAGGTTTTTGTAAATAACCAAAGTGTACTTATAATAGATCAACTTAGAACAGAACAACACATCGGCGAAATTGGGCTTTTTGCATTATTCTCCAATAGATTTTCGAACTTTAGGGTTACTCATAGAGATATTAAAGTCAAAGCAAAATCAGAAATCAAGGATTCAATAATATCCGAATCTTCTGTTATTACACAATGGAAAATCACAAAGGCAAAACCTTACACAGTAAAAGGGTTGAATTTTGAAAAAATCTTAAATGCAGAATATACTACAGTACAAACTGAAACTTCGGGGCTTTTACCCATTTCCAAATACATAAAAAAATCTTCTTCTGGTAATTTTGAACAGAATAAAGAAGACTATATCGTTGCCTTGAAAACCATTACGGCTATTAAGGATGAAACAAAACTTTTCTCATTTGATTATAGCGACAAAATAATAATCTATTTAAATGACAAAAAGTATTTCACAGGTAATAATTCTTTTAGAGCCAAAGGAGTACAATATATGGGACATATGAATTTTAATTCAAACACACTACACTTACCCTTCAAAAAAGGTCTAAACACTATACATTGTGTAGTTATTGATAAAGCAAACGGTTGGGGTTTAATGGCTAAGTTAGATTAATACAACAAGTACTTATTTTATAATAACGTAGTATAAATTATATATCTTTCTAAAACCAATAAAAACATAGTTTGAAGCCGCAATGCTAAAGATATGATATTAGCATAGGTAAATCTTATCAGCTAGGAATCGCTATCTAACTCACAATTTGTATATTGCATGTCAGTCCTGGAATATAACTACAACTGATAAGAAATATTATTGAGACCTATGAAAACCTCTTTGATACAAAAAACACTAATTTTACTCTTTGTACTATCCTCCTTCAATTCATTTGCTTGCGACTGCGACTGCCAAGGAGACTGTTCTTTTAGCGCAATATCAAATCAAAACGGGTTTGTGGCCTTAGTAAAAGTGATCGAATACACTGATTTTTTAGATCATAAAATTCTTGGATATGATAAAGACATGCCTTTTTCGATGACCGTTGAGATCATCAAAAAATACAAAGGTGTGGAATCAAAAAAGCGAATCAAAATATGGGGTGACAATGGAATGCTATGCAGACCTTATATTTCAAATTTTGAGGTTGGAAAATATTACTTAATTGCACCAAGAAAAATATTGAGTGACTCAGATGAAGGCAATAAAGGTGATTATGACTTTTTTGCTTGTACTACAGATTATTTAAGTGTTGACTTTTATAAAGGAATTGCTTTCGGAAAGTATTCAACAAAACAAAAAGAAGTATCACTTCGTGAATTTGAAAGTGCTCTCAATAAGTAGCAAGTTGCAATGAGTCTATCACAGCTTTAAAACTATTACACAAAACCATATTAGACTATACTCGATGTATAGTAAAGACAATTATGCTGCCACTCTAACGTATATTGATGTAATCTCCAAATCCATATTGGAAGATTTAGATAACCTTGAAAAATAAGAATGAGAAACGTTTTCAATAAACAACAGACAAAAGAAAAGAAAGAGTCTAATTTCTTTATCTATGCAATACGAGAAATTATCCTGGTGGTTCTAGGAATATTGATCGCTGTTTCCATTAATAACTGGAATGAAAATCGCAAACAAAATAATGAGTTGAATCAATTACTGCTAAAAGTAAAAGAAGATCTCAAAAATGATGTAGGTAAAATCGACAACATCTTTAACCATTATGAAAATATTAAACCTGTTTTCGAAAAAGTTCTAAAATCAGAATATACACAAGAAGATTATATTAAAAATCCCAACATAGCATTTCTAATTTTTGGTTATCCAGAACTAGCCATTAACCAAAGAGGTATTTCGCAACTAGAAAATTTTAGAGGTGAGATAAGTCAGGAAAAAGAAGAACTTGTGCAAAAATTAATTCTGTTTTACAAAGAACAACTATGGGAAATACAAGTAGATGATGAATTACGCTCTAAAGATTACAAAGACAATTTTAATTATTGGAAAAATAACACAGAATGGTGGTTGGATTACGTACAATTAAAAATAAACAATGAATTTATTGAGTATGCTATAAACAGTAAAGACTATAAAAACCGTGTCGCTACAGCAGATTTTTTTGCCTATAAAGTATATCTGCCTGAGTTAGAAAAATTTAAACAGAGAGGATTAGAACTCATCAATGAAATTGAAGTAATTAAACAGTAAAAGAACTCAAATTGAACTTAAACAATAAGAAATTTATAACAGCTGAAAACAAAAATGGATTATCATCCGGAGAAACCGTTTTTCGTTATTCTCAAAAGGGAACTACAATAACAGGAACCTATTCGGGTGGAGCCATAAAAGAAGGGGTTATCATCGGCAAGCGGATTGATGATTCTAAAATTGAACTTTTATATCAATGTCTCACCATTGATGGAGAACTAAAAGCTGGAGAATCAAAAGGTATTATTTCTGAAACACAAAATGGAAAACTCAAATTAAATTTTGATTGGAATTGGTTAAACGGAGATTTGTCTGGTGGTAAATCCGAATATATAGAAATTGAATAAAACTTTCCAATTTGCCAATTAGCTTTATTTGTACAACACAATCAATTATTGCAACGTCATAAAACACCAATAGTCTTTCATTTAAGTATTTAACAACCTATACCTTAAATGAAACAAAACCAACTCTTAATTGTTGTAATATGCGTATTATCATTTACAAATTTTAACGGGCAAACTCTTTCTAAAAACAATTCATTCGACTTCTCTATTGGTTATAATGTTGGTGCATTAAAAAACTTGGAAATAGCACCTGTTTCCAGATATGATTATAACAGCGCTATCTATAAATTTAAGTATCAACGAATCACCAAAAAAGAAAAAATATTTGAAGTTCAATTAGATTATCTACAATCCGAAGTGGAGAACAATGTAAGCTCTCTTTTAAATTTTGAATACACCAAAATAGGTATAAGCGTTGCTTCATTAAAAAAAATCTATAATAAAAATAGACTCCTAATTCATGTAGGGTTGGAATCATACAGTGATCTTTCTTTATATGACATCAATCCTAATAATCAATTTGTATTTGATCAAACACTAGGGCTATCAAGTAGATTTTCCTATCAAATTAATCAAAAACAACATCTATTTTCTAAACTAACGCTCCCTACTCTATTACTTAGAATTACGAATTCAAACGCTAATGTATATTCATTAAATCGTTTTCAAAGTATCTTATGGAAAATAGGATACTCCTACTCTTTTTCTGAACAACTAAGTGGACAACTAAGCTATGACTTTAATTATGATAGATTACAAATCTCCAATGCTTTTAGGGAACTTCAATATCAGGTAAACTTGGGTATTAATTATAAATTCTAATTACACTATGAAACGAATATGTGTTATTTCTTTTCTGTTCATTTTGATGTTATTCTCCTGTACCAAAACTCTCATCGGGGATGAAGGGAAACAAGATGAAGACATTTATCTAAACTATCAAACCAAAACAGATTTAGAATTACCTTTTAATGAAGAATGGTACGTTTTCGTTGGTGGTAGAACCCACCAAGATGGAGGACATCACTTTATCACTAGAGGAACGGGTCAGAGATATGCGTATGACCTAGCCATTGTGATTGATGGCAGTAGTTTTTCTGGTGATAGTAGTAAAAACGAAAACCATTATTGTTTTGGAAAACGTTTAAATGCTCCTGCAAATGGTAAAATCATTGCAATGGAAAATAATATTGATGATAATTACTTATCGGGGACCGTAAATGATAATATCAATGATAGTAATCTTGCAGGTAATTATATATTAATAGATCATTTTAATGGCGAATACTCCTTATTAGCACATTTAAAAAAAGGGTCTGTTTTGGTAAATTTAGGAGACATCGTTACAAAAGGACAAGAAATAGGCCAAGCAGGAAATAGCGGAAACTCTACTGGTCCACACTTACACTACCACTTACAAAACAGTCCAAATTATCTGAACGGAATTGGGTTGCCAGCTCAATTCCGAAATTATTATGAAGATGATACATTAGTGGATCGCGGAGAACCTGTAAAAAGTCAATTTATTAGAAAAAATTAAATCCCATGTTAGAAAACAATAAAGTATAAAAACGGTTTGGGTTTATTCTCAAACCGTTTTTTGTTTAATTTAGTAACCATTCATCAATTAAAATTATATTCAATCATGACTCGGCTTATCCTAAAAAAACTAATTTTTATTTATTCATGTGTACTTGTTACTCAAGAAATAAGAGCTCAAGAAAATCTATGTGATTATTACGGACTTGAAAAACCAACTACAACTCCTAGAGATTTCGACCCGGAAATATTAGACCTAAAGGGAAGTTTTAAATTTAATGTTGAGATTAAAAAGTGTGATGAAATCTACTTCACGACTATTACATCTAGTGAGAACATTTTTTTTTCAAAAAAGAAAGGTGATACGTGGAGTACACCCAAGATCGCTTCCTTTTCTGATCCTAACTATAATGATGCGGACCCTTTCCTAACGAAAGATGGTAATAGAATCTATTTTATTTCTAAAAGGCCAACCAGCGCTACTGATAAAAATTTAGATTTCAATATTTGGTATGCTGATCATAAAAATGGAGAATGGATGAAACCTAAACCATTACCAAAACCAATTAATACTGATGAGTTTGATGAATATTTCTTTTCTATTTCTAATAAAGGAAATGCATTCTTCTCTTCGAACAGAAATGGTGGTCAAGGATCTTTTGATATCTACACCACTAAAGTACTAGCTAATAATCAGTTCTCAGAACCAAAAAACATAGGAAAACCACTAAGCACGGAGAAATATGAATTTGATCCTTATATTTCGCCCGATGAACATTTTATAATTTTTTCTATCAACCAAAACGGTAATAGTAGTTTATATGTAAGTTTTAAAAATCAATCCAATAACTGGACGACACCGCAAAATTTAGGAGATAAAATTAATATTACTAATCAAGATTTTGCACCTTCTCTTTCTCCAGACGGAAAATTTATATTTTTCTCAAATAATGGAAAATTAAGATGGGTATCTACAGAGTTATTAAAAACCCCTTAAACCAAAACCACAGGCATCATAAATAGATCCTCTCTACTACTATGGTATCCAAGAAAATTTTTACAAATGTATTTTGAACATCCAGTACATTTTCGACCTGTTTATCTATAAAGAAAACCTTTAGCTCTAAGTAAACGCTATGGAAAAACTAAAAAACTGTATTGCAAGCCAAGTATCTATAAAAAACGAATCCCTAGATCATATTCTTTCTTTTTTTGAGCCCTTGGAAATCAATAAAGGAGAATTCTTCCTTCAAGCTGGAAAAATTTGTAGAAAAATGGCTTTTATAGTATCTGGATACATGAGGTTGTACAATATCGTGGATGGAAAAGAAATAACCTTATGGATAGGCAGTGAAGGAAGATTTATAACCTCTCTTAGTAGTTTTATTTTTGAGACTAATAACAGTTGGAATATACAAGCCATTACAGACTGTAACCTTTACACAATTACGAGAGAGAACCATTTTAGATTAAACAAAACCTATCCAGAGTGGTTAGAGTTTGATAATATTTTATTGGCAAATTCTTTTGCCTTATTAGAAAATAAGATGTTTTTTCAATTGCATACTACGGCAAAGCAACGGTATGATAAATTAATGAACGAAGAACCCGAACTTTTTAAGTATGTTCCTTTGCAGTATATAGCTTCTATGTTGGGAATTGCTCCCGAATCATTAAGTAGATTAAGGAAAATGCATTAATTAACATTTGTCAAGAGAGATTATGTGTGGTTTGTAGAAATTTGTTTTAAAAATCTAAACAAATGAATCCTTTACAAAAATCACTTCAATTAAACGCCTTATTTTCCAGCACATCAGGTATTCTAATGGTATTTCTAAATCAACAAATAGCAACGCTTTTTGGAATTAATAATAATACTCCCTTTTGGGTCATTGGACTATCACTACTATACTTCGCTATGACAATATGGTTCGAAATAAAAAAACAACGAACACCAGCCGTTGTTTGGATTATTATTCAAGATTTCATCTGGGTAATAGGAAGCATCTTACTTATAATCTTTAAACCTTTTGGGATTACCGAAACTGGAAATATCATTATCGGAATTATAGCATTTTTTGTTTTATGTATGGGAATAAATCAAATCCTTGGTTTACGCAAAACTTATAAATCAATACCTCATGTGTAAGAAGCTATTGTACGTATAGTTAGTAATACACTATCCAAATTTGTTAAAAACAGAAACTCCAATCAAATATCTAAAACTTCAAAGTGGTTTTTCCGATGAATTCGTTACTTTTAAAGTCGAACATCTTTTATAACCTTAAATACCACCACCTTGAAGCGTAAAAAATTCTGGAAACGAATTTTATTAATAGTAATCTTAGCCCCAATTTTAGTAGTCGGAGGCCTGATGCTATATATCCAAAGTAACCAATCCGAAATCATTCAAGGAGAAATTGAAAAACTAAATAAAGAACATAAGGGTTTAGTCAGCATTGGAGAAAGTGAACTCTCTCTTTTTAGTAATTTTCCGTACGTTTCTATAAAAGTGTATGATGTCAAAATTTTTGAAACCAAAGAAGATAATGCTCCCGTTATTATGGATGTAAAAGATACCTATGTAGGTTTCAATCTATGGGATATCGTAAAGGGAAACTATGACATACAATCACTAGTCGTAGAAGAAGGTGTTTTTAATATTGTCATTCATGAAAACAATACCACGAATATTCAAAATTCATTAGCAAGCACATCAGAATCGGAGTCCTCCTCTACTAATATTCATCTTAAAAAGATTCGATTTAAAAATTTGGATGTTCACACCTTAGACGAAGCTACAAATTCGGATGTAGAAAAATTCATATATGCTGGTAATGGTGGATTTAGTCAGAAAGACAGCATGATCTCTGGGCATGTAGATACTCATTTCGAGTTAAATGTCATTAAAGATGGAGATACCACCTTTATTCATAATAAACATTTCGAAGTACATACAGATCTAGTATTTAATGAAAGGACAGGAATTCTTGATATCGCTCCTTCTGGAATTGTAATGGAAAATGGAGATTTCGAATTAGAAGGATCTATAGATACAAAGAATGATGTAGATCTAGATCTTTCTATCAACGGAACAAAGCCTAATTTCGACATGCTGATTGCTTTTGCTCCTACAGATGTTATTCCTGTTTTAGAGAAATATAGAAATGCAGGTGAAATTTATTTTAATGCTAAAATTGAAGGTCCTGCTAACAAAGGAAATAGACCCTTTATAAAAGCCAATTTTGGTGCTGGCAAAGCATATTTAGAAAATACTAAAAAGGCGAAAAAGATAGATAATATGGGATTCAATGGCTATTTTACTAATGGTAGTAATAGAGATGCCAGCACCATGGAATTTTCGCTAACAGATATGACTGCTTCTTTAGAAAAAGGAGAATTTAAAGGATCGCTTTTTGTGAAAAATTTTGAATCTCCAGAAGTTGATATGCAAGTAAACTCCAATTTCAATCTTAATTTTATTACAGAGTTTTTTGAGCTGGAGCAAGTACAAAATACTTCTGGCGAAGTGTCCTTAAAAATGAACTTTCATGATATTATTGATATTGATAATCCTGAAAAGGCACTACAAAAATTAAATCAAGCGTATTTTGCAGAATTAAATATAAAAGATCTTAGTTTAAAAGCTAAAGAACTTCCTGCTACATTACATGACCTCAACGTTCAATTAGTGATGAACGGTAAAGAAGCAAACCTAAACCAGTTTGAATTATTAATCGGAGAATCTGATTTGTCTATTAGTGGATTTCTTTCAGACTTACCCGCTATTGTACATCATACAGATATTCCTGTAGATGTCCATTTAGATATTAGTTCTAAAAACTTCGATATCGCCCAGCTAACACGTTTTTCTAATCAAGATTCTATCAAAACTGGTTTCGATGAACAAATAAAAAAGCTAAGTATGGGGTTTTCTTTTAAAGCTTCTGCTAAAGACTTTACGGAGTCTAAATATTTACCTAAAGGAGAGTTTTTTATCGATAGTTTGTATGCCGATTTAAAGCATTATCCACATAAACTACATGATTTCCATGCGGATGTACTTATCGATGATAAAGATCTAAAAATTGTAGATTTTACTGGATATATAGATGATAGCGATTTTCATCTTGATGGGCTGGTACACGAATATGCTTTTTGGATGCAACCCGAACTGAATGGCGATGTTGATTTAGATATTAATCTAACTTCTAAAAAGTTAAAACTCGAAGACATTTTTTCTTATAAAGGAGAAAATTATGTGCCAGAAGAATATCGACATGAAGAATTTGATGATTTGGCTTTGCATTTTGCATCCAGTATGCATTACAAAGACTCTGCTTTACACTCTATTGATCTTACGTTAGACAAATTGGATACAAAAATGAAACTGCATCCTCTTCGCTTTGACAATTTTAGAGGAAATATTCATTACGAAGATGAACACATCGTGATAAAAGATTTTCATGGAGAAATAGGAACAACTAATTTTAATTTTGATCTTAACTATTACATCGGAGAAGATCAGAAAATAAAGAAAAGGGATAATTATCTTGCCGTAAAAGCTAATTATATCGACTTTGATGCCCTCTTTAAATTCGATGTTTCATCATCAAAACCGACGGAAGTAGCCGCTTCTAAAACGGCAGATGTAAAAGAACATGCAGAAGCTTTTAACTTATACGAATTGCCTTTTACAGATATGCAATTCAAAGTAGATATAGCACACTTTATTTATCATAGAATAGATCTTCAAAACATCAAAGCGGATATAAGGACAACACCTAATCACTATATTTATGTGGATACTTTGCATATGAATGCTGCCGGAGGAAATATTCGATTAAGTGGATATTTTAATGGTAGTGATCCTAAACATATTTATATGCGTCCAGATTTGGTGATGAAGAATGTAGATCTGGATAAACTGTTGTTCAAGTTTGAGAACTTTGGGCAAGATCATCTTGTTTCAGAAAATTTACAAGGAAAACTTACCTCCAGAATTAAAGGAAAGATCAGAGTATATCCTGATATGGTACCCGATCTTGATCAATCTACGGTAGAAATGGATGTAAAAGTATTAAATGGAAGGTTAAAAAATTATGATCCTATGCTAGCCCTTTCGGATTATATGGGAGATAAAAACCTTCAAAATATTCGATTTGACACTTTGCAAAACAACTTGGATATTAATAAGGGAAGAATCAACATCCCTTCTATGACTATTGAATCTACATTAGGCCATATGGAGTTATCTGGAACACATGATAGCAATCAAAATATTGATTACTTCTTACGAATACCTTGGAAAACTGTAAGAAAAGCTTCTTGGCAAAAACTGTTTGGAAACAAAAAAGATACTATAATCAGTCCAGAACAAGAAGATGAAATTGTAGAAGTAGATCCCAACAAAAAAACAAAATACCTCAACCTAAAGATTAAAGGTAGTGTAGATGACTACAAGATATCCTTGGGAAAGAAAAAGGAATAAAACCATAGATAATGAGCTTTCTAAAGGCAGAATGGAGAAAACTTGCACTCGCCAATTATGTAATTGATAAAAATGTACTTGTTAAATACTTACCTGCCGGCACAGAATTAGACATATGGAATGGAAACTGCTATGTGAGTCTGGTTGGTTTCATGTTTGTAAAAACGAAGCTATTAGGTATAAAAATCCCTTATCATGTAAATTTTGAAGAAGTAAATTTGAGGTTTTATGTAAAAAGATTTGAAAATGGTGAATGGAAAAGAGGTGTTGTATTTATTAAAGAAATTGTTCCTAAACGTGCATTAACCTTTGTTGCCAATACTGTTTATAACGAAAACTATGAAACGCTCCCTATGGAACATGTTTGGAGCACTGAAAATGATGAAAGAACAGTTCAGTACAAATGGAAAAGAAATACTAAATGGAATTCTATTGAGATAAAAGCAAGTATCGATTCTTATCCTATCGAAGCTGATAGCGAAACAGAATTCATCACTGAGCATTATTGGGGTTATGCAAAGGTAAATCATCAGAAATCTAATGAATATGAAGTGACTCATCCTAAATGGCAAGTTTACAAAGTAAATGACTACGATATCGACGTTGATTTTGGCGCTGTATATGGCAAAGAATTTGAGTTTTTAAATTCTTTAACTCCAAATTCGGTAATGCTTGCAGAAGGATCTGAAATTACTGTAGAAAGTAAAAGAACGATTCGAAAAAACTAGATACATATCTCCGTACTAAGTTTAGTCTAAATAAATAAATCACCAAATACTCAACATTAATGAAAAATAAAAAAGCACTTTTAATAATTGATATGCAAAAAGGTTCTTTTACTGAAGAAACACCTCGATTTGATACAGACGGTGTTGTAAAACGAATAAATCAATTAGCTGATGTATTTCGCAAAACAGAGTTACCCGTGATTTATATTCAACATGATGGAACAGGAACCGGAGCTTTTGAAAAAAACACTTGGGAATGGGAATTATTAGAATCATTAGAAGTAACCACAACTGACATATTCATTAATAAGTATGCGAATGATGTTTTTTACAATTCTAAGCTTCAATCAAAACTACAATCCTTAAGCGTGACTGAACTATTAGTTACAGGATGTGCTACCGATTTTTGTGTAGAATCCACGATTCAATCTGCATTAACAAAGGATTACCATATCACTGTTGTTTCCGATGGTCACACTACTGATGAAAGACCACATTTAACGGCGGAAAAAGTAATTACACATTATAATTGGGTATGGCAAAATATGATCCCTACCAACGGTAGTATTACGGTAAATAGTTTCGAAAATATAATACAAGATTTAGAATTGGTATCATATTAGAAGTATGATCTTACCCTTTAGCAAAGGATAATTCTATCTTCAAAAAAACCAACCATTTTACATAAAAACACTATTTCTCAAAGTTATTCTCATTTCCTGAAAATAGAAAATTCATATACTAAGTAACATTTTGGATCATTAAGATACTTATACTTCAGTTTACCTTATAAAACATGCTACAGTGGAGATCCCTAAATTCTTATTTCATTACTATGAACTCGATAATGGTCCTTTTCGAAATATCACTGAGTTTGGTTATGAAAAAGCAAAAGATATTCAAAACGAGATAACACACGGAGTGAATAGTAAAAGACCTAAAAACTATATAGATTTAAGGTTTTCGTTAGAAAATAGAATTAGAGAACAATTCATCCAAAAAGGTGGGAAACCAAATAGAAAAGATCCTTTTTACTTTACGTTAGGAGCGTGCGAGTTTGCAAAATCTTGGTATACAAATCCAGGAGTTATAAAAATTCTACTAACAGACTTTAGGGCTGAACATATAAGCTTCACATATCCAGATAGTATGGTATCGTTTCAGTTTCATGACGAACCTAAACTAAAAACCTATCGAAAAGATAGCAACGGACAAGTATTCTTATTAGATGAAATACCAAGTCTTATAGACGAATATGGTTTACCATCTGAAGAAAAATCTAAAAATGACGAACGATTTAAATATGATAAATATATTGAATGTCAAGTTTGGGATGATCAAATAATAAAGAACTATAAATAGGGAATTAACATCTATAGGAAGTTCAAAATTTATTGTCGATATTGTAAAACCAAAAGCTACAATTGAATTTGTGACTAATGCTAAAGGATTCATCAATAAATGCATTTTAACGCAAGGTGAAGCTACCGAATGGATCAAGAAAAATTAAAACAACCCGCAGACTCTAAAGAATTTGTTTGCCACACCTTTTAGAAATGACATTCTACCAGGAAAAAATAAACCATATCAAAGCTAGCTGCTATTCTAATGATCAGCAGATTCAAACAATTATAGAAACTCGACAATTCATTGACACTAATTTTGAAAAAGATCTAAACTTAAATGTATTGTCAGATGTAAACTCTACTTCTAAATATCATTTACATAGACTTTTTAAACGATATTACGGACTTACTCCCAGACAATATCTAATTGATAAACGTATTGAGCAATCAAAGAAAAATTTAAAAAAAGGAATGTCAGTAACTGAAACTTGTTTTGCGGTTGGTTTCGAAAGTTTAGGCTCATTCAGTAAATTATTCAAGACTAAAACAGGAAAATCACCAAGCCAATTTCAAAAAGAGCAAGTTTCGAGAAGCGAATTAGACACAAACTTTTAACCTTTGACAAATAAATCAAATCATACAAACAATGAAAGTAACCCTGATTAGTATTCCTGTTAGAGATCAAGAAAAAGCGTTGAAATTTTATACCGAAAAACTAGGTTTTATCATAAAAAAAGATGCTCCATTAGGTGGCGGAAACAGATGGATCACACTCGTTTCTCCAGAATGGCAAGATGGACCAGAATTATTATTAGAACCTGCTCCGAATCACTTCGAACCTTGCAAAGTTTTTCAAGATGCATTAATGGAAGCTGGTATTCCCTACACTCAATTTGATGTGGATAGTGTAGATGAAGAATATGATCGCCTCCTAAAACTTGATGTTGACTTTAGCGTACAACCAACAGAAATGGGAACGGTAAAATTTGCAGTTTTCAATGATACTTGCGGTAACAATATTCAAATTGTGGAAACGCTATAAATAGGAATCTTATTCATAAGAAGTCATTCTAGTAATCCATCATTAATCTCATTATACATGCAAAACTTTTTATTTAACCATATAGCACTGTCCGTAAAAGATGTTGACGAATCGGTTAAATTTTATCAAGAATTACTTGGCCTTGAAGAAATTGAAAATACTGCCTCTAATTCCAAAACAAGATGGTTGTCCTTTGCCGAAGGGAAACAACTTCACTTGATTCCACGTCCAAATGCCGAAATCAAAACAAATAAAGCAGTTCATTTTGCTTTATCTACAGCTAGTTTTGATGAGTTTATAGAACGTCTAAATGAGCTAAAAGTGGAATACTCGGATTGGAAAGATACTCCTAACAAGGATTACATAAGAAAAGACGGTATCAGACAAGTATATTTTCAGGATCCGAATAAATATTGGATAGAAGTAAACGATGATACTGTATAACGTTGTATAAACTCCTGAGTTGTAAGCAAGCTGATCAAACGAGATGTTAATATGAAAACGGTAACTATAAAACATGCTGAAAAAGATGAGATAGATTGGATAAACGCTAAATACAATGAAATTGATTTTGTTCAATCCAATTATGAAAATGAATACATTGTTATTGCTAAAGTTGAAAACGAAAATGCAGGACTTGGTAGATTGGTGAAAATTGATAAAAACAATGCGGAACTTGGAGGAATTTATACCTTTCCAAATTTTAGGGGTTTAGGAGTTGCTGAAAATATAGTTCAGAATTTATGTGAGAAGAAACCATTTGGGGAATCTAATATTTGGTGCCTACCATTTGAAAATTTGTTGAATTTTTACTCAAAATTTGGATTTAAAATTTATAGCAATATAAAAGTTCCTGAAAAAATAATTAGAAAGCTGGAATGGTGTAATTCTGAAAGCAATTATGGAAAGAAAGTATTACTTCTTTGTAAAAAAAAAAACCACAAAAATGAGCTCACCAAACCTTTAGATTGGTTAGAACGAAAAGAGATTACTCATAAAATGTTATAAAGTATATAACAGTCATCAAAAACTCTTTAGGTTTTACTAACTTAGAGGTGTCAGTGAAAGTACTTTTAAATTATTAAAATGACCAGAGATATTATCGATATCAATGATTTCACTATTTTGGTGGAAACCGCATTTTCTAAAGAAGTTGTCAAAGACTCCTGTAGATTCGACGAACCTGTGATTGCAGTGGCATTCTATGGATCTGGCAATGTTGATTTAGAAATGTCCGCTCCTACGGGCTCTCATCATTTTAATTATACCAAAGGTCTGGCACTTTCCTTTTTCGCAGATGAACAGGTAGACTGTATTCATACAGTTTCCAAAGACAATCCCTTAGAATGTATTGTGATAGCAACAGCTACTCGAAATTTAAAAAACCTACCTAATCAAGAAGGAGAACTGTTCTCTGAACTGCTAAAGAACCTTGTACACCCAAAAGACCATTATGTAGAAGGTCCTAGCTTTTACATGACTCCAGAAATGCATCAAATTATCGATAGTCTCTTTAATATAAAATATGAAGGGAAAACTAAAATGATGTTTTTCAGAAGTCAAATAACCACATTATTATCACATTTTTTTGGTCAATTAGCGGCTAATCATGCACAGCATCTAAAATCAATTGATAAAAACAGACTCCAAAAAGCAAAAGATATTCTTTCTAGTAATCTCAACAACCCTCCTTCTCTTTCTGAGCTTTCTAAAGAATTGGGATTAAATACTACCAAACTTAAAAAAGAGTTTAAAGAAGTTTTTGGACTTCCCGTATTTAAATACTTACAAAATCAAAGATTAACTACTGCTCATAGCATGATCAGTAAAAAGAAAGCTACCGTACAAGAAGCTGCTTGGCATGTGGGGTATGATAGCTTAAGCTCTTTTTCCAATGCATTCGCTAAAAAATTTGGCTATAGACCTAGTCAAATCAAATAAACGTCTTTTCGAACAAATCATACTTCTTTTGGAATAAATAATCCAAGAAGTTCTATTCTAATTTTGTCTTGTAATCAAAAAAATATAAGACATGAAAATTTTTAGATTAGTAACTATCGGTATTGGAATTTGGATTTTAGCAGTCTGTGCTTTCACATTTTCATATGAATTCCAAATTCTGCATAACCCTGAACAGCAAGCCAATATGGTTTTATCTTTATCAATACTTCCATTAGTCTGGTTAGGATCTTCTATATATTATAAAAACGGCGTTACAACTAATGGATATATAGTAGGAGTGGTATTCTTTTTAATCGCAGCATTTTTAGACACGCTCATCACTGTTCCGCTCTTTATTATGCCAAATGGAGGTAATTACTACACGTTTTTTACAGACTTCAGCTTTTGGATTATTGCGATAGAGCTTGTGGGAGTAGCCATGCTATTCTACTACATAAAGGTTTATCCTAAAGTAAAAACAATCAAAGCCTAACGATTATGGATATCAATTTCGAAACAACAACCATGATCATAAGTATTGTGTTAACAGGATTAACAGCAGGACTATGTTTTACATGGACCAATGCCATAACTCCAGGAATAGGTCAGTTAGATGATTTAGGATTTTTACTGTCTTTTCAACAAATGAATAGAGCGATCATTAATCCAATATTTCTGATCATATTTTTCGGACCGTTTATAAGCAATAGCTATGTAGCCTTTTTGAAATATCAACACCAGGATGCTTCGTTTTGGATCTTTTTAGCAGCTAGTCTAACCTTTACTATTGGAGTGGTTTTCATAACCATATTCAAAAATGTTCCTTTAAACGAAGTCCTAGATAAAACAAATTTGGCAGATGTTTCTTTGGAAGAACTTAAGATGCTCCGTAAAAGATTTGAAAACCCTTGGAAGCAGTGGCATTTTATACGAACGATAAGCTCCACAATATCCTTTGTTTTGCTACTAGTTGGGTCATTATACTATCATCAATCTTAAATATCAAACATAATTAAATACATAAATTTTATACATCATGAAAAAAAACATTTTAGTCCTTGGAGGAACCGGTAAAACAGGAAAGAGAATTGTTAAATTATTAAAAGATCAGGATCACAATGTAAGAGTTGGATCTAGACAAGAAAATCCATCATTCGACTGGCATCGCCCAGAAGGATGGTCTGCAGCCATCGAAGGAATGGATACCATCTACATTACCTATCAACCAGATTTAGCAGTTCCTGGAGCCTTACAAGCAATTGAAAAATTGGTAGAAATTTCTAAAAACCAGCATGTAAAAAAATTAGTTTTACTTTCTGGTAAAGGTGAAAAAGAAGCCCAATTATGTGAGCAAGTTGTCATACATTCCGGTATTAATTATACTATTGTTAGAGCTAATTGGTTTAATCAAAATTTTAGTGAGAACTTTTTAGTTGAAGGGATATTAGCAGGTCATGTAGCTTTACCATTTTCGGAAATGAAAATTCCATTTGTAGATGCAAATGATATTGCTCAAGTGGCTGTAAAAGCATTAACCGAAGATCAACATCACGGAAAAATATATGAACTTACAGGATCTGAAGCTATTACTTTTCAGGAAGCTGTTCAGATCATCTCTGATATTACCGGAAAAGAGATTCAATTTACTCCTCTTAGCATAGAAGCTTATGTATCTGCATTACAACAAGAAGAGCTTCCTGCAGATTTTATTTGGCTAATTGAGTACTTATTTACCGAGGTTCTTGGGAACCCTGATAATTCTGAAATATCAAATGACATCGAAAAAGTACTAGGTAGAAAACCTATTACATTTCGAGAATATGCAGAGAAAACAAATGCGTTAGGAATTTGGAACTCAGTTATAGAACCATCTATTTAATCAAAAGGGGCTGTCTAAATTTATGTAGGCAGTCCCTTTTGTTTTATATTAATTTTAAACAAAATTAGATTAGCGATTATAAGGTCGCTCATTTATCCAATTAAAACCTCTATTGACCAACAAAAATTTATCCTCTCCCATTTTTGTGGTCTGTCCATGAATGGTATCATTTTTATGGATAAAATTAAAATCTAAAGTGTTCTTTGTTTTTGTATAATAAAAATCAAAAGAATCTACATCTCCAGAAGAAGGAATGAATTTAATCTTTCCATCAACTAAGGAATCAATTTTGATTGAAAAATTTTCCCTTTTCTTACTCATTTTTTCTATCTGAACGCTTCCTTCTCTTTCTATTCTAATATTTTTCCAACGTTTATCACTTCTATAATCGGTTAACGTATCGCCATTCACTACAAAGTTTGTCACCTCATACACTCCATGTAACGGTGGTTTAGGAAGATCTCTACCATATAATTCTCTAGACTCTAATGCATCATAAAAACCATACCCAAAAGCATATGCAATTACCAAACCTTTAAAAACTTGTAAGCTTATACGAATGCTTTTTTTTAGTTTTGGTTGCGTTATAATAGTTAATTTTTCTACTTGTTTGTTAGTTACCAAAAACTCCATTACTTTTCTCAAATCCCTAAAAAGTAGAAATAACGTTATAATCACTAAATGCGTAGAAATTATTTTTACAGGGATATCATAGAAGTAATTCACTGCCATTACATTCATGGCAGTCATCAATGTGATCAAAGCACCAAAAGTAGTTGTGCGTCTAAAAAGTAATAGTCCAGCAAGAACTTCTGCAATTCCCATGAACAAGTTATAACCTTCAGAAAAACCTAAAAATGTCCAGGCTAATCCCATTGGGGATGATTCCCCATATGGTTGTAATAATCTATAAAAACTCGGCGCTGAAAATTGTAATTGAATAACCTTTATCAATCCATAACTAATTAGCATTAGTCCCACATAATAGCGCAGTGCCGTCGTTAACCAATAGTACAAGAATTTATAGTTAGAACGTTTTTTATCTATAGCTGACCAAACTAACGTCCCTACAAAAGCTGCTAAAAAGAAAAGAAATACTAACAAATAGTCATAACTTGTATCTCCACTCCCATTTGGACCAGTGCTAAGCTTAAATGGTATTCCAAGGATGTGCTCTCCTATCCAAGGAACAAATTTTTGCATGAGTTCAATTGGCTTTTGTTCCAAATAATAAAAGAAAGGATATGCACCATTATTTTGGAAAAAAATAAATAATAAAAAATAGATAAATGAAAACCTAAAACCAATACGTGACCATATCGACCATTTTTCATTATCTGTAGAGGATACATACGTAATCAAAGGTAAGATGAAAAGTAGTATCAGAACAATAGTTATGATAATCCCGATGTTTGGAAAAAAACTTTCCATACTTCCCGTACTTTTGGAAATACCTTCTCCTTTAATAGCTAAAGAGTATGAGCCATCCACACTATCTGTACTGGATGTAAAAGTGAACTCTTTAGCCAAAGTTATCACTCCTTTATCATTACTGCGAATCCACATAGGAATGATACGATCTGTTATTTCAGTTTCAAATCCAGCATTTTTAATATCTACTTGCTGAAATTCTCCTTGGTCATCTTCTATATAAAGCTCGAATTTATCATAGAAAAATGTTCCGTTATTATAAAACAATCCACCAAAAACAAGTTTTTCGGATTTATCATTTAAAATCCCTTGAACAGTATATGAATTCCAGCTATTTGATTTTATAGGTCTATTTCCCATATTATCAAAGAATCCTCTTCCTTGATCTGGTTTATTATCCACTCTAGCCCAGATTCCCGCTTTAGCTTTAGGATCTTCTGTTTCTACTTTAACGTGTGCAACTACTTTAAATTTTCGCTCGGAATTAGTGGAGACTTCCACTGATTGACTAAAAGCACTCCAATTACGAGAAACTTCTTTTATTTCCTGACCATGAGTAAATAAACAAATAAAAAGCAGTGTAGATAGTGTAATGAGTTTTTTCATGTTTTTTGATTGATGTGATGAATTTAAAAATCAACTATAGTAACTACGATTTTACCTCAGTGTTGCATTTTTCCCAGTTTATTCCCAATAGTACTCTAAACTTTATTTCCCAGAAAGGTTTTATTTAATTCAACTTCGTAAAGCACTGTAAATTAAGTATCTTTAAGAGTAAAAAAGTTCTCGTTCACTCCTTGGAATATATTTTCAAGATTAATCAACTATCATCTTATGAAAAAGGCTTTTCTTCTAACGCTGTTTATACTCATAAACTATACAGTTAACGCTCAAAAATTCCTTAATGCAAAAGACTCGGATCCTAAAATATTAAAATGGATGCAAGGATACCCTCCTACTAAAGAAAAGACAATATCGGCATCTGACGGTAGTTTTTTCAGATTTCCTGCATTGAGATATAGTGTATGTCATATGAGAGAATTTTTACCTACTACCGAGGTGAAATCTGCTTCTTCGGATCGATATCAATTTACCACCAAAATAGACCCTGCAATAGATGAAATTGAATTTATTCCATTAGATAGTAATGAAAAAATAAGTTGGAAGACATCTCTAGATAAGAATTATACCGATGGAATTATCATCTTGCACAAAGGAGTTATTGTATATGAAAGGTATTTCGGTGAATTAACGAAAGATGGTGTACATGCAGCTATGTCTGTTAGTAAAACATTTACGGGCACATTGGGTGCTATACTAGTAACTGATGGAATCTTGGATCAAGAGGCGAAAGCCGTTCAATATATTCCAGAACTGGAAAATTCTGCATTTGGAGATGCTACCATACGGCAAATATTAGACATGACCACAACCCTAAAGTATAGTGAAGATTATTCGGATCCTAATGCTGAAATCTGGTCCTTTTCTGCTGCTGGAAACCCTTTGCCTAAACCAAAATCTTATAATGGTCCTAACAACTATTATGAATATCTTCAAACTGTTCAAAAAAATGGAGTACATGGAGACGAGTTTGGTTATAAAACAATCAATACCGATGCTCTGGGCTGGATTATTTCTAGAGTAACGAATAAAAGTATTCCCCATCTACTATCTGAAAAAATATGGAAACCTCTGGGTACTCATTTCGATGGATATTTTCAGATCGATGGTGCCGGAATTGCTTTTGCTGGTGGTGGGTTTAGCGCAAATCTTAGAGACATGGCCATGTTTGGAGAAATGATACGTAACAAAGGGTATTTCAACAATACCCAAATAATACCTTCTAAAACTGTTGAAAATATTATGAAGGGAGGAAATCAAGAAGCTTTCAAAAAATCTCCTTACAAAACGTTAACCAATTGGAGTTATCGAGATATGTGGTGGATTACTCATAATGAGCATAACGCTTTTGCAGCAAGAGGCGTTCATGGACAAACAATATATATAGATCCTAAAGCAGAAATGGTATTGGTTAGATTCGCATCTCATCCTGAAGCCAAAAATGCAAAAATAGACCCTACTTCACTACCTGCTTATCATGCTGTAGCTAAATATTTATTAGGGAAATGAAAAACTCCATAGGTAGATATAAACATATTTCTAATTTAGTCTATAGCTTTATTCTATTTATAACAACATCGATAACATCACAAGAAAAATCCGATCTCCTATTCTACCGTAAAAATAGCATTACAATTGAAGGTCAGTTACAAGCTGGAGTAAATGCAGTAGGAGAAACCAATTTATTTTGGAATTTAGCAGATGTCCCTGAATTAGACTTTGATTCGGATACCGAATGGTTAGAACTTTATGCAAAACCAGGACTAACTTTTTATCATAATTTTAAATCCAATTCCCATATCTATGCTAAAATATCGGGTGTCGGATCTTACACTTGGGGTGTAGATGCTTTTGATGCAAAAAATACTGGGCGGATAACCTTAGAAGATGCTTATATGGGATATCGTTTTAGGATAACGGATAGTGTTTTAGTAGATGTATCTATAGGATCTCAACCGCTCAAATTAGGCACAGGAATGTTAATCTCTAACGGAGCTTCTAGTGGGTTTGAGCGCGGTGCATTGAAATTTGGACCTAGAAAAGCCTGGCAAAAAACCATATTAGGAAAAGTAAGTGAAAATAAATTCAATAGTACATTCTTTTATTTAGCACCAAATGAGTTACCTTCTAATGATACTGATAATGAATTAGCTGGTTTAGACGTCAATTATTTTGTCTCCAAAGAGAGAGATATAGGTTTATCATACATACGAGTAATAAATTCTAAAGCTCCTTATCCTCAGGCTGCACCAAATGGAGAAGGACCTCCAACTATTACTGCAGGAGATAGAAAAAATCTAAATGCTCTAAATCTATATTCTAAAATAAATCTCTTAGGTAAAAGTTTACACAAATTATCCTTAGGAATGGATGTTGCGTATCAATTCAATCCTACGATAGATCTTTCTTCATTAGGAGGGCGATTGCAACTGGCCTATCTATTTCCAAAGGTATCCTGGAAACCAACATTAATGTATTCTTATCAATTCTTTTCTGGGGATAATCCAGACACCAATAATCAAGAACGATTTGATCCACTATACTTTGAAGGCTCTCCAAGTTCATGGTCCACAGGATCCAAATCCTCAATGGTATTCATTAATTCTAATGTACAGTCACAAGGCATAACATTTCAGGTAAGACCTTCGTCTAGTGATATTATTACATTAAGATATGCTCATATTGCCGCTCAACAATTACGAAGTCCTATACAGTTTGGACAAGCTGCGCGAGTGGAGTTTTCTAATGAAATCCCTACCGTGATTGCTGGAGTAACCAATTCTCATTTAGCAGATGATGTATTTATAGAGTATAATAAAATTATTGGCAAACATTTATTCTTCAATGCAGGATTTAGCATTTCTTTTCCTGGTAAAGGAATTCGAAATATAACGAATTCAACCTCTAATTGGACAGGAGGATTTCTTAATTTTGTAATAAACTATTAATTCGACTAAGTGATTTTTTTTAGAAACATATTTAAAAAGCGAACTAAAAAAATCATTCCTACTCTTCTGTTTTCTGGAATTGGAGTGTCTGAAATTAATGAGAAAGATATTTGGGTTTACAATTATCCTTTTGAACCTTCCTTTGCATACCCCGAAAAAAGAATTAGCGCTAAAGATATTGTCTCTATCTGTATTGCTTTTGGTACCGCTAGAGTTATTCTAAAAGAAGATATCATTTTTATTGCTGCAGAAAAGAAAGATGATTTAAAAACATTTGCTCACAAAAACAACATCCCTTTATCAGCATATAGTTGGAACTGGGATTGGATTCTAGAACCTTATTTAGATACCGAACTAACCGAAGAGTATCAACAACAAGTACAAGTCTTACTTTTAGAAAATGGTTTTAGTCTCAATGAAGTACAAATGATCAGAAAAGAAGTCGGAAAACAGATGTATCGGTATAACTTCAGTACCATGTTATGGGAATGGTGTAGCCTATCATTGCCAGATGTTCTATCTGCTATGAACGCTTTATATACTAAAGAAAAGTTTAGAGAATTTTATAAAAAAGCTCTTGAAATAGAAAAGAGAAATAATACATTATGATTATTTCTCTTTTAATAATATAAATTCTTAATCTTCTGAGTCCCAATTTACATTAATTTTCATTGCATATACCTGCAAAATAAACTCATTATCTACTCTTACCCAAAATATCTCGAATGATCTTTAGATGATGTTTGGTATGGATTTTTAAAAAATATTTCGCCTGATCTTTATTTAATTGACCAAAAACAGGATGGATAAAATTCGCATTTTCATCTAATTCTTCGAATTTAGAAAAGTGTATTCTTGCCTCTTCTAGTTGTGATAAAATGTTCTCTGTCTTAATATCACTTGGAGGCAAAACTGATGCCGGAGATTTTCCTTTTCCTCTAGGTATAAACCTAAATAAAAAAGAAATACTGCGCCATACATTAAAACGCTTCTCATATACCGTGGGATCCGAATTTTGAAGAATCGTATGAATCTTATTTATTACTTTGAGGATATGATCCAAATGCCAAGCCACAGTGACATTAGAAACCTGACTATTACATCGATCTCTAAATTGAATCAAATAAGCAATATCTTGTAACTGGTTTTCCATATAACCTATTTAACGTCCAAACTGCTAACTCGTCATATCCCCAAAAAACCAAGTTACAGATATCCCCAAACGTAAATAATGGTTATCTCATTGTGTTTCATATCAATTATTTATGTTAAAATTCAAATCGATATCCAAAATCAGGGAAAAATCCTATCTGATTTACCTCATCTACATTATTGGTTAATCGATTATATCGTCTGGCAAACAAATTCTCATTGGCAGTTACATTCTGAAGATCTACATAAAACTGATGTGAAGTTTTCTTTTTCTTACTGTTTATTTTGTAGCCAAACTTTACATCCCAACGAAAATATCCATCATTCTGTTCGCTAAATGCCAGATCTTCTTGTAGCACTTCAAAACCTGCAGCTTGAGAAGCAGTTAAATCGACAGGTGTAAAATAACGCCCGCCAGAAAAAGTTACTCTTGTATCAAAAAACAATACATCTTTTTTTGTATTACCCATTGTAAATTCTTTTCCTGCCAGTAAATTCACTACATATCCATTATTGAATGGCGTATTACGTTCGATACCATCACTTCCTTTATATTTACTTTCAAATAAGGAGGTAGTTAATAAGCCGTAGTATCCATTCTTAAAAAATCGTTCTACCGTCAGTTCAATTCCCTGATTAAATCCGGTTCCCTCATTTACAAGAGAAACTCTATCATTATCAAATCCAAAATCTGCTCCTTCGGTTAATGAAGAATAACTAGACGAAAATGGTTCTACTGCTGCATTATTAATATCTTGATAATACACTTCTAATTTAGCACGCCAACTGCTTCCTAATTTCACGTCATATCCTAGTACATAGTGATTACTTCTCACAAAATCCAAATCTTTATTAGACTGCACTATGGTTCCGTTTATTTCTTCGTTTAAGAATAATAGCGGTAATGATACGGGTTGATGATGTAATCCATAACCAAAACTCAAACGATGGTTTTGTGATACTTTATAATTAAGTCCTGCTCTTGGTTCTAAGACAAATTGCTCATTAAGAGAACTATATTGCCCATGCAATCCGGTATTTAACGTAAGCTTTTCGGTAAGTCGAAACTGTCCTTGGATAAAAGGTTGAAATATGGTTAGGTTTTCATCGATATCACGAAATGTGAATATATCAGGATCACCATCATTATTGAGATCTGGTTGCTCTGTTCTATCTCTAAGTAAGGATGTTACTCCTATATTCTCTACCAAAACTCCTGTTCGTATCGTGCTTCTACTACTAAGCTTTGAATTAAACAATGTAGAAAATGTAAATCTATTTTCGGTATTATCCGCTTCTGTAAAAAGAATTGTTCTTTCTTGTGGAGTATTTTTATCAATAAAACGATCAGCTACGAAATCATTTCCTGTAAAAGATCCGGAAAGAATTGTTTTTAGGTACGATTTATCAGTAATATTAATTTGATGTTTTACTCCTAAAACTCCGAAACCAGATTCTACAAAGGTATTTTCATCTTCTGCTGCAAACAAATCATCTTCATCAATGTCATCACCCAAAAAGTCAATATTAGAAAAACCTATTATTCCAAATAGAGAGAAATTACCCAACTTACTTTTTCCAAAATCAAGATTAAAAGACACATCACTATAATTAGGTGCTGCAGAGGTTCCTCCTGCTCCTACTCCTAATAATCCTACTAAGGAATATCTTCCTGCTACCAAAAACGAACCGTTATTTTTACCTAATGGTCCTTCTGCCATTGCCTCGATTCCTGTAAAAATTCCAACTTGAGCGGTGTATTCATAATCATCTTTATTTCCTTTTCTAAAACCAAGATCAAATACACCTCCAATAGCATTTCCGTATTCAGAAGGAAAAGCAGAGGTTATAAAATCAGAATTCTTTAGCATATTAGGGTTTAATGCTGAAACAGGGCCACCAGTAGTGCCTAATGTACTATAGTGATTAGGACTAGGAATGGGTACTCCTTCTAATCTCCAAAGC
This sequence comes from Aquimarina litoralis, assembly GCF_039523995.1. NCBI lineage: Bacteria > Pseudomonadati > Bacteroidota > Flavobacteriia > Flavobacteriales > Flavobacteriaceae > Aquimarina > Aquimarina litoralis. The sequence continues at coordinate 79,035 of NZ_BAAAGE010000007.1, forward strand.
AATCCTGTAGGTGAATTTCCTCTGATAACTACATCATTTCTACTATCATCAGGAGCAGATACACCTGCAAAATTGGCTGCTAGTCTACCTACATCACTCCTACCACCAGAAAAACGTGTTACCTCTTCCAAACTAAATTGCCGAGCGGATACAGAAGTAAGCTTATTGATTGCTCTGGATTTATTAGTATCTGAGGTAATAATCACCTCATCTAATCGATCAAAAGCCTCTATTAGCGAAACATTCACCACAGCATCTTTCCCAGAAGTTACCACTATATTTGGTAAGGTTATCGATTCAAAACCAATATAACTTACTCTAATTATTTGTCTACCTAGTGGCACGTTTTCCAGGGTAAAGTATCCATCCAAATCTGTAATCACGCCATTGGTTTCATCTGTATTTAACAATTCTACGGTAGCACCTACTAAAGGGGTTTCTGATTGTTTATCAATAACCAATCCTTTTATAGTACCAGTTTGCGCATTCAGGAAGGAAATACATAGTAATGTACATAATAGCATTAATTTTTTCATCTCTTTTATTTTTAGTCAGATAGAGTTTCTCATTAATCATCTTTATAAATACTTATAAAATGATTATTGTTTATTTCTTATCTTTTTGATTTTACTCAAATCTGCTAACTACTTCAGGATGAACAAAATTAAATTAGTAGAGTCGTCGTTTTTACTTTTGAAGTGTATAAAACCTTCTTTGAAGCTGTTTTAACGGTTTAACCTCAGCCAATTTTCAGATAAAATGACTTTTACTACAGTTCAGATCGTTTTTTGACAATTCGCTGAAAACGAATATTCAATTTGATCCATTCTTACGTATCTTTAACTGTACTATTACATACTATATGTTCAAAAAGACTACTTTAAAAAAATTAGGGATACGATTTATCATCATTAATGTGGTATACTTTTTAATAAAGCTTACCATAGTGCATGATGAGAAAGATTCCATTTTTGATGCACCTGGTGTATTTTATTATAGTAGTGCTTTTTTCCTATTTATGCTCGCTTGGGAAAGCAATGATTGGCTGGTAAGAAGACAAAAATCCAAAAATGGTGGTGGTCTTGATATTAAACAAGGAATACAAATATTACTAATTAATCTAGCCATATGTCTTCCAATTTCCGCATTGGTATATTATTTGGCTATTTTTCAATTTGATCAGATCTGTCAAATAGATGCTGATGATCCGTGGTTACGATTTAGAATTGATTTTTTCAGAGCTGCTATTCTAGGGTTTGCTCTTATTATTTTCAATTTGTTTTATCATTCTTTACAACAGAAAAAGGAAATGGAGAATAAGATGAATGATATGCAAAAGGAAATAATGACCTCTAAATATAAATCCTTAAAAAATCAGATCAGTCCTCATTTTTTATTCAATAGCCTCAATACCTTAACATCCTTAATGTATGAAGATAGAGATCTAGCTTCTGATTTTGTTTCCAGACTCGCGACCTGTTACAGATATATTTTGGACAATCGGGAGGAAGATCTTGTAAGTTTAGAAAAAGAACTTAATTTTTTAGATTCTTTCATCTTCATGATGAATGTAAGACACGAAGGCGCTCTTAGCATTACTACGCATATATCAGTAAATCCCAAAGATTTTGTTATTCCGACGCTTTCTCTTCAAATGCTCGTAGAAAATGCTCTAAAACATAATTATTATTCTAAAGAAAAACCTCTTGAGATCACTATTATTTCTGTTGAAAACACCAGCTTAGTAGTACAAAACAATTTGCATGTTAGAAAAAGAAAAGAAGAATCCACTAAGTTAGGATTAAAAAACATTGAAAAGAGATATTCTTTTTATACAAACGAAAACATAAAAATAGAAACGGAGAATGGATATTTTAAAGTAACCATTCCTTTGCTACCAAAAAATATGAAAGATGTTTCTATTGTAAAAGTATCCTAAGATGAAAGCAGTAATTGTAGAAGACGAAAACTTTGCCTCTAAAAGATTAGCTTCTTTAATAGAAGAATTGGCTCCTGAAATTAACATCATAGGACAAATCACCTCTGTAGAAAATGGGAGGCAATGGTTTGAAGATAACCCAAAACCTGATTTGATATTTCTGGACATTCAGTTAAATGATGGATATGGTTTTGACATTTTAGATATGCTAGAAGATCATCCTCCTGTTATCTTCACAACTGCGTATAACGAATATGCTATAAGAGGTTTTAAGTATAATGGACTCGATTATTTACTTAAACCTATTGACAAAAATGACCTAAACAACGCCTTAAATAAATATCGAAAATCGAAATCTAACAACAATGGGATTTTTGATGAACAAAAATTAGCTAACATCAAAAAACTATTCAATAAAGAATATAAAAAACGATTTATGATAAAGGTTGGTAATCAGTTCAATACGTTTAGTGTGGATGATATTGCCTATTTTAAATCAAACGAAGGATTAATTTTCCTGCACTCTCACACAGGACAGCAATACCCTATCGAGTATTCTATTGATCAACTAGAAGAAATTCTCGATCCTGTTCATTTTTTTAGAATCAACAGAAAATTTATGATTTCTGTAAAATCTGTTATTGAAATCCATAGTTACTTCAATAGCAGATTATTACTAAGATTAAAACCTCAGGAAGACGAACAAATTATCGTTTCTAGAGAAAGAACCTCAAATTTTAAAAAGTGGTTAGATCTCTGATATCATTAACAATTATCAAAACATGGACACCAAAAAAGTATTATTAACAGGAGTAACTGGTTTTTTAGGATCACACACTGCAATCCAATTATTAAATAAAGGCTATAAAGTAATTGGTACACTCAGGAATTTAGATCGCGTTTCAGAAATTAAAAAGGTAATAGCCCAAAACACCGAATATGTTGATAATTTAGAATTCGCTGAGGCGGATTTATTAGATGAAGAAGTATGGTATGATCTCGTTAGCGAAGTTCAGGATATTATTCATATCGCTTCTCCTTTTCCTAGAGAACTACCCAAAAACGAGGATGATCTTATTATACCTGCAAAAAATGGAACAATACATATTTTAAAAGCAGCTTCAAAACATGGATTAAGAAGAGTTGTTCTTACCTCATCGTCTGGAGCTATTATCTATGGGAAAGATAAAAACAATAGAAAAAGTACATTCGATGAAAACAACTGGACAGATATTCATAACCGGTTAGATTCCACACCATATTTTAGAAGTAAAACAATTGCAGAAAAAGCTGCTTGGGATTTTATTAAACAAGATACTAGTGGATTAGAATTAACCACTGTATGTCCAGGCGCAATTTTGGGACCGATATTAGAGAAAGATTTTGGGACTTCTGCGAATATTGTGATTAAAGCTTTAGATGGCAGCTCTCCAGCGATTCCAAGAATTGGTTTTGATATGGTAGATGTTCGATCTGTAGCAGATTTACACATCAAAGCTTTGGAAGCTCCAGAAGCTGCGGGAGAACGATTTGTATGCTCAGCAGGATATATGACTTTTAAAGAAGTGGCTAATATTCTAAGAGAAAACTACCCTAACAAAAAAGTCCCTAAATTTACTTTACCGGATTTTGCTGTTCGTCTATTTTCTAATATCGATAAAACCATCAAACCTATTCTAATAGACTTGGGTACTGAACGAAAGGTGAGCAACAACAAAGCTATTAAACTGTTAGATTGGAAACCAATCCCTGTAAGAGAAGCTATTTTGGCATGTGCAGAAAGTGCTATAAAACTCAGTTTAGCGTAATATGAAAAAAAGTATAAGAATTCTAATTATACTATGCTGTATTCTCATTGGTTTATATCCTTTTTCTTATTTTATAATACATCGAGAGTTTGGTCTACTTAGCACTAAAAAACCAAAAGTGCTTTTAGATCTCGCTTGGAATATTTCTTTTTATTTTCATATTGTACTTGGCGGAATTGCTCTATTAACGGGTTGGATACAGTTCAGTGAAAAAATTCGTAGGAGTAAAATCAAATTACATCGCTTTTTTGGAAGAATCTATATCATATCCGCATTGTTTAGTGGTTTAGCAGGAATCTATATCGGCTTTTTTGCAACTGGTGGGATAGTAGCTTCGTTAGGTTTTATTAGTCTTGGAGTACTATGGATCTTATTCACTTTTATTGGATTTAACCATATTCGAAAAGGGTTAATTAATACCCATAAAAAGTATATGTTTTATAGCTTTGCATGTTGTTTTGCTGCAGTTACTTTAAGAATATGGTTACCTCTACTTACGCTATCATTTGGTGATTTTATAATTGCGTATAAAATTGTTGCCTGGTTATGTTGGGTTCCTAACTTAGTAATTTCCCACTTGATAATACGTAATAATAATCTTAGAAATAGTAAAATTCCTAAGTCTATATCCTAATGATTTTTAAATATTTATAAGATTTTTCCTTCAAATTATTACGGGAAAATCTCACAAAATTATACACAGACAAAGCATACAACTTTATAATTAATTTAGTAATTTAGTATTTCACAAATTCGAATGAGCAATTCTTGTTCATTCATCTCTCACTCAAACATTTATAGAACATTTTTTTAGGGCTTAGCATAATAAATTGCTGAATATAAATTAGTATTAATATAAAACATCCCCTATGAAACTAATTTTACTATCCCTATTTACCAGTGTTTTTGCCATTGGTGAACCTAAAACCAAATTAGTTGCCAATGTAGAAGGAATATTTATTACCTCTACGGATCCCATTTCTGGAAGAACCCTAATGATAGAAGAAGATGAATATTCTGTTTGGGTATATTTATTAAACAAAGACAAGCAAGGAATTGATTTTGATGGTTTTCTTTGTTCTGTAGTAGATCCCGAATCTATAACTATAAGTCCGCAAGAGGCTACCAAAAATGGAAATGCTCCACCATTAACTACAGACTACGCTAATAAATATAGTTATATTAAAAATTTAAAATCAAAGGATATCAAAATCTATTGGAAGCAAAATAGAGTTGAAATCAAGTTGAAAAAAGAAATTTATCTTATCATGGATTTACAAGATAAGATAAGTTACTCGAAAGCATTATCCCAGGACTGTTACTACGGAAACAGCTTATAAATACCAAAAACGCCCTCTAGTTTAGAGGGCGTTTTACGTAACATTAACTAACTAACTTAAGTCTCACAACTTATGAAATTTCTATAAAGCGCTTTGGCTGTACCTTTGCTTCTTCTTTTTTAGGAAGTTTTACCAATAATACTCCACTATCATAAGAAGCTATAATCTCTGTAACATTAACAGTATCAGGCAAATTAAATGATCTCTTAAATGTGCTGTAATTAAATTCTTTTCTCGTGTAAGAGTCTTTTTCTTCTTTTACTTCATTTTTCTTTTCAGAAGAAATCGTTAACACTTCGTTGTCTAATTCGATATTAAAATCTCCTTTTACTAATCCTGGCGCTGCCAACTCGATAACAAATTCATTATCATTTTCCTTTACATTAACAGCTGGTGTATTGAATCCTATTTTGTGTTCGTTAACACTCCCTCCAAACCAATCAGTATTAAAAATATCATCGAAAATAAATGGTAATCTGTCTGTTCTTTTTATTAAACTCATTGTATTTTATTTTTTAAGTTATTCTAGATTTAAATTCGATATGTATATAGCAAAATGGATTCCATTACATTTTTTGTGTCATTTTGTCATTTTGCCTATACATAAAACTGACTTTTTGTCAAAAACATACTATTTTCCGTGACAAAACCGCATAAAAAAACCTTCAGATGATCCTGAAGGTTAGTTCAAAGAAGTTTATTTTTCTTCCCTAGTTATAGAATCTAGAAAAAATAGCAATCAGTTCATTCGGAGGAATCACCTTATTTGGATATTTGTGCATTTCCTTTAAAACAGTATCAATAGCTTCTGCCCTTAATCCCATATGCAATCCCATTTCCCTTATCTTATCTATTTCCGCCGGATTGGTTTCCTGATCAACATTCATCAGCAACACCAATCTATGAAACTGAAGTATTCTTTGGGATTCTGGCTGTAAGTTCTTTTTCTCTGCATTGTTTCTTACCAAATATCCAATTTCCTCTTCAGTAACATCCAACTGCGAAGCTACGGCCAATATAAAATTATACTCTTCATCTTTAATCTCTTTATCTGCTTTTGCAAACTCAATCATTTCTGACAATAAACTCAATTTCTCCTCCTTGGTATACATATGTCTTCTAAAATTTTAAGAGTACAAATATCTTATAAACATATTTGTTATGAAACATAGAAGGATATCTTTTTTGAAGTCAATTAAAAAAGTACCTTTGTCCCATGGGTTTAACAAACAATGATATTTTTAAGAAATTACGAGTAGCTCACAAACTACGTGATGACGAAATCGTAAAAATTTGTGCTTTGGTTGATTTTAAAGTTTCCAAAAGCGAATTGGGTGCCATTTTTAGAAATGAGAATCACCCTAAATATATGGAATGTGGTGATCAAATTTTGCGTAATTTTCTCAATGGACTTATTATTCATTTACGAGGTCCTATGCCCGAAAAAAAACCAAAGCCACCTTCTTCTAAATAAGCCAAGGTTGTAGCAACTTATGAAATAAATGCTTAATTTGGGTATCTCAGTGCTATCAATAAACTCAAACATACACCAATTAAGTATCTATGCTAACAAAAGAAGAAAAGCAGACATTCCGAGAAGAGTTATTTAGACATTTAGACGGAATAACTATCGCTCCGGTAGCTTATTCTCTTCTAAAAAATGGGATTACGAACCATATTATTGATCATTCGAAATTATCAGTAGTAGAAATCTCAGAACGTTTTAAAGGCAATTCGGGATATATTAATGTAGCCCTTAGGATGTTATCTTCACAAGGATGGTTAGACTATACTATCGTAGATACTATCCCTTATATTTCTGTAAACGAAAACACCAAAATAGCTTTTGAATATTTTAAATTGTATGAAGGTGTTGTTGATCTTTTAGCATATTCAGGAAAGTTTCATCATCGAAAATTCGAATTAGAACCTTTCCGCAAACTCGAGAATCTATTTCTTGAATTTGAGAACTCCTTTAACATTCAACTTTCCGAAAATGAGACCACCAAAACTATACAAAAACAAATTCTAAAACACATCGAAGGAATTCTAGTTGGCCCTACTATTGTTCATTTAGGTATGGGAGGTATGTTTCATAAGTACTTTATGGAAGCTTCCTTTAGTGCAGATGAGTATCATAAATTTCCTGAAAGCTTTGATACAATCCTTACGTTTCTAGCAAATCTGGGATGGTTTAGTAAAAATAACGACCATTACACTTTTACTAATAAAGGTTTATTTTTTGCTAAAAGAGCAACAGCTTATGGAGTAACTGTTTCTTATATTCCAATGTTTCGACAAATGGATCAGCTGCTATTGGGAGATCCAACTATTTTATGGAATACCGAAAAAGATACCGATGAAACTCATGTAGATCGAGAAATGAACGTTTGGGGAAGCGGAGGAGCACATTCCACTTATTTTAAAAAAATCGACGAAATCATCATCCGTTTATTTAACAAACCATTAGATGAACAACCAAAAGGAATTCTAGATATGGGATGTGGTAATGGAGCTTTTTTAATTCATCTTTTCGACATTATTGCTACCAAAACCTTAAGAGGAAAACATCTGGATGATCATCCTTTATTTTTAGTAGGCGCAGACTATAACAAAGCTGCGTTGAAAGTGACAAGAGCTAACCTTATCCAGGCAGATATATGGGCTAAGGTAATCTGGGGTGATATTAGTGATCCTGATCTATTAGAAAAAAATCTAAATGAAAATTATAAGATTGCTCTCAAAGACTTATTATCTGTAAGAACCTTTTTAGATCATAATCGAATTTGGAGTGAACCAAATACTCATTTAGATAACCCAAGCCTTTCCACTGGAGCATTTGCTTATAGAGGGAAATTATTATCTAACAATGATGTAGAAAGAAATTTAAAGGATCATTTCAAAAAATGGGAACCTCATATCGCAAAATTTGGGCTTATTGTTATAGAGCTTCATACAATTCCGCCAGAAATTACATCAAAAAACATAGGAAGAACTGCAGCTACAGCTTATGATGCAACTCATGGTTTTTCTGATCAATATATTTTAGAAATAAATTCTTTTCTAAAAATCATAGATGAGGTTGGTTTACATAGTCATCAGGATTATTTTTCTAAATTCCCTGATTCAGACCTTGCCACAGTTAGTATTAACTATATCACTGGAAAATAAAAAATCCCGGGTGATGAATCCGGGATTTTAACTTTGTACTGTTTACTATTTAAGAAGCGACCACTCTTACTGGCATTGTATAAAACTTAACACCTGTAGTGGGTTTAGCTTCTAACTTCTGATAGTTTAATCTGCTCTTAATAAAACCTTCAACCATATTACTGTCCGAATCCACAGAGAGTACTACAATTTCACCTTTATCATTTAAAGTAAAAGTAACACTCGCTTCGATTTCATCCTCCACCTTGAAAGATGGATTCTCTAGCAATTCTTTAATCTCACTTGTAAAATTAGTCTCTGATTTTGTTGGTTTTGTACTCGCGCTTGCAACACTACTGATTGCGAAAGCCACTGCTAACAGCATAACATTTAATTTTTTCATTCTATTCGTTTTTATTGATTTATGCCTATAAGACGACCAGAAATCAAAGAATGTTACACCCTAAAAACATCTTTAACAGCAGATTAACAAACTAACAAATAACAGTTTGCGGAATTTTCAACCTAACAAAAATGCATCTTTTATCGATCTTAAAGGGCCTGCACTATAACCTTATGAAACTATTATTTTGTAGTAATTACATCATAAAATATTTAAAAACCTGATTATTTTAAATTTTGATTAACAAAAACCAATTGATAAAAACTTAATTTCATCAACCGTTATTCACAAATCACATAAATTATCATCAATCACCACTCATGAAAAAATTAAATTCAGCTTTTCACAAAGTACTCTTTGTAGCAATCTTATGTTCTTTTAAATCTTATGCCACGGATCCTAATGACACCAGGATGCTGCATACACCAGCAATTAGTCAATCCCACATTGCATTTATATATGCAGAAGATCTTTGGATTGCTAAATCTGACGGTTCTCAGCCTCGAAGATTAACGATAGACAAAGGAATTGAATCCAATCCTGTCTTTTCACCTGATGGTAAGGTCATTGCTTTTAATGCAGAATATGATGGTAATACTGATGTATTTACCATTCCTGTAGAAGGAGGAATTCCGAAAAGAATCACTTGGCATCCAACAAGGGATATGGTTTTAGGTTTTACTCCTGATGGCTCCTCGATATTATTCAATTCTCAAAGAGCTATTCATACAAATAGATATTCAAAACTTTACACTATTCCAATTAACGGAGGTTTTCCTACCGAATTAGAAATACCAAATGCGTGGCATGCTACGTATTCCCCAGATGGTCAGTATATGGCATACACTCCGATAAGAGAACGTTTTCAGCAATGGAAAAACTACAGAGGAGGTACAACTGCTAATATTTGGTTGTTTTCGTTTAAAGACAAATCTATTGTTAAAATTCCTCAACCAAAGGGAGGAAGTAACGATGTACAACCTATGTGGGTTAATAATACTGTATACTTCTTAAGTGACCGAAATGGTGAATTCAATTTATTCTCATATGCTACAGATTCCAAAAACATAGAACAATTAACTCAATTTAACCAATTCCCTATCATTAATGCAGATTTAGGGGATAACAAAATAATTTTTGAACAGGCTGGCTATCTACATACCTATGACATCAATAGTAAAGCAGTTTCAAGATTAAGAATAGGAATCTCAACAGATCTTTTAGAATTACGAGAACGATATGTAAATGGTTCCAGATATGTTCGTTCTGCAGAAATATCTCCTTCTGGAAAGCGAGCTGTTTTTGATTATAGAGGAGAAATCATAACAGTTCCCGAAAGTAAGGGTGATCCAAGAAATTTAACTCAAAGCCCTGGAAGTCATGAGAAATATCCTGCGTGGTCTCCAAATGGAAAACACATCGCCTATTTCTCGGATAGTTCTGGAGAATATGAATTACACATTAAATCACAAGATGGTAAAGGTGATTTAAAAAAGTTCACAATACCTGGTACTGGATTTTATGCTTTCACCAATTGGTCTCCAGATAGCAAGAAAATAAGCTTTTCAGATAATGGTAGAAATTTATACATACTAGATATTGCTTCCAAAAAAGTTTCTAAAATTGCCAACGATGAATATTATGTTCCTGGTCCTTTTAGAAACCTATTTGGAGATTGGTCGAATGATTCTAACTGGATTTTGTATACAAAAATCATAGATTCTAATTTTGAGCAAGTATTTTTATATCATCTACAAGATTCAAAATCCTATCCTATAAGTGATGGATTGAGCAATGCTTCTAATCCTGTTTTTGATCCTAGTGGAGATTATATTTATTTCTTTGCTTCTACAGATGCTGGACCAGTTGTAAACTGGTTTGATCAGTCTAATCAGGATATGAATTCTACAAACTCCATTTATCTAACTACACTTAGAAAAGATATTATCTCTCCCTTTGCCAAAGAAAGTGATGAAGAAGAATCCAAAGAAGAAGAAAAATCATCAGAAAACGAAGAGGCAGAAAAATTATTAAAAATTGATCTAGATGGTATTCAAAATAGAATAATCGATCTTCCGATACGGGCTGGTAATTATTACGGATTAGATTCTGGTGAAGCTCACAAAATTTTATATGTTTCTTGGAACCCATTAGATCGTTCAGCACCTTCTTCCCTTCATCAGTATGACTTAAAAGAACGTAAAGATGCTAAAGTTATGGATCTGGATGATTATGTTATTTCTGCAAACGGCAAAAAAATGCTTTATCAAAAAAGAAATACTTGGGGAATTACAGACATAGGAAAAAAACCAAAAGCGGGAAAAGGAATCCTAAAAGTTGATGGTATCGAAGTAAAAATGAATCCAACAAAGGAATGGAGAAATATATTTGAAGAAGCCTGGAGGATAAATAGAGATTATTTTTATGATCCTGGAATGCATGGTTCTGATTGGAAAGGTATGAAGAAAAAGTATGAACAATTTTTACCACATTTATCATGCAGAAATGACCTTAATAGAGTCATACAATGGATGTGTAGCGAACTATCTGTAGGACATCACAGACTGCAAGGAGGTGGAGAAAGGTTAAACACCCCAAAAAGAATTCCTGGTGGTCTTCTGGGAGCAGATTATGAAATAAAAAACAACAGATATCGGTTCAAGAAAATTTATGGTGGTTTAAATTGGAATCCTAATTTAAGATCTCCACTAACAGAACCTGGCGTATTAGTTAATGAAGGCGATTATTTATTAGCTGTAAACGGAAAAAATGTAGAAAGTACTACAAATCTATTTAGCGCCTTTGAAAATACAGCCAATAAAATCACTGAAATTACTGTTGGGCCAAATTCTAGTTATAAAGACTCTAGAGTAGTAAAAGTAACTCCTATAGAAAATGAATACAGATTACGAAACAGAGATTGGGTGGAAGGCAACCTCAAAAAGGTTCATGAGGCTACTAATGGACAAGTAGCTTATGTTTATGTTCCTAATACAGCAGGAGCTGGTCATGAATACTTTAAGAGATATTTCTTTCCGCAGGCAAATAAAAAAGCTATTATCATTGACGAACGTTTTAATGGTGGTGGACAAATAGCAGATTATTATATAAATCTATTACTAAACCCTTACCAATCGCATTGGAATTTTAGATATGGTAAGGATCTAAAAACTCCTAGTGCTTCTATTCAAGGACCAAAAGTAATGATCATCGATGAAACTGCTGGATCTGGTGGAGATATGTTACCATGGATGTTCAGAAAGTTTAAAGTTGGGCAAATGGTTGGTAAGCGAACTTGGGGAGGTTTAGTTGGTGTTTTAGGATTTCCAGAATTCATCGATGGCGCTAGTGTCACCGCTCCAAATGTTGCCATCTGGACAGAAGATGGGTTTATTGTAGAAAACGTAGGAGTAGCTCCAGATATCGAAGTGGATCAATTACCTTCTGAAGTAATTAAAGGAAAAGATCCTCAATTAGAGAAAGCGATAGAGGTGGTTTTAAAAGAGTTGAAAAACAATCCACCAAAAGAATATAAAAGACCTCCTTATCCTAAAAGAGCTAGCAATTAAAATTAATAAAATTCAATAATTAGAGACAACATAATAATTTACTGATGTGAGTTTAAAACAAATAAAGACTGTTTTAAACTCGCATTTTTTCTATAAAACTTAATTTCCGTAAGAATGTGAGGGTTGCATAAGCCGAATAAAATGAAATATTAAGCAGCCTGCTCAAAAGCAATATAATTAATCAACCTACCTTTCTTATCTCGTACTGGATATCCTTTGATATGACATAAATAAGTAGATTTATCTTTTTTGTAATTTACAATAGACACCTCAAAGGATTCTTCGTTGTCTATTGCTTGTCGAATAGTTCTAGAAATGGTATGATCAGTTTGCTCCCCTTGAAACATTTTAGGCGAATTTCCAATCACTTCTTCCGGAGTATAACCACTCATTTTCTCAATATTACGAGTAGCATACACTATTTTAAGTTCTGGGTTTGTAATGACAATCACAGATTTTTTGTGAACTAATTCATTATGATATACATTTTCGAAATCCCATTTCTTGGTAATCTTGCTTAGATTGTCAAGATCATTTTTAAAATTTTGTAAAAACCAATTGTGCTCACTATAAAACTCCCAACTCGTAAGTGGCAAAATAAGAGATGGCACAGAAGTGTAATATTCTGCCATCATGTTGTCATATCCTTCGAACTCCTTCATATTGTTGGTTTTGGGCAAATGTATTGATTTAATTAGGATTAATTAATTGAACAAAAGTTAATTATACAAGTAAACAAAAGTTAAATACTATATAAATTACCACTTAAACTGCAAAGTAGTGTACCAAGTTAAAGGCTCTGAAGGAATAATTCCTGGTCCTGGATATCCAGTAGCTCTTTGTGTAAAATAACTTTCATCTAATAGATTATTAATACCTGTTTCTAGTTTAAACATTTTATAGGTATATGACAACGAAAGGTCTAAAATTGAATATGCTGGTATTGTTCCTATAATACCATTTCTACTATCTCCATCTAAGGCAGCAGAAGCGTTAGAAACATCTGTAAACTGTTCGGAGACGTATGTATACTGAAGGCTAGAAAGAAAATTCTTGTAACCAAATTTCAATCCGGTTTTAAGATTCACTTCTGGTATAAACTCAACTTTATTACCTTCTACTCCAGCAAGATCCGATGCTGTATACTTGGATGTGGTTAATGAAGTATTAGCAAACAAACTCAATCTGTAATTTTCATTATCTGCGGAGAACGTATTCCAAATATTCCAATCTACAAAACTCTCCAGTCCATAAATAAAAGCATCTCCAATATTTCCTCTTACACGCTCTGCTCTATCATTAAACACAATACCAATTCTATCATCATACACTAACCCAAAAGCACTTATATCATAGGATAACATATTATTTAATCTACCTCTAAACCCAATATCAGCAGTAAATCCTTCTTCATCTCCAATATTAGGGTCTACTCTAAAAGTAGGACTCACCACTCTAATATCACTAAATGTAATAGACCTATAATTCTGTGATACATTGGCGTATATTTCTAAAGAGTTATTTAATTTATAACTTGATCCTATTCCAAAAAGAAAAAAAGATCTTTCTAAATCTCTATTATCGGTTTCTTCTGTATTAGAAATTGGATTTCCAGCATTATCAAATATTACATTGTTAAAACTTCCCTCACTTTCTGTTTTAATATATTCAAATCTAAATCCAGGCGTAACAGAAAATTTATCAGACAATTTGAATATATTCTCTCCAAAAACCGATGCATTTAAATTTGGAAAGTCAAAAGAAGATTGATTTGGATAATCTGGAAAAGTTTCATCTTGGAAATTAAAATCTGATCCTGACCCAAGTCCTCCCGATCCCTGTCTAGAATCATTTAAAGCTTGATAATACTTTGATCCTATCAAGAATACGGACTCTGTATCCAATAAAATATATCTGGTTAGCAATCTAGCTTCTGCTCCCCAATTCTGAAAATTATCTACGATAAGATCTCTGGAGTTTACAAAATTACCCGCTCCATCTACTTCATCTACGTCTGTTATAGGATTTGTATTTAAACTACCTGGGATTCCTCTAAAACCAACAGCAGATCTAGACGCATCTAATCCAAATAGATTAATACTAAAATCCGTCTTATCCGAAAATTGATGCTCTAACTTTAAGGAAAATAACTTCCAATTAACATCAAACCAATTTCTAGTTCTATTACTAAACGTAGGATCTATATTGAATTGTGTGTCTGTTAAACCACCAGGTTGCTGCGCTAAATAATCTAAATATGTAAACTCACCAATTAATTTGGTTCTATCAGAAAATTGATAACCCAAATGCGCATAAATATTTTTAGAATCAAATTCGGAATTAGGTCTAAAACCATCTCCTCTTTTGTAATTAAAATAAGTGTAGTAACTAAACTTTCCAACGGTACCACCTAAACTATTGAAACTAGTAAATAAATTATAAGAACCTAATGTTTGTCTAGAAACCAATTCGATCTTTTTATTGGGATTTGGTCTCTTCATTTTAAAATTTAACAATCCGCCAAACTGCGTACCATATTGAAGCGAAGCAGCTCCACGCACTACCTGTATTTCCTCAATAGCTTCAGCAGGAGGTGTGTAGTAACTTTCTGGATACCCTAATACATCTGCACTAATATCATATCCATTTTGTCGTGTATTAAAATTAGAGGTCCGATTAGGATCCAATCCTCTACCACCAATATTTAGCTGTAATCCACCAACACTATTTTCATAGATATTCAACCCTGCTACTTGTGCATAAATCTGTCTGGTATTATTGGAGGCTAAATTACCTTGTACATTACTTAATAAAACCACCTCACTTTTTTTACCTGCATAAATAGCCGTACCTTCTACTGGTTTTAATTGTTTAAGTCCAAAAACTTTTTCTCTACGTTGTGTAATTACCACTTCCGATAATTCTTCTCCTAACGGCTGTAAAACGAGACTAATTTCTACATTATCAGAAACGGTAATCTGTCTTTCTAAAATTTCATAATCAAAACTAAAAACAGATAGATAGCAAACCCCTTGTTCTACATCATTAAGTTCAAAACTACCATCTATTCTAGTAACTGTTTGATCACCATTGGATCTATTATAAACCTCAGCACCTTGAACAGGTTGGTTATTTTGATTTTTTACAACCCCTTTAATACTATACTGCCCCGACACAATAGTTGTTATAAGTAAAAAAAAGACAACTACTTTACAATCCTTTAATTTCATCCTTAAATGGAATAATCCATGTTTTATGTTTAAATGACTCTTTTTGTTTTCCCAGATCCACATTAGGATCAATATATTGAGTACTTAACCGACCGTTAAGCGCTACGTAACTTTCTACAAATATTTGCACATTTTGGTGCCCTTGTTTTTCGAAATGTGTTTTTAGATAATGCGCATACTCTAAAATAAAATCTGGCTGCGTTGCCATTTGTTTTTGCTGAAATGCGGTTAAAAAATCATCATTATCCACATAAAATCGTTTGCCTGTTTCAGCATTCACAATTTTAAAATTAGCATACCCTGCCTTTTCCATAAGCATTACTCTCCAAGAAAAACGATACCCCTCTTCAGTCCAAAACAGTTCTCCAGGATATAGTAAAAATCGAAACGGCAAAAGTAATTGAATCACAAAAAACAACCCTAGTACGTTAGTAATTATTTTGGTCTTATTTTGAGTAAAAACTAGAGATCTATTACTATCAAAATAGTCTTTATTTATCCTTATTATTTTAGATATCCAACCTAATATTCTATGGTGTACTTGTGCTCCAAAAAAAATGGTAGCTCCAACAATCATAATATAGGGGAACATACCTATCGGAAAAAGTACTCTGGTTAAAACATGAAAAATAACAACCAGACCAAATGCTACAACCCTTGTTTTTCTAAATAATAAAAGAAATGGAATAGTAAGATCATAGATCGCACCAGAATAACTAAATACATAATGCATCCATTCTTGCTGCATTAAATCTCCAATTAAAGGAATGTCATACTTAGAAGGAAGCCAAATTTTAAGAGGCATCGCACGTACTAACCAATCCGAATTGAGTTTTGCCAAACCTGCATAGAAATACACAATTCCTATCAGTAATTTTAAGGCATCTATAGTCCAAACGGGTACTTTCTGAAAAGACTTCCCTTTTATTTTAGCATCAAGTGAATAGTATGCATTTGCCGGCAAAAAAATAAGTAAGAAACTAAGAATGCTTATAAAATAATAGTGATTTAGATAAGTGGTCTTATCCATCAACTCTATATAAGTAAAACTTAGAAAAAAGGTGATAATTGCTACTCTATATTGATATCCTAGCATTACACAAATACTAGCCATAGCACAAACACCAAAAATAAGATATGTATAATTACCGATTGGCTTTATAAAATCCAATCCATAGTATGAAAAGAAAAAACTAGGCTTAATATACAATTTATCTATCCATCCATAACTCCAAAAACGAATAATACTGATCAACATCATCAACCCAAAAAAAATACGAAAGACTGCAAGTGGTGCAGCCTCCGTATATTTTTTTAAATATTCGTTTCGTTGATGTATCATACAATACTGAAGATATATTTAATCTCCATCGGCATCTACAAAATCAACATTCACTGATATTGCCTGAAGCATATCTACTTTGATCAGTACAACATTCTTTTGTAATTCATCGTAGGTATTAAGCATCAAACTATTATTTGTTCTTACTTGTTCAGAGAAATCATCATTTAAATTAGCAGCAGTCGTTCTTGCTACGTTAAACTGATTATTGATCAAAGTACTTAAATCTTCTCCATCTTTAATGGTATTAAGAAAATCTAAATACGTCTTAAGACTTTGTCCTGTTGTACTACTTGTAAAATGCTCTCCATTAAAAAAGTCCTGAAGCGCATCCAGATTAGCATTGAATAACATTTTCGAAATATCTCCTTTATAAAACCCTTCTACTCGATCTTCTAGCGGAGATCCAGAAAATACTCCTGCAGGAATACCTACTTTCCCAGCCCTTAAATGCTTTTCATAATGAAAAATAAAATCGTTTACAATTCTATCAACCGAACTAGTAGCAGAAGATCCGCTATTATTCACAAAAGTATCTCTATAATTTGCAGTCCAATCAGTAACCACCTGAGATGTTAATGCATCCATTCTATTTACCAAATTGGTAAGGTATTCTTTATAATCAGCACCTGCAGTAGCATCGGTAAAAACTCCAACGATATTAGTATCCGAATCAGAAACACCATTTATTAAATAATCTAGAGCACCAAATCCTTGTTCATCCTGCTGACTAATAGAAGAAAGATCATAAGAACCAGAGGAGATATTACTTTCGATATTAGCTGTATTTACTGGGTACACATTCATAAAATTTCTGAAAGATATAGCTTCAGCCATTCCAATTTCATACATGCTTACCGATTGCCATGAAGTGTATGCTGTTAACCAAGCTTCTCTTAAAGATACCAGATTAGCTTCGTTTGTAGTAGTTACAAAATCTGATGTAGCGGTTTTTAGTGCTGTCATATCAGAGGAAAAATTTTGATATGCAGGAACTATAATATTATCTGCTATATTTTCTAACATCGCTTCTCTATCAAAATTATCAACAGTTCCTCCTTCATCATCACTAGACGAACAGGCAACTACAAAAAGAGTTAACACGAACGCTGACAAAAACAAATACTTCCTCATCTTATTTTTATTTATTCTTAATAAATCTGTGCAAATGTAAAAAAAGAGGTCGAAATGTTATTCACCTTTCGCCTCTTTTTTTCATAATTTATGAATTGTTTAGTTCGTACTACCTGCTTGAGCAACTGTAAAACTAAATTTAGCAGCGATAGTATCTGATAATGTATCCAATGTAGCTGGAGTTACATCCCATAAACCATTAGTTGCTCCCATTAATTGGTTCAACAATACTTCAACCTCTGTTTTACTAAAATAAGGTTGATTAGTAGCAGGATTTTGGGTAAACTGAAGGCTATAGATAAAACCAAACCCTTCAGATAAATCGTGAAAAACACTTGCATAATCAACTGTTCCAGCTTCTAGACCATTTTTACCTTGCTGTAAATAGTATACTGCTCTAATTCCTATAATCTCAGAAACTTTTTCTTTTACGATAGCTGCTTGCGCATCTCTAACTGTATAATTCTTAGCTACAATAGCTGCTCTACCTAATTTAAATGCATCATAAATCTCTGCTGCGATTCCTGCAAAATCAGGGTCACCTTCTACTCTACCTATATACTTATTAAGAAAACTATCCGCATCCCCAATAGTTGGGTTTGGATTTGCAGGATCTGCCGAAGCACCGTATAAATATCCATATGCTTCATCCCATTTATGTTCCATAGTAGTATATACTTGACCATCAGCTACTACTCCATTATCATTATTAGCAATATTATCTGCCTCATCCAAAACTGCAGTACCTAAATAATTATTTAATGCCTGATCTGTCATTAATGCTCCTATCAAACTTTTTGTAAAAGCTTGATCATATTCTAAACCTTTAGCATTTACATAACGCTCAGATCCTCCACCAGCTTCTTGTAAAAAACCTGCATTTCCTTCAGTTGCCATAACTGCCCAATTCGGAAAAACTTCATCAATTTGTCCTTTAATCCATGAATCAAAATCAGCTTTTATTTCTGCTGCATCCGTGGCATTGGAAGAAAAATAGTCTCTAGAAGCCGCAGTTTTATTTCTTACACTTTTATCAGAAGCATTTAGCGTAGCATCTTCAAAATCATCCGCATTTTCTTGATGATCAAACATTGCATCCACGATTGCTTCAGTAGTAGCTGTATTTTTAAACTGACCAATAATAGCTTCTGCCATTGCTATTCTAGTAGTTTGTCCGCTAAAGCTTACCGTGCTCTCTCCATCACGTTCAAAAACATAGGTTGCTGGTGCTTCTACCTGAACAACCGGAGTATTATCATCATCTGAAGAACAAGAGACTAAAAAGACTGCTCCTGTTATACCTATTACTTTAGCTATATTTTTTATTTTCATTGCTTTTTATTTAGACTTAATTTAAATAGTTAATGAGGTGCAAATATATCCATACAGAAATATTCTACAAACTTTATTTGTAATAAATCTAAATAAATTTAAAGTTTTAACAATTTCGTAAAACTAGGCAGGAATTTTAATAGTATTTTGAAAGCTAATACTAATCTATACTATATTTTTTTCGCAGTGCTGTAACCCAACTGATTAGCAACTCTTTTTCTTGATCTTCTAAATTTCCATGAGTCCAAGTATAAGATGGTAAAGGCATTTCACCTTCCTCTACTTCTTCTATCAACTCTTCTAATTTATGATCCTTCTTTTTAGCTGAATACGTTTCCCACTCTGAAACATTGAAATGTTCCTTTCCTTCATCTACATGATTCGCTAACCAATATGATACAGGAGCAATGTTAGCATACCAAGGATAAATAGTTTGGTTACTATGACAATCGTAGCAATTACTCTTTAAAATCTCTTGTATCTCTGAACTGGGTTTCGTTTCAATTTCAAAATAAGCAACAGATTCATAGCCAGACTCATTTCTATCAGGACGAATAAATTGAATAATTACTAATATAACAATTAAAGCTAGCCCTAGTTTTTTTAAGATGTTTTTCATTTCTGTGTGTTAGTTAATGGTATTTAGTAAATATCTTGGTTGCTTCATTATGAGAAGCTTCAAAACTCATTGTTTTTATATTCGTATCGGCTTTGGCTGTTGTAAAATAAGACAACATTCTTTCGGTTGGCATATTTCCTGTTAACTCATCTTTTGCCATTGGACATCCTCCAAATCCTTGAATTGCTCCGTCAAATCTTCGACAACCAGATTTATAAGCAGCATCCACTTTTTCGAACCAAGTTGTAGGAGTTGTATGCAGATGTGCTCCAAACTCGATATCGGGATACTTAGGAATTAAGTTAGCATATAGATACTCAATAGTCTCTGGATTAGAGGTTCCTACAGTATCAGAAAGCGATAAAATTTTTACACCCATATGATTTAACTTCTCTGTCCACTCTCCTACTATTTCGACACTCCAAGGATCTCCATAAGGATTTCCAAAACCCATAGACAAATACGCTACTACTTTTTTGTTAGCCTGATCCGCAAGATTAAGAATTTCTTGTAATGTTTCTACTGACTGCGCTATTGTTTTATGCGTGTTACGCATTTGAAAATTTTCTGATATAGAAAAAGGATATCCTAGATAATTAATTTCTTTATGCTGCACCGCATCTTTTGCGCCTCGTACATTAGCTATAATAGCCAGCAATTTACTTTCAGTTGTTGAAAGATCTAATTTAGAAAGCACTTCTGCAGTATCAACCATTTGAGGAATTGCCTTTGGAGAAACAAAACTTCCAAAATCTATGGTATCAAATCCACATCGCAATAAAGATTGTATGTATTGTACTTTTTTATCTGTGGGAATAAAGTCCTTAATACCTTGCATGGCGTCTCGCGGACATTCAATAATTTTTACTTTTTCAGTCATTTAAGAGCTTCTATCTAAAAGAAATTCAATTAAGAGTATAAAAATATGATTATTTTTCAGAAAACAGCATAAAATTCTCTTCTCCGTCAAACTGAATTATTTCAATTTTAAAAAAAATTGCAAAAGCGATAGTAACATTTTAGTTTTTTTGGAATGTACTAGTAAAGATCCAAATCGGGATCCATCAATAATTTAAAAATTAGACATTATGTTAAAAAACATTTTAAACGTAGAGGGAGTACAAAAATTAAGTAAAGAAAAATTAACAACACTAAAAGGAGGTATAATTCAACCAGAATGTATTACAGCTAATGGGCATGCAGGTAGATGGGCTTACCACCAAGGAAGCTTTGTTTGTCTTGAAGTTGATGATTCTGATCAAGATCTTCAATAAGCTTTTTTTAAGAGGTTACTTAAATCAAAGTAGCCTTTTTTTACTTTTTTGAAAACAATATAAAAATTCCAATTCCAATAAAAACTACAATCTGCATCCATTTTAAAAACACTCCAATTTTAGAACTCTTTTTTATATAAGTAGAAATATAACCTGCCATAACTGCAATTCCGCCGAAAACAATAAAAGATACCAGAATAAACAGAAACCCTAATACATAAAACTGTATTACATTACTTAATTCATTACTGAACAAGAATCCAGGAAAAAAAGCCAAAAAGAAAATAGAAACTTTAGGATTTAGTACATTCATGATAAACCCTTGTCTAAACAATTGACCTATACTTTTCTTTTCTACATTCTTTTCAGAAAACTGTATAGCTGCATTACTTCTCCAAACTTTATATGCTAAAAAAAACAAGTATATCGCTCCAGCCAGTTTAATCGTAAAAAATAAGACTTCGCTTTGTTTAATAATTACAGAAACTCCGAAAGCAACTAAGGTAGTATGCACCAAACATCCTGTCATTAAGCCTATTACAGTTGCAAGTCCATACTTTTTTCCATTCACAATACTTTGCATTAAAACATAGATATTATCCGGCCCAGGAGATATAGATAACGCTGCTGTTGCGATGATAAAAGCGTAAAGAATTTCAAAATTCATAAACTCTGTGTAAGGTTTTTACAAAATAAACGACCGTTCAAAAATATATATTCTTCCAAACAATTAGGGTAATTATCTATTCGACTGTTTAAAATATATAACACAAATTACTCTAATCAATAACCACACAAATGAAAAAGCTTATACTCAAAACTATTTTTCTATTATTTTGTTTACATACTTTCGGACAAACTACAGCTACCTACGATATTATTTTCACTAGCAACTGGGAAGCACACGGAACACTTCCTGGTAGTGCTCACTTTACAGAATTGGTAGTAGCAACCCATAACACCAACATTACTTTTCTAGAAATGGGAGGTTTGGCTACTCCGGGAATTGAACAAGTCGCGGAAACAGGAGGTTTCAGTATTTTCGAATCTGAAGTAAATGCTGCTATCAATGCAAATAATGCTGATCAGTTTATAGAAGGTCCGGATTTGTTTTTCAATGGACCAGGGAGAACAATTGCAATTAGTGATCTTACAGTAAGTTCCGATTACCCATTAGTAAGTTTAGCTTCTATGTTAGCTCCAAGTCCTGATTGGATGATTGCTGTAAATAGTGTATCATTAATAGACAACGGTGGGCAATGGATTCCTGAAATTACTATGGACTTATTCACTTATGATGCTGGCACGGAAGAAGGAAATGGTTACAGTTTAAATAATAGTCCTACTAATCCGCATGAACCTATTTCTTTGGTTGATCATTCTAGTACTCCTTTAATTAATGAAAGGATTGGAACCATTGTTTTCACTCAAAAACAACTGAATGTTGAGGAATTTAATAGCCAAAAAGAAGAAATAAAGATCTCTCCTAATCCAAGTAACGGTAATATTTCTATACTAGCTGGAAAAGTATCAAACATTAAAGAAATAGAAGTCTTCAATGTACTCGGTAGACAAGTTAGAAGTTACAAATTCAAAAATAGCAACAATACTATCAACCTTGATTTAACAAATCTAAACTCCGGAATATATCTGGTACGCCTGTTTACTGAAGCTGGAAGAGTAGAAACTCAGAAAATTATTCTTAAATAATTAATTAACCTATAAACCTTTTGCTATTACTGCTTTATTGATATCGCTTATCAATTTAGGTCCTTCATAAATAAAACCGGTATAGATCTGCACCAAGCTTGCGCCTGCCTCCAATTTTTCTATAGCATCGTTAGCGGTGTGGATTCCTCCTACTCCAATAATTGGAAATGATCTATTGCTTTTATCAGATAAATATTTGATTACAGCAGTACTTTTATCTTTAATAGGAAGTCCACTAAGGCCTCCGTTTCCTATTTCCTCTAGTCTTGTTTGAGAAGCTTTTAGTCCTTCTCTAGAAACAGAAGTATTGCTTGCAATAACACCATCTAGTTTTGTTTCTTGGACCAGTTCTACAATTTCATCTAACTGATTTGTGTTTAAATCCGGAGCAATCTTTAATACAATAGGCTTTTCAATATCAAAAGTTTTATTTTTATCCTGTACCGCTTCAATCAATTCTACTAAATAGTCTTTATCGTTTAATTTTGCATGACTGCTTACATTAGGGCAACTTACATTGAGAACAAAATAATCTACGTAAGGATGTAAAGCTTCAAAACATTGCAAATAGTCTTTCGTATAATCTTCTGGAGCGGTATCAGTATTCTTACCAATATTTCCTCCAATGATAAGCTTCCCTTGATTTTTCTTTAATTGAGTGATAGCAGCTTCAAGTCCTTCATTATTAAATCCCATTCGATTGATGATACCTTTATCTTCCTTTAATCTAAACAATCTCTTTTTAGGATTTCCAACTTGTCCTCTTGGAGTAACTGTGCCTATCTCGATAAAACCAAAACCAAAATTAGCCAATTCATTATACAACACAGCATTTTTATCGAACCCAGCCGCTAATCCTACTGGATTCTTAAATGTTAATCCAAAAACCTCTCTATGTAACCCAATGCCCTTTACAAAATATCTAAAACGAATTAAGGAAGAAACGAAAGGAAGTCGAGAAATGAATTTTATCAAACTAAAAGTAAAGTAGTGTACTTTTTCTGGATCGAATTGAAATAGAATTGGACGAATTAGTGTTTTATACATTCCAATATGGTTTTGGCTGCAAAAATAACTTTATAAAGCTTCTTATAAAAGTATATGAATATGTATTTTTGAAATCTTCAAGTAAAAACACACCTCGCTATGATTCCAAAAAAACATATTATCGATAGATTTATAAGTTACGTTACTATAGATACGGAAAGTGATCCTAACAGTGATACTACTCCAAGCTCTGAGAAACAATGGGATCTTGCCAATAAGTTAGTAGAAGAATTAAAATCTATTGGTTTGGAGGATGTAACTATCGATGAAAATGCATATATCATGGCTACAGTACCTTCTAATATAGACCATGAAGTACCTACTATTGGTTTTATTTCACATTTTGATACTACTCCTGATTTTACTGGAGCGAATGTAAATCCACAGATTATTGAAAGTTATGATGGTAAAGATATTATACTGAATAAGGATGAAGAAATTATTTTATCGCCAGATTATTTTGAAGATTTAAAACTATACAAAGGACAAACGTTAATTACCACTGATGGTACTACGCTTTTAGGTGCTGATGATAAAGCTGGTATTGCAGAAATAGTATCTGCGATGGAATACCTAATTCAACATCCTGAAATCAAGCATGGTAAGATTCGTGTTGGATTTACGCCAGATGAAGAAATAGGAAGAGGAGCTCATAAATTTGATGTACAAAAATTTGGAGCAGAATGGGCATATACAATGGATGGTAGCCAAATTGGAGAATTAGAATACGAGAATTTTAATGCAGCTGGTGCCGTAGTTACGATAAAAGGAAAAATAGTACATCCTGGGTATGCTAAAGGTAAAATGATTAATAGTATGTATATCGCTCAGGATTTTATTAACTCTTTACCTCGATTGGAAACTCCAGAACATACCAGTGGTCGTGAGGGATTCTTTCATCTTCATACCATGAATGGTGAAGTAGAAGAAACCAAATTACATTACATTATTAGAGATCATGATAAGGAGCATTTTGAAGCTCGTAAAGAAATGATGTCCAAACTAGGTGATGAGCTTAATAAGCAATATGGAAAAGATGTTATCAATGTGGAAATTAAAGATCAATACTATAATATGAAGGAAAAGGTGGAACCTGTAATGCATATTGTAGATATTGCCGAAGAAGCTATGAAAGCATTGGGAATTAAACCACTTATAAAACCAATCCGCGGTGGAACCGATGGATCGCAATTGAGTTATATGGGATTACCTTGTCCTAACATATTTGCTGGTGGTCATAATTTCCATGGAAGATATGAATATGTTCCCGTAGAAAGTATGATCAAAGCTGTAGAAGTAATCGTAAAGATTGCACAACTTACTGCAGAACGTAAATAGTACTTCGTCGATATTTTAATTATTTGGACGATTTTACTCTTTTTTCTAATTTCGAAATAAAAAGCAAATACCTCGTATAGTAGTAGATTTATGTGATAACTATTTAATCACTTTAAAACATAAATCATGCAAACTACAGAAAAAGTAGTGGATACAGCAGTATCTGCTACAACTGAGACCGGAGGTGCCATAATGGATTCTTTAGGAGGTTTTTTTAACTCTATACAAGAAGGTGTAGGTCAATATGGATTAAAAATTGTTGGAGGAATTGTAGCCCTAATTATTGGTCTCTGGATTGTAAAGATGATCATGAAGGCCATCAAAAAAGCGTTTGACAAAAGTAATGTAGATCACACACTAAAACCTTTCCTTGTCACTTTAGTTAATTTCTTACTAAAGGTACTTTTATTTATTTCTATTGCAGGAATCGTTGGGATTCCAACAGCGACTTTTGCAGCCCTACTAGCAGCTGTTGGTTTAGCTATTGGTGGCGCTTTTAATGGTTCATTAGGACATATGGCTGCAGGAGTAATGTTATTAGTTTTCCGACCCTTTAAGGTAGGAGATCTTATCGAAACTGGAGGAAAATTAGGTTTTGTTAAGGAAATTTCGGTTTTCGTTACCATCTTAGAAACGTTCCAAAACAAAACAGAAATCATTCCTAATGGTTCTATTACTTCAGGAACAATCACCAACCTTACCACCATTGGTAATTTAAGAGTAGATATGCCTTTTGGCATCCAGTATGGAACCGATATCGAAAAGGCAAAACAAATCGTACTAGAGGTAATGAAAAATGACTCAAAAGTAATGAATGACCCTGCACCAAGAGTGGCCGTTAATAATTTGGGAGCGAATGGAGTTGAGCTATTAGCACTACCTTATTCTACTTGCGATGATTATTGGGATGTATATTGGGATACACGTCAAAAAATTGTTGAGGCATTAGGCAATGCTAACTATGCAGCACCATTACCACAACGTATTGTGACTATGAAATCATAAGTACACAACTAAAATATTATTCATAAAAAAAGCGTCGTATATAAAATACGACGCTTTTTTTTAGCTATAGCCTTTATTACTTTTTCTTTTCTGCAGGTGGAGCATTTAATTTCTGACTCATTTCTAGTGAAATGGCAGATTTATCAAATGTTAGCTTTCCTGATCCAGTTTCGATAATAACGGCATTATTTTTTTCACTGAAGTCAAAAACTTTTCCATGAAGACCGCTTTTTGTTACGACACGATCTCCTTTCTTAAGTTCTTCAGCAAATTTCTTCTCCTTTTTAGCCTTTTGCATTTGTGGACGTATCATAAAAAAATACATCACTACAAATATCAGAAGTATAAAAGGTAACTGTCCTCCAAATCCTTCCATAAATATTACTCACTTACAGGAGTTCCGCTAACTGGCTTAGCTTTAGGAGTTACCATTGCCTTAATCTTAAGGATTTCTTTTCCTGCTTCAGTGTTTGCAGTAATAGTAACTTGTTTGTTCTGAGCATTAGGCTTTCCGTTAGAGTTAAACTTTACTAACATAGATCCTGTTGCTCCTGGTGCTACTGGTTCTTTAGTCCACTCAGGAACTGTACAACCACAACTACCTTTTGCGTTTACAATTACTAAAGGAGCTTTACCTGTGTTTGTAAATGTAAATGTATGCTCTACAACATCACCTTCGTTGATAGTTCCAAAATCGTGCTCTGTTTCAGAGAAAGTCATTACAGGAAAATCTGTGTTTTTTGCATCACGATCTGCAGCATCTGCTACATTTTCTTCTTTAACTTTTTCTGCTGCATTATCTTTACAAGACATAAATGTCAAAGCAAAAACACCAGCCAAAATTAAGATTCCTTTTTTCATTACTTGGGTTTTTAATTAATTGAGGGTTAAAAATACTATTTTTTTTGAACTACATAAGTCCACGGCCAACTTTATTTAATTTACCGTTTTCTTGATACTCTTTTGATATTTTATCAAGAATTCCATTGATAAATATACTACTCTTTGGAGTACTATATTCCTTTGCAATCTCTAAATATTCGTTAATTGTTACTTTTACAGGTATTGACGGAAACTTTTGGAACTCACAAATTGCCATTTTAATCACTGCTTTATCCAATTCTGCAATTCGGTCTTTATCCCAATTTGGTGTCTTACCTTCTATCTCTTTTGCAAACTCTACTCCTTTTAAGGCAGTTTTTCTAAAAATATCTTTTGCAAACTTTTTGTCGTCGATATCTTTATAAAGACTGGGTAATGACATATGCTCATCATGTGTTTTTTTGATTTTTCTGAGCATTTTGATAATTCCAGTGTTTACAAGCGGTAGATCATCAATCCAGGTAAGTTTTTGATCCTCTATATATTCATAGAGCTTTTCATTAGGAGCTATAATCTCTTTAAATACATCAAGAATAAAATCTTTATCCTCTTTAAAAGAGCTCATCTTTGTACTCATGTAATCTGAGTATAGTTCACTCTTTTTAATTTCTTTCCAAAGTATTTTTACATACTCGTCATCTAGATCCCAACAATTTAATTTCTTGCGATCCATAGCTTCTTTTAATTCTAGATTCTTTTCTAGCAATAAAAGAACTTCATTATTGATAAACTTTAAATTTGGATTTTTCTCTTCTGAAGTAGCTAAATATTTTTTCTGACTTTTTTCTACAAAATCAGCCGCATGTTTTCTTATTTCTACCAAAAGCTGCAGGTTAATAAGAAATAAATCATACATCTGATCGATACTAAAGAGTAAAAACTTTTCTTCTTTATCTAAATTATCACTTTGCGTCTGCTCCATTGCGTAGAGTGACTGCATTACTTTAACTCGAATATGTCTTCTGGTTAACATAAGAAATTACAAAGAACATTAATAAAAAGGGGGCGAAAGTGGTTCTCACTTTCGCCCTGCAAAAATACTATTATTTTTATTCTACAAGTTCTAAAACCTACATTATTATATTGTAAATTTTAGATTCCTATTATTTGCTATTTTTTTTAGAAGCAATTCTTTCTTCAGCAATGCTCATTGCCGCAGCATTAGTAGTCATCCCTGTAGCTTTTGCTTTATTCAAAATATCTAATGTTGTATTGTAAATATTTTCGGTTTTAGATTTAATCTGTTCTCTTCCGTACCCTTCAATTTCTGCATATACATTAATAATACCTCCTGCATTAATTAAGAAATCAGGAGCATAAACAATACCTCTTTCTTGTAATAAAGGTCCATGGATATTCTCGGTAGCCAATTGATTATTTGCCGCTCCAGCGATCACTTTTACTTTCAATTTATCTATAGTATCGTTATTTATAGTAGCTCCTAAAGCACAAGGCGCATAGATATCTGCTTCTTCTGCATATAAATCTTGTCCTCTGTATATATCAACTCCGTATGCGGCACTTACTTGCTCTAAACGCTCTTGATTGATATCTGCTATAACTACATTGGCACCTTCTTCTGCAGTCAAACGAACTAACTCCTCTCCTACATGACCTATTCCTTGCACCAATATCTTTTTGCCTTCTAGATTATCTGTTCCATAAGCGAACTTAGCAGATGCTTTCATTCCCATATACACTCCATAAGCAGTTACTGGTGATGGATTACCCGCTCCTCCTTTTTCTTCAGAGATACCTGTTACATAAGGAGTAACCTCTCTAACAGTATCCATATCAGAAGTCTCCATTCCAACATCTTCTGCAGTGTAGTATTTTCCTCCCAAGGTATGCACAAACTCTCCAAAACGTCTCATCAATGCTGGTGTTTTGATCGTCTTTGGATCTCCAATGATTACCGCTTTACCTCCACCAAGATTTAAACCAGTGATCGCAGCTTTGTACGTCATACCTCTAGACAAACGTAAAACATCATTTAATGCATCCCATTCTGTATGATAATTATACATTCTAGTACCTCCCAAAGCAGGTCCTAAAATTGTGTTATGCACACCAATTATTGCCTTTAATCCTGTATCTTTGTCTTGACAAAAAACAACTTGTTCGTGATCATTAAAAGACAATTGTCCAAATACCGGAGCTTCTTTTTTTAATTGATTTGCAGTAAGCACTTCAGTTATCATTTTCAGAAATTTTAAAATGTTATTATTAAATAATAGTCAAAATTGGAGTGCTAAAATAATGTATTTTTACGAATTTAAAATTTTTTGTTATTAAATTTTAAGAATTTGTTAATAATCGGGTTTCTAAAAATCAATACTTTATGCGTGCATTACGGCATTTAAACAAGTACTTTCTAAAATACAAATATCGCCTCTTAATTGGTTTATTCATTACCATTATTGCTAGAATCTTTGCTGTTGCTGTTCCTAAATTTGTAGGAGACTCTGTAGAGATCGTAGAGCAATATATCAATCATAGTATTACGGATATCAACGAGGTAAAATCAGGATTAATTACTAACATTTTATTAATTCTTGGTTCGGTTCTTATTGCAGCTTTCTTTACCTTTTTAATGAGGCAGACTTTTATCGTTGTCTCTCGATTTATAGAATTCGATTTAAAAAATGAGGTATTCGAACATTATCAAATATTATCTCTTAATTTTTATAAAAAAAATAGAACTGGGGATTTAATGAATCGTATTAGCGAAGATGTTTCCAAAGTACGAATGTATGTAGGCCCCGCGATTATGTATAGCGTAAACACAATAACATTGTTTGTAGTTGTTATTGGTTATATGATTACAATTGCTCCACAATTAACCCTTTACACCGTCGCACCATTACCTATTTTATCTATTTCAATCTATAAACTTAGTGTTGCTATTCATAAAAGAAGTACAATCGTACAGCAGTATTTATCAAAACTCACCACATTTACACAAGAATCTTTTAGCGGTATTTCGGTCATTAAAGCGTATGGAATAGAAAATCAAACACTCACCAACTTTACTGAGCTATCTAACACCAGTAAAGAAAAAAATATCGATCTGGTTAAAGTTCAGGCGCTATTTTTCCCATTAATGGTCCTTCTTATTGGAGTAAGTAATCTTTTGGTCATCTATATAGGAGGGCAACAGTATATTAATGGCACCATAAAAGATCTTGGAATCATTGTGGAGTTTATCATTTTTGTAAACATGCTCACTTGGCCGGTTGCCACTGTTGGTTGGGTTACCTCAATTATTCAACAAGCAGAAGCATCTCAGGTAAGAATTAATGAGTTCTTACGCCAAGAACCGGAAATTACAAATACGGTAACTACACAGACACCAATTACGGGTAATATCGTATTTGATGACGTTTCATTTACTTATGATGATACAAATATTACAGCTTTAAAAAATATTAGCTTTTCCATCAATTCTGGCCAGACTATCGCCATAATCGGAAAAACAGGATCTGGAAAATCCACTATTTTGGATTTATTAGGAAGATTATATGATGTAAGTCATGGAGAAATAAAAGTAGACAATACTTCTATTCAAAAATTAAACCTCATCGACTTAAGATCCTCAATTGGATATGTGCCGCAAGATGCATTTTTATTCAGCGACTCTATTAGAAACAATATTAAGTTTGGAAAAACAGACGCCTCAGATGATGATGTAATCCAAGCCGCAAAAAACTCTGCGGTTCATAAAAACATTGTAGAATTCAGTAAAGGATATGATACAGTTTTAGGTGAACGCGGAATTACTTTATCCGGTGGACAAAAACAACGTGTATCCATTGCCAGAGCCATTATTAAAGATCCATCGATATTACTTTTTGATGATTGTTTGTCTGCCGTGGACACGGAAACAGAAGAAGAAATTCTGAATAATCTTCATAAAATTTCTGAAAACAAGACTACTTTTATCGTAAGTCATCGTGTTTCTACAGCGAGAAATGCAGATAAAATAATCGTATTAGACGAAGGAAAAATTATCCAAAAAGGCACTCATAATCAACTATTAGAGGTCGATGGATACTACAAAGAACTGTATCTAAAACAGCTTAGCGAAAAAGAAATTTGATATTTTGTTGTACGATTAACAATTTTTTTGGATTTTTGATTCCATCGTAACAGACTAATTAATTAAGAAATAAGGATTATGAGCGATAATGAAATGTTGGACAAAGAGGAAATTTTCTCAAAAGTTTTAAGAGCAGGTAGAAGAACCTATTTCTTTGATGTAAGATCGACAAAAGCAGGGGATTATTATCTAACTATTACAGAAAGTAAAAAATTCACTAACGATGACGGATCTTTTCATTACAAAAAGCACAAGATCTATTTATACAAAGAAGATTTTGCTGGATTCACTGAGATATTAAATGAAATGACCGATTTTATCGTTAATGAAAAAGGTGAAGAGGTAATCAGTGAGAGACATCAAAGAGATTATCAGAAGTCTTATGACCACAGTACGGTATCGGCTTCAGTTAATGAAGAAGTAACTGCTTCTACTGAAAGTTTTACAGATGTAAGCTTTGACGATATATAAGAATAATAAGTTATGTTAAACTTATGCAAACCGCTTCAATCTCTGAAGCGGTTTTTTTTATTTTCGACAGCATTAAACTCAACAATCGCAGATTCTATTCCTATGAAGTACTTCTTATCTATTATTTTTTCAATTTTATCCCTTTCTTCTTTTGCTCAAAAAAATCTTTCTTTAGATTATTATTTACCAAAAGATGTATCTTACAATCCTAACATTCCTACTCCACAGAGTGTTTTAGGTTTCGTTCCCGGTAAATGGCATGTTACACATGATAAGTTGGTGGAGTACATGAAAAGTTTAGCAAAAGCTTCATCTAGAATTACTATTGAAGATCGCGGAAAAACTTTTGAAGATAGACCTCTGATTCTTCTAACCATTACTTCAGAGAAAAACCATCAGAATCTTGAAAAAATTAGAAAGGAACATCTAGAACTCACAACAAGTACTTCTAATACAAAAGATATCTCATCGATGCCTGCTATCGTATATCAAGGACTTTCTATTCATGGTAACGAACCCAGTGGATCTAATGCAGGTTTAGTAGCAGCGTATTATCTCGCTGCTGCACAAGGACCCAAAATTGACGAGCTATTAGAAAACGTTGTTATTTTATTCGATCCATCTCTTAACCCTGATGGCTTGCAGCGATTTTCTTACTGGGCAAATACTAATAAAAGTAAAAACATCAACCCTGATCCTCAGGATAGAGAATATAGCGAGGTTTGGCCAGGAGGAAGAACAAATCACTACTGGTTTGACATGAATCGTGATTGGTTACCTGTACAATTACCAGAATCAAGAGCTAGAATAGCTACTTTTCATAAATGGTATCCTAACGTTTTAACCGATCATCATGAGATGGGAACTAATAGCACGTTTTTCTTTCAACCAGGAATACAATCAAGAACCCATCCATTAACACCAAAGTTAAATCAGGAACTCACAAAAAAAATTGGTAACTATCATGCCGACGCCTTTAATAAAATCGGATCTTTGTATTATACAGAAGAAAATTTTGATGATTTCTACTATGGAAAAGGCTCTACATTTCCAGACATTAATGGGGGAATTGGTATTTTATTCGAACAAGGAAGTTCTCGCGGTCATGCTCAGGAAAGTGACAACGGAATACTAACTTTTCCATTTACGATTAGAAATCAGTTTACCGCAATACTATCTACCCTAGATGCTGCCAAATCTATGCGTACTGAGTTATTACAATATCAAAAGAATTTCTATTCCGACGCGCGCAGAGAAGCTGAAAACGGCGCTTATCTTTTTGGAAACGAAAAAGATGCTGCCTCGGCATATCACCTCGCAGAAATCCTAAAAAGACATCAGGTTTCGTTTTATGAATTAAAAAATGATATTTCTTCAAACGGCAAAAGATTCAAAAAAGGATACAGTTATATCGTCCCAAAAAATCAAAAGCAAAGTCGCTTGATT
This sequence comes from Aquimarina litoralis, assembly GCF_039523995.1. Classification (NCBI taxonomy): domain Bacteria; kingdom Pseudomonadati; phylum Bacteroidota; class Flavobacteriia; order Flavobacteriales; family Flavobacteriaceae; genus Aquimarina; species Aquimarina litoralis. The sequence continues at coordinate 112,173 of NZ_BAAAGE010000007.1, forward strand.
AAAGCTATGTTCGAGAAAAGGACTACGTTTAAAGATAGTTTATTTTATGATGTATCAGCTTGGACATTCCCACTAGCTTTTAATTTGGATTATAGCGAAAGATCCTCTAATTCAGAATTAGGTAATGAAGTCACTAATTTAGAGTTCAGAAAACCTATTACAATTACAAAAAGTAACTATGCATATCTTATGGAGTGGCATGAGTATTATACTCCAGCGGTTTTATATAAGATTCTTAGGAAGGGATTAAGAGCTAAAGTAGGAATGACACCTTTTTCTGTTGAAAACAAAAGCTACGACTATGGAACTATTATGATTCCGATTCAGAATCAAAGACTAAATGCAGACGAACTCCATACATTTTTGCAACAGCTAGCTGTAGAAAATCATGTAGATATCACTGGAGTTTCAACCGGTTTAACTTCAGGAATAGACCTAGGAAGTAGCCAGTTTAGAGCATTAAGTTTACCAAAAATTGCATTGTTAACAGGAAACGGAATTACACCATATGACGCAGGAGAAATATGGCATGTAATGGATCAACGTTATAACATCCCAATAACAAAACTAAATACAGAATCTTTAGAAAGAAGAAGTTTATCTAGATACACGCATATCATTCTACCAAATAGCTGGAATCAAAGCATGAGTAAGAATGTGATCGACAAAATAAAAACTTGGATCAGAAATGGAGGAACTCTAATTGGATATAGAAATGCTGCACAGTTTTTTAAGAACAATGAGCTTATGAAAATTGAGTTTTCTAAACCAGAAAATAATGCTAACAACATATCTTTCGAACAACGAAGAGATTTCTTCGGAGCTCAAGTAATTGGTGGTGCCATTTTTGAAGCAAAAACAGACAGGTCTCATCCTATCAATTTTGGCTATAAAAATGATAAAATTTCCCTATTTAGAAATACTACTTTATTCATCAAATCTGATAAACAAAGCTACAATAATCCTATTCAGTACACCAAATCTCCTTTATTAAGCGGATATATTAGTAAAAAGAATTTAGACTCATTAGCAAGTACAATTCCCTTTAGACATCAAAGTTTAGGCAGAGGAAATACTATTTTATTTACTGACAATACCAATTTCAGAGCATTTTGGTATGGCACCAATAAATTACTAATGAATGCTATATTCTTTAGCGACGAAATGTAATAATTTACTTATCTTCAATGGATTAAAATAAAACACATGAAGAGTAGATTTTTCATTGGATTTTCATTTTCCTTTATTGCTTTATGCGTTATAGTTGTGATAATTATTGGACCTGTTCCTATAGTATCTGAAGATGAAGCACTGATTCAAAAGGGTATCGTATCCAATGTTTACGAAGGAGGCACAAAAGATATTGTTTTTAAACTAGAGAATAATAGCGATGTCTTTTATATCAATCGTGGATTAGAAAGAGGACTCAAAATTTCATTATTAAAGAAAAAGTTAATTGGCAAAGAAGTAATCTTTAAATACCCAAAACACTGGACTCCTCTTGATTGGGACAATAGTTCTAAACACATCTCCAAAGTGGAAACGAATAGTGAAGTTATATTTAACGAACTAAAAAAGTAACTATTCATTATTTCTAAACTTGAAATAATGATGTAAAACTTCATTTGGAGCTTCTGTTTGAGGATAGTGACCAATAGTCTCTAAAATTACCACATCAGCATCAGGAATGTTTTCCTTGTAGAAAGTTGCCATATGCTTCCCGGAAATTGGATCCACACCCCCATTTATTAATCTTTTCGGAATATCTGTATATTGTAAAGCTTCTCGCCAACGGATTTTATAAACCTTTCGTTCTTTTAAATACTTAATAAGTTTTGGAATTACATTTTTACCAGAATTATAGGCTATCGTTTCCCAAAAGTCATCAATTTCTTGTTTACTAGCCTGGGTATCCTTTCCAAATATTTTTTTAAAATTTTTAGCCAAAGTATGGCGTCCCATAAAATGCTTTAACAAACCTCCTAGTGGTGTTAGTAATAATTTTTGCGTAAGTGTAGGGAAATTAGTTTCGGGAAACATACCCCCGTTTAAAAAACAAACAGAGTTGATATGCAAAGGATACATATCCTTCTCTTTTGTTCTGGCCAACATTTCCTGAACCACCGTATCTCCATAGTCATGAGCTAAAATATGGATTGAAGAAATCCCTTGAGAAAGCAAAAATGCTTCCCAAATATCTACCTGAACACCTATCGTGTAAACAAAATCTTCGGGTTTAGATGAAAAACCAAAGCCTAACATATCTATTGTATAAACCTGATAGTGATCAACTAAACGATGCCAGATTTTATGCCAATCCCAAGAAGAAGTTGGAAAACCATGTACTAGGATTAAAGGATCTCCTTTACCTTCTTTTTTATAGAAAATTTCATGATTCTTATAATTGAAATATAATCCTGAATTCTTCCAATCCTGTAAATTCATATTATTTTTTTCCGAACATTTTTTGGATAACCCATCCTGGCCCGATCAATAAAAATTGAAGATCCTTAAGAAAAGAAGGCTTTTTTCCTTCTAATTTATGTCCGTAAAACTGACCTAACCATGCAGCCATAAATATCCCTAAAGAAACCATCCATAAGGGAGCATATTGACCTATGTAATAATTAGCGATAATACAGAGTGCAGAAAAAATCAAAATCTGTAATGCCATTTTTACAGATAGCCTTACATAAAAGAACAATACAAATAGCAGTACCACAAATGCCCAGTTTTCTATAAACTGGTTGTTCCCCGGAATTATAGAAGCTAAAAATCCGTTAGGAATACTCATGAGAAGTCCTACAATCGAAAAGTAAATAGCAGGAACACAGATAAAATGTATAAGGATATTTGTTTTATTTTGATGGCTTACTGCATACTCCGCAAACCAAGTTTCTAAAGTTCTCATAATTTTATATTTTGAAATGTAACTAAGATAACAATTTTTAGACTTATAAAGTATAATATTGTAATTTCGAAACCTCATAAAAACAAAGATTATGGCACGTACACCTTCTAATATGCTTCCATTAGGCACTATAGCTCCCGATTTTACGCTTGTCGATGCTGTTACAAATAATGCAACCTCACTTGATGATATTAAAGGTGAAAAAGGTACTGTAATCATGTTTATTTGCAATCATTGTCCTTTTGTGATACACGTAAACGAGGAAATTGTAAGAATTGCCAACGATTATCGGGTACAAGGTTTTGGTTTTGTTGCTATTAGTAGTAATGATATCGAAAACCATCCTCAAGATGCTCCGCAATTTATGTGGAAAACCGCACAGAAAAACAATTATTCGTTTCCATATTTATACGATGAAACTCAGGAAATAGCAAAAGCATATGATGCTGCTTGCACGCCTGATTTTTACCTTTTTGATTCAGAATTAAAATTGATCTATCGTGGTCAGCTAGACGATTCTAGACCTGGAAATGGAATTCCAGTGAACGGTCGTGATCTTAGACAAGCTTTGGATGCCGTATTGCGAAATGCAACCGTTTCTGAAGTTCAAAAACCTAGTATTGGTTGTAATATAAAATGGAAGCAGTAATAATAACCTTTTACATTTCAATTCCCGCTACAATCTGAAGATGTGCCAAGTGATGATTACCATGCCAAGCATAGATTCCAATATCTTCAGCTAGCGAGATAACAACATCACCTTCGGGATGAATAAATGATTTCTCTAAATCTTCTGAAGACAATCCTTTTAAGAAATACGCCCATTTCGCATGCAATGCTTTTATCAAATCTAGTGAAAGATGGATGGGAGCAGATTTGGTATCGAACAGTTCTGCCCATCGATCTTCCAAATAGGGCTTTATGACAGGATTATCCTCGGTAAGTGCCCATTTAAAACGAATATAACCATTATGATGGCTATCATAAATATGATGAATTACTTGTCTTGCAGTCCAGCCACCTGATCTATAAGGAGTTTCTAACTGTTGTTCGCTAAAATTAGCTACAAGTGTTTCAATTTTATTTGGCAAACTCTCTATATCCCGTATCCAATTTGTAATATGTTATGTGGTAATCTTGGATGGACATTCAAACTGTCCAATTGGATATCTAAGATTCATAATATTTACTCGACTTTTTTATAAAAAACTAAACTAGCTGACGCATCTTGTAAATCTTTCACCACCAATTCTACAGCATTCAAAGATTCAATTTCATATCGATAAATGTACTGATCTTTCGGAGAGGAGCAATACATCACATCATCTTTTATTTTCACTTTCAACCGCTTTAGAAATTTTCCATCTCTAAAATTAAAACGTATAGTTTCATCAAAAATCATATGCTCATCAGGAAATTGAACATTTACCCATTTCCCTTGTAATGCTTCATAGGTATTCCTGTTTTTAAATTTATTATCCAGCAAAGCCTTCATCCGCAGACTATAAGAAACAAAAGTCTCTTCGGGCTTTATATTTTTTACAGCATTTCCAGAAACAACTTTATAAATTTCTTTTCCTTTATCAAAGAAATGTTGAGATTCATATTTGGTAAAAGCATTAGAGTAATCCATGATTACAAGACCATCAGCATTTTTGGTTTCCATATACTGTCGTTGTTTGTAATTCACGTGTATTAGTTGATCATTCCAAAAATAGAAAACGGTAATTACCATCGCATTAGGCATACCTATTTTACGAATAATCTTCTTTAGGCGTTCATGCTCATAATATCCATTAAGCTCTGCTCCGTGATCCGCTATCTGATCCAAAAATTCCTCAGGATCCAGAAAAAAAACATCAGACTCCATATAGCTATCTATGATTTCTATCTGGTCTCTGATAGCCGCCATGGCTTCATTATTATCTTGCGTAAAGGAGTAATTTATACAACAAAATGTTAAAAAAACTATTAGTATCCACTTCATAACTATCCAAAATCGGGGTTTCTTTATTGGTTTATTATTCCAAAAAGGACTGTAAATATCTAAATTATAGACGGAAAAGTTTACTCTTTTTAGGAAAACTTCCAAATTTTGTAAAATAAATTAACATTTACCCCTTTACACAAAGTGTTAATTATGAGTTAAAACAACATTTTTATGTAGGGTAGCTCATTTTTAGATCAAAATAAAAAACCTCTGAAATCTATTCAGAGGTTTTTGTATTCTGTATTAGTTATAATTATATTATTTTACAGCCATCAATTCTACATCGAATATTAATGTTGCATTTGGAGGAATAACACCTCCTGCACCATGCTCTCCGTATCCTAATGCTGGCGGGATTACAAAACGAGCTTTATCACCTACTTGTAATAATGAGATTCCTTCGTCCCATCCAGAAATTACTTGTCCTACTCCTAATGAAAAATCTATCGGTTGATTACGCTTGTAAGAAGAATCAAAAACGGTTCCGTCTGTTAAACTTCCTTTATAATGAACAGAAACTGTTTTTCCTTTTTCTGCCTGAACACCATCACCTTTTTGGATAATCTTATATCTTAAACCACTATCTGTTTTATCAAATCCAGCAGCAATTTCTTCTAGTAATTGCTCTGCGGCCTTTTTGGCAGCTGCTTCTCTTTCTGCTTTAGCTCCATTAAACTGTCTGAAAGTTTCTACAGCGTTAAAACTTTCTGCCTCTGCTCCTACTCTCAAAATCTCTAAAGAATCAATAGTATCTCCTTGCGCAATCGCATTTACAACATCTTGTCCTTCTACTACTTTTCCAAAAACAGTATGCTTCCCATCTAACCAAGCTGTTTCTACGTGCGTAATAAAAAACTGACTACCATTAGTTCCTGGTCCTGCATTAGCCATAGATAACACTCCTGGACCGTCATGCTTTAGATCTGGATGAATTTCATCATCGAATTTATAACCAGGTCCACCAGCACCAGTTCCTTGTGGATCTCCTCCCTGAATCATAAAATCCGGAATAACTCTATGAAATTTTAGTCCATTGTAATAAGGTTTTCCCTGTGGAATAGCTTGATTTTCCATATTTCCTTCGGCCAAACCAACAAAGTTCCCAACAGTCCCTGGAGTTTTCTCATACTCCAAGTTTATAAGGATACTCCCTTTTGTAGTATTAAATTTTGCGTATAATCCGTCTTGCATAGCTGCGTATTTTTAAGCTTGTTAAAATTTGAGCTGCAAAGATAGGTAATTAGGTAATTTTAATCCTATTAAAACCGATGATTGTTTAACAACACAACACTTTGGAATTCATAAGTTTTCACGGCACTCGGAATAGAATAAATTACTCTTAATCTATCATATCCAATAATTCTTGTGCCTCCTTATATTTATAATTACTAGTATCACTTAGGATGATCTGTAATACTTCTTTAATTTTTGTCTTATTTTTTTGTTTTAAAAAGACTAAAGCACGATACCATTTTGCTTTTTTAGCCTGTAAGGTATTGGAATCTTCTAAATGCCGAAATTGTTCCAAGGCGCTATCAAATTTACCCAACTCTATATAGGCGACACCATTATAGATATAACTTAGTGGATTTATAGTAGTTTCTTTTTGATGATATTCTGAAAAAGACCGTGTAGCTTCTTCATACTTTTGTGCTTCGAATAACAATTGCGCTTCTTCTAATAACTTATGAGAATCTTCTCCTCTAGTTACTAGAGATGGTATTTCATCTAAATGAATGTAAGAGGCGTACAACTCTTCATAATTCTTATCCTTAAAAACAAATAACGAAACCGTAAGTAACACAGCAATAGAAGCAGCAATACCAATAAACCAAAATCTTTTGGAATTTACATTGGTTCGGTTTTCGGAAATGACCTCATTAATGGTTGTTTTAATCTCTAAAGCCTTATCACTTTTAAAAAAAGATTGCAATTGTTTTGCCTGATCTGTTTTTAATATATCCATATCTCCTTCTATCCATTTTTGATTCCCATACATTGTAAACATTTCTTTTTGCAACTTAAATTCCTGAGCAAGTTCTGTATCTGTGCGAAGTCTTTCCTCGAACGCTTGTTGTTCTGATATCGACATATTACCACTTAGGTAATCATCAATTTCTATTGGATAATCCTTCATAATTCTTTGATTTGGTTAAATCTACTATCTTTTTTAATCAATTTTGTCAACTGCGACTTACAATTAAAAATACGTTGTCTTACCACATTATCACTATTGTACCCTAGTTTGTTTACGATTTCTTTATAAGGCACTTTATCAAAAAACATTTGTAATAATTGCTTACAATTATCAGATAACTCGGCTAGTTTTTCCTGAAACAATTCCCATTTTTCCTGTTCTAGTGTCACCATGGTCATGTCCTCAGCTTCTTTATTACGTTCTATGATCTCATCATTTGTTACTATACGTTTTTGTTTATTTAGTTCTCTACGCCATAAATTTCTACAGGCTACATAAAAATAACCGCTAAATGACCCTTCTACCACAAATTCTTTTACTCGATATCTGGCAATGAGTTGCATCAAGGCTTTCTGAAAAATATCTTCTGCATCACTAACAGTACCATTATTATTTATGATAAAACTTCTTATTTTGGGAAACTGGTGCATATACAAATCCTGTATCACCTTTTTATCACCTGCTACGAGAAGTTTTAATTGATCTTTTTCATTTATAGACATTAAGAGATCTTTAACGTTAATTTTTTTTACTTTCGCGTAGTAACATTTATTAGAATTGGGGAATATACTAATGAATATTGAAAACAAAAAACATTTAAAAATGAAAAAAGTCTTATTACTAATTGTAGCTGCAGTTTTTGTGATTGGAATACAAAGCTGTTCTACAGAAGAAAACATTTTAGAAGATCAATTAGAGCAAACGGTAACAGAAAATGATGCAAAGTTTCCTGGCGGTAATTTTTGTGCCTTTTTCGTGCGTTTCCCTGCGGATTGGACTCAACAAGATCGAGAAGATTTTCATGCCTATGCCACACAAGAATGGTTCACTCATATTCTACGACTATATGATCAAGATTGTTATAATGTAGAAGAATGGAGGGTACCTTGTGATCAGTTATATAAGATAATTAGAACTGACAGTGTTACAAATAATGCGACAGATGCAGATAGTAAAGCAAGTGAAGATGATCCTACTCATAGAATCTACACATTAAAAGCAAAAGTTGGTTTTTATGATTCTTGTGACGAAGTTCCATTACATGGCGAATTGTAACGAATGAATTTCATCAATAGTTATACAAAAATAAGAAAGGGAACATGCTTCTCTTTCTTATTTTTTTGTCTTTCCCTTTTGTCTGTAACTTCAGTATATAGTCAGAAATTGTCATCAACTTTAGACTCTATAATATCCAATGTAGAGAGTGACACTTTAAGAAAGAAACTCTGTACCGCACTTTTTAAAACTTATAAAAACAACAATAACTATACACAATTAGGGACTGATGCTCATGAGCTTGCCAAATGGTATTATCGAAAAAAAGACAAAAAAAATACGATATACTATACAGAACTTGCTATTTCGGCCAGAAAAAAAGCAATCCCATCTGATCAAAAGTTGATTAAGAATAGCTTATTTAACTTAGGATATTTCCAAGAGAAATATAAAAATTATGAGATTGCAATAAAAAACTTTGAAAAAGTTCTTAATCTTAATGAAAAGAATTATTTAAAAATAAGAGCTTATAATCATTTAGCGGATATTTATGATATTACACAAGACCCCTATAATGCAGTAGAGAACCGCTTACAAGTTTTTAAATATTTAGATTCTGAAAAAGACAAACAAAAAATCATAAATACACATATTAGGGTAGCTTTTTCATACAGGAAAATTGGAAAAACAAAAACTTCACAACAAGCCATAAGACACTTATTAATAGCAGACTCCCTTGTAACAAAAATATCCAAACCTGATCCAGAAGACAAATACCTCATTACCTCAAATTTGGCTATCCTTTATCATAGCAATGGAGATGAAGAATATTTAAAAACCCGTTCAATAAAAGGACTATCTAAAGCTATAAATTATTATAAGAAATCAGAATTAATAGCAAAAAATATAAACCGGCCAAATTACCTATGCTCCAATTATTATAACTTAGGTTTAGCTCATATAGAGATTGATACCGTTGATGCTAGAAAATATTTTGACCGATCTCTTCAACTGGTGCAACATAAACCTCAACTATTAAAATCTATATATTTTGGTTATGGGAAATTGGCTTATAAACGAAAACAATTTCACCAAGCTTTTAAATATTATAAACAGTGTATCGATATCTTTTTTAAGCAAGAAAATACCGAATTCAATACTCAACCTAATTCAGATCAGTTAGAAAAAATTGACGAAAAGTGGTTATTATTAGGAATTCTTAAAACCAAAATCAACACTTATTTAGATAAAGGTATTTATTTCGAAGATCAAAATTCCTATCTGAATGCTTTAAAGACTTTAAAAACTGCAGATCAACTAATTGAACTAATAATTACCTCCGACGCTTCGTATTTAAGTAAATTACATTGGAGAGATTTAGCTTCAGAGATCTATGTTATTGGTTTAGAAGCTTGCTATCGAGCCAATCTTTTGGACAAAGCTTTTTACCTGATGGAAAAAAACAAGGCTTTACTCTTGTTACAAGATCTTAATAGAAGTAAAGAAGAATTACCAGAAGCTATCTTAGAAAAAGAACTAGCATTTAAAAATTCCATCGCTTCTTTGGAAGAAAAGAAACAAGGACTCTCTGAGCAACAACAAGATTCTATTGCTATTCTTGTCTTTGATCAAAAAACTGCATTAGAACGTTTCCAAGATTCGATAGCAGGTGATTATCCTAATCATTTTTTAGCAAAAGAAATACCCACATTGATTTCTTTATCCGAAATAAAACCCCAGCAAAATGAGATTATCATTCAGTACACTATGGCAGAAAGAATTGGACACACCACTCCGTACGGTTATGGAATGATTATAACAAATACAGGAAATCAATTATTTAAATTAGAAGGTATTGACGATATTCTAAATAATATCAAAACGCTCAGAAGACTATTAAACCAACCTTTTACAACAGCAGAGGACATTACCATCTATAGAAAAACATCTAATGATATTTATAATGCTTTATTTCCAAAAGAAATACGAACAACACTTAAGGGTAAAAAAGTAACCATTATCCCAGATCATATGCTTGGTATGATCCCTTTTGAAGCCTTAGTAACGGATTTAAATAACACGAACTATCTCATCGAAGATTGCGAAATCGATTATGCCTTTTCGCTTACGTTCCAACAGCAAAATGCTAAAATATCTAGAACAGCAGCGCAGGATTTTTTGGGTATTGCTCCGGTAAATTTTCCACAAGGTTTAACAGCATTACAAAACAGTAATAAAGAGATCACCGCTGCAAATGCATTTTATAATGGAGATTTATTATTGGACCAAGAAGCTACCAAAGAAAACTTTATTAAAAAGATCAAAGATTATAAAATCCTACATCTTGCTACGCACGCAGATGCCTCGGATTCTATAGCGCCATGGATTGCGTTTAGAAATTCTAAACTCACGGATCTAGAACTTAATTCACTGCAAAGTCAGGCAGAATTGGTTGTATTAAGTGCATGTAATACCTCTTTAGGAAAGATAAGTCGTGGAGAAGGTATTCTTAGTCTTGCCAGAGGATTTTTTAAATCGGGTGCTAATACCGTGATCCCATCTTTATGGAGTACCAATGATAAAGCTACAGCTACTATTACTGCTGATTTTTATAAAAACCTAAGCGAAGGGCAAACCAAATCCAAAGCTTTGCGAACCGCAAAACTCAATTATCTACATAACAATACCGATGCAGAAGCATCACCTCATTATTGGGCATCGATGATCCTTATTGGAGATACGGAAACCCTACTCCCACAATCTAATAATCTTTGGATGTTGTGGACCGGATTGGTGATTCTGGTAATAATTATAATATTTGTATTCCTATACAAAAGAAGAGTATCATAAAATGAAGATACTCGCACTACTTTTTAAGAAGTAATTATTAAAACATCTTTTAAAAATTTATTTTTTTTACTTTCGCGTAGTAACATTTTTATAGTTCGGGGAATATAGTATTGAATATTGAAAACAAAAAAACATTTAAAAATGAAAAAAATCACATTACTATTAGTAGCTGCAATCTTTGCTATTGGAATACAAGGTTGTTCTACGGAAGAGGAAATATTAGTAGAGGAAAACACAATGGATGTTACCGATGCACAACAAAAAAATCGATTTGACATGTATGCAGAATGGGAAGACAAAGTTTTTGTTTTTTACTCTGAATCATTATCAAACACACAAAAAAATGCGGTTCGAAATCTAATGAAACAAAATGTTTATAGCACTTTAACCAATGTACCAAGCAATGCTTGTTTTAATAGAGAAATGTGGGATGTAAAAAGTCATGATAAAAATTTATTTAGTGCATCTGGTTTAATTTTACCAAAACAAGCAAATGTAACCGAGGTGATGGATGAAAATGAAGAAGACGAAACCGTAATTATTGACCACCTCAACAAGCAATACTATAATCAGGTATCTAAAATAATTATAGGAAATTTCAAAATTGTTCAATATAATTCTGTAAATATCCCAGTACCCTGTGCTGGATATTATGATGGTTTCAACTAAGAACTATTGAATAAATTATTCCAAATACAAAATAACAATCAGAATAAATATCTATTTATTCTGATTGTTATTTTTGTTTTTAATACCAGTACAATTTTATCACAAGAAATATCTAAATCATTAGACTCCATTTATAACCTAGCAATAGCTATTGAAGAAAAGATAACTCTATATCACCAACTGCTTTCTAAACATAAAAAAACAGAAAACCACACTCAACTAGGCTCTGACGCCCAACAAATTGGCAGATGGCTTCGTAAAAACCAAAACACTAAAAAGCTCGCGATTGATTTTGTAAAACAGGCAGTTGAAGCCAGAAAAAAAGCAACTCCATTCAACCCGGATCTATTAAAACGGAGTTATAACAATTTAGGACTTTACTATCTAAGAGATCAAGAATATAGAAATTCGATAAAAACTTATAAAGAATTAGTTCAGATAAAAGAAACCAATTATTTGATTGGAAGAGGATATTTAAAACTTGGAGAATGTTATAACATTTTAGAAGATCCCTATTCCGCAATTGACAATCTAACAAAAGGATTTACTTATCTAGAAAAAGATAAAAAAAATTTAGCAAGAAATCATATCCAAATTGCTAAATCTTATAGACTAATAAGAAATGAAAAATACGCTGAAAAAGGATTAAATCATCTGAAAAAAGCTGAAGAACTATTATTGAACACACCTAATAATCAACGTAGACTATTACTCATTTACAACGACCTAGGAGGATGGTATCTTGATATATTAAATGACACGATAAATGGAGAAAAACAAATACGAAAAGCACTATCCATTGCCGAAGAAATTAAAGATTCCAAAAGCATCCCTAAGATTTTATATAATCTTGGATTAACTAAGATAAACAGAAATGAAGAGGCGGCCAAAAAGTTGTTCAGTCTATCTTTAGAAAAAACAAAAGGTAATAAATATAATATAGGTGTTGCCTATTCTGGCTTAGGCTTAATTGAAAATTCTATTGGTAATTTTGCTAAAGCAGAAAAATTCTATTTTAAATCATTATCATCTTTCTTAAACATGGAGATCTCCTATGATAATGCTTTATCAAAATTAACTAAAAAAAAATTATCCTTTACAGAAGACCCAATGTTTATATTGGAAGTTTTCAAAAAAATAATCGACAATTATATAGATTGGGGTATCCAAAAAAAGGAAACGTCTTATTATCAAAAAGCAATTGATCTTGTAAAAGTGTCGGACATATTAATAGGTATCATTCTGGAAAGCACTAATTCTGACAACTCCAAATTATTATGGCGTAGTATTGCTTCTGGTACTTATGCCTCTGGTATACAAGCAAGTTTTGAAGCAGATGATGTGGAATACGGCTTTTTTCTTTCCGAAAAAAACAAAGCCTTATTGTTACAACAGGACATCCTAAAAGAGAATGGAGTGATTTCTTCAGAACTTGTAGAACATGAAAATTCCTTACTCAGAGAACTTACAGGTTTAAGAAAAGAACTAGAACTTTCTAATATCAATACTGATTCTATTACCGAAAGTATATTACTCGACAAGCAAGAAAAACTATATCACTTAAGAGATTCTATCAAAACACTATATCCAGATTATATAAAAGAAAGACAATCTTCTGCATTACTTATTCCTCTATCTGATATTGTAATTAAAGATAATGAAATCGTTATCCAATACATGATGACCGAAAGAATTGGTACCGTTTTTCCAAACACCTATTGTTTAGTATTGTCTAAAGACGCTAAAAAGCTATTTAAACTAGAGAATACAGAAGATCTTCATACCAAAATACATGATTTACGAGCGCTTCTAAACAAACCTTTTAGAAACCAAGAAGATATCGTTAGCTTTAAAAAAAAGGCAACTACATTATATCATTCTCTTTTCCCAGAAGAAGTAAGATCGTTACTAAAAAATAAAAAAATTACCATTGTACCGGATTATTTGCTATCCAATCTCCCGTTTGAAGCACTGATTACAGATACTGGTAATTATCTATTAGAGCAAAATGAAATTAGCTATACCTATTCGTTATCGTTTCAAAAACAAAACACTGAAAGAAAAAGAATAGCGACGCAAGAGTTTTTAGGTATAGCTCCAAAAGATTTCAAAAATGATCTTACTAGCTTACCCAACAGTATCCAAGAAATTGAATCTGGTATCCACCAATATTCTGGTAAGCTTTTACAAAATGAAGAAGCAACGAAAGATAATTTTATTAAAGAAATAAAAGACTATAAAATCGTTCATCTAGCAACTCATGCTTTTGCTAGTGATTCGATTACTCCATGGATCTCTTTTAAAAATGAAAAAATTACCAATGCAGAAATTGATCTTTTAAGAAATAATGCAGATATGGTAGTGTTAAGTGCTTGTAACACCTCCTTGGGAGAAGTACATAGCGGAGAAGGTGTTTTGAGCCTAGCTAGAAGTTTTTTTCGGTCTGGCGCAAATACCGTAATTCCATCTCTATGGAGTACCAATGATAAGGCGACTGCTACGATTACTGCTGATTTTTATAAAAACCTAAGCGAAGGACAAACCAAATCGGCAGCTTTACGAACCGCAAAACTAAATTACTTGCATAACAATACCGATGCAGAAGCATCACCCCATTATTGGGCATCGATGATCCTTATTGGAGATACTGGAACACTACTCCCACAATCTAATAATCTTTGGATGTTTTTGTTAGGATTTGGGGTTGCTGCGTTGATTATACTGTGCGCGTCTGTATACAAAAGGTTCAAATAAAGTTAATTAGACTTTCTAAGACATAGCTACTGAACATCTTTTAAAAATTTATTTTTTACTTTCGCGTGGTAACATTCTTTTAGTTCGGGGAATATACTATTGAATATTGAAAACAAAAAACATCTAAAATGAGAAAAATAGCGTTACTATTGGTAGCAGCAGTCTTTGTAATTGGAATACAAAGCTGTTCTACAGAAGAAATTGGAATTGAAGAAGAAACCAATCAAGAATTACTGGATTTACAAAAAAGAGGAAGCCTAGGTGGTACTTTTTCTGTACGTCCATTATATGTTTATTACCCTGCTAATTTCACAGCACAGGATAGACTTAATTTTAAAGATAGTTTAGAAAAAATGGTATTTGGTTCTATATTAGCTTATACCAATCACGACTGTCCCAACGTAGATATTTGGTATGTTTCTGGTGATATATTAATTGAAAAACCAGGTAAATCAATACTTGAAGCTGATAAAGGAATTCCGGATGATAGTGATGAAATTGAGGATGATCCAATTATAAATCCTGATGGTCCTTACTACGCAAAACTAGTAACTAATAATGAAATTATTGATGCACAGAATTTTTGTTCGATTGTTAACCAAATAATTCTTTACCAACAATAATATCCAAAAAAAATCTTGTTGAATAAGATCAATGTACGAGTTCTTAGAATCATACTTTTTTTCCTGCCTATAGTAACTTTTGGGCAGGGAATTTCCTCTATCTTAGATTCCATTCACCAACTTCCAGGGACGGATTTCAGCAAACTAACTATTTACAGTGTTCATTTAGAAGAATATAAAAAAGCAAATAACTATTCTCAATTAGGGTATGACGCACACCAACTAGCAAAGTGGATACACAAAGAAAAAAAATGGGATAAAGCCATTGAACTAGTTAAAGTTGCTTATGAAGCTAGAGCAATAGCTTCGCCATATAATGTTAAATTACATAAAGCAAGTTGTTATAACTACGCTAACTACCATAGAAGAAAAGGAAATTTACATGTAGGTATTAAATATTTTAAAAAAATGTTAGCCCTTGGAGGTGCCAATTTTTTAAAAGGACGAGCCTTAGCACATATTGGAGATTCTTACGATATACTTGGCGATTATCATAAGGCTATCGAGTATCAAAACCAATCTTTTGAGTATTTTAATCCGGAGAAGCATCTAAAATATATCATTCGTACTCATAATCGCATAGGCGTTTCTTATAGAAACATCAGGAGCAAGGCCAGTGCAGAAAAAAGCATTCATCACTTTTTAATCGCTGATTCTATAATCGCACAAAGTAAACTTCCTTTTAAAATTGATCAATATTCTATTTACAATAATCTAGGCACTATATATATCGAAGTTGTTGACTTAAAGGATATTTCCAAAGGAATAAACTACTTAAAAAAAGCATTAGAAATTGCAAAAGAAGAGGATTTTACTTCTAAATTATCAAGAATCTATTTTAACCTAGCTATCGCTTATATAGAAGTTAACAAAACTATATCCAGCGAGTATTTTGATAAGGCATTGCAATATTCCAAACATCTACCGTCTCTAGTTCCAAGTATTTATTTTGGTCTTGGTATTAAAGATATTGATGAACAACAATTTTTAAAAGCACAAGAAAACTTTGCGATTGCTTTTTCCTATCATTTTGGAATTGACAAACCTGATATTTATTGGTTACCAAAGAAGGATCTCATGAAAAATATAGTTAACAAGGCATATTTTCTTCAAGTATTAAAGGAAAAATTAAATACTTGGATATTATTGGCTAAAAAAGAAAATAATCCTAGCTATTTTCATGAAGCTATTAAAACAGCTTTCACCTGTGACGTTTTGGTTGATTTACTTCTTAAAGAGGAGATTTCCAATAATTCAAAATTATTATGGAGAAATTTAGCGTCAGAAATCTACGTTATGGTATTAGAAGCTTGCTATGGACTTAATAAAACAGACGATGCTTTTTATTTTATGGAAAAAGGAAAAGCTTTATTATTAACGCAGCAAATCATAAGCAAAAATAATACTATACCAGATGAATTATTAGATAAAGAAAATAATATAAAAAATAACATTACTACATTACAAACTAAACTAATTACTACTGCTGCTAATAAAAAAGATTCTATTGCTTCCATCATTTTTAGCGAAAAACTTCGTTTAGAATCTTTTACAGATTCCTTGTCTTTAATTTATCCAAAATATTTCTCTTCTAAATACTTACCTTCTATTATTGCTTTATCAGAATTAAAGTTATTAGATAATGAAGTAGCTGTAGAGTATATCATGGAAAAACATGTGGATGGTGCCGATTTTGAAGCCTATGGATTGTTAATATCCCATAATGATGTAAAATTATTCAAGATCAATAATCTAAAACAACTTGAAAAGAACATCTATTCCCTAAGAAAACAATTAAATAAACCTTTTACAACCGAAGAAGAAATACTATACTATAAAAAGGTTTCTTACTCTATTTATCAATCCTTATTCCCAAAAGAAATACAATCTTTCCTACGAAACAAAAAAATTACCATTTGTTCGGATTATATACTCAATCACATTCCTTTTGAGGGTTTGATTACAGATCTCACTAAAGACACTTACTTTATCGAAGAAGCAGAGATTAACTATGTTTATTCCTTTTCGTTCATGAAAGAAAACGCACTCGTTCAGCGAGAAGCATCAAAAGATTTACTAGGAATAGCACCGGTGCATTTTAATAATGAACAAACGACATTATCTAAAAGCCTAGAAGAAATTTCTGCTGCTCATTCTTATTATTCAGGTGATATATTAAGCGAAAAAGAAGCCACTAAAGATAACTTTCTAAAAACTTTAGATCAATATAAAATTATTCATTTAGCAACACACGCTAATGCATCTGATAGTTTAAATCCTTGGATTGCTTTTAGGAATGACAAACTGTATCATCAAGAGCTTGGCACAGTAAAAAACAATGCTGATTTGGTGGTATTAAGTGCATGTAATACCTCTCTAGGGAAAATAAGCCGTGGCGAAGGTATTATGAGTTTAGCACGTGGTTTTTTTCGGTCTGGCGCAAATACCGTAATTCCATCTCTATGGAGTACCAATGATAAAGCTACGGTTACGATCACTGCTGATTTTTATAAAAACCTAAGCGAAGGACAAACCAAATCAGAAGCTTTGCGAACTGCAAAACTCAATTATCTACATAACAATACCGATGCAGAAGCATCACCTCATTATTGGGCATCGATGATCCTTATTGGAGATACTGGAACACTACTCCCACAATCTAATAATTTATGGATGTTTTTGTTAGCATTTGGAATTGTCATTATCATTATTTTTTACTTTTTTTTAAAAAAAAGTAAAAACTCATAGTAACATTTTAGTTACTTCTTGAATGTAATTGTAGATACATATCCTAAGTATCTATAAATGTTTAGGGATTTCAAAAAATTAAAATTACAAATTATGTTACAAAACATTTTAAACGTCGAAGGGATTGAAAAATTGAACAAGGACACACAAAAGGAAATTAATGGAGGTATAATTAATACTAACTGTGATGATATCCAGGATTGTCAATTTGGAGGTTATTGGGTTCCCACATTCAGAAACGGAGTCGTATTAGTTTGTTGTGCAGGTTCTCCTAACCATTAAAACATATAGAAGCAACGATCTTATTATTTAAGTTTGGATGTAGTAATAAATTCTAAAGAGGTTAAATTCTAAGTATAAAACGAGTAATTTAACCTCTTTGAATTATAGTAATAAGAGTTCATTTAGATCATTAGAACCATTTGCATAAACTTATACTTCTAATTCATAAGGTAGTACCAAGTTTACTTCGGTACCAATTCCATTAGAAGCTTCATTAATTATTTATTTTATCATTTTAAAAGCAATTCTAGACAACTCATTTATTTGATTGAAAGTTATTTTTAACGGAACAGATCTGATTTTTAACAAAAAAACTATATTTGTGGTTGCGCAAACTCAGATCGTCACACACATGAAATCTTTACTTAGTATTATAGTTGGTTTGTTCTTTATAACCACTATACAGGCACAAAGCATTTATGAAGCAGGTTATTTTGTAGATAATAATGGAAAACGTACAAAATGCTTAATCAAAAAACTTCCATGGAGAACGAACCCTACCGAATTCCAATGGAAAAAAAACATTTCTTCTAGTTCCAAAACTGCAACTATTGAAAACATCAAAGAATTTGGAGTTGGAGAAGATTACGTTTACAAAAGGTATATCTTGCAATTTGATCTTAATGGAGATACTGTTGGAAAATCTACGAAATCCAAAGATCCAGATCTTACTTATAAAAAGATATTTTTAAGAACCATCTTAAAAAGTAAAACCACGCTGTATCAATATTCTAAAAACAATGTACATCGTTTTTTCTATACGAATCCAACAACAGTATATCCAGAATTGCTGCTATATAAAGTATTCTATACTCCTGATGAAAGCAAAAAACCAGGAAAAAAAGTAATTCCTCAGGAAAACAACACCTACCAAGAGCAGCTAGCTAAAAAAATAAAATGTGGAGATCAAAACCCTTCCAAATTAACCTACACACAGAGAGATCTTAAAAAATATTTTAAAAAATACAACGAATGCAAAGGCAATAAAATTGAATATATCATTCGTAAAAAAATTAACCAAACAAGAATTGGTGTGGTTGCTGCTGCAGATCTTATAGGATTTACGCATGGCTCTAATCCTAATATCGGTGCTGCTGGTGGTGTAAATTACGACGATGTATTTGCTCCTCGTTATGGAGTTTTTATTGAAACCTTTATCCCGTTTTCTAAAGTAGATTTAAGTTTCTTTTTAGAATCTACCTACAAAGCGTTTACAATGGATGGTAGAGACTTTGCTATATCCAATAGCGCATTCGAACTGGATTATAAAAGTATTAATGTTGCCGTCGGACCAAGATTCCATATTTACCTAAGCCCTAAATTCGAACTATTCCTAGAAGGTGGACTTACGGTAGATTTTAATATCGGTACAGAATCTAATGTTTTTGAAGAAAATGAATTAGAAAATACAACTACAGATTATTTTTATGGTGGTGGTATTGGATCTGGTCGTGTAAAAATTGGATTCAGACAATACACTCCAAAAAATATTTCGAAAAGTACTGCGATACCAGATTCAGAATTGACCACTTCTAGTTTGTATGTATCTTTTAATATTTTTTAAGTCCAAAAAATGACCACAGAGTAAATGAAAAACAAAAAAGGATTATACATTTGGTATAATCCTTTTTGTGTTATAATATTTAAAATCTTAATTCGCTACTTCACTGATAAATTTGATACGATACAATCGTAGCTCTTCATCATCATAATCTCCATCAAACTCTTCGATTGCTGTATCAATTTTGTCACTTTCTGCTTCAATAAAATACTCATGTATTTCTTCCTGCTGATCTTCGTCTAATATTTCATCTATCCAATAGCTGATATTTAGTTTTGTACCACTGTAAACAATAGCTTCCATTTCTTTAATAAAATCTGGCATATCCATTCCTTTGGCAGCCGCGATATCATCTAATGGTAATTTTCTATCTACATTCTGAATAATGTAAAGTTTGATACCACTATTAGCCCCTGTACTCTTTACAACAAAATCATCAGGACGCATGATATCGTTTTCTTCGACATACTTAGCGATAAGCGCTACGAATTCCTTTCCGTACTTCTTAGCTTTTCCTTCTCCTACTCCATGCACATTTCCTAATTCTTCAATATTTATAGGATATTTAAGTGCCATATCTTCTAAAGAAGGGTCTTGAAAGACCACAAATGGTGGCACTCCTAATTTCTTTGCAACCTTCTTCCGTAGATCTTTAAGCATCCCTACTAATTGCTCATCAGTACCTCCTTTTCCTGCTGATTTAGCCGCAGTAATAATAGAATCATCTTTAGTTTCATCATACACATGATCTTCTGTCATCATAAAACTAACGGGGGATTCTATAAATTCTCTTCCTTCTTTAGTGATACGTATGACTCCATATGTTTCGATATCTTTTCGTAAATATCCAGAAACCAGTACTTGTCGTATCAATGCCATCCAGTATTTATCTTCTTTTGATTTTCCAGTACCAAAGAATGGTTGTTCATGGGTTTTATGAGAAATGATAAGAGCGTTACTTTTCCCAATTAGTGTATTTACTAGATCTTTGGACTTATATATCTCTCCGGTTTTATTTACAACTTTTAATAAAAGTTGTACCTCATCTTTTGCTTCGTGCTTCTTTTTTGGATTACGAACATTATCATCCATATCCGCTCCTTCTCCTGTTACTTCATCGAATTCTTCTCCGAAATAATGCAAAATAAATTTACGTCTGGAAATAGAAGTTTCTGCAAAAGCGACTACTTCTTGTAATAAAGCATGACCTATTTCCTGTTCGGCGACAGGTTTTCCGCTCATGAACTTTTCTAGCTTTTCGATATCCTTATAGGCATAATATGCTAAACAATGCCCTTCTCCTCCATCACGCCCTGCCCGACCTGTTTCCTGATAGTAGCTTTCGATACTTTTGGGGATATCATGATGAATCACAAAACGAACATCTGGTTTATCAATACCCATCCCAAAAGCGATAGTTGCTACTACCACGTCTGCATCTTCCATAAGGAACATATCCTGATGTTTTGCTCTGGTCTTGGCATCCAAACCAGCGTGATAGGGAACGGCTTTTACTCCATTTACTTCTAAAGTCTGTGCTAATTCTTCTACGCGCTTTCTACTTAAGCAATATACGATTCCACTTTTACCACTATTTTGCTTCACAAAGCGAATGATATCAGCATCGACGTTTTTCGTTTTAGGACGTATTTCGTAAAAAAGATTAGGTCTATTAAAAGAGGCCTTAAAGGTTTGCGCATTGCTCATTCCAAGGTTCTTAAGAATATCTTCTTGTACTTTTGGTGTAGCCGTGGCGGTTAATCCTATAATCGGGATATCCTCTCCTATTCTTTTGATAATATTTCTAAGATTTCTGTATTCTGGTCTGAAATCGTGTCCCCATTCACTAATACAATGTGCTTCATCTACCGCCAAAAAAGAAATTTTTTGTTCCTTTAAGAAATCAACGTATTCCTCTTTGGTCAATGATTCTGGAGCAACATACAATAACTTAGTAACTCCATTAACGATGTCACTCTTTACTCTTTTTACCTCAGATTTGTTTAAGGACGAATTTAACACATGCGCAATTCCTTCTTCAGAAGAAATACTACGAATGGCGTCTACTTGATTTTTCATTAATGCGATTAACGGAGATACTACAATTGCTGTTCCTTCGCACATTAAGGCAGGAAGTTGGTAGCAAAGGGATTTTCCACCACCTGTAGGCATGATTACAAAAGTATTCTCTTTATTTAAAATACTTTCTATCACCTTTTCCTGCAATCCTCTAAATTGACTAAACCCAAAGTACTTTTTTAAAGCTCCTTGTAAGTCAGTTTTGTTCAAACTCATTAAATTGTCAAACTTTTATATACCAATTAAATTAAAAATAATTCTATCACGTAAACCTTTTTCCCCAATTTAGATTTAGTGGATTGTTCTTTTTTAAAAAGTTACCAAAGATAAGCAAACTAAAATTTAGAAAGCTTTTTTTCAGCATTATTTAATATTCATAAGGTATTCTATACCTTTGCATAATTAAAGATACTAAAATCTTTATTTATAACACGCAAATTTTACAAATTTTGAACACCCTCGATACGATTATTTCCTTCGCGCAACAAACTATTAATGAAGAAGCTAGAGCTATTGCACATCTAGAACAACTTATCGATAAGGAATTTGCTGAAGCTGTGAATACTATTCATAATTCCAACGGAAGAGTTATTATTACCGGGATCGGAAAAAGTGCTATAATCGCCTCAAAAATAGTAGCTACCATGAATTCTACGGGAACTCCAGCTGTATTTATGCATGCTGCAGATGCTATTCACGGCGATTTAGGTAATATTCTTAAGGATGATGTCGTAATTTGCATTTCGAAAAGCGGAAATACTCCTGAAATAAAGGTGCTAGTTCCCCTAATAAAAAACTTTAACAATACTTTAATTGGTATTACTTCGAATAAGGAATCGTTCTTAGGAAAAGAAGCAGATTTTGTGCTACATGCATATGTAGAAAAAGAAGCCTGCCCTAATAACCTAGCACCAACGACAAGTACCACTGCGCAATTAGTTATGGGAGATGCCGTAGCGGTATCTTTATTACATCTTAAGGGTTTCTCTAGTAAAGATTTTGCAAAATATCATCCGGGAGGTGCGTTAGGCAAGAAATTATACCTAAGAGTACAAGATATCGTTTCTAAAAACGAAAAACCGGAAGTAGGTCCAGACTCCGATATCAATTCGGTTATTGTAGAAATGACCGAAAAGAGATTAGGTGCCACAGCGGTAACCGATAATAATAAAATTATAGGTATTATCACAGATGGAGATTTAAGAAGAATGTTAACCACAAACACTTCTTTTGTAGGATTAACTGCTAAAGATATTATGTCTCCTAATCCTAAGCGTATTGATATCGATGCAATGGCAGTAGATGCTCTTGATCGTTTAGAAGAATACGGAATATCACAATTATTAGCAGAAGAAAGAGGCAACTACGCTGGCCTTTTACATATTCATGACCTAATGCGAGAAGGAATACTATAATGGAAAAAAAGATAACAAAAGATCCACAATCCATGTCTTTTTTGGATCATCTTGAAGAATTGAGATGGCATTTAATAAGAGCTACCGTAGCCGTTTTGATAGCAGCAATTGTTGCATTTATTGCGAAAGAATTTATTTTTGATGTATTGATTTTTGGGCCAAAAAAGCCAGATTTCCCGACGTACAAAGGGCTTTGCAACCTTTCTAAACTTTTAGGTTTGGATGAAAGTTTGTGTTTCCAAGAGTTACCATTTAGTGTACAAAGTAGAAAAGTAGCTGGTCAGTTCTCGGTACATATCTGGACATCTATTACTGCTGGTTTTATAGCTGCTTTTCCGTATGTATTATACGAATTTTGGAAGTTTATTGCTCCTGCATTATATGATAAAGAAAGAAAATACTCTAAGGGGTTCATCATTATCTGTTCTTGCCTATTTTTTCTAGGAGTACTTTTTGGATATTATATTATTACTCCATTATCGATTAACTTTTTAGGAGGGTATCAGGTGAGTGCAGAAGTATTGAATGAGTTTGATATTGATAGCTATATCGCCTTAGTAAGAGCTTCGGTGATCGCTTGTGGATTGATATTCGAACTCCCTGTTATTATGTTTTTTCTTACCAAAGTTGGGCTTGTCACTCCTCAATTTTTAAAAAAATACAGAAAATTTGCATTGGTAATTGTATTGATTTTATCTGCGGTAATCACTCCTCCGGATATTGCAAGTCAGGTAATTGTTGCAATTCCAATATTGATTTTATACGAAGTAAGTATTATTATTTCTAAAATAGTGGTCAAAAGACAAAACAAAAAATTAATTCCACAAACCAAATGAGTACTATAGTAGACGATTTTAATGAATATAGAGAGAAAATGAACTCTCGAATTCTAGAAGATAACAATAAGATTATTAAAAGAATCTTCAACCTAGACACCAATGCTTACATGGAAGGTGCGTTGGATGTAAAAACAAAAGAGCTTTTAGGTTTAGTAGCATCTACTGTACTTAGATGTGATGACTGCATAAAATATCACTTAGAAACCTGCTATAAAGAAGGTTTGACCAAAAAAGAAGTGGTAGAATCTTTAAGTATTGCGACTTTAGTTGGAGGAACTATCGTTATACCGCATTTACGAAAAGCATATGAATTTTGGGATGCTTTAGAGGAGCAAAACTCATAAAGTTGCTCGTAGTCAATTTATTCGCTTATTTTAGCAACATCCAATATAGAAAGAAGTCATTCAGAATATGAAGTTAACAGCAGACAACTTAATAAAATCATATAAAGGAAGAAAAGTAGTAAAAGGGATTTCTCTAGAAGTAAATCAAGGAGAAATCGTAGGTTTATTAGGTCCTAACGGAGCTGGTAAAACAACTTCATTCTATATGATTGTAGGATTGGTAAAACCGAATGGAGGAAAAATATCACTTGATAGTACCGATATTACAAAGTTTCCTATGTATAAGCGTGCTCAGAATGGGATTGGTTATCTAGCTCAAGAAGCATCTGTTTTTAGAAAATTGAGTATCGAAGATAATATCCTTAGCGTTTTACAGTTAACAAAACTCTCTAAAAAAGAACAGTTGCACAAAATGGAATCTCTTATTGAAGAATTTGGGTTAGGTCATATTCGTAAGAACAGAGGAGATTTATTAAGTGGTGGAGAACGAAGAAGAACAGAAATAGCAAGAGCTTTAGCCACAGATCCTAATTTTATTTTATTAGATGAGCCATTTGCTGGTGTAGATCCAGTTGCTGTAGAAGATATTCAACGAATTGTAGCCCAACTAAAAAATAAAAACATTGGTATTCTAATTACGGATCATAACGTACAAGAAACCTTAGCTATCACTGACAGAACCTACCTTATGTTCGAAGGAAGTATTTTAAAAGCAGGAATTCCTGAAGAACTGGCAGAAGATGAAATGGTTCGTAAAGTTTATCTTGGACAAAATTTCGAGCTTAGAAAAAAGAAAATAGATTTCGATTCTTAGTTGCTTATAAAACTAATCTATAAGCCTTGGACTACATTTTTTGATTTCAAATTCCATATCTGAAACTAAAATGTGTTGCTTCTCTATTTTTAATTGAATTAGCAATCCCTTAGAATTTATAGGATTATGCTGATCAAAAATAAAATTACCTATACTATAGTAAATATGCTTTTCTTTATAAACTTCTATGGTTTGTATGGTATGTGGATGGTGGCCAATAATCACATCCGCCCCAGCATCGATTAAACTATATGCTTGCTGCTTTTGTGATATCAGTGGAACTTTTGTGTGTTCTGCTCCCCAATGCAACTGAACTATTACTACTGCTTCTGAATTATCTTTCTTTATGTTATGAATCTTGTCAGAAATTTCATCAAAAGAATCTTCGCAAACACAAGGCTTATCTTCTAAAAATGTCCAATTTTCTGAAGGAACCTGAAGAGAAGATAACAAATATATATTTCTAGGATTTGAGGTAATTAATATTGGTTTACATGCTTCTCGGGCATGCTTCCCATATCCCAAAGGAATTAAACCAGCATTTATAATATTCCGTTCTGTATCTACCAAACCATTTCTACCTTGATCCATGGAATGATTATTTGCCATATTCAAATGAGTGATCCCATGTTTTTTTAGTGCAAATAACCAATCTGGTTCCGCTCTGAAAATAAATTTCTTATGAATAGGTTCTTCTATTTTGGTAGCTGGACATTCTAAATTAGCGATAACCACATCGCTTTTTACAAAAACGCTATCTATCGATTCATGAAACAGAGTATCCATTCCCAAATGTTCAACTCTTGTCCTCACTCCACGATCTAATAACAAATCTCCAACAAAAACTATAGTAGTTTCGTCATCCGAATCACATGAAGAAAAAGAAACCAGGATTCCTAAACCTACAATTATAAATCTAAAAGAAAATTGCACTCTCCTGAGATGCTTTATTTTTTTTAACATCCCGAACTATAGAATATTTTCTCATTTGTTTTTGGAGCAGGAATTGGAACAATAATAGTTTTCATCCATTCAGGAATCCCTTTAGCTTGATTCTTGTCTATCATGTCCTGCCATTCTTCGTCGGTTAAACGATTCCCAAGAGGAAGATGAAATTCGTGATATCCAAATACCGCTCCTTTTGTGATATGCAAATACCCTTCAATCTCCACTAATACATACAAATCATTTACATTACCCGTAGCTACATGTAAAATCCCCTTATCAGGATTGTTCCCACTATTCGCTGTATATACATCTGCTACCACAGCGACAGATTTATCAGGTCCTTGTACATTATGCCATCCATCTAAATACTGATCTTTTTGCTTTACCAAATCTAGTGTAATCCATTCGAATGTACTACCTATGATTTCTATCTGACCATACTCCTGAATAGATAGTTTCTTTCCTGCTAGTTCTTTTTTACTTGCAGATAATAAAAACTCTGCGTTCTCTCTTAAGCTAGTGGTAATTCTAGAAATATTTGAATCCAAAAGTTCATTTCTTTCCAATACCGATTTAGTAAGATCAATTAATTCGATCACAGTGTTCCAGTAGCCAATATTAGGTTCTACATATCCAACTGTATAAGGACTTGGAACTCCTTCTCCATCTCCGCACTCTGCAGCCATTGGTTGTTCTGCATATAAAATAGAATCATGCTTTAATTCTGCCCAAGAAGCTAAAGAGGCATTTAAATTTTTCTTGTTCCATTCTGGAGTTTGCATGAAATAAGGATAACTATCATTAGCTTTTTGAAGCTCCAACAAACTCTGAATCCATTTTGTATAAACAGTAGCTCCAAAATCTACGGAACTCATTTCTTCTTGCATCTTAGTTAACAATCCAGGATATTCTTCCCACTTCTCTCCTTCTTTTAATTCATTAATCAATAGATCTTCTGCAGCTTTACTACCAAAAGCAGCCATTACATCTAATCCTTGTGGGTAAGCACGTTTGGAAACTTCACTTCTCAAATCCACCAAATTTTGAAGCACATCATTATCAGAAACGTATCGTTGTGGTATAAAGTTGATTTTTATCTTACAACTACCTCCACCAGATCTTATTTTATCTTTGATATCCGCAATTTTATTTACTTCGACTTTAAGGTTTTCTATACGCTCAGTATCTTGTAAAATAGCTTCCAAAGGAAGCTCTTCTTTTTCTAGCAACTCGGCTAAATCTAAGAAAGATACATTATCCGTTTGTCCAATAATGAAGTCTATAGGCTCCATGATTGCTTTATATTTCTTTAATGTCTCTTTCCCAAAATTAGAACTATTACCAAGAGCGTCAGCATTTACCAAAGCTCTTTTAAACTGAAGATCATTATTGAGACAAAAAGGAGCGGATTGCAACCACATCATTGCACAAAAATAACGTTTTAACGATTCTGTTCTAGTATAGTGTCCTCTTGGTTTAAACAAACTGTATGGAAACTGAACTTCAGTAAATTCCAAAAACTCAGAAATCTTATCTTCCTCGCTTTTAACGGCCAATAATTCATTCTCATAATGTTGTTCATATCCAGAAGGAACTTCAACCCTCGCATCGGTTAACAATGTATACGCAATTGCATAATACGTCTGATTAAATTTTGCCATTTCACTAAAAGCTTCATCTGAAGAAGTTTCAGCTAAACTTTGCATATCCTTAATCATGTTTTGGCAAATTTCTGATAGGATCGGAATAAATTGTTCTTCTTCAATTTTCTTAAGTATAAACCCAAAATACATGTGAAACAATTGCATATACATATCGGTAGTCACAAAATTTGGGAACTCTGCATAATCATTCTGTTCATACAAATGAAAAAACTGAATATTCGAATTAGGAACAATCGCAAATCCATTTTTAGCCAACATCTCCATCAACTCAGGAGCAGGCTTTTCTAATTGAAAAAGATTTACAATATTATCGATATTTGCCACCTTTCTATTTCCTTGGTCTGAGAGATTTTTAGTTTTTAACTCTTCTTCTCGCTTTTTTAACTTTTCGATAAAAACTGTTTCTTGAGATGAGTATGAAATGGGCTCAATATCTTCTCCTCCTTCTTCTGCCCAATACCTACTTTCCATTCTCTCATTATACCAACTTGTAGCTTCAAAAGTGTACCGGAGATCACCTTTCATAAAACAATATCCTTGTTTTGCCGCAAAACTGTTGCGTAATACTCTTATTTCGTACAGGGTTAATGAAGAAATATCCATCTGCAAATCCACATCCTCTCCTAATTTTTCTACATCTAGTTTTCCATTAACTATAACAGGATTATCAATTTTCTTAGTTTCTTCCTCATCTAGAGTTGTCTCGTCTATTTCATTAGATGTCGATACGATATCATTTTGCTTGTTTGTTTTTGTATCACTTCCACAAGCAATGAGAATTAAAAATACACTGATCAACAATAATTGTTTTTTCATAGTTCTTAAGTTGTTAACTTTTATTTCTTAGTATTTGTATAGCCTTTGCGCTATCTATTTCTCGATGCAGATATTTTGTAAATACCAGTCCAAACCGTTTCCATTTATATTCTGCGATAAGCACGTTACCACTTTGTTCTTTTTCAATACTTCTAATAAAGTTTCCTTCCTGAGTTTCTATAAAATCAAAATCTACTAAAGGTTTACTTAAACGAGAACCTAACCATAATGGTCGAACATATCCTTTGTAATTTTTGAAAATAAAAAGACGTTTTCGTTTTATAGAATCAAATCTTGTGGTCTTTATTACTCCCACTAATATATCGTCTTTTCCATTACCATCTACATCTCCATGCGTAAACTGATATACTGGATACGGTAATTCCCAATTATCCACTAAAGAATCGGAAGCAATCTGCACATAATGCAGTGAATCATGTTCTTTTATAAGAGTAATAATATGTTCTCCCGTTTTGAATGTAGTTTTGGTGGTATTCGAGCAGCTAAGAATAAGTAGGCTTACGAACAACAAAAAGTAAAACCCAACATGGTTTCTCATGATAATACGGAATCTAGACTGTATTTCCTTCCTTAAAAATCAAAGATATCAAAACATACAGCAATATTACTACAGGTATCGCGGTGAATTGAAGAAATATCAACAACAAAATCGCTATTAGTAAGAAAACATATCTAATTTTATTCTCCTGAAAACCCCATGTTTTAAACTTTAAAGCAAATAATGGAATTTCGGCATTAAGTAAGTAACAACTTACCAATGTTAGGCCTATTAAAAACCATTGATTCAAAATAATATCTGCAATCCATTCTGCAGAGTTGAAACTAAGAATTAAAGGCAAGCTAATAATAAGCAAGGTATTAGCAGGAGTTGGCAATCCAATAAATGAAGTCGTCTGTCTCGTATCGATATTAAACTTCGCTAATCGATACGCTGAAGCCAACGTAATAAGCAATCCTAAAATAGGTAAAAACTCTGTATAACCTTCTATAAAATCCTTGTCATAAACCTGATATCTAAGTACTTGATCTGAAGAGACATTATATACTTTTGCCATCAATTGAAACATTACAATACCTGGCACTAATCCACTTGTTACCATGTCTGCTAGCGAGTCTAACTGTAATCCGAGTTCACTTTGTACTTTTAGCAATCTCGCCGCTAATCCATCAAAAAAGTCAAATCCTATCCCAAGCACAACAAATAAGGCTGCCAACTCCAAATCTCCCTGTACAGCAAAAATCGTAGCAATACATCCACACAAAAGATTAAGAAGGGTAATGATATTAGGAATTTGCTTTTTCAGCTTCATATGGATATATTTTGTGTAAAAATAGCAAACTATTTCCGTCTATTAACATAGACTACACAATATGAAATCGTAAATAAAGTTTATAATGTTGAAAAATAGTAAGATATTTGTCAAAAATTGCTAGGATTGAAAAGAATTATAATCGCATTGTTTAGTTTGTCTGTGTTTTTCTCTTCAGCTCAAACTCGTAAATATTCCAATGAATTTCTGAATATTGGTGTGGATGCTGGGGCGTTAGGTATGGCTAATGCTGTTGTCGCTACTTCTGGTGATGTAAATTCTGGATATTGGAATCCTGCTGGATTGATCAATTTAGAAGACAATCAGGTTTCTTTCATGCATGCAGCATATTTCGCTAATATTGCTAACTATGATTACCTAGCTTTTGGTATGCCATTAGATGAAAAAAGTGCCATTTCATTTTCTTTGATTCGTTTTGGAGTAGATGACATTCTTGATACTACTAGCTTAGTGGACGCTGATGGTAATATTGATTATACCAGAATTAATCTATTCTCGGCGGCCGATTATGCCTTCACATTTTCATATTCAAGAAAACTACCCATAGAAGGTCTCAGTTATGGTGCTAATGCTAAAGTAATCCGACGTATTATTGGAGATTTTGCATCTTCATGGGGATTTGGTTTCGATGCTGCATTACAATATCAAAAGAACAATTGGCAATTTGGAGTAATGGTTAGAGATATTACCACTACTTTTAATGCCTGGAGTGTAGAAGAATTTGCTATTGGTGATCTTAACGGAGATGGTATTCCGGATGAAGATCAAATTCCACAGATAAGAGATCAGGAATTACCAGAAACTACAGAAATTACGATACCTAAACTTCAGTTTGGAGCCGCCAGAAAATTTGATATAGGAACAAAATTTGGTCTAAATACAGAATTAGATATGAATGTGCGTTTTGCTGAAACAAATGATATTATTTCATCTTCTGCAATCAGTGTTACTCCGGCTTTTGGTTTTGAATTAGACTATGCTCAAATCGTTTATCTTCGTGGAGGTGTAGGTAATTTCCAAAATATTGAGCAATTTGATGGATCCGATAACGTAGGCTTTCAACCAAATTTTGGAATTGGTTTTCAATATAAAGGCATACAGGTAGATTATGCACTCACAGACATCGGCGATCAAAGCGCTGCTATTTATTCTAATGTATTTTCTATAAAAGTAGATTGGAGTCTTTTTAGATAGCCTTTATACTATCATAACATTTTTTTAGCTTAGGTTTCAGTTTTGTAACGAAATAAGTTTAATTTCGTTTCTAAGACACAACATCTTTTATGAAGAACATATTACTTGTCATTTTATCAGGCTTATTGCTTGCTATTGGTTGGCCTACTTATGGTTTCCCGCTATTTCTCTTTTTCGGTTTTGTCCCCTTATTAGTTGTTGAGTACAAAGTCCGCACGAACAAGTATCATAAATCTCAAGTATTTGGATTTGCTTTTCTCTCGCTATTTATCTGGAATATGATTACCACATGGTGGATCTATAATTCTACTCCATTCGGAATGTGGTTTGCAGAAATTGTAAATACACTGATAATGGCATTAGTATTTCTTTTGTATCATATTGTCGCAAGAAGAGCTTCATTCTTCATTGGAACTATCTTTCTCATTTGTATATGGATGAGTTTTGAGTATCTTCATCTACAATGGCAGTTTTCTTGGCCTTGGCTTAATTTAGGAAATGGATTTGCCAATTTTACTTCATGGATACAATGGTACGAATACACCGGAACTTTTGGAGGTACCCTTTGGATTTGGATTGTAAACATCGGTGTCTATAAAAGTATATTACTTTTTCTAGAACATAAAGACAAGTCAATTCTATACAAAGCAGGTCTCCAAAATGGATTGATCATTATCATCCCAATAATAATTTCTCTTATTATTTTAAAAACCTATGAAGAAGATGGCAAAGAGGTGGAAGTTGTTATTTTGCAACCAAACATAAACCCCTATACCGAAAAATATAATACTAGCGATGATCGTGTAGGTGCATTGTTAACTTCTCTTTCTCAAAAAGAAATAACAGAAAATACAGATTTTGTTATTGCGCCAGAAACTGTTTTTGCCGATAATAATAGATTAAAAACATTTAAGAGTTCTATTGCAAAAAAAACTGCTAGTGCTATTATTCAAAATTATCCAAAAGCTAATTTTCTATCGGGAATTTCCTTATTAGATGTTTTTAGAGATCCAGTCCAAGTTCGTCCACAAACGAATGAACATAAAAGTGGTGTGTTTTATGATGACTATAATTCTGCCTTTTTAGTAAGACCGGATGGTACAGACGAGTTATATCACAAAAGTAAATTAGTGGTTGGAGTAGAGAATTTTCCGTACCAAAGTGTTTTTAAACCGATCATTGGCGATGCTATGATCGATTTAGGAGGTACTGTAGCTAAGAAAACAACACAACCAAATCGAGAAGTCTTTTTTACAAAAGAAGAACTGGGTGCAGCGCCAATCATTTGTTATGAAAGCGTTTACGGAGAATTTGTCACAGGTTATGTAAGAAATAATGCGGATTTCTTAGCAATTATTACCAATGATGCTTGGTGGGGCGTAACACAAGGTCATCAACAACATTTGGCCTATGCAAAATTAAGAGCTATAGAAACACGAAGAAGTATTGCCAGAAGTGCAAATACTGGTATTTCTGCAATTATAAACCAAACTGGAAATATCATCTCGTCTTTACCATATAATGAGCAGGGAGCCTTAAAAGGCACTCTTACTACTAATAAAAAAATTACTTTCTATGTTAGAGCTGGTGATTATCTTGCAAGAGTTGCGATTTTTCTCATGATTTTTATATTTCTATTCTCGGTAACAAGACGAAGAAAAAAAATATAGTCTTTTTGAGTAACTTTAAATATTTCTGTTTTCTAATACTACACATTTGATTAAGAAAGAATTTCCTAATTCATTCTTTTAAAGCTCGCTCTTAAATCATACAATACTATCCAACAAGAAACACATATAATCCTCATTGTTATTACATGTTAACTCTTTAAAAAAATATAGAAAACTCTATTGTAGTTAGGAGAATAGTTTTCAAACTTCTTAACATTCTTTAAAGTTGATATTTTACCTTTTCTAAAAAAAACAAGATTGTCTGGGTAACATTTTCATTTGTTATTACTCCTCTGTACAAATAAACAATTGTTTATTATTTGGCTGATCATCCAAAATTATAATTCAAACAACAATTTTTAAAAAGCGAAAACCGAAAAGCTTATAGATAGAGTAGGTAATATTTAAGACAAAGTAACATGAAAAGAATACTAATTTATACGACAATATTGGGTTGTTTATTTACATTATTATCCTGCACCAAGGACAACCTCAACATTACAGATGTTGATCAGAAAAAGTCCTTAGAAACAGTAAATTTTGAAGAGAGAGAGTCTTCTTTTTTTAAAGAAAATGTTGCCTTATTGGATTCTAGAATTAGAAGTATTTCTGAAAAAGAATATGTTAGAGAATTGGTTTTTGTAAATTTTTCTGAAGAGGAGCCCATGCTGGATACAGTAACATTTGATAACACATCGTTTTTTGATGACGGATCTTACAATGATCTTAAAGCAAATGATGGAATCTATACCTCTGCAGCTATTTTTAAACACACTAGAAAGGTACCTTATTTTAAAGAACACAAAGTGGTTTCTGTCATGAAAGAAAGTATTGTGGATAGAAATTTCAAACATTCTGAAAGATTAAAAGAGTTATCTGAGACCTATAACCATGCTCCTTTTCTAAACAATCTGGACCCAAACAATATTGTACTAGCCGCTGGAATCGGAGTTAGCATAGAATGTGATGTAGAATTCGGGACCTGTGGATGCTATGCAGATCAATGGGGTCTTTGTAACTGCTGCTGTATAACGGTTTCTAACTGTAAAGTTACTGTATCTGCAGAAGTTGGTTTAAGCAGGGCTAATTGATAAGCTATTTTTCAAAAAAGAGTGTGAAATTTATATCTTCACACTCTTTTTGCATTCTTTAGACTTCATAAATCATGTAGAATACTTGCTATAATCTATCAAGAAACTTAGATCCAAATAGACTTATTATATACCAACTTTGTACCTTAGCAGCTTTAAAAAAAAGCTTGTGAATTACGTATCGGTAGAAAATATTGCAAAATCTTTTGGAGAACGAGTGCTATTTAATAACATATCGTTCGGAATTAATGAAGGTCAAAAAATTGGTTTTGTAGCTAAAAATGGAACTGGTAAAACGTCTTTACTAAATATTGTTGCAGGAGATGAAGAACCAGATGAAGGTCAGGTCGTATATAGAAAAAACCTGAAAGTAGCTTTTCTACCTCAAGAGCCCAATTTAGATCCTAATCTTACTATAGAGCAAACTATTTTTGCTTCAGATAATGACACCTTACGTGTTATTAATGCTTATGAGAAAGCATTACAAAATCCAGATGATACAAAAGCTTACCAAAAAGCTTTTGAACAAATGGATGCTTTAAATGCCTGGGATTTTGAAACACAATACAAACAGATACTCTTTAAACTAAAACTCGAGAACCTACAACAAAAAGTAAGTCAACTATCTGGTGGGCAGAAAAAAAGGTTAGCCTTAGCAAATATCTTACTTAGCAAACCTGAATTATTATATCTTGATGAACCTACAAACCATTTAGATCTAGAAATGATCGAATGGTTAGAAGAATACTTTGCCAAAGAAAACTTCACTCTTTTTATGGTTACTCATGATCGTTATTTTCTAGAAAATGTTTGTAATGAAATTGTAGAATTAGAAAATGGAAGATTATATAGCTACAAAGGTAATTATGCCTATTATCTACAGAACAAAGAAGCTAGAATAGCGAATGAAGAAATAGAAACCAACAAAGCTAAACAACTTTACAAAAAAGAATTAGATTGGATGAGACGCCAACCCAAAGCGCGTACTACGAAATCTAAATCTCGTATTGACGATTTTTATGAAATCAAAGAACGTGCTCATAAAAGAAGAAATGATCATGAGGTACAATTAGAAATCAATATGGAACGTCTGGGAAGCAAGATTCTGGAAATCCATAAAGTTTCTAAAAAATTCGACGATCTTATTCTCCTGGATAAGTATGAATACGTTTTCAAAAAAGGGGAACGTGTTGGAATTATCGGTAAAAACGGAACTGGTAAATCAACCTTTCTTAATATGATTACTGGTGCCATTACTCCCGATCAAGGTAAAATAGTAATTGGAGAAACTGTAAAATTCGGGTACTATACACAAAGAGGTATTACCATAAAAGAAGGACAAAAAGTAATTGATGTCATTAGAGAATTTGGTGATTATATTCCTTTGAAAAAAGGACGTCAAATTTCTGCACAACAATTGTTAGAGCGTTTTTTATTCGATCGTAAAAAGCAATATGATTTTGTAGAAAAACTAAGTGGAGGAGAAAGAAAAAGACTATATTTATGTACCGTTCTTATCCAAAATCCAAACTTCTTAATCCTTGATGAACCTACGAATGATCTTGATATTGTAACCTTAAACGTATTGGAGAATTTCCTTTTGGATTTTCCTGGATGTTTGATAGTGGTTTCTCACGATCGTTACTTTATGGATAAAATTGTGGATCATTTGTTTGTATTTAGAGGTAAAGGAGTTATCGAAGATTTCCCTGGAAATTACTCTGACTATAGAGTTTATGAAAACAGCAGACTTCCAGAAAAAGTTAAAACAGATGATCCAGCGTCAAAACCAAAGACTTCTTGGAAAAAAGATAATAAAAGTGCTCTATCTTATAATGAACAGAAAGAGTATAGTCGTATAGAACGTGAGCTAAAAAAACTGGAGTTACAAAAAAAGGAAATAGAAGAATTATTTACTAGCGGTAATTTGGATGAAGATAAAATCAATGAGGAATCTGCTAAACTAAAAGATATTATTGATAGCATAGAAGAAAAAGAAATGCGTTGGCTAGAGTTATCCGAAAAAATGGAATAACACATCTATTTATTGTAAGCATGCTATTTAAAATTAAATCTTACTTTCTTTTTTTAGTAAAATCTACAAATCAACATGGGGTTCATTCGCCTTTTGTATACAACTTGGTAACCAAATGTTTTTATAATCGGACTAAAAGAAAATCTTATGAGAAAATACAATCGATTATAAGTAAAAAATCAAGTATTAGTATTACTCTAAATTCTGCAAAACTACTAAATCGCACCATCCCTTATTTCGATTATAAAAAAGTGCTTGTTTTGAAAAAAAAACCGGATACCATTGTCCAAATTATATCTGAAAACAATGAGATATCTACTTATACTTCTTTTCAAAATAATGTAACGTTCGACTTGGTATTTTTAGAAATTAACTACTTTATGTCAAATATAGATATACTAGACGCCATATTAGAAAACACACATAATGACTCTTTATTACTTATAAATTCCATCCGATATACCAAAAAAAATTTTGATATCTGGAACACCATACAAAAGCATCCAAAAGTAACTGTAACTATAGATACCTATTCACTAGGATTTGTGTTTTTTAGAACCGAACAAGCAAAAGAGCATTTTATCATTAGGAAATAGAAGGAATAGCATTATTTTTATGATAGTTCACTTTTAACATAGTCCTATCTGTGGATAAACATAATTCTTTCATGTACTGGTCATATGTTTTACTTTTTTCCGCAAGGAATTTATTAAAATAGTTATTTGCTACCTCTATTCCCATCGTCTTTTCGATATCTATTAGTTTTTTGTACAACGACTTGATGTTTTCGATTGTACGTTTAGAAGGAATATTTCTCTCAATTAAATAATTCAAAATCTCATTATCCTCATTTCTCCTTACTTTAAAATTTGTAGTCACCCATTTCCACTCTCTTTCTGAGGTTAGACATTGGTTTATCAGGTAAGTGTTTGTTTTAGTATATAATTGTAACCAAAATCTTTTTTGGATAATCCTAGGAATACCGACTTCTTCAGTATTTTTATAAGAACCTGAAAAAGTATCTATTATCTTATCGTCCTTCCATAACACAAAATCATGATTTATATGTGTAACAAAATGAAAAAGGCTCTTTTTTGAACTTATAAATTCTTCGGACAGTACAATTTGGTTTTCAGTGGAATTTTTAATTGGTGGTTTGCGTAAAGACATATTGGTATATTTAGAGGTTGATGCAAACAGACTTTCCATTTACATATTTCCAAATACTACATCCCTTATATTAAGACGTTAATCTTATCTCTTAAAGATAGCACTATTCTATCATAAAAACAACACCCTAATAATCTGAAATTTCCCTAATTTTTAAAGCTTTCAAAATTAAAAATACGTGGATGGAGTTATCATGGTTCAGAAAAGCTTGATAATTAAATCTATTTTGTTGTAACAAATTTATTGATCGTACGTCATATAGGCTAAAATCGTATCTTACGCTATAATTAAAGCATCACATGGAAAACGTTATCGATATTAAAGGTATCATTAGAAACTTTCAACTAGGCCAGGAAACCGTGTATGTACTCAAGGGTATTGATCTTGAAGTTAAAAGAGGAGATTACATAGCTATTATGGGACCTTCTGGATCAGGAAAATCAACTCTAATGAATCTTTTAGGTTGTTTGGATACTCCTACCGATGGCACGTATAATCTTAATGGAAATGATGTGAGTAAAATGACTGATGACGAATTAGCAGAAATTAGAAATAAGGAGATCGGTTTTGTATTTCAAACATTTAATTTATTGCCAAGAACAACTGCTTTAGATAATGTTGCATTACCAATGATTTATGCAGGTACTTCTAAAAAAGACAGAAATGCCAGAGCGGAAGAAGTATTGACAGATGTAGGCCTTGCTGATCGAATGGATCACAAACCCAATCAATTATCTGGAGGGCAGCGACAAAGAGTTGCTGTGGGTAGAGCATTGGTAAATAAACCTTCTATTATACTGGCAGATGAACCAACAGGAAACCTAGATTCGAAAACCTCTTTGGAAATCATGCAGTTATTTGATGATATTCATGCTGCTGGAAATACTGTAATCCTTGTTACCCATGAAGAAGAAGTTGCCGCTCATGCACATAGAGTCATTCGATTACGTGATGGCATGATAGAAAGCGATACTAGAAATAAATAGTTTGTAGTTTAGGATTGATATTGTCATAGATTAATTCGTATTTTGGTATTTTACTAATTCGAACACTCTATGCAACCGATACATATTCTTTTTCTAATTGCCGGATATTTTGGTGTACTTCTTTTAATCTCATATTTCACAGGAAAGAATTCGGGAAACGACGCTTTTTTCAAAGCCAATCGCCAATCTCCATGGTATATAGTAGCTTTTGGAATGATTGGAGCATCGCTAAGTGGTGTTACTTTTATTTCAGTACCAGGTTGGGTTGAAGCTTCGCAATTTAGCTACATGCAAGTTGTATTAGGGTATATCGTTGGGTACGCCGTAATTGGTACAGTACTACTACCTCTCTATTATAAACTAAATCTAACTTCTATATATACCTATCTAGAAGAACGTTTCGGAAGGTATTCCTATAAAACTGGAGCTTCTTTTTTTCTAATATCCAGAATTGTGGGTGCTAGTTTTAGGTTATTTCTAGTAGCGAATGTTCTACAAGTTATTATGTTTGATAGTATTGGTATTCCATTTTGGATTACAGTGATTATCACTATACTTCTTATTTGGCTCTACACTTTTAAATCTGGTATCAAAACCATAGTTTGGACAGATACATTGCAAACCTTATTTATGCTAATTGCGGTAGGTGTTGCTGTATACTACGTTGCTAGTGATTTAGGAATTGACGGCACTAGTTTAATAGGGTATGTTTTAGATAGTGACCTTTCTAAAATTTTCTTTTTGGATGATTTTAAAAGTGGAGATCATTTTGTAAAACAATTTATTTCTGGTGCTTTTATTGCCATTGTTATGACAGGTTTGGATCAGGATATGATGCAAAAAAATCTTACTTGCAGAAACTTAAAAGATGCTCAAAAAAACATGTTTTGGTTTACTATAGTTCTGACTATAGTCAATTTTGTATTTCTTGGATTAGGCTTATTATTAACTCAATATGCGGGACAACATGGAATTGATGCTCATAAGGATCAACTTTTTCCAATTATTGCAACTCAGAGTGGATTAGGAATTGGAATTGCTATTTTCTTTGTCTTAGGATTAATTGCTGCAGCCTACAGTAGTGCAGATAGTGCGCTAACTTCGTTAACTACTTCTTTTAGTATTGATATCATGGATATAGAAAAAAAACTAAATCCTGAAGATCAAATAAAAGCAAGAAAACAATATCACATTCTATTTTCTTTATTATTGATTCTGGTGATCGTAGCCTTTAAATACGTAATCAAAGATGAAAGCGTTATTGCTAAGTTATTCGTTTTTGCTGGATACACCTATGGTCCACTTTTGGGACTTTATGCTTTTGGTTTATTTACTAAAATGAAAATCAAAGATAGATTGGTTCCTATCATTGCAATTCTATCACCCATACTATCGTACATTATAAGTATCAATAGTGCCAAATGGTTTGGTTTCGAATTTGGGTTCTTTATTTTAATTCTTAATGGCCTATTAACCTTTTTAGGCTTAGTACTGATTCGTAGAAAGTAATACTAAGGTGCAAGCCACTTCAACATTAATACCTGCTTCTTGCAATACATTATAAAACTCTGGATTTTCTGTTCCTGGGTTAAAAATCACTCTTTCTGGATGAAGTCCAATAATATAGTCATAATATTGCTTTTGTCTGGAAGGATTTAGGTATAGGGTTACCGTATGTATATCCTCAAATGATGTTAGAAATGTATGAATAGTAATTCCTGCTACTTCACCAGATCGCAATCCAATTGCTACTACTTCCTGATTACTATTAACCAATCGATGAATTGCCGAATTAGAATATCTATCTGGTTTAAGCGAAGCTCCCAACACTAAGGTCTTTTTTCCCTTCATAAGCATGATTTTAGTCGCAAAATAACGTTAATTCATAGCGATTACAGTCTGCAAACGTTAAAAATAAACCCTAAAATGTTAAAAACAAAAAACAGGTGTAACATAAGACTTGTACTGCACGTCTTATAGATAAAGAAATATGATTTTTCATAAATTTAGTTAGTTAGTTACTTAATAATCAAATTTTATTCATAGTTGATGGTTAGTGTTACTATTTGATTATTATAAGAAGACCGCTCCTTATCCAGGAGCGGTCTTTGGTTATATAATTAATTGTTAAAAGAAATATTTTGTGTAACAGATTTTAGGTTACATCGTCATACAGTTATACGTTTAATCAACGTAAAAAAGGGAAAACAAATGCACTGATATTATGCAATACCCAGTACATTGTTTTGCATACATCAATCAAAACACATTTAATATGAAAAAAATCAACCTACCTATTAGGCAAACCACCCACAATGTATTCTTATTTATTTTATTAATAAGCTGTTCCTTGCTTACCGCTCAGCCTAGCAACAGTATAATTGTTGGTACTATTTCGGGAACAGTAATCGACAAAAACCTTAAACAACCAATTCCTTATGCAACAATCGTAGTAAATGACGGAGCTAACAAATTAGTTAGTGGAGGAATTACAAAAGAAGATGGAACTTTTCTTATTCCTGATATTCCTAATGGAAATTATACACTAAAAGTACAATTCATTGGATATACCAGTTATACACAACCTATAGAAATATCTAGAAAGAACAAAGATGTTAATGTAGGAGTCATCTCCTTAGAAGAGGAAGCACAAGCACTGGATCATGTTACCATTATTGCAGAACGTACAACGATCGAACAAAAAATAGATCGCAAGGTAGTAAATATAGGGAAAGACCTTACGACTACTGGTGGTACTGCTGCAGAAATCATGCAGAATATTCCATCAGTTAATGTAGATCAAGATGGGAATATCGCGCTACGTGGTAACCCTAATGTACAGATACTAATTGACGGAAAACCAACGAACATCTCGCCTACTCAATTATTAAAACAAATTCCTTCTACATCGATTAAATCCGTAGAATTAATAACCAATCCATCGGCAAAATATAATCCCGAAGGTATGAGTGGTATCATTAATATAGTACTACGTAAAAATGCTAATATTGGTTTTAATGGAAACATCAACTTGGGTGTAAACTGGGATCAAAATGCGCGATTTAATAGCTCGATAGATCTGAATTACCGAAGTGGAAAAATAAACGTTTATGGAAATTACGGAGCCAATATTACTAAGAATCGACAACAAGGTTTTATTTTTAGAGGTGATCAAAACTATAGAACAGATTTTCGCTTTTTAGATAACAATAAATCTCACCTTTTCAAGGTAGGTTTTGACTACTATATTAATGATAAGAACACCATATCATTATATACAAATCAAAATTTATTTGATGGAAACATTAACGGTACTACTGATATTGACTTTCTCGATAATCCAGAAAACAACATATTCCAAAACTTGATTAATGACAGTGATAATCTTGGTTCTACTTATAATTTTGATTATAAACACGATTTTGAGAAAGACGGGCATAACATTGAGTTAGAAGTAGATTATAACATTTTTGAAGGTGATAGTGATGATGATTTCAATTTTGCTGGTGGCGCTACTCCAGATTATAATGATATATTAAATAACGAAAGAACAAATACCACTATCAACCTAGATTATGTGAATCCGTTATCAGAAAAAACAAAGCTAGAATTAGGATACGAAGGACGTATAAGACGTACTGATAATGAGTATAGATCCACTTTATTTGATGATTCTAAATATCGTTATGATAGAGACATTCATGCTTTATATGCAACTTATGGTAAAAATTATGAGAAATGGTCGTATCAACTAGGAGCACGATTAGAAAGTTATCAGGTAGAAGCTATTTTTAACGATGTAAAAGTATTTGAAGATGATATTTTTACTGTGTACCCTTCAGCCTATCTAACATATACACCAGGTGAAAAAAACTCGTATCAACTAAGTTATAGTAGACGTGTAGACCGACCAGGATTAAATCAGGTAAACCCGATAAGAGAATGGAGTACCCCTAGAATTACCTCTAGAGGAAATCCGGAATTAGACCCTCAGTTTACAAATTCTATCGAGTTTAACTACACTCGTAAATTGACGGGAGGATCTATTACTGCTGGAACATTTTATCGCCTTATTAATGATGAAATTAATCAAACGCTATTAGCAGATCCAACAGTTGAAGAAGGACAAATTCTTACGTTTGAGAATTTTGATAACAACTCTGCGTATGGAATCGAAATCTCTAGTAACTACAGACCGACGAAATGGTGGAATTTTAATGCTAGTTTTGATTTGTATGCGCAAACTCAAAAAGGTATTGTAGAAGATGTTGTAGAAGTAAATGGAGTAGATGAAATTGTTCAAGTTTCTAGCGAGGTTGATGCAGTGGTATACAACTTCAGAATAAATAACAATTTTAAAGCAACAAAAAACTTAACCTTTCAGATATTTGGATTCTATCGTGGTGAGCAAGAGGGAATACAGTTTAAAACAAAACCATTTTATTTCGTAAACACTGGAGCACGATATAATTTCTTAGGTGGAAAAGGTACGGCTAGCATTAATTTCAACGATATCTTTAACACCATGCGTTTTAGATTCTCTGGAGACTTTCCTTT
The DNA here is from genome assembly GCF_039523995.1 of Aquimarina litoralis. Classification (NCBI taxonomy): domain Bacteria; kingdom Pseudomonadati; phylum Bacteroidota; class Flavobacteriia; order Flavobacteriales; family Flavobacteriaceae; genus Aquimarina; species Aquimarina litoralis. The sequence goes on from NZ_BAAAGE010000007.1 coordinate 154,728, forward strand.
TGAACAAAATGGTCAATTTCAAGGGGAAACACAAACTGTATTTTTAGGACTATCCTATCGTTTTGGTAGTGGAAAAAATCGAAAAGTAAGAAGAAAACGAAGAGATTCAAATGAAAAATCTGGCGGAGGAATACTCTAGAAAAACTAATGATTTTGTTAATTCATTAAAGAATAGTTATATTTTTTGTTAAATTCACATATCTTCAAAATTAAAGCCTGCTAAGTTAAATAATTGTAAAAATTATAATGTTTTTGTAACACTATGCAATATGTCACGTCTATTATAGTACCATTATGGTTATAATTTATTTGAATTAGCCTTTAAAGAAAAAAATAACCCGGTAAACAAAAAATCGCGAAACTTATGGTTTCGCGATTTTATTTTATGTGATTGTTTGATCAGGTTACCATTTAATAACAGCACTACCCCACGTAAATCCACTTCCAAAAGCTGCCAAAACGACAACATCACCTTCTTTAATCTTTCCTTCTTCCCAAGCTTCTGTAAGTGCAATTGGAATTGAAGCAGCTGTTGTATTACCATATCGTTGAATATTGTTATACACTTGATCATCAGATAATCTAAATTGCTTTTGTACAAACTGAGAAATTCTAAGATTCGCCTGATGCGGGATAAGCATATTTATATCCGATGGAGATAAGTTATTTTGTTGTAGGCCTTCGTTAATAACTTCAGAAAAACGTACTACTGCATTTTTAAAAACAAATTGTCCGTTCATATATGGATAATACGTAATATTCTCCTGATCATTCTTTTCTATAATCTCAGGTACCCAATGTTCAGTACTTGGCCCTTCTAATGACAATTCTTTAGCATGTGCTCCTTCGCTATGTAAATGTGTAGATAAAACTCCACCCCCATCATCTTTTTCATTTCTAGATAAAACCATAGCTCCGGCACCATCGCCAAAAATAACAGATACTGCTCTACCTCTTGTTGTCATATCCAAACCTCCACTATGATTCTCACTTCCAATAATCAGCACATTTTTGTACATTCCTGTTTTGATAAACTGATCCGCCACGGATACAGCATATACAAAACCACTACATTGATTTCTAACATCCAAAGCTGGAATTGTATTCATATCCATCATATCCTGAACTCTAACGCCTCCTCCAGGGAAATACATATCAGGACTTAATGTGGCAAAAATGATAAAATCTATATCATCCTTCGTTAGGTTTGCTCTTTCTAAAGCAATTTTTGCTGCTTTTACTCCCATTATAGAAGTACTATTACCATCTCCCTTTTTTATATGACGTCTTTCTTTAATACCTGTACGCTCTTGAATCCAAGCATCATTTGTATCCATTATTTTCGATAGATCGTCATTAGTTACAACATTTTCAGGAACATAACTTCCTAATCCTGTTACTCTTGAAGTATACATATATTATAATATTGAGTGTGTATTGTGTGTAATAATTAATTATTACAATTCAGTTTAAAAAAAACTGCAGGGCAAGATATGTATTCTTACGTTTTTGATAAAAGAAACTACAAGCTTATTGTATGCATGCATAACAAATATTTTCCTCTTATCTTACGTATAAAAAACAACTAAAGCTTTTTTGGAAAAACTTATAGTACTTATTTAAGTTTCAAAATAGTTTTCACAACTTTATGTATGCCATCACTAACTTCGATGATATATAAATCAGTGGGAAAAGAATGAAGAGATAAAGTGTTTCTCTGAGAAAGATTGTATTTTTCTTTTACAAGCTTTCTTTTTCTGTTATAGATCTTATAAAAAACGTTAGCATCATTCTTATGTAAATCGATATAAATAACATTTAATCTTTGATTAAGATACACAGAAAACGTAGTTTCTAAAGTATCTATTCTTTTAGTATTATATATCGATTCCACATTCATACCTCTATTCTTTTTCCCGATCTGATTTATCATTTGTAATACCAAATTTGTGGTTAAAGCAAATAAGTATTGTCAGGTATAAAATTAGATAAACAGAAAATTTGTTAAGAGTGACTTCTTTGTATAAATTTTCTTTTTTTCGATGAATGACACATAAATTCTACAAACGTATTTGTACTAGTAAAAAGTTTTCTTTTAAAAAAGCGAAAGGCACGCCAACCACAGCATGCCTTTCTAACAACCTAACCAATAAATAAACAAACCAAAGCCAGTCTTAGCAACTGACTAAAGGTACTTTTCAAAATTTTTCACACGAATTGTTGCTTTTAAATCGTGTAATAAGTTATATAAACCAAAGAATGTTCTATTGATATACAGGAAATGCTTACTTCCTCTATTTCCATTCATTTTCCTTAGCTCGGTATCTTTAGAATATTTTTCACTTAACTCTGTTATTTTATCCCAAAACTCCTGATCTGCAAAGTCAAAAACATCTTTATTAAATGGTGTTGTAAATAAACTTAACATCTCATAAAATAGCTCCGAGAAAAATTTCTTCTCTTCGTCAGAATCATCTTCTCGGAGTATTTCGAGTTCAAACATCTTTTGAGCAAAGAATTCTGGGTTATTTATATTTTCTCTTTCAGCTAATTCAAAATAAGGAGTATAAAACTCCAACGGTACTTTCTTTACACATCCAAAATCTATTGCAATCAGATTTCCCTCTTTATCTACCAAGAAATTCCCAGGATGTGGATCCGCATGCACAGCTTTCAAGATATGCATTTGATACATATAGAAATCCCAAAGAGCTTGTCCAATTCTATTGGCTTTTTCTTGATCCTCGTTATGTTTTGCAAACTCACTAAGATGCTCTCCATCCATCCAATCCATCGTAATGATCCGCTTACTAGATAAATCTTCATAATACTTTGGGAACCTTAGATTTTCAATTTTAGCGCAGGCATTTGTAATCTCTTTACTTTGCTTTACTTCCAATACGTAATCTGTTTCCTCTAGTAATTTACCTTCCAATTCCTGAAAATACTTATCAGAATCTTTTCCTTTTAAATTAAACATCCTGATGGCGATGGGCTTTACCATCGCCAAATCAGAACTTATGCTGTCTGCAACTCCAGGATATTGAATTTTCACAGCAAGTTTTTTCCCGTCTTTAGCGGCCTTATGTACCTGTCCGATACTGGCGGCATTAACAGATTGAGTTGCAAACGTATCGTATAAATCTTCCGGATATTTTCCGTGATATTTCTTAAATGTCTTCCTTACTAAAGGAGCTGATAATGGCGGAACGCTAAACTGTGATAGGGAAAATTTTTCAACATAAGCATTCGGCAAAATGTTTTTTTCCATGGAAAGCATCTGTGCTACTTTCAATGCGCTTCCTTTCAAATTTTTTAGTCCGTCATAAATATCAGCAGCATTATCTTCATTTAGTTTATCTCTAGTAGTGTTAGGGTTTATAGCTTTTTTACTATAATATTTCAGATAATTCCCTCCTACTTTTACTCCAGTTTTCACCAACTCTGTGGTTCTACCTAATTTGGAGGTGGGTATTTTATCAATTGTCTTCATATTCCTTTTCTCTTTCTACAAACTTTCTTTCAACGATTAATTCCACATGGTTTTTTCCTTCCAGAGAAATTTCCCCAAATCTAAAACACTAGTTAACGGTGTATTATCAAATAAATCAAATATGGTATTTACTGATTTTTCGATCGCAATATCTGTTTTCTCAAAACCAGCAGATTCGTCATCCATCCAGAATTTTAGTAGGAATAAAAATTGCAACCAGGCTCCTTCTGAATATACAGATACTGGATTTTTAGCAATTTTAAATAACTTTTCATCATTATCCGTTTCAATCAATTCTTTAGCAAAATGTTTAATATGCATTCGTAACCCTTTCAATTGTGCTAAATTTTTAAGAGGCATATTATGATATTGTAATGCTAATAACACATAACTTCTATTAAGCGTCAACATTTCAAAAAACGTAAAAAAGAACGTAAGCATTTTATCCTTACTAGATAAATGAGCGTACTCTTTATTATTGTTCATCGCGTCTATAGTAGTACTAAAGAACGTATTCCAAATGCCTTTGTTTACACTATCCAAACTACCAAAGAACTCATAAAACTCTTCTTCTTTTATTTTTGACTCTTTACAAAATTTATACACCGACTTAGGGTATGTATCATGCTCTAGAACATAATTCATGTACTTAGTTATGATGTACTGACTGTCTACGGTTTGTTTTTTACTGGATGATGCCATATCTATTAATTTACAGAGTAAAGATAGTCATTGTTTAACTTTTTTTAAAAAAACCTAAACAAAAAAATTGTTAAAGTTGTTTCATAAAAAATGAAACTTAAAGTTCTAATATTTAAGTAGACGCAATTCAATTATTATCCTTACGAAGCATGGATAATTTGATCATAATGTCAGTTTGTCAGCAATATAGGATTGGTACTTTTTTTGTCTAAGGAGAGACACAATAGTGATAATAAAAACTAAAACATAAAAAAATGGCAACAGGAAGTATTAATGTATCGGTTGAAAACATTTTTCCTTTGATTAAGAAATTCTTGTATTCAGATCATGAAATCTTTTTACGAGAATTAATATCTAATGCAACGGATGCAACATTAAAGTTAAAGCATCTAACCAATATTGGTGAAGCCAAAATTGAATATGGCAACCCAAGAATTGAAATAAAGATTGATAAAGAGAATAAACAGCTACATATTATTGACCAGGGAATTGGTATGACTGCTGAAGAAGTAGAAAAATATATCAATCAGGTAGCTTTTTCGGGTGCTGAAGAGTTCTTAGAAAAATATAAAGATAGTGCTAAAGATTCCGGTATTATCGGTCATTTTGGATTAGGTTTTTACTCGGCTTTTATGGTAGCTGATAAAGTAGAAATCATCACAAAATCTTATAAGGATGAGCCTGCTGCTCACTGGATCTGTGATGGCTCTCCAACCTATTCTTTAGAAGCACATGACAAAACTGAAAGAGGAACTGAAATCATCTTACATATTGGCGAAGAAGAGTCTGAATTTCTTGAAGATAATAGAATAAGCGAACTTTTGGTGAAGTACAATAAGTTTATGCCTATTCCAATCAAATTTGGAACAAAAACTGAAACCTTACCAAAACCAGAGGATGCTAAAGAAGAAGATCCAGCACCTACTCAAGAGGTTGATAATATCATCAACAATCCAAATCCAGCTTGGACTAAACAACCAACAGATTTAAAGGATGAAGACTATAAAAGCTTTTACCGAGAATTGTATCCTATGCAATTCGAGGAGCCATTATTTAACATCCATTTAAATGTAGATTATCCTTTCAATCTAACAGGAATATTGTATTTCCCGAAGCTTGGGCAGGATATGAATATGCAAAAAGATAGAATTCAGTTATATCAAAACCAAGTATTTGTAACAGATAATGTAGAAGGTATAGTACCTGAATTCCTTACCATGCTGCGTGGTGTGATTGATTCTCCAGATATTCCTTTAAATGTTTCCAGATCATATTTACAAGCTGATGGTGCTGTAAAAAAGATCTCTAGTTATATCACCAGAAAGGTAGCAGATAAGTTAAACTCTCTATTTAAGAATGACAGAGAAGACTTTGAAAATAAATGGAATGATATCAAAGTAGTGATCGAATACGGAATGTTATCAGAAGAAAAATTCTTCGAAAAAGCAGATAAATTTGCTTTATACCCAACTGTAGATGATACGTACTTAACCTTTGAAGAATTACAAGAGAAAATAAAGGATAATCAGACAGACAAAGATAATAAGCTAGTAGTCCTGTATGCTTCGGATAAAGATGCTCAGCACGCTTATATTGCTGCTGCTAAAGATAAAGGGTACGAAGTTCTATTATTAGACTCACCTATTGTTTCTCATTTAATTCAAAAACTAGAAACTAGTAAGGAAAATATTTCTTTTGTTCGTGTAGATGGTGATCACATCGATAATCTTATCAAAAAAGACGAAGAAACCATTTCTAAACTTTCTGATGAAGAAAAAGAAACCTTAAAAACAGATTTGGAAAAGGTTATCCCTACTTCTACCTATACAGTTCAACTAGAAGCAATGGATAGTAACGCTTCTCCATTTATGATTACCCAGCCAGAATTTATGCGTCGTATGAAAGAAATGCAGCAAACTGGTGGTGGAGGAATGAATATGTTTGGTAATATGCCTGAGATGTATAATCTAATCGTAAATACCAATCATGATTTGATCAGTCAGATAAAAGATACAAAAACGGATAAAAAGAAAGAACGTCTTATCAAACAATCCTTAGACCTTGCTAGATTATCTCAAAATTTACTTAAAGGTGAAGAATTGACAGAATTTATCAAGCGTAGTTTTGAAATGATTAAATAAACAAAAGCGTTTATCTTCTTTTAGAATGTAATTGAAACCGCTTCAGAAATTGAAGCGGTTTTTTATTATCTAAATCTGAATATTTCATATTTTAGTATTTTTACAATATCATTTCTTTATAAAGATTACAGAAACAAATGAATAACAGGTTTTTTCTTTTTTTAACAATACTTTCTATTGGTTTTCAGGGGATTGCGCAAGACATTGTCTCTGGTTATATTCCTTTAAAAAAAAATAAAGATGCAGAACAAAAAATTCACCTAAGTAAAGTAGATTTAAATGATACTGACAAAAGTTATTCATACACTAGAATAGCTTCTACTAACATTTCTGAACAAGGGTATTTTTCTTTTGATCAAAAATGGTTTACCTCTAAAGATCATTTGTACAAGATACAATTAGAACCTACTGAGGAAACTTCTACTAATAAACAGAGTAAAAAATCCAAATTATTTATTTTATCTAAAAACGATTCTATACATTTTGAAAAAGGATCTTCTCCTTTTGAAACATATACTACGAATAATAAGGCTGACAAAGAATGGCAACAACTGAAGAAATTCGAATCTAAATTTGAAACTTTACATGATGACTTTGATACTGACAAGTATCTTCTCAGAACGAAGGGATATATTAAAGATTCACTTCAAATCTTGTTAGTAAAATTAATTAGCATCAAAAAACTGGATGATAAGAAACTTCTGGATAAGGACATTATGGAAAACACTTCCTATTACACAAGTCTTCTGAAAGAACTAAAATCCAGTGAAATTGATCCTGCCTTATTTTTGTACTTAGAGAATAAACTTTCTTTAATTTACAAGGAAGAAGCTGAACAAAAATATTCTGTTAGTATGCTACTAAATGGTATTGCTATATTAATAATTGGAAGCCTTATTTTCTTAGTGTTACGTAAAAGAAGAAAAGCGCAAAATGCAATTATTACCTCATCCTTAAGCAAACAGGAAAATACTATTAAAGAGCTTATTCTTTCTGGAAAAACCAACAAAGAAATTGCAAATGAACTTTTCATTAGTGTAAATACGGTAAAAACGCATATTTCTAATATTTACAGCAAATTAAATATTACTAGCAGAAAAGAACTATTAGTAAAAAACAAATAAGTCCAATCAATATTACTTTCTTCCGCAAGCAATTCTCTACCCAAATTGATTCCTTACAATTGAGAATACGTTTATGATGTACATAAAAACATATGAAAAGAAAAACTCCTTCGATTAGAAGGAGTTTTTTACTATGAGTTATATTCTATTTCTTAGACCTCTAAATTATGGCAATAAACTAGCCACTGTATTTTTTTGAGTTATTTGAGTATTTTTATTTGTATCGATTACATTAGTTAATCTAGTAGTTTTTCTAATATCTGTAGTAAAACCATTTTTTTCTAACAAGCTCTTATAAAATTCAGTTTTAGTAGTATTCTTGTTAGTAGCAACTTCTTTCTTTACTTCTTTAATGGTAATATCAAAGTTGTTTGCTTTTACCAATGCTTTAAAAAAATCAGTTTTAGTACTTTTTACATTTTCAATAGGAGTGTTAGCTTCATTAGTAGCAACATCTTGTGCTGTGATAGTTAGAGTAGAAAATAAAACTGCGATGGTAAAGAAGATAGCTTTCATAGTATTGGGGGCTTAAGTTACTTTGATTAACTGATGTAAATTTAAGCCGAAAAAACCTCTCTATAAAATGTTTTAAAAACTTTTAGATAAAGTGGTTTTTTAAATCGATGAAATACACAAATTTTACGGTTTTACCGTACAAAATACACATAATTTTTACCATTTTGTAGGATTTCTAACAGTATAAAATTACTTAAATCACCTATAAAACAGCACTTAAACTATAATAATCGATGTAAAACACATTTTAAGAAATAATTAATACGTAATTACTAAATAAAAAGTTTACTCCTTAGATGAATACAGAGAATTGCAACTATTGAATGACCTACGTCGAAAAGTCTGTTCTTCAGATTAGCATTCTTTTACTACTCTTATTTCACATCTCATAAACCCTTTGTTTATTGGGATTGCTCATAAAATCATACCCGTACTAGTTCCTTTTTACGACCGCCATTCTTTCTATTCATTCAATTTTTAGATTTCATTTGATTTCAAAAAAAAAAGAAACAATCAAATCAGATGCATATCACTCAGTTTAAAAAATGGAATCTATTATTAGGTTGGTTAGTTTTTACAATTTCATTAGGAGTATATATTAAAACTGTAGAACCTACTAATAGTTTTTGGGATGTAGGAGAGTATATAGCTACTTCTTCTAAATTACAAATAGGACATCCTCCTGGCGCTCCCCTATTTCAGATGATCGGTGCCTTTGCTTCTGTCTTTGCTACCAACCCAAAACAGATTGCCTATACTCTCAATCTTACATCTGCATTAGCGAGTGCATTTACCATATTGTTCATGTTTTGGTCAATCACTATACTTCTAAGAGATTTAGCTTCCACCATAAATCGCAATACAAGAAATACACCTTTTACTATTTTAGGTAGTGCTGTAGTGGGATCCTTAGGTTTTGCTTTTACGGATAGCTTTTGGTTCAATGCGGTAGAGGCCGAAGTGTATGCTATGGCCACACTAATACTATCCATTATGTTTTACTTAGGCTTATTATGGAAACGTGATATGCATACTCCAAAAGGAAATAAATGGATCATTCTAATCGCATTTGTTATAGGATTATCATTTGGGATACATTTTATGGGACTACTTTCTATTCCTGCGATAGGTATGCTATACTTCTTTAAAAATTATAAAATTATCACCTTAAAGAATTTTATTATAGCTAATATCATTGTAGTAGCTGTATTACTTTTCATTTTTAAATTGTTCATTCCCTATACACTGACCTATATCAGTTTTGCAGAAATATTTTTTGTAAATACTATTGGACTTCCTTTTCATTCTGGAACCATATTATCTGTTTTAAGTATCCTTATTCTTTTTTATATTGGACTTAGATACACCCGAAGGAAGGCATATCCTTTATTAAACACTTCTTTATTATGTTTGGCATTCATTTTAGTCGGTTTTTCTAGTTGGCTAATGATTCCGGTACGAGCTAACAGTGGTACTGTAATTAATGAAAATAATCCGAATAATGCTCGAGAACTACTAGCTTATTATAATCTAGAACAATACCCAAAGACACATCTTTTCTATGGTCCACAATTTTCTGAGATCTATGGAAATCTCGACGAGAATGAACCTTATTTAGATGATAAGCCTAAATATGAAAAAGATACCTCTTCTGGAAAATATATTATCGTAAACGACTGGAAGAATGTTAGACAAAATTTAGATAATAGGCATAAGACCCTATTACCAAGAATGTGGAGTACAGAACACATTAGTAATTATATGATCTTTAGTGGACCATTAGAATTCTCTATAAAAACAGAATTTCAGGATGAACAAGAACTGATAGAAACTGTTATCGATTTCAGAAAAAAATACGCTTCAGGAGAGTTAGACAATGATGACTATCATAAATTTTTAGAATCGTTTGGTCAGTTTTTAGACATACAACCTCCTTCTTTTTGGGATAATGTATCTTATTTGTTTCAATATCAAATCAATTATATGTATTGGAGATATTTTATGTGGAATTTTGTTGGTCGACAAGATGATGTACAAGGACGATTATCCAATTTACACGGTAATTGGCTTAGTGGTATTGATTTTATAGACAAGTTTCATCTTGGCCCTCAGGACAATTTACCTTCTGATGCTGCGAATAATAAAGCTAGAAACACCTACTATTTTTTACCTTTAATTTTAGGGTTGTTAGGAATTGTTTTTCAATTTCGGAGTGATAAAAAAATGTTTTGGGTATTATTTATATTCTTTTTGTTTACAGGTTTATCGCTAAAGATCTATTTAAATGAAAGACCTTTTGAACCGAGAGAACGAGATTATGCCTTAGTAGGTTCTTTTTATGTCTTTGCTATCTGGATTTCATTTGGAGTTTTTGCTCTTTTTGATCTACTTAAAAACTATGTACACTCCAAGTATGCTTCCTATGTAGCAATTATCATTTCATTGTTAGGCGCTCCGGCAATATTAATAGCTCAGAACTGGGATGACCACGATCGTTCCGATAGGTATACCGCCAAGGGTTCTGCACAAACGTATTTATCATCTTGTCAAAAAGACGCAATTCTATTTTCTATTGGCGATAACGATAGCTTCCCTTTATGGTATTTGCAAGAAATAGAAGGATACCGCACCGATATTCGTATTCTCATTACAAATCTTTTAGCCACCGATTGGTATGTCGATCAGATGAAAAAAGCCGCTTATAAAGGTAAACCTGTTCCTTCGGGATTAGAACATTCATTTTATGCCTATGGAAACAACGATGCTATTTTCTTTAAAGAGGTTACTAAAGATACGATGTATATTAAAAACTGGATGCGATGGATAACCTCTAATGATCCCAGAACAAAGGGTGAACTTATGAATGGAAAAACAGTATCTACCTTTCCTACTAAAAACATTAGGATTCCGGTTGATAAAGAAAAAGTTCTTAAAAATGGTATCGTTTCTAAGGAAGATGCAGATAAGATTGTGCCTTATATCGATATTCATTTAAAAGGTGGTTATATCCCAAAACATAGATTAGTGATGTTAGATATTATAGCCAATAACGATTGGGAACGTCCTATCTATTTCACAGGAGGTAGTTTTGGTGATGATGATTATATATGGATGAAAGACTATCTACAACTAGACGGTATGACCTATAAACTAGTACCTATTAAAACTAAAGTAAATCCTTCGAATCCATATCAATTAGGAAGAGTGAATACAAAAGTTATGTATAAAAATGTGATGAACTGGGATTGGGGAAACGGAGATAGTGCAGGGATTTATCATGATACCGAAACCAGACGTAATGGCATTTCATACAGAACAAATCTAAGCAGACTGGCAGAGCAGTTAATTAAGGAAAATCAAACTGAGAAAGCGGAAGAAATCTTAGATCTTGGGCTAGAAAAATTTCCTTTAGAATTCTACGAATACTATACACCACTTCATGATTTTATTGATAATTATTATCAGATTAACAAAACAGAAAAAGCAAGATCATTATGGAAACAGGTGGCTACTAAATATCAGGAACAATTAATCTATTTTTCTGGTTTATCCTATGAAAAACAATATGAACATTTCGAAAATATTATGAATAGCGTAACCTATTACAAAGATCTTATAGACACATTAGTTACGAACAAAGACGATGACCTCATCGATCAGGAAATTGATGCTTTTAATCAATATATCAATCTTTTTCCGAGATTTTTTGCAAAACAAGAGCTACCTAAACCCGATTCAGAACCGGAAAACAGTGAGGATTTATTAAAAGAATTAGGATTAGGATTAGGACAGGAAGTGGAGTAAATCCAGAATGTATTTGATTTAAGGTAATAAAAAAACCTCCTGACCCAAGTTTTCAGGAGGTTTTGATATATTCCTAAGAAGATAATAAGTCCCGTTCTTCTAAGAAATGAATACAACTAACCCTTTACAGGTTTTGTTGTTTCTTTTTTACCAATATGTTTCGCATAGAATCCCATCATAGCCTTATACATCGCTATAGAATTCTCTTCTTTTGCAAAACCATGGCCTTCATCATATTTTACCATATATGGTACATCAAATCCTTTATCACGCAATGCTTTTACGATCTGATCAGACTCATCTATATTTACTCTAGGATCGTTAGCTCCTTGTACCACAAACAGAGGTTTTTTGATCTTGTCGATTTGATATACTGGTGATACTTCTTCCATAATTGCTTTTTCTTCAGCTACATCCTCATCATACCAGATTTCTTTGATAATTTTTAAATAAGGCTTCCAATACGGAGGAATCGTTTTCATGAACGTAAATAAGTTAGATACTCCTACATAATCAACTCCACAGGCATATAAATCTGGTGTTTTTGTTAATCCACGTAAAACGGCATATCCTCCATGACTACCACCGTAAATAGCAACTTTATCTTTATCTACCCATCCTTGATCAATAGCGTATTGTAATCCATCTTCTACGTCATCCATTGCTTTTCTACCGATCTGTTTGAATCCTGTTTCTAAAAACTCTCTACCATATCCTCCAGAAATTCTAAAGTTTACTTGCAATGTTGCATATCCTCTACTTGCAAATAACTGCGATTCTGGATTGAATCCCCAAGAATCCCTAATTCCTTGTGGCCCTCCATGAGGATTAACTACTAATGGTACTTTTTTTCCTTGGATGGCTTCTTTAGGCAATGTAATGTATCCATGTATCGTTAAACCATCTCTACTCTTAAAAGTAATTGGACGCATCTCTGCCATATCATTCTCTTTTAGCTGCGGCATTAAGTTGTATAGCAACTTAAAAGTATTTTTTTTAGCATCGTAAGAGTAATATACTCCATACAACTTATCACTTTGTAAGAAGATCAAATACTTATCTTCATCATCTGTCTTTCCTGCAATTGAATACTGATGATCAGGAAACTTTTTAGTAATTTTTGAGTGTAATTTTTTATAATAATCGCTTACTGGCACTACTACTCTCTTTTCTCCTTGGTAAGAGAAATAGTCTAATTCATATCCTCTTTTTCTAGATAATGAAAGATTAGAGACATCATATTTATCATTAGAGAATAACTTTTTTATTACTTTATCTTTTTTTAAGTCGTATAAATAAATTTGTGACTTATCTGTATCTAAGTTAGACACCACATATGCATCATGAGGGTTATCTGTAGAATAATCATAGTTTAGGATAGAAAAGGTATCTTTCCAATTCATTTGCTTAAGCACCTCATATTTCCCATCTTCTATAGCATAATAAAAATCTACATTTACTCCATCTCTTATTTTTCCATATCCTCGTAGATTACCATCTTTATCAAAACTATATCCTGCTATTGGATTTGCAGCATCTTCATTGGTAAACAATTGCTTAACCTCTCCAGTAATAATATTGATTTTGTAAGGTTCGAAGATTTGTTTATTATTCTTATTCATAGAGATGATCATATGATCTTTATCCTCTTTTAGACCTTCTAATATATTTACCTGAACACCTTCATACGGAGTTAATTCTTTCTGATCCGTTCCATCTATGTTTGCTGCAAAAAGATGGTAGTCTTCATTTCCACCTTTATCCATAACATACACCAATCTCTCATTGTTTGCCCAACCGTATCCACGTATTAATTCTTCTTTTTCTTCAATGACACGTGTTACTTTATCAGTTGCGATATCCTTAACGTATACGTGATTTTTACTATTATCATCTTTCTCTCGATAAGAAAGATATTTTCCGTTTGGAGAAAACTGAAAACTTCTAGCTTTTGGTTTTGCAAAATAATCCTCTACAGAATATTTATAATTGCCTTGATCCAAATTTGCCATTTTTTCTAATTCCGAATCCGAAGAAACCAAAGATGGATATCCGGGTATTGTTTTCTCTGATTTTTCCATTTCTAATGGTAGTTCCATTCCTCCCTGATAAAAAGTCCCTTTTAATTTACTATTCTCCAGAGATGCTACATATTTAATTCCTGCTTTTTTAAAGATCAAAGTTAATTGATTGTTTTCAAAAACTGTGGAATCCATTGGAATTCCAGAAGCTCCTTGCGAAGGACTGTCCATTGTAGAAGAAAGTACTCCTTCTTTCTTTTCAATATGAAATACTAAAGACACTTCTGTTCCTTGTACAGATAATTTACCTTTCCAAGTTCCTATCGCATCCTGACTGTATATTTGAGTAAATGCCATACAAAGCATCACCATACAGATACTCAAAAAATTCTTTGATAATTGTTTCATGTGATTTTTATTAGATTGATGATAATTATTTAGATATACGGAATTAGTAATCGACAAAGCAATTTTGTTACATTATTTAAAAAAAATTAACAAAGTTTAATTTCATAAGACCTAGACCGTAGATCATATTATCTGTTACAATTTTCATAAAGATTATCGTACTAGGTGCGCTTTTACTATTTTAGATTATTAACACAAATAACCTCACCATGAAAAGAATAACATTGATCCTGATAACCCTTGGTTTATTAGCATGTGATCAGAAAAAAAAGGAAGAGAAAGTAGTTCCTGAAGTAAAAGAAGAAATCGAACAAATCCCGGTTGAAGCTGATGGAGGAATTGGAGATGGAGCTTTATCTATCACCAATCATTTTATTAAGAGTATTGAAAAAGCTCATAAAAAAGAAAAATTCCTAAAACATAAAGCCATAAGTTTTGATATCAAAATTCTATTTAACGGTAAGGAACACTTAGAAGGAAAAATTACGATGCTTACCAATTCTTCAAAAATTAAAATCGACAAAAAAGATAATAGTAGTTTAGTCTATGATGGAGAAAAAGTATACCTACATCCTGCAGATGCTAATGACAAAGGAGCGAGATTTGATATGTTTACCTGGACTTACTTTTTCGGGTTCCCTTATAAATTCAGTGATCCCGGTACGAAATGGGAAATGCAAGAAGATCGCAAACTAGGAAATAAAATTCATAGTACAGCCAAACTTACTTTTGAAGATGGTATTGGAGATGCTCCTGATGATTGGTACGTAATCTATGCAGATCCAGATGCTAAGTTACTAAAAGCAGCAGCTTATATTGTAACCTTTGGAAGTGATGGAGATATTTCTAAGGCCGAAGCGGATCCTCATGCTATACAATATAAAGATTTTAAACCTGTAGATGGTATTCTATTTGCTACTGCATGGGAGTTTTATGGTTGGACAGCTGAAAAAGGAATGACAGATAAATTGGGAGAAGCTACCGTTTCTAATATTACTTTTATTGAAGATACAGGAAATTTATTCGATGATCCTGGAAACTCCAAGATTATTGAATAATCGCCCTAATAAACAAAAAAACACCGCTCACATGGCGGTGTTTTTCCACTTACATAATCCAGTTCACACAGTCAGTCTACAATCCGGATATCACAAATTGTTCCCAAGATCCTGTAGCTGTTCTATTACAGGTCATTGGTTTTGTTCCGTTTTCAGAACTTATATATTTTCCATTATTGCCTTTTAACGCATAGATATTTTCGTTAACATTTTCCAAGGTAAATTGTTCCCAAGCACCAACTTGAGACCTATTACAAGTAATTGGTTTCGTTCCATTTTCACTGCTCACATATTTACCATTATTAGCTTTTAGTGCAACTTTTCCTCCACTGAGAGTAACCACTTCAAACTTTTCCCAAGATCCTATACTTGTTCTATTACAATTCATAGGATTACTTCCGTTTTCACTACTTACATACTGATTATTGTTTCCTTTTAATGTAATGATTCCAGTAGCAGTACTTGGAGGGTACATCTTATTAATTCCATCTACATCGCTATTAGACAATCCATTTCTTTGTGCATTATATGTACTCCCGTTACGTCTTGTAATAGTTGGTTGTCCATTTTTAGAAAATGCATAAGAACCATACATCATAATACTTCCGATATCTAAACTAGAAGTATATTCATTTCCATCTTGTCCTTGTTCTGTATAGGTTCTGAAATTAAATTCTCTTCCATCTTGTATATTTTCGAAAAGAATTTGAATGTACTGATCTCTATCTTTTCTACTTTGCTCATGCCATAATCCAATAGCGTGACCAATTTCATGAATTGTATTTCCGGTAGAGCAACCATTAGCTAATGTAATCTCTTGTCGACCTCCAATTCGGCCAACATAAGAAGAGCAACCTGATCCATTTCTAAAGTATACATAATTGGTCTCGTTGGTACGTTTCACAAATCTTAATGCGGTTTTAGACTCCCAATGGGCAATTGCATTCGTAATACGAGCCTGATTAGGCATCCCACTTTGGATGGCATAATAAACTATATTGTTAGGCCATCGTCCTCCTACTCTACCAACACCTTTATCTGTTTCCGATGCTAAAACCTTGATATCACCTTCTAAAATGTAATGCTTATTTACACTTTCTACTTCTACTTCTTCTCCTTCTAACAAAATCTGAATTAATTCTCCAGTTTCTTCGGGATACGCTTGTTCGAGTATGAAATCTTCAAGTGGATTTTGTTGATCGATTGATTCTAATTCCTGAGATTCACAGGAAATAATAAATACGCTTGTGGAAATAAGAAACAATCCCACAAATAATGTGAAATATTTTTTCATGGTTGAGTTTGTGTTAGGTATAAAAGTTTTTACAATGGTATGGATTCCAATTGATTTTTTTCACCGTAAAATACTAAGTGCTTTCTAACCGTATAAAACCGGGTCATATAAAAAAGTATTCGTATTTGCATATAACATTTATCTTATTACAACCTTTCGAATAATTCAACCCAATCTGTACGCATCACACGTTAAAATCTATCTCACTAATCTTATTTTTTTGTATCTTTAGATAACACACATATTAGTGGATATAAATTAAAATTCTTTTCTCATGACTCCTTTATTTAAAAAACTTCAACTTCCTCCTTCTCTTGATGAAATTTTAATATTAAACGAGCCAGAAGGTTTCTGTAAAGAATTAGATTGTTTGAAAGATGTTACGGTAAAGGAATCTTTAATTCAAGTATCCGAAGTTGATTTTGCTTTAGTATTTGTCACTGAAAAAAAACAGATTGAAAATCGTATAGAAACTGTATATCCAAAATTAGTTGGTGATGCAGTATTATGGTTTGCATATCCTAAAAAAAGTTCCAAAAAATACAGTTCTGAAATCACAAGAGATCATGGATGGGGAGTTTTAGGAGATTACAATTTGGAAGCTGTTAGACAAGTAGCCATTGATGAAGATTGGAGTGCTTTGAGATTTAGAAAAGTTGGTTTTATCAAAAAAATGACAAGGAGCAAAGATTTCGCATTAAGTAGTGCTGGAAAAGAAAAAACTACAGGTTTTTAATGAGTTGGCATTTATTTCTTTTATCCGGTATTTTTGTTCTTGCAGGTATTTTTCATTTCGTAAAACCTAAAGCTTTTATGAGAATCATGCCTTTATATATTCCCTATCATAGACAACTTGTTTACTTAAGTGGTTTAACAGAAGTCACAGCTGGAATTGGGT
Source organism: Aquimarina litoralis (assembly GCF_039523995.1). NCBI lineage: Bacteria > Pseudomonadati > Bacteroidota > Flavobacteriia > Flavobacteriales > Flavobacteriaceae > Aquimarina > Aquimarina litoralis. Next base: position 172,187 of record NZ_BAAAGE010000007.1, read on the forward strand.
TATTATTTATAACAACAAAATCTATATCAGCTTGGGGAATTATTACAATGCTTATTTTGTTTTTCCCGGTACACATACATATGCTAGTAAATCAAAAAGCAGGTCTTGGATTGCCTAAAACAGTTCTTGTTTTACGATTATTACTTCAATTTGGTTTAATATATTGGGCGTATCTATACACCTAAAACATATTTATTTTGGATCTTTTTACCCATCAAAACCAACATATCCCAATTACACTACCTGATGGTGAAGCACATTACTATCCGAGCTTTTTTGACAAAAATGAAGCAGATAGTTTATTTGAAATACTCAGCTCCTCTATACAATGGCAACAAGATGATATCAAAGTTTTTGGCAAAGTATACCCACAACCTCGTCTTACTGCTTTATATGCCAATAATAACAACACATATTCGTATTCGAATATCACCATGCAACCTTATCAATTTACAAACGAGCTACTGATTATCAAAAAAAAGGTTGAACAGATAACCTCAGAACATTTTACTACCTGTTTGCTTAATTTATATCGAGATGGCCAAGACAGTAATGGTTGGCATTCTGATAATGAAAAAGAATTAGGAAAAGAACCTACAATAGCATCGGTTAGTTTTGGGGAAGAAAGGTGGTTTCATTTTAAACACAAAACAAAAGATCTAAAGCAAAAATTATTACTCCAACATGGAAGTTTGCTAATAATGAAAGGAAAAACACAAGAAAACTGGTTACATCAACTTCCGAAATCCAAGAAAATACAAAAACCTAGAATTAATCTTACGTTTCGAATTATCAAGTAAATTTGGATTTAGAAAAATCGCCTACTCCTAGTTTTATAGAATGATTATATAGAATTATACAAATCTCTATTATAATCCATCGACTTTATATTATAATTCTTATGCTGCAATAAGATTAAGGATATCACAAAAAACATTGCATGCATTATAGCCAAAAATGGAAAATTAGCATCCAGTAAGAAAAGTGATATAAAGGAAAACAATAATAATGCACATATCAGGACTTCTTTAGTAAAAATTCCAAGCACCAAAAACATCCCTAATATAAATTCTTCAAAAGGAACCAATGGCGCAAGGGATTCAATCAGCGGATGCGTAAACCACTCTGTATATTCGAAATAAGCATTTATTTCTTTTAGAAATTCTGAATATATAAAAACGTTATAAACCGAATGAACTACCAAATAGAGACCAAAAAGCACCCTTGATATCGTATATAGATATACTTTAAACTTCATATACATTTGTGTGAAAAATTGGGCAGCAAAAATATATCGCAAGAGCAAAAAACAACTTGTAAAATTGAGCAAACAACTTGTATAATTAAAACGTAACCCTCTAACTATCAATACAATTGAATAATTTAAACTAAAAATACAAGTACAAAATCACTATATTGTTTGATTTTATTTTTGTAACTTTAAAACAAAAGAAAGCACTGATAATGAATCGATATACCTTACATGAAACTTTTGTTGTACATCAATATGCATTTGATAAATGGGAAGCGGAACCACATAATCACAACTATTTTGAGATTATTTTTGTAGAAAAAGGAAGTGGATATCATACTATAAATGGTATTAGATTTCGTTATAAGAAAAATGATATTTTTCTATTAGCTCCTGAAGACACGCATCATTTCGAAATTGAAAAACATTCTGGATTTACTCATTTCAAATTTACCGAGCTTTTATTTTCCAGTAAAGTCAACTTACCCGATAGGAAATACTGGTTGCAAAGAATTGAACAACTTTTGCATCATCCTAATATCATACCGGGTGATGTGATCACTCATGAAGAAGACAGGAATATCATTTGGGATATTCATAACGTAGTGATGGAAGAGTTTAAAAATGAAAAGATTTATTATCAAGAAATTATCTCCAATGCTATCAGTACAATTTTAAGTATTATTGTTCGTAATATTTCTGCTAAATATAGCAGTCACGAGAGAAATGTATCCATAACAGATTCTAGAATTGATCAAATCCTAGGTCATATTAGACAAAACGTATATGACAATGATTTAACAAAGATCAGTTATATGGCAGATAAATTTAATATGTCTCAAAGTTCTATCAGCACCTATTTTAAGAAAGCTACTGGAGAATCGATTCATCAATATGTTACCAAATACAAAATGAAACTGGTAGAGTACCGATTACAAAATACAGAATTTACGATTGCAGAGATTGCATACCAGTTAGGATATACCGATGAAAGTCATCTCACAAAGACTTTTAAGAAGTATTTTTCTATGTCTCCTAAACAGTACCGTAAAGACTTAACGACAGTAAGCGAGTAGAGTTTATCCAAAAATATCATTTAAAATTTTGGCTAATCGAATTCCTCCTTTTTGTAATTGTGATCGTACTATTGGAAAATAGTTGTACATATATTTGTACCCTAATTTTTCGCCTACATTAGCAGATCCATATACTTGTTTTGCCAAGTTTTGGGATTCATAAATCCAATAGAGCACATCTCCTTTTTCGATGGCTGATATTTCGGACAAAGACAATTCATCTGCATTATCGGCAAGTTCGGTATAACTCATACCATAGTAATCAATCATCTCGCTATCCCAAACTCTATGGAGATTAGAACCATCTCTAAACCAACGAACTTGAATATCATTCCCTCCTTTATCCTCACCTTTACCAACGTGCAACGGTTGGTGCAAATCGCCCACGAAATGAACTAATAATTTAAGATGAAATTCCTTTTCTTTTTCAGAAGTATTTTCGTCCTTTAATATCGATACACATTTTTCAATTCCTCTTATTAAATCTCCATACTTACTTGGGGTCTCTTCTCCGTATTTCTTGCCAAAAGGGAAATTAACATAGTGCCATGGACTAAATCCTTTGTACTGATCATCACTTTTTATTTCATCTGCATAAACCGAAACAAATGCCAGACCATGTCCTTTCAGTAACTTATCAATGTTTCTTTTAGCTTTTTTGGTAAGATATTTTTCTGCAATTTGTCCCGTAACCCTATGTCCAGTTTTTCCCCAATCGTAAGTATATGCTTGGATATTGCATGAAATAAATAAAATAAATAAAAGCGTAGTGTATCGAACAATCATGTATTGGATTTTGCCACAAAGATAAAAAAGGGTATGTTAGTGAATCGTTAAATGTCTCGTTTAACTAAGAATATTTTATCAAAAGAATCTATATCCAAAATATGGCAACATTTTTGTCGTTTCATAAATATAGTGTTGTAAATCCCTTGATATATGAAAGTACGATTTTCCATTTTTCTAATAGCTTTAACTACTATTTGTTTAGCGCAAGAGAAAGAAGAAAAAGAATATAATTCTGCTGTTGTTAGAGTCAATCGTTTTATCGAAGGTACTTTAGCTACACCATACTCAGACGACAAGGTTCCATTAGTGATTTTTATAATGGATGCGGGCGCTATTAATAGAGAGGGAAATGATCGAATGTCTAAAAATGATGCGTTCAAATTATTAGCCACTCAATTGGCAAAGCAAGGTGTGGCTTCGTATCGGTATGACAAACGACTTTTTAAAATTGATGCTTTTGGCATACGGGAAAACGAAATATCAATAGATCATTTTATAGAAGATGCTGCTGCGGTAGTATCCTATTTTCAAAAAAATGGAAATTATACCAAAATCATTATCGCTGGGCATGGACAAGGATCTCTAATAGGTATGATTGCAGCAAAAAATAATGTGGATGGTTTTATTTCTATTGCAGGAAATGCACAATCTATTGATCAAATTGTTGTGCAGCAACTAGAAAAACAAGCTCCTGGTCTAGATAAAAGTGCTGCTGTAGCTTTTTCTGACCTCAAAGAAAAAGGAAGAGCTATGAATTACGATCCAGCTCTAGAATCCATCTTTGGGTATCAGCTACAACCATTTATGAAGTCATGGTTAAAGTACACTCCTTCTGAAGAAATAAAAAACTTAGACATTCCAATACTGATTCTACAGGGTGACAAGGACCTTCAAGTAGAAGTTTCTGAAGCAGAAAAATTAAAAGAAGCTGTTCCAAATGCTGAATATGTTCTTATAGAAAATATGAACCATATTCTTCGTGAAATAAAGGGAAGTAGGTTAGAAAATCATAAATCTTACAACGAATATTGGCTAGAAATTATGCCTGAAGTGACAACAACTATTGCAAGTTTTGCAAAAAAATAGCTACCTTTAGAAAAAAGAATTGCTAACCTAATCCTTCAGAATTGAATTCACCTAGTATTGTTTTTTCTGACATTGACGGTACGCTGTTAAATGCAGAAAGAGAGCTTTCAGATTTTACTATTTCAGAAATAAAAAGAATTAAAAACAAGATTCCTGTAGTACTTATTTCCTCAAGAATGCCGAGTGCTATGACTCATTTACAAAAAGAGTTAGATATTACTCACTTGCCCTTAATTTGCTATAATGGAGGTCTTGTATTGGTTGATAACAAACCTATTCATTCAACATTTATAGCCCCTGAAATTATTCAAGACTTGCACAATTTTAATACTGAAAATTCTTTTCATATAAGTCTATATCATAATGATGATTGGTTTGTTCCATCTATGGATTTTTGGGCAAATAGAGAAGCTGAAAACACCAAAGTAAATCCCGTTGTAAAACCAACCAAAGAAGTAATTAATAGTTGGAAAGCGGAAAACAAAGGCGCTCATAAAATCATGTGTATGGGTGAGGAAAAACACATTGATAAAGCTTATCAATTCTTAGAAAATAATTATGGTAATACGTTACATCTTTATAGATCTAAACCCACCTATATAGAAATTGCTCATAAAAGTATTTCAAAATTAACAGCTATCGAATTGTTGTTAGATACTCATTTTAAAATTTCTCTATCAGACGCTGTAGCTTTTGGTGATAATTATAACGATATTGCTATGATTAAAGCTGTTGGCACTGGAGTTGCAGTGGCAAATGCAAAACCCGAAACTTTAGAAATTGCAGATGTAGTCACCTTGTCGGGAAAAGAGGATGGTGTAGCTACTTATATTAAAAACCATATCTGATACTTGTGCTAAAACAAATTACCTTAATTAGAACTTATGTTCTTTATAGTATTTTACTGTATGCTATTGCAAGCTGTAAATCTGTAGAGCCTGTAATAAGAATAGACACTACACCTGTTATTGCTTCTTTAGATTTAGTAAATATTATAGATGACAAAGTATCGGTAGAATTAAAGATTAGTAATATCGAAACAGATACTATTAGTTATTATTTACCTAAAATTGTTCCTGGTACTTACCAAAACAATGATTATGGAAAATATATAGAGCAATTTAAAGCTTTTGATATTGACGATAACGAGCTTGATGTCGAAAAACTTGGCGATAATCGATGGAAGATTAGCAACTCTAATTCCTTAAGAAGGATTACCTATCTGGTAAATGACACATTTGATATTGAAGAAACTCATCAGGTTTTTTCTCCTACAGGAACGAATATTTCTCCGAATGAAAATTTTATTCTTAATCTATATGCCTTCATTGGATATTTCGGTAAAATGAAAGAGAAAAAATATAATCTCTTCATTAAACACCCAATTGAAATGGAAGCCTCAACTTCTTTATCAGAATATTTACCAAAAGATCCTCCGAAAGGATCAACCTACGATACGGATCTTTTTATTTTTAAAAGATATGCGGATTTGGCAGATTCTCCTATTATGTATACTGTTCCAGATCGGGTAACTTTTAACATTAATGAAATAGAGGTTTTATTAAGTGTATACTCTCCCAATAAAGTATACCGAGCGGCACAGCTGATGCCTCAAATGGAAAGAATGATACGAGCCCAAAAGAACTTTCTTGGCTATATCAACACCACAAAAAAATACAGTGTTTTACTGTATCTTTCTACTGCTAAAAATGGAGACGCCAAAGGTTTTGGTGCTTTAGAACATAATACTTCTACTGTAGTCGTGTTACCAGAATCTATTCCTTTAGAAAAATTAGACGAATCATTAACCGATGTTGTTTCTCATGAGTTTTTTCATATTGTAACACCGCTAAGTATACACTCAGAAGAAATACATAATTTTGATTATAATAATGCTAAAATGTCCAAACATTTGTGGCTATATGAGGGAACCGTTGAATATTTCTCTTTATTATTTCAAATAAATCAAGCTCTTATCGGTAAAGAAGTATTTTTTGAAAGAATACTTGAAAAAATTAATAACTCCAAAAACTTTGATGACACTCACTCTTTTGCCGAAATGAGTAAAAACATATTACAAAGCCCTTATTTAGAAAATTATGGGAACGTGTATGAAAAAGGTGCACTCATCTCCATGTGTATTGATATTATAATGCGCGAAAAAAGTTCTGGAGCTTATGGTATTTTAGATTTAATTAAAGGATTATCAGGCAGGTTTGGTAGCGAAAACCCCTTTAAAGATGATGAGTTAATTGATATTATTAAAGAAGTGTCCTATCCAGAAGTTGCTGATTTTTTAAATGCTCATGTGATCAATAACATACCTATCGATTATGGGTTTTACCTTAAAAAAGTTGGCCTAATTTATAATTCAGTAGAAATCCCTTCAGGTTATTTCATTCATGAGCAAGAGCCTTTTATTAAAGGATCTGAAAGCACAAAAAAAGTTATGTTCACTGAAGGTGCAGAACGAAGTAATTTTCTTAGAAAAGTAGGCATTAAAAAAAATGATATCTTACTAGGAATTAACACAAAAGAATATTCGATTAAAAATATATATGATCTCTTTAGCGACTCTAACAAGTGGAAAGTTGGAGATGACATTTTATTTACCATAGAACGTAATAATCAAATACTTAAATTTAACTCTAAAGTAATTTCTCCAACAATAGAGAAAGTGATTCTAAAGGAGAATCCAGATGCAACCACCCAGCAAATTTCTACTTTAAAAAGTTGGATTAACGACTAGAAAGAATCTATACACTAGTGTTAATTTCAAAAATTGTATTTTGCAACACATCTCATAAAACGAACTCACTCTATGGAAAATATTCCTTTTTTCACTAACGACACTATTGTTTTTGGAATCTTATTGCTATGCCTTGGTCTGGTATTTTACACATCCTCGATTAAAACGGGCTTTTGGCAGGGTTTTTATAAGATCGTTCCTGCACTTTTATTATGCTACTTATTACCCGCTATATTTAACTCTTTAGGAATTATTTCTCCAGAGTGGAAAGAACTTGGTGCAAATGGTGAGATTGTAGAAAAATCTTCTAATGTCTATTACATTGCCAGCAGATATCTATTACCTGCTTCCTTAGTCTTAATGACATTAAGTATTGACTTAAAAGGAATATTCAATTTAGGACCAAAAGCATTAATCATGTTTGCCACGGGAACCTTAGGTATTATTATAGGAGGCCCCTTAGCAATATTATTAATTTCATTAATTTCTCCTGATACCGTTGGAGGAGCAGGTTTTGATGCGGTATGGAGAGGATTGTCTACGCTAGCCGGCAGTTGGATTGGCGGTGGTGCTAACCAAGCAGCTATGTTAGAAATCTATGAATACAATCCTGACAAATATGGTGGAATGGTACTGGTTGATATTGTCGTTGCAAATCTTTGGATGGCAATTTTATTAATCGGAATTGGAAAAAGTGCAAAAATTGATAGATGGCTAAAAGCGGATAGTAGTGCTATCGAATCTTTAAAAGAAAAAGTTTCCAGTTATGCAGAGAGCGTAAATCGCAACCCTACATTAACGGATTATATTATAATGCTTTCCATAGCTTTTACTACAGTTGGCTTAGCTCACTGGGGAGCTGGAGGGATTTCGAAATTTTTATCCACTAATTTCGAAGTTTTTAATGATAAAAGTTCTGCCTTATCTTCTTTTACCTCGCAGTTTTTCTGGATGATCACAATTGCAACCGCTATTGGAATTTTACTTTCTTATACTAAAGCTAAAAAATACGAAGGAGCTGGAGCTAGTAAACTTGGTAGTATCTTTATTTATATTCTTGTCGCTACCATAGGTATGAAAATGGATTTAGGTATGATTTTAGAAAATCCAGGTCTTATTGCTATTGGATTGGTTTGGATGACCATACATGCAGTTCTACTAATAGGAGTTGCCAAACTTATCAAAGCACCTTATTTCTTTCTAGCTGTAGGTAGTCAAGCAAACGTAGGAGGCGCAGCATCTGCACCCGTCGTTGCTGCTGCTTTTCATCCTTCACTAGCTACTGTAGGTGTATTATTAGCAGTTTTTGGATATGTAGTAGGAACCTATGGAGCAATCCTATGTACAATATTGATGCAAATTGCTTCAGGAAGTTAGTTTTTCAATTGAATTTATAGCATCTTTGTACACCATTTTTAAAATTAAAAAAACCTTAATGCAACGATTTTCTGTTATATTGCTTTTAAGCATTTTATTTATCTCTTGTAGCACCCCTAAAAAAGAAGGAAATGTTTCAATCTCTGGTACTGTAAAAGGGCTCAAAAAAGGAACTTTATACCTACAGAAGATACAAGATACAATTTTGGTAAACCTAGATTCTTTAGTAATCGAAGGAGATCCACAATTCGCATTTCAAACCAATGTTGAAGAACCAGAAATTCACTATTTATTTTTAGACAAACACGATGGAAGTCAATATAATGATAGGATAGATTTTTTTGCTGAACCAGGACAAATTACAATTAACACTTCTTTAAATAGCTTTGAAAAAGATGCTATAATTTCTGGTGGTAAAAACCAAGCCAAATTAGTAGAATATAACAAGATGAATAAAAGATTTAAGGATAGAAATCTTAGAATCATTAAAGAAGATTATGAAGCAAAAAAGCAAAATGATGAAGAGAAACTAGCTGAAAATGATGTGGCCTATAAGAATTTGTTACGTCAAAAATATCTTTATACTATCAATTTTGCAATTAATAATCGGAAGTTAGAAGTAGCTCCATACATTACTCTAAATGAAGTTTTTGATGCAAATATAAAATATCTAGATACGGTTGTAAATTCATTATCTCCAAAGGTAAAAAAATCGCTTTACGGAAGACAACTTACTGAATATTTAGACGAGCGAAAAGCTAAAGAAGCTAAGAGAACGGAAGAATTAACGAACTAATCACAACTCTTTTAGTCTCCTTTGGTAGCACTACAATTATACCTTAGCTATTTCACTTTATTACCTCAATTGATTTAAAGCTTTTTTTAGTTACCTTAATTAACTAACAATTAACTCTTTAAATCATGTTAAAAAGGATTTTAAATCTAAATGGGACTCAAAAACTAGGTAAAAAGGAACAAGAATCAATTTTAGGAGGAGGCCTGCGTCCAGGTGGCAGTAGATGCTGTGATCCTGCATTAGCTTGTTGTACAACCACCGATTTAGTTAATAATCCAGTTTGTGGTGCGACTTATATTCCTGGATGTTATTTCCATCCAGCTAATCCTACTTCTCCTATTCCTCCTTATTACACTTGCTGTATTTAAGGTTTAGAAGAGCTTATTTTCGTAAAAGACTCCAGACTTTTAGTCAAGTTTGGGGTTTTATTGTTCTATAACAATCTATAAAATCTTCCAAAAAACTATTTAATCTTTTGCAACTCTCTATTATTCATATGTATAAAAAAATCCCAACTTCATAAAGAAATTAGGATTTATACTTAAAGAGCCGATAGAGGGACTCGAACCCACGACCTGCTGATTACAAATCAGCTGCTCTAGCCAGCTGAGCTATATCGGCAAAGCGGTTGCAAATATAATTTCTGTAATCAAATTTGCAAATACTTTTTTAAAAAAATTATAACGAATTTACTTTTTCAGCTAAAGACTTCGCTGTTTTTTCTAAATCTTCTCGAATTGATTTAAAATGCTGAGCAGGATTTTCTATGGATCGATCACTAACTCTTGTCATCAATGTATCAAAAGAGTTGATAGCTTCATCTATGATCTCCTCACCTGCTTTTTTATCCTTATCAGGATTACTTTCCTCCCAGATATAAACTTCTTCTATAATATCTCCTAATACGTAGTTAATATCTTTTTTGAGATTTCTTTTATTTGCCATTATTATAAATTTTGTACAAAATTAGTCTTTTCGACCATTAATCAAATGGTTTTTATTCTAAATATAGGTTTGTAAAAATTTTGCTTCCTTGGAAACTACTTCTATTTCTTTTATTTCTGCAGGTACCAAAATCGTCTCCCCAACATTTATTTTTATCTTTTGTTCATTCTGAATAATTTCTGCACTACCAGCAACGCACATATATATCACAAAAGAATCCAATGTCTCATGTGTTATTACTTTTTTCTGATCTATGTCGATAAGATTCGTTATAAAGTATGGACATGCTACCAATGAAGTAATTTCATTTTTTTTAGAAGAATACTGAACCTTAGATTCTCTATCTGTAGAAAAATCTATAGCCTCTAATGCATCTTCTTGGTGCAACTCTCTATAATTACCCGCGGCATCTGTACGATCCCAATCATAAATACGGTAAGTAATATCGGATGTTTGTTGAATTTCAGCTAATAACACTCCTTTTCCTATAGCATGAATTAGACCAGCGTATACAAAAAATGTATCTCCGGTAGTAACAGGTTCATAATGTAGCAACTCCTTAATAGTTTTATCTGATACACTCTTTTCATACTCCGCTGGGCTTACTTCTTTATCAAAACCGATGATTAGATTAGAGTCCTTATCTGCTTGGAGCACATACCACATCTCTGTTTTACCAAATGAGTTATGTTTCACCTTGGCTAATTCATCGTCGGGATGTAATTGCACGGAAAGATCCTCTTTTGCATCAATAAACTTAATTAATAAAGGAAATTTCGTTCCAAACCGATGATAGTTCTTTTCTCCTAATATTCTTTTGGAATAGACTTCTAGTAATTCTTTTAGTGTTTTCCCCTTAAAATATCCATTAGACACTACGGAATAATTACCTTCTACATCACTTACTTCCCAACTTTCTCCAATATGGTCACCTTGTTCTTGTTTCCCAAGAATGGTATTTAGTTTAGAACCTCCCCATATTTTCTCTTTTAATATAGGCTCAAATTTCAGTATATAAAGTAAGTCTTTATCCATTTGTAATAGCTTTTACTATTCTCAACGCTTCTTTCATATGTTTCGATGCGCTAGAACTATTAAAATTTAGTCTAATGATACCGTTTTGGTCAATTACATAAGTTTCCCTTCCTGGCAGCAATCCGAACAAACTAGGTTTAACTCCAAAAAGTTTTCTTAATTCACCTTTCCTATCTGACAAAAAAATAAAGGGTAGTTTATATCTATTTTTAAATCTTTCGTGTGATTTTACACTATCAGAACTAATACCGATTACTTCCACTCCTTCTTTTTTGAAATCTTCATAACTATCTCTGAAGTCACAAGCTTCTTTAATACATCCTGGAGTAAAGTTCTTCGGATAGAAATAGATTACACATGGTGTTTTTCCTATAATTTCATTGCTATGGAAATATTCTCCATCATCTTTACTAGCCGTAAATTCAGGTATTTTATCCCCTAGTTGCAAACCCATAGGTTACTATTTGCCATTATATATTACATAATTACGTGGGGTTTCGAAAAGTGTTACTTCGATATCGTATTTTAAATTTAGCTTTTTACGAAGTCGATTCCAAATTACTACGGCAATATTTTCTGCAGTAGGGTTTAGATTTTTAAATTCTTCAACTTCTTCATTAAGATTTTTGTGATCTAAATAATCTTCGACTTCAGTTTTGATATAATCTTTCAAAACTTTTAGATCTATTAAATAACCTGTTTCGGGATCAATATCCCCAATTACAGCCACAATTAATTCATAATTATGACCATGATAATAAGGGTTATTACATTTTCCAAAAACCTGAGTATTTTTTTCGTCACTCCAATCTTGTCGATGTAATCTGTGAGCTGCATTAAAATGAGCTTTTCTACAGGCTTTTATTCTCATAATGTAATATGTTCATAGAATTTATCAAAAATGATCTTAAACCACTCTGTATAGCTTTCTGGTTGGTCTGCTATACCCTTCTTAACTTTTTCAATAGACATCCATTTCCAATCTGCTACTTCTTCTGGATTAATAATAGGATCATTTTCATAATGTCCCACCAATACATGATCTAGTTCATGCTCAGTAAGACCGTTATCAAATGGAGCCTTATAAATAAATGAAATAGTTTCTTTTAATGGAGTGGTAAATCCCATTTCTTCCTGCAACCGTCTGGTTCCAGCCTCTATATTGTTTTCTCCTTCTCTTTGATGACTACAGCACGTGTTTGTCCATAGTCCTGGTGAATGATATTTGTGATGTGCTCTTTGTTGAAGCATTATTTCCTTTTTATCGTTCAGAATAAAAACAGAAAATGCTCTGTGTAATAATGCTTTTTCATGTGCTTCGAGCTTAGGCATCAATCCTATTTGCTCATCATTTTCATTCACTAAAATGACTTTTTCTTCTTCCATTTCTTAGTATTGGTTCAAAACTACAAAATCATAAAAGCAATTCATAATCTATCTTTTTTTTGACAAAAAATAAACTATTGTTTAAGATTTAAAATAAAAAAACACCTTAACTAGTAAGGTGTTTTTTGTAAACGAAAAATCAATTATTGATTATATAGGGCTATTATATATTATTTTACAATAATAAATTCACTTCGTCTACTAAGTTGATATTCTGCTTTAGTACAATTAGAATCGTTTCCACAATCATTTACAAGTTGTGTCTCTCCATATCCTTTACTAGTTAATCTATCAGCAGAAATTCCTTTAGATACCATATATTTTACTGTGGATTTAGCTCTTTGATCGGATAACCACATATTATAAGCATCATCTCCATGACTATCTGTATGTGATCTCACATCAATTTTCATATCAGGATATTGGTTCATTACTTCTATCACTTTAGCTAATTCTACCGCCGCATCAGCACGTATGTAGTACTGATCAAAATCAAAATAAATTGGATTTAATGATAGTACTTTAGCTAAATCATCTCCAACATTAGCTGTCTTTACTTTCTTCTCTAATAGTAATGGGACATCCAATGTTTCCGTTTTTCCAGGTGTCTCTACTAATTTTTCAATGGTAGTATATTCCTCTTTCTCGGCTCTAACAAAATACTTGGAACTACATTTTACAACATGAGAGTATGCTGCATCATCTCCAACAATGAAGCTTTCCAATAGATTATTACTGCTATCGTAGATAGAAACCTTTGCACCTGGTAATAGTTCTTGAGTATCCTTATCCTTTACGATACCTGCAATGGTAATTTCACAGAAACTCTTAAGATCCTCTAGCTGCAGAAAACTATAAATATCATCTTTTCCTCTTCCTCCATCTCTATTAGATGAAAAGTATCCTCTTTTGGACTCATCATCCACAATAAAAGCAAAATCATCATCGGGACCATTTACTGGCTTCCCTATATTAACAACAAGCTTTTCCTCATCGGTTTGTGGATTTAATCTGGTAACATACACATCTAAACCTCCCAATCCGATATGACCATCTGAGGCAAAGTATAAATCGTTATTTGAGCTAATAAAGGGAAATGTTTCTTTTCCCTCTGTATTTATACGATTTCCTAAATTCTTAGGTTCTCCCAAACTTCCATCTGCATTGATTGCTACTTGATAAATGTCAGATTGTCCTTCTCCACCTGGCATATCTGATGAAAAATATAGGGTCTTTTCGTCGATACTTAAAGCTGGATGTGCAGTAGAATATTCATCACTATTAATCGATAAATTTTGAGGTGTTGTCCATCCTCCTTGAGTATTTTTATAAGAACGATAGATTTTTAAACGATTGGTACCTTTTTTATCATTTCCATATCGTCTCCCATCATAATTATTTCTTGTAAAATAAACCGTATTTCCATCTTTTGAAAAAATAGGTGTAGACTCATGAAACTTGGTATTAAGTTTACTATCAAACTTTTCTATCTCTGACAATTCTCCATTAGTAGGATTATACTCTGCTCTGTACAAGTCTAAGAAAGGTTCTTCATTCCATTGATGTACACTTTTCTTAAATAATAGCGTATCTCTGGAAGAACTAAAAACGATAAATCTCCCAAAAAATGCGGAACCAAAGTCTGTAAATGAAGAATTAATAGATGAATTTTCTATTTCAAATCTTCCGGACTGAAAATCAATTCGCTTCAAATAATTAGGTTCATCTTGAAACAATTGAGCCCTTTGATCATCAGAACTTGATTCTGCAAACTTTTTCATGTAAACATCTGCATCATCGTATCGTCCTACTGATTTTAAAGTTTGCGCATATCTAAAATAATATTCCGGCTCAACTTCGTTAGGATAATTTTTTACTAACTCTTCATACCATTTTGAAGCTTCTTCGAATTGACTATTGAAATAATAACTGTTTCCAAGGTTTTTATAAAGATCAGCACTTTTATATCCTTTTTTAACAACTTTTAAATAGGTTTCCTGTGCGTCTATATATTCATATTTATCATATTGACTTTGTGCGGATTTCAACTTTCTATCCTGAGCTTGAGTACTACTCAAAAATGAAACTCCGACAAAAACAACTAATAACTTGTGTAATATTCCCTTCATTTTATTTTGGTTGTATTTTAGTAAAATAAATTATCTTAAAATGCTCTTACACGCCTTAAGACATATTTAATCAAGGTTTTAAAAGAAACGAGGTGTTAGCATTCTATTATATTTTCTAAATAATTCAAAACGTAGCATTACTTCATAACTTCCATCATTAAATTGTGTTCTTCCTAATTCAGTAGATTCTTTATCGTATGCAAATCCAATCATTAAAGAATCTGAAATCTGGAAACCTGCCATGGCACTAAAAGCTGCACTCCATCTGTAAGCTACTCCTAATGTTATTTTATCATACAACAAGAAATTAGCAGATAGATCAACTTGTAAAGGAGCACCAAATACTAATTTGGATAATAATGCAGGTTTAAATTTAACGGTATCACTAAGATCGAAAACATATCCTGTTATCAAATAATAGTTAATACGTTCTTCTGCAATAAATGTTGATGAATCATTACTATTTACTGTAGCATCTTCATCGAAATGATTTGTCTCTAATAAATTAGGAGCACTCAATCCAGCATAAAACTTATCTGTATGATAGTAGATTCCAACACCCACATTAGGACTAAATTTATTATCAATATTATTTTCAAAATTCGGGTCATTTATTTCGAACTGTGTCAATCTTTGGAAATCTACATTAAGGAGATGTCCTCCTGCTTTTAATCCAAAGCTTAACTTTCCTGTATCCGAAGTAGGGATCGTATAGGAGAAATCAATATCAAAATAAGTTTCATCTGTAGGTCCGATTTCATCATTTACGATAGAGAACCCTAACCCAACTCTATTATTATCTCCTATGGGAGTGTTTAGTGTTAAGGTTTGTGTTCTTGGGGCTCCATCCAATCCAACCCATTGACTACGATGCAAGCCCATAATACTCATAACACCTCTACTACCAGCATATGCTGGATTTACGCTAATCGTATTATACATATACTGGGTATATTGTGCATCTTGCTGAGCCTTAGCATAGTTCGAAATCAAACTAAATGCAATCAGCATAAATATTGTTAATAGTCTATTCATAAGTATCAATATTTGATTTAGGGAATAACAAATATACTATTCCAAATATAAATTTATCTGTTAATATACAAGTAACCTGCTTTATAAGTATTCTCACCTCTGGAATTTATGTATTCTAAAACATAATAATATGTTCCTACAGGTAGTTTATTATTCTGTGCAATAGTAACTCTTCCATTACTAATTCCTGTGAATAATTCTACTCCTGGTTGCATATATCCATCTTCTTCAAATACTTGAACACCCCATCTATTATAAATCCTTAATGTATTATCCGGGAAACGATCCAATCCTACAATGATAAACTCATCATTTATTCCATCTCCATTTGGAGTAATTCCAGTATAGATAGTAATCGGGTCATCTGGATCTGTAAATACTCCTTCGATTATTGTAACGGTTTCATCTTCTGGATCTCCATCTCCATCGGTATCATCATCAGTTGTATTGGTAGGATCATCAGAAACATCAACTACATCATCTCCATTTGGATCTTGACCTGTGACTATAGCCTGATTG
>NZ_BAAAGE010000008.1:0-107598 GCF_039523995.1 Aquimarina litoralis
ATTGTAATAATATCAGTATAAACCAATATTAATACGCGCTGTCAATCAATAAATCAATGAACTTTTTCAACAACCCAACACAATCTTCATCGCTGGCTGTATTCGATAATTATCAAGGAATCGAACCCTAAAAACAAAATCTCTTTTGCCCTACTCCAGTATAATTTCTATGCTTATGAACTTGGCTTGTTTCTCAAAGCGGGTGCAAATATAAAACGCTTTTTTATTCCCCGCAAAACTTTTTTGAACTTTTTTTTAAAAAATTTTTAATCAACTAAAATTCTCTAAAAAAATCCTCAAAAAAACCAAACTCTCTCAATGAACTCTCAAAACTTATTCCGTTTTGCGGGTGCAAACATACAACCCTTTTTCATTTCCACAACAAAAAAATACAACTATTTTTTAACCTTTTTGTAAAACACCTGATTTTTAAAAAGTTGGAAAGCGAAGATACTAAAATTAATGAAGATAAAAAGTAAAAAAAATTTAAAAATCTAATTTTTTAAATGTAATCCACCAGCAATTCTTTCGAATTTAGAATATCCTAACTGTACACTAAATTATATTATTTCTAAAAAGGCAATAAAGAGTATTCATGATTACGATTGATACGACACATACATTTAAACCAAAAAAATTACTTTCTTAGATTAGTAGTCTTAATAGTATCAGTCCATTTATTTCTTAAATCATAAAAACTAAAATCTAAAGCTGTCTTTTGTTCTTCTAGGATATTAGATTGGAAACTTCTTTGCAAAATATCCTCAATCCAATAATCTTCTTCTATATTAATAGGATCATACTCTTCTTTAAGAGATATATTAAAAAGATTAGCTGTACTATTATACCAAAATGCTTTCCATCCACTTCGATATTCTTTTACTAAGTCAAACATCGTTTTTCCTGTTTGTCTGTGTATGAGTTTAACCAATATTTGACCTTCAGTACGTGTCATTTTTTTTAACTCGGCTGTAAATTCTTCCTCCATATACTTCTGAAGTATTTTTATATACTTTTTCCGAGCTCTTTTGGACTCAATATTTTCTAACCTTTGATTTAATGCTATTAATCTATCAGAAGCTAATTTCGCATATGGATAAACTTTTCTTGTTTTACGTCTAAGGATTAGATATTTCCTTCTAGCTAATCTATCTTTAAACTTTAATTTACCTAATATAACAACCTCATCCAGATCTATTGCATCGTGAGGAATTGTATCTCCTTCTATAATATAATATTGCACATAGTTAGTAGAATCTATTTTTAAAGAATCTATTTCCTTTTGACAAAATATTGTCAACGGAAAAAAAATAACTAATATGTACAGTATATTTTTCTGCATATGCTTATTAGGCTTCTAAAATCGTTCCAAAATTAACAATAAACACATAGCAAACTGTAAAATCTTTGTGAATATTATTAACTTCGTACAAAACAAAAATATTTAAATGGCTAAAAAAAGTATACTAAACAAAAAGTCTTTGACCTTTCTTGAAAAGTATTTGAACAATGCTGCACCTACAGGTTATGAATGGGAAGGACAAAAAATTTGGATGGACTATCTAAAACCATATGTTGATGAATTTATTACGGACACTTATGGCACTGCTGTTGGAGTTATAAATCCTACAGCCAAATACAAAGTAGTAATTGAAGGCCATGCTGACGAAATATCTTGGTATGTAAATTATATAACCGACAATGGTCTTATTTACGTAATCCGTAATGGTGGTAGTGACCATCAAATTGCTACATCCAAACGTGTAAATATACATACGAAAAAAGGTATTGTGCAAGGTGTGTTTGGTTGGCCTGCGATACATACAAGAAATCGTGCAAAAGAGGAACCGCCAAAACTAGATAACATTTGTATAGATGTAGGATGTAACACTAAAGAAGAAGTTCTAAAATTAGGTGTACATGTAGGTTGTGTTATCACTTACCCTGATGAGTTTTTCATACTAAACAAAGATAAATTTGTATGTCGTGCTTTAGATAATAGAATGGGTGGTTTTATGATTGCCGAAGTTGCGAGATTGATAAAAGAGAATAAAGACAAACTAGACTTTGGTCTTTATATTACTAATTCTGTACAGGAAGAAATTGGTCTAAGGGGAGCAGAAATGATAACCCATACTATTCAACCAGATGTAGCTATTGTTACAGATGTTTGTCATGATACTACTACACCTATGATCGACAAGAAGACTCAAGGTGAAACTAAAATTGGTGATGGTCCGGTAATTTCCTATGCTCCTGCTGTTCAGAATAGATTAAGAGAACTTTTAATCGATACAGCAGAGAAGAAAAAAATTCCATTTCAAAGAATGGCTTCAAGCAGAATGACAGGAACTGATACCGATGCATTTGCATATAGCAACGGAGGTGTTGCATCTGCATTAATTTCTTTACCACTTCGTTACATGCACACTACAGTAGAAATGGTTCATAGAGACGATGTAGAGAATGTAATAAGACTGATTTATGAAAGTCTTTTGAATATAAAAGCGGGTGAAACCTTCAGTTATTTTTCAACATCTGTAGCTGCTTCAAAACCTAAAACTAAATCGAAATCAAAATAGAAAATAATTGATTTTTGAAATTTTATAAAACTGCATTGTAAAAAATGCAGTTTTTTTATGGTAACATTTTTTGCATTTATGACACTAAGTATATAAAATTGAAATAAAAATCAACAAAACACTTTATCGGTTTTTTCATGCTTTTTATCGGATTTTATTAATACATTTGCGCTCAAATTCAACACTTCCAATCTCTATGACAAAAAAATATTCTTTTTTCTTATTAGCATTATTCTTAACCCTAAAATTCTCTGCTCAAAAAAGCATAGAACCAACCGAGGAAGATATAGCTCTTGCCAAAGAACTATCTAAAAAATTTGTTGAAGACGATATAGTGGTATTAGAATATTCAGAAGTAATCAACTTTGATTATAACAAAAAAACAGATAAAGTACTTGTCGAAAACAAAATCAAACAAGAGTTTATAAATTTAAAATCCAGAACACAAATCCCTCTAATAATTGGATACGACGATCAATCACAAATCAATAATATTTATGTAAAATATAGAAATGGTAAACCTACAAATATTCGATTCAGAGATGAATATTACAATCAAGAAGATCTTTTTCATTCTGATGCGAGAATCAAATGGTCTGGTTTAAATTTTCCGCTATTAGGATATAAGTACACTTATGGATACAAAAAAAAATACAAGGATATTAAATATTTTATTAATACATATTTAGATAGTTATTTTCCCATAGTAAAAAAAACCATCACCATAAACATTCCCGATTGGTTAGAGTTAGAAATTAAGGAAATGAATATGGGTAAGGATCTAATTGAAAAGCAACGAACAAGGATTGAAAATAAAAAGATTACCCAATACACTTATACAATAGAGAATATAGCAGCTTCCTTTAAAGAAGAAAATAGCGTTGGTCCTACCCATTATCGACCACACCTGCTCTTTTTAGCTAAATCACATTCAAAAAAAGATGCTAAACAGGCACTTCTTAATGATACTAAAGATTTATATAAATGGTATCATTCTTTAGTATTACAGCTTACAAACGATAACGAACAATTACAAGATAAAACTCTTTCTATTATAGAAAATTTTGACACAGACGAAGAAAAAATAAAAGCGATTTATTATTGGGTTCAGGACAATATAAGATATATCGCTTTTGAGGATGGAATTGCAGGTTTTAAGCCAGAAGAAGCTATTGAAGTTTATAGAAAAAAATATGGAGATTGTAAAGGCATGGCTAACCTAACCAAGCAAATGCTAATTATCGCAGGGTTTGATGCCAGATTATCTTGGATTGGAACGAGAAGAATTGCCTATGATTATTCCTTGCCGACTATTGCTGTAGATAATCACATGATTTGTACTGTTTTTCTGAACGGCAAAAAATACTTTCTAGATGCTACCGAGAAATACAACCCATTTGGTAACTACGCTGAAAGAATTCAAAAAAAACAAGTACTAATAGAAGATAAAGAAAATTACATTTTAGACACTATTCCTTCAAACACCTCTAAAAATAATAAAGAGACATTAGTTTCCAACTTAAAACTAGAAGGAGAAAAACTAAGTGGAACGATCCAAAGAACCTATCAAGGTGAAAGTAAAACCGATTTTTTATATAACATTAATAGCCTAAAAAAAGATAAGAAAACGGAAGCTCTGGCTTATTATATAGGTCAAGGAGATAAAAATTTGATTTTAGATAACGTTACGATATCCAGTATAACAGATCGAGATCAGGATTTACTTTTATCCTACAATATTTTACAAAACAATGCTGTAAGTAGTTTCGAAAATGAACTATATATAGATATAGATTACTACAAAAACTATCAGCAATTGGATTTCGAAAAACGAAAAACAGCTTTTGTATTACCCTATAAAACATTTGAAAGCACCTCTACTACCATCGAAATTCCTAAAGGATATGTTATCAAAGAATTACCTAAGAATCTTTCCATTAATAATAAGGATTTTGAAATATCTTTTATTTATAAGTCCGATAGCGAAAAGGTTACTTATGAAAAGAAAATTGATTTCAAAAATGCAATCATAAGTAAAACTGAAATAAACGCATGGCAAGAGTTTCATAAAAAGCTAAAACAACAATATCAGCAACAAATAATTTTAACAAAAGAATAAATAATTAATTAGTATTGAAATTTCAATCTAATTCTTCATCACTGTAGCATATAAAACCATGAAAACCATCAATAAACAACTTATTAAAATCACATTCTTTATCTTTTTTATCCAAACAATAACTGTATATGGTCAGCTTCCTAAAATATCAGATCTTGGTGAATATATATGGGGTGAAAAAGACACCTATACAACATTGCCTGCAATTCCTGAAAAATGGAAAAATGAGTCTGCGGTTGTTATTCTGAGCGACTATGATTACTATTATTTTAAAGGAGGAAAAGCTTTAAATACATTTGTAATTACTAGAAAAATTATTAAGCTAAACGACCAAGCCGCAGTTAATCTTTTTTCTGAGTTTGATGAATTAGGGCAAGACAAAGAACTTGTTGTAAAAATTATAAAACCAGATGGATCTGTAAACATAATCGATGTAGATAAAGAAAAAGTAGAATCCTCTGAGTTAGAAAGTAGCTACGTGACATTTGGGTATAGAAAAAATGTTTATAAAAGTAAACTAGCTATTCCAGATTTAGAAGTTGGTGATATTATAGATTTCTGTATTTACTTTAAAGAAAGAAAACCTATAATGGGAGTATTAGAAGCCCCATCTGTTATTGATGTAATTAGCGGAGAATACCCTATCATGAACTACGAATTAGATGTTCATTCTAAGAAAAACTTTTTCATAAGTATTAAAACTGAAAATGGAGCGCCCGAACCACAAGATGTAAGTCCTAAAAAAGGTAAGGATAGACAATACTCTTTTAAAATGCAGGATATCGAAAAAATTGATCCAATTATGTGGGAGTACACCTTATTAAATGCACCATATATAAAGTTTCAAGTTTCTTTAGAGAAAGAGAAAAAAACAAAAGCGTTTGTTGGTGAAGAAAAATCTAAAATAAAGGACAATGTAACCAAAGAAGAAGTTTTAGAATATTTCAAAGGAATTACTGTCTTTGATCATGGATATAAGGGCTCTGACAAATACTTAAAGGACAAAGGACTATCACAAGAAGAGCGAATTGAGGAAGCATACTATTATATGAGACAATATTATCTAAATCAATTTATTGAAGCTGCTGTTGCCTATAAAAATGACTTAACCGTAGACAACCCCTTCCAATTTTATGCTTTTCCAAAATACATTACAGAGGAATTAAAGTTTATTAACTATTATGCTTCTTTCCTTAGAGAAGAAAAAATTCCATTCGAGATGATTGCAGGAATTCCGAGAAGTCAGGGAAAAATAGATAACCTTTTATTTCCAGATGATATTACGCTGTTCTTAAAAATCAATCTTGATCCTGAAAACCCACTTTTTGTTAGTCAATTTGGAAACCATACTAATTTCAACTATTTCCCATATTATCTGGAAGGTAATGAAGCATACAGTCTAGAAATTGGAGACGGACATCGATTAGAAACCATTAAAAAAGTAAAAATCCCCATATCAGACTATAAGCTGAATAATTCTGATCAGGAATATGAAATTACTTTCTTAGATGGTTTCGAAAAAATCAAAGTATCTAGAAAATCTAAATTAAAAGGGCATAACAAAGTAAATGAAATTAGCGAACGTCTAAATTCATTAAATTTTACAGAAGAAGATCATGAAAAATATAATACTAAACGATTATATGATCGTTTAAAAAAGAGAAGAAACAAAAATAAATACGAGAAAGAATTTCCTGCTTTTAAGGAAAAAACTATAACGCTACAAAAAGAATCTTATGAAGAGAGTCTTGAAGAAGAGTTGGATTTTAAGATTGAAGATTTTTCATTTGAAGTTATAGAAACTGGAAGATACAACATAGAAGACGTTCTTAGCTATAAGGAAGAATTCTCAGCTACTAATGATCTACTAAAAAGAGCGGGGCCTAACTATCTTTTTGAAATAGGAAAGTTTATTGGTGGACAAATTGCAATTGAGGAAGGAGATAAAGAGAGAAAAGAAGATATTTATATGTCATACCCGAGATCCTTTAACAATACCATTAGCCTAACTATTCCTGATGGTTATGAGGTAACTGGATTAGATAAACTAGCAGTAGATATTACCAACGAAACTGGAGGTTTTACCAGTAATTATAGTTTGGATGGTAACAAATTAATCATCAAAACTTATAAATATTATACTCATAATTACGAACCAAATTCTAATTGGTCAAAAATGTTAGCCTTTTTGGAGGCTGCATATCAATTTTCTCAACAGAAAATATTAATTAAAAAATTATAATTAATCATTTTACAACCAAAAAAGCCTCAATTATTGAGGCTTTTTTGGTTTTCTTTATTCTGCTATAATGCTTTATCTATAATTTCTTGAACCACCTCGGGATTTAAAAGTGTACTAGTATCTCCAAGATTTGATGTGTCTTTGGATGCTATTTTCCTCAAAATCCGTCGCATTATTTTTCCACTTCTAGTTTTAGGAAGACCAGGTACAAACTGTATTTTATCCAGTTTTGCAATAGGACCAATTCGCTCTGTAATTTGTTGATTTACCTCCTTACTTAGATTATTACGATCTCTATTTTCTCCTGTTTCCTTCAGAATTACATAGCCGTACAATGCATTTCCTTTTATATCATGAGGAAACCCAACAATAGCAGATTCGGCAACAGCGGGATGTTCATTTATCGCATCTTCTATAGGAGCAGTACCCAAATTATGACCAGAAACAATGATCACATCATCTACTCTACCTGTTATTCTATAATATCCCACCTCATCTCTTAATGCACCATCTCCTGTAAAATATTTATTCTCAAATGCAGAAAAATAGGTCTCTTTATAACGTTGATGATTACCCCAAATCGTTCTTGCCATCGACGGCCATGGAAATTTTATACAAAGACGCCCGTCTACTTGATTTCCCTTTATCTCTAAACCATTCTCATCCATTAACGCTGGTTGTATTCCTGGCATTGGTAAGGTTGCATATGTGGGTTTTGTTGGTGTGGAATAAGGAATCGGTGAAATCATAATACCTCCAGTTTCAGTTTGCCACCAGGTATCAACAATTGGAGATTTCTTTTCTCCTACATGATCATTATACCAATGCCAAGCTTCTTCATTGATGGGTTCTCCAACAGTACCTAATACTTTTAAACTAGAAAGATCATGGTTGGTCACATAATCTAGATTTTCTTTTGCTAAAGCACGAATAGCTGTAGGTGCCGTATAAAATTGAGTAATTTTATGCTTTTGAACAATATCCCAAAATCTACCAAAATCAGGATAAGAAGGCACCCCTTCGAACATAACAGTAGTTGCTCCATTTGCCAAAGGACCATACACGATATAAGAATGACCAGTTATCCAACCTATATCAGCGGTACACCAATAAATATCATTCTCTCTATACTGAAACACATTTTTAAAAGTATAAGCCGTATACACCATATACCCCGCAGTAGTATGCAACATTCCTTTTGGCATTCCTGTAGATCCAGAAGTATACAAAATAAACAAAGGGTCTTCAGCATCCATCACCTCAGGAACACAATCCTTGTTAGCATTATCAAGCAACGGTTGTAACCAATGATCCCGATCACTCTTCATTTGTATATCAGAGTTAATTCTTTTGGCTACTAACACCGAGCTTACTCCAGGACAACTTTCTAACGCATCATCTACAATACCTTTAAGATCAATCGTTTTGGAGCCGCGATAAGAACCATCTGAAGTAATTACCATTTTCGCATCACAATCATTGATTCTTGTGGATAAGGCCAAAGCAGAAAACCCAGCAAAAACTACGGAATGAACAGCTCCTATTCTCGCACAGGCTAATACCGAAACTGCGAGTTCTGGAATCATGGGTAAATAAATACAAACACGATCTCCTTTTTTTACACCTTGCTCTTTGAGAACATTAGCGAACTTGCAAACCTTTTCATGTAGTTGCTTATATGTAATATGTTGTGTATCTTCTTCTGGATTATTAGGCTCAAAGAGAATTGCTGTTTTATGCCCCCTATTTTGAAGGTGTCGATCGATACAATTTTCGGTAATATTCAACTTAGCTCCTTCAAACCATTTAACTTCAGGTTTGGTAAAATCCCAGCTTAATACATTATCCCATTTCTTTCTCCACATAAAGTGTTCTTCGGCTACTTCTGCCCAAAACGTTTCTGGGTCACGTACAGATTTTCTATAAACTTGATAATATTCTTCAAGATGTTTTATGTGATAATTACTCATTGTTGGTATGTTTAATATTCTTTAAATTAATTTTTATTTGTTTGATCATTTGATGTAAATAATCCGAACCAATTTGGGTTAAGAAATTTTAATCGTATCAAAACCCATAAAATGACTACAAAACAAAATCCTATGACTATAGAATTCGCTGCACTTATTTGTGTTTTCATCTCCGCTAAAAACCTTAGAAATAAAGAGATTACTACGTAAACACTAATAAATATATCAGATGCTAATGGTTTTAAACGTATTTTCATTTTTACTTATCTAAATTAAATCCTCATTGTTTGCGCACAACATCAAAAGTTATTGTAATAATTCATTTATTTCTGCTACCAATTTTTTTACTGAAAAAGGTTTAGTCAGATACTTATCTGCTCCCATACGTAATCCTTTTTCTATATCTGTAGCTTTATTTTTTGCCGAAAGAAATACAACTTTAGTATCCTTAAGGTTTTTATTGTTCTTTATTTCTTTTAAAGTCTCATAACCATCTACATTAGGCATCATAATATCTAACAATACTATATCAGGAATCTCTCCTTCTGCAATTTGCAGAGCTTCACTACCATCTCTAGCGATGAACACTTCAAAATTCTTTTTTTTGAAGGTATATTCTAGTGACATTACAATATTAGGTTCATCATCTACAATTAAAATCTTTTTCATATACTTTGCTATTCGGCTAAAAGGCTACTTCATTTGGGTATAGTAAACAAAAAACGGGCTCCTTTTCTGTACTTTTTATCGATCCAGATTTTTCCGTTGTGACTTTCAACGATTTTTTTGCTAATTGCCAAACCCAATCCGCTACCTATAGGTTTTTTTATATTTTGATATTTTGACTGGTAAAATTTATCAAAAATATAGTTCATTTCCTCTTTTGGAACACCTTTTCCGTTATCCTCGACTATAATTTCTACAGTTTGTTTTTTCTGACGAACCTGAACCCTTATCTTTCCAGTTTTTTCATCTGAAAACTTGAGGGCGTTCGACAATAAATTTGTTAGTACTTGAATTATCCTATCTTCATCATAATTAGCATGTATTTGGTACCCATCATTATGTATTAGCTCCACTCCTTTGTTTTTTGCAATCTGCTCAACACCATAAATCGCCTTATTTATCGTTATACCAACCTCCCTAGATTCAATATCGAGATGCTCTTGTCCTTTAGATAATTTTTCAAGATCTAAAATATTGTGTATTAATCTGGTTAATCTATCTGAATCTTTAACTATATTTTCTAGAAACTTACTTTTTAAATCCTTCGGCATATCATCGTCATCTGTTAACACTTCTGACGCAGCTTTAATAGAAGTTACAGGAGTTTTAAGTTCATGAGCTATAGTATCTAAAAATTCATCTTTTATTCTATCTTGTTCTAAAAGTTCTTCATTTGCTGTTTTTAGTTTTTCGGTAAGTCTTGTAAGTTCATCAGACTTTTCCTGAAGTGCTTTATTTACTGCTATAGTTTCTTTTGATTCTTCTAATATTTTTAGAACCTCGAGTAAACTCACTGGTTCTTCTTTGGCTACGCTTCCTATCAATATACGTGCAGAAGCACTACCTATTGTTCCTGTTAAAAGTTTTTCTGAAAACTTAATCAATCGAGCATCGGCCATTTCTTCCTCTTTGGAGATTCCATATTTTAAGTAAAATAAATTCAAGGCTTTTTCTGTACGTTCTTCTCCTAAAAAACGATTTAACATGTTTCTAATATCAGAGATAAAAGCTTCTCCTTTCCACACAAAAGCACCGTCTTGTAAGTTCGCATAATTACTGCTATTCACAAACATTTCCGCATAATTCCGTTCTCTATAATTCCCTTTAGACAGCAAGGAAATGATCAAAAAACTTAATGTATTAAAGAACATACTCCAAAAAAAGGAATGCGCTTCTGGCCCTAAAAAATCTAAGCCAAATAATGCATATGGCTTTAAAAGTTCTATTCCGAATAATCCATTTTCTACAAATAGGTTATTTCCTGCAAGTACAGTAACAATAAGTGGTAGGATTAACGTATATATTACAATAAAAACACCTACAATCATTCCAATTTTAACTGCTTTTGCAGAACCACGATTCCAGAAAAGTCCCATAAAAAAAGAAGGTGCTAATTGAGCTATCACAGCGAATGAAATTAGACCAATAGAATATAATGACAACTCATATGAAAAGTTGATGTAGAAAAAGTATGCTGCAATAATTAAGGTAAATATTGAGATACGTCTAATATTTTTGATATACTTCTCATTTTGTTCTGGATCTCCTTTCAAAAATTTATCCAAAAACCCATAGGGAATAATAAGGTTATTACTTACCATGGTGGATAATGCCAAAGTCGACACTACTACCATTGATATCACTGCAGAGAATCCACCAAGAAAGACCAATAATGCCAAAATAATATTTCCATTTTGCAATGGCAGTAATAACGTGTAGTAATCATGATTTACCTCTCCTGAAATACTAAGATTTCCTGCCCATGCTATGAAAATTACAAATATGTTAAATAATAAAAGGTATAGCGGAAACATCCATATAGCTTTCTTTAAATAGCGCTCTCTGTCATTTTCGACCACTGCTACGTGAAATTGTCTAGGAAGCAAGAAAATGGCAAAAAAAGAAAGCATAATAGTAAACATCCAGTTAAAACCAGATTCTAAACCATTAAAGGAGGTGATCTTTTCAAAATTCCCGAGTAAAGAAGCTTGATCATAAATATCTTTTGTACCATCAAACATAAAAAAGGTGACGTAAATCCCAATCACAAGAAAAAAAACTAACTTCATAATAGACTCTACCGCTACTGTAGTCATGATTCCTTTTCTATGTTGAGATGCGTCTGCTGCTTGGGTTCCAAAAAAAGCAA
Organism: Aquimarina litoralis; assembly: GCF_039523995.1. Taxonomy (NCBI): domain Bacteria; kingdom Pseudomonadati; phylum Bacteroidota; class Flavobacteriia; order Flavobacteriales; family Flavobacteriaceae; genus Aquimarina; species Aquimarina litoralis. Next base: position 11,789 of record NZ_BAAAGE010000008.1, read on the forward strand.
CAAAAATTGCCAAAAGTACTGCAATATAAAAGGTAGAATCATCCACAATTAATGTAGAATTGTAACTAGTCTCATCGGTAATAATTTCAAAGGTTTCGGAGATAGCTTTAAGCTGGAGCGAAATATATGGCACTATGGCAAAAACACAAATTATGGTTACCAATGCACCTAAAAAACGATTATTACCATATCGTAGTGATATAAAATCCGCAATACTAGAGACCTTATGTTGCTTTGAAATTCTGATTACCCTACGCATTACGAGAATCCACAACGGAATAGATATCACAGGACCGAGATAAATGGTAAGAAAACTAATTCCTGATTGCGATGCAATCCCAACACTTCCGTAATATGTCCAAGCCGAACAATATACGGCTAGAGATAATACATAAATGTATGGATTATTGACCCATTTGCTTTTTGAGTTCTTCTCTGCCCAAAAGGCAACTAGAAATAAAAAAGTCAAATAAACAATTATGATAGATATCAAAAGATAATTATTCATAGTGCCTATGTAAGATGATATAAGAAATGATAATTGCCAATATCCATATCAAGAAAATAAAAAAATAGATCATTGGAAAACCAAAGACTTCGTCGGAATGGTCAAAAATTAGCACTAACGGAACGTTCCATAATAAAAACAGCACCAATGAAAGGATGATAAGTTTTTGCTGATGTCTTTTCTTCATTTTTGAACTCACTCTATAAAGTTAGGAAAAAACGGTGCCATAACTAAAATATAACACCGTATTCTACTAAAATCAAATCTAATGATGCGAAGCTTCTCCAGCTCCACTAGGGATTCTTATATCTTCAACAATTTCTTGTACTTCTTTTGGTGGTTCTGGAGTCATTCTAGAAACGATTACAGAAACGACAACATTTACAATCATTGCAATAGTACCAAAACCTTCTGGAGATGTCCCAAACCACCATTCTTCTTTAGGTCTTGGTTCCATAACACCGATCAATCCAGTTTTATACACAACCATGTAAATTAACATAAGGGTGATTCCCACAATCATTCCTGCTACTGCTCCTTGCCTATTCATGCGCTTATCGAAAATACCTAGTATAATCGCAGGGAAGAATGATGCCGCGGCCAAGCCAAATGCTAAGGCTACCACAGCCGCCACAAACCCCGGAGGATATATCCCAAATAATCCTGCTATGATAATCGCAAATAGAATACTAATTCTAGCAGCCAAAAGTTCTCCTTTTTCAGAAATATTTGGTTTGATTTGTTTTTTAATAAGATCATGAGAAATAGAAGTAGAAATTACCAATAACAAACCAGCTGCAGTCGATAATGCGGCAGCTAAGCCACCTGCAGCAACTAGTGCTACTACCCAATTAGGTAAATTAGCAATTTCTGGATTTGCTAAAACCATAATATCTCTATCGACATATAACTCATTTTCGGAGCCACTAGCATTGGAAACTAATCTTTCGCCGTTTACTCCTCTTTCTCCAGTGTATTTTGGTTTACCTTCTGTAGCGCTTCCATTTACATATTGTATTTTCCCGTCGCCATTTTTATCTGACCAAGCAATAAGCCCAGTATTTTCCCAGTTTTTAAACCATTCTGGAACTTCTTTATAAGGATTATTACTCACAGTTTCTATTAAATTAGTTCTAGCAAAAACTGCAATAGCCGGAGCCGTAGTATACAGAATAGCAATAAACAGTAAAGCCAACCCTGCTGATTTTCTAGCATCTTTTACTTTAGGAACTGTAAAAAAACGTACGATAACATGAGGCAATCCAGCGGTACCTACCATAAGGGCCAGTGTTATTGCGAACACGTCCCAGGTTGATTTTGAACCATCGGTATACTCATTGAAACCTAGTTGAGTATGCAACGCATCTAACTTCTCAAGTAAATATGTACCGTCTTCAACTGTACCACCCATTCCTATCTGTGGAATGATATTTCCTGTCATTTGCATAGAGATAAAAAATGCTGGAACCATAAAGGCAAAAATCAATACACAATATTGAGCTACTTGTGTATACGTGATTCCTTTCATTCCTCCCAAAAAGGCAAATACTAAAACCACAGCCATTCCTATAATAACTCCCAAAGTAATATCAACCTGCAAAAATTGAGAAAACACAATACCTACACCTCTCATTTGTCCAGCTACGTAGGTGAATGAGACAATTAATGCACATATCACTGCTACAGTTCTAGCGGTATTTGAGTAATATCTATCTCCTATGAAATCAGGAACTGTAAATTTTCCAAACTTGCGGAGATATGGAGCTAACAAAAGTGCTAATAACACATAACCGCCAGTCCATCCCATTAGAAAAACAGAACCATCATATCCCATAAAAGATATCAAGCCTGCCATAGAAATAAACGAAGCTGCACTCATCCAATCGGCTGCAGTTGCCATCCCATTAGCAAGCGGAGAAACACCTCCACCAGCTACATAAAAATCTTTGGTCGAACCTGCCCTGGCCCATATAGCAATCCCGAAATACAGGGCAAACGTAATCCCTACTAAAATCCATGTCCATACTTGAACGCTCATAATAATATATTTTTGTGGTTAGTATTAAGATTACTCATCGTAACCATATTTTTTGTCCAGTTTATTCATCAATCGCACATAAACGAAGATGAGGATTACAAAAGTGTAAATAGAACCTTGTTGAGCAAACCAGAAACCAAGTTTAAATCCTCCTAATCTTATATTGTTTAATTCGTCTTTAAAGAGTATTCCTGCTCCATAGGAGACCACAAACCAAATAATGAGAAGAACTATTAGGTACTTTAGGTTTTGTTTCCAATAGGCAACAGCTTTTTGTTTATCAGTCATAACTTTATATTTTATAAGTAAATCATCGCTTGCAGGGTTACAAAACTTTGCGCATCATTATCCCCGTATTTTGTATTTAAATACTCTATAGTAATTTTAGAATGATGTCCACTGAAATAAGCATTTGCACCTACTCCAAAAGTTGTGGCATTATCATCAATTGCATCTATCGATCTCCTGTTAAAAGAAGCATAAGGCTGAAACTTGGTTTTTTTATTGTCATTTGGGATAACATAACCTACATGTCCGTAAATCATGGAACCTGTTTCATAGGTTTGTCCTAAGGTAAAGTTTTTTCCATAATCATTATTTTGATAAGTTGCATAAGCAGTAATTGCTGATCCATTTTCTCCTAAAGGAGCATCATAAAAAGCGTCTACCGCAAAAATAGCTACATCTTCACCTTCTAATTCTCCAGTATCGTTTGCTACTACACTACCTTCTGGGTGAAAGAAAAAACCAGCTCCTACATTAAAAACCTTTTTACCTCCCAAATAGGTACCTACTTTGTATGGAAGAAAATTAGACTCTTGATCAAAAAAGTGATAATCGAAATAACCTGCAAAGTTTTTCCCAGCATCTTTAGAACCTAGTAATCTTCTACCCGCATATACTGCTGGACCATCTGGAGTTGGATCCGTAGCCTCTTGCAAATTATTAGTTCCTGATTCATTAATAGATACTCGATACTGAAGTTTTCCAAAAGCGCCTTTGGCATAAATACCAATATGTCTTGCAAATTGATCCGACAACCCAATCGTTGCCCATGATTGTCGATTATTATCAAGAGTCATGATGTTTAGTGTACTCTGGTTATTAAGTCTTGATATTCCATTCCAATAATGAAGACCTGCCCCAATGGAATGATTCGTGTTTAGATTGTATTGCCCCCATACTCCATGAAAAAATAGCTGAGACTCTTCTCCTCGTCCTAAAGGACTTTGGTTATTCGCATTCAAACTATTAAGTCCAAAATGAGTAAGAATCAAAAAATTTTTATTGATCTGAGCATAGGTTAAAATACGAGCTCTTCTTATGCTCATGTTTGTATTACTTACATCATCGGGAACATCATCTTGATATCTTGCCCAAAATTGTGCCCATGATATAATTCTAAAGTATTTGGTACCATCTTCATTCAGTTTTACCTTCAGTCCGCCAGTATAATCTGGCGAACCCTGAGAGTACGTATACTGGAGTGTAAGAAATATAGAAACTACCAGTATGATTAGTTGTTTTCTCATAGAGTTTTAAAAATTAGATTAGTAATAATTCGATTTTGTGCGCGATACTAATCTCTTAAAATCTAGTAGTTAAGAAAAAACTAATATATTTATTTGTTAATTTATTATAGTTAATCTCTAAAACGTTCCCATTTAATAAGCATAAACTTATCCCCTAATTCAGTTACAACTACCCCTGCACCTGATAAGTTTTCCACGTCTTTAAAATAATCCGATAACTCAGAAGCATTAAGAATTTTGTAGGTCGGATGATAGTTTGAATTATAAGGTCGTTTAATATTATATTTTTTAACCCAATTCATAATACTTACATGTGAAATACCAAGAATACGTTCAATTTCACGATAGGTCAATCCCTCTAAATATAATTGTAAAGCCTTGTTAACATAATAATCATCTATTTTCTTTCCAATTTTGTTTACCGAAAAGTAATAACCACAAGATTTGCATTTAAATCGCTGCCTATTATTTACGATTCCGCTTTTTATATAATCTTCAGAATTACAGTTTGGACAAGATGCAATTTTCATATATATTTATTTAGCATAAATATATTAATTTAGCAACAAATTTAAGATATGGATTATATTTTATTCATTTTATTTACCAAAACCCCATAATATTCATTGATAAAAGATAACTTTATTGTATTATCAAAAATCATGGATGAATTTATAGACATCGTTAACGAAGAAGGAATTTTCACTGGTGAAATTCGATTAAAATCAGAGGCACACAAACTAGGATTATATCATAGTAGTGTTCATATTTGGTTGTACACTTATAAGGGCGAAGTATTGATTCAAAAACGTGCCTTGGATAAAGATACTTATCCAGGTTTATGGGATATATCTGTTGCTGGGCATATCGGTACTGGAGAATCTCCAGAAAATGCAGCATTACGAGAAATACAAGAAGAAATAGGTTACACTATTGCAAGTGCTGATTTAGAATTTATTGGTAAATACCTTGCCGAGAAAAAACCAAATCCTGTGATCATTGATAATGAATTTCATTATATCTATTTGACCCGATTAACTAAGTCTATTAAAGATCTTAAAATACAAAAAGAAGAAGTTCATAGTATTAAGTTAATACCTTTAAATCTTCTAAAAAAAGAGCTTTTAGAGCCAATAAAGAAAAAAGAATATGTTCCTCATGATGTAGATTATTATGATTTTGTTCTTAACGAAATCGAAAATCGATTTAACCAATAGTATAATTACTACTAACTATCACATCATCTATGTAACAATTTATTATCATAGTATTTTTGTATCGAAATTAAAAAACCAATAAACAAAAACTATGAAAAATATTAATAAAGAAACCGTAGATTCCTTAAACATCTTATTAGCTGATTATCATTTATATTATCAAAAACTAAGAAACTTCCATTGGAATGTAACTGGACGAAACTTTTTTGAATTACATTTAAAATTTGAAGAGCTTTATGAAGACGCGAAATTAAAAATTGACGAAATTGCAGAACGAATTTTAACACTAAGAGCTAAACCCGTGAGTAATTACAGTGTTTTCTTAGAGAAATCTTCCCTAAAAGAAGCGAGTAGTGATTTATCCGATAAAGAAATGGTAACATCTATTCTTGAAGATCACGATATTATTTTAAAGCAATTGAAATTAGTTACTAAAGAAGCTGAAAAAGTAGAAGATGATGGAACTTTGGATATCACTGGCACGTATATTGCTGACCTTGAAAAAACAAGTTGGATGTTAGATGCTTGGAATCAAACTTCATAAAAATAATTATATGTATAAAAGTAATATTTGTATTTTCTTATTGTGCTGCACCTTAACGGTAAGTTGTCAAAAAAAGAATGACACGGATCTCATAATGATTGATCATTTGTCAAATGCTTTGCATGAAATATCAGGTATTACATATATAAAAGGTGAATCTAATCTATATGCTGTTAATGATTCCGGAAATGAAAATGTTGTATTCTTACTCAATCAAAAAGGTAAAATTCTAGAGGAGATTAAAATACCAAATAGCAAAAATGTAGATTGGGAAGATCTAGCGTATGACCATAATAACAATATTTATATTGGAGATTTTGGCAATAACAATAATGATAGAAAAAATCTTACCATATATAGGGTGTCTGGTATTAAGAATAAACAGATAAAAACTACAACAATAGAATTCTTTTTAGAGGATCAAAAGAAATTTCCTCCTTCTAAGAAGAAAAGAAATTTTGATATAGAAGCTTTCTTTTATAATAAAGGAAGCTTCTATTTATTTACAAAAAACCGAGGCAGTAAATTTAATGGTGAAACCAAGCTCTACAAATTACAAGATAAACCAGGCAAGCAAAAAGCTAAATTGATAGATACTCATACAATATGTGATGATGCTAGGGATTGTTTTATCAGTTCTGCGGCAATAAATTATAATGGAGATACAATTGCGCTTCTCACCTATAATAAAATTTTCATATTATCAGATTTTAAAGGAGATGATTTATTCGGCGGAAAGATCAAAAAGATTAAGCTCAATCATTTTTCACAAAAAGAAGGAATTTGTTTCTTAACAGATTCTACATTACTTATAGTAGATGAAAAACAAAAAAAAACAAAAGGAGCTTTATATAAATATCGATTAAAGTAAAACTAGCGAGTAACCCAATCTTTTTCCAAAATCCCATACTCGTAAGTATCGGACCAACCCGATTTTAAGGGTAGTATTTCTCTCTTATGACCTTCTCTGATCAATCCCGATTTTTCTAATACTTTTACAGAACCTATATTAGCAATAGCACAACCAGCTTCCACCCTGTGTAATTCCATTGTTTGAAAACTAAATTTTAAAACCTCACCAACTGCTTCTGTTGCATACCCTTTAGACCAAAATTGTGGATCTAACTTATACCAAAGCGATCCTATTTTATATTTAGGGTTTCCAACAATTAATGAAATCAAACCTATAAATATCTCAGTGGATTTTAGCCTAATAGCAAAAACAAATTCCTTTCTATATCTGAAATTATCTATCCATTCATTAAGATAGACCTCTGTTACTTCTGTATTTGTTGGAATACCTAAAGCATTATATTCGTCGACTTCAGCAATTGAAAGCAACCGATGTATATTAGAGAGATCAGACACCTCTACGGATCTAAGTTCTAATCTATCTGTAAACAAATGTAAATTTTCCATAAAAATATATCTCTAAACAATCAAAAACGTTTAAATATTTTGTTTTTCCGTTTTTCCTCAAAAGTTATTAACATTTAAACACTTAAACTAAAACTTTAACCTTTTATCGGCAAAAACAACAAAATTAAGCGCTAACAAAAACAAAAAGTAATACAAAACTTACTTTTCAACAAATCAACAACTTAAAATACTGGTTTCAAATATTTTATAAGTTATTCTTATGAGTTTTATTCCTAATTTAGCTAATGTATGACGCATAGTCATCAATTGAAAAACCCCAAACACTTATTTACATATGAAAGCCGCCCCAGCTTACGTTTTGTTGTTATCTATATTACTTACAGGTACAGCATTTTCTCAACAAAGTATCACTAAGAATTTAAAAGTTCCTCCTAATATTCTTAAAACTACAACTACAGAACATGCTATTACAAAAGAAACAAAGAAGAAGACAAATACCAAGATCGAAATAAAAAAAACATCGAATATTTCAAAAGTAAACATTACTCAAACTAATACTAAAACTTCTAAAAACAAGGTTAACGAGGTGCCAAGAACTACCTTAGACTTTTTTTAATTTATTTTAAAATAAAAATTAATAGAGACGGCTTTGCTGTCTTTTAACCGAGAAGCTCCTGATATTTCGCATCTTATATCGGGAGCTTCTTATTATAATATCCTTTCGTATAGGAGCTTCGTAAATCCCATTATTACAATAAGTTACTATAAAAGTTATTAACAATGATCAATATTTTGTTTATAATTCATTTCACCTGAAAACCCTTATTATTAGTAATTTTCCTACAAAAATAAAACCGACAAAATTGAGTTATCAACAACTCAAAATGGATATTAAAAGACATTAAAAATCGATAAAGAGTTGTTTTTGTTAATTTTTTCATAATTTAGAAGGAAATAACTTACAAATACCCCAAAATATAAATTATGATTAAAAATTACTTACCCCTATTATGTTTTATTTTAATTTTAGTCCCCAACTTTAATTTTAGTCAAGAGAATTTCGAAAAAGTCAAAAGTCCTATTATTAGTAGTACCGTTCTCAAAGCCAACACTACGTATATCGTTCCTAACGAAATTCTTGTTACTAACAGCGCCACCTTAACCATAGAAGAAGGTGTAATTCTAAAAAATCCAGAAAACAACGAAATCATTATTAGTATAGAAAATGGTTCTAGAGTTATTGCCTCTGGTTCTTATGACAATCCAATAGTAGCTGCTACCGACTCATCAGAAAAACCGATTATCATTATGAAACCCTCTTTACAAAAGACTGATAATGCTGTAGCGGATAACTATTTCTATTATAAGTCAATTGAAAATCCAACAGTTTTAATGAATTCCCAACCTAACTCCTACAATAATATATCGAGTATTCAGGGCGACTTTTAATTAGGAATCAGATAGATAGTAGCCCAACCGTTTGTATGAATTTACAAACGGTTTTTTTTAAAAACTTAATCCTAGTCCAAAGGTAAAACGCAAACCATCATCACTATTAAATAAATTAAACTGTCCCGCAACGGAGTTTACAGCATTGATCCAAAAACCACCACCTATAGAATCATGCCATATATCTACATCTTCTCCTTCGAACCATACTCTCCCTATATCATAACCTCCATAAATCCCAAACTGTAGTGGTAATAAACCTGTTTTAAACTTATTAAAACTATATCTCAGGTCACCACTAAATGCTAAAGCTTTATCACCTGTAAAACGTTCTTCTCTAAATCCTCTTAGACTATTAATCCCTCCCAAAGTGGCTGCTTGATAAAACTCAAAACCATCACCAATCATAAAAGCGGCTTGCACATCCGTTTTTAATACTAACTTTCTATTTTTAGTAATTGCATTATAAAATCCTAATTTAGGTTTTATATATCCAAAAGTTCTATCTGTATCATCCAGATTCATTTTAGAACCTGCATTTAGTGAAAACAACATGCCTCTTGTTGGATTAGCAGGGATATCAAAACTTTTGTATTCGTAATCTACATCCAATCCTGCAAAGAACTTTCTTTCAAAAAAATCAACATCTTCCGTTACAAAATCAAGTCCAGAAGTTATAAATCTACCAGCAGAGTCTTGTACTTCTACACCTTCGTAGGATGCAGTTATCGTAAGTTTATTTCCATAAAAACCATTTTTCGAAACTCCAAGATTAAGTCCCCAAATCCCTGTTTTTACTCTATTAAAATCCAATCCCAAATCATCATCTAAATTGATAGTATTATTTCCAAAACCAAAAAAGTTCTGTGCAAAATTCTCACTTGTATACTTTCCTCCAACTCTCAAGCTCCAATTACCAATAGCATTAACAAATTCTCCATTATAGGATAGATCATAACCTTCGGTGGCAAAATAATATGCGCCCTTTATTGTATGCTTGCTTTGATAAGGATTATTATTAAATCCTCTAACGGTATAAACATTGGTTACGTTAATATTTACTCCATCATCTGGGTTAAAGCCTATCAATGGAGTTAACGTATTGGTCTTATCAATATACTTATTGTAGTCATATGTATTATGATTATAATTATTGCTAAAAATAAATTTTGCACCTCCTTTTTTCTTTACTGTATTTGGTTTAGATTTATGATCATACACACGTATTTTTCTTCCATTTTCTATCGTATATACATCGTTATTCTGGCCACCAACTATTCTCGTGTAAATTGGGTTTTTCCCTTTTCCAGTAACCTTAAACTGATCATCATCGTCTAATCCATAAATCCATATTTCTTTCGTTTCTTTCGAAAAAATAGTTCTCTCAAAAAACGGTTTTTGTGGCACACCATCTTTTATTCTAGAAATTTTTACTAATGTTTGATTATCTCCTCTTATAATCTCAAATAGATCATCTTTATCTGTACCTCTAATAATTACTTGCTTCGATAGATATCCATAATATCTACCTGCAATATCCACAACATCATCTCTTCTCTTTTTAAGATAGCCTTTTATCCTTTCTACCGTAGCATCCTGAAGTTCTGCAGGCAAGTTTCTAAATGCTTGATCAATAGATTCATCAGTAAGATTTTGTTTGATATACTCAGCTTGTTCTAACCATATTTTTTTATCTGATTTTTGCGCAAATGTCCGATCTAAACGAATCCCAGACTCATTAATCCATCTGATATTTTTTAATTCTTCACTATATACTTGGAACTTTCTTGTAAGAGGAGCGATAAACTTGATTACATCTAATAAACCTCCATCGTAATTAGAAAACACCTGATCACGATCCTTTGGTATAGGACGATACATTTTCTTATCTTTTGAATCAAAACGAGACCATCTCCACTGATCTGAATGTCTATCCCAATCACCTAAGATCATATCAAATAATCTGGTTCTAATGTAATGTGGTTCATCCATCTGATACTCTTCGTCCTTTCTCAAGTTTTTTAGTAAATCATCTGTTCCTTCAATATCATCTGGTTTTCCGAATGAGGCCAGATCTTTGTGTTCTTTACCAGGTCTTTCTTCCAGAAAATACATTTCATCACCAAAATCCTTATTATAAGCTCCTAAAGCTGGATGCTTAGGCATATAATATACTTTAGAATTAGCATGATACACTCCTATCGCATCTGCCAATCCGCCTACCACCAGAAAAGCATAAGGATAACTCGAAGTATAAAAATCTGCTAATAGCTCTTCAGTAAATGTATCATCAAAATCATCCTCTAGATAAGTATCATTAAAAACTCCCTTCTGTAAAAACTGGGTAACACTCTTTCTCATAGCACGTAAACTATATCTCTTTCCTGCGCTATCCACCAATCGCAATGATCTAGTAACCTGACCACCTCCCCTTCTATCAATACTAAAACCTCCAAGTAATGTATCCAGCGTAACAATTGGGATCTTAATATCTGTACTATATACTTCTCTGTAATGATCTCCCCATAAGGATTGGAAAAAATTAGATTTTGTAGTTTCTTCTTTATTATAAATAGATGCCTCTATTTCGTTCTCAAAAGAATTTCCCAGATTACCAATCTCATATTGTTCGGGTTCTTCATGAACTTTTGTTTGATAGACTAATGTTGCTTTACCATTTTCATTTCCATAAAAACGAACGTTGGACGATCCATCCTTATATACATCTAATATGGCAAAACCCTGATTTGGATATGAAAATAATCCATCCTTTCCCAAAGAAGCAGCTGATTTCTTAGATCCAGATCCAGAAACAATCTGCTTTAATCTTTCGCTATCAATATACTGTAGTGAATGTTCATGCCCAGATGCAAAAATAATACGCTCATTATCTCTGGCCATTGTAGACAAACGTCTCATTAGTTTATTATAACTTTCGTTATATCTGTCTTGTGGAGACACTCCACCTTGTGATCTTATTTGAGTTACCAAAGATCCTAGTACTGGTAGAGGTATTTTCTTTTTAGATGGAAATATATGACTCTTAAAACTGTATTTACCGCCATGTGGCCCGTTTGTAAACATTGGATGGTGCATGGCTACCAAAACAGTCTTACCATTGTGTTTTTTAAACTCACCCTGAATTTCACTAAAAAACTTATCCCTTGTCTTTATTTCACAATTGTCATTTATGGTGGGATTTTTATTCCAATCCGCAAGATACCACTGAGTATCCAATATAATTAACTGAATTTGATCTCCGATCTCAATACTTTCGATCGGACAACCTTTGGATGGCAAAAAAGCTCTTTTACTATCCAATTTCTTTCTTATATACTTTTCTTGTCTCTGTAAACCTTTTACTCCATTGTTGTACCAATCATGATTTCCAGGTATAAAAATCACTTCACCATCGAAAGATTTTACTGCTTCAATTTGAGCATCTATTCTATGTTCAGCCAATTTTCTTGAGGCATCATTTTTCTCCGGCATTCCCTTTTGATAAATATTATCTCCTAGATAAATTAAGTAATCATCCTTGGTGTTTTCTTTAGCCAGAATTTGTTTTAACGCTTCTAAACCTGGAGTACTTTCTCCTAAAGCTGCATTTCCCGCATCACCAACTAAATAAAAAGTTTTTTCAATTTCATTATCTGGTAATTTTTCAGAAAAATTTTCGTCTAAATATTGAGGAGAATACGTTGCGCAAGAGTTTAATAATAGTAAGCCGATAATTAAGAACGTCTGTATATTTTTAGTCATAATGGAGTACATTCATTTTTTTTAATTATTTTGGTTATTGAAAAATTATAATATGGACACATTAGTTGAAAAAACTGATAATTTCGTTTCTGAACTTTTTACTAAAAAGCTTCCCGAAACTTGCATCTATCATAATTATACTCATACCAAAAGAGTATTTAAAAGTACAAAAGAAATTATTGACAGTACCAGTATTTCTGAAGAAGATGCATACATATTATTATTAACCGCTTTATTACACGATACAGGATATTCAGAAAGCCTTGATAATCATGAAGAATACAGTGTTGGTATTTCTGAAAATTTCTTAAAAAAACAGAATACGCCTCAAGAAATCATCGATAAAGTTTCTAAACTTATTATGGCAACTAAAATGGATCATGAACCTACGGATTTACTCGAAAAAATTATTCGTGATGCAGATGCTTCTCATTTAGCCAAGGGATATTTTGAAGAAACTAGTGATTTCCTTAGACAAGAATTTGAACACCATCATAAAGAAAAATATAGCAGAAAAGATTGGCTAAAAATTAATATCGATTTCCTAAAAAATAAGCACGAATATTATACCGACTATGCAATAAAAAATTGGCAACCCAAAAAAGAAAGACATTTGCTGGAAATATTAAATGAACAAGCTATTCTAAAGAAAAAAAAGAAAAAGGAAAAGTTAAAAAAATTAGTTAAAGAAGAAAGCCCTGAAAAAGGAATCCAAACACTTTTTAGAGTCACGCTAAGAAATCATTTAAAGTTAAGTGATATTGCAGATACCAAAGCCAATATTTTACTATCTGTAAATGCAATTATCATCTCATTGGCATTGTCTAACTTAATTCCTAAACTAGACAATCCATCCAATCAATATCTAATTTATCCTACACTTATATTTATAGTGTTCAGTATTATTTCAATGTTATTATCAGTACTTGCGACACGACCAAATGTTACAGGTGGTGAGTTTACACGTAAAGAAATTGAGGAAAAAAAAGTGAACCTTTTATTCTTTGGTAATTTTCATAAAATGCCGTTGGATGAATACAAATGGGCGATGCATGAGTTAATGGATGACAAGGAATACATCTACGACACTATGATTAAAGATTTATATTTCTTAGGAAAAGTGCTACATAAAAAATACAAGATATTAAGAATAACTTACACTGTATTTATGATAGGATTTATTACCTCCTCCATCTCTTTTGTGATTGCTTTTAATACGCTACAATAAAGAAGAAAAGAATTAATTATTTGTTGATCTCTTTCATCAAATCATCATAGGTATAGTATTCTTTATCCTCTTTGCTTTTATTATAAAGAATATTTACTCGTAGCGCTTTGAGTCCTGTTACTCCTTGTAAATCATCCAGCTCAACAATCTCAACATCATCTTCCAAATAGTTTTTGGATTGTAGGAAACTGATATACTTCAAATACTCTTGTTCATCACTTCTTTGAGAATACACAACTACTAGTTTACCCTTCTCGGTAATACGCTGATTTGTACCTTTGATATACGCCTTGTCTACTCGTTTTTTCACTACTTCGTAACGAGCGTTATATGTACCATCTACATCAAAACGCTTTTCATCCATTCTAAATCTCACAGATAATGAAGCATTAAAAACCAGGACCATTGAGGCAACATCTAACGGAACCGGTAGATCTTGTTTAAGCTGATAATACTCATTTTCCATCTCGCACATTACCTGCAATTGCCATAATCGCAAATTATAGAGATAGATCTTATTAAAACTATCCTGCTTGGTAATAGATTCTCCAATATACATATTGTGTTCTACTCCATCCGTTTTGAACCTCTCGAAATAATGAGGGTACATTTTCTGAGCTTCCACCTGTTTCTGATCCAATAATGCTGCCATTTTCTTATTAATCAACATTACAGACTCGTCATAAGCTTTTCTATGCTTATAAAGCATCTTAGTGTTCTTATCAAGTGAATTATTATATTGGTTGATCAAACCTTCTAGAGCTACATTTGTTCCTTTCAAATGCTTAAACAAAGGTTTAATTTCGTTCTTAATGAAATTAAGTATTTTTTGTTCCGTGTCTACCTGCAATTGGTTAGAGACAGATTCTATATAATTATCTATTCTAAACTTAATTTGTTCGTAGATAGGTAAAGGATCAATATCAACAACCTTATTAATTACTTTGTCAATTGCTTTTAATTGTAATATTAAATCCTTCTGAACAGATCCATTTCTAGCTTCTGAAGATCCTTTAATATCGATCTGGCCAAATAACGGATAGACATTGTCGAAAACAACTTCCTGAAATGAAGTTGGGTTTTCTTCTACTCTTGCCAAAATAAAACGTTTAGCTTCTTGCCTAAACTTCCAATACACACTAGGGTGAATTGCAGTGCATTCTTGTTGTATTACCAATTCTAATTCATCTTCAGCTTTTGCTTTCGAACGTAATACAGAATCCACCAAATACGGCATTATATCCTGAAGCTTATTGGCATTAATACTATTCAGTTCTCTGCTATTAGGAGATACGATCTCTAAGACTCCTAATAATTTACCATTGTCTTCAATAGGTGCAATAATCGCACTTTTTATATTTTGCTTTGCTAAATTAGAGTACATTAATTCATCTGGATATGCCGTATGTGTTTTGGTAACATCCGAAATAGCAAATGCTTCTGATTTTTCAAACAAACTCTGATAGGTCCCCTTACATAATGCTGTTTCACAACAATCAGAAAACTTATCAAAGAGCACATAACTATCGATAGTCTTAAAAGGAACACGTTCTAACACTCGCTCCTCTTCATTATAATTAGAAAAACCTACTTTGATTTCTGGAAGATTAAAAATACCTCGAAATATATTCTGGAAAGTCCCAATAAAATCTCCTTGAGTTTTATCGTATTTTAATAAACTAGTTTTAAATTCGGACAAGGATACATCTGCAGTGGCATCAAATAAATTGGCAATAACGATTCCTTTGAAAACCCAACTATCAGGAGGAAATTTTTCCTTCCAAATCTCAACATTATCAAAATTGTCTATCAAAATTGCAACATCCTCTTCAGTAATCTCTATAGCCTTGTCTGTTTTTTCGATCTGAATAAAATCACCATTATACAGAATTCTATAATGACGCATAATTCCCGAAGCATCTGGAATATCGTAAAAAAATGGTCTTCGAAAATCGATCCTATAGCCGTAGTATTGCCCAAGGATTATACTACATCCCATAATGTAGTAATGATCTTCGCTTAAATTTTTGATTTGAGGTTCGAAATCATATCCTGCAGCATTTACAATATTCTTGTAGCGTTCTGTGGATTTCAAAACTGTGTTATGAAATGGAATAGTTGCTATTTTAATCTCATTTTTCTGCAATATTTGCGAGAAAGAATCCTCTAGTACCAATTCAATTTGTGGTAGTAATTCCTGTACTCGTTCTTCAGAAGTAATTCCCTCTTCCAATTCTGGGTATTCTTGGGCAATCTTCAAGACACTCTGCGCTCGATCACGAAGCAATTTGTTTTCACTGTGTAAGAACTCTCTATACTGATCGAAGAACAAAGAGAAGCTTATCCTAATATCTAAGGGAAAATCGTGCTCTAGTACGTTCATAACAGTTTATTTACGGTAGTTTAACAAAAATAATACAAAACTAACTCACTTGATGACTGCATTAACAATAAATTAAATCAATAATAAGCAGTTTCTCTAATTTTGAAGACGAATAACACCTTATAATTAGGACATGAAACCCTAAAAAGTTTTCTATATGACCAATAATACCCCCAAGTGATGCATTATTATTAGACTTCGAAAGCCTGTTTTTGTTACAGCTCATGTTATTTATTTATGTTTTTATTGAAATTACGTTGAAAAAAATTAACATTTACTGATATTTAAAAGTTAATTTTTGGGGTTTAAAGAGCATATTACATATTTTTACGAATCCAAAAATTATTTAGAATGAAAAAAATAGCATTGCTTGCTCTTTTGGTACTATCTGTTGCCTGCAAACAAGAAGAAAAGGGATATTCAATTACCGCAAATACTGAAGGATTTGATGATGGAGTAACGGTATATGTAAATGCAATTAATCGCTCGAATCGCCCTACAATTATAGATTCCACTACCATACAGAATGGTAAGTTTAAGATGGCACTACCAGTGGTAGAAGATAACGACTTCAACTATTTGACTTTTAAAGGAATCCCAAATAATGTATTGTTTTTAGCAGAAAATAATCCTCTAAAAATGACGATTTACAAAGATAGTTTACGTTCTTCGGTAATAACTGGAGGGCCAGAAAATGAACTATTCTTTAGCTACCTTAAGAAAATGACTGATTACGGAAAACTAAGGCAAGACCTAAGCAATCAGTACCAAATAGCATCCAAGTTAAAAGAAACGGATAAAGCTATCAAATTATCTAAAGATCTACAGCAGATAAGAGTTGACGAGAATAGTTTTAGAAAAGAAATAGCTGAAAACAACCCTAATTCTTTGGTTGCTGTAATGGCACTTACCGATCTTCTTAATCTAAAGGCAGTTCCTGCTAAAGAAGTAAAACAAATTTATGGTACCATACAAGATACGCTAAAAACATCGCGATTAGGAAAGAACCTAGATCGTCTTATTGCAGCATCTATAGGAAAAATAGATATCGGTAGTGAAGCTGAAGACTTCTCTGCTCCTAATCCTGAAGGTAAAATGGTTTCTCTTAAAGAGTCTATGGGTAAAATTACTATCATTGATTTTTGGGCATCTTGGTGTAAGCCTTGTAGAGCTGAAAACCCAAATGTAGTTAGAGTCTACAATAAATATCATGATAAAGGTTTAAATATTATTGGAGTTTCTTTAGATAGAAAAAAAGATCATTGGACTACTGCAATTGATCAAGATAACTTAGAGTGGAACCATGTTTCCCATTTAAAATTTTGGCAAGATCCAATAGCAAAAGCATATGGAGTGCGATCAATTCCTGCGACATTTATTATCGATGAAAAAGGAAATGTAATTGCAAAGAACTTGAGAGGTCCAGCATTAGAAACTAAAATATCCGAACTGCTTGGAGAAAGTTCTTTATAATTTTAGATTTTTACAGATCACAAAAAAGCGACTCCGTAGAGTCGCTTTTCTATTTATTATAATTTTCCAAGACGTTTCATTATAAACAATATAATAATAGGAACTGCTAATAATCCGATCATAAGTAGATTTTCTTGAAACAAATAAGGAGCTAATAGCAATGTTACCACATAACCTCCTACAGCTCCTCCAAAATGTGCATCATGCCCAATATTTCCAATTCTACTTTTCATTCCATAAATAGAATACAATAAATACCCTATACCAAAAATATAAGCAGGAATTGGAATAGGTATAAACATAAGGTATAAACTCATTCCTGGTTGAAATAATATAGCAGAAAATATTATTCCAGAAACTGCACCACTAGCCCCTACAGCACTGTAATGATATTCATCTTTATGAAAAAGAAGTGAAAAGAGATTCCCTACGATTAAACTACAAAAATAGATGACCAAAAACTTAATATCACCTAAAGAGTCAATGACTACTGGGGCAAAAAAATATAGCGTAAACATATTAAAGAATAAATGCATAATATCCACATGCAAAAATCCAGAAGTTAACATCCGTATTTGCTCACCTCGTCTAACACCACCAATATTAAACTTATAACGTTCTAAGAAGGAGAAATCATTAAGTCCTTTTAAAGAAACGATCACGTTAACCGCTATTATAACGATAAGGACAATATCAATATTCAACATAATCTATTTTTTGAAGATCAAATATAGCACATATTTACAGCTAAAAAAGCGTAGATAATATTGGAAATAAGATTGCCTTCAAAGTTTCTTAACCTTAAGTTAAAATAGTTTACCTTTAGCGACCAAAAACCAAATCAATGCAATTAGCAGTTTATTGTTTAGTGTATCCGCTATTATGGATGATCTCTAAATTACCTTGGCGAATTTTTTATTTCTTTTCTACTTGTATTTACGTATTAGTTTATTACATCATTGGATACAGACGAAAAACTGTAACTGAAAACTTGCAACTTGCTTTTCCAGAAAAAGATGAGAAAGAGATTAATAGAATTAGAAAAGCCTCCTATAAACATATGTGCGATATGTTTTTGGAAATGATTCGTTCTTTATCGATAAGCGAAAAAGAAATAGTAAAACGTTTCCATATTACCAATTTAAATGCTTTGGTAGCCCTAGAAGATAAAAACAAAAGTATTATTACCATGATGGGCCATTATAATAGTTATGAATGGACCAATTCCATTGACTTAATAAGTAAATTTAGGTGTGTGGGAATCTATAAACCTATCAAGAATAAGTACTTCGATAAATTAGTTCACAGAATTAGAGGAAGATTTAATTCTCGATTAATACCTAGTGCTAAAGTATTTAGAGAAATGACCATGGATCAAAGGCAAGAAAATCCTGAGTTAAGTTTATATGGTTTAATATCTGATCAATCGCCAAAACTTAATAATGCTACGTTTTGGATTGACTTTATGGGAATAGAAGTACCAGCATTTGTAGGAGGAGAAGTTCTTTCACGAAGATTAGGTCTTAGTATATTTTATTTACACGTAGAAAAGGTAAAACGCGGTTATTATGAAGCCACTTTGGTTCCAATTTCTGAGGATCCGCAAAATGAAGATGAATATGCGATTACTGAAAAATTCACGCGATTATTAGAAGAACAAATAAGACAGAAACCTGAAAACTACCTTTGGACGCATAAACGTTGGAAACACCGCGATGCAGCACCTTCAAAAAATCCAATTGCAAGTTAATTTAACATTTGTTTATTTTAAGATTATTCTAAGATTATTGGGTTTTAAATAAGTTTATATTTGTACGCTTAATTAAACACAATGCAGTTAATAGTTTACCTCTTGGTATACCCTTTTTTATGGATTATATCAAAACTCCCTTGGCGTTTGTTTTATGCTTTTTCTACAGCTGTATACATCTTTGTATATAGGATTATTGGCTATCGAAAAAAAGCCGTTACCGAAAATATTACACTGGTTTTCCCTGAGAAATCGGATCAGGAAATTAAGAGAATTAGAAAAGCTTTTTACAAACATATGTGTGATATGTTTTTAGAAATGGTAAAGTCTATTTCTATTAGTGATAAAGATTTGTTGGAGAGATTTAAGATTATTGATATAGAAACTCTCAAAAATTTGGAATCTAAGAACAAGAGTATTGTCGTACTCATGGCACACTACGCTAGTTATGAGTGGGCAACAGTAACTCAACTCTTGATAGATTTTCCTACAGTGGGAGTTTACAAGCAAATCAAGAATAAATATTTTGATGCGTTAGTCCATAGAATACGACAACGTTATGATGCTCGACTTATCCGTAGCTATAATGCCATGAAAGAAATTACAAAAGACAAAGTAAATGGGAAACTTTGTTCCTATGCTTTTCTATCTGACCAATCGCCAAGTCTAGCAAAAGCTACGTACTGGACAGATTTTATGGGTATCAAGGTTCCAACACACGTTGGCGGATCAGTCTTAGCCAAAAGACTAGATATGTCGGTTGCATATCTTCATGTCGAAAAAGTAAAACGTGGGTATTACGAAGCTAAATTTATTCCTATAACAGAAAATGCTAAGAACTGTGAAGATTTTTACATCGTAAAAACTTATTTACGTATGGTAGAAGAACAAATAAAAAAAGCACCTGAATACTATTTATGGACTCATAAACGATGGAAACATCGTAATGCCGAAATTCCTAAAGATGCAACGGTACATTAATTTAAATTTTGCTTCTGCAATAATTTATATCCTATTACAGAAGCAAATTTATTTTCTATTAGATTCCAGCTATCTCTTTTAGCGTATTAATCGTTTCATTTGCTAATTGATTCGCTTTTTCCTGACTTAATGCTTCGGTATAGATTCTAATAATAGGTTCTGTGTTACTTTTTCTTAAGTGTACCCAAGATTCACTAAAATCAACCTTTACTCCATCTATAGTACTTACCTCTTCGGCAATGTGTTTATTATGAAAACCTTTCAGAATTTCATCAACATTTAATTCTGGTGTCAATTGTACTTTATTCTTACTCATAAAATAAGAAGGGTAGCTATTTCGTAATTCGCTAACACTACATTTTTTTTCAGCTAAATGTGTTAAAAATAAGGCAACTCCAACCAATGAATCTCTTCCATAATGCAATTCTGGATATATAATTCCGCCATTACCTTCTCCACCAATAACAGCATTATTTGCTTTCATTTTAGTAACTACATTTACTTCTCCAACTGCACTAGCTTCATAGCTTCCATTATGCTTTTCGGTAACATCTCTTAATGCTCTGCTCGAAGATAAATTAGATACTGTATTACCAGGAGTTTTACCAAGAACAAAATCTGCACAAGCTACTAATGTATATTCCTCTCCAAACATTTCACCATCTTCGCTCATAAAAGCTAAACGATCTACATCTGGATCAACGGTAAGACCAAAATGTGCTTTTTCTTTAACTACTAACTCGGATAAATCAGTAAGATGTTCTTTTAATGGTTCTGGATTATGAGGAAAATGACCATTAGGTTCGCAATATAACTCTACTACCTCTACTCCCATCTTTTCTAATAATTTAGGAATCGCAATTCCTCCTGTAGAGTTTACTGCATCTACGACAACTTTAAAACCAGCTTCTTTTACAATTTCAGAATTTACTAAAGAAAGATTCAATACCTCTTCAATATGCTTATCAATATATGTATCATTGGTAGTAATAGTTCCTAGATCATCAACTTCAGCAAAGTGGTAATCGTCATTTTCTGCTATATCAAGGATTTTTTTACCATTTTCGGCATTTAAAAACTCTCCTTTATTATCTAATAATTTTAGTGCATTCCATTGTTTAGGATTATGACTAGCCGTAAGAATAATTCCTCCATCGGCTTTCTCCAAGGGTACCGCTACTTCTACGGTAGGTGTTGTAGACAATCCCAAATCAACTACATGTATTCCTAACCCAACCAAACTATTCATTACTAGTTGTTGTATCATAGCCCCAGAAATACGAGCATCTCTACCTACTACAACGGTAGGATGTTCTTTCTGCGATGCATTTTTTAACCAGGTTCCATAGGCTGATGCAAATTTAACAGCATCTACAGGAGTTAAATTCTCTCCAACTTTTCCTCCAATAGTTCCTCGAATACCAGAAATTGATTTGATTAATGTCATAATATTGATCGATTATTTTTTGTTTTTGGCAAATGTAAGTGCTTAAGGTCATTACCACAACTCTAAAATTAAAGTTTACACAAAAACAACAACAACATTCTAAAAAATTGTAAATTCACCTAATGAATTTTTTAGCCCATATTTATCTTTCTGGAGATGATGATGAACTGAAAATAGGTAACTTTATAGCAGACTCCGTAAAAGGAAAGAAGTTTTCTCAGTTTCCGAATCAAGTTCAAAAAGGTATTACACTACATCGCAAAATAGACTCTTATACTGACAGCCATCCTATAGTGAGAGAAAGTGTTTTGAGATTATTTCCAAAATATGGACACTACAGTAGTGTAATTGTGGATATCCTATATGATCATTTTTTAGCAGCCTATTGGAATGAATTTTCTAACACTCCCTTAGAAATATATGTGGCTGATTTTTATAAATTATTAGAAACAAATTATGAAATACTCCCTAAACGTGTTCAGGATTTTTTGCCATATATGTTTCGGGATAATTGGTTGTTAAGTTATGCTACCATACCAGGTATTGGAAGAATTTTATATCAAATGAATCATAGAACCAAAAATAGATCTAAGATGAATTTTGCGGTAATCGAACTCGAGAAATATTATAGTGATTTTGAAAAAGAGTTCAGAACATTTTTTGAAGAGCTTGAATTATTTACTAAAAACGAAATGCGAACTCTATGAAAATGATATTCCTATTTTTATTAGCACTTCTAGTTTCATGTAATAAAATAAGTAACGATCCTATTTCCAAAAACCTGTGTAACGATCTAGGCGCAGTAACTTCTAAAAATGGATATACCAAGAATTATTATCCAAATTCAATTAATCTAGAAAGTATTGGACACTATGCAGCAGGAAAGAAAGATGGATTTTGGAAATTTTTCTATAGAAATGGAAAAGTGAAAGCCGAAGGGCATTATCGGTATAATAAAAAACAAGGATATTGGAAAGAATATCATAAAAATGGTCTTGTGAAGTCTGAAGGTCATATAGAAAATTGTGAACCTTCTGGTTATTGGAAATTTTATGATCAAAAAAATAACCTTATTAAAGAAATAAATTATTAATTAAACATTGAGCACCATGCGAATTCTTTATGTATTGTTACTTATTATTATTGTTTCATGTAAAAAGAATCAGGAACTACCTGTAGTTAAGACAGAAAAAAAGCCTGTCATTGGAGTTATAGAAAAAAATGCTATGGTAGTATCTGCACGTGAAGAAGCTTCCAAAATTGGTAGAGATATTCTTAAAAAAGGCGGTAACGCTTTTGATGCAATGGTTGCTACCGAAATGGCTCTTGCAGTAGCTTACCCTTATGCTGGTAATCTTGGTGGTGGTGGATTTATGGTATATAGAAAAGCAGATGGACAAGTAGGTGCTATTGATTATAGAGAAAAGGCACCTCTAGCTGCATTTAAGGATATGTACTTAGATGAAAACGGAGATCCTATTTCAGAAAAAAGTCAATTGGGCGCGATGGCAGTAGGTGTTCCAGGAACAATTGCTGGTATTTTTGAAGTTCATAAAAAATTCGGGACACTATCTATCGAAGAACTACTTACTCCTGTAGTTGCATTAGCAGAAGATGGATATGTTATCACAGAAATGCAAGAAAAAAGATTGCATCATTTTAAAGAACTTTTTTTAGAAACTAACAAAGATACAATCCTTTATGCAGGAACTATTAAAGCAAAAGACACCTTAAAAAATGTTATGCTTGGCAAAACCCTAAGAAGGATCATAGAAAATGGAAAAGATGAATTTTATAAGGGTGAAACAGGTCGAAAATTAGTAGACTATTTACAGTCCAAAGGTGGAATTATCACCATGGAAGACCTTGGTAAATACGAAGCTAAATGGCGAAATCCTATACAATTTTCGTACAAAGATTTAAATATTATTTCTATGTCTCCTCCTTCAAGCGGTGGAGTTTGCTTGGCGCAAATCATGAAAATGATTGAACCCTATGATCTCAAAAGCTATGGCCATAATACACTAAAATCTATTCAGGTAATTACCGAAGCAGAAAGAAGAGCCTATGCAGATCGAAGTTTTTACTTAGGAGATCCCGATTTTGTAAAAATTCCAATAGACACTTTAATTAGTGATTCCTACCTAGCAGATAGAATGAATAATTTCGATCCTAACAAAGCTACTTTATCAACGGATTTGAGTTATGGAACCATACCTGGATATGAAAGTAGTGAAACTACACATTACTCCATCGTAGATCAGTTTGGGAACGCCATTTCTGTCACTACAACATTAAATGGCGCCTATGGCTCTAAATTATATGTTCCGGAACTGGGATTCTTTTTAAACAATGAAATGGATGATTTTAGTGCTAAACCTGGTACTCCTAATATGTTCGGATTGCTAGGAGCAGAAGCGAATGCTATCGCTCCAGAAAAAAGAATGCTAAGTTCTATGACTCCTACGCTTGTAGAAAAGGAAGGAAAACTATGGATGTCAGTAGGAACTCCTGGTGGATCCACAATTATTACTTCGGTATTACAAACAATATTAAATGTAAAAGAATTTGGAATGAGTATGCAGGATGCCGTAAATGCTCCTCGCTTTCATCACCAATGGTTGCCTGATGTGGTTATTTTCGAACCAAATTCTTTTGATAAAAAAGTTATCGATAGTCTAAAAGCAAAAGGTTACAAAACCAATGAAGAAGAAACCCGTGTTATTGGTAAAGTCGATGGAATCCTTGTACTACCAAATGGAAGTTTAGAAGGTGGTGCGGACAGACGCGGTGACGATACCGCAGTAGGTTTTTAAGTAAATAATGTTACTATATAATTGGATAAAGAATAGAAAAAGAACAAAATTCCATAGGTAATCCTAATTTATTTTCTTGGATAAGAACACACTCTTAACTTGCTGAATACTTACCATTTAGTAAGAAATGCCGCATAATTACCATCATTTGCAACATATCTTACAGTAGAGAATTAGCTTGTATGATACCTTAGTGTCATTATAAAACTATTATGTTTTAACAGTTTTATTGCGAATTCAACAAAAACCAATATTAATAATTCAATTATGGTAAAATCTCTACTAACAAAAACAACTTACGAACATTTATATCCGGATTTCAGTAAAAGCCTCTATCACATATTTTATAATTGAAGGTAAATTCTTTTTTACCAAATTTTGTTATTAGCCTAACAAGATGATACGTTTTTCTATTCCGAAGAACAAATCGATAAACTTTTTCTCGTTAACTCTTTTTTTTTCAAATAAAAATCTAATTATAATCAAACTTAACATTATGAAAAAATCTCTATTATTTCTATTATCCCTTATTAGTAGTATTAGTTTTCTAAATGCACAGTATTCTATTACGTATGATTCTGCTGACCCTGTTACGGTAGTTGCAGGTCAATCCATTACCTTAAACTATACATACACAGCATCCATGGCTGTAGATGCTCAATTTCAAATTTTTGAAACCGACAATCAAGGTATTTTTGGCGGAAGTACTGCTATTGGAACAGCCGTAGCCGAATTTCCGAATTTAGACGCAGGAACGGATGTTTCTGGATCTATTACGCTTAATATACCCGCAGATTTTCCCATAAGCTCTTCACTTTCTGGAACTGAGTATAGAATTTTTGGAAAGTTATCCTCCGCAGCAAATTCTGATGCTACAGCAGATGTTACTTGGGATACGGCTGGAGTATATCCTTTGATCACAGTAACTGATCCACCATATGCTATCAGCTATGATTCTTCGAATCCTGTTACAGTTGTGCAAGGTGAATCTATCACTCTTAATTATACCTATACCGCTTCTATGGATGTTGCTACACAATTTCAAATATGGGAAGCTGATACCCCAGGAATTTTTGGAGGTTCTGTGGCTAATAGTTCTGCAGTTATTGTAACACCAACTGTAACCGCTGGAACTAATGTATCTACTACAGTTACCCTAGATATCCCATCTGATTTCCCAACAAGTGCCTCGCTAACAGGAACTAAGTACTACATATTTGGTAAACTATCCTCTGCAGATAATCCTGACGCTACATCAGACGTTACTTGGGACACTGGTGGTGAATACCCTGAAATCGTAATTGACGAACTGTTAAGTGTAGATGATGTTGCCTTTGATAGTAATAAACTATATTTTAATAGTGCTTCGGCTTCTTTAGTAGTAAACAATAGCATTCAAGCTGAATCCCTAAGTATATTTAATACTACAGGAAAAAAAGTATATGAAATAGATAATCTAAAGGACACACCAACTATTAATTTATCCTCCCTACCAAGAGGACTATATATCGCAAGATCAGATTCAAAATATTTGAAATTTGTGCGATAATATAGCATATTGAATACCTAAATTGGCTATCTAAAAACGCTCAAACTTCTTATCCCTAAGCTATGGTAAGACGCATTTACAACGATGAGCTTTTAGATAGTCAATTTTATTTTAGAATGTATCCTTCTCCAGAATACACTCATAATTAGACTAAATATGATACGTATTAGTCACTTCTTTTCGTTTACCCGAAGATAAAAGTGGGATTTCATCAACATATTGAATATCAATATTTGCATCATCCCCAAAATACCCTTTAAACTCCTGTAATACTGTAGGTTCATCAACTTTTTTATCAGTATTCAATTTGATAGTGTAATCTTTTTTACCGTACTGTATTAATTGAAACTGCTTATAATCTCCATATTTACACAACTTATAAGAAACATGTGATGGAATAATTTCTCCTTTTGTATTATAAATGAGGTCCAGTTTTCTACCCGCAACCGAAGATAAATAAGAAGTGTTACTTTCATCTACATCCATTGTTCCTATATCACCAGTATCATATCGAATCAAAGGCATGGCATAATTATGTAAATCAGTAACTATAATTCTGCCTTTATTACCGGGTAAAACAGGTATCTCTTTATCTAACTCGAAGATTTCAATAAAATAACTAGCAGAATTAATTACAAATTTAGACGGAGCATTGCGATCTTCCTGAGCTAAAATTCCGTTTTCATTGTTAGAATAGCGAGATATCGGTTCTATACCAAAATATTTTTTCATACTTATTCTAACATAATCATTCATACTTTCTGACATCGTAATGATCGACTGAACATTAGATTCTATTGGGCTAGCTTTTATTTTATCTAGATATTGACAAATCGTTGTGAAAGCTGATGTATATCCCAGAAAACTCTTTTTAGAAGTATTCCTTCTGAGTTTTTTTATTAAACTATTGATTTCTTTGTCAGAAAGATCAAAAACACTTTTTGGATAAATATTCTGCCACCAAAATCTGGATAATGGATTATGTTTATAGTTTTCACTCCAAATTTTTATGTAGACAAGTTTTTGCCCAATTTCATACCCAGATTTACTAGAGAAATACAAATTATCTCCTGTATTTCTACATCGCTTACTTTTATTTTGTAATACTGAAAAAGGTGCTCCTGTAGAACCACTTGTTGATATCTCTACACAATCTTTAAGCTTATATTTTGAAGATCTAAATTCTTCAAAATTATCACGAATTACATTTTTATTAATTACAGGAAAATCAGCAATAGATACATACCCTGAGTATTTCTGATAAAACCAGGTTGTGCTAACTGCATGTTGTAAGATCTTTTGAAGATATTCTTCTTTTTTATCAATAGAAGACTGAATATGAGGATTTTCTATCAACTCTTTAATATCCTCAAAATGCTTTTTAATATCGTTCCCCTTTAGAATATCAAAAAACCAAAAGATTTTTCTGCGAAAAACTTGAGATAAACTCATAAGTATATTCCATTACTTAGACGTAACATTGTCGAATTAGACATTAGCAATCTAAATCAAGAATAATTGTGTGTGAAAAATAAATGTAAAAGTATTATTAAGCCTTGATAAAAGTACATTATTTTTTTGGCTTATTAATGCTATGATAAAAAAAAAGCACAGTTTTCACTGTGCATTTTCTATCTAGAATAACATTGTTATTTTACTTCTTCGAAATCTACATCTTCAACATCGCTAGCTTCAGAATCTCCTCCACCGGATTGTTGTCCTGCATCAGGTCCTGCTGCTCCACCTTGCTGTGCTTCAGCTTGTGCTTTGTACATTTCTTCACTTGCTACTTTCCAAGCTTCATTTATTTTATCAAGCGCTGGCTGAATAACTGCAAGATCTTTAGTTTCGTAAGCTTTCTTCAATTCTTCAAGAGCTTCTTCGATTGGTTTTTTCTTATCATCTGATAATTTGTCACCAAACTCTTTAAGCTGTTTTTCCGTTTGAAAAATCATTCCATCTGCTTCATTCAACTTATCAGCAGTTTCTTTAGCTGTTTTATCTGCTTCTGCATTTGCCTCTGCTTCTTGCTTCATTCTTTCGATTTCTTCTTCTGTTAATCCAGAAGATGCTTCGATACGAATATCCTGAGATTTGTTAGTAGCCTTATCTGTAGCAGATACTTTTATAATACCATTGGCATCGATATCAAAAGTTACTTCAATTTGTGGTACTCCTCTTTGTGCTGGTGGAATTCCATCTAAGTGGAAACGACCTATTGTCTTGTTATCAGCAGCCATTGGACGTTCTCCTTGTAGAACATGTATCTCTACAGATGGTTGATTATCCGCTGCTGTAGAGAATACTTGTGACTTTTTAGTCGGAATCGTCGTATTCGCTTCGATTAACTTTGTCATTACGTTACCCATAGTCTCTATTCCTAAAGAAAGTGGCGTAACATCTAATAACAATACGTCTTTTACATCTCCAGTAAGTACTCCTCCCTGAATTGCAGCTCCAATAGCCACTACCTCATCTGGGTTCACACCTTTACTTGGTGCTTTTCCGAAAAACTTCTCTACTGCTTCCTGAACTGCAGGGATACGAGTAGATCCACCAACTAATATAATTTCGTCGATATCACTTGTAGAAAGTCCTGCAGAATTTAATGCAGTACGACAAGGCTCGATTGTACGTTTTACTAAATCATCGATTAATTGATCGAATTTTGCTCTTGTTAATGATCTTACTAAGTGTTTAGGCCCACTAGCTGTAGCAGTAACATATGGTAAATTGATTTCTGTTTGAGCAGAAGATGATAATTCTATTTTCGCTTTTTCCGCAGCTTCTTTTAAACGCTGTAAAGCCATCGGATCCTGACGAAGATCCATGCTTTCCTCTGCTTTAAACTCTTCAGCTAACCAATCAATAATTTTTTGATCTACATCGTCTCCTCCTAAGTGTGTATCACCATCTGTAGATAATACTTCAAATACCCCATCTCCTAATTCTAAGATAGATACATCATGAGTACCTCCTCCAAAATCAAATACTACTATTTTTTGGTCAGTACCTTTTTTATCAAGACCATATGCTAGTGCAGCTGCAGTAGGTTCATTGATAATTCTTTCAACCTTTAATCCAGCGATTTCTCCAGCTTCTTTAGTAGCCTGACGTTGTGCATCATTAAAATAAGCAGGTACTGTAATTACCGCTCTACTAATATCCTGACCTAAGTAATCTTCTGCAGTTTTCTTCATTTTTTGAAGTGTCATCGCAGATAATTCCTGAGGTGTATATAAACGACCATCGATATCAACTCTAGGTGTATCATTGTCTCCTTTCACTACTTTATAAGCAGCTCTTTCTGCTTCTTTAGATGATTCAGAGAATTTATTCCCCATAAATCTTTTAATAGAAGAGATTGTTTTAGTCGGGTTTGTAACCGCTTGACGTTTTGCAGGATCTCCAACTTTAATTTCTCCTCCTTCTACAAAAGCAATTACAGATGGAGTCGTTCTCTTTCCTTCTGCATTAGGGATAACTACAGGCTCATTACCTTCCATTACAGAAACACAAGAGTTTGTCGTCCCTAAATCTATTCCTATTATCTTACTCATATTACTATATAAATGTTATTAGTGTTTTCTAAATTATTTACTGCTCTTAAGTCAATGATTATGCCACGACTATTTATATGACAGGATGTCATTATCCTATAAAATCCTTTAAACAAGCTCAATAACACCATAAAGAAAAACAAGCAGAACTTAACTATTCTGTAAAAAAAATAGTTTTTTTTTATCAATACGTTATATTTACCGCCATAATTTCACACACAATTCGTAATTATGGAATGTATCAGTGTTTTTGATATGCTTAAGATAGGAGTTGGTCCTTCTAGTTCTCATACTTTTGGACCATGGAGAGCTGGGAGACGTTGGATCGCAGAACTGAAAGAAAATAAACTTTTTACCTCTGTCATTTCAATAAAAGTTGACTTGTTCGGATCTTTATCTTTAACCGGAAAAGGACACGCTACTGACATTGCTTCCATTTTGGGGCTTTGTGGATACGATCCTCAATCAATAGATGTTGCCCTGATACCTGAGATTATTGACCAGATAAAGTCAGATAAAACATTACTTTTTAATCAAGAATTGAAAGTCGATTTTGATCCAGAAACCCAAATTATATTCAATAGAGAATTCAAAGAATTTCACCCTAATGCTATCACATTTACTGCAACTTTAGCAGATGATAAAACGATCGACTCTACTTTTTACTCTATTGGTGGAGGTTTTGTAGTGCAGGAGGAAAGAAAAAGAGAAAAGAAAAAGATGGAAGCTTTTAGAGAGTTTCCTTTACCCATCCAAAAAGCTTCAGATCTTATCTCTTATTGCCAACAAAAAAATAAAATGATTTCTGAAATTGTTCTAGAGAATGAGCAATCTCTTCAAAGTGATGCAGAAATTAATACTAGAATACAGGAAATCTGGAATGTAATGCTTGAATCAATGTACACAGGTTGCCATACCGAAGGTACACTTCCTGGAGGATTAAATGTACGTAGAAGAGCATACGACACACATAAAAAACTTATTGGAGATTCCACTTATAACAATCCGACAGAATGGATTGAAGCCATAAGAAATACGGAGGTGAAATTCAGGCAAATCCTAAAATGGGTATCTTGCTTTGCTCTTGCAGTTAATGAAGTAAATGCTTCATTAGGAAGAGTAGTTACAGCTCCAACTAATGGAAGTGCAGGTGTAATTCCAGCTGTCATGATGTACTATATGGTCATAGAAAACCATGATGCAAATTTTGATGATGTAAAACAATTTATGCTGGTAGCCGGAGAAATAGGTAGTTTATTCAAAAAAGGTGCTACTATTTCTGCTGCTATGGGAGGTTGTCAGGCAGAAATTGGTGTTTCTTCTGCTATGGCAGCAGGAGCTTTAACTGAGTTAATGGGAGGTACTCCAGAACAAGTAGTAATGGCCAGTGAAATAGCAATGGAGCATCACCTTGGTTTAACCTGTGATCCTATAGGAGGCTTGGTACAAATACCTTGTATAGAACGAAACGCTATGGGTGCTATAAAGGCTATTAACGCTTGTGAAATGGCTCTAGATTCTGATGCAGCTAATGCCAAAGTACCTTTAGATAAAGTTATCGAAACTATGTGGGAAACCGCAAAAGATATGAATACAAAATATAAAGAAACCAGCGAAGGAGGATTAGCTATAAAAGTAAGCCTAAGCGATTGTTAATAACACCAATATTTCTATAAACTTGTTACAGAAAATCCAAGAATTAATTACTTGCTATTTTAGGCTATTTGGATTGTACATTCTGTTCTTTATCTGTGTGCTTGTTCTTCAAAGTATTTTTCCATACTTGGACTTGCAGAAATATTCTCAAGATGCACTGTTAGAAATTATAAAAGAAGATAAACTTAAGGCTTTTTTAGCTATGGTAGTTTTCGCTCCATGCATTGAAGAACTCATGTTTAGAACATTGCTAAAACCTTCCTATAAGGACATAGCTTTATTTTTAAGTTCTTGGACATTTTTTATCATAAATATCTTCATTACCTTAGAAATAACATGGTACTATAGCTACCTTATTTTCATAATCATTATGATTATATTATTCTATGCTTATTTAAAAGCTATTCCAAAATCATATTTAGACAAATTGATACATTACCTAGATAGTAATCAATTAATTACTCTACAACTAACTTCTGTGATTTTTGGATTTTTACATATTTTCAATTACGTAGATTCTCTAACAATAAATAGTATTCTATTTCTATTGATTGTTCCGAGAATTATTGCAGGACATATGTTTGGTAAAATAAAGATTATTAACAATCATATGATTTGGCCAATATTATTACATGCTATTAATAACGGTGTAGTCTTTTTGATTATAAGCAATCGTCCCTAAATCACTTACACCCTTCTCTATTCCGAGTATCGGCAATCGCAATAATTTTCCAATTATCTCCATCATTAAATAACTGGAAAACATTCACTCCACAATGACTGAATTGATCATTCACATAAAATTCATAAGGTGTCCAAACCTGAGCTATCTGATTATCGGCATCAATTTTAAAACTCAATAATTTCTCTAACCACTTTTGCTCTTTTGGTCTATTATGAATCGCCCCAAAAAACTTATTAAAATCAGTTTTTACAGTTTTAACGGTTCCTTTCTTATCTTTTACGATAGTTAACATGCTAAGATTAGGATCGATCGTCTTAGCTATTTTAGCAGTATCACCTTCATGAAACCCCTCGAAAAATTCTAAAATCAGTTCTTTCGCTTTTTGTTGATTACTATCCATAGTATCTTGGGAGTATGCCATCTGGCTTAAAATCAATGATACAATTACAAATAAAGTTCTATACATAATAAGAAGATTTGATATTCCTAAAAACAGATTTCTGGTTATTATAAAAAATTAAAAATGAAAGGGCTATAATTTAAAACTAAATCAAAAATAGTATACTCTTGTTACGATCTTTCTAATTGATTACTTTTACCAACACTAAATTAACATACAAAATGTCAACAGCAAAAAAAGATTACAAGCGCGTTACGGTAAAATCTCTTGTAGAGATGAAAGCTAATAAAGAAAAGATATCTATGCTTACTGCATATGATTATACCATGGCTAAAATTGTAGATGGCGCTGGGGTTGATGTTATTTTGGTTGGAGATTCTGCCTCTAATGTGATGGCAGGTCATGAAACCACACTTCCAATTACATTGGACCAAATGATATATCATGCATCTTCTGTTATCCGAGCGATCGAAAGAGCGTTGATCATTGTGGATTTACCTTTCGGTAGTTATCAGAGTGACCCAAAAGAGGCTTTACGTTCTGCTATTAGAATTATGAAAGAATCTGGAGGGCATGCAGTAAAACTTGAAGGAGGTAAAGAAGTAAAAGATTCTATAAAAAGAATTTTAAATGCAGGAATACCAGTTATGGGTCATTTAGGTCTTACTCCACAATCTATCTATAAATTCGGAACTTATACGGTTAGAGCTAAAGAAGAAGAAGAAGCGAGAAAATTAAAAGAAGATGCTTTAATGCTTGAAAAAGCAGGTTGTTTTGCCTTAGTTTTAGAAAAAGTTCCTGCCAAATTAGCACAAGAAGTAGCGGAAAGCCTTACCATACCTATCATAGGAATCGGAGCAGGAAATGGTGTAGATGGTCAAGTATTAGTAACGCATGATATGCTAGGGATGACACATGAGTTTAATCCTCGTTTTTTAAGACGTTATTTAGATTTATATAGTGAAATGACTAATGCATTTCAGAAATATGTCGCTGATGTAAAATCCTTGGATTTCCCAAATGAAAATGAGCAGTATTAATTTTTAGAATGGTTAGATTATTAGAAAATGGATAGTTAGATTTAAAAATGCACCGATTTAAGGATTTAGAAATATGGAAAAAGAGTCGTGTTTTCTGTACTAAAATATATGATATAACATCAGAATTTCCGGAATCAGAAAAATTTGGATTAACTAATCAATTGAGAAGAGCAGCTGTTTCAATACCTTCAAATATTGCAGAAGGATCTTCAAGAAGTTCGAATAAAGATTTTGCTCGGTTTCTTCAAATTACATTAGGTTCGGCTTACGAAATCGAAACGCAACTTCTTATATCGTTAGATTTAGAATTTATTAATCAAACAAAACTTGATATACTTTTGAAAGATCTTGAATCTATTGTTAAAATGACTTCAAAATTTAAATCTACTTTAAAATAAAACAAGCTATTTAACCGATTAACTAATTATCTTTTTTCCAATAATCTAAAAATCGAATGAATCCCGTAATCTAATGCGATCGATGTCCAAAATTATTTCCAATAAAAATAATCTTCAAGTATTGTATGAAGATAACCATATTATTGTTGTAAATAAAAGAGCTGGAGATATTGTACAAGGAGACAAAACAGGAGACAAACCACTTAGTGAAGTAGTTAAAGAATATATTGCAGTAAAATATAACAAACCTGGAGCTGTATACTTAGGAGTGGTACATCGATTGGATCGACCCACTACTGGAATTGTAGTCTTCGCAAGAACCAGTAAAGCTCTTCCAAGATTAAATAAACTTTTTGCGAATAAAGAGGCCCAAAAAACCTATTGGGCAGTTGTAAAGAATACGCCTCCAAAAAAAGGCGACACTTTAGTACATTGGCTAAAAAGAAACTCAAAACAGAATAAATCATACGCTCACAAAAAAGAAGTACCTGATAGCAAAAAAGCAATTTTAGAGTACAAAATTCTTAAAGAATTAGATCATTATTGTGCTTTGGAAGTACTTCTTCATACAGGAAGACATCATCAAATCAGAACGCAATTATCAAATATTGGATCTATTATAAAAGGTGATTTAAAATATGGTGCGGACAGAAGTAATAAGGATGGAAGCATTCATCTGCATGCTAGAAAACTAACTTTCGTTCATCCAGTAAAAAAGGAACCATTAACTATTATAGCTCCTCCTCCGTCTGATGCTATATGGGATTCTGTTCTACAATAAATCTATTTATAAGATCTCACACTTTCTATAACAACAGAAGTAAGAATTAGCACACCTCCAATAATCGTGGTAAGTACCGGTATCTCTTTTAAAAAAATAATTCCGATTATAATTCCATATACCGGTTGAACACTACTAATAATACTTGCAGTTGTTGCAGAAAATCGTTTCAAACTAAACAAAAATAATGTATGACCAATAGCTGTAGTAAGTATTGCCAACACCAAAGTCCATGGCCATTGTGTTGTAATTCCAGAACTATCAAACACAAAAAGAGTAGGTAATAACATCATACTTATAATTACCAATTGATACCACATGAGCATCGAACCATGATAGTTACTTACTTTGGTTTTCATAAGTAAATTTCTTAATGCATAACAAAATGCAGAAACAACTCCTATACCTACTGCTTTCGCATATGAATTCTCTAGACTGAAATTAGGTACTAGGAAGTAAATCCCCAATAAGACCAAAGCTCCTAATACTAAATGCATTTTCTGAAATTTTGTTTTTAGGACAATTGGCTCCAAAAATGATGTAATTACTGGATAAGTAAATAAAGATAACATACCGATAGCTACGTTGGACATCTTCAAAGCATAGAAATACGTTATCCAATGTAATCCCATAAGAATGCCTCCAAGAATAATGGTACCTCTATCTTTTGAGGCTATTGTGAACGATATCTTTTTCCATTTACAAAAAAGGAATAGTACAATTCCGGCTAAAATTGCTCTAAAAGCAATGGTTACAGGTACTGGCATATCTATATATCTTCCAAGAGCTCCAGAAGTACTAATAAAAAGCATTGCCAAATTTAATTCCAGAATATTTCGAAGGTGGTGGTTTTTCTCCATCTAATTATGGGCTATTCCTAATTTAATTGTTATTAAAACATTTACTGAGATGCAAATTTAGACACAAAAATGCTTCTTTTTTAAGTATAACACCTATTGATACATAAAGTTTTTAAAGTTTATAGTACAATAAAAACAAAGATGATGACACCTCATTTATCGTATTAAAGAGAAGCTAGCCCTAAAATCTTTTTGTATATTTTCTTCTAGATAAGACACAGCAAACCAATACTCACTAGATGGTAATAGTCTACCATTATATGTACCATCCCATGTACTCGATGGTCCTAGATCTTTAAGTAATTTTCCATATCTATCAAAAATTCTAATAGATCTAATCACCACACTATCACTTCCCGAAATATTCCAACTGTCATTAATACCGTCGCCATTAGGAGTAAAATATGAAGGGTAATCTACAAAAGGCTCTAATACAACTGACAATTCGCCACATAATTTCTTATCTCTTACATAAGCAGTATGTTCACCTCTAGATACATTGGTAAACACATTAGAGTCCTGCCAGTTTCCCTCATCTAATCGGTACTCATATTCTCCAATCGGTTCTGCGGTTACCTCTATGACAGCATTATCCGAAAAAGCACCAGAAAGTAATTCGGCAGTAATGTTTTGTGGAGGATAAGATTCAATAACAGTAGTGCTTTTAGATAATGTACATCCCGTTGCAATTCCTGTGACTAAAACTGAATAAACCCCTGATATACTAGGAATATAAGTAGCATCTGTTTCACCAGGTATCTCATTTCCTGCTAGAGGTACTTCACCAACGTACCATTGAAAATTATAAATAGTATCATCTAGTTGTGTGTCGATCACATCATCTGGCAATAAATTAATCGCTGTTCCATTCTCTAACAAACAAATTACATATTCATCTTGAAATTCAATAGGCTCAAAAGGATTTACTTGTAAGGTAATATGCCTCCCCAATCCCAAACAGGAATTATTGGTTCCATCCTCTACCCTCACATACAACTCTTGCAAAAATGGAGATGCAGTATTTCTGTAATTCGAAATATCCGTAATTTCATTTTCTTCGGCTAAAGCATCTGCTTCATTCTGGTAATATGCAATAATCAAATTCTGTCCGGTAGGATATAACTGGGATATTTGATTAGTAGCATCACTAAAATTAAAAGTCGCTATCCCATCCGAAGGATTATCATCCATAACATCGGATTCACATATAGTATATACTAGATTAAAATCACTCGGAATCTGTGTAGTTGATACCTGTAAATCAATCTGAGAGGTTCTTACACAGCCTTTATCGGATTCCACGCGGGCATACACAACACTATTTACTGCATTAGGATTAGGGAAGGTTGTAAAATCAGTTATTTGACCAATAGAACCTCCATTAATTGCTTGTTGAGCGGTAAGATAATATGTAAATGTTTCATTTGAAGAATTTGTTGATATCAAAGAGTTTGCTTCGGATAAATTAAAACGAGAAAAACCATCAATATCGTTATCACATTGTAACAGAGAAACTACATCCTCAACAATTGGAAGTGCATTAACAACCAGTTGAAAGGTTGTAATTTCATAGCATTGTCTATTTGTATTATTTTCAATTCTAGCAAAAATTGTTTGGGGATTACTCGTATTTGTTAAAACAGTAGGTAGTTCCGTTCCAGTAACTCCATTATGTGCGGTAGTTTGATCATCATAGAATAAAACTGTATATAAAGAAGCATCTTGTGTACCTAATACTTCTGTTATTTTGGTTGATAAATCAAAAATCACAGCTCCATTAACATCATCACCATCGTTTCTATTATCACAGAGTTCATAATCTGCTGTATCGTTTGCAATAGGATTTTTAATTACTTCTAAAACGAAGGATTCTATATCAAAACATTTTTGGTTTGTCTCCGCAATTCTTACCCATATAACCTGATTGGCAACTGTATTAGTAAAATTGCCTGGAGTTTCAATGAGATTATCCGAAGCTGCTCCGGTGTAGTTTTGAGCATCAGTTTGAGTTAAGTGGTAAGTAACCTGAAATAAAGCTGGATCTTGTCCACCTAATACTACATTAGTATTTAGGGTGAGATCAAATGGACTAAATCCATCATCATCTGTATCACAAGATAATAATGTATTAGGTGAATTTGCTATCGTGGGTGCAGTAATAAATTCTATTTCTATAGTATCTGTAGATGTACAACCACTGGCAATGGTAACTTCTACACTGTAAGTTCCACCTTGTGTAACTTCTAACTGAGAACCTCCTGCAAGTAAAGAGGTGCCATCTCCTGGAACTAAAGGTAATCCATCTCGCATCCATATGTAGGTAGAATTAGTCCCTAAAGTTGCATCAAGAATAATAGGATCTCCTATACATCCCGGATTTCCCGAAACCAATGTTCTATCTTCTCCCAAATCACCACCAAGATTAAAACTACCGCCCGCCAAAAATACTGCAGAATCAAAAGCTTGATCAGAATTATCAGCAATTACTAACTTTATGGTATAAGTTTCTCCAACATTTACCGAACCTGAAGCGGTTAATACTTTGGTCAGACCATTAAAATCAATTGAAGAATTTGTTCCGGGAGGAATTGTACTATTATAAAAGCTTTCATTTTGTGGAGGACACTCGCCCGCATCCGTAAAATCTCTATCCCCATTGATATCTACTCCTTCATTAATAGTGGTAACACTAATAGGAATTGGTGGATCAGTACCCGGAATAACGGCTAAATTTGTAGAATTACCACTTGAATCTGTTAGTATAAAAGCAAATACATCAGAAAAAGTACAAGGGAATGATTCGAAATACTCCTCTGATGCAAAAAGAAAATCAAAACTTATAAAATCCACAGTAGGAATAAAATCAAACTGAATATAACTGGCATTAAACAAATTTGTTGTACCAGTTATATTTGACAGATCAGTATCTCCTGTCCAATCAAACCCTAATCCTTCGCTCAAAGGGACAGTCCCATTTGGCCCTTCAGCGCTGGTGGCATTTCCAGTACTCAAGATTACACCTTTATCTATAGGAAAATCAGAACCATTGGATTCAAAATATCCTATTCCATTAAATCCTGCCGCAGTACCTGTAAATGAAGAAATATTACTTACTTGCGCACATGGGCTATTAATCAAAACATCCTCTACCAACTGCTCTGTACTAAAAGCAGAATCATTAACTGTAATTTGAGCAACACCAGACCATGCAATACTCATGAGAAACAAAATTAAAAATGTAGTTTTGTTCATTCTATTTTCCCTTATAAACTTTACCCGGTAAATAAACAGTATATCCGAGAAAAACCCTACTACCTTTTTTAAAAAAATCACATAAATATTATAATCTCCGGAAGTTATATAATTGAAGATTTTTTTTTCAATGAAAACTAATTAGATAAAGAGCTTACATGATTTTCCTCTTATCTAGCTAATTTTTGAGCCTTTTCTTTAATAATATCAGCTACTGGTCGATTCTCGATATTACTTTCTAACCATGATAAGATGTCTAAATATAAAAACGCTCTTTTCTCATAAGGATGATCTTCGTATTGCTTTAAAGTCTTATGCAATTTCCTAAATTCATCTTTAATTTGATGCGGAAAAATATCACCTAAATTTCTAAGAAATCTAATCATCTCTTTTTGTACTTCATGTAGATCGTCCATTTTTATGAGAAATCTATAGGTTTCTTTTAACTGACTTTCTAAATGATAATCCATTCCAGCTTCATAATGTGCAACCAAACTTAATACTCTGGCAAAACACATAAGATCCTCCCTCATTTTCAAGGATTTATTATTAATAATTTTACCCAAATATTCAATACATTTTCTATGATTTGCCATTCCAAAATACAAACAACCAATCTTGTAATACAACACCATAATATGATGATCATCCAAACGGTTTTTATAACTAACGATACCATTAAGAATCTCTTGGACTAAATACTCTCCTTCATCAAAAGTTCCTTCAAGAAAATGGACGTTCAACTTATTGTTATAAATAAACTGAAAAGATAATACTTCTATATTATCATCTATCGGGAAACTATCAGACGTAATAGTTTCTTCTAATTTACTAAGTGTTAGTTTTAATTTTGCCTTATCCTGAATTAAATACAATGACTCTAATAAGTAATGATTTCCTCTTAGAAAAAAAACTGGATTTAGGGTAATCATTTTAGGGTGTTCGTAGAATAAGTCTACCCATTTTTTAGAATATTTATAACAAGACAAGAAATCCTGTACCATAAAACTATACCACAGATGCGCTTTGTATAACCATAGTTTCTCTCTAAATCCAAGGAGACTCCAATCATATTTAGGAAGTTTACTCTCAAAATAATGGGTAATTTCTTTATGTTCTCTATCATTTCGTACGTAGCCACTTTTGATCATTAAACCGTATAATTGAAGGGATAGATTAGACAATCGACTGGTTAGCACGTTTTTCATGCTCAACATTTTCGCCTCAATCGTTAATTCATCGGCACGGCTATTAATACTTCTGGTGATATACTGGGTTTCAATTACTTTTTCAAGCTCTACAATTTCATAAGCAATATTATTTTCTTCATTCTCCTTGGCCACTGTTTTTGCCTTGTCCAGAATCTTTAGACTTTGCTTATATAATCCTTTGTGATATAAAATCGTCGCAAAATCCAGTTGCTCTCTTATTTGTGATCTTATGTTTTGATGTAGAGGACTTAATCTTAGACTAATTAAAATTTGTTTATACAAATGTGCCTTAAGGTTCGAAAGTTGTTGCTTCTTTACAATCCCTTTAGAAACAATAAGCTCTTCATCCAATTTTTCGCTTTTATCTAAATGATTAAATAATGCCAAAAATTTAGAGTCTGTATTCACTCCTAATCGTCCTACGTACACTTTAAATTGTCGTTTTTCTGACTTTGAAAGTGATTTTACCAAAATAAACAAAGGATCTTTTTGATCATTAGTCATTGTAAGAAAATATATTGTAATTAACTGATTAAAAGAAAGTTAAATCATTATCGAAACTTTTCAGCATTGTAAAATAGCTTGACAAATCCCTCCCTTTTGAATACCCAAAATATAAATTCGTAAGAGAAAAGTAAAACATCTTAGAAGATATTTTAGAAGATATTTTTAAAACTAATAATTCACATAATTCCTATGAGCGATAATAAAGTCCAAATTTTTGACACCACGTTAAGGGACGGAGAGCAAGTCCCAGGTTGTAAATTAAATACTCAACAAAAGTTAGTGATTGCTGAGCGACTAGACCTTCTAGGAGTTGATATCATCGAAGCTGGATTTCCTGTTTCTAGCCCAGGAGATTTTACTTCGG
This sequence comes from Aquimarina litoralis, assembly GCF_039523995.1. NCBI lineage: Bacteria > Pseudomonadati > Bacteroidota > Flavobacteriia > Flavobacteriales > Flavobacteriaceae > Aquimarina > Aquimarina litoralis. The sequence goes on from NZ_BAAAGE010000008.1 coordinate 52,560, forward strand.
TAAATGAAATTGCAAAAATTGTTAAAAATGCTACTGTTTGTGGATTAACCAGAGCGGTAAAAAACGATATTAAAGTAGCTGCCGAGGCATTAAAATATGCCAAAAAACCACGAATTCATACAGGAATTGGTACTTCTGATTCACATATCAAATATAAGTTCAATTCTACACAAGATAAAGTCATAGAAAGAGGAATTGCCGCTGTAAAATACGCAAAATCTTTTGTTGAAGATGTAGAGTTTTATGCCGAAGATGCTGGTAGAACTGATAACGAGTTTTTAGCTCGAGTCTGTGAAGAAATGATAAAAGCAGGTGCTACTGTACTAAACATCCCTGATACTACAGGATATTGTTTACCGGAAGAATACGGAGAGAAAATAAAATACTTAAAAGAAAATGTAAATGGGATTGATAAGGTTACTATTTCCTGTCATTGTCATAACGATTTAGGATTAGCGACTGCCAATTCTATTGCAGGAGCTATCAATGGTGCTCGACAAATAGAATGTACCATTAACGGAATTGGCGAGCGTGCTGGTAATACAGCTTTGGAAGAAGTAGTGATGATCATGAAACAACATCCTTACTTACATCTAAACACAGACATCAATTCGAAATTATTATATGATACGAGTTTAATGGTATCCGAAAGTATGGGAATGATGGTACAACCTAATAAAGCCATTGTAGGCGCTAATGCTTTTGCACATAGTTCTGGTATCCATCAAGATGGTGTAATCAAGAATCGTGAAACCTATGAAATTATTGATCCTGCCGAAGTTGGTGTTACTGAATCAGCTATCGTACTTACCGCAAGAAGTGGTAGAGCAGCTTTAGCATATAGAGCAAAAAAGATCGGTTATGAATTAACAAAACTTCAATTAGATGAAGTGTATAAAGAATTCTTAAACTATGCTGATAGAAAGAAAGAAGTTGTTAATGATGATATTCATGAAATTATGAAAACTGTTTCTGTAGAAACGGCGGTTGCATAACAATATTGAATTATTAGATTCCGAATACGTTAGGTATATCATATACATATGAAAAAGACATTATTCGATAAGGTTTGGGACGCACATGTCGTCAAAGAAGTCGAAAACGGCCCTCAAATACTTTATATAGATCAACATTTAATCCACGAAGTTACAAGTCCACAAGCATTTGGTGAATTGGAACAACGTGGAATTCCAATTTTTAGACCTCATCAGGTAATAGCTACTGCAGATCATAATACTCCTACTGTAGACCAACATCTTCCTGTAAAAGATCCTCAATCGCGTAATCAATTGGCACAATTAACAGAAAACTGTACTAAAAATAACATTACGCTCTATGGATTAGGTCATGAAAACAACGGTATTGTACATGTAATGGCTCCAGAATTAGGTATCACACAACCAGGGATGACAATGGTTTGTGGAGATAGCCATACCTCCACTCATGGTGCATTTGGTTCCATAGCTTTTGGGATTGGAACAAGTCAGGTAGCACAGGTTTTTGCGAGTCAGTGTTTGTTATTACAAAAACCAAAAAGTTTGCGTGTTAATGTAACTGGAAAACTACAACCAGGAGTACTTCCTAAAGATGTCATTCTTTATATTATTTCTAAACTAGGTACCAATTCTGGAACAGGATATTTCTGTGAATATGCAGGAAACGTTTTTGAAGAAATGTCTATGGAAGGCAGAATGACCGTTTGTAACATGAGTATCGAAATGGGAGCTCGTGGAGGAATGATTGCTCCAGATGAAACTACTTTTGAGTATATTAAAGGAAGAGAATTTGCACCAAAAGGAGAAGATTTTGATAAGAAAGTAGCGTATTGGAAGACATTACCTACTGATGAAGGTGCGGTTTTTGATAAAGAATATCATTTCGACGCAGCAGATATATCCCCGATGATTACCTATGGTACAAATCCAGGTATGGGAATTAAGATCACTGAAAACATTCCTGTAGATACAAATGCTTCTTTTGAAAAATCATTAGCATATATGAATTTTGAAAAAGGGCAATCTCTGATTGATCAGGAAGTAAATTATGTTTTTATCGGAAGCTGTACAAATAGTAGAATTGAAGATTTTAGAGTTGCCGCTAATTATATAAAAGGAAAGAAAAAAGCAGAAAATGTTACGGCTTGGTTTGTTCCAGGTTCTCAGCGTGTAGCTTCACAAATTATAGATGAAGGTTTAAATGAAATCTTTGAAGAAGCAGGTTTCAAACTTAGGCAACCAGGTTGCTCGGCATGTTTAGCTATGAATGATGATAAAATTCCAGAAGGAGAATATTGTGTATCTACTTCTAATAGGAATTTTGAAGGTAGACAAGGACAAGGTGCCAGAACCATTCTTGCTAGTCCTTTAGTGGCAGCAGCTACGGCAATTGAAGGAAAAATAATAGACATTACTAAACATTTAAACTAATCGGTATGGATAAGTTTATAAAGTTAACATCTACAGCGATACCTTTACCTATCGAAAATGTAGATACGGATCAAATCATTCCTGCTCGTTTTTTAAAAGCCACCAGTAGAGATGGTTTTGGAGAGAACTTATTTAGAGACTGGCGTTATCATAAAGATGGAAGTAAGAATACTGATTTTACCCTAAATAACACAAAATATAGTGGTAGTATTTTAGTTGCCGGCACTAACTTTGGATGTGGTTCTAGTAGAGAACATGCAGCTTGGGCGATTCATGATTATGGAATCAAAGTGGTGGTGTCCAGTTTTTTTGCAGATATATTTAAGGGGAATTCATTAAATAATGGATTGTTACCGATACAAGTAACTCCAGAGTATTTACAAGAGTTGTTTTCGACGATTGAAAAAGATCCAACAACCCAAATAGAAGTAGACTTAGAAGCACAAACTATTACCATTGTTTCTTCTAAATCTAAAGCCGACTTCGAAATTAATAGCTATAAGAAAATGTGCTTACTCAATGGATATGACGATATTGATTTTTTAATCAGCAACCAATCAGAAATAGAAGCTTTTGAAAAAGCACGTACTTAAAAGATAAATACATGAAACTAGAAATTGCTGTATTATCCGGAGACGGAATCGGACCAGAAGTTACTGCACAAGCAGTAAAAGCTTTAGAAGCTATTGCACATAGTTTTGATCATACATTTACTTTTAAGGATGCTTTGGTAGGTGCTATCGCGATTGATAAAACAGGAAACCCATTACCAGAAGAAACACTGCAACTCTGCGCTGATACAGACGCAGTACTTTTTGGAGCTATTGGAGACCCTAAATATGATAATGACCCCAGTGCTCCCGTTCGTCCAGAGCAAGGGTTATTGCGCTTACGAAAAGAACTCGGTTTATATGCCAATATCCGCCCAGTAAAAGCTTACGATACCTTATTAGAGAAATCTCCTTTAAAGAGAAATATTATCGAAGGAACAGATATCTCTATTTATCGTGAACTTACTGGTGGGATTTATTTTGGTAAAAAACAGCTTAACGAAGCAGGGACTGTGGCTTCAGATTTATGTGAATATTCTAAAGAAGAGATAGAACGCATCACAAGATTAGCTTTTAAAGCAGCTCAGAAAAGACGCAATAAGCTTACATTAGTTGATAAAGCAAATGTTTTAGAATCTTCTAGACTATGGAGAAAGGTAGTTACAGAAATTTCGAAAGAATATCCAGATGTAGATTTAGATTTTCTTTTTGTCGACAATGCAGCGATGCAAATGATTCTAAATCCAAGTCAGTTTGATGTAATCTTAACCGAAAATATGTTTGGAGACATTATCTCCGATGAAGCCAGTGTTATTGGAGGTTCTATAGGATTATTAGCTTCTGCCTCTGTGGGAGACACTTGTTGTATGTTCGAACCGATACACGGATCCTATCCACAGGCAACAGGAAAAGGAATTGCGAATCCTATTGCAGCTATTTTATCGGCAGCGATGCTACTAGAACATTTTGATCTTTTAGAGGAATCGCAAGCAATCAAAAATGCAGTGGAGAAAGCTTTAGAATTAAACCTTACCACACCCGATTTAAATAGTATAAACCCTTTAACGACAGAAAAAGTAGGAGACTTTATTTATGATTATATTTTAAACCCTGAAGACTCTAACATTAATTTTGAAAATATACACGTAGGCCAATCTACGATTATCTAGTATTAGTTATATATTTATTGTTATAAGAAGGCAACCAGAAAGATTTTTCTGGTTGCTTTTTTGTTTTTCGTAACTTACCTGTATGAAAAGTGTAATATTGTTTTTATTATTCATACCCCGACTCTCCTATACTCAAGACTTAACTGAACACAGATGGCAAGATCGTTTGATAATCATCTCTGCAGACTCATATCAACATCCAAAATTATTAGAACAGGTAAATGAGTTCCAAAATAAAACAAAGGAGTTAGCGGATAGAAAACTGATCATATACCAAATAACACCTACATCCTACATAAAAGGAATTGAGAACAACCAACCAACAAGAGACAATACACTCTATAAAAAATATAACTCTTCCCAAGAAAGTTTTAAATTCATGTTAATAGGATTGGATGGAGGTCGTAGACTACAATCCAACAAAGTAATCTCTGCCGCTCAAATCTTTGATCAAATCGATCAAATGCCAATGCGCAGGCAAGAATTACGAAATCAAAATTAAAAAATCTAACTCTTCAAAGAAGAGGAATCAAAAGTCCCTCTTTCGAAGAGGGATTTAGGGAGATGTATTAAATTACTATCCCTTCAAATACTCCAACACATTCGCTTCTATTCTACTTTGTATATCAGAAACATCTGCTTTTTCAAAGGTAGTACCAGTAATATTTTCAAAGAGTTCTATATAGCGATCAGATACAGAATTGATATATTCTTCTGACATTTCAGGAATCTGTTGTCCCTCTTTCCCTTGGAAACCATTGCTAATTAACCATTGTCTTACAAACTCTTTAGACAATTGTTTTTGTGGTTCTTCATTCGCTTGTCGTTCTTCGTAACCTTCTGCATAAAAATAACGCGAAGAATCTGGCGTATGAATCTCATCAATTAAGACAATTTTTCCATCTTTCGTCTTTCCAAATTCATACTTTGTATCTACTAAGATCAATCCACGGTCGGCAGCAATCTCAGTTCCTCTTTGGAATAACTTTCTCGTGTAATCTTCTAATACCAAATAATCTTCTTCAGAGACAATGCCTTTAGCCAAAATTTCTTCTCTAGAGATATCCTCGTCATGCTCTCCGTTATCAGCTTTGGTAGAAGGTGTGATAATTGGTTCTGGGAACTTATCATTTTCTTTCATCCCTTCTGGCATAGCAACACCACACAACATTCTTTTTCCAGCTTTATATTCTCTGGCAGCATGACCAGACTGATATCCTCTGATCACCATTTCTACCTTAAAAGGTTCGCATAAATGCCCAACCGCAACATTAGGATCTGGAGTAGCAATCAACCAATTAGGAACTAAATCTTCGGTAGCTTTCATCATTTGTGTAGCAATCTGATTTAGAATTTGCCCTTTAAACGGAATTCCTTTTGGCATGACTACATCAAAAGCAGACAACCGATCGGTAGCAATCATGACTAACAATTCGTCATTAATATTATAAACTTCTCTTACTTTTCCTTTATATACTGATTGCTGACCAGGAAAATTATAATTGGTATTTGTGATGGTATTCTTCATTGTAATTCCTATTGGAGAATTATTGTAAGTATTAAGTTTTACTTACTGCTACTCTCCAGTTGCTTTAATTTTAAATGTCTTTTAAAAGAGGTAATCATTTTGGTTAATTCAGTGATATCACCTCTATTCAATTCGTCTTGCTCTTCGGTAATAAAACCTCTTAATCGTGCTTTGGTGCTGCAAACAATACACTCATGTGCACGATCCCAAGCGATTTGTAAATAGTTATTAAATTGATCATTAGAACTTGCCGAACCTTCGGCTATGTGCAGTGCAATGGCATCAGCCGCTATCGTAAACTGCGATGCTAATCGATTGGCTTCCTCTTTGGGAAAGGACTGAACTTGCTCATTTACAGACTCTCCAAAATCGATTGCTTTGTTATAAATAATTAAGTCTTCGAACTTAAAATGATATATACTTTTCAACGTACTACTTTTTAACTCAGAATTAGATGTTACAATACTTCAAAAACAAATCTACTATCTAACCATTTCGGTTTTCGATCTCTTTGTAGGCTGCAATTACCTTTTTCACCAATTTATGGCGGATTACATCTTTATCATCCAAATGGATGATTCCGATTCCAGAGATACCTTTCAATACTAACAAAGCTTCTTTTAATCCAGAAGTTACTCTACGTGGTAAATCTATCTGTCCAGGATCTCCTGTAATCATAAACTTAGCATTCTTCCCCATACGTGTTAAGAACATCTTCATTTGCGCATGCGTAGTATTTTGTGCTTCATCCAAAATCACAAATGCATTATCCAAGGTACGACCACGCATAAACGCCATTGGTGCTATCTGAATAACTCCTTTCTCTATAAAACTCTCTAGCTTTTCTGCAGGAATCATATCTCGTAACGCATCATATAATGGTTGCATATATGGATCTAATTTTTCTTTTAGATCTCCTGGTAAAAAACCAAGATTTTCACCAGCTTCTACCGCTGGTCTGGTTAGTATAATTCTTCGTACTTGTTTTTCCTTCAATGCTTTTACCGCTAGTGCAACACCTGTATACGTTTTACCAGTTCCTGCAGGACCAATTGCAAAAACCATATCATTCTTATTGGTCAATTCTACCAATTTACGCTGATTAGCTGTTTGTGCTTTAATCAGTCTACCTCCTACTCCATGTACCAAGGTTTCTCCACTACCTGCAGACGTTTCGTAATCCGCTTTACTATCGCTGGTTAATACACGCTCAATGACATTTTCATCGAGTTTATTGTATTTTCCAAAATGCTCTAAAAGCATATTTAGACGCATATCAAACTCTTCGAGCATATCCTCATCTCCATATACCTTTAGTTTACTTCCTCGAGCAACAATTTTCAGTTTAGGAAAATATTTCTTTAATAATTGAATATTACTGTTTTGGAGTCCGAAAAACTCTCTTGGATTGATTTCTGTTAGTTCAATGATAAGTTCGTTCAAAAGCTATAGTAATTTTAGTATGATTTGTTTTTTGGATTGACTAAGTTTGTGCTCCCAATGGCTATCGGGATTATTTGAAGTTTTTGTCGGGGAATCAAAAATGAAAATGATAGTACAAGTTGAATTTTAGTAATAATCATATAATGCGTATCGTGGTCGAATATGATAAACTCGTAGGTTTTTATTAATAGATTTCTCGATTCAAAAAAACTTTGAATAACTTCTTAGCAAATTTACATATTTTTAAGCGCTTATAATCAAAAGATATTAACAATTCTTATCGATGCCAATAATAACTTTAACTACAGATTTCGGAATCAAAGATCATTTTGTGTCTGCGGTTAAAGGTGCTATCTATACCGAATTACCAGAAGCTACGATTGTTGATATTTCGCATGAGATTTCTCCTTTTCATATTACAGAAGCAGCATATATTATTCAAAATGCCTACAAAAGCTTCCCAAAAGGTAGTATTCATATCGTAGGAATCGACAGTGAACTCAATCCAGAAAATAAACATATCGCTGTTTTATTAGACGATCACTACTTTATCTGCGCCAATAATGGATTGATTTCTTTAATTGCTTCAGAATTTCGACCTGAAAAAATTGTAGAAATCAATATTCATGATGCTATTGGAACCAACTTTCCGGTACTTGATGTTTTTGTGGCAGTGGCTTGTCATATTGCACGAGGAGGTACTCTGGAGGTAATCGGTAAACCTACAGCCGAAATAAAACTAATTAAAGGAATAACTCCTATTGTAAATCTTGGCGATAAGCAGATCGTAGGAAGTATTATATACATCGATAATTATGGCAACCTCATCACCAATATCACTCGTAAACTTTTTGAGGATATTGGCAAAGGAAGAAGCTTTAAGATTACGGCCAGAAGCGCTGTGTTTAGCAAAATCTATGAGCGTTATAGCGATGCCATCAATTTTGATGTAGAGAAAAGTAAACGCGAAGAAGATGGCAAGAAATTGGCGGTTTTTAACTCTTCTGGATATTTAGAATTGGCGATCTATAAGAGTAATCCCAGAACGGTCGGTGGTGCTTCTAGTCTATTTGGATTGTATTTTAGAGACACGGTTAGCATTACTTTTGAATGATCACATTATAACAATGGCGTTCGAGCGGGCTATCCGTTATATCTTTTTTCTTTACCCTTTTTCCTGAAGATTAAACTTTATTGAGAAAAAAGGATGCCACTGCTATCCCTAACGCAAAACTTTGTAGCTTTGCTCATCCAGTTATATAAAAAATGATCATACGCATTGTAAAATTAGGTTTCGTACCAGAACAGATAGACGCTTTTTTAGAAAATTTTGAAAAAAACAAAGATAAAATCCGAAATTTTGAAGGTTGTAAACATCTGAAACTGATTAGAGATATACACCAAACGAATCAATTTTTCACCTATAGCCATTGGGAATCTGAAGAACATCTCAATAACTATCGCAACTCTGCGTTATTTAAAGATATTTGGGCAAATACCAAAACTAAGTTCAATCAAAAACCAGAAGCTTGGAGTGTGGAAAAAATTGAAGAATTGTAATACCAAGATGTAGGATCAGTACAAACAAAATTCTTATTTTCACCTTCTAATAACTTACATCAAAAGAGAGTACCCGCATATGCTTGCAATCATAAGAAAAGAGATTAATACATTTTTTGCATCCGCTGTAGGATATTTAGTGATTAGTATATTTTTAATTCTTAATGGTCTTTTTCTGTGGGTTTTTAAAGGTCAGTTCAATATCCTAGACAGTGGTTTCGCTAGTCTAACACCTTTCTTTTTAGTGGCGCCTTGGATTTTATTGTTTTTAATTCCGGCAGTAACCATGCGTAGTATTGCCGAAGAGAGAAAACAAGGCACCTTAGAATTACTGCTTACCAAACCTATTAAAAATTGGCAACTAGCTTTAGGAAAATATTTAGGAAGTTTAGCATTAATCGGTATCGCATTACTACCTAGTTTGTTATATGTAATTACCGTTTATCAATTGGGTAATCCCGTTGGAAATTTAGATAGTGGTAGTACGATAGGTTCCTATATTGCACTTTTATTATTGGGAGCCACCTACACCTCGATAGGAACTTTCGCTTCATCATTAACCAATAATCAGATTGTCTCCTTTTTGATAGGACTTTTTCTGTGCTTTCTATTTTACTTTGGATTTAGCGGATTAGCCAATTATCAACTATTAGGTGCTGGTGATTATACGGTAGAACAAATCGGTATTCAATTACACTACGAACGTATTAGTCAAGGAATTTTAGATACCAGAGATATTATCTATTTTTTGAGTATCATTTCGATTTTTATATTTCTTACATCGATTATTCTAAGTAAAAATACTAAGAAAACCATCGGCAAGCTTGCTTCTTTTGCCACTGTTGCAGTAGTAATTATAAATCTTCTAGGATCATCATTTTACAATCGTTTTGATCTAACAGCAGATCAGCGATTTACACTATCGGAAGCGACGAAAAACCTATTAAAAGAAGCTGAAGTACCTATTGCTATTGATATACTTTTGGATGGCGACTTTCCATCAGAGTTCAGAAGATTACAAAATGAAACCAAACAAATAGTAGAGGAATTTAACTCGATCAATCCAAAGATTCAGTACGTATTTACAAATCCTTTAGAAGAGGAAGAATTTAGAAAAGAAACGTTAGAAGAATTACAGCGTCTTGGACTTACGCCAATGGAAGTAAGTGTGCAGGAAAGTGGTAAAACAGAAATCGAAACTGTAGTGCCGTGGGCAATCATGAATTACCAAAAGCGAAGTGTAAAAGTTGCTTTGGTAAAAAACACTATAGGCGCCACAACCGAAGAACGTGTAAATAATTCTATACAGCAGTTAGAATATGTTTTTGCAGATGCACTTAAAAAACTAATCCATCCAAAGAAACACAAAATCGCAGTACTCAAAGGAAACGGACAACTACCGGATGCAAAGATTGCTGATTTTATTAAAACCTTGCAAGAGTATTATTTTGTTGGTGCTTTTACACTAGATTCTGTAGCTTCCAACCCCAAGAAAACCTTAGAAGATTTACAAAAATTTGATTTACTCATCAATGCAAAACCGACAGAAGCTTTTTCTGAAAATGAAAAATATGTAATGGACCAGTTTATCATGGATGGCGGCAAATCATTATGGATGGTAGAATCCGTAGCGATGGAGATTGATAGCTTGTTCAAACCTCAATCCCAAGGATCTGCAATTGCCTTTATGCAGGATCTACGATTAGGAGATGCCTTATTTTCATATGGGGTACGTATTAATCCAGTATTGGTAAATGACTTGTACTCTGCTCCACTCATGCTTGCCTCTGGAGAAGGAAATAATACACAGTTTACACCTCATCCTTGGTACTATGCATCACTGACTAAAAGTAACAGCAATCACCCAATTGTAAAAAATATTGAATCTGTAAAATTTGAGTTTTCGAACCAAATAGATACGCTTAAAAATGATGTAAAAAAGACTGTATTATTAACGAGCTCTGAACGTTCCAAATTGGAAGGAATTCCAACAGAAATAAAACTAGACAATATCATCGGACAAAAACCTGATATGGAAAGTTATACCGAAGGAACACATAATCTGGCGGTGCTCTTAGAAGGTAACTTTAAATCAGCATATAAAGACAGAGTGAAACCTTTTTCATTAAGTGATAATAAAGATCAAAGTGAAGACACAAAAATGGTAGTTATTGCGGATGGTGATGTAATCAAAAATGGAATCAGAAAAGGAAGACCGATTACTCTAGGATATGACCCGTATCTTAATCTACAATATGGTAATAAAGAGTTTCTTTTAAACACTGTAAATTATCTGCTGGACGATTCTGGTTTAACCGAAGTAAGGGGAAAAGAGATAAACATTGCTTTTCTAAATATAGAAAAAGTGGTAGGAACTCGAACCTTATGGCAAGTTATCAATATCGTAGTTCCTTTAGTTCTTCTTGGACTTTTTAGTCTACTCTTCTCTTGGTTGAGAAGAAGAAAATATACCCGATAGTAAGCATACTTAAAACCACAAAACTTATGAGGCTGTCAAAAGAGTATTTAAAACTTGTATTTGTCAGTCTGAGGCTGTAAAAGACAGATTGAAAACTAATAAATTAAAAACTTTGACAAGCTCAGTTTGACAAAGATAAATTACTTTTCAGACGGTATTATCAATTGAGAAATAGCTTTTAGATACAACATTCATCATATCTAATAGTTCCATAACAAATTTCTCCACTAGGACTAAATATAGCACACATCGTACCATCAATATCAGAAAGGTACAGTGGAAAGCATTTACTAAAGTAATCAGCCGAACCTGACATACCTCCAGAAATTTGTTTTTGCGAAGATTTAGACAAGGTTTTTACTTCAGAAATTGCATAAATTCTTTTTTTCATCATGTGTAAGTTTAAAGAGTTAATTGTAAAACAACACTTTAAAAAAGTGTAAATTTCCCCATAAAACTACAATCAATTACACCTCAATAATGTTATGAAAATGTTATTTAACTATTTTAGAAAGCACTCCGTTGACTAAATGCTTATCTTCTTAAGATGGATGCATTATCATATTTAAAAGGAATCAAAAAGCAATTTTCATACTATAAATCCTTAGGAGAGCGAACAATAGATCAATTAGATGAAGATATGTTATTTTGGCAATATAATGAGGAAAGTAATAGCATAGCCATTATTGTAAAACACCTTTGGGGCAATATGAAATCTAGATGGACTGATTTTTTAACTACAGATGGTGAAAAGGAATGGAGAGCTCGTGATCAAGAGTTTGAAAACGGTATACAATCGAAAGAAGAATTATTACAGAAATGGAATGAAGGATGGCAATGTTTATTCGATGCCTTAGATAGCGTAACTGATGCTAATTTTGATCAACCGATCTATATCCGAAATATTGAACATTCTATTACCGAAGCTATTAATAGACAATTAGCTCATTATTCGTATCATGTAGGACAAATTGTGTTTCTTGGAAAAATGATTTGTGATCAAGATTGGAAATCTCTATCCATTGCCAAAGGAAAATCTAACTTCTATAATGAAAAGCGATTTGCACAACCAAAGCACAAAGCGCATTATACTGATAAATTAATGGATAACGAATAATATATCTACCCTTTAGATTGCATCCATCTCTTTTGCCTTTTTATCCCAGGCTTCTAGAAAATCTGTAGTAAATAATACTTCGCTCGAACTCTTAATCTTTTGGAGCCATTTCTTTTGTTTAGGACTTAAAAACTGTTGAGTAGGACGTCCGTCTCCAAGAGCACTATTTATTTTTGTTTTCTGAAGTTCTGTAAGCGGTAGATATATAAACTTAGTTTGTTGTAAATAGTAATGAATATCCTTTGGCGATGGTCGGTAAGACTTTTTACCATCCATCAAACTCATTCCACTAGATTTTGCATAATTATCTAACTCTTTTTTAGTTATTTCATTAGAATTATAAACCACTTCTACCACTTCACTATGATCCATGAATCCAGACTCCGTACTTAGTACTTCGGGCAGTCTTCCTAGTTCTCTTTCTCCACTCCAAAAACAAGACATTCTGTAATAAGCCTTTTGCGTATTTGTGGCTAACAACTCTTTTTCTAATAAGTTGATATATTCGGGTACTACCGCTCCTCTTTTCTGCAAACCTTCCATCATACGCTGTACTAAGGTAATCGCTTCATAATCATTTCCTATTCTTCCCACAACATTATTTCCCCTATGATCTACAATACGAACCACAGGATTATTCCAACTGGGTTCTTTATACTTTTTCAATATTTCTGCATCCTTTCCCTTTTTATTATTAAAGATAGCTAAAGGAATAAAAGAATTTTCAATTGCTTCTACCATTAATGGATGACTAAGTACATTATGCCCATAATTACGACAGGTACTACAACCCGGCACTTCTTGAAATAAGATCAATACATCCTTGTTCTCCTTTTTAGCAATTTCTAGAGCCGTATCATAATCCCGAAACCAAGTTACCTTTCCTAATTCCTCACTTTGGTTATTAGGATCAGTTTTTTGCTGTGCAAGAAGTAACTGTCCAAAAAATAGTAGTAATAGGGTATATCGAAATTTAAATGTCATCATTATCTGGATAAAAATTTTAGGAATCAGTCGTATTACTAGAAGAAAACTAACACTTTTCATATTTAAACAACATTTTCATATCTTTCTTCTGGATAAAGATGTTTTCGGCTTGGCTGTGAACCTATTTATAAGTATACAAATCCATAACAAGCTCATAAATAATAACAATCATACTCGATAGTGTAACATTTAATATCAAAGAATTTTTAAGTTATCTAAACCACCAATCGATGATAGTCGATAACTCCTACCCGTTTGTTAATAACTAACGTTTTTAGAATGCCAACAAGCTTGGAGATTACAATTATATTTGCGTTAGCCATTTTTATAATGACCACTGCAAAACAGTATTAATCTAAAAAATTAAACGGGTGAAATTCATAGTTTCCAGTTCGTATTTATTAAAACAACTTCAAGTATTAGGTGGAGTAATTAATAACAGTAATACTTTACCAATTCTAGATAATTTTTTATTTGAATTAGATAACAACTCCTTAACCGTTTCAGCTTCAGACCTAGAAACTACTATGTCTGCTAAGTTAGAAGTAGAATCTGGAGACGAAGGAATTATTGCTGTTCCTGCAAAGTTACTATTAGAAACATTAAAGACATTCCCAGAGCAACCGCTTACATTTGTTGCTGGAGATAATAATACTATAGAAATTAGTTCTAATCACGGTAAATATGCACTTGCCTATGCAGATGGCGAAGAATTTCCAAAGGCAGTAGAATTAGAAGATCCTAGTGCTACGAATGTAATGGGTGACATTCTGGCTACCGCTATTAGTAAAACTATTTTCGCTACAGGTAATGACGATCTTAGACCTGTAATGAGTGGAGTATTCTTTCAGTTTTCTACAGAGAGTTTAACCTTTGTAGCTACTGATGCTCATAAACTGGTAAAATATTCTAGAGAGGATGTAAAAGCTTCTCAGTCTGCTGAATTCATTATGCCTAAGAAACCACTAAACCTTCTAAAAGGTATATTGGCAGGAAGTGATACTGATGTTCTTATAGAATATAACGAGTCTAATGCAAAATTTACTTTTGATGAAACACAATTGATTTGTAGACTAATCGATGGTAAGTATCCAAATTATGAAGCGGTAATCCCTAAAGAAAATCCTAACAAACTTAGTATTGCTCGCACACAATTCTTAAATTCTGTACGTAGAGTTTCTATATTCTCGAATAAAACGACGCATCAGATCAGATTAAAAATTGCTGGGGCAGAATTAAATATCTCTGCAGAAGATATTGATTACTCTAATAAAGCAGAAGAGCGTCTAACCTGTGATTATCAAGGAGATGATATGCAGATAGGTTTTAATTCACGTTTCTTAAGCGAAATGCTAAATAACCTAAATGCTGATGATGTACAGTTAGAAATGTCATTACCAAACAGAGCTGGAATCTTAACTCCGACAGATGGATTAGATGAAGGAGAAAGTGTTACGATGCTTGTAATGCCAGTAATGCTAAATAATTAAAAAAACACATCTTTATTATACCAAACAGAGTCCGATTATCAATTGTAATCGGACTCTTATTTTATACTTTTGTACGTATTCTAAGATTTTAACCAAAAATGGATATTGCTAACATCTTCAAAGGTTATCAAATAAGTAATGAGCATCAACGAATGATTGATAAAAAAATTACTACAATTACAATTTCCAAAGGAGAAAACCTATTATTCCCTGGTGATACAACCACGTATCAATACTATGTAGTTCGTGGATGTTTGCGATCTTATTTTACAGATATTTCTGCTAAAGAACATACTATACAGTTTGCAATTACTGATTGGTGGATAAGCGATTACACTTCCTTTTTTAAAAAAGAAAAAGCAATTCTTCAGATAGAATGTTTACAAGATGCTGTTTTGCTCCGACTATCCAGAGATGATATGAATGAAATCTGTGCTACGATCCCAGGAATAGAAGAATACTTTAGATTTAAAACAGAATCTTACATCGGATCTTTCCAAAGGAGAATCATAGGAGATTTATCGAAAACAGCAAAAGAACGATATCAGGATTTTGTAAACACCTACCCAAATATAGAACAACTTGTAAAAAATTATCATATCGCCTCCTATCTTGGCATCACTTCAGAGAGCCTTAGTCGAATACGAAAAGAAATAGCACGAAATTAAATTCATTTCTTATCATACATCAATTTTTTGGCTTTTGCTTTGCAGTAATTTTGAATCTATCAAATAATGACAACGATTTAAAAGAAACTAGCAATGAGAAAACTTATCTATTTAATTGTTGCTGCACTACTATTGATTTCCTGTAGAAATCAGAATAATGATAAGAGCATAACTAAAAAAACAAATAACATGAAAAAGGTATTATTCGTATTAACAAGTCATGATGAATTAGGAAATACAGGAGAAAAAACTGGATTTTGGGTAGAGGAGTTTGCAGCTCCATACTATTTTCTAAAAGATAAAGGAATAGCGATTACTATTGCTTCTCCAAAAGGTGGACAACCTCCAATCGATCCTAAGAGTGAATTACCAGATTTTCAAACTGATGCTACCAAAAGGTTCGATCAAGATTCAAAAACACAGGAGAAACTAAAGAATTCAATCTCACTTTCAGAAATCAAAGCCGAAGATTATGACGCTATTTTTTATCCTGGTGGTCACGGACCATTATGGGATTTGGCCAATGATAAAAATTCAATCTCACTGATTGAAGCTTTTTACAACCAGAATAAACCTGTAGCTGCAGTATGTCATGCCCCTGCAATTTTTAAAAATACGCAAAACACTGAAGGGGCACCTTTGGTAAAAGGTAAAAAAGTAACTGGATTTTCCAACTCTGAAGAAGCTGCTGTTCAACTAACAGACATAGTTCCGTTTTTAGTGGAAGACATGCTTATGAACAATGGTGCTGAATATTCTAAAAGAGATGATTGGACTCCTTATGCTTTAGAAGATGGATTAATCATTACAGGTCAAAATCCTGCATCTTCTGAACTGGTGGCAGAAAAATTACTTCATCAACTACAATAAAGTAAGTACAAGCTCAACTTTTATATACTATACATTATAAATTATACTTACTAAAAATAACCTCTACTTCATCATAAAGTAGAGGTTATATATATAACACTTAAAAAAGAGATAATTATTCTTTCGTAAACTTTTTCACTAAATTTTCTGTTCCATTAGTCAACTTAATAAAATAGATACCCGAAGATATACCTTCAAGTCCAATAGGCTCTTTTGTAATAGGTCCAGTTTTTAATATCTGTCCTGTGTAATTTATGATTTCGTATTTTCCAGAAATACTATGCGCTGATTGTATCGTTAATGTTTCTTTTACCGGATTTGGATAAAAATTAAAATCAAAAACATCAGAAACCTCCTTAAAATTAGATTCAGGTACTGCACTTCTTACAGAACTCCCTACACAAAAATTATTACTTTCTTGTGATCCAAACGAACCTCCTGAAACCAGTGTAGTACCTGTAGCATCTGTTAATGCATAAGAACCATTACCATAACTACAACAAATACCGTCGCCATAGGTGTCGTAGATAATAAATGTATAACAACCATTATCTAACGTTCTGGATAAATTGATCGTAGAACCATCTGCTTGTGATCCATACGTGCCTCCAGAGAAAACAACTTGATTACTATCATTTCGTATTTCCCAGCTTGTTTCTTCAGGATAATTATCAAAAGTAATTCTTAAATTCACATCACTAGTAGTAGATCCTCCTCCTGTATTTCCAGAAGTAGACAGTTCTACAGCATCTACAGCCATATCTCCTTGCCAAGTAGTGCCTGTAACTCCATTAAAACGCAATTGTACTCTTTGACCTACATAATCTTCTAAACTAACACTAGCTGTTTTCCAGGAATTCCCTTGATTTCCAGAAAGACTCCAAATTGTTGTCCAGCTTGTTCCGTTAAGACTAGCTTCGAGAGAAAGACTTCCCATATTAGAAGCTCCGTACATATGATATTTAAAAGAAAAAGTAGCCTCGCTTTCATTAGTTATATCGAAACAAGGAGAATATAAAATAGCTCTTTTATTAGAGTAGTTTGGCGTAGATGATTCCATGTACAAATAATAAGATCCTTCGTTTGCACTACTCGGTCCTGTTCCTGATGATGGCGTGCTACCTGAACGCGTTGCCCAATTAAAATCATCTCCAGAACCAGCTTGTCTCCATTGACCTATGGTATTTTCAAAACTTTGGCTATAAGGAAACGTTGTTATATCCGAACTACATAATGTATTTCCTCCTCCAGAAGTATTTTCTGTAGTAACATTAATAGAAGTACTTAATCCAGAAAGATTGCCTGCAGCATCTTTGGCTCTTACCGCAAAGGCATACGTTGTAGCAGCAGATAAAGCTGTTACAGAATAGCTTGTATTTGAAGTTGAACTTAACAAAGATCCATTACGATATACATCATATCCCGTAACTCCTACATTATCAGAAGAAGCATTCCAAGATAACTGAGCTGAAGTGGTCGTAATATTAGATGCGGTTAAAGCAGTAGGTACAGTTGGAGATTCTGTATCTCCACCAGTATTCCCAAAACGATCTTCCGCCTGTGGTCCTCCCCAAATCTGAGTTGCAAATGCTGGATTATCAATAAAAGGATTTCTATTTCCTTGTAAATTTTCTATAATCGGATTCCTTTGCAATTCTAACTGAGTTACAGGATCTTCTGCATTCCACTCTAGGAATAACTGAATCATATCTGTATCGTTTGTAACAGAAGTTCCTACTCCTACATTAGAAGGTAAACATCGATTTCCATAACGGATATACATAAACATCATCATTCTAGCCACATCCCCTTTAAATTCATCTCCAGGATACCAATGTCCTTGTGATGTGACTCCAGAATTACCAGAACCATCCGCAAATTTTCTATTTCCTCTACTAGAATTTCTTTGCACATCAGAGGGTCTTAAATGATGTGCATCAGAACCAGGACCTGTACTTCCTAGATTCGGATTTCCCAGTGATCTTGGATACACATGCTCTCTATTCCAATCTGTAGAACCTCCTCCATTATTATCTACTCCTCTTGTTCTATCGGTGGTAGAATTACCATCGGTATCACTGAAGCCATAAATCAATATCACTCTAGAAGAATCAGTGGGGTCTATATCTGTTTGTTTTAAAGCATCCCATACACCAGGCGTATATGATAATATTGTTGTTTGTGTATTTGTTACTTTGGAAGCTAGTTCATTTTTTAAAGCTTGTCCTGATAAAGAAAGATTCACATCATTATAATACGATGGAATTTGACCAAAACTAGCGATGGTATAACCCATTACTAATATTAGTAGTATTTTTTTCATTTCGTGTGTTGTGAGTTAGGTTAGTGTATTTTAACGTTTCGAAGCTATAACTATTTTGTTACATTTACCATAGGCAAATGTTATCAAATCATTACGCAATATGTTGATAATCTTTAATTTAGCACACCCAACACATCTAACACATTCAAAAACAACCTATTAACTCATCACAACCCCTGTTAATAAGTTGTTTCCTACAAGGAGATATAAGAATAGTATTGCATTTATGTTTATCCTATTGACACACTTCTTATTAAAAACCACAAAACCATAATAAATAAAGGTCTTTCGCGCACTTTATTTAGGGAAAATTCAACTAATTTTAAGTGATTAACTTTAAAACATCTTACACAATGAAAAAAATCTTAGAATTAAACGGAATTCAAAAATTAAGTAAAGCGCAGCAAAGATCTATAAAAGGAGCTATGACAAGTATCACTTGTTGCAATCCGAATCCTATTAATGGATCTGGTAACAGGTGCCGTATAAGCTTTCCTGGTGGAAGTTTCTGTGAACCTGGCAGATGTACACGATTTGGAGGTTGTATTCTGTACTAAAAGCAAAATCTAATCGAATACAAAAAGAGGTCTATTTAATAGATCTCTTTTTTTAATAATTAATTTTTCCAGAAACGTTCAAATGATTGATGTAAAAGGCTTTTATTATCAAAACAATATGCAATAGTGTTCTTTAAATTTATAAATCTCAAGTATCAAGTTTTGTTTTTACTCTTTTACCTTAAGTATCTTGGGAAGAACAAATAACTTTAAATACTTACACAATGAAAAAAATTTTAGAGCTAAATGATGTTCAAACCTTAAGTAAAGGACAACAAAGATCTATTAAAGGGTCTGGGACTATTATTAGTTGTTGTTCCTCTAATCCTTTTGGCACTGGTAATAGGTGTAGAATAACATATGGGAATTTTAGCTTTTGCGAGCCTGGACGTTGCACGGGTAACGGAGGTTGTCTTTTGTACTAAAAATAGCTAAAGTAAAACAGGACTAAGCTAGTGTTTTGATAACTTGTTTATTGAAATTTATAAATATCAATAGGTTCTATTAGCTGAACTATTGATATGAATGGTACATTGCAGAAAATCAATTTAAATATTTACACAATGAAAGAAATTTTAAATCTCAAAGGAATTAAAGAATTAACAAAAAAAGATCAACAACAGATAACAGGAGCGGCAGGTCGTCGATTCGTATTTTGTGGACCTCCTGGACAATGTTGTATGACATTTCTTGGAGGGCCTACTATTTGTGATTTTGGATACTGTCAACCAAATGGTACTTGTATTTGGGCATAAATAAGCATCAGATTTAGTAAGGAAGTTAAGAGATTACCAATTGTAGAGTTTTGGTAATCTCTTTTATTATGAAACCAATTGAAATGATTGCTTGGCTATTTCTAGTTCTTCATTTGTCGGTATTATTAATATTTTAACTTTAGAGGTATTCATACTAATATCTCTTATTTCTTTAGAGCGTATTTTGTTTTTCTCCTCATCTAATTCTATACCAATACATTCTAATTCTTCACAAACCAATTTTCGCATGAGATCAGAATTTTCTCCGATACCTGCAGTAAAAACAATACTATCTAAACCATTTAATACTGCAGCATAGGATCCAATAAACTTTTTGATACGATAAGCATTCATTGCTAATGCTTCCTTGCAATCGGCATTCCCTTTTTCCGCTTCAGATTCAATATCTCGTAAATCACTATAACCCGTTAATCCCAACATACCACTTTCCTTTTGCAATAGCGAATTAACTTCATCTAAGGAATATCCAAGTGAGTTTACCATGTAGAAAATTACTGCAGGATCAATGTCACCAGATCTTGTTCCCATGATCAATCCATTCATCGGTGCAAAGCCTAAGGTATGATCAATACTTTTTCCATCTTTAACAGCCGTCATACTGCATCCATTTCCTAAATGAATAGTAATAACCTTTGCGTTTTGTTTATCTAAAAACTCTATCGCTTTTTCAGATACATATTTATGGCTTGTTCCATGAAAACCATACACTCTTATGTCGTTTTCTTCCAAAAAAGCATTAGGAATTGCATACTTATATGCTTTTACTGGCATCGTTTGATGAAATGCTGTGTCAAAAACGGCCACTTGTTTAGCATCGGTAAATATATCTTCTGAGACCAAAATACCTTGTAAATTTGCTGGATTATGCAATGGTGCTAAAGCAGAAAGTTTTTGAATTTCTTCTTTAACCTCCGAAGTTATTTCTACCGTTTTAGCAAAAGTACTACCTCCATGAACAACTCTGTGGCCAACAATATCGATCTCCGATGCTACTGAAACTACTCCCTTTTCGGGATGCAATAAATAGGAGGCAACTAATTGTAATCCTGTTTTATGATTAGGAATATCTTCAATGTCTTCTACTGAAAGTCTGGCTGTTTTAAAACTTATTTTAGCATTTTCCAACCCAATACGCTCTACTAATCCAGAACAAATAACTTCTTCGGAAGGCATTTGAAACAATTGAAATTTTATCGACGAACTCCCAGAGTTTAGTACTAATATTTTCATATACTATTCTAATTTTATAATCCTTGCGCCTGGATTGCTGTTATAATTACAGTATTATACACATCATCCACAGTACACCCTCTACTTAGGTCATTTACGGGTTTATTCAATCCTTGTAACATTGGTCCAATGGCTAATGCTCCTGTTTCTCTCTGTACTGCTTTATAAGTGTTATTACCAGTATTAAGGTCTGGAAATATTAAAACACTAGCTTGCCCAGCAACTTCAGAATCCGGAAGTTTACTCTGCCCCACTCTCATATCTACAGCAGCATCATACTGTATAGGCCCTTCAATCTTTAATTCTGGATGTTTTTCTTTTACAATTTTGGTCGCTTCTCGTACGGTTTCTACATCTTCTCCTTTTCCGGAAGTACCGGAAGAATAGGATAACATAGCAACTTTTGGTTCTATACCAAAAGCTGCTGCAGATTGAGCAGAAGAAATAGCAATTTCTGCCAATTGCTCTGCATTTGGGTTTGGATTAATCGCACAATCTCCAAAAACAGAAACTCTATCATCTAAACACATAAAAAATACTGACGAAACTACTTTTACACCTGGTTTGGTTTTAATAAACTGTAAAGCCGGTCTAATCGTATGTTGTGTAGTATGAACTGCACCTGATACCATTCCATCCGCATGTCCTTTATAAATCATCATAGTACCAAAATAAGAAACATCTGCCATCATATCTCTAGCCATATCTTGGTTTACATTTTTATGTTTTCTTAACTCATAAAATGTTTGTACATAATCTTCAAAATGTGGTGATTTCGTTGGAGAAATAATCTTAACTTTCTCAAAATCTATAGGAATATCTAGCTTTGTTGCTTTCGTTTTTATTTTTTTCTCTTCACCAATGAGTGTTACATCTACAACATTAGAAGCTTGTAACCTATACGTAGCTCTTAAAATTCGTTCATCAGAACCTTCTGGCAAGACAATATGTTTTTTATTCTTTAGTGCTCGTTTCAACAGGTTATACTGAAACATACTTGGTGTTAAACTATCTGATTCAAACGTTATCAACGGGTCCACCAAACGATCCTCATCCACGTGCTTTTCGAAAGTACTAATAGATGTGTTGATTTTTTGAAGGTTATCTGCATAAATTTTTGATCGTATAGCACCAATTCTATTCGTTATGGAAAAGGTTCCTTGAGCTACGGAAATGATTGGTACGGAGAGCGAAACGCCTTCGATTAATTTTAAAATTGGTTCTTCAGGAATTATTCCTCCGGTAAGAATAATCGCAGAAATTTTAGGATAATTATCAGATATATTCGCTTGTAGTACTCCTAAAATTATATCTGCTCGATCTCCGGGAGTAATAACTAAACTATTGTCTTTGAGATGTGTAAGATAATTTCGCAACTGCATTGCTCCAACACCAAAACTCCCTGCTTGATTATTTAAAAATTCTTTCCCAAAAAGAACTTTCCCTACTAATTCTTTAACTATTTCTTTAATTGTAGGATTAATTAAAGTTCCAATTTTAGGGATTATAATTTTCTCTATGTCATTGTCAAAATCCTTTTCTAGTTGTGCTTTCAATTCTTTCTCACATCCATCCACCACTTTATTAGCCACAACCGCTAACACTTCTGCATCTTTGCTTGTAAAAGTGTCATATGCTAACTTTAAATTTCCAGAAATCTCATCTTTCGTCTTATCAACACCACTCGCAACAATAATAGATGGGATTCCTAAATTTTTAGCGATTATTACATTGATATCAAACTCTATGATACTTCCTTCATCAGAAAAGTCAGTTCCTTCTACAAGAATAAAATCAAACTTCTCTTCTAAATTTTTATACTTCTCAATGATACCATCAATAATTGCACCTGATCTACCTTGGTTGTATTTTTGTAAAACCTCACTTCGTGTAAAAGCGTAGGTGTTTTTAAAATTGATGTCTAATTCGAAATGGGAAATTACCGTATTGATATGATTATCGATTTCTCCTTCTTTAGGATCATCGATAATAGGTCTAAAATAACCCACTTTAGCTACTTTTCCCAGCAGCATTCTCATCAGTCCTAGTACTACAATTGATTTACCACTATTAGGTTCTATAGTAGCGATATAAACAGCTTTACTCATGTGTATAAATTTGGTGGTGCAAAGATATGGTAATACTGTCAAAGTTTTACACCTTTTCTAGAAGCCAGAACTTGCTATTTCATAGTACTTAAATCATTAACTATTAAAGTTTGAAATACATAAAAAAGGGATCAGAACTTTTCTGACCCCTTGATAAAATTGGTTTATTTTTAACAATCTAATTTATATCTTCTCCTTTTTTGAGTTTTTCTAATTCTCCAGACAATCTATTTTTAAATCTTTCTGGTGCTTTACTCATCGCAGTGTTCATAGATTTTATGGCATTTTTAAAATCTCCTGTTGCTGCATATGCTCTTGCTAATCCATAATTAGAAGGCCAAGCGCCATTACTATTTTTCACATTACTCTTTAAAACCTCTAAAGCTTTATCTTTCTGACCTTGCCCAATAAGCCCATTTCCTAACTGAAACACCTGACTAGCATTTCCTTTGGCTACTGCTTTATCAACTACTTCCATTGCTTCTTGAGTTTTACCTTGTTTGGATAAAATTCTTGACTTTAATGATAGATTCCCAAATGTTTCTTTACTAAAAAAGTTGCCACTTATAGAAGCATTTACCCACTCTAAAGCCTGATCTAAATCTCCAGCGTTAAATGCAAAATTAGCAGCATTATCCCAATTAGATTGAGTGAATCCCTTATTACTTCTAAGATCTTCTTTCAATCCTTGCATTACTATTGCATTTACATCTACTTCAATTTTGAATGGTATTTCTTTCTTTTCCCAACGTAGAGCAGCAATTGTACTATTAGCATCAAATGAAGGAAATAAAAATAATAAGGTCTCTGTATGGGGCACATCTTTGGTTTTAACATCAACTCTTAAAGCATCTTCTTTTTCATCATAAAAGTAACTTCCCCATGAAGAGGAATTTTTAGAAAATATAACCGTTGCCCCACCATCTTCTTTTAGTGCAATATGCAAACCATAAAGCCCAGCTTTGATATCTTTTCCTTCTATCTTTACATCATGAGAAAATTCTATCGTAGAATTCTGATTGGCTCCTGCTCTCCAAGGAGCTGCTTTAGAAGTACCAAATCCTAGATTATTAAACCCATAAGGAACCAATTTCCCCCAAACTTCACGATCTTTTACACTTGGTCTTCCATAGTCTATTGTAATGTCTGTTATCCCTACTCTCTGAGAAACCTTTGCTCTTTGGCTCGCCTCAGGTGTATTTAATTGTGCTTTAGAATCAATTGAGAACAACATTGTTGATACCACCAACAATGTCATGATAAGTTTAGATTGTTTCATCTGTTTTACTTTAGATTTTTACAGATCAGTTATAATTTACCGCACAATCAATCGAAAAAGCGCCCTTAGACTGCAATGGTAAATTTTGAATACTGTAGTTATAAATGATTTACTTTCAGCTCGTATGAAAGAAAAATCACACGAATTAAGCAATGATAAGACGATATTTTTAATCCTGATGTTACGGGATTGTTAAAGAAAAAGAACAAGTACTAATTAATGTTAAATCATTTATTCATTTAACAGCTGGTTAACAAAACTTTCAAATTCTTGTTTGAAATCCAGGTACTTCTGGCCAGTGGCAGGACCGTTAAAACCTGTATGTATTTTTCTAACGGATCCCTTTTTATCAATAAATACAGTAGTTGGATATGATAAAACATGGTTTAGCATTGGTAATTTCTCCTGAGCTTTTTCTTTATTGGATGTTCCATATTGCGCTAAAAGAATAGGATATGCTACCTTAAGTTTTGTCCTCATTCTTTCGATAGATTTAAAAGCTTTCTCAGAAGTCTTAGCATATTCGAATGCTAATGCAACGAACTCTATATCCTTATTTTTGTTTTTGTTATAATAATCCACATAAAACTTAGTTTCATCCATACAATTAGGACACCAAGTTCCCATGATTTGCACTAACGTTACTTTCCCTTTAAAACGTTCATCTTCTAGAGAAATCTGATTTCCTTTTGCATCCGGAAAACTAAAAGCAAACCTATCATATCCTTCTTTTAAAAAAGTCAGAGAATCTTCTGAAGGCAGCTCATATGATTCATTTCGTTTTGCCACAAATGGCTCTTTCCAATGATTACCTGAATAAAAATAGCCGTTCATAGTACTATCAGTAACCTCTGCTTTAAAAAAGAATGCATGTGCTCCATCAAAAGTTGACAACTCTAGCTTATTGTTATTTATTACTCCTTCTAAATAGCGATAATCTCCGGTAGTAGTTCTAAAAGTTCCTGTTACTACATTTCCATTTTGTTTAAAAATACCTTTCGCAATGTATTTATCTTCTGGAGTATCTGGACTGAATACGGATTCCCAGTTTCCTTGAATATTTGCCGTTGGTTTTGCTAGTATTTCGAATCGATCTTTAACACCATATTCTCCTTTAAAAGGTACAATTCTATCCAAGCTTTCTTTAATAAAACTACCTGTGATTGTGGTAGAATCATTAAATTTTGCAGCGATATATCCTTCAAAAACGGGAAATTTGATGTAAAGAGAATCTCCTTTTACGGTCACCTCATCAACATCAATAGTTTCTTCTGCATTAAAAATTCGTAATGTTTGATCTTCAAATACCTCGAAAAGAAATGGTAATTCTTCGTTGTCCTGAACGGTCATTGAAGCCTTCCACAAACCACTTTTTAATGTTAAAGTTTCATTGGATGATTTTTTACTGGAAACGTCTTTTTTGCATGAATAAAGTGCTATTACCGAAAATGAGAGTAAAATAAATTTCTTCATAGGAATTGTGTGATATGTGCGAATATAAAAAATGTCTGGAAAGATATCTTAATCTCAACAGACAGTTTTATATAATTTAGAAGATTTTATGATAACTACATCATTGCTTATTCCTTTTGGAAGGTGTCTTCTTTTTTCTTTTATTCTCTTCCTTAATTGCCCTCACTCTTTCCTCTATTCTCTTTTTGGCCTGTTCTTTGGTAAGTTTTACTTTCCCACTCTTTCTTGATTTTTGAGCGGTTAGAGCCCTAGCATTTTTTTCTTTATCAGAAAAAATTGCATCCCTATCTGAACCATTTGCTCGATTAGCTTTGTTCATCTTTCCCTTACTAAACCCAGCGTTCTTCTTGGTTCTGGTTGCTACTCCTTTTGGGATATATTCCTCGGAGTCATCGGCATTCTTATTTTGTGAATACCCGATATGGTTTCCAAGAAAGATAGAAAAGACGAATACAATTATTAATTTGAAGGACTTCATTGGGGGCTTATTTAATAATATGATTATACTACAAAGGTAAAAAAATATTTTTTTACGTTGAAAACCATCATTTTGTATATGATTTTAATAATTAAAATTTATGTATCTCACCGTTTCGTCTCTTTTATTTTTGTCTTCTAATTATAGAAAAGTTTATTAAATAGTTTTCATAAACCGATGAAATTAAATTGAAGTAGTTTTCCATAATATAAGAAGTAAATCTTGTTTGTCAACTTTCCTCAAAGTAGTATCTTTACGGCCTAATTTCAGAATCATCATTAATGAAAATTTCATATAACTGGCTCAAGCAATTTATTAAGCTTGATTGGGATGCAGTAAAAACTGGAGAACTACTTACGGACTTAGGGCTTGAAATAGAAGGAATAGAGACTTACCAAAGTATTACAGGAGGTTTAGAAGGAGTTGTAGTAGGGCAAGTAATCAGTTGTGCACAGCACACGAATGCGGACAAGCTAAAAGTGACTAAAGTAGATCTAGGAACTGGTGAGCCCGTACAGATTGTATGTGGAGCTCCAAACGTGGCAGAAGGACAAAAGGTGCCTGTTGCTACCATCGGATCCAAGCTTTATGATAGTGAAGGAACAGAATGGACTATCAAAAAAGGTAAAATTCGTGGAGAAGAAAGTCACGGGATGATTTGCGCAGAAGACGAATTAGGGTTAGGCAAAAGTCATGATGGAATTATGGTTCTGGATAAGGATATTCCTGTTGGAACTCCCGCGGCAGATGTTTTTGACATCGAAAATGATCAGATTTTTGAAATTGGGTTAACGCCTAATCGTGCAGACGCAATGAGTCATTGGGGTACTGCAAGAGATCTTAAAGCTGGATTACAACAAAAAGATCTTAATCTAGAATTGATTACTCCTTCAGTAAGTAATTTCAAAATTGATAATAGACTTCACAAATTTGATGTAGAAGTTAAAAATAATGAGTTAGCTCCTAGATATTGTGGAGTTTCCATTTCTGGCTTAAAAGTAGCAGAATCACCAAACTGGCTACAACATCGTCTTAAAGCAATTGGTCTTACGCCAAAAAACAATGTAGTAGACGTTACGAATTATGTCTTGCATGAACTTGGGCAACCATTACATGCTTTTGATGCTAACCGTATCGAAGGAAATAAAATTGAAGTAAAAACATGTAAAGCTGGTACAAAATTTACAACCCTTGATGAAGTAGAAAGAGAATTGCACGA
The DNA here is from genome assembly GCF_039523995.1 of Aquimarina litoralis. Taxonomy (NCBI): domain Bacteria; kingdom Pseudomonadati; phylum Bacteroidota; class Flavobacteriia; order Flavobacteriales; family Flavobacteriaceae; genus Aquimarina; species Aquimarina litoralis. The sequence continues at coordinate 80,291 of NZ_BAAAGE010000008.1, forward strand.
AGAAGATCTTATGATCTGTGATGCAAAGAAACCTCTATGTATCGCAGGAGTTTTTGGTGGTGTCAACTCAGGTGTTACAGAAAGTACAACCTCCATTTTCTTAGAAAGTGCTTATTTTAATCCGGTAAGTGTTAGAAAAACAGCAAAACGTCATGGACTAAACACCGATGCTTCTTTTAGATTTGAAAGAGGTATTGATCCAACGATAACAGAGTATGCTCTAAAAAGAGCTGCATTACTCATTCAAGAATTGGCAGGTGGGGACATTACAAGTGATATTACTGATCTATATCCGAAAAAAATAGAGGATTTTCAGGTATTCTTGTCATTTGAAAACACTACCAAATTAATTGGAGAAGAGCTACCTCAGGAAACAATCAAAGATATTTTGAGCTCTTTAGAAATTAAAGTCAATAGTGTAACTGAAGGAGGATTAGGCCTTACCATTCCATCCTATAGAAATGATGTGCAAAGAGAAGCTGATGTTATCGAAGAAATCCTTCGTGTATATGGTTACAATAATATTAATTTTAGCCAAAAACTAAATGCTTCTGTATCCAATATAGATAAGTTTTCTGACCATACAATTCAGAATACCATTTCTAATCAATTAGTTGGTCAAGGATTTCATGAAATGCTGGCAAATTCTCTTACGTCACCAGAATACATCTCGTTATCAGAGCAATTAAATGCTGATCATAATGTAGAAATGCTAAACCCATTGAGTAATGATTTGGCTGTGTTACGTCAATCTCTATTATTTTCTGGATTGGAAGCAGTTTCTTATAACATTAATAGAAAACGCTCCGACCTTAAACTCTTTGAATTTGGAAAGACGTATCACAATTACGAGAGTGGTAGGATTGAGGATAAACACTTGAGCCTAGTGATCTCTGGAAATAAAACCAGTGAAAGTTGGAAAGTAACCCAAGAGAAAAGTGATTTCTTTTATCTTAAAGCAGTAATAGAAGCTATACTAGATCGATTAGGAATAAAAAAATCCAAAACTTCACCAATTAAAAATGATATCTTTTCTGAAGGAGTTTCTTATCATTTAGGAAAATCAAAACTTGTAGAATTTGGAATCGTAAAAAAATCTGTCTTAAAACACTTTTCTATTTCTCAAGAGGTCTTGTTTGCTGATTTTGATTGGGATACTATTTTAGAATTTGCTAGAAGAAGTAAGATTAAATTTACTGAGATTCCAAAGTTTCCAGAAGTACGAAGAGATTTTGCTTTATTATTGGATAATACCGTTTCTTTTGAGGAAATACATGCAATTGCAAATCAAACTGAAAAGAAACTTCTAAAAAACATTAATCTATTTGATGTGTATGAAGGTAAAAACCTTCCAAAAGGTAAAAAATCTTATGCTGTGAGTTTTACACTACAAGATGAGCATAAAACGCTTACAGATAAGCAAATTGATAAAATAATGAATAAGCTTCAGCATAATTTCGAAAATAAATTAGGAGCTGAATTACGATAAATAAGAAGTTAAACAAATATTCTATAAAAGCCTTTGAATACATCAAAGGCTTTTTTTATTGAAAAAAAACACCAAATAGAAGCATACAATTCAACAGTTGTTAAAAACCATAAAATCTTGGAATCCAGATTCTAAATATTTAATTTAGTAGAGCTAAAGAGAAAGAAAATGATATTCCCTAAAACTAATATTGAACAAAAGCTGGCAAACGTTCGTGCTAAACAGCTAGATGAAACGAATTGGAGATCACAAGTTGAAGCTATTTTTACTAGAGAAAATCAAAAAGATAGCCGAATTCTGGATACATTAGAAAACGGAACACCTATAGAAAAGAATGATTTTATATTTGATTATTTAGATAGTAATAACATCTATCATATCGACCAAATCAAAAAAATATGTATTGATTACAGACTTCGTTTTTTAGCTTCTAAATATTTTAAAGGTAAACTCCCACAAGAAGCATTATCCAAAATAAAAGACCTGGAAAAAACCCACAATCTAGAACTAAAAGGCTTTAAGATAATAGCTCCTTCAAAATTATTTAAGTTAGAAAATGCAGATGATCCCTTATTATTTGCTCCAATGGGTAATGATTACTATTACCTCATACACAAATGGGGAGAAGACCTTCATCCATTTCGAAAATTGATGATGTGGTTTTTTAAAAGCTTCGAAAATCTGATTGTACTTACATTTTTGGTAAGCGTATTATTAACTTTTATGATACCTCAGGGATTATTTAGCAAAGAAAATACCTCTTCAGAATATGTTATGATATTTTTCTTTATGTTTAAATCTGTTGCAGCTGTAGTCTTATTTTATGGATTTGCACTAGGCAAAAACTTTAATACTGCAATTTGGAACAGTAAATATTTTAACGCATAAAGTACCACCTATGTTTTTTGATAGTGAATATGAACGAGTCTATACGGGAAGTTTTATTAACGTACAATTCTTGCAAAACATACTCCAAGACGGAGGTATAAATTCTATTACAAGAGATGATATGAAATCAGGCATGGCAGCTGGTTTTGGTGGTGGAATTCCAGATCACATTCAGCTTTTTGTGAAGAAATCAGATGTAGAAGCAGCTGTTCCTATAATCGAAAAAAGTTTATCTTAGCCTCATGGATGAAACTAACAATAAAACTACCAAAAGTAAATACGATTTGATCATTGGTATTCTTGGAACTTTATTCGGAACATTTAGATTATATCAACACTTACAAGCAGAACCCGTGCAATGGAACTATAGAATTTTACTTGCCATTTCATTTATAGGATATGGTATTTTTCTGTTGTATCGTTACTTTCAAAATAATAAGCAATAGCTTACACATCTGATTTATTCGGTATTTTACTCATTGCCCGCTCTGCTATAGCGGTAATTGATAATGATGGATTTACTCCTGGATTTGCTGAAATCATTGACCCATCACATATATACATGTTTTTATAGCCAAAAACCTGATTATTCTTATCGATCACACCACTTTCTGGGTTATCAGACATTACAGCCCCACCTAATATGTGTGCTGTAGAAGGAATACCTGCTAAAGGTTCTAATCCAAAAACAGTTTCTTTTCCTTTGGTAATTTTGGCATATTGTTTTGCTAACCCTAAAGATTCCGGAATAAATGCGCTTGGTTTATCTCCATCATTTACAGAAGTATTCATTTTCCCAAAAGTATTTAGTCTAAATTTCAGGGTACTATCTAATGTTTGCATAAACAATAAAATTGCTGTGCTCTTGCTCCAATCTTTTACCGTATAAAGTTTTATATATGACAATGGGTTTCTAATAAAACTTGTAACGATTTTTATCACTCTTACTATGGTATTCTTACCATGAGTTAAAGGCAAATGTGACAATCGCCAGAAACCTGAACCTTTTGCATACCTCACAATTTCCAAATGACTATTCTCATCGGTATGAAGTATAGAACCTATTGCCACACCTTTGGACATATCTTTAGTGCCGTTAAGGTTAGTAACACTTATCAAACTTTCATTGTTTGTTCTTATATCTGCTCCTAAATAATCTGATAATCTAGGTAAAGAATGTTTTTTCAATTTTAGCAGAAGTTTTACAGTACCTAATACTCCACCAGAAAAAATAACTCCTTTAGTACGTACTTGTTTTTTTCGAGGAAAATAGCTTGTAGAAGATTTAAAAGTAATGATATATTCATCATTGCTAGGAACTACATCTATTACTTCATTTTCTGCAAGAATCTGAGCTCCTTGCTGTTGTGCTAAATACAAATAATTTTTATCCAGAGTATTTTTAGCGCCAATTCTACAACCAGTCATACAACCTCCACAAAAATTACATCCTGTTCTTTCTGGGCCTTTTCCATTGAAGTATGGATCTGCTACTTTTTTATTTGGAGTGCCAAAAAAAACAGCTACATCGGTTGCAGAAAAATCATTTTTTATGTCCAAACTTGTTGCTAGTTCTTCAAGAGCTTTGTCCCCATCAAACAAGTGGGGATTTTTTTGCGCTCCCAACATCGTTAGCGCTATGTTATAAAATGGAGCTAGTTCGGATTGCCAATCTGCCAAATTTTTCCAACTTCCGGAAACAAAAAAATCCTTTTTGGGAACTGGTAATGTATTTGCATAAACCAGAGAACCTCCTCCTACTCCAGTTCCAGAAATTACCACTACATGCTTGAAAAAAGACATTTTCATGATTCCGAACCATTTTAAAAAAGGTACCCACAACCATTTTCTAAGATTCCAGTTTGTTTTTGGAAAATCTTCAGGACGATACCACTTTCCCTTTTCTATTACTAAAACTTTATACCCTTTTTCGGTTAGTCTTAGTGCACTTACAGACCCACCAAAACCGCTTCCTATAATTATATAATCATATTCCTGTTCGATATTCATAATTTTAATTTTAGATCGGTTTCTGGTGTACACATACAGGTAAGAATATATCCTTGATCAATTTCATTGTCTAGTAATACCATATCCTGATACGGTTTCCACTGCACTTGGCCTTGTAATAATTGTACTTTGCAGGTTCCACAGTCTCCTTTTTTACAGGCATAAGGAAGCTGTTGTTCATTTCGTAATGCGGATTCTAAAATACTTTCGGATTGATCTCCTTCGTATATAAAACTTTGGTCTCTTCCTTCTACTGAGATGCTTTGAGTCTTTCCAGATAGTTTCTCAATATTTTGAGAAAATTCTTCGAAATGAATCAACTTTTTGTTCACCCCTAATGCTGTTAATACTTCTTTTGATGCTTCCATCATAGGTGTTGGACCACAAACATAACAATAAGTATCCTTTGATGTTTCTAGCAAGTAACCTTGTTGTGTTTCTTTATCTAAAAGCTGTAAACTTTTTATATAGGTAAATCGATTAGGATATAAAGACGATAGCTCTTGTAATTCATTAGCGAAAATAATATCTTCATTACTTTTGTTACCATACAATAGTTTCACTTCGTTTTTGGAAGTCCTAAGTACGTATTTTATCATTGATATGATCGGAGTAATTCCACTTCCTCCAGCTATAAAAAGAAATGACTTGTCCAATACTTCTGGTAATAAAAATCTACCGAAAGGACCAGAAACTCTCAACTTTTTATGACTCTTCATATGAGTCACCAGATGATTAGATAACTTCCCTTTAGAAACTTTTTTAACCACTACACTTAGTTTTCCTGTAATCGAATCTTCGCATATAGAATAACACCTACTTATTAATTGATCGCTTACATAATCGGATATTACAACATATTGTCCTGGCAAAAAAGAAAAAGGTATTTGGTCTAGATTCTTAAAAACTATTTTAACCGCATCTTTAGTTTCATTAAACACATTTTCAATTTCCAGTACATAATTCCAAGTCCTTCCGGATATGATATCTTCATACGTATTTTTCTTATCTAACAGAGCTAAATCCTTATTTCTAAAACCTTCTACAATGGACTTTTTTTCAAAAAGTTGTGACTCTACATCTTTAAAACAACTTTTATATTTATAGAAAGGCACTCTAGGGTATAAATGATGAATCAAATGATAACTCTGATATAATGAAACCAATTCTAATCCTGGAATCGTTACAACTCGAGTATTATGATACTTACTTAGGTTATTATGAGGATAATGAGGCAGCCAATCAAAAGAAAATGCCAATATAGGAGCTGCTATCAATGCAGATAAAATGAAAACAAAAAACAATGCACTTCCATATCCCATCACAATTAGTGTACTAATAAGACTAACTATAAAAATCAAAAATAACAGCGACTGATTTTTGATATTTCGCATAGCAGTATTCTTTGTACTATTTTTTCCAAAGGTTAAACCAAAATAATGACCAATTAGCGTAAGACATCTAAAAAAAATGGATAATGGATTACTTCCATTTACATAATGATCAGGATCATGTTCTGGATCATTGGTATGCGCATGGTGTCTCAAATGAATTACGACGAATGCAGAAAATGGAAACAACAAGAAAAAACTAGAGATCCATCCCAGTATATGTTCGATTTTTTCAAATGAGGAAACACCACCTGCTATATTACCATGACTCGCTTCATGCGCTATGGTAAACATTCCGTAAGCTATGGCAGCACCAATAGTAGAAGTCCATATTGGTGAAAAACCATTACTATAAAGTCTCCAAAGCAACACATACCCTAGACATAGAAAGATGAATAAAATTATCGTAGGCCAGGCAACCTTTCCAGAATATTTTTGCCAAACTGCTTGATTTTTCACGTGTCAAATGGTTATGTTTGAAAAAAGATATGTATTTTTTCGAACTATTTAACCAAATATAGTTCGATTTTTACAAATTACCAAGCATGGGAAGAAAATCAATTCATCGAGAAAGAAAAGATAAGAGCAAAAAAGTAGAACAATGGACACAAGCTTTATTGCCTAAACTTAGGAATATCGAGCTTGGAGAGCTTACCATGGATGATCTAGCAAAATTGATGAATAAAAGTAAGTCTACTATTTATCAATACTTTGTTACGAAAGAAGAAATTTTTGAATATGTAACCCAAGTACGTGTGGATCAGCTTAAAGCTTACAAAAGTGAAATTTCTATTGAAATTATGGGTTTAGGTTACCAGTATGAAGCCTTAGCTAAAATATTGGCAGAGGGTGTAAAAGATATTTCTCCTTTTTATCTAAAACAATTACAGATGCACTATCCGAGTGCTTGGGATATCGTAGAACATTTTTTACAAGGCTTACTAAAAGACTTAAAAGAATTTTACGTATTCGGTATTGAAAATAAGATCTTTAAAAACGTATCTCCAGAACTATTGATCAAGCTAGATGAGTACTTCATCATGCAACTAATTACAGATCATACTTTTTTTAATGACCATCAACAAACACTCGAATCTGCCATTAAGGAATATATGTTTGTAAAGTTTGAAGGTTTAGTCCAATAACAAAAAAACACCTACTTCTTGTAGATGTTTTTTCTAGAATATTTTTTTCAAAAGCTGTTTATTAAACATTCACAGCATACATTTTTTCTCGTAATTCCTTGATCTTTTTATCGCTCATATACTCATCAAAAGTAGTATAACGATCTATCACTCCGTTAGGTGTTAATTCTATCACTCGATTAGCAACTGTTTGTGCAAACTCATGGTCATGGGTTGTGAACAATATAGTTCCTTTAAAGTTCTTAAGTGAATTATTAAAGGCAGTAATAGATTCCAGGTCTAAGTGGTTGGTAGGTTCATCTAACATTAGAACATTTGCTCTTGTCATCATCATTTTAGATAACATACATCTTACCTTTTCCCCTCCCGACAATACGTTTGATTTTTTTAGAGCCTCTTCTCCACTAAAAATCATTTTTCCTAGAAATCCTCTAATGTAAACTTCTTCACGTTCTTCTTCGGTAGTAGCCCACTGACGTAACCAATCTACTAAATTCAGGTCATTTTGAAAATACTCGCTATTATCAGCTGGCAAGTACGATTGTGAAGTGGTAACACCCCATGAGAATTTACCATCGTCGGCTTTTTGTTTGTCATTTAAAATCTGATAAAAAGCAGTGGTTGCTCGAGAATCTTTTGAAAAAACTACAACTTTATCTCCTTTTGCCAGATTGATATCTACTCCTTTGAATAATATATCTCCTTCTACGCTCGCTGCTAATCCTTCTACATTTAGAATTTGATCTCCTGCTTCTCTATCTCTCTCAAAAATAATTGCTGGATAACGACGGCTAGAAGGTTTAATATCTTCAATATTTAATTTCTCGATCATTTTCTTACGAGAAGTTGCTTGTTTTGATTTAGCAACATTGGCACTAAAACGAGCAATAAATTCCTGAAGCTCTTTCTTTTTCTCCTCTGCCTTTTTATTTTGTTGTGCCCTCTGTCTTGCTGCTAATTGCGAAGATTCATACCAAAAAGTATAGTTACCACTATAATTATTAATTTTTCCGAAATCAATATCCGAAATATGAGTACACACAGAATCTAAGAAGTGACGGTCGTGAGAAACCACAATCACTGTATTATCATAATTAGCTAAAAAGTTTTCTAACCACGAAATTGTTTCATAATCAAGATCATTCGTTGGCTCATCCATTATCAGAACATCTGGATTACCAAACAAACACTGTGCAAGAAGCACTCGTACTCTTTGCTTTGTATCAAGATCAGCCATACTTGTATAATGTAGGTCTTCTTTAATACCTAAATTAGAAAGCATGGTTGCAGCATCACTATCCGCATTCCATCCATTCATTTCTTCAAACTGCACTTGAAGCTCTCCAATCTTTTCTGCATTTTCATCGGTATAATCAGCATATAATGCATCGATTTCCGTTTTGATTTTATACAATTCTTTATTTCCCATGATTACAGTCTCCAAAACTGTATGTTCATCATAAGCATAGTGATTCTGCTCTAAAACCGACATCCGCTTACCTGGTTCTAAATGTACATGCCCAGAAGTAGGCTCATTTGTCCCAGAAAGAATTTTTAGAAATGTAGACTTTCCTGCTCCATTAGCCCCGATAATACCATAACAGTTACCCTGGGAAAAGGTGGTATTTACTTCATCAAATAAAACCCGCTTACCGAATTGTACTGAAAGATTAGAAACTGATAACATAGTAATAAATTGTATTTTCGGCAAAAGTAGAAAAATGGATTCAAACCCTAAAAGAATACTTAGGTATTTTAAATAGTATTTTATAATAAAAAATCAATTAAAAAAGAACACAAACTGCTTTTCTATAATTCTTAGATATACGCTAATAATAACACAATTAACGTATTCTTAACAAGTCAGAAAAGTCTTTCCTTTTATTTTTGAATGTTTGTCAGTATAATAATAGCGCCCAAAATGTTTTTCTTCAGACTAAAGTATCTTTTTTTTATCTGTATATCTAGTTGTTGTTTATTTAGTTGTGACTCTACTGAAGAAGTGACAAATAATCATGTATACTTAGGCGGAGAAATTGTAAATCCGAATACGGATTATGTAGTTCTTTTTAAAGGTGATGATTATCAAGACACAATTTATTTAGACAAGAACAATCGATTTCTACATAAGATAGAGAATATTAAAGACGGGTTATACTCCTTTAGACATAATCCAGAATATCAATTAATTCTGTTAGAAAAAGGTGACAGTATTTTAATGCGTTTAAATACTTTAGAATTTGATGAATCTCTTGTTTTCACGGGTAAAGGTTCACGAAAAAACAATTTCTTAATTGATATGTTTTTACAAAATGAAAGTGAACGAAATCGATTATCGAATAGAAGATATACCTTAAGACCAAAAGCATTTAAGAAAGAACAGGATTCATTATTAGATTTGAGACTGCAAAGATTCACCAGTCTGACGGACAAATACCCACTTAGTGATCTCGCTACCAAAATATGCAAGTCTAGTTTTGAATATGATTTCTTTTCTAGATATGAAATGTACCTGTATAGATATCAATATTCTAGACTCAAGAATAGAAATATTGCAAATGAAATTCCTAAAAACTTTTTTGAATATAGAGATCTCGTCAATTATAATGAAGATGATTTGATGAGATTATACTCCTACAACAGATTCTTAAATCACTATTTTACTAATTCTTCATATACCAAGTATATGAATCAAAAATCTTTCTCTAAAAATAAGGTTGAATATACCATGTATAAGCTTGATCTTGTAGACAGTGTTATACAGCAATCTTATATTAAGAATAACTTACTAAGAGGTATTACTACCAATTTTATATTGGATAACAAAAATGATTACACCTCTCAGAAAGTATTAGATCATTATTTATCAATTAGTAGTAATAAAAAATTTCAGAAAGAACTTAAAAAATTGGCAAAAGCAACAGCTAGATTAAAACCTAATAATATTATTCCGGATCAAGATCTTATATCCTCTAATGGTGAGATGACCAAATTGTCTGAACTTTTTGAAAAGCCAGTTACGGCACTTTATTTTTGGTCTATCGAAAGAAAAGATCATTATGTAAAAGCCCATAAAAAAACAACTCACTTAAGTAAAGTATATCCAGATATTGATTTTATCGCTATTAATACAGATGACGAACAAACGGATAACTGGTTAAAAACGATTAAACGACATAACTACAATCTGGAAAATGAATATGAATTTAAGTTTCCAAAATGTTCTTCGGATGAATTAGTAATTCATTATACTAATAAAGTAATTCTGGTAAATCAAGAAGGGAAAATAATTAACCCTAATGCAGATCTATTTTCTTCGTTTTTTGAAAAACAGTTAATGAATTATAGCAGAATGGCGAGTATTGATAAACAAAAAACTGTTCTCGATTAAAAGAACAGTTTTTATAAAGTGTTGATTTTATACTATACTAGAAATCTAGTTTCCTTTTTTATAGTCCGCTAAGAATTTTGCTAAACCAATATCAGTTAAAGGGTGTTTTAATAATCCTTCGATAGATGAAAGAGGTCCTGTCATTACATCTGCTCCAATTTTTGCACAATCAATTACGTGCATTGTATGTCTTACAGAAGCTGCTAATATTTGAGTATCGAAGTTATAGTTATCATACACCATTCTTATTTCTGCGATTAGGTTAAGACCATCTGTAGAAATATCATCTAATCTTCCTATAAATGGAGAAACATATGTTGCTCCTGCTTTTGCTGCTAATAAAGCTTGTCCTACAGAAAACACTAATGTACAATTTGTTTTAATACCCTTATCACTAAAGTATTTTATCGCTTTTACTCCTTCTTTGATCATAGGTACTTTTACAATAATCTGGTCATGAAGTTTTGCTAACTCCTCTCCTTCTTTTACGATACCTTCAAAATCGGTAGAGATTACCTCGGCACTTACGTCTCCAGTTACTATATCACATATTTTTTTATAATGTTCTATAATATTATCCTTTCCTGTGATACCTTCTTTCGCCATTAAAGATGGGTTTGTAGTTACTCCATCCAGTACTCCAAGATCTTGTGCTTCTTTAATCTGATCAAGGTTAGCAGTATCAATAAAAAACTTCATATTGTTGTGTTTAGATTTATGATTATTTGTTGAAATTCTTTTTCTATATGATTCTCTTTTAGAATCGGGCAAAATTACAATTTATAATGATTCATTAGTAATTTCTCATATACTTTATCTGGCAAAACTCTTTTTAAAACGATAGAAAACTTTTGCATAAACGCTCCTACTTTATAATGCACTTTAGGTCTATCTGTATTAATTATATGATATACCGCTTTAGCCATTTCATTCGGATCCATTCCTTCATCTACATGTTCATCCATTAACTTTAGAGAATCTCCATATGTTTTTTCGTATGGAGAACCTTCAACTACAGGTGCGTGATATCTTCCTGCAGCAATATTAGTTGCAAAATCACCGGGAGCTATATTGGTCATTTCGATATTAAAGGCTTTTAGCTCCATTCTCCAAGCCTCTGTAGTTACCTCGAGAGCAGCTTTAGAAGCACTATACACACCCCTAAACGGCAATCCCATATATCCAGCGATAGATGTAATATTGATAATTAAACCACTATTTTGTTTTCGCATTATAGGTAATACCGATTTGGCTACATTTAGAGGCCCAAAATAATTGGTAGTAAAATTATTAATGATCTCTTCTTCTGGAATTTCTTCCATAGGTCCTGTAACCCCTGCACCTGCATTATTGATCAAAACATCTAATCGTTCTTGTTCTTTTTGAATGGTATTTACTGCATTAGCAATACTATTCTTATCAGCAACATCTAATTGTAATAAGCGAAAATCATTGAAATCTTTGTAACGAGAAGGGTTTCTACTGGTTCCGTAAACCACATATCCTCTAGTCGAAAGAAATTGCCCTATGGATTTTCCAATTCCTGATGAGCCACCTGTTATTAAAACAACTTTAGCGTTTTGATTTGTATTCATATTGGCAAATATACATCTGGATTTACGATTTATGAATTTAGAAGAACGAAATAAACGAAAACATTTAGAAAAGATAACTTTTGCGTACAAAAAAAGGCAAGCTACCTACATCACACCGCTACGACCGTATACCTTTGCTGCGTTCCCGCCCTGGAGGATTCAACAGGAGCTGGTTGTGTAGGACTTGCCGCTGCAAAGATACAATCTTTACTATATAAAACAATGATTTTTTAAACCCAATTAAAATAAATATCTTGCTCTAAATATTTCCAATATCATGAACAACCGTAACCTATTCGTCATCATAGTATTATGTTTTTTAACCTTTGCATGTGGAAGTAATGCTGATGCGAAAAAAAAACAATTTTCGATAAAAATTGATGGTGATAAGTCCAAATTTAAGCTTGGAGAAACCGTAAAAGCAAGTATTCTTAATCCTAAAAAGATAGAAATTGACTCCGTAACTTACTTTTTTGAAGATACCAAACTCACCACTACTGATAAAACATTATTAGTAGAAAAAATTGATGATGAAAGATTAGGAAAACATCTTTTAAAAGCTATTGTATATTTTGATGGTAAGGAAGAAGATATTTATAAAAAAATAACTTTTTATAATAACAAACCTCCGAAACTATACAAATATAAGATCATCGCAGAATACCCTCATGATCAAACAGCATTTACCCAAGGATTAGAATTTGTAGGAGATACCCTTTATGAGAGTACTGGTAAAAATGGCTTTTCTTCTTTGAGAAAAGTAAATTATACTACTGGAGAAGTACTGATAAAGAAAGATATTGACAAAAAATATTTTGCAGAAGGTATCACTATTATTAAGGACAACATCTATCAATTAACTTGGCAATCTAAAGAAGGATTTATATATAATCTTAGCTCTTTAGATAAAACAGGAGGGTTTACCTATAATAAAAGTAAAGAAGGATGGGGACTGTGTAATGATGGAACTCATATATACAAAAGTGATGGTACCGAAAAAATCTGGGTATTAGATCCAAAAGACCTATCCGAAAAATCATATATCGAAGTTACTACTCATAATAAGGTTAAATCTAAGTTTAACGAATTGGAATGGATTGATGGGAAAATCTATGCGAATACTTGGCAAAAAGATGGTATTGCAATTATTAATCCTAAAAATGGAGCGCTAGAAGCTGTTATTAATTTATCTGGATTAAGGGAAAAAGTGAGTCAGCATGAAAATTTAGATGTATTAAATGGTATTGCCTACAAAAAAGATACAAAGCAATTATTTGTTACAGGAAAAAACTGGGACAAACTTTTTGAAATAGAGATCATTAAATAAAAAAATGATTTCCTGCTTGGTGATCAAAAACATTCTTTTTGTCACATCAGAATAAGTACTCCGTTATTATTATAGACAGATAATAAACCGTACCTTTGCGGCTTATTTTAGATATATGAATAAATTTGAAGCATTAGGCCTCGGAGAAGCTATAATAAAAGCAGTGAATGAAATGGGGTTTGAGACCCCTAGTGAAGTACAGGAGAAGGCTATCCCTATTTTGCTTAGTGAAGATACTGATATTGTCGCATTAGCGCAAACAGGAACAGGAAAAACTGCTGCCTTTGGTTTTCCTTTAATTGAAAAAATCGATGTAAACAGTAGAATTACACAAGGACTTATCCTATCTCCCACTCGGGAACTTTGTTTACAAATTACAAACGAGTTAAAAAACTACGCTAAATTTTGTAACGGACTACGAACCGTTGCCATTTATGGTGGTGCCAGCATTCAGGAACAAGCTAAGGAGATCAAGCGTGGTGCTCAAATAATTGTTGCTACTCCTGGAAGAATGCAAGATATGATTAACCGTAAAATGGTTAACATTTCTAATATTGGATATTGCGTATTAGATGAGGCAGATGAAATGTTAAACATGGGATTTTATGAAGATATCAATTCCATTCTTGCGCATACACCAGAAGACAAAAATACTTGGTTATTTTCTGCTACCATGCCTAAAGAGGTAGCTACTATAGCCAAACGTTTTATGAATGACCCAAAAGAAATAACGGTTGGACATAAAAATACAGGTTCTAAAAATGTATCTCATGAGTATTACGTTGTAAATTCCAGAGATCGTTATGCTGCTTTAAAAAGATTAGCAGATGCAAATCCTGATATTTTTTCAGTGATCTTTTGTAGAACCAAAAGAGACACTCAAAAAGTAGCAGAAAATCTTATCACAGATGGATACAATGCTGCTGCGCTGCATGGTGATTTAAGCCAAAATCAACGAGATTTGGTAATGAAAAGTTTTCGTAACCGCCAGATACAAATGTTAGTTGCAACGGATGTTGCTGCTCGTGGAATTGATGTTGATGATGTTACCCATGTAATTAATTATCAATTACCAGATGAAATAGAAACCTATACACATAGAAGTGGAAGAACAGGTCGTGCTGGAAAAAGTGGTGTTTCTATGGTAATCGTTTCAAAAAGTGAACTTAGGAAAATTAAGTCTGTAGAACGCATCATCAAAAAGAAGTTTGAGGAAAAAGAAATACCTAGTGGAGAAGAAATTTGCCAAGTACAGTTATTTCATCTTGCCAACGATATTGCAAAATCAGAAATAAATCACGAAATTGATAGCTACTTGCCATCAATAAATGAAGTACTAGAAGATTTTTCGAAAGAAGAATTGGTAAAAAAATTCTTCTCTGTAGAATTCTCTCGCTTCCATAATTATTACAAAAAGGCAAAGGATCTAAATGTATCCAGAGATAGTGGAGACAGTTCTAGAGACAGAGATGGTAGTACACGTTACTTTATTAATGTAGGAGAAAAAGATGGTTTCGATTGGATGACTTTAAAAGATTTTCTAAAAGAAACTTTAGGATTAGGAAGAGATGGTGTAAGTCGTGTAGATGTAAAAGAAAGTTTTTCATTTTTCAATACTGAGTCTGAGCATCAAGATATGATTCTTGCTGTTTTTGAAGATTTTAGAATGGAAGGTAGAAAAGTGAACGTAGAGATCTCTAAAGACTCTGGTAGAAATAGAGGAAAGCGACGAAGAGATAACAACGGAGGAGGTTTTAAAGGAAAAAGAAGAAGCGAAGGTTTTAAACCAAAAGGAAGAAATCGACGTGACCAAAAAAGTAGTGATAAAGGAAATAATAACGGAAGAAGAGATCGAAGAAAACGTAGTGATCGAAGGTAATTTTTTTATGAATTAACTAAACTATATGATTTTTGGTCCGATTTTTATGTTATGTTCGTATAGAACAGCCGTCATATTAGATAGAGTTGATCATTAATTATTAAAAAAGGGAGCTTTTGAAAAAAATTTTATTCTACATAACGCTTGTTGTAAGTATTGGA
Organism: Aquimarina litoralis; assembly: GCF_039523995.1. Classification (NCBI taxonomy): domain Bacteria; kingdom Pseudomonadati; phylum Bacteroidota; class Flavobacteriia; order Flavobacteriales; family Flavobacteriaceae; genus Aquimarina; species Aquimarina litoralis. The sequence continues at coordinate 95,567 of NZ_BAAAGE010000008.1, forward strand.
ATATATGCTCAGGAAACTGATCCTGAAACTGTATCCGGACAAGTTCTTAATGCCTCTACGGATATTAAATTACAAAATGTTCACGTGGTAAATTTAAGTCAGGTAATAGGTACTATCTCTGACAAAGAAGGAAATTTTGAGATTAAAGCAAAAGTTAATGACACCTTATATTTTACCTACATAGGATACAAAGCGCTTAGAGTTAGAGTAACGAATGACTGGAAAAAGTTTGGGGATGTTAAAATTAAAATGACAGAACTTGGAATAGCTCTAGAAGAAGTTGTAGTAGCGGATGTTCAGTTAACTGGTTATTTAGAGATTGATGCTAAAAAAATCCCGGTTTACAATAATTATAGATACAGTATTTCGGGATTAAATTCTGGTTATGAAGGAGGAAGTAAACAGCCAGGAGCCGTGAATAAGGTTCTGGGTGCTATTTTTAATCCTGCAGATTTTCTTTATAATATTTTTAGTAAACGATCAAATGAACTTCGGAAACTTAGAAAGATGAAGAAAGATGATGAGATCAGAAATCTGTTAGAGTCTAAATTTGATCGTGCTACTCTTATGGCGTTATTGCAAGTAGAGCGTTTAGACATTGATGAAATTTTACGCAACTGTAATTACTCGGCAGACTTCATAAAATTTGCCAACGATCTTCAAATACTTGATGCTATTAGCGATTGCTACGAGGAATATAAAGTTCTGGATAGGAAATAATAATCCTTATTAGTATTACTTCTGAGAATGTAGCGCAATACGATTTCCTTCAGAATCTATAAATTGGGCAAAAAATCCGTTTTCTTTTGATATCATTTTTTTATCTATAAGTACTTTTCCTCCTGAGACATTCACTCTAGCAATCTCATTAGCTACATCTTCTGAAGAAAAATATACTACTACTCCATCAGCAGAAGGCTTATAATCCTCTTCTAAAAGAATTAAAGTTCCTGTAGCAGTACCTACCTGATTTTTGTTGGGAAACCAACCCATTTTAACACCATCCATTTCAACAAGGTGAATTTCTATATCGAAAACTTTTTCATAAAAAGCTTTTGCTCGATTCATATCTGTAACCGGAATTTCAAACCAAGTAACCATAATTTGTGTTTTTATTTAGGATAAAAGGTAATTATATACTAGTTTACACTAAATTAATTAGGTTTTAGTGTAATTAAGCTCTATATTTGTAGTGTAATAAAAGTAACACTATGATTAACAAGGATTTTAATTCGATATTAGAACTATTACAATCTTTTCCAGATGAGCAAACTTGCATAGATCATTTAGAAGAAATTAGATGGAATGGTAATGTGGTGAGTCCGTTTGACCCGACATCTAAAGTATATAATTGTAAGGGTAATAAATATAAGTGCAAGAATACAGGAAAGTATTTCAATGTTAAGACTAATACTATTTTTGATAACACTAAAATGGAATTACAAAAATGGTTTCTTGCTATCTGGTTAGTTACTTCTCATAAAAAGGGTATTTCTTCATTACAATTAGGTAGAGACTTAAAAATTACGCAAAAATCTGCTTGGTTTATGTTACAACGCATAAGACAATGTTTCGGAATCGATAATGATGAGCAGTTAGACAATGAGATTGAAGCAGATGAAACTTATGTAGGTGGTAAAAACAAAAACAGACACGCCAATAAAAAGGTTAAAGGAACTACAAGAGATAAAACACCTGTATTAGGAATGGTAGAACGTAATGGTCAATTGAGAGCTAAAAAGGTTGATAACACCACGTATGAAACTTTGTCTAAAGAAATAATTAAAAACGTTAAGGAAGGTGCTAAACTTTATACAGACGACTATTTGTCTTATAGAAAAATGAGAAGAGTTTATGATCATAGTGTTGTAAAGCACCACAAAAACGAATATGTAAAAGGCAGAATTCATACTAACACTATAGAGGGATTTTGGTCGCTTTTAAAACGTGGTATTTTTGGAATATATCATTTTACATCTAAAAAGCATTTACAGATGTATGTAGATGAATTTGTGTTTAGATATAACACTAGAAAAGGAAGCGAGAACGAAAGATTTAATTTACTTTTGTCTAATATTGAGAATAGAATAACATACAAAGAATTGATTAATGGGTAATTTAGAAGAACAAAAGAATTTTCTTTTCTATTCAACTGATGATGGTAATGTTAATATACAGGTTATACTAGATGATGATACGGTTTGGGTAACACAAAACAGTATGGCAGACATATTTGACACTACTAAACAAAACATAAGCCAACACCTTAATAATATATATAACGAAGGTGAATTAAATAAATTTGCAACTGTAAAGGATATCTTGACAGTTCGAAAAGAAGGATCTAGAAACGTACAAAGATCAATAGAGTTTTACAACTTAGATGCTATTATATCAGTAGGATATAGGGTGAATTCTCCAAAAGCTACTACATTTAGAATTTGGGCAACCTCAATCTTAAAGGAATATTTAATTAAAGGTTTTGCCTTAGATGATGATAGATTAAAACAAGGAAAAACTTTATTTGACAAAGATTATTTTGATGAGCTATTAGAGCGTATTAGGGAGATACGAGCTTCTGAAAGGAGGTTTTATCAAAAAATCACTGACCTATACGCTACTGCTGTGGATTATGATCCTAATTCACAGGTGACTAAAGATTTTTATGCTACAGTTCAAAATAAATTACACTGGGCTATACATAATCATACAGCAGCTGAATTAATTTCAAAAAGAGCAGATTCATCAAAGCCAAATATGGGTTTAACTACTTGGAAAAACTCTAAAACGCAAGGTAAAATTCTTAAATCTGATGTTTCAGTAGCCAAAAACTATCTTTCTCAAAAAGAAGTTGGGGAATTGAATAGAGTTGTAGGAATGTATTTGGATTTTGCAGAAAATATGGCTGAAAGAAATAAAACTATGAAAATGGTTGATTGGGTTAAAAGACTTGATGCTTTTTTAGATTTCAATGAGTACGGTGTTTTGAAAGACTCTGGAAAAATATCTGCAAAAATTGCAAAAAGAAAAGCCGAAAAAGAATACGATAGATTCAGAATTGTTCAGGATAAAGAATTTATATCAGACTTTGATAAAGTAGTCAATAAAATAAAGACTACAGGAGAGTTACCTAATAAAGAGGATATAAAAAAGGAAAACGAATTATCAAAATTTAATCAAAATCTTAAAAAAGGATTAAACTGGAATCCCAAGGATCATAAATAAAAAACCCTAGAAATTAATTTCTAGGGACTGTTAATGATCTTCTAAATTCGACAAACCTTTCGAATTCTTCTTCTAATCCTTCAATTGGATCAATTTGCAATTCAAAAAATATATCGCAACAAGCAATTTCGTCTAGTTCGTCTTCTTTTGGCACATGGCAAACTTCAAAATTGTTTAAATTTTGGTAAAATGTTCCTTCCTCATAATCTCCTTCTTCCATTGCAACACAAGCATTATTAACCAAGTGATTGATAATTACTTCATATTCTATCATAAATTAAATAGTATTAGGCTCTGAGTATTGAATGTCTCTTTTCTTAGAGAAATCAATAAAATTATCAAAAGCTTTTTCTAATTTACCTTTTGTTTCTTCCTCAGATTTACCTTGTGCTAAAACACCTGGATACTCATTTATAAAAGCTATGAAATTTCCACTCTTTTCATTTTTTATTATTGTTCCTGTAATTTTCATAATAGTGTTTTATTAAGGATTAATGTTAGACTTTGGGGTCACTCATTAAGTTTAGTTATTAATCAAATATATTATAAAATATATTATAATTCAAATTAAAATTCCCCTCGCTAACTTAATAAAGTTCATATATTAGTACGTCTATATACTGTATATGTTACATTTTAAGTAGTTAAATCTTCGCTAAAATATGTAGTTAAAGTTATATTTGTATCTGTAAATGCATCAGTTTTGGCTGTTTAGTTAGGGTTAATCCAAAGGGATAACATTAACAATGCACCACGTTATTTGAAAAGTAAGAACCTATTTTGATTATTATCGGCAATAGCTCACGCTCTGTTTTGTCGAATTAGCGACACTTAATCGTGGAATAGATAACTTACTTATTTTTTAAAAGCACTTTTTAATGTGCGAGATTAAACTTTTCTTTTTAGTGTAAACTTATATATAGTTCCCGGATAAAAGTTAGTTATTCTAAATAAAAAAAACAATCTGAATGAGCAGCAAAACAAATCCATTACATTTCTGATTATAAAACAATTGCACTTATGATCCTTTTACAAAACACGATTATAGGTTTCAAATTATAATTTGGCACTATTAATTTTTATCGGAACATTATTTTAGTGGATATATAAATATTGAATTATTAGAGGTCTTCACATTTCTTGTTTATCTAAATAACTAAAGAGCTCTTCAATCTTACAGATAATAAGAGATACATTCAAAAAATGCAAACATGATTATACTTAACGTAAAAACTACTTACGTACCAATTCATAAAGGTATTGCCAAAGATGTAATTTGCCCAATTTGTAATACAAAGGATAGCATAGAAATTATAATTTATCAAAAACATATTGATACAGGTCTTGTCTATAATACCACCAATAAACTAAGTGGCACTGCGTACTGTACAAATTGTAAGACTGAAATTCCTAATGTGCAATGGACCCCAGAAATAGAAACTGTTTTTGAAAAATTAAAGGCCGAAAGCCAAATCGAAACACCAGGAAAAAAGTATAGTATTATTTTTAAAATATTACTTGCTTTTTTAGCATTAGTAGCTTTTGGTATAGGATACGCACTTTTTAGTGCCAAAGCTACTGCAGATGATAAAAGAGCGATTTTAGAAAATCCAACTATAAATAATAAATTACTCATACAACATCAAGTAAGAGAGAGCTTATCACAATTTAATGATTTGGGTAATAGTTGGGCTGTTATCAGAATTGTAACTGGTGACACCATCATTATTCAAATGCACACCGAAAAAGTACCTTTAGATCAAATAAATGGCGCTATGCCACCGACTTCTGGATATAAAGGTAAAATATACAAAATAAAGAAAGATGAATTTCGAACCAAAGAACGTGTTTCTGAATATCATCAAGAAAAAGGCATGGGACTTAATTATGCTTACATATGGTCATTTCAAAAAGAGTAAATCATGTTTAAAAGAAAAAATGATCATAACTTTATACAACACCATATGTATGAAGGTAAGCATTCCAAAAGTATTTATAAAGGCTTTAAAACAAGTATATTTATACTGATATCTTTATTCATCATAGGAGGGTTTATATATCTAGAATTATTGCAATACGAAGATGGATTTATCTCCAACAACGCTCTATTTTGGCTGTATGAACATATTGGTTTTATGGGTATTAAAATTATATATGGATTCATATGCCTGTTAGTTGTGTGCATTGGAATTTGGGATGTAAGACGATTGAAAAAAATTAAAAACAAATGAATAGTAATTTTAATAAGCAATAAATATTTGTCTTCACATTTCTTAAATTTATAACATAACCTTTAAAGAATTACTCTTATTTACACTTTATACCTGACTACATGAGTGACTACATTGTTTTAGATATTTTTTGGGATCATCAGATAGTTCGAGATCAATCGGATAAAGAGTTTAAAATTTTTCGGGGTATTGATTACCAAACCGATTGGAAAAAGCTAGGATATGGGTATTCAAAAGACAAAAAACAGATTTATTATTACAATACAGAATGTTTTAAAAAATACTATAAAGAAATAGACTTTGAGACCTTTCATATTGTAGAAAGACATGCAGAAAAAAGTCCTTATAGTGCAGGTGGAGAATATAAAGAAACCATATATTTCGCTGATAAAAACAACGTGTATGTAGACAGTTATATGTGTTCTTTTTCTATTATCGAAGGCATTACTCCAAAAGATCTTAAAATAATTGATATCTCCAAAGGATATGCTACTGATGGAGCTAATGATTATGTATTTGATCAAAAATTACCCTATAAGATAAAAAATACAAAACCCATTAATGCTGTGTATTTAATGGCGAATGATATTATATATTTTGGGAATACGAGCCCTTTAGAATGTGATGCAAAAAGTTTTGAATTGGTACATGAGGCTGTTTTAAATATTGCAAAAGATAAGAATCATGTTTTCTACAAAGATCAAATTATTGAAGGCGCAGATCCGAAAACTTTTCAATTTTTAGATGCTTGCATTTTTCCCAATAAGGAATATTATCAGGAATGCGATATAGACTTTTATGCAAAAGATAGTAAGCAAGCCTATTTTATAAGCACTCCATTTATGGCTAAGATAATTAAAACAAAAAGTCTTAACAATTTTAGATTTGAAGTCATTGATGGCCGTGGATATGCTTTTGATGACATCTATCGATACGATCGAGGAAAAAGAAAAAAAATATAGTAACTCATCTATACATGTTAACCTTTTGACATATTGAATACTAAGTATTGTAATTCAAATAAATACTAAAGGCATGAAACTCTTAAAATTACTAAGCTTATTTTTAATCATCTTTTCTTTTTCTAACTGTTCTAAAGAAGATGATGAAATCTTTATAAACGAAACAGAAGTATTAGAAAAAAGCAATACCTATTCCAATATCAAATGGACTGGAACTTGGAATTCTACCTATGGCGAATTAAGACTTGTTGAAAAAGGTCAGCTTATCTACGGAGATTACAGTGATATTGGTGTCATCTATGGATATAGACATTATATCAATGGGAAGGAATATTTTGAAGGTACCTTTGAGAACTATCGAATGAATAAAAATGGTATTATCCGTTTTGAAATGAATAACCCTAATTTTAATAACTCTTTTTCTGGTGAATGGATATGGAATAACTCTTCTTATTGGTATTCATGGAATGGCACAAAAACCTCTAAAAAGGAACCAGTGTTACAAAGTTTTTATAATGTAAAAGGGCAGGTTATGGATAAAACAACTTTACAAAAAATAACCAGTCCAATTACTATTGAAGTATTAAAAAATGGTATCAGACGATTTACCGCAGTGTCCGAAAATGGATTATATGGACTTCAATTACCTAAAGGAAACTGGGAAATAAGAGTAAATGATTATAGATACCAATCGTTTTCCAGAAATATCTTGGTAAAAGAAAATTACGATTTCAATAATTATTTTACTGAAAATATATTCCTAGTTAAAAAATAATTTTTGACAAAGTTTAATGTAATTCCAGGTATTTCAAAATTGTTACATTAAAAAAATACCTGGAAAATGGATTAGTTAGTTACGAAGTAGTTGTTCCTTTATGAAAAATATCGTGAACAACTTCGGATGTATAATTGATGGTTGTTTTATTAGATTTAAAACCTGTTTTCACTTGTTTTATAAGTGCTTTCATTTTGCTGGTAGGAGACTTTTTTTTGCTCATGACAAAGATGTTTTATGGGTACTTAACAGTATTAAGTTACTCAAATATAGGGAATTAAATTTTAAATCGTTTGATTTAAGCACATTAACCTTTTACGTGTAAACCTTTTTTTACTCATAAACTACGACATGAAAAAACAGCAAAATCATAGAATTTGAATACTATTTTTAATTATTCGTAATCAATCAATTAGTATTTGTTATTTATGTTCTTCTTTGTATCTAGCAATAATTTTTTCGTGACTTTTTATCACTTTTTTGGCCCAATCCATTCTTTTTTCCATCTTTTCTGTTTCAGATAATCGCCAAGGAATATCTGAATTTCTTAATAATGAAGTTACATGCTGTAAAATTATCGCCGCAGAAACTGAAATATTAAGACTTTCGGTAAAACCTACCATAGGAATATGTAATTTAACATCTGATTCATTTAGTACCATATCACTAAGACCTTCTTGTTCTTGACCAAAGAAAAATACTGATGGCTTGCTAATATCAAAGTCTTTTAACTCAACAGAGCTATCATGCGGAGTTGTTGCCACAATTTGATATCCTTTACTTTTTAGGGTATTAATACATTCTCGAGTGGTGGTATACCTATTGATATCTACCCATTTTTGCGCGCCCATTGCAATTTCTCTATCAATACGCTTAGCATTTATCTCTTCGATCACATGCACATTCTGAATTCCAAAAACATCGCAACTTCTTATTACAGCACTTGTATTATGTAACTGATATACATCTTCTACAGCTACAGAAAAATAGTTTGTTCTTTGTGCAATTATATTTTTGTTAAGATTCTGACGTCGTGGAGTAAGAAAAGATTCTAAGTACTCTAATAGTTGAATATCTACCATAAGAGTGCTAAAATATAAAACATTGGTAATTTATAAATGAAAATGGTCTTAAAGATCATCAAACTATTTTCTTCATAAGGAAGACCTCTCTTACGTTACCCATCCGCATAGAGAGGTCTATACTAATATAAGATCAGAAAAGTCTTGTACGAAAATTTTGCTTAACGTTTTTATTCCCATCGTCATATAAAAATAAAAAAACAATTCTTTTTAGAAATTACATTAGCTCCTATTAACAAATCACTAAATTTTCAATTCGTTTTGATGTTTTTAGCTACTACATGTTTTGATTTTTCTTAATTTTATTTTTGTAAAATAAACTCACTTCTTCTATTTTTCTGATGTTCAGCTTCACTACATTGCGCATTATTATCACATCTATTTACCAACGCTGATTCTCCATATCCACGTCCAGTGAGTCTGGATTTATCAATCCCTCCTTTTTCTACGATATATTTTATAGTACTTTTTGCACGGCGATCACTTAATGCCATGTTATAACTATCTGGAGCTCGACTATCTGTATGTGATCTAACATCTATTTTTATCTCTGGGTATTGTTTCATGGTCGCAATAATCTTCTGAAGTTCTATCTCCGCATCTGGTCGAATGAAAGACTTATCTAGGTCAAAATAAATTATTTGTAGGTCTAATATTTTAGCTAAATCATCTCCAGGTTTCACTTCTTGTTCTTGTAATCCTCCTTTAGACAATTGCAGAGGTACATCATGGGTATACTCTAATGCTGTGTTGGTTACCAGAAGTTTTTCTGATGGGTTGTAGCTGTTTTTAAGCGCCCTAATAATATATGATTTTTCACACTCTAACTCAAAATTATATATCCCTTTAGCATCACTTGCTACTCTGGATATTTCATTTCCATCTTCATCTAGTAAAAGTACATCGGCTTCTGACAAAATCACTCCAGATTCGGCATCTGTAACTACACCCGATACATATTGTCTACAACTGGTGATTAACTCTTCTATTTGCTTAAAACTATAGATATCATCATTTCCTTTTCCTCCTTCTCTATTGCTTGCAAAGAAACCTATTTTAGTCATTTCATTTAATACAAAACTAAAGTCATCATCTGGACTATTTACTGGTCTTCCTATATTATAAGGAATTGAAAAACCTTCTTCTTCTGGAACTGTTACAAAAATGTCTAAACCTCCTAATCCTACATGCCCGTCGCTTGCAAAATATAGTCTTCCTGTATCACTTATATAAGGGAAAGTTTCTCTTCCTTCGGTATTTATTTTATCTCCGAGATTGATTGGAGTACCAAAGGTTCCATCGAGTAACACATCTACTTTATATAGATCTGACATTCCTTTGGCACCAGGCATATCACTGGCAAAGTATAGTTGTTTCCCATCTTTAGTAAGAGCTGGATGCGCTACAGAATACTCCTCACCATTAAATGGTAATTCCTCTATATTCTTCCACTTGTCACCCTCTAAGGTTGCTCTATATAACTTTAACAACACTGTTCCTGTTGTATCAGAACCTATTTTTCTTTTCGTATAATTATTTCTCGTAAAATATACTGTTTGTCCATCTGGACTAAAAGAAGTAGAAGATTCATGAAACTTAGTATTTATTTTACCTTTTATTTTTTTGGGTTGAGTTAATTCGTTATCAGGTTCTACAACTTCTGAAATAAAAAGATCTAAAAACGGCATTTCGTTCCATTCGTGAATTATTCTAGACATGGAGCTATATGGACTTCTAGAAGATGCAAACACTAGATTTCCTCTATTATCAAAACTTGGAGCATAATCTGAGGCGCTTGAATTAATATCGATTTTTTTGAGTGTGAATTTTCCAGATTGCATTTCGATAAACCGCAAATAGTCTCTTGTACTTACAAAATAGACTGCTCTTTTATCGGTATTTGTTTTCTTGTAGAAAATTTCCATGATAGCATCGGCATCATCATAACGCTTTATGCTTTTGAGGCTTTGTGAATATCTGAATAAATATTCCACATCCATATCATCTGAATACTCATTCATTAGTTTTTCATACCAATCAATGGACTTTTCTAATTCGCCATTGAAATAATATGAATCGCCAATTTTCTTATACAAATCCGAAGAAGTGTATCCTTTTTCGGCTACATCTAAATATATTTTTCTAGCATCTACGAAGGCATATTTAGCAAAAGTCTCATCTGCTCTTGCCAGTCTTTTTTCCTGTGCTTCTATTCCTCCAAATACAATAACACATAAAGATAGACTTATAAGGGTTTTTATAACTTTCATAACAATCTTATTGGTTAAAAGAATCTAGGAGTTAGCATTCTATTATATTTTCTAAACAATTCAAAACGTAGCATTACTTCATAACTACCATCATTAAATTGTGTTCTTCCTAATTCGGTAGTTTCTCTATCATATGCAAATCCAATCATTAAAGAATCTGAAATCTGGAAACCTGCCATGGCACTAAAAGCTGCACTCCATCTGTAAGCTGCTCCTAATGTTAATTTATCATACAACAGGAAATTAGCAGATAGATCTACCTGTAAAGGAGCTCCAAATACTAATTTGGATAATAATGCTGGTTTAAACTTTAGATTATCATTTAGCTCAAAAACATATCCTGTTATCAAATAATAGTTAATACGTTCTTCTGCAATAAATGTTGATGAATCATTACTATTTACTGTAGCATCTTCATCGAAATGATTTGTCTCTAATAAATTAGGAGCACTCAATCCAGCATAAAACTTATCTGTATGATAGTAGATTCCAACACCCACATTAGGACTAAATTTATTATCAATATTATTTTCAAAATTCGGGTCGTTTATATCAAACTGTGATAATCTTTGGAAATCTACATTAAGGAGATGTCCTCCCGCTTTTAATCCGAAGCTTAACTTTCCTGTATCCGAAGTAGGGATCGTATAGGAGAAATCTATATCGAAGTAAGTTTCATCTGTAGGTCCAATTTCATCATTTACGATAGAGAACCCTAACCCAACTCTATTATTATCTCCTATTGGAGTGTTTAGTGTTAAGGTTTGTGTTCTTGGGGCTCCATCCAATCCAACCCATTGACTACGATGCAAGCCCATAATACTCATAACACCTCGGCTACCTGCATATGCTGGATTTACACTTATCGTATTATACATATACTGGGTATATTGCGCATCTTGCTGTGCTTGGATATTATTAAAAAAACCAAACCACAAAAGAAAGGATAGGAATAATATAAATATTTTTCTCATTTATTTAAATTTTTAAAGAATGATCATAAGAGCCCTGATTATCGACGATTTGTGTTCGGATCAATTATTTATCTATTTATGTACAGGAAACCTGTTTTATTTTTCTTTTCTCCTGTTTCTAGTGTATATTCCAAGAAATAATAATAGGTACCTACCGGAAGCTGCTTATCTTCTTGTATAGTGGCTCTACCATTAGAAAAACCTCTAAATAAATTATCATTACTTCCATAATTTCTAGAACTAAAAACAATAACTCCCCATCTGTTGTAAATCTCTAAGGTATTTTCTAGATTCTCGATCCCTCTAATGATCAAAGAGTCATTTATCCCATCACCATTTGGAGTAATTCCCGTATAAACAGTTACTGATTCATCTGAGGTTATTTCTGTAACGGTTTCATCTTCTGGATCTCCATCTCCATCGGTATCATCATCAGTTGTATTGGTAGGATCATCAGAAACATCAACTACATCATCTCCATTTGGATCTTGACCTGTGACTATAGCCTGATTG
>NZ_BAAAGE010000009.1:0-79551 GCF_039523995.1 Aquimarina litoralis
TGAGCATCAATATAAACAAAAGCCATCATTCCAATTGTTGAAATTAAAAATACACTTAGAAGAAATACTATTTTAACAGCTACTTTTTGCATTTATATTAGATATCTATTTCAATGGTGTACAACGTTTAATATATGTGTCGTAGCAGGGCAAAATGTTATCATGCTTTTTGACTTTTCTGCGCAGTGGTTACTAATTTTCCATTCTGTAAGCATTGCGCCTTTATAAATATACATAAACCAATCGATTGATCACTTTGCTGCTATGACCACATATATGTTGTTGTGCATAGTTTTTTATAAGTTGCTAATCTCATTTCTTATTGCAAACACTTCGTTTAGATCGCAATAATATTCGGTTAATTTTCTTTTACCTTCTTTAATTACATCAAATTCATATTCGTCTATTACTTTATTAAATCCTGTTACGAAAACTTGGATTTTAAATTGTAATTTCAAGCTTGTATAATCAATCTCATTATTTTTGAATTCGAAATTTTCCTCAGTTTCGATTGCTTTAATGGGTTTACTATTTTTTAAGTAAATCAATCTTATACATCTACCATAAGAAGCTCCAAATTCTTCTTTGATTTTTACAATCTCATTATTTTTTTTCCAAATTTTTAGAATTGCTCCTTTGTCAATATGAGTCCCCGTGACTTTACTCCAATCATATTCATTTATTTTCAAGTCAGAATTTGAGTCAATACTTGTTATATATCTATTTATTTCATCAATTTTTTTATTCTGAGAAAAGGCAGTCAAATTTAAAGTTAAGAACACTATTAAGGTAAATCTCATTTTATATATTTTTTATTATGCACAACGTTTAATGTATGGTGTCGTAGCTATCCCGCAGGGTAGCTATGCACTATACATAGTGTTGTAAAATCGTTTTTTTTATTCAATTTCGTTTCTAATTTCATTTCCCCAGTAATAGGCAAAATTATCAGCATAGTTTTCTGCTCTTTGTTTTTTATAGTTTGGACTCCAATATCTCTGATAAACACTATCCATTTGATGCCCGATTTCGTGAAGAAGTAAGCTTTCTAAATAATATCTCTTAATTTTTTCTTCAGTCCATTTTAAAGTCCAATTTCCTTTTGAGTGAATCAATTCAGGCTCGTAGTCAGAATACCATTTTAGTGTTTTGTTAGATGGTTTTTTATTTCCAAATTCCATTTTTAAGTCAGTTGGAAATGGGTAAAGTACAATTAAATTCACTCCACTACCACAAATGAAACAACCTTGAAAACTTCCTTCTTTTTCATATTCTTTATTGGTCATTTTTCTCAACCATATATGAGTCAGATTCTCCGTGTGTTCAGATGGTAATTTCTTTAAAAACTCTTTAATTTCATCAACTGTTACTGGGAAATATAAATCTCTTGAAGAATTATCCACTATAAAAATTGGAGTTTCTTCATTTTCAGTTGGTGCTGAAAAATTATGTTGTCGATTGAAAATATTATCTGCAAGTTTCGGTCTTTTTCTTCCGCCTTTTACATCCCCGAATTTTCGACTTTTTTTCCAAGCTGTTTCTTTTCTATTTTGTCCCATTTCGGTTTCTTGTAAAACGTTTTTATTTATTCATTTGTTTTTCAAACTCACTCAATATATAATCAGCATCATTTTCGGATAGCTCATTAATTTCAACATTACTCTTTACTTCATTTTTCGACATCATAGTTCTCATAAGAATAATTTTAAACACGTCCTTTCTTTCTTCTACTTTGTTATACTGCTTTTCATTCAAAACGTTCTCAAATGTTCCTTTCATTTTTAACCAAAGATTAATTTCTTTATCAATATTGAGGTCACGTTTAAAATTTGTAATTGTTTCCTCTAAACTTATTGGATATACTTCCTCAAAAGTCTGGTGAATCGATTTAATTTTTGTCAGTTGGTCTTCAGATAAGTTTTCGTGTTGAATCGGTCCAGGTATTAATTCGTTTGGGTCAATAGTAATCGTTTCACTTTTTTGTTTTTTAGTCTTATTAGTACAGGAAAATATTAATAAAGCAATTCCGATTACCGCAATTATTGTTAATGTTATTTTCATTCAGTTTAAATGTTTTACAACGTTTAATATATGTGTCGTAGCAGGGCAAATTGTTACCCTGTTTTTCGGTTTTTCTGCGCATTGATTGCTAACTTTTACTTCCTGCAAGCATTGCGCCTTCATAAATATACACAAACCAATCGATTGATCACTTTGCTGCTATGGCACATATATCTTGTTATCGTGCGTTTATTTTTTTCAGTCACTAACCTTACTAGACTAGCCAAGCAAGGTGATATTACTTGAGTAATTATTCCGTCAATTTTATTTTTTCTTTCTCGCGATCACCTTGCAATCATCGAGTAGGGGACAGACTTTACCAAATAAACCTGAACTTTTTTTCGTCAGAAGCTGATCAGCCAAAAAAGCGATTTTTTAGCACGTTACTACTCCGTAATCCTCCTCAATTTTGGTTTTTTATCGTTTTTTTCTTCGATTAGACCTTAACCATCACAAAAATACTCAGATCATTGGGTGGTTAACCGTTCGTTGCTTTCGTTCTACTTTTCAGATTTCTAAAATGCACGGATAACGTTTAATATATGTGTCGTAGCAGAGCAAAATGTTACCTTGCTTTTCGATTTTTTCTGCGAATTGGTTGCCAACTTTTCCTTTCTGCAAGCATTGCGTATTACCAAAAATACAACAACCATTCGATTGATCTCTTAGCTGCTATGATCACATATATGTTGTTGTACACCGTTTTTATTTTTTCATTATTTGCTCCACGTACTTTCTGTGGTTTTTGTATCCGTTATTCTCTGGGTTTTCCAAATCAATCATTTTATCAATTCCAGAGTCGTAAATCTGCCAATTATACTTTTTAGCTAATACAATCAATTCGAAAAGTCCATTTTCTCCATACAACGAAAGCATAAAATTGCTTGAATGCCCATTAGAGGAAAAGAAGTCAATTGTGAAGTTTTTTCCGATTATTTCTCTATGATTATCATCCTTTTTTACTCTTTCAAATGAGTTTTCTAAAATTCCACTAAAGTCAGTTGGTTCAAGTTGAGTTTCGTCCAATTCTGCAACCGATTCTATTTTTTGTTTTGAATTAAAAAGCACAATATCCCAGCTCATAACTTAGAAATTAAATTCGCAAATATTTTGATGAGTACTAACTATTTTTAAACATTCATCTATTAATTTTGAAACTCTTGAAGTCGGAATTAAAGTGTAATTGTAGACAGTTCCGATTTCATTCTTTTTTGATGAGTCCCATTCATATTCGGTTCCATTTTCATTGATTATGATTGATTTTCCTTCAAAAAGATCTTGCCATTCTACTCTTTGAGTTAAATCAGTAATGTTTTTATAAACTATTACTTGGTGTTCGGAGTCTACTTTGTCAATTAAGAATATCATTAGTTTTGTCAAATGGTGTACAACGTTTAATATATGTGTCGTAGCAGGGCAAAAAGTTACCAAGCCATTGACATTACCTGCGCATTGGTTGCTAACTTTTACTTTTTGCAAGCATTGCGCCTTACCAAATAGGCGATGACCATTCGATTCATCACTTAGCTGCTATGATCACATATATGTTGTTGTAGTGCGTTATTTTATGCAATATTACCCGTGTAATTTCCGATTGCTTTCAGTTCCGCAATTCCGTCTTCTTTTTCCGCTAAAGATTTAAGTTCTCGGCAAAAAATATCTATTGCGTTTGGCTCAATAATTAATTCCATTGAGAGTTTATCTTTTTCTTCTTTTCGATATTCCGTTGAGACATTTTCTTCCATTATGATTAACACTCCACATTTTCCAGTCGGTCCAATCTTATAAAATTCCATTTCAAAATATGCGTAACTATCTTTTTCTCCGCAAGAATGGGTCACTTTTTCTTTTCCAAACGGGAATCCGTTAAGTTCCGTTACAAATCCGAGTAAAGATTCAGACACTTCATAAACCTCTGTAATTCCAGAATATCGTGCGTTATTTGCTGAAATCCGCATCTCAAACATATCTTCATCCTTCCAGATAACTTCAAACTTTAAATTATTTTCGTTCATTTTTTTAATGCACTACAACGTTTAATATATGTGTCGTAGCAGGGCAAAATGTTACCTTGTTTTTCGATATTTCTGCGCATTGTTTGCTAACTTTTACTTTTTGCAAGCATTGCGCCTTACCAAAAATACAACAACCATTGGATTGATCACTTTGCTGCTATGATCACATATATATTGTTGTAACACGTTTACTATTTGATTTTTTTTGGTTCGTTTATTCCGTAAACGTTTTCTCTATTTTCAGGATATAGTTTCCGCATTACAGTATGATATTCTGATATAAACTTGTTTAGATCTACTAAACCACTTACAGAGTAACGGATTGTATCTTTTTTATTTACCACATATAAAGTTCCATTGGAGTTTATATCATAGTTTTGCCATTGTTTATTTTGATCAACGAATTTTTCGAATTTCCAGATTGTGTCTGTTATAGGTATCTCTCTGTTGTAAATAACTTTCCATTTAGGATTGTCATTAAATGTACTTTCCATAAATTCAGATTTGATTCTGATTAAATTAGAATTCTTAGTGATTTCTAATTGTTCATATGCTTGATATGTACAAACAGAATGATTAAACCAGACTTTAATGGTATCTAATTTCGTCATTTTTCGTTTGAAGTCCGTAAAATCTTGTTTAAGCTTAAAATTAGACTCTACTAATTGAGTTTTCTCTTCAGTTTCTTTTCCGCAAGAGACTAAAGTCAAAATGA
The DNA here is from genome assembly GCF_039523995.1 of Aquimarina litoralis. Lineage (NCBI taxonomy): Bacteria > Pseudomonadati > Bacteroidota > Flavobacteriia > Flavobacteriales > Flavobacteriaceae > Aquimarina > Aquimarina litoralis. Next base: position 4,792 of record NZ_BAAAGE010000009.1, read on the forward strand.
TAATAGATATTTTTATTAAGATTTTCACAATGTGTTACAACGTTTCTTGTATATTACGTTTGCCTGCCGAAGGCGGCATATGCAATATACAAACTGTTGTAGCTAGTTTTTTTATTTATGTGTGTTGAATTATAAAGCACATTATTTTGCTTTCAGGTTCAAAAAATATATATAAATCTCCATCTCCCCAAAAGTTCATATTTTCAAAATATTGTCTATACCATTCATCTTTAGGTTGTACGTTTGTACGTTTAGTTTTTATATCAACTCCATCATAAGTCAGTTGGCAAAGTAACTTCATTGTTTTCTTTGACTTTGGGCAAGCAGGAATATCAGGATATTGAATCCAACTAGGAACTGAGGTATGTCCAATTCCACCAAAGTTAGTTTCTTTTTGTGTTGTTATATATACTTTTTCATAAACTATTTCAGAATTTGGTTTCAAATCGTCATATGAATTGTCCGTTTGTTTTAATTCCTCAATGTTTAACACTTTAGGATTTAGTGGGTCGGAATAATCTATAAACAACTTGTCAAAATTCAAGTAAATTGGTGCTGCAATATGCAAATCAAAAGGAAGCCAATTGAAAGCTTCTTCTGTTTTTGAGAATTTTCCTAAATATTGAAAGGGTGCATTAAATTCGAATTTTGGAATTTTAAATTCATTTGGTATTTCTCCACCTAAATAGCTTTCAGATTTTGCTGCTTGATTAAGGCTATAAATCTGATTTGGTTTTAATTTTTGATATTCAAATCCTATTTCACTTTCTTTTAATTTTCTTTCAGTTCTGTGTCCTTCATCATTATCGTAAGCTTTAACTAATTTCCCTTCTTTAAAAACGAGATCAATTGAACTCCAAATATTATTGGCGGTTTTTTTATCTATAACTTGTGTTTCGAGAAATTTTTGGCATTGTTCATCTCCGTTAAATTCTGCTTCCCAACCAGCCAAATAAATATGTTCTTCTTTTTGTCCAAAACAAGAGGTAAATAATCCCATAAAAGTCAATAATATAATTTTGCTTAGTAATCTCATTTTTAAATTAGCTACAACGTTTAATATATGTGTCGTAGCAGAGCAAAATGTTACCTTGCTTTTTGATTTTTCTGCGCATTGGTTGCTAAATTTTCCATTCTGCAAACATTGCGCCTTACCAAAAATACAACAACCTTTCGATTGATCACTTTGCTGCTATGGCACATATATCGTGTTATCAGCTTTTCTTTTTTTAAGATTTGTTAGTCCTCACTTCTAAAACAGGTTATTAGTATATTCTCTTTATTAATAAACACTGTACTTATATCAAAAGTATTTTCCGTTAATGGGTTCCAACTTGATCCATTCTTATTTGACCTCCATTGATTGTTAAACCAATTTGAATAACAAAAAGAGTCATTATTAAATTTATTAAGCAATTCCGCATGAAATTTTTTAGCTATCTCGGTTGGGGTTATTCTAGAAGAAGAATATGCAATGTCAAATTCTATTGAATCTAAAAGCAATTCAGAACATTTTAAGAATTCAATTGAGTTCCATTTTTCTCCCAGTTCATTCCAACCTTCAATTTTGCAAATTTCGTCAAGTTTTGATATTTGATTTTTTTCGATAGATAAATCTATATCAGATATAGAGTATAGATATGCATTACCCCAAATATATTCACTCATATTTAATTCTTCGAATATATCTTTTTTATCCATATACTTTTAATTGCTGATAACGTCTCGGCTATGCGCGGTGGCGGTGTTATGACCACATAGCTTTTAGCTTTGACCAAAAGTTTGATTTATTAATTGTTTTTAAATTTTGTTCTCTATCCGCCATTGTCGTATAGCCATTGTTACCAGTAGTTTCTTCCTCATTTTCTGATTCAGATTCTTCAATTGTCCATTCTTCTCCGATTCCATTTCGATAAGCCGTTTGTCCGTAATTCAGGTAATATACTTCATTTAAAGTATGGTCAAGTTTTATAATTTCTTCTAGGCATACCAATTTAGCGTCTCCTATTTTTGGTTCATATTCTGTATGAAACTGCCAATCTCCATCTTCATTATGATGTACATATAATATTGGTTTACCTTCAAAAGCGTGATGAGTTGTATAAACTCCTAAATTTTTGTCTTCTTGATATCTAAATTCTGTATTCCTATCAAGTAAAGGTTGTTTGAATTTCCAGTTTTCGTTGAACCCACTTTCCCAAGGCCATTTACTTTCTTTATCAGGCCAAATCATTTGTAAAACAGGAAAATCAAAAGTGTTTTTATAATACCATCCAGCATAACCTAAATAGTCAGCATAATTTTCTCTATTAACCTCTAGGAATTGAATCTCATAGCCTTCCAATAAGTCAGGGTAATTTTGATTAAGTTTATAGCTACTTCCTTTTCTTATTTCATCCTTCAGTCCGTTTAGAAGATGTCCCATTACATCTGTTTTAAGACCGAATATTATTATTTCAGGATGTTGGAACTTTTCATAAAGGCCTATTGTATAAACAAAGGCAGGTGAGTAACCATCACTTTCCAATAGCGCTAAATGACAATCATATTCTTTGATGTCATTTAAAATCCTTTCTTTTGTTTGTTTATCATGTTCTTCATGATTTTCCATATTACTGGTAACGTTTTATATATGTGTCGTAGCAGCGCAAAATGTTACCTTGATTTCGACAAAAAACAGCGCATTGATTGCTAACTTTTACTTTTTGCAAGCATTGCGCCATCATAAATATACAACAACCTTTCGATTGATCACTTTGCTGCTATGACACATATATCCTGTTATCGCGCGTTTATTTTTTTCAATCACTAACCTTAGCAAACATGCCAAGCAAGGTGATATTACTTACGTTATTATTCCGTCAATTTTATTTTTCTTTCTCGCGATCACCTTGCAATCATTGGATTAACGACAGACCTTACCAAATAATCCTGAACTTTTTTTCGTCCGTAGCTGATCAGCCAAAAAAGCGATTTTTTAGCACGTTACTACTCCGTAATCCTCCTCAATTTTGGTTTTTCTTATCACTTTTTCTTCGATTAGACCTTAACCATCATAGACATAATGAGGTCATTGGGTGGTTAACCGTTCGTTGCTTTCGTTCTGATTTTCAGGTTCTTAAAATGCAGCGATAACGTTTAATATATGTGTCGTAGCAGAGCAAAATGTTACCTTGCTTTTGGTTTTTTCTGTGCATTGGTTGCTAACTTTAACATTCTGCAAGCATTGCACCTTCATAAATATACAATAACCAATCGATTGATTACTTTGCTGCTATGGCACATATATCTTGTTATCGTGCGTTTATTTTTTTCAGTCACTAACCTTACTAGACTAGCCATGCAAGGTGATATTACTTGCGTTATTACTCCGTCAATTTTTATTTTTTCTTTTCTTGCGATCACCTTGCAATCATAGAGTAGGAGACAGACCTTACCAAATGAACCTGAACTTTTTTTCGTCAGAAGCTGATCAGCCAAAAAAGCGATTTTTTAGCACGTTACTACTCCGTAATCTTCCTCAATTTTGGTTTTTCTTATCGCTTTTTCTTCGATTTGACACTAACCATCATAAAAATACTAAGGTCATTGGGTGGTTAACCATTCGTTGCTTTCGTTCTACCTTTCAGATTCCTAAAATGCATGGATAACGTTTAATATATGTGCCGTAGCAGGGCAAAATGTTACCTGATTTTCGATTTTTCTGCGCATTGGTTGCCAACTTTTACTTTTGCAAGCATTGCGCCTTTATAAATATACAATAACCATTCGATTGATAACTTTGCTGCTATGGCACATATATAGTGTTACCCAACGTTTTTTATATTTAATTTAATTCCCAATTAACGTCAAATTTTTCTTTTTTATCATTATATCCAGGTGGAATAGCAATTTTACAATGCAACATAGGTTCATTGTTTTTTACAGTTTCGTAAAACTCAGATTCGAGTGATGATTTAGGATAGTATTGAATTTCAATTATTGTATTGTCTTTTTCGCTTTTATAGATATACAAGTTTATATCGTAAAGATTTTCGTAGATATCTCTTAATTCAGATGATATTTGTTCAAGCGATTTCGATATTTTTTTGTCATTTTTTCTTTTTCTATCTTTTCTTTTATCAAGGGCATTCAACTCGTCATTTTTGATTTCAGAAATTAGGTAACGTGTATTGTCAGAGATTTTATTCCAGCAAGAATTTTTTGCCATTTCTAATAGGGAAGAAGTGGCTTCTTTTAAATTCTGTTCGAGGTTTTCTCTTTTCATGATTTTAACTCTTAAGCATCAAATTCTACATAGTGAATCAATCTTTCACATTTTTTTTCTACAGTTGGGTATTCCCTGTTAGCTATATCCTCCATGAATTCTTTGATAAGAAAGACTTCCATAAAATATACAAATCCGGGGCATTTTTTTTCAGTCACTTCAAAAGTTTTCCACTCCAATTCTTCTTCTGTCAAATTGAGTATTGTAACTTCTGATTCTCTAGAAAATTGATCATCAATCCTTTTTACATAAAGAACTGATTCTTCGTCAATTTCCTCAATATTTTTTAAGAATTCGATTAGTTTCATCTAATGTTGGGTAACGTATGTATATATGCACTGGTACATATATATGTATTATGTTTTCTACAAATCTAGGGGATTTTTGATCATTCTAAAACTATTAGTAGCGACATGTGTGTAAATCTCTGTTGTTTTGCTAGAACTGTGTCCCAATAAACTTTGAATATATCTTAAGTCAGTACCATTTTCTAATAAATGGGTAGCAAAACTATGACGTAGCATATGAGGAGTTACTTTTTTTAGAATTCCAGCTTTGCGACTTGCTGTTCTTACCACTTTAGAAACACTCTCTGGAGAATAAGATATACCAGGAGATCCTTCGAATAAAAAGTGCACAGGTTTCCATTCTTTATAATATAATCGTAAATCTTTGAGCAAGGTTTTAGAAAGTAAGGTATACCGATCCTTATTCCCCTTAGCATGCGTAACTAAAATCAACATTCTTTTACTATCTATATCTTGGATTTTTAGGTTTAGTAATTCACTTCTTCGTAATCCTGCAGAATATAATAGACTAATAATACATCGATGTTTTATATTATTAGTATGATTAATCATAGATAAAATTTCTTCTTTAGCTAATACTTTAGGTAGCTTTTGTTGTTTTCTGGGGCGTTCTATAGCATAAAATCGGTTGGGCATCTCCAATACAATCTCATAATAAAACTTTATACTATTTATAGCAATGTTGATATAAGAATTGGATCTTCCATCTTTAATTAATCGTTCTATATATTGACGAATCTCCTGTTCGCCAATATGAATAAGATCGAGATCATAATGATAGTTGATAAAGGCTTCAAAAGCTGTTATATAGTTTTTTATGGTGTTTTTTGCATATCGTTTTATAACAAGCTTTTGTAAATACATTTCTGGACATTTACGAAGTTTTTTAGATTGAAAATCCTTGAAACCTTCTTCAATTGCAGGATTATCTGGATTAATTACCCGGTTTTTGAAAAAATAGTTACAATTTACCCAAGCTACACCTCTGAATGTGCTAAAAATTAAGTTTAGGTTTTCTTTAGTGTTTTGTATATAAACCATCCCATATTCTTCGCTCCAGCTAGGATTGGGGAGTTCTTTTATAAGTGCTTCGATAATTTTGTCTTGATAAAACTGTAGACCAATCATTTTCTGTTGATCTACTAATAAATGTTTTAGAGTAATATGTTTGCCTGAGAATTTCATAGATATTCAAATATGATTAAAGAGCGTAATGTGAGCAAGTCTAAGTGTCGAATTAAACGTTTATTAAACGTTTAATTCGATGGATAGGTAACATTTTTAGATTTGAAGACACTATTTTAGAAAGGTGTTTTATGAATCGGAATTGTAGTTATTGTAATGAGAAATTAGAAGGAAGAGTAGGTAAGAAGTTTTGTTCTTCTTACTGCAGATCGGCTTTTTATTATCAACGCACAAAAGAAAAAGAAGATACCTTGTTTAAAAAGATTGATGTTCAACTTAAAAAGAACAGAAAAATTCTTAAAAATTATAATCGAGCAGGTATGGCAAAAATTAGGAAGGAGAAATTGATCCGAGAAGGGTTTGACCCTAAATACTTTACGCATTACTGGAAAAATAAAAAAGGACAGGTATATCTCTTTTGCTACGAATTTGGTTTTATAGAGTTACAAGAAAAGGATCATAAGAAATATCTTTTAGTCGTTTGGCAAGAGTATATGAAATAAGTATCATTCTGTAACAAATTGAATATATGTCGTCAAATAGGATAATATACAGTTACATTTTGAATGAAAAAAATATTGAATGAAGTTATCGGAGTATTAAAAACCGGACATGCGACTAGAGATAAACATAGTGTAAAGGAATATCTGTGGAGTTTTGTGAAAATTTTTATACTTGTTTGTGTCATTAGAATTATTGCAATGATGTTTGCAGGGATGGTATTGCATTTTTTAGGAATTGACATTCCCGAAAATGTAACCCAGACCAATTTGGCAGAAAAATCCTTTTTAGGGAGAGTACTTTTAGTAGTAATATTAGCACCCATTATAGAAGAACTAGCGACAAGATTAGGCTTGGTGTTTAATATCAGAAATTTTGTGATTTCAACCTCTTTACTATTGTTTTATCTATTGCATTACGCCTTCAATAAAGTTATAATACTCGATAGCGTTGGCGGATTGTCTCTTACGCAGAGGACTATAATTTCAGTACTATACGCAGTTGTTATGTATATTTTATTAATCAAAAATGATAGGATAACTACGGTGTTGTCTAATTTTTGGGAAACTCATAAAAGGTTTATTTTCTATATTTCATTTTTATTTTTTGGGTATATGCATATGTTCAATTATGAATTGACGGTACAAAATATTATGATATCTCCGATTATGCTAAGTTCTCATTTAATTATGGGTATATTTCTGGGGTATGCCAGACTAAAATTAGGTTTGATTTCATCTATTGGATTACACGCTCTCAATAACTCAATAAGCTATATCAAGTATCTTTTTTAACTAATATAATTCCAAATGTTTTTATGTTTGGCCAGTTGTTGATAGGTAAATAGAAGCACTTTATTTTTCTCCATAGCTAATGAAGGATCTTCTTTTAGGATTTTCATCGCGTAGTGTCTTGCCATTTTTAGCACATCATTATCTCTTACAATATCGGCAATTTTAAGCGCCAAAACTCCGCTTTGTTGAGTACCCATTATATCTCCGGGACCTCGTAGTTTTAAATCTACCTCTGCGATATCAAACCCATCATTAGTACGTACCATCGTATCTAATCGAGTCTTACTATCCGAAGAAAGTTTATGGCTGGTCATTAGAATACAAAAACTTTGTTCGGCACCTCGACCTACACGACCTCTCAACTGATGTAGTTGCGATAATCCAAAGCGTTCTGCACTTTCGATAATCATTACACTGGCATTAGGAACATTAACACCAACTTCTATCACTGTAGTAGCCACCATAATATTGGTTTCGCCTTTTACAAAGCGTTCCATCTCGTAATCCTTATCGGCAGGTTTCATTTTACCATGTACAATAGATATCTGATAATCCGGAGCAGGGAAGGAGCGGGCAATACTTTCATAACCATCCATAAGATCTTTATAATCTAATGCTTCGGATTCCTGAATTAGCGGATATACAACATAGATTTGCCTTCCTTTTTTTATTTCATCAGCTATAAACTTAAATACTTTAAGGCGATTGCTATCATATCGATGCACGGTTTTAATGGATTTTCTACCTGGTGGTAATTCATCAATTACGGAAATATCCAAATCCCCATATAAACTCATAGCCAATGTTCTGGGTATGGGCGTAGCGGTCATTACCAATATATGTGGAGGATATATGTTCTTATGCCATAATTTAGAACGTTGTGCTACTCCAAAACGATGTTGCTCGTCTATAATAGCCAATCCCAGGTTTTTAAACTTTACTTTATCCTCGAGTACAGCATGTGTTCCTACCAATATATGTAAAGTGCCATCTTCTAATTCTTGATGAACCTCTTTACGTTCTTTGGCTTTAGAGCTTCCCATCAATAATTTTATATTAATATCCAGATCTTTGGTAAGTTCTGTAATTCCCTGATAATGCTGATTTGCTAAAATAGCGGTAGGAGCCATTAAACATGCTTGGAATCCATTATCGATTGCCAATAACATCGTCATGAGAGCCACAATAGTTTTTCCAGAACCTACATCTCCTTGTAACAAGCGATTCATTTGTGCACTGCTGCCAATGTCTTTTCGAATTTCTTTAATTACTCGTTTCTGAGCACTTGTAAGTTCGAAAGGCAGATGATTATTATAAAAATTGGTAAAATGATGACCAACTTCTGGAAAAGGAAATCCTTTTATCTTTTGTTTCCGAATTAGTTTTTTGGTAATTAGCTGAAGCTGGATATAAAATAACTCTTCAAATTTAAGTCGATATTGTGCTTTGGCAAGTACCTCCTGATTTTTAGGAAAATGGATATTCAGAATCGCTTCGTTTTTGGGGATCAGCTTTAATTCAGTTCTTATTTCTTCTGAAAGGGTGTCGTAAAATCGAGCTTTGGTATCTAAAAAAAGCTGTTGCATCATTTTACTAATAACCCGATTGGTAATTCCTCGATTGGATAATTTTTCGGTAGACGGATATACCGGTTGCATCATAATTTTGAGATTTTTTTGATGCTCCGAAAGGAGTTCCATCTCTGGATGTGGCATACTAAAGCCGTTATAATATTTTGTTTTGCCGAAGATTACATAAGGTGTATTGAGTTTTAAGTTTTCTTTGATCCATTTATGACCTCTAAACCAAACCAATTCCATTTCTCCAGTATCATCCATAAACTTGGCTACTAATCGTTTTCCTCGTTTTTGTTCTACTGTTTTTATATGAATGATCTTACCAACGATTTGTACCTCTGCAGAAGTTCTTTGTAATTCATTGATTTTATAATAGTTGGTTTTGTCGATATATCTATTGGGAAAGAAGTTGACTAAATCCTGATAGGTATGAATCCCTAGTTCCGTACGAAGCAAATCAGCTCTGGAAGGCCCAACACCTTTTAAGTAATCGATAGGAGTTTGTAAGATTGTAGCGCTCAAAGAAAATAAACAGGTTATTTAACACTTTAATGACAGCACAATATAAAAATAAATAATTAGGGATATGAATACTATACGATATTAGAAACTGGCTGTTTTTTGGTTTTGAAATAAAAAAAGCATTAAAATATTAGTTTTTAATTATTGGTTTTTGTTTTAAAATGTTAAAGAATTACACATTTAGTATTTTTTTTATCTTAAAAGTATATTGAATTTTAGGTTTTTGATGAAGGGAATATATTTTGTTAAATTCTTCTAAAGACATTGATTTTGTTAGTGTTCATAATTTCTTAAGAGATATTTTACCGACATCACATTACGTTTTTACCGTAGATAACATACGTCTCGGTTGCTTTTTTTGGTACATTTACGAAAACGTTGTAGTAACAGCGTAACTATCTAACCCCAAATAATTTATATTATGAAAAAAATAGTACTCTACACATTCGTATTAGCAGCTTTTACTGTTTTTATTTCTTGTGATAAAAATGAGGAAGTTTTCAATGAAAACTATAAAGATTTTAGTTCTGTAACAGCCAAAGCTCCATGGACCGATATTCTGGTGGATGAATTTAATTCAGGAACTAATATCGATGCTAAATGGGAACGTACAGAACGATTAGATTATAATTCTGATTTTTGTATGTACAGACCATGGAATGTTAGTATTCAAACCTTGGATAATAGAAGTTGTTTACGTTTGCGTTCGTATAAAAAACAAAACGGATTATGGGAATCTGGTCATGTAAAGTCATGGACAAGTTTTGAGCCTGGTTATAATGAGCAGGTACATGTACAAGTAAGTGCGAAAGTTATTGCTTGGGAAAATGGAAATGCTAAAGGATTTGCAGAAACTTATGGTGTTTGGCCTGCAGTATGGACTGTACAAGAAACGGCTTGGCCTACACAAGGAGAGATCGATATAATGGAAGCATATTCTTATGGATATTACGGTGGAGAGAAATATGCTAGTAATCTTTTTTATGGATATAACGCAGGACAAAGTTTATTAGGTCAAAATGCTGTAAGACATTATGATACTATTGGAGAAGGTTGGCATACTTATGATATGTACTGGACTAATGTAAATGGGAATGTATATGTTGATGTATTGGTAGATGGTGCTGCAGTAGCTAATTATCATAACGGAATCGATTCGGATTTACAATTACAAAACTTTGGGCCACATAATGTAATTCTGAACTTGAATATAGGTTCTAATGACGGTATTTTTAATAATAATGCCATCAATGTATTTTGGAATACGGATATGTATGTTGATTTTGTAAGAGTAAAAAAGACCTCTATATAACATTTTATAATACTAACTTAATGCTATTATCAAAAATCTGAGTCTAAGCTCAGATTTTTGTTTTTAGATATATGTGAAAAAAGTAGCATTTGTTATTTGGTCAGATGTTTCTTCTGTCACAATACGCGAATAAATTCGTTATTTTGGCAGAACATTTGATTATTCATAAAATATGCGATTTTTTCTGTATTTATTTATCGGTTTTATTTCGGTATCGGCCATCGCCTCCCTCGACGAAACAACCTTATCTATACCTTCTAAAAAAGAACAACCTAATGTAGATTTCCTAACTGGAAATGTATCTATTTTTCTAGACGCTACTTTTAAAAAAGTAGAAGGTAAAGTAATATACACCTTTAAAGTGTTACAACCTGTAGATTCTATAAGTATCGATGCCCAGAAGATGCAGATTATGGATGTGTTGCTAGACGGAGAAAAGACCACGATAAATTACGACTCCCAAAAAATAAAGGTTGGGGGTAATTTTTTAGCAAATTCAGAACATCGGATAGAAATTCAATATATCGCAGTTCCGAAAAAGGCACTTTATTTTTTAAATGATTATCAAGGCAAAGATCAGATCTGGACACAAGGACAAGGAAAATATACCTCTAATTGGTTGCCAAGTTTTGATGATATGAATGAAAAGGTGGAGTTTGATTTGGTGATTCATTATGATTCGGACTATGAGGTGATAGCAAATGGAAAATTATTACAAACTCAGGCTGTTAATGATACCATAAAAAGATGGGAGTACGATATGGAACAGCCAATGAGTAGTTATTTACTGGCCTTAGTAATAGGAAAGTATGAAAAGGTCGTTGAAACTTCTGAAAGTGGAATCCCTCTAGAGATGTATTATTATCCAAGTGATAAGGATAAATTTGAGTCTACCTACAAACATAGTAAGCAACTATTCGATTTTTTGGAAAAAGAGATCGGATATGCATTTCCATGGCAAAATTATAAACAAATTCCTGTAAAGGACTTTTTGTATGCAGGTATGGAAAATACGGGAACCACTATATTTTCTGATGCTTTTGTAGTGGATGATATAGGTTTTAATGATCGGAATTATATCAATGTAAATGCGCATGAATTAGCGCACCAGTGGTTTGGTGATTTAGTAACCGAAACAGAAGGGAAACATCATTGGTTACAAGAAGGTTTTGCAACCTATTATGCTTTATTGGCAGAAAGAGAGATTTTTGGAGACGATTATTTTCAATACAAATTATATGAAAGCGCAGAACAACTTACCGAGCAATCCAAAGCCGATAATGCTACTGCTTTATTAGACCCTAAAGCCAGTTCGCTTACATTTTATCAAAGAGGTGCTTGGGCATTACACGCGTTGAAGGATATGATTGGTGCTGATAATTTTAAAACAACAGTAAAGCAATATCTCGAAAAACACCAGTTCGGAAATGTTACTACGTCTGATTTTATTAATGTAGCAGAGCAGGTAAGTGGTCAGGATTTATCGGATTATCAAAAAATATGGTTAGAAGCCATTGTTTTTCCTTCTCAGGAAGCACTTGATATTTTAACAAAATCTCCATTTATCAAGCGCTATTTAACTTTAGCAGGTGAACGTACACAGCCCATAGCAGGTAAATGGGGTACACTGGCAACCGCTTTAGACTTTCCTATTAATGAATATCTGGGGCAAGAAGTAATTTATCAATTGGAAGGAGATACTTCTAAAGAGTCATTAGGATTATTTACAAAAGCTTTCGAAACAAACAATATTTTTGTGCGTCAGGCGATTGCTAATACAATGAATACGATCCCAAGGGAGTTAAAGAAGCAATATGAATCCTTGTTAACTGATGAATCCTATGCTACCATAGAACCAGCGTTGTACCATTTATGGGCTAATTTTCCATCTGATAGAACTTCTTATTTAGAGCAGACGAAAGGTGTAATAGGGTTTCACGACAAAAATGTGAGAATATTATGGTTAGTACTGGCATTGAGTACACAAGAATATCAACCAGAAAAGCATCAGGAGTTTTATAAAGAACTGTCAGGCTATTCGTCTCCTGTTCATCATTTTAGTACTAGAGAAAATGCTTTTACGTATCTAGAAAGTCTTCAGGCTTTTTCGGAACAATCACTAGTAGATCTTGTAGATGGAGCGGTACATCATAACTGGAGATTTAGAAACTTTTGTAGAAAAGTGTTGGATAACCTTCTGAAGAACCCTGCATATCAAAAGAAATATGTAGATTTAAAGAATAATTTGCCAAAAAGGCAACAAGAATTTTTAGAAAAGAAATTAACCCCATAAATAAACGTATGCGCGCATTGGTCATATCCGGTGGAGGAAGTAAAGGAGCTTTTGCTGGTGGTGTAGCGCAATATCTTATTCAGGACCTAAAGAGAGAGTATGATTTGTATGTAGGAACTTCTACCGGAAGTTTACTGATCTCTCATTTGGCACTATCCAAAATAAAGGAAATAAAAGAGATATATACTTCGGTAAATCAATCCTCCATATTTAGGAATTGTCCTTTTGTGATCAAAAAAAGAAAAGGATACAACCTTATTACGATTAATCACTTTAATGTATTACGAAACTTGATCAAAGGAAATAAGTCCTTTGGAGATAGCAGAAATCTTAGAGATCTTATCAGAAAGTCTGTTACCGAAAGTTATTTTAATACGCTTAAAGAATCCCAAAAAGACATTATAATTACCGTTACTAATCTATCTACGAATGAAGTAGAGTATAAGTCGATTAAAGAGTGTACATATCAGGAGTACTGTGATTGGGTTTGGATTTCGTGTAATTATCCTCCATTTATGAGTTTGGTACAAAAGAACAATTGTGATTATGTAGACGGAGGATTAGGTTCTATGGTTCCGATAGAAGAAGCAATTAGACGTGGAGCGAAAGAAGTGGATGTAATCATATTAGAAACGGAGATTAATTATCTAAATCGTATGCCTACTAAAAATCCATTTACATTAATTACTAGTATGGTTGATTTTATGATGGATACGATCGAGCATCAGAACATTCGAATAGGTAAGTTTATAGCTACCCGAAAAGACGTGGCTATGGATCTTTATTATACACCAACGGTATTAACTACCAATTCATTAATTTTTGAAAAGGAGAAAATGAAAAAATGGTGGAAAAAAGGATATGAGTTTGCCAAAGAAAAGAATAAATCAAATCGATTAGAATAGAATATGCGAGCATTAGTTATATCTGGTGGAGGAAGTAAAGGAGCGTATGCTGGTGGTGTAGCCCAATATTTAATCCAGGAACAAGGACGGAAGTATGAACTTTTTTTGGGAACTTCTACCGGAAGCCTGTTAATACCACAATTAGCATTAGGGAATATAGACAAGGTGTATGATATGTACACGAATGTTAATCAGAGTACTATTTTTAGTGTTAATCCCTTTAGAACCCGAAAAAAAGGAAATCGGGAGTTTGTTTCTATTAATTTCTTTAATACCATAGTTCAATTTTTAAAACGTAAACGTACATTCGGAGAGAGTAAAAATTTGCGTAGAAATATTCGTAGAAATTTTTCTGAAATAGAATTCGAATTGGCTAAGAAAAAAGTAGAAGATATTGTGGTTACAGTTTCTAATTTAACCAAAAATACTACTGAATATAAGTCTATTAACGACTTTTCTTATGAAGATTTTTGTGATTGGATTTGGATCTCTTGTAATTATGTTCCATTTATGAGTTTAGTGACTAAAAATGGATGTGAGTATGCCGATGGTGGATTTGGTTGTATGGTTCCTATTAGAGAAGCTATTAAAAGAGGTGCAACGGAGGTAGATGCTGTAATTTTAGAGTCTGAAAATATGGAACATAATAAGGTGTTGGGTAAAAATCCATTTTCGCTCATGGTTAATTTATTCAGTTTTATGTTCGATCAGGTAGAAGGTCATGATACGGTAGTTGGGAAATTAGCAGCGAAAAATAAAGATGTTGTATTGAACCTATATTATACACCTTCTAAATTAACAGAAAACTCTTTAGTTTTTAATAAAAAATTAATGCGGAGTTGGTGGCAACAAGGCTTTGATTATGCTGCGGAAAAAGCCAAACAAGCAGATGAAAATAAATTGAAAGAAATCGATATGGCAGGATAGAATATTTTCCTTCATATCCATCTTTACATAAAATAGCCAAATCAAATAATCACTTCTCATTTTTGAAAATGATTATTTGATTTGGCTATACTGGTTTAAGAAAAACCTTTTAGGAACTTAGATCATTCTTAACGTGTTATTTTGAGAAATTTATCTACCTGTTTGTTGTTAATTAGCAAGAAATATAATCCTTCAGAAAGTTTTGTGGTGTCTATAGTTTCTGGAACACCTGATTTAAGAATTACAGTTTGACCTAAAGCATTTAAAACTTTTAAAGAGAATTTGTCTTTTAATTCGGATATGCCATCAATATGTAATATTTCATTTGCAGGATTTGGATATAGTACAATCTGATCTTCTGGTGACTGAAGATCCGGTGTAGATAATGCCTGAATCTCTAAAGCTTCAGAAAATGTGCTACATCCACCTTCATTAAACACTTCTAAAGTGTAAGTTCCTGTTTCTTCGGCAATATAGGTAGCAGCATTAGCTCCGGTAATTGGTTGATCATCTAAATACCACTGATATGATTCATAATTTTCGGTTACCGAGAGTTCATTAGTTTGTGCGTCTACATTTATTGTAGGAACCGTAGGAGCATCCGATACATTTACCTGAATAGCAGCTCTATCGGAAGTACTACAACCGCCGAGTGTGGAAACTTCCCAATTATATAAATAATAATAAAAACCTTGAGGATTTGTGGTAGCAGAACTTCTTTTAATAGAAACTATATTGTTTACCGTATATGGATAATTGACATTGTCATTACTTCTAAAAAGATTCGCTTCTTCTAAAAATCCTATTTCCATATCATTTCCAGCTGGGATGTTCATATTAATATCGATAACACTTTCTCCATCTGGAATATTTATAGTCTTAGTTTCTAAAACAGTTCCACTAGCATCTATCAATTGTAGGGTTCTATTACCAGCTCCTTGTGCTATAACGGTTGCTTTTTTTAACATAATAGGTTGATCAGCGTCGAATACCAAATTAAATCCTCCCTGATGTATATTACCAACTATGTTCGCAACGTCTGTAATTCCAGTAACTGCTTCTACGATTGGTTCCGTAGTTCCAGCTACATAAAAAGTTCGATTTTGTGTAATATTTGATACATCTAAAGTTGGTCCTGTTCCTAAAACCGTATCGCCATCTAGAGTATCATACCAGATATATCCATTACTACCAGAAGCAGTGATCGTATCTACATTACCAGAACAAATAGATTGCGTGTCATTATTAGGTAAAGAAGCAATGGTAACGGTAACAAAATTTTCTTGAGTATTGGTGTCATCTCCAACGGTATTCGTTGCTGTTAACGACACAGTATAACTTCCATCAGCATTATAGGTATGTGTTGGGTTTTGCTCAGTAGAAGTGGTTCCATCTCCAAAATCCCACAATACTGAAGTAACGGTATTTATAGAGGTATTTCTAAAACTAACCTGATCACAATCGATCGTGGCTTCAAAATTAGCAATTGGAGGTTGATTGTTATTTCCTGGTGTATAAGATCCAGAAATTTCATAAAAACCAACTGAAGCATAATCAGAATATCCGCTGGATAAATTACCCTCTCCAACACCATCGATTTCTATAAAATAGGTACCTCCTGCTAAGGTAGTATTTATACTGGCACTTAGGTTATCTTGTGGACTAGATATAGCTAATTCTTCTCCTGTACCGCTTATAATTCTAGCTTGTATGTTTAGGTTTGGATAATATGGATCTGGATCAATGGTAAAGTCTACTTCACCACCAGCAGTAATAAAAGAAAATACATCTTTATCTTCTCTTGTAGAAATAAGTGCCTGATGCAAAGATGGATCTACTGTTCCATTAGAACCTACCTGAATTGGAGTAGCTTCGGAAACTGTATCCGCGTGGTCATCTTCTTTATATCCAAAACCATTTCTATTTCCTGAAATAATAGCCATATCATCTTCCTGAGTAATAGCGTTGTCGTATTCACCTTGGCTCCATTGTCCGATAGCTCTGCTGGCACTCCATCCCATAATAGGACTCCATGATCCATGACCTGAGTAATATTGATTTCCAGGAACTCCGTCATGCGATAATCCTAGGGTATGTCCAACTTCATGTGATCCCGTTTCTCCTGCAGATCTGGTTCCATTGTTATACACCCAACATGGGTTGTCGATATTATTATTTGAAAAAGAATTAAGATAAGCTACACCACCAGATCCTGGTGCAGCATCAGTAGTAGGAGTGAAAATACACATCATTCTACGATTGATAGGAGTGTTTTCGAAAGTAGTTCTATCGGTAGTAATATTGATGTCAAAAGGTCTAAAATCTTCTGCCATAATTCTCCAGATGTCAGTAATTTTGGCATCACTATAGCCCGTAGGTTGCGCATTAATGGTTCCTCCATTAACCCACCAAGTATCACTTACCACTTCGCCATCAAAATCCAGATAGACAGTAAATGCAGATCCTGGTAGACTTGATAAAGTAGGAACTACCATTTTTGATTGATATGAGGTTACTTCTACAGAAGGAAGTTTTTCGTAATCGACACAAAGTACTTTATGAATATCAACTTCTTCTATGAAAACAGCCTTCGCATCATCTGAGGAATACTGATATGCAATTTTATCTTCATATAATACAATTTGACCAGAGATGAGATTGCCTTGTTTCGTAATATGAAATGTAGATGTTTTGGAATCGCCAATACTTCCTATGATGGAATAAGAATTGGCGTTTCCATTCCTCTTTGTAATAACCCCAGAATATGATATCTCCTTAGAGACTTGAAGGGTTATTTTATTGGTTTTTGCTCCCCAAAAGTTACTGGAGAATGTTTTTTCGTTTCCCAAATTAAAGGATTCATTCTTTTGGGAAAAGATATCTGTCTGATAAAAGAATATCACTAAGAGTAATGATAAGGTTTTGACTGATTTGGATTTGATTTGTTTAAAACACTGCTTTTTCGTCGTTTTTAAGAGTGCAATTGTTTTCATTTGATGTGTATTGAGTTTGTAATTACGGTTTGATTCAATGTTCAAATGACTTGCTGGGATATGAAAAAATGTTCATATCCTTAAGATATTTTTCTTGTGCTGAAGAAGGGGAGGTGATGAAAGATTGCCTAAAGGGTCTGGTTTCAGGCGATAATTTAAGGATGTCTGAAGTCCTTAAAAAAGTATTCATCAAATTACACAAGCGTTGCAATGTTGTTTTACGAAGTAAAACATATTTACTTAACTGAAAAATATTGGTTTTAGTATGTGAAATAGAAACGTTTTATATATGAAAGCGTTGGTTTTCTACCAAAGATTATGGCGGTCACGATTCTTTTTTTAACTTAATGCGTTGTTATATAGTTTTTTACATAGAAGTTGAATAGCTTGAGAACTATTTGATTCATGCGGGAATTCTTACACAAAAATTAAATGATTTAGATAATATGAATATTTAATAAATGTATTTAGCAAAATAGAATTCTTATTACAAGATTTGTTGGACTAATTTAGTTTACATATTATCGCTAGAAGCATTTTGTTTAATGGAAGAAGAAGATAACTTTTTTAACCCTTCTTTAGACAAAAACTTAGTATACATTCCTCCCTTTATGTTGTTTACATCAAATTCAATAATAAAAGCGTTTTTATCAATGGTATCGATTAGGGTATAGGTTCTTCGGATATCAATTCTATTAATTACACTATGAATAATTTTTTTTTCGGATTGAGGACCTCTTTTTCCAAAACCTCCAGAGCCGTTATAAATGGTTGTTCCAGTGCCTATAATATCAATTAATTGTTTATTGATTTCATCGGTTTGTTCTGATACAATCATTAAACCTACATAATCTTCGAATCCTTCTATCATAAAGTCTATAACTTTTGCAGTGATAATAAAGGTAAGAATAGAATACATAGCAATTTCTATAGAAAGAAGTAAGGCGGTGACGCTGAATAAAATAATATTGAACAGAAGGATAATTTTTCCGATACTTATTCCTAATTTTTCATTTATGAAGATCCCCAGAATTTCAGAACCATCTAAGACTGCTCCGTTTTTGATAGTTAATCCAATTCCCGCACCTAAAAATAAACCGCCAAAAATGGCTATTAAAAGTTTATCATCTGTAATAGCTGCAAAGTTTTCAAAGTGAATAATAATTGCAAGGGAAATGATCGATAATAATGATTTAACAAAAATTCTTTTAGTGAGGCTGAACCAAGCTAAAATCAAAAAAGGAATACTGACCAACAATAGAAAAATAGATATGTCAATCTCAAAAAGCTCACTAAGCAAAATAGCAATACCAGTGGCTCCGCCATCTAAAAATCCATTTGGTAGTAAAAACATTTTTAATCCTAAACTGGCGAGTAGAATACCTAAAGCAATTTGAAAAATTTCTGACAGTGTTCTTTTCATAGGGTTCTATTTTACCACACTAATTTCTATTCGATTAATACAATGCTTTACGTAATATTACGGTAGACTATTTTCTGGCACCAAAAACTAGCCCAATCATTTTATAAAAATCACCTTGGTTGTAATTGATTTCTTTTTCAGTATCTACTCTATGTACCAAAACCAGTTTTGAATCAGGATAAACACCTAGCATATGTATGCCTACACCAGTATGAAAAAAAGAGTTTCTTTTGGTGTTTTCATCAGGTACTCGTACGTTCCAGAGCATCCCGTAGGCGTTTCCATATTTAGGGTTATAAATAGAGTAGGGTTTGGTGGATACGTCTATCCATTCTTTTGGAATAATTTGTTTTCCATTCCAATTACCGTGATTTAGGTACAACTGTCCATAGATAGCAAGATCTCTGGCTGACATCCTGAAATGATAGGCAGGATATTTAGACTTGCTTTTTTCAAATTGATAAATTCCATCGGTATCCGGAATAGTTTCATCATCTGATTCCCCATCAATATTTTCATAGGTTCCAGTATAATCAATCATACCAATAGGTATGGCAATCTGATCATAAAACAGCTGGTATATACTTTTTCCAGTTTGTTGTTCCAATATGGTGCCTAAGGCGTTAAAATCCCAATTGTTATAATAATAAAACTCTCCTGGTTGATGAGTATCTCTTTCGGGACGACCTCTGAGCATCGCATCATTCGTAGCAGCTGCATTATGATAAATTCCAGAACGTGATCTTAATAAATCGCTTATTGTAGCACTAAGTTCATTATCACTTAAGCTCGGTGAAATATCATTTATGTTTAGCGATTTAAGTGTTGCAGAAGTGTCTATTTGTTTATTTTCTATTGCAATACCATAAAGAGAGTTCAATAAGGCTTTTCGCATGGAATGTATGAGATGTCTTTTATCTGTTTGTCCCCATTCAAAAATAATATCTCCGTCTATCATAAGAATCATAGAAGAAGATCCGCTATTTTCTAAATGCTGTTGTAATAGGCTTAGTTTTTCTGTAGAGAAGCCTTTGGACTCTGGAGAAGCATAAGAAAATTCATGTTTTGTTGTTTGGGCAAAACCAAAAGTAACAAATAATGAAATGAATACATTAAAAGCTATATGCTTCATATAAATTAGATTTTTAGACCTGTCTTATTTCATAATTAGATACTAAAAAGATCTTCTACTTCAGATTTAATAGCAGATAGTGCTTTATCACTTGGAGCTCCTTTTTCTACTACTTCTGTTAGTATAAATTCTCTCATTTTATTGGCGGAATCTACCTCACCATTTAATACGCTTTTTCTAATCAATGCGATAGTACCGTTTTTAGCAGTTTTAATCATATTCCAGCACTCATCTGAGATATAGATTTGTTGGGTTAGATTATGATCAAATTCTTGTTCTATAGTACTTACCAATAAGGATTCATAACTTTTTTTATCATTATCCACAGGAGGAGTTCTTAGTAATAGTTTACCAGGCGAAATTCGCTCCATAAATAAAGCCATACGCTCGTAAGCCTGTAATCTTAATGGTAGCGCCTGCTTTTGATTTTCTCTATGAAGTAAGTATCTTCTTCTTTTTTCTTCATTATCTGTATGCGTTTTGAAATAGAAAAACGCTAATAGAGTGATAAAAAGTGATGGAATAAGTGAGATTAATAAAGGAATGATTTCTATCTTCATGTAATATTATTTTGATTTTGTTTCTTTATAATGTCCTCCTAGATATGAGCAATCTTTGAGATCCTGAATACAGGTGAATTCTACAGGTGTCTTGCTATATTTAAAAGAATCTTCCAAGGTTTTTGTGAGCTCTCCGTCATCTACATTAACATCAATATCTTTCATTGTAAATTGTGAAGGATGTTCATATCCTGCGGCATGCGTTATCTCTACAAGCTCTTTTCTAAAAGATTTAAAATACTGCGCGAGACGATCTGATTTTAATGGTACATTAATTCCTTTTTGTAGCCATTTACTTTGCGTGGCAACACCCGCAGGGCATTTATTAGTATGACATATTTGAGCCTGAATACAACCAATACTCATCATTGCTTCTCGGGCTACATTAATGCAGTCAACACCCATGGCAAAAGCCATTGCAGCTTTTGCAGGGAAGCCTAATTTCCCACTACCAATAAAGACAACTCGTTCTGTTAGATTATGTTTTTGAAATATTTTATAAATCGCGCTAAAACCATAGATCCATGGTAACGAAACGTGATCCGCAAAACTTGGAGGAGCAGCGCCAGTTCCACCTTCACCACCATCTATAGCAATAAAATCAGGTCCGCGATTAGACTTAACCATAAGTTCTGCAAGTAGTTCCCATTGTTCGGTTTTACCAATTGCCGCTTTAATACCTACAGGTAAACCTGTTTCTTCTGCAATATCTTCTATAAGTTGTAATAATTCGGGTACATCTTTAAATGCTTTATGAGTAGAAGGAGATAGTACATCTTTCCCTACTTCGACACCTCTGATTTTGGCAATTTCAGGAGTAATTTTTGCTCCGGGCAATACACCACCTTTTCCAGGTTTAGCACCTTGAGAAAGCTTAATTTCTATGGCTTTTATAAATGGATTGTTACGAACCAATTCCTTCATCTTTTCCATAGAAAAATTTCCGTCTTCGGAACGAACGCCAAAATAGCCTGTACCAAAATGAAATACCACATCACCTCCATTGCTATGATAGGGAGATAATCCACCTTCTCCTGTATTGTGATAAGCTCCAGCTTTTAGAACTCCAATATTTAAAGAATCTACAGCGCGAGCAGAAAGTGATCCATAACTCATTGCAGAAATATTAATAATAGAAGCGGGTCTGTATGGTTTTTTACGTTGATTGTAAGCGCCCATAACTTTTGCACAAGGCAAAAATGTTTTGTCTACAGTATTAGGATGATCCGCTTCCATTTGAAAAGGAATCATACAATTTTTTATAAAAATATGTTGATGCTGATAAATGTCTCTATCAGTTCCAAAGCCTTCGTAATTATTTTCGTTTTTAGAAGATGCATATACCCATCCTCTCTCTATTCTATTAAACGGAAGTTCTTCTCTATTGTTGGCAACAAAATATTGCCTCATTTCTGGTCCAATACTTTCTAAAAGGTATCTAAGATGGCCCACAATAGGAAAGTTATGACTGATAGTGTGTTTTTTATTGAAAAATATATCTCGTATGGCTATTACACCTAATACCAAGAGTATCCACATCCACCATGATATTGAACCGAGAAAATTTAAGAAAGCTTCCATGTAATAAAAAATTATTGAGCGTTTAAATAGTCAAGAGTTAATTGAGACATTACTTTTACACCAAGTAATAAACCACTCTCATCAATATAAAAATCTGGTGTATGATGAGAAGGTGCTTTTGCTTCAGTATGAGGTTTGCCTCCTAAAAAGAAATAAAATCCAGGAACCACTTCCTGAAAATACGAAAAATCTTCCCCTCCAGTAGTGGCTTTAGATAGGATTACATTTTCTTTTCCTGCTATTCCCTCTATTGTAGGTAACATTTGTGTCACGAGCGTAGGATCATTGTAGGTGATAGAAGTATTATTCTGAAAATCTATCGTTGCTTCTCCTCCGTAAGCTTTTGCGATAGCGGGTACCATTTCACTCATTCTACGGATAATCATTTTTCTCATCATAGGGTCTAATGTTCTGACTGTTCCTATCATTTCAGCACTTTCTGGAATAATATTAAAACGAACACCACTAGTAATTTTACCTACCGTAATTACAGCGGCTTCATCTACTAAGGGTGACTCTCTACTAATTATGGTTTGTAGTCCATCAATTATTTTTGCAGAGATTAATATCGGGTCAACACCTGTCCACGGTGCAGATCCGTGTGTTTGTTTTCCTTTTACGTTAATCACAAAACGTTCTACTGCAGCCATCGTACCGCCTGGTTTATAACGGATCATTCCAACGGGAGTTCCAGAATTGATATGAAGCCCAAAAATAGCATCTACATCAGGATTTTTTAAAACCCCTTCTTTGATCATTAATTTAGCACCACCTTCTTCTCCAGGAGGAGGTCCTTCTTCAGCAGGTTGAAAAATAAATTTTACGGTTCCTTGTATTTTATCTTTGTTCTTACTTAATACTTCCGCTACTCCCATAAGAATAGCTGTATGAGTATCATGACCACAAGCATGAGATACGCCAACTTCCTTACCAAGAAATGTTGTTTTTACAGTTGATTTAAAGGGAACGTCTGCTCGCTCGGTTACAGGAAGTGCATCAATATCCGCTCTTAATGCAACTACTTTTCCTTTTTGTTTTCCCTTAAGAAGAGCTACAACACCAGTTTTTGCAACATTTTCTGTTACTTCTAACCCTAAGCTCTTTAAGTGAGCAGCAATCTTTTTGGCAGTTTCGAATTCGCGATTCGAAAGTTCTGGGTTCTGATGAAAATCCCTTCGCCATTCGATAACTTTACTTTCTACTTTATCCGACATAGCATCCACATCGGGATCTATTTTTTGTGCGTTCGTTAAGTAACACACTAATACCATAAGGATGAATATGCTGTTCTTCATAGGATACGTTGAGTTAAAAATTAATGAGTTTGTAGTTTTTATTTTGTAGTTGTACCAAAGCGGTCATCGCAGATAAAGCTAGTTGAACTTTAGGATGTATATCAGACTTGGTAATTTTTCTATGTGCTGCTGTTTGCCCACATAATATAATCTGTACACCTTTCTCACTTAATGCAGTGATCAAATCAGTATTTGGGTTCTTAATATTAAACTTGGCTTGATATGCGTTATCTTTCAAAATATCATTAGCAGCATTTCCATGAATCACTAATGCTACTTTCAAATTCTTAAACGGTACTCCAGCATTTACGTGCATATTGAGATATCGAGCAGCTGTATTCATAAGTGGATTTACTTTAGTACTATCACCGAATGAACGACCAACATCAAAAACAACTTTTAGTTCATTTTCTAAGTCTGTTTTAAAATCAGGATTTTCAACCTCATATGTGTTTCCAAATTCCTTTATTACAGTACCTTGTTGAGGTTCTTTTTGACAGAAAAGGATCATTGGAAATATAGCGAGTAGAAAGAAAAATGTGTGTTTCAAGCCGTTTTTTTTGGTTTCTAAAGATATTCAAAAATCTATAAAAGGAAAGTTAAAATATGTTTTTGATAATTATGATAGCCAAAAAGACATCAGAAAAGTTTGTTTATGAATATTATCTATGATAAAACAAAAGGTATCGGTAGTAATTAGTTTTAACTTGAATTAAAAAATAAAGCTCTCAATTAAATATTATTGAGAGCTTTGAAATAATAAGTTTTACCTTTTTTTAGGATATACTAATAATTCGTTCTAATGGGATAATTGTTGATTGTTTTAGAATAACTTCTTTATCTGTGATTCCCCAGATAGTGGTTTCTACTTTTTTAAATCCTTTATTATCCACAAAAACAATTTTTACTTTATGACGTTCTAGATTGCCTAATGATAAGGCTCTCTTAAGTTCTAAGACTCTATCAATTTGGTCTTTTCTTTTCTCTAGTACGTCTTTTTTTGGAAAGGTTAGAAATTTAATTTGTTCTTTTTCAATAGGTTGAATGTTCATGTTTGGGGACATAACAAAAATATTAGGTGAATGTTGGGGTTAAAGCGTTATCTAGGTGTTTTAGATAAGCTTTTCCTAAGATACGTATTTTATCCTAAAAAACCGTAATTAGACGATGTTTTTTGCATAAAAATTCAAAAATGGCCTCATAAATATTTCCCCAGATGAAAAACTTTAATCTTATTATGGTTAATGATTTGTTTATAAATATCAATCGTATTAGTTCTTAAAAAAAGATAGTTTACTTAAATTTCGAAGCTTATAAAAAATTGAAAATTTGGAAGAGTATTTAGCTGGATTGAATGACGCTCAGAGAGCTCCTGTATTACAAAAAGATGGTCCCATGATTGTAATTGCGGGTGCTGGTTCTGGAAAAACAAGGGTGCTTACGTTTAGGATAGCATATCTTATGTATCAAGGAATAGATGCATTTAATATTTTGTCTTTGACTTTTACGAATAAGGCAGCACGTGAAATGAAAAAACGTATTGCTGATATTGTGGGCGCTAGTGAAGCTAAGAATTTATGGATGGGAACTTTCCATTCTATTTTTGCCAAAATTTTAAGAATAGAAGCTGATAAACTAGGATATCCTTCTAATTTTACTATTTATGATACACAAGATTCTCAGCGATTAATAGCTTCTGTTATTAAAGAGATGGGATTGGATAAAGATATTTACAAATATAAACAGGTTCAATCTCGAATTTCTTCTTATAAAAACAGTCTGATCACGGTAAAAGCATATTTTCAAAACCCTGAATTGGTAGAAGCAGACGCCATGGCCAAAAGGCCTCGTATGGGAGAGATCTATCAGCATTATGTAGATAGGTGTTTTAAAGCGGGAGCGATGGATTTTGATGATTTATTGTTGAAAACGAATGAATTATTGAATCGTTTTCCCGATGTATTAGCGAAGTATCAGAACAGATTTAGATATATACTGGTGGATGAGTACCAAGATACAAACCACTCTCAGTACCTTATAGTAAAGGCCTTATCTGATAAATTTCAGAATATATGTGTAGTAGGTGATGATGCCCAAAGTATTTATGCATTTCGTGGGGCAAACATCAATAATATTCTGAATTTCCAAAGGGACTATGATAATGTGCAGCAATATCGCTTAGAACAAAATTATAGATCTACTCGGAATATTGTAGAAGCTGCGAATTCTATTATCGATAAAAATAAGACTAAATTAGACAAGGTAGTTTGGACCGCTAATGAACCAGGTCCGAAAATTTTAGTAAATAGATTACTTACCGATGGAGATGAAGGACGATATGTAGCGAGTTCTATTTTTGAGAATCAAATGCAGCATCAGCTTAATAATGGTCAATTCGCTATTTTGTATAGAACTAATGCACAATCCAGAGCAATGGAGGACGCATTACGAAAACGTGATATTAAGTATAGGATTTATGGAGGTTTATCGTTCTACCAACGAAAAGAGATCAAGGATGTACTTGCGTATCTTCGATTAATTATTAATCCAAAGGACGAGGAAGCGTTAAAAAGAGTAATTAATTATCCTGCAAGGGGAATTGGTAGTACTACAGTAGATAAATTAGTTGTTGCCGCTAATCATTATGATCGATCTATTTTTGAAGTAATCGAAAATTTAGATCGTATTAACTTAAAAATTAATAGCGGAACTAAAACTCGATTGGAGAACTTTATGAATATGATCAAAAGTTTTCAGGTCACTAACCAAACTTCTGATGCTTTTACGCTGGCAGAAATGGTAGCAAAAAATACTGGATTACTACAAGAGCTTAAAAAAGATGGAACTCCAGAAGGTATTGCTCGTATTGAGAATATAGAAGAATTACTCAATGGTATTCGTGATTTTGTAGAAGGGCAAAAAGAGCTTGCTGATGAAACCGGATCGCTTGCAGAATTCTTAGAAGACGTAGCACTAGCTACAGACCTTGATCAAGATACAGGAGATGATGATAGAGTTGCTCTAATGACAATCCATTTAGCAAAAGGATTAGAGTTTCCTTATGTATATATAGTTGGTATGGAAGAAGACTTATTTCCATCGGGAATGAGTATGAATACCCGATCAGAGTTGGAAGAAGAACGAAGATTGTTTTATGTTGCCTTAACAAGAGCAGAAAAACAAGCTTATCTAACCTATACGCAATCACGATATCGATGGGGGAAACTCGTAGATGCGGAACCAAGTAGATTTATTGAAGAAATTGATGATAAATATCTAGAATATATAACACCAATTGATACTTATCGATATAAGCCTTTGGTGGATACAGATATTTTTGGAGAAGTTGATAAAAGTAAGTTGAGACTAAAAAAACCAGTATCTGGATCTCCACCAGTATCGCATAGACCTACAGAAGAGCAGTTACGAAAACTACGTAAGTTGAGACCGATTACTAATGGTACTCAAAGCGCTCCAAAAGCCAATAGTATTGATGGGGATTTAGTGCCTGATACTATCGTAGAACATATGCGTTTTGGACGTGGAAAAGTTCTTAAGCTAGAAGGTGTAGGGCAAGATAGAAAAGCCGAGATTAACTTTGAAAATGGAGGGATTAAGAAACTCTTATTACGATTTGCTAAACTGAAAGTCATAGGTTAAAGTAAACATTCTCATTGTATTATCTAGAATATAAAACCACGGTAATTATTGTATCGGTAAGGAAACAATAATTACCGTGGTTTGTTTTTGGGAAAATTTCAAATTTTCACTTCATTTATTGAGAGGTTCTGATCTCTTTAGATTTTGCAGATATATCTCTTAATATGTCAAGATATTAAGTGTTTTTTTGATTGGTTATTACTTTTTTAACCTTCTTTAAAACAAAATATCAACACTCAATCGTTTTCGTGAAAAATCGATACGCTCATAATTATATTATTCGATTTTTTTTTAGAAATCTTTATTACAACGATTGAGATAATTTCCCCATATAAATTATCCAGCCGTTCTTTTATTAACACACAAACAAAATCTTAATTATGAAAAAAATACTCTACTTAGGGTTATTAGTGGTTTGCCTATGTTTACCAAAAATAGGAATAGCGCAAGCAGAAAGAAATCTTCCATTTTCGTGGGATAACTTAACGGTTTATTTCTTGATAACAGATCGTTTTTACAATGGCGATACTACCAATGATTCTAATTTTGATCGTTTCCAAGATAGTAGAAATAACGAATTAGATTTCCATGGAGGAGATATCGCAGGGGTTACTCAAAAATTAGAAGAAGGTTATTTTGATGAGTTGGGGGTGAGTGCTATTTGGGTTACTCCGGTAGTAGAAAATCGACATGGCTTTAATAACCCTCCTGCAGATGATCCTACTTTTAGGGATTATCCATATCATGGCTATCATACAAATGATTGGACTGCTTTTGATCCTAATTTTACAAGTGCAGAAGACTTCGAAAAATTTATAGACACAGCTCATGATCATGGAATTAGAGTATTACTCGATATTGTAATGAATCATTCAGGTTATCGTACCTATAAAAATGTAAATGGTCAGTTAGAGTTTGTAGACGAAGATTATCCATCGGATTGGGTACGACTACAATGCGGTTCAGAAAATGGAGAACTTCCTTGCGATGATTTAACTACCCCTCTTTTCGGATTACCTGATATTCGTACAGAATCTTTCAATTCAGTAGCGTTGCCACAATGGTTAATAGATAAGTGGGATGCTGAAGGAAGAAGACAGCAAGAATTGGATGAGCTTAATGCTTATTTCGCAAGAACAGGAAAACCAAGAGCACCTAGATACTATTTAATAAAGTGGTTAACGGATTGGGTGAGAGAATACGGTATTGATGGATTTAGAGTAGATACAGAAAGACATGTAGGTGTAGATGCATGGGCAGAGTTAAAAGATGAAGCAGTTTCAGCTTTGAGAGAATGGAAACAAAATAATCCAACAAAAAAGCTAGATGATCTTGATTTTTACATGACAGGAGAGCATTCTGGTGTAAATATTATTGGTAATGTAGGGGATCCTTTACCAGATGATTTTACAGTAGGAAAGTTTAATAGTATGATTAATTTCCGTTCTCCAAAAGAAGCATATACAGATTTAGGGCAGGAAGAAATATTTAGTTCTTTTGCAGCAAAATTAAATAATAACGATAATGGTTTTAATACTCCTGGGGAGTATAATATGATCAGCTACCTAAGATCTCATGATTTTAGCGAGTTCTTTACAGGTAATATGTTTGAAGGAGCGGTAAAATTATTATTATCTCCTGGTGGAGCGCAGATTTATTATGGAGATGAATCTGGACGACAGTTCTTTAACGCTACTACTTATGTAGATGCTGGGTATCGTTCTGATATGAATTGGGATTCTATAGATGATGCTTTATTATTACATTGGAGAAAGCTTGGGAAATTTAGAAGAGAACATATATCTATCGGAGGAGGATCTCATCAAAAATTAAGCGATGCACCTTATATCTTTAAACGTGAATATGATCGCAACGGAGTGTCAGATAAAGCTCTTGTTTTCCAAGGTCAGGATAATGATTTTGCTGGAGCTTTAAATGTATTCGGTATGTGGCCTGATGGTACATTGTTAAAAGATTATTTTTCTGATACAACCGCAACTGTAACAGGAGGAACAGTTACTTTCGGAACTACATTTGGAATAGTATTAGTCGGAGAGCCTTTTGATCTTTCAGATTCTGTAACCTTATCTATTGATCCAGTTTCCGGATTTTATAATGATGCTATTACAGTAAGTATGACAGCTTCTACCACTGCAGAAGGAGCAAGTACTTCTATCTACTATACAACGGATGGATCTGATCCTTCTGCAACAAGTATAGTATATACAACACCTTTTACTGTTAATGGCTCTGCTTCAATAAAGGCAATTGCAATTGATTCTGATGGGAATGAATCTGCTATTGTTTCTAGAGATTATATAATTGGTGATGGAGAGCCATTTAATGTATATTTTAAGAAACCTTCAGATTGGTCATCAGCTTATATTTATATATTTAACCAAAATACAGGAGATCCATTACCAGGATTCCCAGCCTGGCCGGGAGAACAAATGGATGGTGTAGCAGGAACTCCTTGGTATTCTTATTTAATAGATCAAGATGTACAAGTAGGTATTGTATTTAATGATAATGGAGGTGCGCAATCTGAGGATCTAACGAGAATTGTAGAAGGATGGTATGATGGTCAGTGGTTTAATACTTGTCCAAGTGATTGTCCTACAGGACCACAACCACCAACATTAACGGTTTCTCCAGATTCTGGAGTATATAATGCAAGTGTTGAGGTATCGATGAGTGCAACAAATGATGGAGTTATATACTATACATTAGACGGATCTATTCCTGATAATACCAGTACTTTATATGAAGGTGAATTTGTTATATCTTCTGTTGGAACTACAGAGTTAAATGCTATCGCTATGAACGATACCGGAAGTTCTTCGATAGAAAGTCGTACCTATACTATTCAGGATGTGGCTGGATATACTGTTAATTTCAGAAAACCTGACACTTGGGGAACCTCATATATCTATTTATTTGATAAAAACGCGAATGCAGCAATTCCTGGATTCCCTGCATGGCCAGGTATCGAAATGACCCAATTGTCAACTTCTCCTTGGTATTCCTATACCATAGATGAAACTATAGAGGTAGGTATAGTATTTAATGATAATGGAGGATCCCAGTCAGATGATTTGTTTAGAACTACAGATGGATGGTACAATAATGGGTGGACAGATACCTGTCCTGGAGAATGTCCTGGTATTACTCCGGATGATTCATTCGATGTATTCTTTAAAAAACCTTCATCTTGGAATACAGCTTATATTTATATATTCGATAAAAATGCGAACGCTTCAATCCCTGGATTCCCAGCTTGGCCAGGTGTAGCGATGAATGAAGTAGCAGGATCACCTTGGTATTCCTATACCATAGATGAATCTGTAGAAGTTGGTATTGTATTTAATGATAATGGAGGAGCACAAACAGATGATCAATTTAGAACTGTAGAAGGATGGTATGATAACCAATGGTTTAATAATTGTCCGAGTGATTGTCCGTCTTCTGAAGATATCAAAGGATCTTTTGTAGATCAGAAACCAGAAGGAGACGCTTTGCAATTAGTAAAGGCATGGCCAAATCCTTTTAATGATTCATTGACTTTATCTTTTACAGGAAATATGAAAGATAATCGTGTACGAATTGAAATATTTGATCTTGCGGGTAAAAATACAAATACGTCCATAACAAAAGATACCAAAACAAATACTGTAACCATGAATACAGCTAATCTTCCAAAAGGAATCTATCTTCTTAAGATCGTTTCCAACAAAAATGTGAAAGTGCTGAAAATGGTAAAGTAACCAATAAATTTTGCTGATTTAAGACCTGTCTAGAGAATTATTTTTTTGGGCAGGTTTTTTTATTGTAGATTTAAATAAAAAAATGAAATTTTTAAAAACCTGTATTTCAGTTAATTATACTGTGGTTTTTTAGTTGTGTAAAGTTTGGCACGCGTTTTGAATTTTAACAAACAACTGATGAGATGATTATCAGTAAGAGTTAAAAAAGTTTATTAATTTAAAATTTAGAAGTTATGACAAATTTTATTTCACTTAAGATTAATTGGAGTATTTTGAGAAAGTTTTTACAGGAATTACCAGCTGCAAGTAGCCATGCAATTCACCGATAGACTTTCATTAATAAATCCCCAGTAAAATGTATACTAATTACTTAATATAACTGGATATAAATATTGTTTTATATCCAGTTTTTCTTTTTTACTCTCCTCTGTATACTTTTCTTCTTTATTGTTTTTTACGGCTAACCCTTATCTTTTTTAACAATTAACCTTTTATAACCACAGTGGTTTTCAGGGGTTTCTTTTCACTGAATGTCTGGTTGATTTACAGACAGTTGTGTTTTACATTTGAAATAACCATCATAGAAATATGTAACTCTTACTTAACCTAATTTCATTTTCACTTATTGGTTGAAGTAAAGATTTCTTGTTTCTGACTTGGATTCACACATTAATCTTAAAACTTAACAATGGCACTTCAATCTAAAATACAGCTATTTATTGGGGGATTTTGTATAAAGGCCTTTAAAAAACTTACACTCCAGCAAGAAATTGATAACCATCATACTGTAGAACTTTTATGTCGTAGAGATGTATTAGAAAATGCATCCAATTTGGACGAAGAGGTAAGCAATGATTTTTTGGGGCAAACGATAACGCTTACGATTTCTTCTTTGGATGCTGTAGATATCTATAAAGAATTAAAATTTAAAGGAATCGTAACAGAGGTGAAGCTTACCAATGGTTTTCATCAATCCACAGGAGATTCTATTCTAATTAAGGCGAAAAGTAATTCTATTTTAACAGATGATGGGCCAAATTATACATCATTTAGTGATGAAAATTTGGAATCCATTCTTACTCAGTCCTTTCAGCAATATGATCGCTCTAAACTAAATACTTCTATAAAAACCAGATCCAAAGATACATTACATTACTGTGTTCAGAATGGAGAGAGTAGTTTTGAATTTGCAAGTAGATTATCCAAGCAATATGGAGAATGGTTTTATTATGATGGAGAATACTTAGTTTTCGGAAAACCAATGGATTCAGAACCTGTTGTTTTAACCTATGGTGTGGATTTAATGGAATTTTCCAGAAGCCTAAATCCTAGATCTAATAGCTATTCTTTTTTTACCAATGATTATCTGAATAATGAAAAACATAAGGTAACAACTTCAGAAATTACAAGTTCCATAAATGGATATAACGGTTATGCTTCTAATAAAAGTCAGGAGATGTTTCCACACGACACCAACGTTTTTCTAAATACATATAATGATCCACAAACGAAGCAGCGATTAAATCATTTAGTAACTGAACAAAAAAAAGCAGAAGAGATCAAACAGGTTTTGATCACTGGAAAAAGTGATAATCCTGGAGTATGCTTAGGTAAAGTAGTACAAATAAAACAAGAAGGCAAAAGCCAAGGAAGTTATAGGATCATAAAAATAAGACATAATGCTGCGGAGAATGGAAAATATATCAATCATTTCGAAGGAATCGCAGTAGATCAAGATGTATATCCATATACCAATATACGTAATAATCCTAAAAGTGATACTCAAGTAGCTACCGTTACTGCTAATAATGATCCAGAAGGTTTAGGTAGGATTAGAGTTCAGTTAGATTGGCAGAAACCATTAGGAGTATATACCCCTTGGTTACGAGTCATGACACCGCATTCTGGTGGAGATAAAGGATTTCATTTTATTCCAGAAGTAGGAGAAGAGGTTCTTATAGGGTTCGAAGGAGGGAATGCAGAACGTCCTTATGTTATGGGGGCTCTTTATAATGGAGCAGCAAAACCTAGTAGCTGGAAAACAGATAAAAATAATGTGAAAGCTATTAGAACTAGAAGCGGACACACTATCGAACTTAATGATACCGAAAAATCTGAATTTATTACGATCATTGATAAAAATCAAAATACCATCCATATAGATACTGCCAATAATAATATCACCATTACAGCATTAGAGAAGATGACCTTGAATTCAAAAAACATGGAGATTAATGTTGATGAAAATTTAGACATTAATGTGGGGAATGATAAAATAGAGCGTATTACTAAAACTCATAAAATTAATACAAGTAAGAGTATAGAATTTGCTTCTCAAACAAAATCTGTTAACGTTAATTTAGCGTATATGCAATCTGCAGGAAGCACAAGTTTAATATCGGTGGCAGGAGATTTAACGATGCATGCAAAAGGTGTTTCTACCTTGCAAGGTAATTCTGATGTAAAAATTAGCAAAGGTTAAGTTATGAGAACGTTTATAGAAGATCAAGTATCAATTGGAATACTTCCAACCTCTGAAATAGTAACCTATCATCAAAAAATACATTCAGAGATTCATTGCAATAACCGCATAGAAAATCAGATGCTACAAAAAGATATGGATGTACAGATTATAGAGTATAATCCTATGTTTTATACAGTTAAGATTGTAACTAAGAATCTTGGAGTACAATTAAATTCTACACTAAAAAAACAAGAAAATTTAACTAAAGAAATTTATGAAGTACTAAAAGAGTTAGAATTTCGAATGAATTGGAAAGGAGAGTTTATCGAAATTGTTAATCATCAGAAAATTAAGGAGCTCTGGAGTAAACAAAAAACAAAATTGAAAGAAAGATATAATGGACAGGCTATAGAACGTTATTTAATCGGCATAGAAAAGAAAATATTTCATCATGACAAACTTCTTTTGGATTGTTTACAATACCGTTCATTTGGATTGTTGTTCAACGATTTATTTGGTTATCATTCCAATGATCCGCAAGAAGCTCATAATAGATCTCGTGTTATTGGAAATATGGTATATCAACTTCCTTTAAAGATTAGAGAAAAAGTATCGCTTTTGAAGGAGGAAGAAAACAAAATTTTGATTGGTATTTCTGGAACTTTACATAGAGAACAAGAATATACCACAAAAATCAAGAACTTATTTAAAAGAAAAAATATCTCGAACCCCGAAGGAATTGTATTGACTGATTATACTGGCGAATA
Source organism: Aquimarina litoralis (assembly GCF_039523995.1). Lineage (NCBI taxonomy): Bacteria > Pseudomonadati > Bacteroidota > Flavobacteriia > Flavobacteriales > Flavobacteriaceae > Aquimarina > Aquimarina litoralis. The sequence continues at coordinate 39,022 of NZ_BAAAGE010000009.1, forward strand.
TATATATAACAAGAGAATAGGTGTTTTTGACAGTGTCACTCTTAATATGGTTACCGAATATGGTGTGGATTATAAAAAAACCCAGAAATATCAGTTAAAACAAGTGTTATAAAAAAATGGTATGAGTGGAAAAAAATACGTTTGCAATGGTGCAAAAATAGAATGCCCCTTATGCACAAAACCTATAGGAAAGCTAAAAGTTACTTCTAATAGCATTAAATTACAAGATAAAACGTGGGCAAATATAAAAGACAAAACAAAAGCCAATCTTAAGTTTAGTGGCAAATGTTTGAAAAGCCCAAAACAAAAAATTCCTTGTAAAGCTATTATATCTCCTGTAAAATGGATTAATACTGGTGAAATTTTGATTCAGGGAAATAAGGCTTTATTAGAATGCTCAACTATAAAATGCAGCTATGGCGGTGCAACTATTAAGATAAAAGATCATATTCAAAAATCAGAACCAGAAGCTATAGCATCTACCGATGTAGATGGAATAACACCAGATGAACCCGTGTCTAATTCCTTGGCATCCTCAGAATTTTCAAATTAATTAATCTATGGTACTTCAATTTGAAACAGACAGGGTAACCTTAAATTTCATGCCAGAAATAGGGATTCAAGAAAATAAATATACTATAAAAGTTTATGCAAAAAATCCATCTGTAAATCAAAATAAGATATTGGTTTATACTTCTGATCCTATGTATTTGAAACCAGATAAGAATGCTTATTTTTTGGATATAGATTATTGGTATTATACAAGAGTTGCAAAATATATAAATGATAGTGAAAGTTCATTACCAACTTGTATAGATTTTTATTTTTCTATTTGTATAGGAGAAGAAGAAAATTCCATTCCTAATCCCTACAGAGTACATTTTATAAAGTATCTACCAGAGTTATTGGAAATAGCAGGATATAAGCAGGCAAAAAAAGCCCATAGTACATGGTTTTTTTTGCCATCAGAAGATAATGTAGAAATAGCAGACCCAAGGACGAATCATGTAGATTTTACCAAATTATTGGAAACATCTTTAGTCTTTAAAAACCTTTATCGAAAACATTGTGAAAAAGTCATAACCCAAATATCCAGATCTAACAGAAATGAAATCAAAAAATGTTTGGTTAACCAAGTACAGAAAGTTATAGATATATACCAAGATGACAAAACATATGATTTTGGAAGTTTAGAGACTACAATTGTCGATACAGAAGATCATGTATTAGTACCTTTATTTGATACCTTTCATTTTTACAATGCATCTTTACAAGAACATCTAACTTATGGATTTGATGATGATATGGATGGATTACTGTTGACAGACTGTTCCTTAAGATCAATAGCTTTTGGTAAAATAATCAAAGAGGAAACTCATTTACAGATACGTATTGAACGTTTAGGATTCTATATAAAAGATCAGTATGCATTTAACGAAGAGCAAGGAAATCTTCCCTTAAGCCATTGCGAGGTCATAGATAAGGAGAAAGTGGTTTTTAATAGGACACCAGTGATCAAAGAAGAGAGTTTTAAGATTATACCAACCAATTATTTTAGTTATAGAAAAGATCATGAATTAGGAGGGGATTTTAATTGGTACTCAACAGTACATTTTGAGGATGTATCCATAAAACTAATATTATAATTTATTAAACCATTTTTACTATGTTAATTTTAATAGCAGTGGTTGCAGTAGTTGCGGTGGTGGGCATGTTAGCTTACCCCAACATAAAAGATGCACTTATTCCGTCTACACCAGATATTCCTGTTCCTGATACGGATATGGCTACGGAGATAGAGGAAGTATTAAGTGGTATAGAGCAAGAACCTTTAGTGCGTCCTGAAGCACGTCCAGAAAATATTGTGCCAGATCATCAAGGGGTCCTGGAGTCAGAATCAGAGCCTGAACAAGAATCAATTGAAGAAGAAGAGTCTGAGCAAGAACAACAAACCGAGGAACTTGCGGACAATTCTACAGCAGCAAATGATGCCAAAGAAGATGGGATTAATGATGCTTATTTTGCAAAAGAAATATTTGTGGAAAAAGGAGAAGAAGTAGCTGGAACTTATGATGAATACAAATTTGGTAATGCTAAAAATTATCCTGAAAATCAAGGTGATAAAGATGGTGATGCGGATTATATTTTAGAAAATACCAGAAGCATTTTAAATGCTAAAAAAGAATTTACTACTAGAGAAGCTATTCTGAATGCTATTGATAAAGATGTGTACAATGTTGGTGATAGTATAAGTTTTGTTACGTACAAAATGACTCCTGAGTATGAAAAAATTGATAGTGCTCCTTTAAGTAGTGAAGTATTTATTGTAGCAAAAACTACCAATCTCGATGAAGAAACTGTTACAATCACTATACAAGAAAAAGAAGAATTATTGGTAGCAAAAGATGCTCCGTTACCAGTTTTAGAGATGCCAGAAGAAGAACAAGAGGATACTAAGGAAAATCAAACCCATACTCGTAATGAGGCAAGGATGGGTGAGGATACAGGTTCAGATATAAGTTCCGAAACAGAAAGTAGTGATACCACCCAAGAAGCGGAAATAGATTCTGAAACCTCTGAAAGTGAAGCGTCAGATTCATCGGAAACAGAAGGAGAATCAGAAGAAAAAGATGCAGAAGAAAATGAGATAACGGAGATCAAAGCTGTCGTAGAAGAAGGAATTGCTAAAAAGAAAATAAAATTACGACCTAAATCTGCTGAAGATCTGCAAACCTGGACAGAAAAACTTAAAGGAGGGGCAGAGGATGGAATGTATACCTATGAGGTGAAAGGACAATTTTCGGTAACTGGAGATGCAGATGCTATCGCTACCACAATTCAAAATAGGAGCAATGCCGTTTTGGTTCCAGATCATTTTGTTAAAAAAGAAGATATTATAAAGCTTTTGGTTGAAGGCGCTACCTACAATAATACCACCTCTTTTGTGTTTCCTAAATATAAAAAAGGATCTCAGACAGAACTTTTATGGTTAAAAGCACATGCCTATGGAGGAGAAGAGGAGCACAATGAAGAGTTTTTAAATGAAAGTAAAGACCAAGCAAATGATGATAGTTCGTATTTTAGAATTGGAGGTTGTGATATTATAATTTGGGGGAATAAATTTAACTGCGAAGAAAGGAAGCGTGTTATACAAATGGCAAAGAACTTAGAACTCGCAGATAATGATCATATTGAAGGCGCCAACTGGTTGATGTCGATTATGGCCTTAGAAACTGGTAGGACATTTGATCCTTCTATAACAAATAGTTTAGGTTATACAGGGTTAATACAATTTGGAACTCCAGCGGCTTCAGATTTAGGTACAACGACTGCGGAATTAAGAGAGATGTCTATTTTGGAACAATTAGAATATGTTGAAAAATACTTCGAAAGAAGAAAATCAAAACTACTTACATTAACAGATATTTATCTAGCTGTTTTATATCCAAATGCAGCGGGTAACGGAAATAATCCTGACTATGTAGTTTTTGATGCTACTAGTTCTATTAGGTCTAGTAGAAGAGGATATTCTCAAAATCCAGCTTTCTTTTTTGAAGAAGGAGAAGATGGAACCGACCCAAATGGTAAAACATATGTTTGGGAAATCGGAAGAAAAATAAGAGAGTTTTATGATGAAGGAGTACAACATAAAAATAAATGTGATTGTAATCAGTCTGGATGGCACGATCCAGTAGATAACCCGATGTCTACCAATTATATGCAAAGTGGAGGTGGTGGAGTATTAGGAAAGAAATGGGGATTATTTGGAAATTCAATTAGAAATGGTTCAGCACATGCAGGTTTAGACTTATTTGCCAAAACAGGTGAAAATATTTACGCTTGTGTTGATTGCACAGTTTATAGCAGGAGTTGGCACGGAGGATATGGAAATACACTAGTTATAAAAGTGAAGGACCCTAAAGCGTTTTTATCATTCAAAAGATCATATACATTAAATTCTCCTGATGAACAAAGAGAAGGAAGTAATTGGGATGAAAATGGAGATATTTACTTGTTATATGCTCATTTAGATAGCGTGAATGAATTTTCTTATGGAGATGAAGTCACTGCTGGTCAGGTTTTAGGTAAAACAGGAAGATCTGGTATAGGACGTGGAGGCACGAGTGCACCTCATTTACATTTTGAAATTTTATGCGCTTATTATCCCGATACGGTAGTTTTCGGTGTGGGAACTAGTTATCGAATTAATCCGGGGTACTTTGTCTCTTATAAAAATTATGATGAACAAAGTGAATCTGAAAGAGCAGAGCAAACTTCTGAAAAGGATAGAGGTAAGATTAATGAGATCAATGGATCGGTTAAGTTAGATAGAGTAAATATCTTTCCTTAATAATAATTAATACTATGAAAAGAGTAATTTTAAATTTATTAATATCCCTATTAGTCTTGATTGGTTGTAAGAAATACAATAATGATAGTATAACCGCAGCGAAGGAAATAATCAAACAAGAAAAAACTATACTGGAGACAGCGATTTATGAAGAAGTAAATTTAACCAAGAAAGGGAATTATGAAAATAGAATTAATAGTTTAGAACTGAGTTACAAAACTCTTCATATAAAACTAAAGTATATCGAAGATAAAGCTTATATAAAAGCTGAGAATCAGTCCGAAATTTTATTTGATTGGAATCCAGTAAATATTAACTTTTATTACAATTTATCTTTCGAAAAATCCGAGAAAGATGTTCACCTACTCATTAACAAAAAAGATTTGTCAAAATGGTATATACTATTTCCATCTTTTACAGAAGAATACCCAACTTATTCTTTATATAATTATGTATTTGGTAAGTCAATTAGCTATCTAGGAGAATATTCTAGTGATTCTTTTGATATAGGTAAATTTTATTATGACGAAAACTCTAAAGAACTATTTTCTAATTCTATTGATAAAACTATCAAATTAAAATACATAAATAGTTTAGAGTTTAAAATACCTGATGAAAATATTAAACAGGATATTCAAAAAATAAAAAATTATACTTCTGTAAACACTAACCTCATTGCTTCTAAATCAACGAAAGACTATAAATCAAATGAAAACTGGAAGGGTTCATATATTTTTAAGCTGTCGGATTTAGAAAGAATGGGAGAGTCTCATACCATATCATATAGGTTTTTAATTGATGAGAAACCATTTGTTGAAGTTACTATTAATGAATCTGATATAAATAAATTTTCCTGTGAGATCCTAAAAATAACAAGGGATACTTTGATTATCAGAAAAACAAAAAGTAATGATGATTTCATTTTGTCCAAAATTGAAAACAAATATTTTATTGCTGGTGATGAAATTTACATGCTTAATCCTCCTAACGATAGATATGCTTTGGAAAAACAAAAATGATCGGATTGATCTTATTTGTTAAATCAATTCCTAATGATTTAGTCTGACAAAATACAGTGGTTTTCAGGGGATAATTTTCACAAAAATCAAGGATGTTTTGATCCTTAGAACTTCATATCTTTCATAAAATAAACACACAAAACTCTTAAAACTAAAACCAAATGAAGGGCTTATTATTTTGTAGAAACACACTTTTGTTAGTGTGTAGTCTAATGGTACTTTCTTGTTCCAAAGAAATAGACGGATCCGATGTAACCTTATTAAATTCTGATAAGGAAATCTTAGAATTTAGTTTTTTAACATCAGAGAATGGCGAATTAGAAACTAACATTACGGCTAATATAGATCAACTTAAAAATACTGTCTCTGTAGTATTACCTTTCGGAATACCCATAATAGCTTTAAAACCTAGCATAGTTGTATCAGAAGGAGCAACCATAGTTCAGAATATTGATACTACTTTTGATTTTTCAGAACCTATTGTTTATAGTGTTCTAGCGGAGGATGGATCAACCAAAGATTACACGATCTCTGTAAGAGTAGTTACTAGTACAGCCAGAGAAATATTGACTTCTTTCTTCAATCAAAACCCAGATAATACTTTAGGATGGAATCTAGAAAATGAAGATGTTTCTACTTGGGAAGGAGTAGTGGTAGTCGATGATAAGGTAGTTGCACTAGAGTTGAATGAGAAAGGACTAACGGTACTACCGCCAGAGATTTGCGATTTGTTTTACCTAAAAACACTTTCCTTAGAAAGTAATAGTATAACCGAAATTCCTAAGCAAATAGAAGACTTATCTAATAATTTAAGAACACTAAATCTTGGTGCTAACTTAATTGAAGCCATACCAGAAGAGTTTTTTAGTCTGAGAAAGCTTGTGGAGTTTAGGATCTATACAAATCAACTTACCGAGATCCCAGTGAGTATAGAAAGTCTTAAAGAACTTAGAGAACTAAGTATATCAAATAACACCTTAGAAGAGGTACCATCAGAGTTGTTTAATCTTACGGAATTAAATGTCTTATTTATGAATAATATTGGATTAACAGAGATACCAGAGGAAATTACCAAGCTTTCTAAATTAACAGCTCTGGGAGTGTCTAGTAACCCTATTGGAACTATTTCAGAACATATATTAAGCCTACAATCGCTAACTAGTTTAGATATGTATAATACAAACTTGACAAGTATTCCATCTGATATTGTTAAACTTACCAATCTGGTAAGATTGCAATTATCAGGAAATATGTTGGCAAATATCGATACTAGTATGGGAGATATGTTTCATCTAGAATATTTATATCTGCGAACAAATATGATAGAGATGGTTCCGAATCAATTAAGTAACCTCATTAATTTGAAAGTATTAGATCTTTCAGAAAATGGTATTGTTTCTATGCCTATTGCAGTATGCGATTTAGTGAATACAGGTACGGAGATTTTATCTGATGATGGAGTAACTTGCTCTACGAGGTAGTTTTAATAAAGAAGGTAATTGGCATATGTTTATCAAGGTAAAGAGTGGCTTTATCTTTGGTTTAGCCAGTTTTCTATAGTTTCCAAAAAACCGGTACATCTTTTAAAAGGTAAATTGTTATCCTGAAATTCGTAGAATCCACCAGTTTTACATTCGCGAATATTATGATCACAATTTGGAAATGATTGTATTTCTAAATCTGTATTTGTTGCTAATGTCTGTTCATATAACAATTTGGTTTTTTTCCAATCAACATTCATGTCACTTTCTCCAAATAATGCCAAAACAGGACATTTGATGTTCGATAAGATCGTTTTGAAATCCTTAACTACAATAGGCAAGCCAGTTTTTTCGTCAAGTTCTTCTTTCATCAGTTGCTTCTGATAATTATAATATTCGTCCTCTGTAATGGTGCTACCATTATTGAATCTTAATATAAAATCGTTTTTCCTTAGGTTTGGGGTAGCGTTTTGAGCACTTTCATAACTTCCTCCTGAATGATGAATTTTTACAGCTGCTTTCCATTCTCCAACAATTAAATTAACCGAATCTTTTGGCAATCCATCAATTCGCAAGTTTTGTTCGAGTAGGTATCCAAAATTTTCTTTGTCATCAACGCCGCTTACAGAAACCCAAAATGCTATATCGTTGTATGTGTTTATTACTATTGGATTTACCCAACCAGCTCTACTAACTCCATATAAACCTATGGTGTCCGAACCAGGTATTTGCTTTTCTTTTAAAGTATCGATGGCAGCAATTACTTCTTTCGCACTGTTTTCGATTGATTGATTATAATTAAACGTACCTCCACTTTTGCCACAGCCCATTTTATCCCACATATAGATGCCGTAACCTGCTTTTACAAATGTTTCTCTTATATCTAAATACCATTCCTGAGCAACAGCATTTGTCTTTCCAGATCCATGCACTAACATCACAACTCCCTTAGGTTTTTGATCTTTCGGAAGGTTTAAAACCCCATTAAGTTGTATTCCTTCAAATTCGAAGTTTATGATTTGTCTGCTACTCTGAGCCTTCAAATTCATAAGAATTAGAAAAAGAGCTGAGGTTATGATGATTCTATTCATTCTTAAAATTTATAGTCATTTATTACAAGTGTTCCTGTAGTAATGATTAATAAACGTTAAGAATGTTACAGTTTAATCCAAGAATATATTTGGATAAAGGACATGTTTACGAAGTTATTTCTTAAGTAAAAACTCTAAAGGAATATGTAGTCTTTTACTCCAAGCATTTTCGCTATGGTTTTCTCCCGGAAAAAATTGAGTACTCCAATTGTTTTTATTGTAACCTTTTTTAATCATAACTTGATCAACTTTTTGCTGGATATCTGGATATAATTCATCTAAAGTTTTATCACCACAGTCGAAGTAGATCTTATGATTTTTGGGATTAGGAAGATGATTATCTAGATATTTGATAAACGCCTCTGGCATTGAATTGTTTTTAAGTGTAAAAGAACCTGGCCAATGAGTCGATAGGCAAGCGGCTCCTCCAAATATGTTAGGATATTCACAAATAGCATACATAGATATTAAACCTCCCATACTACTTCCCATAATATAAGTGTTTGCTTGATCTGAAGAAACAGAATAGTTTTTATCGATATAGGGCTTTAGTTCTTCAACAATAAACTTAAGATAATTATCGGATTCGGGTTCGAATGATGTTTTTATTGGTACGTGTGAATGTTTAAGTTGTGTATTTAAGGTGTCTTTTTGACTTTGTGACAAATAATGAAATGGTTTTTTGGGGAAGTAATCAGAATGTCTTGTTGCTCCACCATTCCAAATACCAACAACAATAAAATCTTTTATTTTGTTTGATTCAAGTAATTTAGAAGCTACATTATCTATATTCCAGGCTTGTTTATTCCATGAGCTCTTAGGATCGAATAGCATTTGTCCATCGTGCATATATAGTACTGCATATTTTTTTGACTCAGAATAATTTTCTGGCACCCATATATCTATATTTCTAGAGGTTACATGCTTTGATTCAAAATTCTCTATACGTTCCAACTTCCCTGATACGACTTCGGGAAGCGTGTTTTGAGCTTTTGCAGTAAAAATTAGTAATAAGACTATGACGCTATTTATTATTTTTTTCATCTATTCGTTACATTAGATATATCTGCTATTCTGGGCATAATTTATACCAAATAAATCAATCTACCAATCCTATGCTAGATAGGAATATGTTAAAAGATCGAAAGTCATGTATGGATTAGCTGTTGGAAAGTTCTCTAGCTTTTTGAAAATACTTCTTTACGAATTCATCCTTTTCGGGTAACTACAACATAAGTTGGAAATGCGTAGGATGCTCTTTTAATTATTTCTATTACCTCAAATCCATTTAGAATTAGAAAAAGCTCAATTTCATCTTTAGTGAACGTTCTTACAGTGGAGTGATCTGTTCCAACTTTTAACAAATTATTTTTTTCTTTTTTATAAAAGTTAGATTCCCAATCGAAACACCAGCTATTTAGGATATTGGGATTCCATTTACTCTTCCTTATGTAAGTTATATTCTTATGGTTAACTTCATGAGTAATTGCCTTTTTATTGCTTATTTCTGGTATGAATTCGTTAGCATCTATGAAATCAAAACAAAAGATACTTCCTTTTTTCATATTATTATGAATACTAGCAAAAGTGGATTCTACATCTTTGTTTTTAACTAAATAGCTTATTGTTCTGCCTGTCATGATAATACTTTCTACTGGTTTTTTTAAACTAAAATGTCGCATATCTGCATGAATAAAACTAGCGTTAGGATTTCTTTTCTTAGCTATTTTTAGCATTTCTTTACTAAAATCAAGTCCGCAATAATCATAGTTGTCGTTGATAAAACGTTGAGATAAATTTCCTGTTCCACAACCTATTTCCAGAATACTGTTTTTGTCATACTTTTTGAGAAAACTTTTATATAGGTCATATTCTAACTGGTAATCAATAAATGTTGCATACATCATTTCGTATACCTCAACTAAATCTGTATACAAACTACTCATTTCATTTTTTTTTAACTGTAGTATAAATTAAATAGTTAATCTACCAGTCCCATTTTAATCGCATGTTTTGCTAACCCAACAACGTTTTTTACGTTTAGTTTAGAAATCAAACTGGTGCGATAGCCTTCAATAGTATATTTGCTTAAGAATAGTTTATCAGCAATTTCCTGTGTAGTGTATTCTTTGGCAATTAGTTGAAGGATTTCTTTCTCACGTTTACTAAGATTAATTTCATTGGATTGTTTTTGTTCAAAAACACTCTTGGTATACGTTTCCTTAATACTGTCCGAAAAGTAATTAGAACCTTTTAGGATGGTTTCTATAGCTTTTAATAATTCTTCTTTTCTAGAGTTCTTAGGAATATAACCATTTACGCCATCCTGAGTAAGTTCATAAATTTTATCAGGAGTCGATAACATACTAACGATTAGCGTCTTTATACTAGGATGATTCTTCTTTATATGTTGGTTTAAAGCTATTCCATCCATTTTAGGCATATTAATATCCAAAATAGCCAGATCAATTTGGTCATCGGTATTGATGTCTAAATACTTCTTTAGATCACTCCCGTTGCTTGCTGTATAGATAATTTCATAGTCAGATTCATGGGCAATGATACTTATCAAACCGTCCAAAAACATTTTGTGATCATCTGCTACGACTAATTTATATGTATGCTTTTTAGTCATGTATTATTGTGGGTATTTCAATACGAATGGCAGTACCTCTATTCATTGAAGAGTCAATATCCATTTTTGCTTTTAATAACGCTATGCGTTTTTGAATATTTTGTAAACCGATACCATTCGTTACTTTATCTGTATCAAAACCAATTCCATCGTCTTCAAAAATAATTTCTATAGAATCTTGGTATGCATTTAGACAAATCTCGATCACTTTAGCTTTGGCATGTTTTAAAGCATTCGTCATCAATTCCTGAATGATTTTGAAAATCTCAACTTTTTGATTGTCGTTTATATTGTTTATTTTTTCTACTGGATGTGGTATAAATGTAATTTCGGGATCCGTAACTTTTTCTATCGTATCTATATATTCTCTGATATAATTAGCAAAAGCTGTTTGGTTAATTTTTTTAGGAATCAGATTATGTGATATTTCTCGAACTTGTTGATACGTATCATCTAATTGATCGATTAATGTATCTTTTATTTCAAGATCTTTTTGGACATTCACAATTTGTAATTTGATCGCAGCTAAATTTCCTCCAATGCTATCGTGCAATTCTCTAGAAATTCTGCTACGTTCTTCATTTTGAGCAATTACATAGGTATTCGCTAGTTTTAGTTCTTGTTCTTTTAGAAAAGAAGCGGTTTTCTGTCTATTAATCTCTTCTTTTTGAGCATTGTATTTTATTTTAACTTGTAATTTCTGGTAATACACAAACAGGAGTGCCATGATTGGTACTAAAACAATGATAAAACCAATGATGTAAAACCTTTTTAATAAGCGTTGCCTTTTAATTTCACTTTCTTTAAGAAGTTGATCTTCTTTTAAAAGCAAAATCTCTTTCTCTTTGGTAGCGGTTTCATATTTTACTTCGAGTTCGGTGATCTCTTTCTTTTGTTTTCTATTATTTAAAGAATCTCTTAGTCTGTGAAATTGTATTAAGGCTTCATTTGCGGATTTATGATTATTTGCTTTTGTATATACGGTAACTAGATTATCATAACTATTTTTTTGTATTTCTATGTTTGAGATCTCTTTTGCTTGCGCTATGGTTTTATTTAGCATTTGTATCGCTTCCGAATAATTTCCCATCACTCCTATAACTTCAGCTTTATGAGCAGTAGCATTAAGGCTTTTATCTATAAAACCGTATTCATCCGCGATCTTTTTACTTTTATCAAAGTATTCAATCGCTTGCTTATACTTTTTATTTTTATAAAGTACAGAACCTAAGTTTAAGATCAGTGTAGAAGATGCATTAGGAGAGGAGTTTGGTGGGAGTATTTCAAGAGCTTTTTTGAAAAAGTTTTCAGCATTTTCAAAATCGTCTTTTTTAAAATAGGCAGCACCTATATTAATGTAGTTAGAACAAATAACTTTTTGATCTTCTGTAACCGCATTACTTTCTTCGAAAAAAAGAATAGCTTTATCGTAATCCCCTTTGTTAGCTGATAAAATCCCTAAATCAGATTTTACCTTAACAATCATATCTAAGTAGTTGATTTCTTCAGAAATCTTTAAACTTTTGTATAGAATTTCGATGGCATCATCGATTTTACCGCTTCTTCTATATCCAGATCCTAATAATCGATAGGCTTGAGATAAATATTTTTTATTTCTAAGATGGATTAAGGACGATTTTGTATAATAAACAGAAGAATCTATGACACCAATGGAGTTAAAATAACTTCCTAGGTAAAGCTTTGCTTTTGCTTTTGTAGAATCTTGATTGTTCTTATCCTTTGCTATTTCCGATAGTTCGTTATACGAATACGAAGGGTTTACACCCAAAGAATCCACAGCATTATTGAGTCTTAAAGTAGCTGATTCTTGTCCGTATCCGATAGAAACACTGAGTAGGAGTAGTGCTATGAATATTTTTCTTTTGATATTCATGTAATCTGGGTGAAAAATTATGTAGGTTTTCTAATTAAAGAAAAGGTTTATTAATTAGGTTAGTTTAAATATAGTAGTATTTCACGGATTACAATACCTTATTAGTCATATTAACGTTTGTTGGGAGTTTAATTAACTGTCTTTTAGGTAAGTAAAAGATGCAATTTTTTATTGCTTTTAAATTCGATTTTTTATGTTTTGGAAATGACTAAAATTGTGATCAAAAAAAGCTTCAAAAAACCGAAAAGACTCAGGTTTTTTCTTCTTAAAATGGGCTTTGTGTCGTATCTTTATAGAGTAATTAGAATCACACTCTTTCTCTAAATATTTTCTATGGAAAACCTTGATGCAGCAAGACTCCAAATGGCATTTACGCTTATATTTCATATCGTTTTTGCTTGTATTGGAATGGTCATGCCTTTTTTTATGGTAGTATCACATTATAAGTGGTTAAAAACAAAAGATCAACTCTATTTAACATTAACAAAAGCCTGGCAAAAAGGGGTGGCAATTTTTTTCGTTACAGGTGCCGTATCCGGAACTGCTTTGTCTTTTGAGTTGGGGCTGTTATGGCCCGAATTTATGAAACATGCGGGTCCTATTATTGGAATGCCTTTTTCCTTAGAAGGAGCAGCTTTTTTTGTAGAAGCAATAGCACTTGGTTTTTATTTGTACGGATGGAATAAATTGCCAGAAAAATTTCATTGGTTTACTGGGGTTATTATAGGCTTGTCTGGAGTGGCATCCGGAATTTTGGTAGTTGCAGCAAATGGATGGATGAATTCACCGTCAGGATTTGATTATGTAGATGGACAGTTCTTAAACATTGATCCTGTTAAGGCAATGCTTAATCCTGCATGGTTTACCCAAGCATTACATATGACTTTAGCCGCTTTTACGGCAACGGGTTTTGCCGTAGCAGGAATTCATGCCTATCAAATATTTAGGGGTAGAAGAGTGGCTTTGCATACCAAGGCATTTAAAATAGCAATCACTTTTGGAGCAATAGCGGCAATTTTACAACCGATTAGTGGAGATATTTCGGCAAAAGATATTGCAGAAAGACAACCTGTAAAATTAGCAGCGATGGAAGCTCATTATAATACAGAAAAAGGAGCTCCTTTATATATCGGAGGTATCGTAGATGCCGAAACTCAAGAAGTAAAATACAAGCTCGCTATCCCAGGAATGCTTTCTTTCTTGGCATTTGGAGATTTTGATGCAGAAGTAAAAGGATTAAATGATTTTCCGGAAGATGAACGCCCTAATGTTCCAATGGTACATTATGCGTTTCAGGTGATGGTTGGTATTGGTGGTATCCTGATGCTAGCAGGATTATTATATTTTGTCTCTTTAAAAAAGAAAAAATGGCTTACCAATAAAAAATATTGGTTATTGTTTATAGCACTAGCACCACTTGGATTTTTAGCATTAGAAGCTGGTTGGATTGTAACAGAAGTTGGAAGACAACCTTGGATTATTCATAAAATAATGCGAACAAAAGATGCAGTGACACCTATGCCAGGAATTGTGGTAAGTTTCTATACCTATATTGTAGTTTATACTACACTATCGATTGCAGTTACCTGGTTAATGATTCGCCAGATCAAAGTTCTTAATGCTCAAAATAATTAGTCTATGCTATACGTCGTTTTATTCTTCTTAATATTTTCCTTGTACTTATACGTTGTTCTAGGTGGCGCGGATTATGGAGCAGGAATTGTAGAGATGTTTTCCTCAGAAGAAAACCAAAAAATTACAAAAAAAACAATTTATAGAGTCATGGGACCTGTATGGGAAGCCAATCATATTTGGATCATTATTCTCATAGTAATATTATGGATTGCATTTCCTGTGTACTATAATATCTTAGTAGTGAATCTGCATATTCCATTAACGATAGTTTTATTGGGAGTTACCCTTAGAGGTGTTGCCTTTGTATTTAGACATTACGATGCTGTCATCGATAATTCGCAGAAATTATATGATGCTATGTTTAAAATATCTAGTTTGATTACACCGATATTTTTAGGAATGGTTTTCGGAGGATTGATCAGCGGACAAATTATACTAACAGAAGATGTTGAAAATCTTTCGTTCTATGATGTTTTTATGAAACCTTGGTTTAATGTATTTAGTATTTCAGTTGGGTTGTTTTTTGCAGCTTTATGTGCATTTTTATCTTCTGTATTGCTTATTGGGGAATCGGTAAGAGGAAAGGAAAATATTTATATCCGAAAGGCAGGAATAGCGACTATTGTAGTTTTTATAACAGGTTTAATAACTTTTATTTACGGATATATCAGCGGATATAGTTTTGTTACTGTATTTGTTACAGATCCTTATGCTATTGTTGCTATGTTTATCTCAGGATTACTTTTAATTCCTCTTTGGATTACTATAAAAAAAGGACGTAGAGTGTTAAGCAGATTTTTTGCAGGTTTACAGGTTTTTTTAATTCTTCTCGCAGCATTTGTAGCCCATTTTCCTAACATAATTATTACCAAAACCAATGAGGTGAGTTTATTAGATAATATAGCTCCTGATAGTGTAATTAATGTACTTGGGATATCACTAATTATCGGTGGTGCAGTTATTCTTCCTGGGTTGTTTCATTTATTAAAATCATTTAAAATGATTAAGATTTTAGAACGCCATAATAATCCTTCACAATAACGAAAGTATTTTTATATTTGTGTCCCATTTTCGGGTAGTAGCTTAGTCCGGTTAAAGTGCTGGTCTGGGGGACCAGAGATCGGAGGTTCGAATCCTCTCTACCCGACAAAAAAATCCAATAGTCTCATGAATATAGACTATTGGATTTTATTTTTCTTTTACAAAAGATCAATTTTCATGATCATTTTAGAAAGCAAAAGAGTAGCTTTAGATCAAGCTATATGATACCAATGCTACTAGTTTCTTAATCGGAATTTATTCACTGCATCTGATATTTCATAACCTAGACGATATCCTTCTACACAGTCCATTCTAATATGAACTCCCAGAGGAATTCTGGAGAATGCGTTTTCTTCAGCCATTTCAGAAAAGGAATCAAATTGTCTTGGATCTCCTAAAAACTCAGTTCTTCCTTCGTGTGTACGATCTGTAAAGTTAATATCGTTTCCAAACTCATTTATGAATATTCCCGCAGCAGCAGATGCGAATGTTGAGTGACCAGATGGATAACCAGGAAATGTTGGATTCGGCCAAAAAATAAACTTGAATAAATTTGTCTGATAATCAGGATTAATAAACTCCTGAATATATACACTAGGACGCATAACTAAATACTCATATTTATCTGCCCAAGATGAAACTGCAGCATCATTTAGAGAAAAACCTAATTTGAGTAGCATCGCCAATGATTTGTCATAATCAAGGTTATATTGATTTATTAGTTGATTAGCTATTGCAATTTGACGTCCTGGAGGACTTACCATTAATCCTTCTACATCATCCGACCAAAATTCTGCGATCCATAGATCTTCGTTATTTTCTTCAGCTGCTTTTGTACTTACACTATAAACTTCATCCATCTCAGCATAATAATCACTTTGTGGATCGGTACTATAAGTAATTGGTGGTGGAATACTGCTTGTTTCTTCAGAAGAAATTATAAAAGTTCTTACCTTTCCCCAATAAGGAAATAAACCACGTTCTTGCTCTGCACTATAACTCCATAAACCCGGACCAACAGGAGGCTCATAATCTAACGGTTGCGGCTCTAGGATTTGTGTTTCAGCTTCAGTGTCTGTTTGGCTATATGCGATAACTTGTTCTGCCACATGGGTTCCCCATTCGATAGAATTTCGGATATCACGTCTTCTTAAACGTTTAGAAAGCTCGTCTTCATATTCGGATTGTAATTGACCAATTTTAGCGTCTATTTCAGGATCAATGTTATTCATAAAATGATCAAAGACAAGAGCATAACACGTGTTCAGTGCCAGATCTAAACTGATATTTCTATCTCTTTCCCGTTGGTTTATTTGTAATTCATCAAATCTGTTTTCTACAGATCTATATCCACGCATATCTTGTACAGCAGTTTCATATGCTGCCAAGTGTATATACGCCAAAGCTCTTGCAGTGGCATTTGGTCGCATTCCAAAGGCATGTTGATCTAGTTCTACCCATAAAGAATTCCAATCCATAATTAGATCAGTGGTAGTATTAGATTCATTAGATCCTTTCGTAGCATCTTCAATACTTTCGGATCCTAAAGCTTCTTCATCTAATTCCTCATTGTCGTAAGAACAAGATTGTATTAAAATTGCTGTAATAGAGAATATCAGCAGTATTCTGAAATTTGTTAGTTTCATAAATTTGAATAGTTAATTGTTAGACTAAAAATCTTCACCTTTCATGTTAGAAAAAGAAGATTATTTTCCTTTAAAAATTGCTTTGGTACCAAGCAATTTTTAAAAAATGTAAGTGTTGAATTCAAAAAGGAATTTGTTATAGTTTGCTCGAACATTTTTAGAGCGGATATACAAACCTTTTTCGAAGCTTAGCTAAGTGTGTTACAAAAAGAATAACTTAAGATCTTGGATTTATATTGCAAGGGGATATTACCCTTTCAGCAGAATGTTTCCGAGGACTATTGAATGATCTTTTATCTTCAGTGAATGGATGTTTATTTTCAGTAAATGAGCATTTTTAACCTAAAATCAAAATAGTTATGGTTTACCATTTTAAGAGTAATGTTAAACCCATAATTATTTTAAAAAAAATAGAAAGGAAAAGAATAAAATCATGACAAAATAGAAAATACTTTTTGCAGGATGATATGAATTTAACCTATTAAAGTAATTCTATGTTTTTGAAAATTAGAAAAGGTTAAAGAATGTAAATTATTCCTTAAGAACAAAGGATTTTTATTTTATGATGAAATTTATTTGTTAATTTGAATATGAGATTAGATTATGCTAGTATAAAAGATGAGAGCACCTTTATTCTAACCGACTTTAATTGTACTCCTGCTTTAGATTTACTGAAAGATAAAGGACTTTATAAAATTCTATGGAGTCGAGGACAAGCTGTAAGTTTTAGAGTTGATGGTTCACTGATCGAATTAGAGAAAGATCAGATCATTTTTTGTACACCTATTAATGTGTTAGAAATAGATAAGGATACTGAAGGGATTGTTTCTTTAGTTTTTAATAGAGAGTTCTATTGTATTCAGGATCATGATCAGGAAGTTTCTTGTAATGGTTTTTTGTTTTTTGGTTCTTCGGTTCCGCAAATATTAACATTAAAAGGTAAGGATAAAGATAGTTTCTACTCAATGTTTGACTCTTTTGAGGAAGAATTTAAGAATAGGGATCAAATACAAGGTGAAATGTTGAGAACACTCCTTAAAAGTTTTTTAATTAAATCGAGGAGACTGATCAAACAAGAATTACCTGATCCTGGATTGCCTAATAATCAATTAGATATTATTCGAAGATTTAATGTTCTTGTCGAAAAGCATTTTAGAGAAAAACATCAAGTAGCGGATTACGCTGATTTACTTTTTAAATCTCCTAAGACATTATCCAACTTATTTCATAAGTACAGTGATAAGTCTCCATTAGCTACGATTAATGAACGTATCGTTGTAGAGGCAAAAAGGTTATTATTGTATTCGGATAAAACATCTGAAGAAATTGCTTATGAGTTGGGATATAAAGAAGCAGGCCATTTTTCGAAATTTTTCAAAAAACATGCAGGATCGAATCCATCAGAATTTAAGAGTAAAAAATTAGCAAGTTCATAAAATAAGGCATAAAAAAACCATCTACCTCAAGCAGATGGTTTTTCAATTATATATAGAATTTTATTTAATTCTTCATATTGTCTTTTACCAAATTGTAAAAGTTATTAAACTTAGGATCTATGATAATCCTAGTTACAGTTTCAATTCCTTCGGTACTATACTCGCTCTTTCCTAAAGCTTCCATTCTTTTAGGATCTACTTTATAATCTGTCTGCAGTACTCTAACTACAGAAGCAGCTTGTCTAGAACTTAAATCCCAATTATCGATTAACTTTTTGCCATCTAATTTTAAGGCATTACTATTTCCTTCTACGATAATGTTTAAATCAGGATTCGCATTTAAGGTTGCTGCAATTTTCTCTAGTGTAGGTTTCGCTTTGGCATCTACAACATAGTTCTTATCATTTTCTCCAAAAAGAGTTGTATTTGGTAAAATAATATGGATAGTACCGTTGCTAATTTTTAGATTATCACCGCCGATAGCATTTTTAAATTTGCTAAATACGGCAAGATTAATAGAGTCATTGGCAGTTATTGCATCGTTAATAACGTTTAACTGTCTATCTTTTTCCTTTATAATCTCTTGAGATGTCTGTAGATTACTAGCTTTTTTGTTTGATAATTCAGTAAAACTATTCATGTTAGCAAGCAGAGTAGCATTGGTCTCTTTAAGGTCAGCTACCTGTGCTTCCATAGTTTTTACTTTGGACTGACTCACTCTTTCATTCTTTCTAGCTTCTACCAGCTCTCCATCTTTAGTTCTAAGTTCTTGTCTAAGCTTATCAATTTCAGCTAATAAATCTTTCTTTTTCTGAGCTTGTACCACAGTATTGGTTAAAAAAAGTACAGAGGCTAATAAAATAATTTTTCTCATGGGTTTAAGCGATTTGTTGCAGTGGCAAAAATAAACAATTTTATAAACTATGCTTTTCAAAAGAGGATTACTACTTTTTTAGCAGCTTTTCTGCAGTTGCAATGCTAGAATTGATTTGCTCTTTCAGTTTATTTACTTCTATTTCTTCTTCTTTAAGGATATTCATCTTAGCAGTGAATTTTTCCATATCCTTCGTAGTAACATCTTCTCCATGTGGAAATTTAGAACTAAAATCACTCATCCAATCCATCATAAAATCGTAAGAGTCTTTTAGATCCTTTTGTGCTTTTTCATAATTCTTTCCAGCGGCTGTAGTATCAATTTTAGTACCTAATTCTTTTATTAAAGAACTCATTGTTCCCATTTTGGGCATTACTTCATCATGAACATCGATTACTTTTTGCATAAGTGCATCGAATTCTTGTTCTTCTTTAGATAATTCATTACAAGAAAAATTGAAAATAAGTCCCACGATTAATAAGAGGGACCATAACTTATTGGTATTCATTGGTATGTTTTTTTAATATTTCAAATGTATTGTTTTTTTAAATAATCGGCTTACTATCGTCATAATGGATTAAGAAATTTTAGAGAATCTATATTTTCTTAGATATTCTATTGTTAAAATGATTAGAATACTGGCACCAAACAATGGAAAAATAAAGGATAATATACCAATCAGTAGTATAACTCCGTACCCAACTTTAAAGGAAGCAGGAACTTTTGGAACTCCCCAGCTTCCCTTTCTTTTTCTTAATATATATGAGGCTAAAGCTGAAATACTCATAATGGTTAATAAAATGGCTGTGATTAGAATTAACCACCAATTCCAACCTCCAAACTCTCCTTGATGAAAAGCCATAAACCACATTCGTCCTCTCATTAAAATCCCTACATCTTTCCAGGTATGCTTAAGTATAGGTTCTCCAGAATATTGATCAAAATAGATACTCTGTTGAGATGTCAAGTCCGAAGGATTGAAGTTTGAAACACTAAATACTCCAGATGGTCCTTTCGGAAATCCTAAGCTTACAACTCCTGGTAGCTCTAAAGCTTTTGCAGTAACTACCATTTGATCTAATGTAAAAGCTTTTTCGGAAATAGTAGATTTTAGTTGATGTCCTTGCCAAGTACTGGGATATCCTGTGTTTGTTACTTTTTGTATGGTTTTAAAATTTTGCCCAAAAACATCCGTCCATGGAAAACCTCCAGCAAGAATCATTAACAATAGGATAGATATCCAAAATCCAGAAACTGCATGTAAATCTCTGTAAAATGTTCTTTTGTCTATGTTGTTTCTTGGTATAAAGTACCCTTTTAGTTTCCATCCTCTTTTTGGCCACCAAATGTATAATCCAGTTGCAATGAGTACAACCATCCAACTTGCAATAAGCTCAATGATTTTAGTACCGAATCCACCCATTAGTAATTCTCCGTGTAATTTTCTTATACTATACATGGTAGTATTTTTTCCTATGATTTCTCCAGAAACTTCACCTGTATAAGGGTTAATAAAAATGCTACTTTTATTACTAAATCTTCCAGAAACAAACTCTGTGGCTTGGTCTGGAGATGTTTTTAATACAAGTGAGTTTGGTTTTTTAATAGCGTTTTTATTTGCAATATCCCATTGTTCTTGTAATGAAATGGGAGTTCCTGTAACCGTAACTTCTTTAATATGTTTTTGTCTGGGCGTTTCATAATCAGATTTAAACAAATAAATGATTCCTGTTAAAGAAAGCAAAAGAACAAACGGAAGGGATATTAATCCTGCTATAAAGTGCCATTTCCAAAGCCAAGTATTCAATTTTGATTTTTTATACATAATGTAATTATTGAAAAGAAAACTTAAAAGAATCTACTGCTACACTTTTATGTATATACTATATTGATCAATGCAGCAGCAGAAATTCGTTTAAATGGTTTATTAAAAATTACATCTCATCCCCAGATGAAATGCTCTAGGATTTCCAATCGTAAAACTATTTTCTCCTCTAAATCTGTTGAAAGAGGTTCTGGCAGCATATAATTCATCAAAAACATTTAGTGCATGCCCCCAAATTTCAATGCCTTTATAATTGAAAGTGGCTCTAAGATTAAATACATTATGTCCATCATAGGTTGCTGTCCCAAAAGTTCCATCTTCATTTTCTACTTGATTTTCAAAGCTTGTATTGTATTCTCCAACAAGTTCGTGTTCTGCGGTAATCGTAAAACCAAGTTTTCCAAAGGTATTACGATATGTAATTCCTGAAGTTCCTAATAGATTAGGTGCTGTTTCTCTTTCGGTATCTGAGTAATCAATTCCATTATCAAAAAAGTCTACATAACGATGTTTTGCATAACTACCATTATGAGATATAGATAACTCTTTTAATACGTTCCATGAAACTCCATATTCTATACCATATGATCTGGTTTTACCAGCATTCGTATTAAAAAAGTTGTCATCATCATCTCGTAAAGTGATTAAAGTATTTTTACCTTCTAATAGATATATGGCAGCATCTAGTTTTAGTTTAGAAGGAATCGTAAAATATCCTCCAATTTCATAGTTATTATATCGACTAGGTTTTATTCCCTGTACTTGATTTGTATTTCTATATAATGTAGATACTTGCGGAGGCGTAAAACCTTGAGAGTAATTTGCGTACATTCCAGCTTTGGAAGAGAAATTATAATTAATTCCAAGTTTGGGAGTTAGATTGTTAAAATTATCAACGGCATCTTCTACACCTACAATACCATCTGCTTTGTTATCGTAATCATATTCAAAACCGTCATATCTTATTGCTGCCGTAATTTTTAGTGGATTTATAGGAGAAATTTCATACTGTAAAAATCCAGCATAGTTAAAAATATCTGCCTCGTAGTTTAATAGAAAATCTCCAGAATTAATACTGAAGTCAATATTTCTTCCGGTTTCGGGATCAACAATAATACTGGTAGTTTCGGCAACGTATTTCTGAGGAGAGAAATCTCCAGTCGCGCCAAGAATTAGTGATGAATTTGCAAAGTTGAAATCGAGTTTATGTTGAATCAACCCGACAAAACTTCTAAATTGATTAGAGTTTACTTCTCCAGATCCAAAACCTGTTAATTGTCCTTGATCTCTAAACTGACGAACTCTATATGACGGATTTTGATCCATAGTATTATCCCTGAAAACAAAATTGAATGATGTTTTATTATTTTCATTCCAGAACTTATCTAAGGTAGTTCTTACTCTAAAGGCCAAAGCTTCTCGTTCTGTAAAGGTTTGATCACTTTCAAAGTTTCCACCAAAGTAATCTGATTCACTAAGAGAACCGGTCATGTCTGATCTATAGTCCACGATATCAAAAACCGTAGTCCATTTTGTAGAAGGGGAGAAGTCATAGACAGTTTTAAAAGTCACTGCAAGTTTTTCATAATCGCTATGTTCTATAGGCCCATTTTCTCTTTGTACATAGTGTGCTCCAAAGTAAAAACCGAATTTGTCACTTGTTTTATCAGAGACTTCCAGTTCATAACGAGATAAACCGATATCATTAATTTGAAATCCTAGGCTTCCGCTTAGGTTTTCTGTTGGATTTTTGGTGATAAAATTAAAGCTACCTCCGATAGATTCACTTCCGTAGATGCTTGATGCAGGTCCTTTTAGAACTTCAATTCGGTCGTAAGAAACATCATTCATTTCTAGTAAAGCATTATGATTAAATACAGAGGTAGGACGAATCTGTAATCCATCTTCTAGATAAAGGAACAATGCTTTTGTGGAGATCGGAGATCGAACAGCCATAAAATGTTGTTCGTTACTTGCTGCTCTGGATGTAGACATAAAAACGCCTGGTACCTGATTTACCAATTGATCAATACCAAAAGCTTTGGTTTCTTCTATACGTTTCGCGGATATTGTTGCAATCGATCCGGGTACTTCCGAACGTTTCTGAATTTCTCTACTAGCCGAAGTGACCAATACTTCTTCTAAAGATACGTTATCAACAGTTAAGCGAATGATATTTGTTCCGTCCGTGAGTGGTACTATTTTGGTAATATATCCTAAAAAACTAACGGTTACTTTAGTTGAGTTTTGAAGTTTAATTTCAAAAGATCCATTTAGATCTGACATTACACCATTAGAAGGTATACTGATTTCTGATATGGTTGCTCCTGGTAATGGATTGTTAGAATTATCCACAACTTTTCCTTGAAAAGTTTGTGCATAGCTATGTGCTCCTATACACAGAAGTATAGCCAATAATATGATATTTTTCATTATTTAAATTTTGTAAGCAATCAGATAAACTGATTTGTGTTTTTGTTAAGTTGAGATGTTTCTTTTAAAGTGCGTATTGGAGTCCTAAGGTTATAGTTTCTTTGTTTCTTAGCTGTATTCCATTCATATTTTGAAATAGGGGCATAGCAGCTTCAAATCCTAATCGCAAATCTTTTAAACTTCCTTTAAATGCATATAGGTTAAAACCTAAACCAGCATTAGCATATGTCATTCCGGAATTTGCTGTATCGGCAGTAATAATCATCATAGGGTTTAAATCTGGATTGATTCCATTGATTTTATCAACAGCACCAAGTTCTATTCTTCCAGAAAAACTTAACCAATTATTAGCCATAAAAGCAGTCCAAGTATTAAAACTATATTTGTTTCCTAGTCTGTATTCATTGCCGTTTTCTCCAATTCTTAAGGTTGTTCTAGCTTGTGCGCCGAAAGAAAATTCACTCCATTGTTTTAGATAAGTTATTGCTATTTCTGTATCCCAAGTACCACTTCCTATTTGCATGGGATATGGTAAAATTACTTCGCTTGGGCTAGAAGCAGGAGTGACATCTTCTTCATCGATACTATCTGTTGGAATAGAGATGCCTATTTGGCCGTGTAATTGTTGTCTTTTATTATTGAAGAACTTGTAAAGAGCCGCGATTTTAGTATCTCCGAATCCAGAAGATTCTGTGGTAAATGTACCATTCATCGCAGTAAGATGATCCATTTCTTGCAATAAGTAGTTTACCATTGCCATTAATGTAATTTTATCGGTTGGAGCATACATCATCCCAAGCATATGCATTTGCATGGGCATGCTTGTAGGTGTAACCATGTATACATCATTAGGACGAAGTGCATTAGAGAATGCTACATTTTCACTACCTCTATTTAAATCTTCCATATTCATATACATATAGCGGTAGCTAAACATAAATTCGCCTTTACCATGTGTATGATCACCCATTATAGAAATGGGAGCATGTCCGTCTGGTCTTGATCCTGACCAATTAGTTTTTGTATCTTCTTGTGCAGATACGAGTTGAATTGCCATAAAAATAATGGCACAGATATATTTTTTCATTGTAAGAATGATTATAGTTAATACGCTATTAAGAATTCATGATTAGGTATATAAAACCATCAAAAAATTCTTAGCTTTTAGTTACAATAATGCATACAGCATTTTACCGACAAATAATTGTTATAAGCGGTTTGTAAGTAGTTTTACAATCAATAAATGATTGATAGTTATGAAAAATATATCTCTGGAGGATGATCTATAACCTTGGAAATATCTTTTAAATGCCAGTTTATTGGTTTCCAGTTTTTTTGAAGTGAGAACTGAAAATTAGGAACACTTTCTATAGATAATGTGTTATCCTCAAAAAACAATGGGAGAAAAGCTTCCAGTATTGGAATCGAAGCTTCTGTATTGTTATTATCAGCCATCGAACTCATTTTCATCTGAGTCATTAGATAACACTTACCGTTACAGTTTAACTTGGGTCTTTCTTTATTAATACAATATTTCTCTATAATACTATCAATATTTAATTGATAATAGAGTATGCTACTAATTTCTATAGTAGGCCTTAGCACAAATGCAATAAAGATCAATATGGAAAAAAAGACTCTCAAAGAGTGTAGGTTCTAAATTTGTTGCAAATATACTACTCTATACAGAAAAATTGTAATTTTTATAGATGTAAGATATCTGCAGAATAGCTTGTCACAAGTACTAATTTTTGAAGTATTTAGTTATATTAAACAACAACTAACCTTTCTTTATATTGAATAGTACGCTTACACTATTAGATTTTATTATTATTGCCAGTGGGTGTATTGGATATTTTATAAGTATCTCATTGATTACATCTTCATTTTACAAAAGCCACGCTAATAATTATCTCGCTATATCGCTGTTTTTACTCACCACTCTAACTTTTTTAGGTTGGTATGAAATCGATAATATTATCCTACAGTTTTTAGATAATATTATGCTAGAGTTCCTGGTTGCTGTCACCCTTTTTACATATTTTTTACTTCAAATAAAACACAAGTATCTCACAAAAAGATGGTATAAATGGCTTTACGTTCCTTTTATAGCGTCTGTTATTCTTGAGGTGAGTGTTTCTATTTTCGATTTTGTTTGGGGTATATATAATCCTGATTTGGATGCATTAACCTATGATATTAAAGATGGATTTTCGTTTGTTTTTAATGTGTTTTTAATCATTTTTAGTAGATATCTCATAAAACGTTCTAGTGCTATTTCTTCAGAAAAACGCCGTTGGTTATTAAGATTGAATCTCTTTATGATATGTATTGTTATTTGTTGGTTTTTATCCAATATCGAATTGTATATATATGATTCAGAGTTTGTTACTAATATCATGTGGATTATGCTTTCCATTTTGTCGTGGTGGGTATTGTACTATGGAATTTTTAAACTACAAATAATTGTTCAGAAGGATGAAATTCATCAATATTTGGTTTCAAAAAATATACACGTTGCGCAGACAAAAAAGAAAATAAATGAAGCTACGGTTTCAAAAATTATCACAGAATTATACAAATTGATGGAAGAGGAAGAATTGTATAAAAATCCTCTTTTAAGTAGATTAGATTTAGCCAATCGATTAGAAACTAATGAGGGCTATTTGTCACAAATCGTAAATCAAGAAATACATAAAAGTATTATTCAGTTTGTAAATGAATATAGGATAGAGGCTGCTAAAAACTTACTTCATGACCCAGTATTTAATAAGTATTCTATAGAAGCAATTGGTATGGAAGTAGGTTTTAAATCCAAAAGTGCATTCTATAGTGCTTTTAAAACTTCTTTAGGAATGTCTCCTGGTTCGTATAGAAAGCTACAAAAAACGTCCTGATTCGTAAACTTCCCTTATTTCAGTACATCTCCCGATATAAAATTACACTGTTGTTTTTTGATAACAATACTTTTATCGCTGTTAATCAAAAAATAAAAAAATGAAAAAAGTAATTCTTGTTTCTTTTCTAATGATGTCATGTATCACATTTTCTCAAGATTCTAAAGATATATCTGTAGAGAAATCAATTTTTGGAATTCAAGTAGGTGTAGTTGGTGCATGGGTTCATAATGAATTAAAACTAACAAATCAGATTGCATTGCGAAGCGAAATAGGAATTTCGGTTGAAGGCCTTTGGACCAAAGATAACGGGAATGGAGTTGGTAGTGGAACTTCGTTGCCTGGATTGTCGATAGAGCCTCGTTGGTATTACAATTTACTAAAACGGGCTAGAAAGGGGAAAAGGATTGATGGTAATAGTGCAAACTACATATCATTACGTGGTAGTTATTTCAATTACGATGGTTTTGAAGCTAAAAGAGATCGGTTAAATCATCCTGTGCTAGCTTTTGCTTGGGGAATCAGAAGGAATATAGGTAAACACTTTAACTATGAAACGGCTATTGGTCCAGCATTAGGTTTTGGAAACGATAATCGTAGAAAAGTAGGTCTAACACCTTATGTTTCTTTCAAAATAGGGTATCGTTTTTAAGAAACAGTATGAATGGGCTTTGTTAAACGACTGTCATACTCTTCTTCATCTCTTATTTACTTATTAAAATTTTAAAATAAATTATATGTTGTCAATAAATAAAAAAGAAGCTTTTCTTTTAATGATAAAGAAAGGTAGTGTACTTCTCTTATTATGTCTTATTGTTTCCTGTCAATCCGATGATGATAATACGGTCCCAATAACAGATCCAGTAAACGGTTTTTGGTTATCTGCCGAGAAAGGATATATACTTGAATTTACAGAGGGTAAGGATATACTCTATAACTTTAATACGGTTGGATGTGCAATTCAGAATGATGACTTTATGTTAGAAGATTTTGAGCTTTTTCAGGTGAGTGAAAATGAATTAGTAGCAACTTCAGCTTTATCGGATTCCGAAATAAAACTTACTAGATTAGTAGAACAAAATCCAATTTGTTTGCCGGATCAGATTGCTGTTACCAATGATCCAAAAGTAAACTTTGATCATTTTTGGAATATCTTTAATGATTACTATGCTTTTTTTGAAGCTAGAAATATAAATTGGGCTCAGTATGAGAGCCTAAGAGATCAGGCAAACTCAGAAAATTTTTATGATATTTTAGAAGAATTAGTTCTTTTGTTGGAAGATGGACACGTTAGTATTATAGATGAAGATAATAACATTCTGATAGAATCTGGGGAACCTAGAATTTTGGAAAGATTAAATGCTAATTTAAGTGGCGATCTTTTGTTAGAAAACATTGATGATTATGTTGATTTGGGAAATGAAAAATTAATAACTATCGCCACTAACTATTTAAACGGAAACTTTGAGATCGATGAAGGAAATAATATATTTTGGGGATTGATTAACGAAGATATTGGATACATCAATATTATTGGTATGGAAGGTTATGGAACTGATTTTAGTAATGAATTATCATCTTTAAATAATCTTCTGGATACGATTATGGAGGATATCGAATTTTCGGGAGTATCTAAATTGATTATCGACATACGTTTTAATAACGGTGGAATTGACACAGTAGCTCTGGATATTGTTTCTCGATTTATGGATCAGGAAAGAGTTTCCTATTTCAAAAAAGCAAGATTGGGAGATAGTTTTACCGAAAATAAGTCCTTTTCTGTAGCGCCAAAAGGAGATTTTCAATTCACAAAAGATATTATCTTGCTTACCAGTCCAGCATCGATAAGCGCAGCAGAACTTTTTGCACTATGTATGAAAGATTTACCTTATGTTACTATTGTAGGGGAACACACGGCAGGAGCATTTTCTACTATTCTTACCCATAAATTACCAAATGGAGCAGAAATGGGTTTATCTAACGAAATATACAGTGATGCGCAAGGAGAAGTTTTTGAAATTGTTGGAATAGGACCTGAGAACTCAGAAAATCAAATTCCTTTCTTATTAACCATAGATTTTCAGGAAGAAAAAGATAGTGGAATAGATCGTGCGATGGAACTACTCCAAAACTAGTTACAGCTAGTAATTACTTAAAAAAAATCCCTCAAATCATTGTAATTTGAGGGATTTAATATTATAAATAATCGATAGTTTTACCTGTGTATTGTTTGTGTTCTATCAGGTCCTACAGAAACAATGGTAATAGGAGTTTCTAATTCTTTTTCTAAAAACTCGAT
The DNA here is from genome assembly GCF_039523995.1 of Aquimarina litoralis. Taxonomy (NCBI): domain Bacteria; kingdom Pseudomonadati; phylum Bacteroidota; class Flavobacteriia; order Flavobacteriales; family Flavobacteriaceae; genus Aquimarina; species Aquimarina litoralis. Next base: position 67,579 of record NZ_BAAAGE010000009.1, read on the forward strand.
ATACTTGTTTAATTCCTTAGGAAATTCTGATTTATCACTCATCTTAGTAAGATCTTCTGACCAACCTTTCATTTCTGTGTAGATTGGAGTAACATTCTCTGGTTCGATATTATAAGGAAGGTGATCAATCGTTTCTCCTTTATATTTATAAGCGGTGCAAACCTTAAGCGTATTAAAACCACTTAAAACATCACCTTTCATCATCATTAATTGTGTAACTCCATTAACATGAACAGCATATTTTAGTGCAACTAGATCTAACCAACCACATCTACGAGGTCTTCCAGTGGTAGCTCCAAACTCGTTCCCAACACGTCCCATTGTTTCTCCATCTTCATCAAACAATTCAGTTGGAAAAGGACCACTTCCTACACGTGTAGTGTATGCTTTAAAGATTCCAAATACTTCTTTGATTTTATTAGGAGCTACACCTAAACCGGTACAAGCACCAGCAGCAGTAGTATTAGAAGAAGTTACAAACGGATATGTTCCAAAATCAATATCTAATAACGAACCTTGTGCGCCTTCAGCTAATATTTTCTTACCCTCTTTTTGAGCCTGATGAAGATATTCTTCACTATCAATAAAGGTTAATGATTTTAGGGTTTCTACAGCTTCAAAGAAGTCTTGTTCTAATTCTTGTAAATCGTATTCTATTTTCGCATCATAGAAATCAATCATCGCTTCATGCTTATTAGCAAGATTACGATAACGTTCTTTCCAGTCGCTTAATTCTAAATCTCCAACACGAATACCATTTCTACCTGTCTTATCCATATATGTAGGACCAATTCCTTTTAGGGTAGAACCTATTTTCGCTTTTCCTTTAGAAGCTTCTGAGGCCGCATCTAGAATTCTATGTGTTGGTAAAATTAAATGTGCTTTTCTGGATATAAGAAGTTTTGATTTGTAATCTATATTAAACTTTGCAAGATTATCAAGTTCTTTTTTAAAGATTACCGGATCGATTACCACACCGTTTCCTACTAAGTTAACAGCTTTATCATGAAAAATTCCACTAGGAATCGTGTGTAATACATGCTTGATTCCATCAAATTCTAAGGTATGTCCGGCATTTGGGCCGCCTTGGAATCTCGCTATAATATCATAATTTTTTGTAAGAACGTCTACAATTTTTCCTTTACCTTCGTCTCCCCACTGAAGACCAAGTAATAAGTTTACCGCCATTAGTTTTCTTGATTAGTTGGTTTCTTTTTAGTTCCGTAGAAATACAATGAATGATTTGTTATTTCTACATCAAAAATTTCTTCGATTGTTTTTTTTATGGATTGTATTCTAGGATCACAAAACTCTAAAACATCACCAGAATCTGTTAAGATAAGATGGTCATGTTGTCTATCGAAATAAGATTTTTCGTATTGAGCCTGACTCTGACCGAATTGATGCTTACGTACTAATTTGCAATCCAAGAGTAATTCTATAGTATTATATAGAGTAGCTCTACTAACACGATAGTTTTTATTTTTCATTTTGATGTAAAGTGATTCTATATCAAAATGTTCTTCACTTTCATATATTTCTTGAAGTATAGCGTAACGCTCAGGTGTTTTTCTATGACCGTTTTCTTCTAGAAAACTAGTAAACACGTTTTTAACGATATTTTGATCGTTTTGCGTAGTTGTTTTGGTACTCATAATGATTTAAAAAACAAATTTACATTATTTTTTATTAGTGAGAGACCAATTTATGAATACTTATTAATAAAAAAGTAAGATGAATTATTCTCGAATGACTTTATCGATTCCATTGATCTTAGAAAGATTTTGAATAACGGTCTTAAGAGTATTTTTGTTTTTAACTCCAACGGTTATTTTTCCTGTAAAAACACCGTCATTAGTATCAAAATTCATATTGTAAATAGCCAAGTGCATATTATTAGAAATGATCTGTGTCACCTCATTAACCACACCAATATTATCAATACCGTTTAGTCTAATTACTGCCTTGAACTCTTCTTGGCTAGAATCTATCCACTTTGCTTGAATAATTCTGTAAGCATAATTACTTTGCATTTGCAGTGCATTCGGGCAATCCTTTTTATGAACTTTAATACCTTCATTTACAGTAATAAAGCCAAAAACATTGTCTCCTGCAATAGGATTGCAACAATTAGATAGTTTGTACTCTAATTTTTCTGAGTCTTTACCGAATACTAATAAATCGTATTTAGAAGTAATTTCATCTTTGTTGACATCTTTTGCGTTACCACGACGAATTCTATTTTTAATAAAATTCATAAAAACATTACTTCGCGCAGTAGCAAACTCCTTAATTTTCTGGTTATCGATGGTACCGATTCCAACTCTATAGAAAAGATCTTGACTAGTTTTTAACTTAAAGTATAATACTAGCTCATTAACCACTTTTTCTCCCATAGTGATTTTTTGAGAGCGTAGTTTTCTTTTAAGGATTACTTTTCCTTCTTCCGCGATCTGTTTTTTCTCATCTCGTAGAGCAGATTTAATTTTAGATCGTGCTCTTGCAGTGGTTGCATAATCTAACCAAGTTGATGTTGGTTTTGATTTTGCAGAGGTTATGATTTCGACCTGATCTCCACTTTTTAATTCATGACTTAAAGGAACTAATTTATTATTTACTCGTGCGCCTCTGGTTCTAAGTCCAACTTCTGTATGAACACTAAAACCAAAATCTAGAGCAGTAGCTCCTTTTGGTAGTGATTTAAGATCACCTTCTGGAGTAAAAACAAAAATTTCTTTTGAATATAGGTTTAGTTTAAACTCTTCTACAAAATCTACTGCATTTGCCTCAGAGTTTTCTAATGCTTCTTGGAGTCTGTTTAACCAGCCATCTAATCCTTGATCCTGTTTTTTCTCAGTATTTTTATATTTATAGTGAGCGGCATAACCTTTTTCCGCAATTTCATGCATACGCTCACTACGAATTTGTACTTCTACCCATCTGCTATCTGGACCGATGACAGTAATATGCAATGCTTCGTAACCAGTAGATTTTGGTTGAGAAATCCAATCTCGAAGCCTTATTGGATTAGGGCGATAATAATCGGTAACTATAGTGTATATTTTCCAAGCAATAAACTTTTCATTTTCAATATCCTCCGCTTTATAGATAATTCGGATAGCGAATTTATCATATACTTCATCGAAAGAAATATTTTGTTTTACAATTTTACGCCTGATGGAAAAGATAGATTTAGGTCTTCCTTTGATTTCATAATCTAACCCTTCTTTGTCTAATCCTTCTTTGATCTTATCAGAAAACCTTTTGATATAAGCATCTTGCTCTTCTTTACTTTCTTTTATTTTTTCAAGAATGTCTTTGTATACTTCAGGTTCTGTGTATTTTAACCCTAAGTCTTCTAATTCTGTTTTAATATTATAAAGCCCAATTCTATGAGCTAAAGGAGCATAAATATATAATGTTTCGGAAGCAATTTTGACCTGTTTATCTGGTCGCATCGCATCCATAGTCTGCATATTATGTAGCCGATCTGCAATCTTAATGATAATAACCCTAACATCATCATTAAGGGTAAGTAACATCTTTCTGAAATTTTCTGCCTGTAGCGAAATATCTTTATCCTTTTTCAGAGAAGATATTTTTGTTAATCCATCTACAATTCGAGCAACTGTTTCTCCAAACATCTGCTCTATATCCACTAAAGTGTATTCGGTATCTTCTACAACATCGTGTAACAATGCTGCAGCTATGGAAGTGGCATCTAACCCAATTTCACTTGCTACAATTTTGGCAACAGCAATAGGGTGGAAGATATAGGCTTCTCCACTTTTTCGACGTTGGTCTTTATGCGCATCTACAGCAACATCGAATGCCTGTCGTATAAGTTTCTTATCATCCTTACTTAGATCTCTGTAACTTATACGAAGCAATTCTTTATATTGCTTTGCAATTTGTTTGTTTTCCTGTTCTATAGCGGCTTCGGTCATACTACAAAGTTTTCTTAGAAAGCCTTTTTCAATATGATTGTGCGAAAAACTCTAGTATTTTTCTTGTCTAGAAAAATACTAGAGTAATAGTTAAAAATACAACTAAGAATCGTAACCACCAAGTCTATTTCACTTGATTTATTTGCGTATGTTTTTAATCCTTTGCAAAAGTGTTGGATGTGAGTAATGTATGAAAACCATAGCTGGATGAGGTGTCAGATTACTTAGGTTGTTTTTAGATAATTTTTTTAAACTATTGATCAGTGCTTCTCCATCATAAGAGTTTTTTGCATAATCATCGGCTTGGTACTCAAATGCTCTAGAAACTATATTCATAATTAGACCTGTAATTTCTGATATTGGACTATATAGAATTCCGAAAGCAATTAATCCGATATGAAAAGAAGGTACTTCTACTGATAGAGCCTCAGAAAGAAGGGGGTTTGCGATAAATAGGGATAAAAACCAAAGTGTAATTCCTGTTAGTAATATGGATAAAAGGAGGTTGATAATTACATGTCGTTTTTTGTAATGTCCCACCTCATGAGCGAGCACGGCTACAATTTCTTCTTTGTTCAAATCTTTAATCAAAGTATCGTATAAGGTAATTCGTTTTTCACTACCTAAACCAGAAAAATAAGCGTTGGCTTTAGTGCTTCTTTTGGATCCATCAATTACAAAAATATCCTTTAGCTGAAAACCTACATTCATTGAATATTCTTGAATTGTATCTCTTAGTTCTCCAGGTTCTAAAGGTGTTTGCTTGTTAAATAAAGGAACTATGATTTTTGCATAAAACATATTCATAGCTAGAGTAAAAATAGCAATAAGCGCCCAAGCATATAACCAGAAATATTGACCTGTAATTTCATAAAACCACATGATCAGGGCTAATAGTCCTCCACCAACAATAATCATCATGAAAATACCTTTTATTTTGTCTATAAAAAAGGTCTTTATCGTAGTTTTGTTAAAACCAAACTGCTCTTCAATGACAAAAACTTTATAATAAGATGCAGGAGTCGACAATATATCACTACAAATCATGATGATCCCAAAAAAAATAAGCCCAACAATTATTGAGTTATCGGAGAAGCTTCTAGCAATTCCATCTACCCAAGCAAATCCGTCTAAAAAGAAGAAAAGCAACATTATGCATAGGGAAATAGAAGAAGAAACTAATTTGAATTTATAATTAGCTTCTTTATAGGCAATTGATTTTTGGTATTCATCTTCTGGATAAACGTCAGAAAGCTCATCGGGGATACTGTTATTATAGTGTCTAGCGTTAAGTATATCTAATAAAGAATCTATTAGAAATACTATTATAATAATAGCAATCAATAGATTAAAGAGCATGTTTGATGTCATTTGTATAGGTTTGCAGCTTTGGGATTTGTAGGTCTAGTAAGTTAATGATTTTTTAAGTATCAGACAACAAAATCACGTTGTCGTTTTGCTTCAAAAATTAGTATTCCTGCAGCTACTGAAACATTCATCGAATCTATAACACCACTCATGGGGATTTTGATATTTTGCGAAGTGTTATATAACCACTCATCGGTTAAGCCTTTATCTTCAGTACCAACGACAATAGCCGTAGGTTTAGTATAATCTTGTGTGTAATAATTTTCTGAAGATTGTAATGCAGCTCCATAAATAGCAATGTTTTTATGATTTAGGTAGGCGATTATTTCCGCAGTAGAACCCATGGCAATGTTATTTGTAAAAACACATCCTACACTAGATCTAATGATATTTGGGTTGTAGAGATCTGTTCGAGGATTCGCAATGAGAACGGCATCCACTTTTGCTGCATCTGCTGTACGTAATAGCGCGCCTATATTCCCTGGTTTTTCTGGGGATTCAGCCACTAAAATCAATGGGTTTTTATTATCTAAATCAAGATTGTCTAATGACGCTTCTTTAGATTTTGCAATGGCTAAAATTCCCTCAGTAGTAGACCTATGTGATAGCTTTTGATAAATCTCTGTAGTAATCTCAAAGATGTCAATAGAACTAGAAGTATTATCTATTATAGCGGATACATCTTCATTTGATATAATTGTTGGGCAATAATAAATTTGTAATAGCTGATATCCACCATGAATCGCTAAAAAGATTTCTCTTTTTCCTTCGATCACAAATTTTTGCTCTTTTTTACGTAACCTAGATTTTTCTTTTAGCTGATGTAAAAACTTGATTTTTGGATTTTGTAAACTGGATATTAAGAGCATGAATTGTATAACTTTTGATCAATCCGTAAAATAAAGGTAATTCTGACTCCTATACAATAATTGATCTTTTTAATTTTATTGAAAACTATTGCAAAAAACAATATGTAATTAAAAAACCTCGTCAAAATTGACGAGGTCTTTTTATAAGTGAGATAATATTATTGTTTAAAAAATTACTTTACTTTTTCTACAATCGCTTTAAAAGCTTCTGGGTTGTTCATTGCTAAATCTGCAAGAACCTTACGATTCAATTCGATATTATTAGCTTTCACTTTTCCCATAAATTGAGAATAAGACATACCGTGTAAACGAGCACCTGCATTGATACGAGTGATCCATAAAGCACGGAAAGTTCTTTTTTTGTTTCTGCGGTCTCTATAAGCATATGACATTGCTTTATCGACTGCATTTTTTGCTACTGTCCAAACGTTTTTACGACGTCCGAAGTATCCTTTTGCTTGCTTAAGAACTCTTTTTCTTCTAGCTCTTTTCGCAACAGAATTTACTGATCTTGGCATAATTTTAAATTTTTTAGTAGTAGGCGGTCAATGATTTGACACTTTGTCTTTTTCATAAAAGGCCCAACTCCTGGGTTTATAATAATTTTAACCTGATTAAAAAATAATTACTTTAAACGTAGTTGTTCTTTAATACTATTTTCATCGCTTTTATGCACTAACGTAGAGTGCGTTAAAGCTAGCTTACGCTTTTTAGACTTCTTTGTTAAGATGTGGCTCTTAAAAGCGTGCTTTCTTTTGATTTTACCAGTTCCTGTAAGCTTAAAACGCTTTTTAGCACTGGATTTTGTTTTCATTTTAGGCATTGATCCTTGTTTTTATAATAATCTCACTTATTATTTTAAACTTCTTTTTACTTATTTAGTCTTTTTAGGTGCAATGAACATAATCATTCTTTTCCCTTCTAGTTTCGGCATTTGCTCTACCTTACCATAGTCTTCAAGTTCCTGTGCAAGTCTTAATAATAAAATTTGCCCCTGATCTTTATAAATAATAGAACGTCCCTTGAAGAAAACATAAGCTTTTAATTTAGCTCCTTCACTTAAAAACTTGATTGCGTGTTTTTTCTTAAACTCATAATCATGTTCATCTGTGTTTGGACCAAATCGTATTTCCTTAATGGTTACTTTGGTTGCTTTGGTTTTAAGAGCTTTGTCCCTTTTTTTCTGCTCGTATAGGAACTTTTTATAGTCCATAATTTTACAAACAGGAGGTACCGCTTTTGGAGAAATTTCTACAAGATCCAATTCTTGCTCTTCAGCAAGTGCTAGTGCTTTTTTAGTTGGATAAACACCAACTTCTACATTGTCGCCTACAAGACGCACTTCATCAACTCTAATTTTGTGATTGATTCTGTGAGCATCTTCTTTAATTACTCTTAGTGGTTTCTGAGACCTTCTTCTTCTTATTGCTATGACTTAAAAATTTAAATTAAACTTAAAATTTATTTCGGTTATCCATTAAATGGTAATAACGTCTTATTTATTTCTTCTGTTATTATTTCGGTGAACTTTTCGATACTAATCGCTCCGATATCTTCACCTCCATGTTTTCTAACCGATATCGTGTTGTTTTTCTCTTCTTGTTCCCCTACAATTACAATGTAAGGAATTTTTTTCATTTCTGCCTCTCTTATCTTTTTACCCATGGTTTCATTTCTATGATCGGCAAGGGCGCGAATTTCGTTATTTTCTAACAAATTTAAAACTTTTTCAGCGTATTTTTCATATTTCTCGCTGATTGATAGGACAATAACTTGTTCCGGCATTAACCAAAGTGGAAAGTTTCCAGCAGTATGTTCTAATAAAATAGCAATGAATCTTTCCATACTTCCGAAAGGAGCTCTATGGATCATTATAGGTCTGTGCATTTCGTTATCACTACCTTTATATTCTAAATCAAAACGCTCTGGTAAGTTATAATCTACCTGAATAGTTCCTAATTGCCAACTCCTTCCTAAAGCATCTTTGACCATAAAGTCGAGCTTAGGACCATAGAATGCTGCTTCGCCACTTTCAACTACATAGTCTAAGCCTTTATCTTTTGCGGCACTTATAATAGCATTTTCAGCCTTTTCCCAATTTATAACATCACCAATATATTTTTCTGGTTTATCGAGATCTCTAACAGATACTTGAGCAGTAAAATTTTGAAACCCGAGAGAACCAAATACATAAAGTACAAGATCGATTACTTTTTTAAACTCTTCATCGAGTTGATCAGGAGTACAGAAAATATGTGCATCATCCTGGGTAAATCCTCTTACTCTAGTAAGGCCATGTAGTTCTCCACTTTGCTCATAACGATATACAGTACCAAACTCAGCATAACGAATTGGTAAGTCTCTATATGACCACGGTCCGCTTTTGTATATTTCACAATGATGCGGACAGTTCATAGGTTTTAACAAAAACTCTTCACCATCTGCAGGTGTGTTAATCGGTTGGAAGCTGTCTTCACCATATTTAGCATAATGGCCAGAGGTTACGTAAAGCTCTTTCTGTCCAATATGAGGAGTCACAACCATTTCGTAACCCGCTTTTTTCTGAGCTTTCTTTAAAAATTGTTCTAAACGTTCTCGTAGAGCAGCACCTTTTGGTAGCCAAAGAGGTAGTCCTTGTCCTACTCTTTGGGAAAAAGTAAAAAAACCAAGTTCTTTACCTAATTTTCTATGATCACGTTTTTTGGCTTCTTCTAAGAGCTCAAGATATTCTTTTAGTTCCTTTTGTTTCGGGAAAGAAGTTCCGTAAACTCTTGTAAGTTGCTTGTTGTTTTCATCTCCCCTCCAATACGCACCAGCAACACTCATGATCTTTACAGCCTTAATGATTCCTGTATTCGGAATGTGTCCCCCACGACATAAATCTGTGAAGGTATCATGATCACAGAAAGTGATCGTTCCATCCTCTAGGTTTTCAATAAGCTCTACTTTATATTCGTTGTCTTCCTCTTTATATTTTGCTAAAGCATCGGCTTTAGAAACAGATCTCATTTTAAAATCATGTTTCCCTCTCGCAATCTCAAGCATTTTATCTTCAATTTTCTTGAAGTCTTTTTCAGAGATAGTTTGATCTCCAAGGTCTATATCATAGTAAAAACCATTATCAATTGCCGGACCAATAGAGAGCTTAACTCCTGGATACAATTCTTCTAAGGCTTGTGCCAATACATGAGAAGTAGAATGTCTAAATGCCGCCTTACCTTCATCATCTTTCCAGGTAAATAATACCAAATCACCATCGGTTGTTAATTCTGTAGAGGTTTCTATAGTGGTGCCATTGAATTTTGCAGAAATAACATTTCTAGCAAATCCTTCACTTATATCTTTTGCTACATCCATCGCAGTTAAACTGCTATTGTATTCTCTAACTGAACCGTCAGGTAAGGTGATTTTAATCATTATAATTGTTATTAAGTGCGCAAAGATAATACGATAATGAAAATCTTCACAATAATTACTAATTATTTAAAGTAAATAAAATATAGAATTCGATTAACGGGAAAATTGATGCCATACTTTATAGTTGAAAAAGAATACTATACTATCAATAAGTATCAAATTCTTTTATCAAATCTTTAAAAAAACTTCATCAAATAATGAGATGTGTATTCTTTTTTTGTTCATTTGTGAAAAGAGTAAGCATCTTTGCCCTACAATTTCATGATGAACACGCTTGCAGATAAACTGAAAATTTTAATCCATAATTGCTATTTAAGAACGATACTCCTAATTGGATTGTTTTTATGCTGTCAAGCTATGTTTTCTCAGGAGTTAGATTATGTTCGTAAGGATCTAGAGAAGAAACTTAAGAATATGAATAATCTAAACCCCGACGAATTCTTTCCGCTGGTAAAACCCTTATTAAAGGATAAAAAGGCTCGTATCTGGGGCTTAGATTATTTGGGGAGATACTATATGGAGAAAGAATATGCCGATTCTACTATTTATTACGGAAATAAGATTTATGAGCTATCTATAGGAAAAAAAGATTCGTTGTCTTATCAGTGGTTAAGTAAAGCCTATAATATGTTGGCTGTTGGGTATGGCTTTAAGGGGTTGGTTACTATAAGAGGCGAATATCACTTAAAAGGGTTGGATTTATATGAGAAAAAAGTAGTAGGTAATCAGATGTCTGTTCATCATATAAGAGGGTTAGCGGATTACTATTTAGATCAAAAAGAATATGATAAGGCAATACCATATTATAAGAAAAGTATAGAGGTTGATAAGAATAATAGTACAGTGTATTTTTCGTATAACAATTTGGGTCAGATTTATTCTAGAAAAGGAAAGTTTAAAGATGCTTTGTTTTATTTAAATAAAGCTTGTGAGGCACCAGAAGGTTATAAGGCTAGGGGGTATTGTTTAGAGAGCATAAGTGCTTGTTATCTTAAAATGGGTGATTTTGATGAGGCTATATATTATGGTGAGCTCGTACAAAATATGTTTGAAGATAAGAATTTGAAATTTGTACTGTTGTCAGGAATAACAATGGCACAAGCTTACCATGAAAAAAATAACTTCAAAAAAGCAATAGACATCTATTCGGTTTTATTAGAAAGAGTGAAGTCTAAAGGGTTTATTGATATTGAAATTCAGATTTTAGAAAGCCTCAGTAATACTTTAAAAAAACAAAATAAATATAAGGAAGCAGAAGAACACACTACATTAAGGTATCAGCTGAAAGATAGTCTTCGTAAAATACAGAAGGATAAGGAGATTGCGGAGTTATTAGTAAAGTACGATATTCTTGATCGTGAAAAGAAGATAGAGTTATTGCGTAAAAATCAGGAGATAAAAGATAATCTATTGATATCTGAAAGAAGGTATATGAGATTTCTTATTTATGGTTTTTTATTGGTAACAATTTCGAGCATTATACTTATCATTATATACAAGCAAAAATTGACTGCGAAAAATAAGTTGAGTAAACAGCAGGAAGAAATTAATGAAGAGCGAATCAAATCTTTGATTAAAGAACAAGAATTAAAGTTGATAAAAACATCTTTAGATGTTCAGAATACAGAAAGAAGACGTATTGCGCAAGATTTGCATGATAGTATAGGTGGTAATCTAGCGGCTATTAATTTAAAATTAGGTTCGCATACTCAGCAGAATGAAGATTTAGGCTTAATTAAGAAACAAGTGGATGAGACATATCAGTTGGTAAGAAAGATTTCTCATAATTTAATTCCTGATAACTTTTATGGTAATAGATTCTCGGAGGTTTTAGAGGAGTATCTAAATGAAATGGTTGTAAATAGTAATATTAAAATAACATTAAGTGTATTTCCTAAAAAAGAAATAGATCAACTGAATGAGAAATTGTCACTAGAAGTTTTTAGAGTTGTTCAGGAATTGTTAACGAATACATTGAAGCATGCAAAAGCAACAGAGATTTCATTGCAGTTAGATTTGTTAAATAATAACTTCCATATGATCTATGAAGATAATGGAGTAGGGTTTAAGTCTGTGACAAAGCAAGAGGGTATAGGCTTGAGGAGTGTAAGAGATAGGCTTAAAAAGTTAAACGGAAGTTTAGTTGTGGATTCTGTTATTGGTAGAGGAACAATATTAGATATAGAAATTACGGGAGTAAAAGCATAATGTTTTGGTTCCTTTTCTAAATATTTTATTTTTTTTAATTTGTAACTTTAATGTTTAGAGTGTTTTACAAAAAGGTTAAAAAATAGTTGTATTTTTTTGTTGTTGAAAGGAAAAAGGGTTGTATGTTTGCACCCGCAAAACGGAATAAGTTTTGAGAGTTCATT
>NZ_BAAAGE010000010.1:0-14937 GCF_039523995.1 Aquimarina litoralis
ATTGGTTCTTGTATATTTATGAAGGCGCAATGCTTGCAGAATGGAAAAGTTAGCAACCAATGCGCAGAAAAGTTGAAAAGCAAGGTAACATTTTGCTCTGCTACGACACATATATTAAACGTTGTACGCAAGCTGAAAAATGGAAACCCAAAAGGACGAAAAATACTGGACAGATTACACGGAATTCTTAAATGAAGTGGAAAAATTGATTGAATTAAGTCCTTCTGATTTACTGTCGAGATATAAAATTCTAATTGAGGAATTGAATGACGCTGACGAAGATTACTATTTGGAATGGAAATATGAATTGGATTATGACTTATGGACAAGAAAAAAGATTCAGAAAGTCATTGAATATAAACCGATTGAGAAAAATATTCTTTTAAAAGAGTTTAAAGAACAAATCGAAATAATGGACTCGGAATTGAAAAAGCATATTCTGAATTCAGATCAAACAGATTGGTGGAATAATCCTGAACTTAAATTTAAACGGAAATAAAAGCCGGCGTACAACACTATATATGTGCCATAGCAGCAAAGTGATTGATCAAATGGTTCCCGCATATTTGGTAAGACGCAATGCTTGCAGAATGAAAAGTTAACAACCAATGCGAAGAAAAATCAAAAAGCAAGGTAACATTTTGCCCTGCTACGACACATATATAAAACGTTGTGCGTCATTCCTTAACTCAAAAAAATAATGAGTCGAAAAAAATGGACATCTGAAAAAATATTCACTCGACTGCTGAATAATAAAACTCAACAAACCTTTTGGGACAATATATCTGAATTAAGGAAAAGACCGAATAAAGAAGTTTATAATAAAGCATTTAAACTTGCTAAATCTGAAAGTGAAAAGGAAAAAATCATTGGAATTTATGTATTGGCTCAATTAGGTTTTGACCCAAGATATCAACAGGACAAAACAGTAGATTTATACTTTAAATTATTAGAAAATGAAAAGTCACCTAAAGTCATATCGGCAATTTTATCTTCGATAAGTCATAATAACGAGAATTTAAATAAGAAACAGATTTCAAAATTAATAGAATTCAAAACTCACAAGTTTGTGAATGTTAGGTTTGAATTAGCGCTTGCACTTTCTTGTTTAGAAAATGAAGATGCAATAAAAACTTTAATTGATTTGTCTAATGATAAAGATTCTGACACTAGAAATTGGGCAACTTTTGGAATTGGAACACAACTTGACAACGATTCGAAAGAAATCAGAACTGCTTTGTGGGATAGAGTTACAGACAAAGATAAAATTACACGATTTGAAGCAATTTCAGGATTAGCAAAGAGGAAGGACAAAAAAGTAAAAGACATTTTAAAAACCGAACTTGAAAGAATTGACGAAAATGGCTCGCTGATTTTAGAATCTATTGAATTATTCAATGATAAAGATTTCATACCATTATTAGAAAAGAAAATTATTGAGAATAAAGAATCAAAAAGAGTTAACGAAGATTGGCTTTCAGAAACATTAAATAAATTGAACAAAAAATAAAAACGAACGCACAACAGTTTGTATAGTTCATTTGCTCCCTTCGGGAAGCAAACGCACCATACAAGAGACGTTAGCAAACATCCTAAATGAAAAAAGAAGTTATACTGATATTTGCACTAATTGTTCTAATAATTCAAAGTTGTTCTAACAAAACAGAAATAAATTTGAAGTCTCGAAATGAGCTAAAAACAACTACTGTAGATACAACTAAATATGGATTTAGTGGATTTAATAGTGGGGTAACACTTGGACTATTATCGAATAATAATTTTTTTTATAGAGTTGAGCTATGGTCGTGTTTTGGAGGAGGTGAAGAAAAATACGTATTTGGAAAATTCCAAAAACTCAATAATAAAATAACTCTTTACCCAGAAAAGATAAAAACATTAGAATATTTGGATGACATGGATCTTTTGGATGAAAATGAAGAACCCTTAAATATAGAAAATCCTGAAATAAAAGAATACTCTTATGAAATGGATTCTACTAAAATAAAAACCGAATATTTAACTATTACTATAGGTTATAAATGTTACCTGTTATCGGAGGAAAAAAAAGATGAATATTTTTCAAAAGAATCGAAATATAATGATTTCGAAGAATTAGCAAGTGAGCTTAAAAATGAAGATAAGATATATGGTCAATATTTATCTCGAGAAACTCAAGATTCTGTGGAATTTGATTTAAAACAAATTCCTGAAAAATGGCGGAAACTGTTTGAATAAAACATTTGCTAACACGATATATGTGGTCATGGCTTAGATTTGGGGTTAATCGAATGGTTCTTGTATATTTAGGATGGCGCAGAGATTTTAAAGTTGAATTAAAGTATAAAATCTGCGCACAAATGTCGATGGTTTAGTAACATTTTGCCGCGCCACGACACATATATTAAACGTTGTAGCCAATATGAACGAAATGAGAAAATTGACTTTAATCTTAATAATAGGATTACTTTCCTTTAATATTCAAGGGCAAGAAAAACGGAAAATTCCTGACAAGTTCCCAACTGAATTTCATAGTAGCTTCACTTTTCCACTAGGCTCTAAAATAATGCTTGAACTTAAAGAGAGAAAAGACGGAAAGTATGAGTATCGTGTACTGAGTGTGGACAAGATAGAAGGTTACTATTCCTTTGAATCGGGCGAAAATCTATTTGAACTCAAGCCTAACGAGAATACGGTTGAAATTTTGTTTATGGGAGCATTTTATAACGAGGGTAAAGAAGATAAGGACTGGAAAACTCTATTAATGATGAGAAATAATTTAAAGACGCCAATAAATTATAAAGCCGACATCAAATATTACTTTAAAGAGGAATTTGAAAATACAAGTATTGTTGGTGCCTTTCCAAATGTAAAAACAAATGAAATCTGGGCTCATAAAATTGACTTTATCACGCTTTATGATTTTGTGGATTTAAAAATGGAATAAAAAATACTTGCTACAACAATATATATGTGATCATAGCAACTAAGTAACTAATCGAATGGTTCTTGTATTTTTGGTAAGGCGCAATGCTTGCAGAAAGGTATAGTTAGCAACCACTGCGCAGAAAAATCAAAAAACAGGGTAACAATTTGATCTGCTACGACACATATATTAAACGTTGTAGGTAATGGTCAATATTGTTCTTAAATAAAAAAAATTATATTTGCTTAATGTCTACTAGGATAGAAAATATAAACTCTGATTTAATAAACTGGGCTATTACCCGGGCAGGGAATGAATTGGATGAATTCTATCTAGATAATCCTTCTGTTGCTGAGTGGGTAGCGGGAACGAAAAAACCCACAATCAAACAGTTAGAAAACTTTACACATAAAGTACATGTCCCTTTTGGATATATGTTTCTAAATGAACCTCCTCAAGAAGAAATTCCAATTCCATTCTTTAGAACTGGAAGTTCTCAAAGAGAAGCAGTTTCTTTAAACGTTTATCACACAATCCAAATTATAAAAGAAAGGCAAAACTGGTTAACAAATTATCTTCAAGAAAGCGAATACCCAGACTTAGAATTTGTTGGAAAATACACTGTAGAATCGGATTATAAAGAAGTTGTAAATGATATTCGAAATACTTTAAACCTGACAGTAAATTGGGCTAGTAAACTTGGTACTTGGGAACAAGCATTAGATCATCTGACATTACAAATCGAAGAAATTGGAGTAATTGTAAACTTTAATGGAATAGTTGGAAATAATACTAGAAGAAAAATTCCAGTTGACGAATGCAGAGGATTTGTATTAGTGAATAACAAAAGTCCATTTCTTTTTATTAATTCAGCTGATGCAAAGGCTGCTCAAATGTTTACATTAATTCACGAACTTGCTCATATCTGGTTAGGAGAAAGTGCAGGTTTTGATAATAAACAAATGCTACCAGCAGATGATCCTATCGAGAAATTCTGTGATAAAGTTGCCGCTGAATTCTTAGTTCCAGAAATATTTTTAAAAGAAAAATGGAATAGTACTCAAAATATCAAATACCTTAGTAGAGTTTTTAAAGTTAGTCCTATTGTAATAGCCAGACGAGCTCTTGACTTAGGATTAATGTCAAGAACATCTTTCTTTCAATTCTACAACGATTATATCTCTGAATTTCAAAATAAAAAGGATAATCAAAGTTCTGGAGGGAATTTTTATGCGACTGCAAAAAAAAGAATAAGTCTGCGATTTGCAAGCTATGTAAATAGTGCAGTAAAAGAGAATAACCTTCTTTATCGAGATGCATATCGATTGACAAGCTTGAAAGGAAATACTTATGAGAAATTTATCAATGAATACTTATATCAAGCATGAGTAAATTCATTGTAGATTCCAACTTTTTTATCCAAGCCCATCGCTCAATTTATCCACTAGACGTAGTTCAAAGTTTTTGGGTGAAAATTGCAGATTTAGCATCTAATGGAACCATAATAAGTATTGATAAGGTTAAAAAAGAAATCTTTGATAATGCATCTCATCAAGATCAATTAAAGATTTGGTGCGGAGATAACCTTCCAAATGATTTTTTTATAAATACCGATTTAGTACTTAATAATTATATCTCTATTGTGACTTGGGTAAATTCCAGTCATTTTACCGAACGTGCTCGACAAGAGTTTCTTGCAACTGATTTAGCCGATCCTTGGTTAGTTGCTTTTGCTATGAGTAATGGATGGACAATAGTTACTTATGAAAAAAGCGAACCTAATAGAAGAAATCGAATTAAAATCCCTGAGGTTTGTAATCAATTTAATGTTAGATATATAAATACCATTGAAATGTTTAGGGAATTGAATGAAAACTTTTAAAAAACACTACCTACAACAATTTGTATAATGCATATGCGTCCTTCGGGACGCAAACGCACCATACAAGGAACGTTACCACACATTTGAAGAAACCAATGAAATTTGAATTAAACAACGAACAAAGAAAATATTTAGGTCTTGAAATAGTTCCTGAAAATTGGATTAAACTTCAAATAACTGAACAAGTATTTATTTATTTTGACGGAAATACGATTAAAAAAAAGATAAGTGTTACAGACAATTTATATTGGGAAATCCAACTTAATGAAGAGACCGAAAATCGAACAATGCTTTTACCAAAAACGAGTCGTGGAAAGGCAAAAAAACTGAATTACTCATCATTAGATTCCAGAAATGGAATTGGAGTGTATTTCAATTTCGATGTTAGCGGAATTACAATAGGTAATTACACAACTGAACAAACTTACTACTCTACCTTTTTTGAAAATATCAAATTCAATAGTATTAATGACTTACCTATTTGGCTTGAGAGTTTTATAAGTAAAACAACACAGCAAGATTTTAAAGACTTGGAAGAGTTCGCTAATAAAAAAAGAAAAAGAATAAAACTAAAAGAAGGTGATTTCTTTACCTTCAAAGTTGACAGAAGAAACTATGGTTTTGGTCGCTTAATTGCAGATATCAGAAAAATAAGAAAAGAACCAAATTTTAAAGAAAAGAAAAATTATGGTTTAGCTCAATTAATGACACAACCTTTGGTTATAAAAGTCTATCACATTATTGAGAACTCAAAAAAAGTAGAATTAGAAAAACTTAAGTCTTTAAAGAGTTTACCATCGCAGTATATAATGGACAATGCTCTTTTTTATGGAGATTATGAAGTTATTGGAAACTTACCCCTTGAGGATTGGGAAATTGAATTTCCAATTTCTTATGCGCGTAGTATCTCTCATATAGATATTAAAACAGTTTACCTGCAATATGGTCGAATTTATAAAGAGACTAATAGAGATAAGTTTTATAAATACATTGAAATTCCAAATCCAGAATCAAAAAATGATTGGGATAGTTTAAAATTCAATCCATACAGAAACGAATCAATTGGGGCTGGTCTTAATTTTAATAAATCGACTTTAGAAAAAGTCATTGTTAAAAACTCAAACGAACCATATTGGAATGACAAAATATATCAACGTAAAGATGATTTGAGAAATCCAAAAAACAAGTTAATCAAAAAAGAAATTTTTGAATTTTTCGGACTAAATTCTGAAAAGTCATATTCTGAAAACATGAAGCAATAAAACGTGTGGTAACAAGGTGTATAAAACATAGCTAATAAGTGCTTAATCGAAAGGTTTGTGTATATTTAGAAAGTTCGCCAAATTTTTAATTTGGCTTTTAAAAAGAGAAAAATTAAAAACAAAATATAAAAATTCGGCACTGTGTTAATTTGAAAGTTCGTGTCTTTTTGCACGCTACGTTCCATACACAAGTCCGTTGGCAACAATTATAATTAAATGAGAAACTTTCTAATTTTATTAATGCTTTTTACTTTCAACATAATGGTTTCGCAAGAAACAATTGGAATTAAGGAAACATATATTGACAATAATTTAATTTACAAAAGTGTTAATAACAAACTCTTTACTGGAATTGCTCAAAAAAAACGAAAAAATGGACATTTAGTTTATGAAGAGGAATACAAAAACGGAATTATCCTGTCGAGTAATTTATACTACAACGGAAAAGAAAAAAGAGTATCAAATAAGATAATATACAACCCAAATAAACCATTAGTTCTTTTAAAAGAGCATAAGTATAATCTAGAAGGTGAAGTTTTTGAAACCATAACTTATAATGATGACGGAATAAAAATTCTTGTGGAACAGTTTGAAAGGGAAAAACTGACTTATAGCTGTCAATATTTAGGGAAAAAGAAAAATGGAATTGAATACTGCCTAAATAAAAACGGAGCCAAAACTCAAATAGAATATAGAAACGGAAAAAAAGTAAAATAACTGTTGCCAACACGATATATGTGATCATAGCAGCAAAGTGATCAATCGATTGGTTGTTGTATTTTTGGTAAGGCGCAATGCTTACAAAATGGAAAAGTTAGCAACCAATGCGCAGAAAAACCGAAAAGCAAGGTAACATTTTGCTCTGCTACGACACATATATTAAACGTTGTAAACAATAGTTCAGAAGCTGATTAGTAGTACGAAAGCAGAACGATAAAAAAATAAAAAAGCTGAATTCAATGATCATTATTAGTTTGCAAAAGTCAGTTACTGATCATTAGAAAAAGTGATTTTTGCATTCGGTTATTGACGAATCGAAAGAACTGGATCTTGATGATCACTTTTTTGGAATATTTGGTGGAAATGGTTCTGGAATATTATCAAAGTCTGTAATTAATGAAATGATAAAAATGGCTACGCTTTATCTTGACGATTCTCAGTTCGGTGTACTACGCTGTAGACGCCATTTTTCTTGGCTTAGTAACATCAGACAAACAAAAAAATACTGTTTACAACAAGATATATGTGCCATAGCAGCAAAGTGATCAATCGAATGGTTATTGTATATTTATGAAGGCGCAGTGCTTGCAAAAAGTAAAAGTTAGCAATCAATGCGCAGAAAAATCGAAAATCAGGGTAACATTTTGCCCTGCTACGACACATATATTAAACGTTGTAAACAATAGTTCAGAAGGTGATTAGCAGTACGAAAGTAGAAATCTGAAAAAATAAAAAAGCAGAATTCAATGGTCAGTTTTAATTTGCAAAAGTCGGATACTGATCATTAGAAAAAGTGATTTTTGCATTTGGCTATTGACGAATTCAAAGACCTGGATGTTGATGATCACTTTTTTGGAATATTTGGTAAAAATGGTTCTGGAATTTTATCAAAGTCAGTGATTAATTAAATGATAAAAATGGCTACGCTTTATCTTGACGATTCTCAGTACTGTGTACTGCGTTGTAGACGCCATTTTTATAGGCATTTTAACATCAGCTGAATAAAAAAATACTGTTTACAACAACATATATGTGCCATAGCAGCTAAATGATCAATCGAAAGGTTGTTGTATTTTTGGTAAGGCGCAATGCTTGCAGAGTGGAAAAGTTAACAAGCAATGCGCAGAAAAACCAGACAGCAGGGTAACATTTTGCCCCGCTACGACACATATATTAAACGTTGTAAGCAACCAAAAGAAACATTCAATTAAATGACAAACGAAACCTTATTAATTCCTAATAAATCAGATATTGAAAGGGATTCAATAGCCTATAGCTGGAAAAATAATGGTGGTGAAGTTTTACGTATTGGAAAGTTTTGGGAACGACCTAATGTTGATTCCGAAAAAAGATTAACCATATACGGAATTGATACTTTTAGCCTTGTCTTAGCTCAAGTACTGGGATTAGAATTAATTGAGCCAAAAGATGAATTAATTAGTAAACTAGACTTTAATTGGATTAAGCGCAAAATCAAAATTGTAGCAATTCAGGAAATTAAAAACTCTCTTTTCCCAATCTTTATTAAACCTGTTAAACCTAAAACATTCAAATCGAGTGTTTATAATGATTTTAATAGTTTTACTAAAGAAACGAAAGGAATTGAACAAAATGAGCAAATCATAACGTCAAATATAATCAAGATAGAAAGTGAAATTCGAGCGTTTATATTGGACAATAAAATCCTCGATATGGCAATTTATGAAGGGAATTCTAATTTAGAATCAGCAAGAGAATTTCTAACTGACTTTTTGCAAAACCATTCAATTGATTTACCTGAATCTTATGTTATTGATTTAGGATTTAATCGGAAAGATAAATGGTTTGTAATTGAATTTAATTCAAGTTGGGGTGCTGGACTGAACTCTTGTGATCCAAATAAAGTTATTAACGGAATTAGAGCGGCAACAATTAATAAGTAAAAAAGGCGGCTTACAACAACATATATGTGTCATAGCAGCAAAGTGATCAATCGAAAAGTCTGTGTATTTTTGGGATGGCGCAATGCTTGCAAAAAGTAAAAATTAGCAATCAATGCGCAGAAATATCGAAAATCAAGGTAACATTTTGCCCTGCTACGACACATATATAAAACGTTGTATAACATATACCAAAACATAATCAATTACCCAAAATGGAAATTAATTATGAATGATAAAATATTCAAAATATCTATTCTATTTTTAATTTTAATAATATACAATTCTTGTTCTCAAACCCCTAAAGAAAGTTATGAGAAATTAAAAGCTATTAAAATACAAGGATTGATTATCGCTACCAAAAGTGGAAAAGGCGGCTATTCTTTACTTGTAACTGAACAAAAAGATACATTTCAAATTTGGAATACTTTCGTGCAAAATGCGCACGTTTCATTTTTTGTTGGTGATTCCATTTTTAAGAGTAAAGGAGAAATGATTTATAACGTTAAAAGAAATGACTCTTTTTATACTTTTGATGCAAGTGGTGCAGTATTTAACTATTAACTTGACAAACAAAAATCTAAAAAAGAACGTTATACAACAATATATATGTGCCATAGCAGCTAAGTGATTAATCGCATGGTTCTTGTGTTTTAGGTAAGTCGCAATGCTTGCAGTAAGGAAAAGTTAGCAATCAATGCGCAAGAAAAATCAAAAAGCAAGGTAACAATTTGCCCTGCTACGACACATATATTAAACGTTGTACACCATTTGACAAACCAATGAAAATTATTTTTTGCGATAGCGTAATTGACAATAAAATAGTCGAACCTGACTATCAATCGGAATTCGATTCTGCAAAAGAAAATGGATTTGAAACACACGTTTTCAGTTTTGAAGAATTAATGGACGGAAATATAACTACAGCACTAAAATTTATTAAAAATTCTGACACAAAAGAATTTGGAATTTATCGTGGTTGGATGATGACGCCAAACGTTTACCAACAATTCTACAATGGACTTTTAAAGAAAAATATACAGTTAATCAACAATCCAACTGAATTTAAACATTGTCATTATTTGCCAAACTCATACGACAAAATTGCTGGAGAAACACCAAAGTCAAATTGGACAAAAGACTTATCGGAGACTAAAATCATTGAATTAACCAATGAATTTGGAGAAAAGCCAATAATTGTAAAAGATTTCGTGAAATCAGAAAAACACAACTGGAATGATGCTTGTTTTATTCCAAACGCTTCTGACAAAACTAAAGTGGGAAAAATTGTCGACAGGTTTTTGGAATTACGAGGCGAATATCTGAATGAGGGAATTGTATTTCGTGAATTTGAGGAATTGGAATTTCTGACTGACCACTCTAAAAGTGGAATGCCATTAACAAAAGAATTTAGAATCGTATTCTTAAATAAGAATGTAGTTCAAATTTATAATTATTGGGACGAAGGAAATTATGACTCTGAAAAACCAGATATTGATTTCTTTAAAAATATTGCAAAAAATATAGAAAGTAACTTCTTCACAATGGACGTTGCAAAAAAGAAAAATGGAGGTTGGATAATAATGGAATTAGGAGACGGACAAGTTGCTGGACTTCCTGACAATGCGAATAGAAACGAATATTACGAACAAATAAAAAAAGGTGTACAACAATGGCTATAAGTAATTGCTTGTTCTCGACTACTTCTGAAAATCCTCGCGGATTTTCAATTTGGTGTGTACTTGCAAAGTTAAGTGCTATACCACGCAACTACTCATAGCCGAGACCGTTGCCCACAATTTGAATAACATTTACCTAATTGAAAACAACTATTTACTCATTTTGATTTCCCAAAATAACTATAAGATTTTACTTTTGAGTAAAATATCTGACTATGAATAAATTAATACTTTCTATTACTCTCTTCATTCCATTTATTTTACTCGGACAAAACTTGACATTCAAAATTGACAGCATTCTATCTCATAAAATGACTGAACTGAACGCTGAAAAAGTTGGATTTACACGAAAATCCTGCACTGGTTTTGGAGTTAATTCTGAAGGATATATTTTTTGGAAAAAGGACTCAATTGTTAAACTGCAAAAAATTGACTTTACTGAATATCCAAAAGAAGAACTAATAACTTATCGGCCAATTGAATTAAAAACTGACTTCTTCTTTACTTTACTAGAGGGAAAGAGGTATGTCCTCCAAAAAGAAAAGGAATTAAAGCGTTTTCAAGTTCAAGTAGATGATGTGCAAGAGCTTGATACAGTTTCAACTGGATATATTAGAACGTCTCATTCTTGCTATCGAAATATTTATATCAAATCCAAGAAATTTAATTACTCAAAGCAGTTTGATTATTTTAATCTTGCTAAATCATTAGGTCATTCAAAAACGGAAATAAATATTAACTATGAATTTAATAAGAAGCTAAAAATAGTCGAATCAGACAGTTTGATAAACAAGGAACTCGAACAAATTAAATCTAAAAATAAATTTATCATTGTTGACTGAATCAAAAACTATGGGCAACACGATATATGATGTCATAGCAGTAAAGTGATCAATCGATTGGTTGTTGTATTTTTACAAAGGCGCAATGCTTGCAGAATGGAAAAGTTCGCAACCAATGCGCAAAAAGATCGAAAAGCAAGGTAACATTTTGCCCTGCTACGACACATATATTAAACGTTGTGCCACATTAAACTTATTGGAATGAAAAAAACATTACTTGTATTCTTTTTATCAATTTTCTCCTTCAACTTAAGTTCTTACAAACCATTTGACAACGAAAATAACCAACTGATTGGTATCTGGGTCTATTCGAACTATTCAAATGGAACAAGAAAATATGTTAAATCCAAAAGTTTCAAAAAAGACACAAGAGGAATTGAGTTTAAGAAAGACGGCATAATAATACAACGGAAAAACACTAATTGGTGTGCAACTCAACCATATACTCCTATGTATAGAGATTGTAACGGAAATTGGGAATTTAAAACAAAATCAATATTTACTATTAAACTTGGTGAGTGCGGAAGAGGCCTAGCCGAAAGCGAATGGAAAATTATAAAGCTGACCAATGAAAGTTTGGAAATTAAAAGCATTAATTGAGAATTAAAAAATCAAAAACGAGGCACAACATGATATATGTGCCATAGCAGCAAAGTGATCAATCGATTGGTTTGTGTATATTTATGAAAGCGCAATGATTGCAAAAAGGAAAAGTTAGCAACCAATGCGCAGAAAAACCGAAAAGCAGGGTAACATTTTGCCCTGCTACGACACATATATTAAACGTTATCCGTGCATTTTAGAAATCTGAAAAGCAAAACGAAAGCAACGAACGGTTAACCACACCATGACTTGAGTAAGTTTGTGATGGTTAGTGTCAAATCGAAGAAAAAGCGATAAGAAAAACCAAAATTGAGGAAGATTACGGAGCAGTAACCTGATAAAAAATCGCTTTTTTGGCTGATCAGCTTCTGACGAAAAAAAGTTCAGGTTCATTTGGTAAGGTCTGTCTCCTGCTATATGATTGCAAGGTGATCGCAAGAAAAAAAAATAAAATTGACGGAGTAATTGCGCAAGTAATATCACCTTGCTTGGCTAGTCTAGTAAGGTTAGTGACTGAAAAAAGAACGCACGATAACAACATATATGTGATCATAGCAGTTAGGTGATCAATCGAAAGGTTGTTGTATTTTTGGTAAAGCGCAATGCTTGCAGAAAGTAAAAGTTAGCAACCACCGCGAAAAAAAACCGAAAAACAAGATAACATTTTGCTCTGCTACAACACATATATAAAACGTTGTGGTGCATCCTGAATCATATTGATATTAAGCTTGATTAATTTCTTTACCTGAAAAAAAAATGTAAAAAGATTGAAAATTGAGTAATTTTGACGGAAATTCATTAAGGTTAAGGATTATTATTTGACTTTAATCAAAGCTTAAAAAATAAACGAATAGTTAAGGTGTTATGAGTAACGCTATACAAGAAAATTGGGTAATCATAAATTATGACTTAGGACTAAAGGGAGACTATGAGTCACTATATAGTTTCCTAGACAATAAAGACGCTGTTGACTGTGGAAATTCAAGTGGAGCCTTTGAATTTAATTTTATTGGTGGTTCAGAATTAAGTCATGAAGACAAAATAGAACAGGTTAAAACCGAAATAGAATCTCATGTTTCTCTTAGTAAAGGAGATAGAGTATATATTATAGTTCACGATAAAAATGGTCAACCTAGAGGAACTTTTATATTCGGACATAGGCAAAGACCTATCTGGGAAGGATATGGAACTAAAACAGAAGATGATGATCCACCGCCATTCTAATGCAAAAGTATAGTTTAATTGACTCAGGATATTGGTTTGGACTTCTTGATAAAAAAGATCCATTCCATCAAACTGCAAGAGTAATAGCAGACTTGATTAAAGACCACAAAATAATAGTTCCATATCCATCTATGTATGAAGTCTTAAATTCAAAGTTCATTAAGGATAAACAAAGACTTATTCAATTTGAGGAAATAATGAGTTCTGATAAAATTGAGTTTATATTTGATGAAGATTATAGAGAAAATGCTTTAAATAACACGTATTCTATTCATCGTAATCCTGTTCCCAAGATATCATTAGTTGACTCTATTATAAGAGAGATGATAAAGGATATAAATATTAAAATCGATTTTGTTGTTACATTCAATGAAAAAGACTTTAAGGATATTTGTGATATGAGAAATGTGGAAATAATAACTGAATAAAACGACACCACAACAATTTGTATAGTGCATATGCTCCCTGCGGGAAGCAAACGCACCATACAAGAGACGTTATATGGCATTAGAAAAACCTTGAAATTTATGGTTAAACTTCTTATTGATACTTGTGTTTGGTTGGACATTTCCAAAACAACTAAGGGAGAAAAAGTATTAGACCTTTTATGTGAATTTCTTGAAAGAGAGGAAGTCACTTTAATTCTTCCAGAAATTGTCATACAAGAATTTGATAGAAATAAAGACCGTGTAATTGTTGATGCTGGAAAAAGCCTTTCAAGTCATTTTAATAAAGTAAAAGAAATGGTTGTTGCACACGGAGATCAAGATTTAAAGGATAGTGTTTTATCACAACTAAATGACATAAATCACAAAATCCCATCTTTAGGAGAAAATGCTTTTAACTCAATTCAAAGAATTGAGGAACTATTTGAAAAATCGGAAAAACTAACCTTAACTGACGAAATTAAATTGAGAGCAACTCAACGTGCAATTGACAAAAAAGCACCTTTTCATTTGTCGAAAAACAGCATTGGAGACGCGATAATAATTGAGACATTTTCCGATTATAAAGCTCGAAATCAAGCTCAAGAATTTAAATTGATATTTATAACTCATAATAAAAATGACTTTAGCCTAAAAAATGGAAATCAGAAGTTGCCACACGAGGACTTAGAAGAAATTTTCGACTCTCCAAAGACACAATATTTCATAAACCTTCCTGAAGCTTTAAACTCGATAAATAGTGAATTAGTAGAAGATATCGAATTTGAAAATGATTGGGATTTTGAACCAAGGAGTTTTAGTGAAATTATGGAAGTTGAAAGAGAACTTGAACAAAAAATTTGGTACAACAGACATCAAATAAGAGTTCAAATGATTGAAGAAGGCAAAATAAAGTTAATAGAACGAGAGGATTTTGAAATTAAAACTGCAAATAGAACAATTGTTAAAGACATTTGGGAAGGAGCTTTAGAATCAGCCAAAAAGGTGGAAGAAAAATATGGAATTGAGAATTTATACTGGGACGATTTTGAATGGGGAATGATTAATGGAAAATTATCTGCATTAAGATGGACTATTGGAGATGATTGGGATAATTTGGATACTTAAAATTGAAAATAACGCCATATAACACGGTGTATAAAACATAGCTAATAAGTGCTAAATTGAAAGGTTTGTGCGTATTTGCAAAGACCGCCAAATTTTTAAATTTGGCTTTTAATATTGATAAGTTAAAAACAAAACATAAAAATTCGGCTCTGTGTTAATCCGAAAAGTAGTGCCTTTTTAAACGCTACGTTTCATACACAAACCGTTGGCAACCATTAGAAAATTAAATTGGAAAAGAACGAATACATTGAATTTGAATTTAAAAACGAAGATAGATTTAAGGACTTCCTTAAAGTCTTCAAGTTAATTTCAAACTCAAAGAAAAGTGAG
>NZ_BAAAGE010000011.1:0-14413 GCF_039523995.1 Aquimarina litoralis
GTGAAGAGGTCATATCAGATGTAGATATTAGCAGGACAGTAGGATGGTTTACCTCGATTTACCCATTTGTTTTGGACGTTAGCACTACAGAAAAAAGAAGTGATAGTTTGGTACAGGTAAAAGAGTCCTTACGCAAGATTCCAAATAAGGGTATTGGATATGGTATGCTGAAATATCTAACGGATGAGTTTGAGAGTTCTATTTCTCCATCGATTGTATTTAATTATTTAGGTGATTTTGGAGAAGGTATTGGCGATAATAAGGCTTCATTATTTGAGTATTGTTCAGATGATATTGGTTTGAGTTCCTCATCGGATAATGGTCAAGATACGGTATTGGATATTTCAGGTATGATGAGTTCAGGTCGTTTAAGCATGTCGATACGTTATAGTGATGGATTATATGACCAGGCTACAATTGCTAGTTTGATAGCTTCATACAAGTCACATTTAGAGATATTGATAGGAGAGTTATCAGAAGAGGAGCAGAATCATCTCACACCTTCTGATGTAACGTTTAGTAATTTGAGTATTCAGGAGTTATCGGTTCTTAACAAAGCAGGAGATGTAGAGGATATTTATGAATTATCCCCTTTACAACAAGGGATGTACTACCATTGGTTATCTAATAATAACACCTCTTTATATTTTGAACAAATTTCTTATCGACTACGTGCAGAAGGCTTAGAAATAACCTTAATAAAACAGGCATATGATCAGTTGGTAGAAAGACATTCTGTGTTACGCACTAGTTTTATGAATGATTATGGAGGTGTTCCATTACAGATTGTTCGTAAAGATATCCCTAGTAATTTTAGTTATGCGATCCCTCCAACAGGTTTAGATGATCAAGGGTTGACAGAGTATATAGAGAATTCCAAATTAGAAGATAGATCCAGAGGTTTTGACTTAGAAGGAGAATCCTCTCAGATGCGATTAAAAGTATTGGATTTAGGATCAGGTTCTTATGAATTTATTTGGAGTTTCCATCATATTTTGATGGATGGTTGGTGTATAAGTATTTTGCTGAATGATTTTTATGAATTGATGAGTAGTATTGATCAAGAAAGATCTGTAAATCTCTCTACACCTGTTCGATATTCGAGTTATATAGATTGGTTAAACAAAGTTGATAAAGAAGCATCATTAGATTATTGGAAAGGATATTTAGAAGATTATCATAACATAGCTCAGGTTCCTTTTAGTTCTCAAGTATCAAATGAACATATAGATGAACAATCAAAAGAAAAATTAAGTTTACAAATAGAAGGAAATCTATATGAAAAGGTAAATACCTTGTGTAATGATATTGGTATTACACAAAACACTTTTATACAAGGAGTTTGGGGATATTTACTATCAAAATATAATAATACTCAGGATGTAGTATTTGGTTCAGTGGTGTCCGGAAGACCAGCTGAATTATCAGGAGTAGAAGATATGATTGGGTTGTTTAGTAATACGATTCCGGTTCGTGTAAAATATACAGATAGTACAACTCCACTTACCTTATTAAAATCAATTCAGGAAAGTGCAATATCTGGTACTTCTCATCATTACCTGAACTTATCAGAAGTTCAATCTCAGAGTGATTTGGGGATGGATTTGATCAATCATATTATGATTTTTGAGAATTTCCCGATTCAGGAAGCGATTCAGGAAGATATAGAGAATACTGAAGATCAAAAGAACTTGGAAATAACCATAGAATCAGCAGAGGTCTTTGAGAGAATAAATTACAATTTTAATATAACAATATCATCCACAGACTCTTCAATTACTGTTGAATTTATATATGATAGTTGTAAATATGATAAAGAATTAATTAAAGTAATAACTTCTCATTTTACGAATTTGTTGGAACAATTCAGCACTAACTTTAATGAGACTCTAAATTCTTTCTATTACTTAACCGAAAAAGAAACGAATAAGTTATTAAACACTTTTAATGATACAACGGTTGAGTATTCTCAAGATACAAGCCTCATAGATATATTCGAAGAACAGGTATTGAATGCTCCCAATCGTATAGCAATAGTTTTGGAAGACAAGAAGTTGACGTATAAAGAACTTGATGAGCAATCAAATCAACTGGCTCACTATCTAATAGATCTTGGTATTCAACAAGGAGAGTTAATTCCCGTTTGTTTAGACCGGTCTATTGAGATGATCGTTTCTATATTAGCAATTTTAAAATCAGGATGTGCATATTTACCCGTAGATCATAACTATCCGATGGATAGAATTGATTTTATGATTGAAGATAGCTCAGCAAAATATGTATTGAGCACTACTGCGTTTTCATCATTATTTCAGTCAAAAGACATCGAACCAATATATGTGGATGATGTTGAATATCAGAGTTTTTCTAACACAAAAACCAATATAAAGTGGGAATCAGAAAACCTGATTTACGTTATTTATACTTCTGGAAGTACTGGTAGGCCAAAAGGAGTTATGATAAGTCATGGAGCGTTGGTTTCCAGAGTGCATTTTTATAAGAGATTTTATCAACTAGATCAAAGTGATACGGTACTATTCTACAGGTCATTTAGTTTTGATGCAGCGATAGAAGAATACTTATTACCTTTTTTAACAGGTGCAAGATGTGTTATTACTCCTTCTAATTTTAAAGAAGATTTATTCGATAACATGATAAATCATATTGAAAATTATGAAGTCACTAAAGTAAATATGCCTCCAATTTTATTGCAAAATATTATTGAGATTCTTCCTGAAAACGAGATAAATAGAATTGCTTCTCTGAAGCATATCATATCCGGTGGAGATAAGTTAAGTGCGGAAGTAGTTAAAAGTTTTTATTCAAAAGTAGGAGTAGAAAACAAAATAACTCTATATAATGCATATGGTCCTACCGAGAATACAAATGATTCTACAATATTAAAATTAGATAGAAATATTACCGATAAAAATATTTCTATTGGAAAGCCTGTTGAGAATTCCGAAGTATATATTCTAGATAATGAATGTGCTTTACTTCCATTAGGAATTATTGGAGAAATATGTGTAGCAGGTGATGGGATTTCACTTGGCTATTTGAACAATAAAGAATTAAGTGAGGAAAAATTTATAGCGCACCCATTTAAATTAGGAAAACGCTTGTATCGTACCGGTGATTTAGGGAGGTTTTTATCAGATGGTTCTATTGCTTTTATGGGTAGGAAAGATGATCAGGTAAAAATCAGAGGACATCGTATTGAATTGGGTGAAATAGAAAAATGTTTACAGGCTAATGAAGAAATAAAGAATGCGGTTGTAACGATTCATACCGAGGCAAATGGAGCAAAAGAATTAGTAGCATATTTAGTTTCTGATTTGAAACAGAATATGAGTGATTTAAGGAAGTATTTGTCAGAAATACTTCCTGAGTATATGGTTCCTACACATTATATTCAATTAGAAGAGATACCAGTAACTGTAAACGGTAAGGTTGATAAAAAACAGCTAACCGATATGGCTGGAACAAACTTGTCTAGTGGAATTAAATACATCGCTCCCCGAAATAAAGAAGAGGCGGTCTTGGTAAGTGTTTGGGAATCCGTTTTAAAACGTAACCCAATAGGTGTCAAAGACAGTTTTTATAATCTAGGAGGAGATTCTATTAAATCTATTCAAGTTGCCTCTAGATTAAAACAGCAAGGATATAGTCTAAAGATAGAACATATCTTGCGTAATCCTGTTTTAGAAGATTTGGCTCTTTATGTTATTTTAGATACACGAGTTATCGATCAATCCGATGTAGAAGGGACAGTTATATTAACCCCTATCCAACATTACTTTTTTAAAGATTCCCCAGTTAAAGTATACGAGTATTATAATCAATCGGTTTTATTATCTAGTAAGGATCGTATAGATGTTGATATTTTAGAACGTAGTATTTCATCTTTGGTTTCACATCATGATGCTTTACGTATGGTGTATCTCAATAAATCGGGAGAATGGGTTCAGGAAAACCAAGAAGTTTCGGATTCTGCTTATAGTATTGATTTTTATGATTTGTCAAAAGAAGAAGATGCTTTAGCAACTATGAGTCGCTTAGGATCGGAGTTGCAGTCTAGTATTGATTTATCATCAGGACCCTTATTTAAAGTAGGTCATTTTAGATTGCCAGAAGGAGATCGATTAGCATTGATTATTCATCATTTGGTTGTTGATGGCGTTTCATGGCGTATTTTGTTAGAAGATTTGTCAGCTCTTTATAGTGGTTATATTTCTGATAAGGCTGTTGTGTTACCTAAGAAGACAGATTCTTTTCAACGTTGGGCATTATTACAACATGAATATTCACAGAAATTAGCAAAGTCAGAAGAACGTATGTATTGGGACACTGTTTGTGGTTCTTCTATTACTGATTTTCCTATTGATAAAGGAACAAGAGATACTGTAATACAATTTAATAAACGACAATCTTTTGTTTTAGATAAGTCTATCACCGAAGTCTTACAAACAAAGGTTCATGGAGTTTATAATACCGAGATCAATGATGTTTTGTTAACTGGTTTAGGTTTGGCGATTCGCGATGTATTTGGATTGGATCGTAGTATTTTGAAGATGGAGGGGCATGGACGCGAAGAGGTTATATCAGATGTAGATATTAGCAGGACAGTAGGATGGTTTACCTCGATTTACCCATTTGTTTTGGACGTTAGCACTACAGAAAAAAGAAGTGATAGTTTGGTACAGGTAAAAGAGTCTTTACGCAAGGTTCCTAATAAGGGTATTGGGTATGGTATATTGAAATATCTAACGGATGATTTTGATGGATCTATTTCTCCATCGATTGTATTTAATTATTTAGGAGATTTTGGTGATAGTATAGGTAATTCAGAAACTTCTCTTTTTGAGTATTCTTCTGAAGATATAGGATTGAGTATGGCTCCTAGTAATGGTAAGGATGCGATATTGGATATTTCCGGTATGATGACTTCAGGTCAGTTAAGTCTGTCGATACGCTATTGTGATTTATTACACGATCAGGCTACGATAGCCCGTCTAATCTCTTCTTACGAAGATCATTTGAGCATTTTGATAGGAGAGTTGTCAGAAGAGGAGCAGAATCATCTCACACCTTCAGATTTAACTTTTAAGGCTTTAAGTATTGCAGAGTTGTCAGAACTTAATATGAAAAGAGATGTAGAGGATGTTTATGAATTATCTCCTTTACAACAAGGTATGTATTATCATTGGTTGTCTAAAAGTGATACTTCTTTATATTTTGAGCAGACATCTTATCGTTTACGAGCAGAGAGCTTAGATGTTGATTTGATTCATCAAGCATATGATGAACTGGTAAAGAGACATTCTGTATTACGTACCAGTTTTACCAATGATTATGGAGGTACTCCACTACAGGTTGTTCGCAAGGATATTCCTAGTAATTTCAGTTATGAACAGGCTCCAGAGGGATTAGTGGGTGATGCTTTGGATGCGTATGTAGAGACTATGAAGTTAGAAGATAGATCCAAAGGGTTTGACCTAGAAGGTGGGTCCTCCCAGATGCGCTTAAAAGTATTGGATCTAGGATCTGGTTCCTATGAATTTATTTGGAGCTTTCATCATATTTTAATGGATGGATGGTGTATGAGTATCTTGATCAATGATTTCTACGAATTGATGGGAAGTATTGATCAAAATAGAGAGGTTAATCTACCGACACCTGTTCGATATTCGAGTTATATTGATTGGTTAAGCAAGGTTAATAAAGAGGAATCTTTGACATATTGGCGAGAGTATTTAGAGGGGTATGACCATATTTCGGAAGTTCCTTGTAAGATCAAAGACGGGGATACTTCAAGATATACAGAGCGTCGAAATACTTTGAAAATCGAAGGAGTTTTGTATGATAAGGTGAATACATTATGTAATGATTTAGGGATCACTCAGAACACTTTTATACAAGGAGTTTGGGGGTATTTACTATCGAGATACAACAACACTCAGGATGTTGTATTTGGTTCGGTAGTATCGGGTAGACCTGCAGATTTATCAGGTGTAGAGGATATGATCGGTCTGTTCAGTAATACGATTCCGGTTCGTATAAATTATCAATCCGATGACACCCCATTGAATCTATTGAAGTCGTTACAGGATGAGTCCATTTCCAGTACTTCACATCATTACCTGAATTTATCAGAGGTACAGTCAGAGAGTGAATTAGGAATGGATTTGATCAATCACATTATGATCTTTGAGAATTTTCCAATTCAAGAGGCTATTAAAGATGATATAGAAGTCAATACTCAAGATGATGAAACCGAAAAATCAGAAATAGAATCTGTAGAATCTTTTGGGCAAACCAACTATGACTTTATTATAGTAATTGTGCCAAAATCGTCTTCCTTAACTGTTCAGTTCAGATGTAATACTGAAGTATATGAAGCCGAAATGATGGAGGCCTTAGTATCACATTTCAATAATTTAGTCGAACAATTCGTAGAATCAAAAGAACAATCATTAGATACTTTTGATTATTTAGAGGAGAGAGAAACTAACAAATTATTAAACGTATTTAATGATGAAGTAGTTCAATATTCAGAGGATAAAACACTGCTAGATTTGTTTGAAGAGCAGGTATTAAATAATCCGGATAACATCGCTTTAGTTTTTGAAGGGGAGGAATTTAACTATAAAGAATTAGATGAAAAATCAAATCAATTTGCTAATTATTTAATTGATAAATATCAAATAAAATTACAGGACGTAATAGGTGTTAAGTTAGATAGGAGTGAATGGTTAGTAAAATCATTATTTGCAATTTTAAAAACAGGATCGGCTTATATTCCAATTGACCCAAATTATCCAAAAGATAGGATAAATTATATTGAATCTGATAGTAACTGTAAGTTGATTATTGATAAGAACGTCATACAAGACTTCATAAAACACCAAGAACAATATGGACATAATAAAATACCATCAAAAGTTTGTTCAAGCGATTTAGCTTATATTATATATACATCAGGTTCTACAGGAAATCCAAAAGGAGTAATGATAGAACATAAATCACTGGTAAATTATCTAAGATGGTCAAAATCTTATTATGGTAAGTATGATTTATCAGGTTTTGATTTTGGTTTATACACATCATTATCCTTTGATTTAACGGTTACCAGTTTATTCCTGCCTCTTATTAGTGGTAATACTTTAACCGTTTTCGAATCCAATAATAATGTTTTAGAAAGCTTAGTTAATTATCTAGAAAGCGACATTTCTTGTATTAAATTAACACCTGCCCATATAAGCTTATTAGAAGGATGGGATGTAAAAGCTAAAAATTTAGAAATGGCTATTGTAGGAGGAGAAGCGTTACATCAAAATCATATAAATGTTCTAAAAAATATAAATCCAGATATAAAAATTTATAATGAGTATGGTCCAACAGAGGCTACCGTAGGTTGCATAGTATACGATGCTTCTTCGAACCAGACAGAGGCTGAAATTAAAATAGGTACCCCTATATTAAATACCAATGTATATATCTTAGATAGATTTAATATTACTCAACCTATAGGAGTTATTGGGGAAATTTGTTTAGGAGGTAATGGTTTGGCAAGAGGCTATGTAAATCGTGCTGAATTAACAAAAGAGAAATTTATAGATCATCCATTTGTAAAAGGTAAACGTTTGTATAGAACAGGTGATTTAGGAAGATGGTTACCTGATGGAAGCATTGAATATATTGGTAGAGTAGATCATCAGGTAAAAATTAGAGGTCATAGAATTGAACTTGGTGAGATAGAACAAAAATTATTATTAAAAGAAGATATATCAGACGCAGTAGTTTTGGCTGTGGAGGCAGAACTAAAAGAAAAAGAATTAGTAGGGTACTTAGTTTCAAAAGAAGATCAAAATGTCTCCGAATTACGCAGTTTTTTATCAGGTCTGCTTCCGCAATATATGATACCTCGATATTTTGTCCAGATAGAAAAAATTCCACTTACAATTAATGGTAAGGTTGATAAAAAATCACTACCTGATCCTAAAAGAGTTGGATTATCTACTGGCATTGAATATACAGCACCTAAAAATGAAATAGAAGAAAAACTATTAGATATCTTGATTAAAGAACTAGGAATAGAAAAAGAAGGAATAGGAACAATGGATAATTTCTTTGACATAGGAATGAATTCTATTAAGCTCTTAAAGGTTCTTAGTATTGTAAATAGGGAATTTCAAATTCAAATAAAACCGACTGCATTATTCGAATACCCAAACATAAGTGAATTGGTAGCTAATGTTTTCTATAATTCAACGGAAGAAGACTCTGAAGAAGAAGACATGAATGCCGTGCAAGAATTTGAAGAATTTATTGATTTAATGGAAGAATAGGGAATTTAAAACAAATCAAATGAAAAAAGAATTAAGAAAAAAAGACATCGCGATTGTAGGTCTTTCTTGTAAATTTAATAAATCTGAAGATACTGAAAAGTTCTGGCAGAATTTGGTTAAGGGCAATGAACTACTCCATTTTTATAACGATAAAGAATTATTAGCGCTAGGAGTAGACGAAACAGTTATTAACGATCCTAATTTTGTTAAAGTAAATTCGATCATAGATAATGCAGATAGTTTTGACTATCCTTTTTTTGGATATACTAAAGATGAGGCAAGTTTTATGGATCCGCAAATAAGGATTTTACATGAACAAGTTTGGTCGGCTCTAGAAGATGCAGGATGTAATATAACTTCTTATAGAGGTAAAGTGGGATTGATGTTATCAGCTTCGGATAATATGAATTGGATGGCTCATGCTTTATTGAATCAAAGCAATAAAATCAATCCGTTTTATCTTTCTCAGATATCAAACAAAAATTTTATAAGTACCCTTATATCATACAGTCTTAATTTAAAAGGGCCAAGTTACTATAGTTCTACAGCGTGTTCTAGTTCTCTAACTTCAATTCATTTGGCATGTAGAAGCTTGTTAATGAGAGAATGCTCTATGGCTGTTGCTGGAGGAATAAGGTTAAGAACAACAGATAAAAAAGGCTATTATTTTAAAAAAGGGATGATAGGTTCTAAAGATGGGCATTGTAGAACTTTTGATGAAAAATCTACAGGAACCGTTGGAGGAGATGGTGGAGCGGTAATCGTATTAAAAAGACTAGAAGATGCAATTAATGATAGAGACAATATTTATGCTGTAATAAGATCCTCTGCCGTCAATAATGACGGAAAGCGGAAAGTTGGTTTCACAGCCCCAAGCATAAATGGTCAGTCCGAATGTATAAAATTAGCGCATAGAATAGCAAATGTTCCTTATAACACAATATCATACATAGAAGCTCATGGAACAGGAACAAAATTAGGAGATCCAATTGAGGTTGAAGCACTAAATAAAGCATTTGATTATGATACATCTCATGAATGCGCTATTGGATCTGTGAAAACAAATGTAGGGCATCTGGATGCAGCTGCTGGTGTAGCAGGTTTAGTGAAGACTACCTTAGCATTAAAAAATAAAGTAATTCCTCCAACATTACATTTTGAAACACCTAACCCAGAAATTAATTTTGCAGATGGTCCTTTTTATGTAAATGCCGAAGCAAAAAAATGGAAAAGTAATAATGGGCTCCCTTTAAGGGCTGGTGTAAGTAGTTTCGGGATAGGAGGTACCAACGTACATGTTGTATTAGAAGAATCCCCAAAAATCGAAAAAGGAAACGATTCAAGGCAATTTCAAATATTACCTTATTCTGCTAAAAATAAAAACTCATTACTTAGTTATAAACAGAAATTGACTTCTTTTTTAGCAGGTAATAAGGAATCTGACATAGAAGATATTGCCTATACATTAAAGGTAGGTAGAAGTGCATTTGCACACCGCAGTTATATCGTTTGTCGAGATAAAAAAGAAGCTTTAAAACAACTAGAGAGTAATGTGTCAACGTTTTTAGCAAGTACAAAAAGAGATATTGTATTTATGTTTCCCGGCCAAGGAAGTCAATACTACAATATGGCTAAAGATGTCTATTATCAAGAGTCATATTTTAGATCTATTATGGATAAAGGTTTCCAGATTTTACATGATAAAACTGGTACAGATTATTCCGAAATAATTGGTTATAAGTACAAAAAGGGAATTGATAAAAGTTTAATTAATAATACCCATTACGCGCAACCTGTAATTTTTCTAATAGAATATGCCTTTGCTTCACTCCTTATGAAATGGGGGATACGACCTTCTAATATGATAGGACATAGCTTAGGAGAATATGTGGCAGCTTGTATTGCGGATGTTTTCTCTCTAGAGGAAGCATTAAATATTTTGATAAAAAGAGCAAGCTTAATGAGTAAGGTAGAGAAAGGAGATATGCTTGCTGTAGGTAATTCTGAAAATAATATAAAAGACTTACTTACACCAGATCTATCTATTGCCGCTATTAATACCGAGAGCTCTTGTGTGGTCTCTGGAAATAAAGAAAGTATAGACAATTTGTCTAAAGCGCTATCTTATTCTGAAATACCCTTTACAAAATTGAAAACATCACATGCTTTTCATTCTAATATGATGGATATCATTTTGGATGAGTATAATAAAGAGCTTGAGAAAATTAATTTTTCAGTACCTAAGTTTTCTTTCATTTCTAATCTTACAGGAAAACCAATCACTAATGAAGAAGCCATTTCACCAGATTATTGGGTGAAACATTTACGAGAATCTGTAAAGTTTTCTGAAGGAGTTGACTACTTACTGAAAAAAGCAAATACTTGTTTTATTGAAGTGGGACCAGGAAAAGCGCTTTCTACGTTTTGTAAGCAAAATAAAAATTTTAGTGAAAGAAATATGTCAGTTGCCTTATTAAGACATCCAAAAGAAGAAAAAAATGACAACCAAACTCTTTCTGAAGGAATTGGAATGCTTTGGAGTAATGGTGTTGATGTTGATTGGGATGAATATTATTCTCCCGAAATTAGAAATAAAGTTTCTATACCTACTTATTCCTTTAGTAATTATTCTTTTGATGTAAACGTAAATCCTTTTGAACAATTAACAAAGAATGGGATTTTAAGTAATGTTAAAACATCTGTCTCGGATTGGTTCTACTCATCGAATTGGAAAAAATCGTTTCTTAATACAAAATTGATACAAGATAACATTCCCCAGAATTACTTACTCTTTTCTGGTAAAAATAAATTGATACAAAATTTAAAAAATAGATTGTTAAATAATGATCAAAATATAATAGAGGTTGTGACAGGTGAAAAATTCATGCAACATGATGAGTTTTTGTACTCTGTCAATCCTGAAAAAGGTTTTGAACGATTATTTGAAAAATTAGAATCACAAAAAAAGGATTTTAATAATATAATTTTTAATTGGGATTTTAAAGGAGAAAGTCAGGAAGAAATACTTCATGCTTTTTCAGTTGTTTTAAATTTATGTAAGGCTTTAATCCAGTATAAACCTGATACTAAGAAAAAAGTTACTTTTCTTTCCAATTTCAATCATAAGGTGATAGGAAACGAAAAGGTAAGTTTAGTTCCATCAACTATTAAAACCATATTTTCTGTTTGCGCACAGGAAAACCCAAACATCTTTAGTTGCAGTATAGATACTGATCAGCATACAGAAAACTCCAAATTAATTTCAAAAATAATAGATGAATTAAGATATAATTATAAAGAGACCAATATCGCCTATAGAAATGAAATCAGGTGGAGCGAATTCTATGATAACATCACCATCCTAGATAAAAATATTAATTCTCAAGTTACAAATAATAAGACCTATTTAATCACTGGAGGATTAGGAGAGGTGGGTAATGTTTTAGCATGTTATTTATCAAAAAAGTATAATGCCAAAATAATCATTGTAGGAAGAAGTAAAATTCCTTCAGAAGAATTATGGCAAGATTATCTAAAAAAAGAAGATGCAAATATTAATGTAATTTCCAAAATAAAAAAGCTTAAGAAACTTAAAGAGAGTGAAAAGGAAGTTTTCTATTACCAAGCAGATGTTACTAATTATGAGATATTAAAAACAAAAATTAAACAGATTGAAAGAGAACATGGAGTTATCTCTGGTATCATCCATGCTGCCGGAAATGTAGACAACAAAACGTTCAAATTAGTAGAAAATATAACAAGTGATACCGCTCAAAAACAATTTGATCCAAAAATTAAAGGTACAACTAATCTATATTCTATTTTTAGAGAAAGAGATTTAGATTTTGTATGGATAACTTCCAGTTTATCTTCGATATTAGGTGGATTAACTTATGGAGCATACGCCACAGCCAATAGATTTATGGACTTATTTGTTAGTCTGAAAGGTGAAGAACTCAGTAATTGGTATTGTTTGAATTTGGCTGGTATCGGAGAAAGGGCTATAACACACAAAGATTTGATACAAGTATTCGAAAAAACTTTTAGTGTAAGTAATGGTATCCAGAATCTTATAGTTTCTTTAAAAGACCCAAACATAGTGGTAAATCAGAAGACTGAAGAAATCAATGATAAAAAAAATATGGCTTCAGAAGAGTTGATAGACCGTCCCGAAAACAGTACCGATTACTCACCTCCAGAAAGTGAGATTGAAAAACAATTGTGTAATCTATTTCAATCATTTTTTGGATATAAAAGAATTGGACTTAATGATAACTTTTTTGAATTAGGAGGAGATTCTTTAAAGGCAATGACCTTAATAAAAAGAATCCACGCATTATACGGTATAGAAATTAATCTTAAAGAATTTTTTGCAAAACCCAATATAAAAGAACTTTCAAATGAAATTGAATTAGCATTAAAATTAATTAATGTACAGAAAAAAAGAAAAGGTAATAATGTAATTAAAATATAGAGATGATTAAGTTAATTGAAAAATTAGAGCATAAAAATATTGGAATTTCATTAAATGGAAATGATTTAGAATTGGATTATGACGACCAGGAAATTGATCAGGAAATTATTAATGAAATAAGAGCTAATAGACAAGAACTAATAGTATTTCTAAAAAAATACTTGGATATTAATAATGATATTGAGATCCAATCAGTTGCTAATAATATCAACTATAAGGTGTCTCATTCCCAAAAGCGTTTGTGGATATTAAGTCAATTTGAAAAAAGTTCTGTTGCCTATAATATGCCAAATAGTATCACACTAGATGGAGAATATGACATAGATAGTTTTGAAAAAGCAGTTAATTATGTTATCAAACGTCATGAGATTTTAAGAACAGTTTTTAAAGAAGACGATGAAGGAGAACTTAAACAATGGGTTTTACCTACTGCTGAATTGGGCTTTAATATTAAATATAAGGATTTCAGGGATCATGAAGATTCAAAACGGAGTGCTCAAGAATATGTGCAAAAAGATGCATACGTACCATTTGATTTAGAAAACGGTCCATTATTACGAGCTTGTTTATTACAAATATCAGATGATTCTTATATGTTTTATTATAACATGCATCATATCATTAGTGATGCTTGGTCCATGGATGTATTAATAAACGATATTATTTCATGTTATAATTCATATAAATCAGGTTTCATTCCCGAATTACCTGAGCTTAAGATACAATATAAAGATTATGCAGCATGGCAATCAAATAAGTTAGATACTCAAGAATCTAAAGATTCTCAGGAGTATTGGTTAAATAGTCTGTCAGGGGAGTTACCTTTAGTAGAACTCCCTACTTCAAAGTTAAGACCCAAATTTGTTACCCA
The DNA here is from genome assembly GCF_039523995.1 of Aquimarina litoralis. Classification (NCBI taxonomy): domain Bacteria; kingdom Pseudomonadati; phylum Bacteroidota; class Flavobacteriia; order Flavobacteriales; family Flavobacteriaceae; genus Aquimarina; species Aquimarina litoralis. The sequence goes on from NZ_BAAAGE010000011.1 coordinate 13,694, forward strand.
TAATGGACGTCATTTAAGAACATTTATTGCTGGGAAAACAACACAAAAATTAAAAGAATTCTGTCGGAATAATGGCGGTAGTCTATTTATGGGATTGTTAGCAGTATGGAAGGTTCTTATGCATAAGTATACGTCTAAAAATGATATCATTGTTGGAACATCTGTCGCAGGTAGAGATAATACTTCATTAGAAGATCAAATAGGTTTTTATGTAAATACATTGGCATTAAGAAACTATGTAAATTCAGAGGAAAGTTTTAGGTCTTTCTATAAAGTAATCAAAGAGTCAACTTTATCAGCTTTTTCTAACCAAATGTACCCTTTCGATAAATTGGTTGAAGAGTTAGGAATAATCAGAGATCCTAGTAGGAATCCGTTGTTTGATACGATGTTTACATTACAGAATGTCAGAGAAAGAGGACAAGAGAATTTAACTTTGGATGAAAAGTCAATACAAGAAATACAGGATAGAGGAACCACTCATTCAAAATTTGATTTGGATATTGATTTTTATGAAATAGGAGAATACCTATCATTTAACATAAACTATAACACAGATGTTTACGATAGTGTTATGGTTGAGGGGTTGATGGTTCATTACAAAGAGTTGTTGGTTTCTTTGATGGGTTGCTTTGAGAAGCCATTAAAAGATGTCGAATATCTTCCATCTGCAGAGCGATTAGAGTTATTATCAGGATTTAATGCTACCGATGTTGCTTA
>NZ_BAAAGE010000012.1:0-8225 GCF_039523995.1 Aquimarina litoralis
GACTCTTTTACCTGTACCAAACTATCACTTCTTTTTTCTGTAGTGCTAACGTCCAAAACAAATGGGTAAATCGAGGTAAACCATCCTACTGTCCTGCTAATATCTACATCTGATATGACCTCTTCACGACCATGACCCTCCATCTTTAAAACACTACGATCCAATCCAAATACATCGCGAAGCGCCAAACCTAAACCAGTTAACAAAACATCATTGATCTCTGTGTTATAAACTCCATGAACTCGAGTCTGTAATAACTCGGTAAGAGAATCATCTAATACAAACGATTGACGCTTGTTAAACTGAACAACATCTTCTCGTGTGCCCTTGTCAATAGGAAAATCAGTAATAGAAGAACTACAAACACCATCCCAATACAAACGTTCTTTAGAATCAGTTAATTCCTGAGCATACTCCTGCTGCAAAGTAGACCAACGCTGAAAAGAATCTGTCTTCTTAGGTAACACAACAGCCTTATCAGAAATATAACCACTATAAAGAGCTGACAAATCTTCTAACAAAATACGCCATGAAACACCATCTACAACCAAGTGATGAATAATCAAAGCCAAACGATCGCCATCAGCTAATCGAAAATGACCTACTTTAAATAAGGGTCCTGATGATAAATCAATACTAGACTGCAACTCCGATCCTAAGCGACTCATAGTTGCTAAAGCATCTTCTTCTTTTGACAAATCATAAAAATCAATACTATAAGCAGAATCCGAAACATCACGATTCTCCTGTAACCAAAAACCATCTCCCTGACTATAAACCATGCGTAAAGCATCATGGTGTGAAACCAAAGATGAAATACTACGCTCCAAAATAACACCATCTATACGATCTGTACTCGATAGTAAAACCGATTGATTAAAATGATGGGGAACCCTAATGGCTGGATCTTCAAAAAAGTACTGCTGAATTGGAGTTAATAAAACCTTACCCTCCACCGCAGATTGATCAATAACCCGAGTATCTAAAACAACATAAGGTGCCAAATCCTCTAAAATAGGATTACGTAAAATATGTTCTACCTTAAGACGATATCCCTGCTGTTTTAAACGGGAAGCAACCTGAATCGACTTGATCGAATCGCCTCCTAAATTATAAAAGTTGTCCTTTACACTGATAGGACTACGCTTTAATACAGACTCCCAAACAGTTACTAAAACTGACTCCTCTGTACTACGTGGAGCTACATATTCTTCTTTAATAAGATCAGATTCTAAAACCTCGGGTAAACTACGACGGTCCACCTTACCATTCGACGTTAAGGGAAGACTATCCATGGAAACATAATAGCCAGGAACCATATAATCCGGTAACTCTTTGCTTAATCCAGAACGTAATGCCTTCTTGTCTAAATCTCCCTCCGATACTACATATGATACCAAAGACTTATCGCCATCAAAATCCTGTACAACCACAACAGCCTGAGTAATCCAAGATCTTGATAACAAAACTTCTTCGATCTCGCCCAACTCTATGCGATGACCGCGAATCTTTACCTGATCATCCTTCCTGCCCATAAAAGCAATAGAACCATCTGATAACCATCGAGCCAAATCACCACTGCGATACAAACGCTCTCCTTCCTTAAATGGATGATCGATAAACTTCTCTCTGGTTAAACCTTCACGATTTAAATATCCACGAGATAATCCATCTCCGCCTAAACATAACTCTCCTACAACACCCTTGGGTACTAATTGTAAATTATCATCTACGATATATACTTGAGTATTAGATATTGGTTTTCCTATCAAAATATCACTATTACTAAAAGGAATTTCATAAACAATACAACCTACGGTAGATTCAGTTGGACCATACTCATTATAAATTTTAATCGAAGGGTTAATGTTTCTTAAAATTTCAACATGATTTTGTTGTAATGCTTCTCCACCGACAATGGCTAACTCTAATTTACTATCTTTAATATCAAGTTCACTTAACAAACTTATATGAGCCGGCGTAAGTTTGATACAAGATAAATCACTTTCAAAATACTTCTTCAGTATCTCCGATATATTACTACCAGGTTTTATAATATTCAATTTACTACCATTAGTTAACGGCAAAAACAAACTGGTAATTGTTAAATCAAATGATAACGAAGTAAATAAACCAAAGTCCGAATTTGAAAGATTGTCTTTTATATAATAGTCATTACACCAGTTTAAATAATTAACTAATGACCTGTGTTCTATCATCACCCCTTTAGGTTTTCCCGTAGAACCTGAAGTATAAATGATATATGCTAGCGTGCTGGGGTCAAGAGATAATTCTACAGGTTCTGAGCTAAACTCTGAAGGTTCAAACTCTACATCCACAGCAAAAGTATCACCATCAAAATATTCTAAGTCAAACATGTAATTAGTCTCAGAAATCAAAAGCTTTAACTGAGTATCTTGAACGATATGATGTTTGCGAGCAACAGGCAACTCTGGAATAATAGGAACATAGGCTGCTCCAGCTTTTAAAATTCCCAATATTGACACCATAACCCAATCACTACGATCTAATTGTATCCCTACAATATCTTCTTGTTCTATATTATAGTCTTGTCTTAAGCAATGCGCTAATTGATTCGATTTATCATCTAGTTCTTTATAAGTAAACTCTTTATCTTCAAAAACCAATGCAATATTATCTGGTGCATTTTGTACCTGTTCCAGAAATAGATCAATTACAGTTTTATCTTCAGAATATGTTGTACCGGTATCATTGAATTCATACAAAAGCTGGTGTTTTTCTTTATTTTGAAGATAATCGAGCGTTCCTATTTTCTCATCGGTAGATATTAGAAGCTTTGATAATAATTCTTTATAATTCATTATCAATTCTTCAACCATTTCCTTCTCATAGATATCGGTATTATAATTCACCTTTAATGACAAATACTCTCCAATTTCCTCAAAATGAAATTCCATATCAAATTTCACCTGTCCTTCTCCTAAATCCGAAATTAAATTCATTTGATTTCCTTTCAACTCAAATGATTCTATTTTTTGTTCAGAACTATGAAAATCTAACAAAATATTAAATAGTGAATTTCCACTTAAATCATGTTTTAATCCTAAGTCTTCAATTAAAGCATCAAAAGGGTATGTTTCATGTTTGTATGCGTTTAGTGTAGTGTCCTTCACTTTATTAAAAAACGTTCTGAAGCATTCGTCTCCAGAAACTTGATTTCGCATTGTTAAAAGGTTAATATAAAACCCTATTTGATCATCTAAATCAAAATGCCCTCTACCTGCTACCGGAGATCCGATTATGATATCTTGCTCAGAACTATACTTATGAAAAAGGACATTCAAACTTGCCAATGTTCCCATGAATAAGCTTCCCCCTTCTTTTTGCGTAAAATTCTTTAATAGATTAGAAGTTTCAATGGGTATAAAAGTTCGTAAGCTATGCCCGTTATAAGTTTTTTCTCTGGGACGCATTTTTTGACTTGGTAAACTCAGAAACGGTAACTCACCAGATAATTGATTTAACCAATACGTTTTATGCTGATTAGCTTCTTCTGTCTCCAATTGCGTTGATTCCCATGAAGCATAATCTTTATATTGAATTCTTAACTCTTGTAAACTAGGTTCGACCCCTTCTGAATAAGCAGTATAATATGCTAATGTATCTTTGATCATTACATCCATTGACCATCCGTCACAAATTATATGATGCATATTATAGTAAAACACATAATTCTCATCAGAAACTTGAAGCAAACAAGCTCTTAACAAAGGTCCATTTTCCAGATCAAAAGGTTTGTTAGAATCTTCGTTTATGTAGGCATTTATACTATCATTCTTATTCTCTTCTTCCCTAAGGTCTTTGTAACCAATTGTAAAATCTAATTCATTGTTTTTTAATATCCATTGTTTTATTTCGCCATTTTCATCTTCTCTAAATACGGTTCTTAATATTTCATGTCTATCAATAACTGAATGAATTGCTCTTTTAAAACATTGGATATCATAGCTGCCATTTAATTGAATATGAGATGGCATATTATATACAACGGAGGTATCTTTAAATTGGCTTAATATCCATAATCTTCGTTGAGCAGATGATAGTGGATAATTTTCTGACTCTTCTACAGAAGGGATTGATTGTAACAGATTATCTTTATTATTCTGTTTTAAGTAATCAATTATGATATTTTTATTTGATTTAATTTCTTGAATTAAGTCCGATGATATTTTATTTTGATACGAAACAATTTCTATATTGTTATCATTCAATACAAGCTTAATATTCTCTTCTTTCAATTCAGAAAGTATCTTTTTTGCTTCCTTTATCATTTTAAATAAACTTTTGAATTATATCTTATTTTTAATACTCAATTGTTTTTTCTCCAAACAATCGTTCTGCTTGAATGCTTTTCTCGTTACATTCATTTACCAGTTTATTGGATTCTACAATCGGTCTTGATTCATCAGTATACTTAATCGAGCTGATAAACTCCAGCCAAGGCTCAAGTCCCATTGCATAAACGAATACATTTTTAGGATTAAAAATGTGAATAAGTCCGTTTCCTTGATCATAATTACAACCTGCAAGACGACGAGATTGATCTTTGTCTCTATCTATTTTATTAGACAACAAAGGTCCATAGAGCCAAGAAAGAGGTGCTCCATCACATTCCATACCCAAAAACAAAATATCAATATCCCCTACAATCGAATGAACTCTTTTATATATTTCTGGTTGAACATTACAAGAATCCGCAGCGAATAATACTTTCAATTTATTGTGAAGAGAAACATGAAAACATAACTTGCTTCTAACATCTAAATCCGAGTGTTCTCCTAAGAAAGGGAGACCTGTAATAACACACCCTTCTAGATCAATAGATTCTAGATCATCTAATTCTATAACACTGTCAAACCCTATATTATTCAGCATTAACTTTAAATTAGGATCCTGAAGACTTCCCTTACTACTGCTAGGCACAACAATATTTTTAACCATATGTCTTAATTGTAACAGTGTTTCGAGTAAAACATGATCCTGATGATTATGCGTTATTAAAACATAGTCGATTTGTTCTGGCAGATCATTAACTGTGTATCGATTGACATCGGTTTCGTAGCCATCATAGCTAATTACCGGATCTACTAAAATGGAGATCTCATTAGTTTCAACCAAAACGCAGGCATGACCAAAGTATCTTGTCCTGATTCCTTTCCCTTTGTATTTTTTATATGCAGGAGGAGGAGTTTTGGTAAAAAAGCTTTTAAAAAGTTCCTCTTGTTCTGGCGTTATTTGAAGTCGTTCTTTGATCTCTTTATAATCGCCAGGTACTTTTTTCATTTTAAACAAATCATCTATAACATCATCTTTAAATGGTATATCAAGATGCATTAAATTTTCATCATCAAGTCTGGGAGTACTTAGTACAAATGACCTAGCATCATCAGCTTCGACCAATTGTAACGAAATTGATTGTGCCGATTCATCATAATATTCACTTTTATATAGTAAAGATTCGAAAAACCTGAAGTTAGGCTGGTCGTTTAAGTCGTAGTATAGCTCTACAAACCCTTTAAGTTTTTCAGGCATCTTATCATATAATGGCTCCATGGAGAATCCCACAGCTTCTTTTTGTAAAAGATTATTTAATTCATGTATAGCTTCAGTTAATTCGAGCATATTTGCCCTTTTATCCAAAGTTTCATTGTATAAAGCTTCTATTTCTTCAACTCTACCGCCATCGTAATCAATGAAAGGTCCTCCTAACATTTCTGGTTTTTTAACTGCAGCGGCATGTATCTTTGGATTCTTGATATAGGACTTCATAATTTTTAAATGTCTATCCTGAATATTCATTGCCGCGGTTGCTGGAGATACAAGATGTGACCATGCATACCATCTATCAATTAATGCTTCAATTGCAACGTTTAATTTTAAGTAATATAAGCTTTCAGTATTCTTCATTTATTCTGTTTTTAGATCTTTATTTATTAAAATTTTGTGTTTATGTTTAATTATTGAATCGTTAAAATCAAGGCATAGAAAGCCTGGGTTCATTAAATTTAGAACCTCGATTTATAATATAGATATGGTAAATTCTTTTAACTATTTAGATAGAAGACAACTGTATAATTACCATAATGCCCCTAAGTAATTGTATAGCCAATTTCTATGAAACAATCGTAACGAAGTACATAATACCTTTTTTGTCATCTTAATTTATTAGAGCAATAACTCACGTAAGACCAATTACCTTAATGTTGGATTAAAAATTGGCAAAAAATTAAGTTACTTCTCTTTTTCATTAAGGTATTCTGTAATGTGATGTTCATGATGAAATAGCCTTAATTATATAACTATCTTATCGATAACCTTTTCAGCAGATATTTTATTATTATGCCAAGATTGGTTCATTATTTCTTTGGCAAGAGCTTTAACTGTGGGGTCTTGAAATAGAGTCGCCATATTGACTTTAACATTGAATTTTCTTTGAATTTCTGATAGAATTTTAACTCCTTTAATACTGTCTCCTCCTATATGGAAAAAATTATCGTTAACTCCTATGTTTTCTTTATTGAAGAATCTTTCCCAAATTGAAATAAGTTCTCGTTCTGTTTCATTTGAAGGTGCTACATATTTTACTTCACAGAACAATTCTATACCTCTAAGACTCGGAAGAGACCTCCTATCTATTTTACCATTAGATGTTAATGGCATATTCTCTAGTTGCACAAAACGGTGCGGAAGCATATAATTCGGTAGTTTTTGTGATAGAAATTCAATCAACTTTGTGGTATTTTGATTTGTATTTGAAGTTAAATAGGCAACTACTTCTTTATCTATACTTTCTTTGCCTTCCGATACCATTACTACAGCCTCTAAAATGTCTTCTTTGGATTTTAAACATTCTTCGATCTCGCCCAACTCTATGCGATGACCACGAATCTTCACCTGATCATCCTTCCTGCCCATAAAAGCAATAGAACCATCTGATAACCATCGAGCCAAATCACCACTGCGATACAAACGCTCTCCTTCCTTAAATGGATGATCGATAAACTTCTCTCTGGTTAAACCTTCACGATTTAAATATCCACGAGATAATCCATCTCCGCCCAAACATAACTCTCCTACAACGCCCTTGGGTACTAATTGTAAATTATCATCTACAATATAAGCCTCACTGTTGCTAATCGGGTAACCGATCGGAATATCTCCTGAAACTTCTTGGATATTATAAGTCAAAGAAAAAGTAGTGTTCTCCGTTGGACCATAACCATTGATAATCTCCAAATCAGGATAACTCGAACGTAACTTCCCGATATGAGTAGGTGATAATTTATCTCCGCCTACTAAAACACTCGATAATCCTGAAAATAATCCTAAGTCCGTATCAACTAATTGATTTAACCAGCCTGAGGTAAACCACATAACACTAACGCCGCGTGAGGTAATCTCTTTGGATAATAAACTACTGTCTAATAAACTATCATGAGAACACAAAACCAATTGAGAACCATTCAACAAAGGACCCCAATATTCAAAAGTAGTCGCATCAAAAGAAAATGCTCCTGTACTTAACAAAACATCCGATGATGAAAATTCATAAAAACGGTTCGAACATACTAAACGAATAATATTACGATGCTCAACCATAACTCCCTTTGGCTTGCCTGTAGATCCAGAGGTATACATCACATATGCCAAATCTGTTGCACTAATATCAACAACTGGTAAAGCAGTAGAACAATCTGAAAGAACCTCTGTAAACTCACCCAGTAAAATATCATCTATAGTAATCTTACAATCACTATCTGATTCAATGTATACAATACGATCCTCAGGATATCTCGGGTCTATAGGAACATAAGCACCGCCACTCTTCAAAATACCTAATAAACAAACTAATAACCACTCACTACGCTCCAACTTAACTCCGATCAAATCACCAGAATTTATCTCATAATGCCTTAGTAAATAATCTGCTAATTGATTCGATAGCATATCCAGTTCTTTGTAGCTAAGCACTTTATCTTCGAATAAAAGAGCTGACGCATCTGGAGTCTTTAATGCTTGAGATACGAATAAATCAACAAGATTACTATCTCTAGGATAAGCAACATCGGTAGCATTAAATCCTGATAATAACTCTAATCGCTCTGCAGATGGAAGATATTCGACATCTTTTAATGGCTTCTCAAAGCAACCCATCAAAGAAACCAACAACTCTTTGTAATGAA
>NZ_BAAAGE010000013.1:0-5541 GCF_039523995.1 Aquimarina litoralis
GGTTCGATTCCTTGATAATTATCGAATACAGCCAGCGATGAAGATTGTGTTGGGTTGTTGAAAAAGTTCATTGATTTATTGATTGACAGCGCGTATTAATATTGGTTTATACTGATATTATTACAATAAGAATTAAGACTAGAAATAATTTTGAGAAACGATTTAAAATTCCTGGTTGTGTTATGATTAAAATATTTAAGAATTCACGATGAAGAGTTTGATCCTGGCTCAGGATGAACGCTAGCGGCAGGCTTAACACATGCAAGTCGAGGGGTAACATTAGAGTGCTTGCACTTTAGATGACGACCGGCGCACGGGTGCGTAACGCGTATAGAACCTACCTTATAGTAAGGGATAGCCCAGAGAAATTTGGATTAATACCTTATGGTATCATAAATCAGCATTGGTTAATGATTAAAGATTTATCGCTATAAGATGGCTATGCGTTCTATTAGCTAGTTGGTATGGTAACGGCATACCAAGGCGACGATAGATAGGGGTCCTGAGAGGGAGATCCCCCACACTGGTACTGAGACACGGACCAGACTCCTACGGGAGGCAGCAGTGAGGAATATTGGACAATGGAGGCAACTCTGATCCAGCCATGCCGCGTGTAGGAAGACTGCCCTATGGGTTGTAAACTACTTTTATAGAGGAAGAAACCGCTCTACGTGTAGAGCTCTGACGGTACTCTACGAATAAGGATCGGCTAACTCCGTGCCAGCAGCCGCGGTAATACGGAGGATCCAAGCGTTATCCGGAATCATTGGGTTTAAAGGGTCCGTAGGCGGGTTTGTAAGTCAGTGGTGAAAGTTTTCGGCTCAACCGGAAAATTGCCATTGATACTGCAAGTCTTGAATCATTATGAAGTGGTTAGAATAAGTAGTGTAGCGGTGAAATGCATAGATATTACTTAGAATACCGATTGCGAAGGCAGATCACTAATAATGTATTGACGCTAAGGGACGAAAGCGTGGGTAGCGAACAGGATTAGATACCCTGGTAGTCCACGCCGTAAACGATGGTTACTAGCTGTTCGGTTTTCGGACTGAGTGGCTAAGCGAAAGTGATAAGTAACCCACCTGGGGAGTACGTTCGCAAGAATGAAACTCAAAGGAATTGACGGGGGCCCGCACAAGCGGTGGAGCATGTGGTTTAATTCGATGATACGCGAGGAACCTTACCAGGGCTTAAATGTAGTCTGACAGCTTTAGAGATAGAGTTTTCTTCGGACAGATTACAAGGTGCTGCATGGTTGTCGTCAGCTCGTGCCGTGAGGTGTCAGGTTAAGTCCTATAACGAGCGCAACCCCTGTTGTTAGTTGCCAGCGAGTAATGTCGGGAACTCTAGCAAGACTGCCGGTGCAAACCGCGAGGAAGGTGGGGATGACGTCAAATCATCACGGCCCTTACGTCCTGGGCCACACACGTGCTACAATGGTAGGTACAGAGAGCAGCCACTTGGTGACAAGGAGCGAATCTATAAAACCTATCACAGTTCGGATCGGAGTCTGCAACTCGACTCCGTGAAGCTGGAATCGCTAGTAATCGGATATCAGCCATGATCCGGTGAATACGTTCCCGGGCCTTGTACACACCGCCCGTCAAGCCATGGAAGCTGGGGGTACCTGAAGTCCGTCACCGCAAGGAGCGGCCTAGGGTAAAACTGGTAACTGGGGCTAAGTCGTAACAAGGTAGCCGTACCGGAAGGTGCGGCTGGAACACCTCCTTTCTAGAGAAGTTATGACACACAGGAATTGTTTGTTAGGGATTATTTTTAGTCTTAGCTGTTAATTAATTGAATTAGTTGTTAGTTTTTGGTTGTTAGTTGTTAGCGTTTTAATTTGTAGGACAGGTAACTATCAACTGTAAACCATCAACCATCAACTATGAAAAAAGTCTCATAGCTCAGCTGGTTAGAGCGCTACACTGATAATGTAGAGGTCGGCAGTTCGAGTCTGCCTGAGACTACTGTCTAAGACAGCTTTAGTATTTTATAAGCTTAGTTTTAGTAAAGTTCATTGATTATATATTGAAAGGAAATTCTAGAAGTTTGAGAATTCTAAATTCGTAATTCTGAATTCTACATTCTGAATTCATGATAGGGGAATTAGCTCAGCTGGCTAGAGCGCCTGCCTTGCACGCAGGAGGTCACCGGTTCGACTCCGGTATTCTCCACAAGGTGATGCTTTGAGATATAATTTTGAAGAGTATTGCATGGGAGTAGTTACTGATTTTAGGTCAGTATTGACTCACTACAACGTTCATTGACATATTGATTTAAAGAATACGAGCGTTAGATGTTTTCACAGGAGACATTTAACGACACAAGAGCGATAATAGAATTGTATTTTATTATTGAAAAAACTAAAAGAGCAAGTTAAAGCAAGACGCATAAGCTAATTAAGGGCGTATGGGGAATGCCTAGGCTCTCAGAGGCGATGAAGGACGTGATAAGCTGCGAAAAGCTGTGGGGAGTGGCACATACACTATGATCCGCAGATATCCGAATGGGGCAACCCACTATATTGAAGATATAGTATCCGCAAGGAGGCGAACCCGGAGAACTGAAACATCTAAGTACCCGGAGGAGAAGAAAACAATAGTGATTCCGTTAGTAGTGGCGAGCGAACGCGGATTAGCCCAAACCGATGTTGTTACGGCAATATCGGGGTTGTAGGACCACGATATAAGATGTATATTGAATTAGAATTGTTTGGAAAGACAAGCCGTAGAGGGTGATAGTCCCGTATAGGTAAGATATATTGATTTAGTGGTATCCTGAGTAGTGCGGGGCACGTGTAACCCTGTATGAATCTGTGGGGACCATCCCATAAGGCTAAATACTCCTGAGAGACCGATAGTGAACCAGTACCGTGAGGGAAAGGTGAAAAGAACCCTGAATAAGGGAGTGAAATAGATCCTGAAACCATACGCTTACAAGCGGTCGGAGCGATAAGTGACGGCGTGCCTTTTGCATAATGAGCCTACGAGTTACTTTTACTAGCGAGGTTAAGATTTTAAGAATCGCAGCCGAAGCGAAAGCGAGTCTGAATAGGGCGATTAAGTTAGTAGTAGTAGACGCGAAACCGTGTGATCTACCCTTGGGCAGGTTGAAGCTTTGTTAACCCAAAGTGGAGGACCGAACCCGTTGACGTTGAAAAGTCTTGGGATGACCTGAGGGTAGGGGTGAAAGGCCAATCAAACTCGGAAATAGCTCGTACTCCCCGAAATGCATTTAGGTGCAGCGTTGATATATAGTTTTATAGAGGTAGAGCTACTGATTGGATGCGGGGGCTTCACCGCCTACCAATTCCTGACAAACTCCGAATGCTATAAAATGATGATCAGCAGTGAGGGCATGGGTGCTAAGGTCCATGTCCGAGAGGGAAAGAACCCAGACCATCAGCTAAGGTCCCTAAATATATGCTAAGTTGAATAAACGCGGTTGAACTGCTTAGACAGCTAGGATGTTGGCTTGGAAGCAGCCATTCATTTAAAGAGTGCGTAACAGCTCACTAGTCGAGCGGTTCGGCATGGATAATAATCGGGCATAAGCATATTACCGAAGCTATGGACTTCGTAAGGAGTGGTAGGGGAGCATTGTAGTGACGTTGAAGGTGAGAGGTGATTCTTGCTGGAGTAGCTACAAAAGAAAATGTAGGCATAAGTAACGATAATGCGGGCGAGAAACCCGCACACCGAAAGACTAAGGTTTCCTCAGCTATGCTAATCAGCTGAGGGTTAGTCGGGACCTAACGCGAACCCGAAAGGGGTAGTGGATGGACAACAGGTTAATATTCCTGTACCTGCTCACGTTAAAAGTGACGGAGGCGTTTATTTGGTGCGAACTGACGGAATAGTTCGTTGAAGCGAGTAGTAATACCGCGATAGTACACAGAGGCTTCGGCTGATGTGATAATCCAGAGGCGCGACTTCCAAGAAAACCGAGTGAAGCAGCCCGTACCGTAAACCGACACAGGTAGTTGGGATGAGAATTCTAAGGTGCTCGAGAGATTCATGGCTAAGGAACTAGGCAAAATCGACCCGTAACTTCGGGAGAAGGGTCGCCACACTTCGGTGTGGCCGCAGTGAAGAGGTCCAGGCGACTGTTTATCAAAAACACAGGGCTATGCTAAATAGAAATATGATGTATATGGCCTGACACCTGCCCGGTGCCGGAAGGTTAAGAGGAGGGTTTAGCTTCGGCGAAGATCTGAATTGAAGCCCCGGTAAACGGCGGCCGTAACTATAACGGTCCTAAGGTAGCGAAATTCCTTGTCGGGTAAGTTCCGACCTGCACGAATGGTGCAACGATCTGGACACTGTCTCAGCCATGAGCTCGGTGAAATTGTAGTATCGGTGAAGATGCCGGTTACCCGCTGTGGGACGAAAAGACCCTGTGAACCTTTACTATAGCTTAGTATTGACTTTGGATAAGTAATGTGTAGGATAGGTGGGAGACTTTGAAGTGGCGTCGCCAGGCGTTGTGGAGTCATTGTTGAAATACCACCCTTTGCTTATTCGAAGCCTAACATCGCGAGATGGACAGTGCTTGGTGGGTAGTTTGACTGGGGTGGTCGCCTCCAAAAGAGTAACGGAGGCTTCTAAAGGTCTGCTCAGTACGGTTGGTAATCGTGCGTAGAGTGCAATGGCATAAGCAGGCTTGACTGAGAGAGATACAGCTCGATCAGGTACGAAAGTAGAGCATAGTGATCCGGTGGTTCCGTATGGAAGGGCCATCGCTCAAAGGATAAAAGGTACTCCGGGGATAACAGGCTGATCTCCCCCAAGAGCTCACATCGACGGGGGGGTTTGGCACCTCGATGTCGGCTCGTCACATCCTGGGGCTGGAGAAGGTCCCAAGGGTTGGGCTGTTCGCCCATTAAAGTGGCACGCGAGCTGGGTTCAGAACGTCGTGAGACAGTTCGGTCTCTATCTACAGTGGGCGTTAGAAATTTGAGTGGATCTGACTTTAGTACGAGAGGACCGAGTTGGACGAACCTCTGGTGTATCTGTTGTTCCGCCAGGAGCATTGCAGAGTAGCTACGTTCGGAAGGGATAAGCGCTGAAAGCATATAAGCGCGAAACCCACCACAAGATGAGATTTCTTTAAAGGGTCGTGGGAGACTACCACGTTGATAGGCTATAGGTGTAAAGGCAGTAATGTCATAGCCGAGTAGTACTAATAACCCATAGGCTTATGCGCACACCTTGGTATTGAAGTATCGATGCCAAGGTGGAGATTTGCTTAACAAGTGTATTTTAGTAATGTGCTTATCGTATTTTATATATTTAAATCAATATGTCAACAATATTGGTTGATAGTTTATGGTTAGATGTTGATAGTTTAAATACTATTAACCAATAACTAACTACTATTAACAAACGACTTAAGGTGGTTATAGCATCGGGGCTCACCTCTTACCATTCCGAACAGAGAAGTTAAGCCCGTTAGCGCCAATGGTACTACAATCGTGGGAGAGTAGGTCGCCGCCTTCCTTGAAAACCCTTCATTATAACAATGAAGGGTTTTTTTATG
>NZ_BAAAGE010000014.1:0-5244 GCF_039523995.1 Aquimarina litoralis
ATCGATTGGTTTGTGTATATTTATGAAGGCACAATGATTGCAAAAAGGAAAAGTTAGCAACCAATGCGCAGAAAAACCGAAAAGCAGGGTAACATTTTGCCCTGCTACGACACATATATTAAACGTTAGCATATATTCAAAAAAATGGATCTTTCCAAAGTATATTTTTATATAGTCATAATAATTTATTTACTACTTAGCTGCGCAATTATAACATTTACTGAGGATCTAAAAGATAATGAATATTTTAAGCGATATATTAAATTAACATTTGCAATAGGTTTTCTGGGAGTGATAATAGAACTATTGAACTGGAATTATCTATGTAAATTGAATTGCATACTTATGACTTTCTCCCCTTTCCTGACAGTATTAATCTCGAAAGGAACTATCGAATTATATAGAAAAGTGTTCAAGAAAGAAGGTTTTCAAGTACAATGGGGAAAATTATCTGATGGAATTTGGAAAAAGAATAACGGAAATGCTAAAAACGGTTTATTCTATGCTTGGTACACAGCAAACTTGACAAGTCTTCCGGTTTTAATTATCGGAATATTATACTTTTTAATAGAAAAAAACATATGCTAACACGATATATGATGTCATAGCAGCAAAGTGATCAATCAATTGGTTGTTGTATTTTTGGTAAGGCGCAATGCTAGCAAAAAGTAAAAGCTAGCAACCAATGCGCAGAAAAACCGAAAAGCAAGGTAACATTTTGCCCTGCTACGACACATATATTAAACGTTGTACACTATTTGACAAAACCACAATGAAATTTAAACCGATTTTCGAAAAATCTTTAAAAAATGAGATTAGAGATTTAACTAAAAATGTTTTGAACGACCAATGGAAAGGTCGAATCGCATCTGAGGAAATAGAAAGTGCTGGAATTCTGGATTGTGAAGAAATTATTTCTGAGTTTTTAGAAAAAAATGAATATGGCTGTGCATTTGACCATCTGACTTACGTAGTATCTGAAACAGAAACTGATTTGACAACTGACCAAGCAAATAAAATTAAACAGTTGGACAAAAAACTAAATCCATAAAGTAATTACAAATGAGTTGGGACATTGTACTTTTTAATTCAAACCAAAAAATAGAATCAGTTGCGGAATTGGACGAAACTCAACTTCAACCGACTGACTTTAGTGGAATTTTAGAAAACTCGTTTGAAAGAATAAAAAAGGATGATAATCATAGAGAAATTATAGGAAAGAACTTCACAATTGACTTCTTTTCCTATAATCAGCATTCTAGTAATTTTATGCTTTCGTTGTATGGAGAAAATGGACTTTTCGAATTGATCGCATTGGCTAAAAAGTATAATTGGCAGATTTATGACTCTGGAATTGGCGGAATGATTGATTTGAATAATCCAGAGAATAACGGATACAAAAACCACAAAAAGTACGTGGGACAAATAATGAAAAAATAAAAACAGTGTACAACAACATATATGTGATCATAGCAGCTAAGTGATGAATCGATTGGTTGTTGTATTTTTGGTAAGGCGCAATGCTTGCAAAAAGGAAAAGTTAGCAATCAATGCGCAGATTTATCGAAAAACAGGGTAACAATTTGCCCTGCTACGACACATATATTAAACGTTGCCCACAATTATGACCAACCTAAAATACCAAAATCAAAAATTTAAACATAAGGGAATTCCAATTCCTAAATTTGACATGAAATTTGGGAGATTAATTAGGTTATGCGTTCCGAATTTTGATTCAAAAGGAAATAGTTTAGTTCATAGTTTCCGATATGGATTATTAAGTCATTTCGAAGAGGTAATCCCAGGAGCTAAATGGTCGAAAAGATATAAAGAAAGTTTATTTCGGAGATATATAAAACCGCTTACTGTTGAGAATTATATATCAAAAAAACTCAGTATGGACAGTACTAATTCAAAAATTATATGGGAATATTTGGAATTGGATCCTAAGGAAAAGCTCAACAATCTTACAACTGGGAAAAGCAAAGCATTAGCCATTAAATGTGACTTTAAAAAATATGACACTCTGATATTTGATTACTATGGAGTAAGTGCCAATGAAATTGATTTTTTGGATCGAGTTGTCGATGAAGAAATACAAAAAGAAAAATGTGGAATAGCTATTGATCGACTTGAATTTAATCAAAATAATGAAGTAAATAAAAATGTTGAACAAATAAAAGTAACTGTGGGCAACAATATATATGTGCCATAGCAGCAAAGGAATCAATCAATTGGTTTGTGTATATTTATGAAGACGCAATGCTTGCAAAAAGTGAAAGTTAGCAACCAATGCGCAAGAAAAATCAAAAAGCAAGGTAACATTTTGCCCTGCTACGACACATATATAAAACGTTAGGCACAATTTGACAGAAATGACAGGAAAGACAAATAACACTTTTGTAATTAATGATGTAATTAATGATTTAATAGACGCTGACAAAAGTCTTATAAACCCATTGATGAAACTAAATTATTTTGGTCGTATTACGAAAAACAAGGAATTGACTGAATATACTCTGAATGAAATAAAAGGATATTCCGCAGATTCTACTTTACCTGATTATAGACAAATTGGCTCAAGATTGTACGTTGATTTTCAAGCTGGATATCACAGCCATCCAAATAAGGAATTGCCTATAGCAGGACTTGATGAAGATATTCAGGAATTTTGTCGTTATATTCCCGTTTTTGAAAGCATACGAGAAATAGAAAATATGAGTTCAAAATTAAGCGAAAAAGACAGTAATTATGAACTGAAATTTCCAATTCCTTTACAGTTATTACCTCGAATCCAACCATACGCAATTAAATTATACAGGAGTACTGCTCGAATGCAATTGACAGGTGCAAGGTTAGTTGGTAATAGCAGTAAAATGTTAGGAATTATAGAAACTGTCAGAACTAACCTTTTAGCTTTTTCAATGGAAATTGCAGAACAATTTGGTTATGAAATTGAATTGAATACTTATAATCAAGAAAGAGAAACTAATAACAAAACTATTTTACAATATATGACAACAAATAATATCACAACATCAGGAGATGGCAATATCATAAACACTGGAGATAAAGCAAAGATTGACGCCAAAATTAATATTACAAAAGGAAGTAAAGATGAACTTGTAAAATATTTACAAGAAAACGGAGTATCGGAAGAGGATACTGCTGAATTAGTTGAAATTATCGACGCTGAAGAGCCAAATCCTGATAATAAAACATTTGGCAAAAAAGTTAGTGAATGGACTAAAAAAATGCTTGGAAAAGCTGTTGATGGAGGATGGAATGTTAGCATTGGAGCAGCTGGAAGTCTTTTAGCAGAAGCAATTGGAAAATATTACGGATTCTAAAAAAACTGTGCCTAACACCGTGTATAATTCATTGCTAGTACTCGCCTACTTGCGAAAATCCTCTCGGATTTTCTATTCGGTTTGTATTTGCTAAATTGGTTGCTGAAACACGCAACGAAATCATACACAAACACGTTATCTGTAATTGCAATGACTATAACCAAATATCATATTGAATTGTATAAAAAAGTTGGAGGTGATGTAGATCATCTTCAGCGAATAGGAACTTCCGAAGAAAAAAGTATCACCAATCAAAACATCATTGTAGAGATGGAAGAACTTGTTTCTAATTTGGAACTAATAAAAAATGGAATTACCTCGAATCAATATGAGGAAGAAATAAACGCAAAACTTAACAAATTATGCATTGATGATTCTATAATTGCTGAATTTAAAAAACTGAAATCATTTAGATAGAATTTATGAAACCATCTTTGGAATTACCGAAAACTTTAAGAGCTCCTGAAATTGATGAAGTTCCTATGAATTCATCAGTAAGTGAACGTTTAAAACTACGAGAAACAGCAAAAATTGTGGAAGGATTCAAAATTTTACCAAAAGATAATAATCCTGAAAACAAAGAATTAGCTTTTAAATTCTACGCTGAAATTAATATTGATAACTCAAAACTTTGGGATTTGATACTTGAATTGAGCAAACAGATGCCAGATAAAATTTCATTGATTTTTAATCATTCCGATTGTGACCCTGAATACGGAAAATATTCTGACAGAAATCAAACTATTGACTTTCTTTCTAAATATAAGACCGAAATTATTTCTGATACGTTTATCGATATTGGAATGATTTTTCATTCGGATTCTGAATTGATCGAAATTTTCGTTCCCGAATCTAAATACATAAAGTTTTGGGGAGTTAACCAAGAATCATTTCTCAAATCGATGAATAAGTTTGACCTTAAAGAAATTGACGGAATTGAATTTGTTGATGAATATCCAAAGGTTAGAGAACCCTTAAGGTTTTTCGATAAAAACACAATTGACTCAAACGAATTGATTGAATTATTAAGAACAAATTTTAAATAAAAAACTACAGATAACAAGGTGTATAAAATCATAGTGGCTAAAAGCCACAACGATTCATACACGCAACGTTGTCTACAATGCAAAAAAAGATTTCCTAACTTAACTATTAACCAATTGGAAAATTCAAAAAACTACAAAGAACTTGCCGAAATAATTGTAAGGAAACTAAGAGACGAAAATTTTGAGACTTTTTCAAAAAGTATGGATTTTGCAAAATCTATATCTTCTGAGGAATATTGGAAAAAACCTCGAAATCCAAACTTAGATAAAGAATTGCAAAAATTACAGGATGAAAGATTTGATTTTTTAAATCGCTTAAGTGAAAAGGATTCTGAAATTTTAAAGCGAATAATTCTAAATGTTTTAGACTCAACCGCATTTAACTTTTTACGTGAAATTGAGGAGAACCTGGAAGAAAATGAAAGTATTGGACTCACAATAAATGGTGAAAAAGTTGAAAACATCACAACGGAATTACTTTCGGGAACTTTATTTGGTGAATATTTCTTGTGGTTGGAAAAGAATAGCAAGTATGGTGAGTTTCAAAATTAAAAAACACTGTAGACAACAACATATATGTGATCATAGCAGCTAGATGTTTAAACGGATAATTTGGTTATTTTGTGATGGCGCAGCACTCGCAGTAAAGAAAAGTTAGCAATCACTGCGCAGAAAAACCCAAAAGCAAGGTAACATTTTGATCTGCTACGACACATATATTAAACGTTATCCGTGCATTTTAGGAATCTGAAAAGTAAAACGAAAGCAACGAACGGTTAACCACCCAATGACCTGAGTATTTTTGTGATGGTTAGTGTCTAATCGAGGAAAAAGCGATAAGAAAAACC
>NZ_BAAAGE010000015.1:0-3627 GCF_039523995.1 Aquimarina litoralis
GATTCGTATCAGCAAAAGTCTTATCTATTAAACTATACTCATATAAATCATTTATACTTTCATAAACACTAAATCCTAAAACTCCTGATGCATCAATATCTACAACCAAAACCGTAGGAACGGTATAGTCATATAAATCATTATAATGAAAAATAGTATCTAAATTACCTCGGGTAGTTAGTAAAATTTTAGGCTGCAAATTCGTATACAACTCAGACCAGTGATTCTCCTTATACTTAGTGTCTATCGGTACATAAACCCCTCCAGATTTAAAAGCGCCTATCAATGAAATTATTTGTAATAAATCATCATCCATGAAAACTCCACAAATATCTTCTAAACTCAAACCGTAAGCTAACATAGCATGCGATAACTGATTTGAATAGCTATTCAAAGAAGTGTAACTTAAACTAAAATCACCATACTCAATACTGGTATGAGAACCGTAAGTATTTACAGATTCTTCAAAAACTGTATGTATTACCTTTTTATCCATTACAAACAATATTTCTATTTAACTTCTTATTTTTTAAGTTCATTTTACGTATTACTTCATCCACAAGTACATCTACAGCATCTATGTAAGGGATTGTTTCTTTGATTTTACTATATCCTATTTGCACTTCGGTACAGCCTCCAACAATCAAATCGACATTCTTCTTTTTTAATCCATTTACAGAATCTTGAAAAAGAGAGTATGCTTTATCTAAAATTTGAGCCGATTTCAACCCTCCTTCCATATAAACCGATCTCATAAATTTTTCTTCTTGTTCGTGTTTATCTAAAGTCACTAGTTCAAAAGGAGAGTTATGAAATTTTTTATGAAAAAGATTTGAATTAATGGTTCCTGTAGTTGCTAACAAACCTATTCTTCTGATATCCCTAAAATCCTTTTTAATCGTATTATGAACTAAATCAACTGGATCTAGAATATTTTTCCTTAATCTATCTTCTAGTTTATTGATGAAATGATATGAAGTAACGCAGGTAGACACTATATAATCAACCTCTTGTTGTCTCATCAAATTGATTGATCTTAACAATTCATTTTTAGGAGATTTTTCTCCATATACTATCGCTAAGGTACGATCAGGAATTTGACTATTATTATGAACTATGAATTCTGGAAAATCTTGATCTCTAGGAGCATCTATACTTTCAGTAAGTTTATTAAGAAAAAATAAACCCGCTCTTGTACCCATACCCGATATTACGCCTAATCTTTTCTTTTGTAACATGTTTTTAAAATTATCTTGATGTATTCAAATTATTTTATAAGACAAACCAGACGAACGATTTATTCGCCTGCTATTGAGCATTTCTTCTGTATTGTATTATCAAAGGTTTACTGAAAAGAAACTGACAATGAATGATAAGTGAAATTATACGCTTAAAAAGATAGCTTTTAATGTATTACTATGTTTTCAAGCGAATCTTTAATCTGAAATAAAACTATGTAAGTTCTAGGAAAATATATTTGGTCTTCCTGATATTTTGATGGTGTTTAAAACTGTATAATAATTAAATACAATTTTTAAAAGTCTTCACTAATTGCAGCGTTTACTTCATCAAAAAAGAATACCTGCTCTTGTTTTTCGACTTCATCTATGATACTGTTACAATAATCTTTAATTAGTAAAGAATCATCTTTGGTTACTAATTCTGTTATGGACAAGAAATCGAGAAGTAATTTCTCTATTTCTTCGCCTTCAAACAGATCTTTATTATATACTATATTACAATTTGCTTTTTTCTGATGGATGTTAAAATAAAATGTTAAATCAAACTTACTTTTTGAAGAATCAACACTCGAAACTTGAAGTGATTGAGTATTGTTTTCATTTTCTTCTACGTCCTTTAAGTTTTGATTCATAACAAGCATGATATCAAATAGTGGATTTCTCGACAAGTCTTTATTCACCTTAAGATCTTCGATCAATAAATCAAAAGGATACATTTGATAATCTTGTGTCTCTAGTACACTCTCTTTAACGGTATCCAAAAAGCTACTATAATCCTCATTTTCATTAATAAAAAATCTTTGAGCTACAGTATTCACATAACATCCTATTTGGTTTTTTAGATAAGGATGTATTCTTCCTGATATAGGACTACCAATAATTAAATCTTTACTATATGAATATCTATACAGCAAAATATTAACCATTGCTAATAAATGCATATAGATAGAAGTATTTGATTCCTCTATTTTTCTTAATAATTTATTAAAAGTGTTTTCATCTATTTCACCTCGACAAATTCCACCATTATAAGTTTTAACCATTGGTCTTTGTTTAGAAATCGACAGCGTCAGTTTAGGAATTTCCCCTTTAAACTTTTTGAGCCAGTAAGATTTATGATCTTCGAAGTTTTCTTTTTTAAATTTTGTCAACCAACTTGCATAATCTTTAAACTGAATCTTTAATTCTGGTAAATTTGCCTTTTGCTCTTTTTTGATCGCATAATAATAAGCTAACACATCATTTGCTAAAATTTCCATAGACCAACCATCACTTATAATGTGGTGCATGTTGTAATAAAAGACATAGGTATCGTCTGAAGTTTGAAGTAGGCTCATTCTAATTAATGGACCATTTTCTAAATCAAACGGTTTATACATATCTTCTGTTATGTCCAATTCTATTTTTTGATCAATGTTATTATCTTTCCTGTAGTCTTTGTAATCTATATCTACTGCTATTTTTTCTACAGGTAATACCCACTGACGAACTTCTCCAGATGCATCTTCTCTAAATATTGTTCTTAAAATTTCATGTCTTTCTATGGTTGAATATATGGCTGCTTTAAAAGTATTTATATCATACTGATTATCCAATACGAAATAAGATGGCATGTTATATGCTTCTGAACCCTTGCTATATTGGCTTGCTATCCATAATCGTCTTTGTGTATCTGATAGTGGATAACTTTCTGCCTTTTCTACCTTTTGTATAGTGACAAATTCTGTTTTTTTAGCTGATTTTAATAAGTTAGAGTGAGACTGTATTGTTGAATAACTAAAAATGTCTTTAATACTTAACTTAACATTAAACTCTTCGTAATATTCGGTGATTAAACGAGTAGCTTTCAAGCTATGCCCTCCTAATTCAAAGAAATCATTAGTTATTCCAATACGATCTATTCCTAAAATTTCTTTCCAAATCTCTACTAGTTTTTTCTCTAAAACATTTCTTGGTGCGATAAGCTCTTCCTTGATCATATCAGATTCTAAAACCTCGGGTAAACTACGACGATCCACCTTACCATTCGACGTTAAGGGAAGACTATCCATAGAAACATAATAGCCAGGAACCATATAATCCGGTAACTCTTTGCTTAATCCAGAACGTAATGCCTTCTTATCTAAATCACCCTCTGATACTACATATGCTACCAAAGACTTATCCCCATCAAAATCCTGTACAACTACAACAGCCTGAGTAATCCAAGATCTTGATAACAAAACTTCTTCGATCTCGCCCAACTCTATGCGATGACCACGAATCTTTACCTGATCATCCTTCCTGCCCATAAAAGCAATAGAACCATCTGATAACCATCGAGCCAAATCACCACTGCGATACAAACGCTCTCCTTCCTTAAATGGATGATCGATAAACTTCTCTC
>NZ_BAAAGE010000016.1:0-2487 GCF_039523995.1 Aquimarina litoralis
TAACAGGAGCACAAGGACCGCAAGGTATTCAAGGTGTAACAGGTGCTCAAGGACCGCAAGGTGACCAAGGTGTAACGGGTGCACAAGGACCACAAGGTGACCAAGGTGTAACAGGAGCTCAAGGACCGCAAGGTATTCAAGGTGTAACAGGTGCACAAGGACCGCAAGGTATTCAAGGTGTAACAGGTGCGCAAGGACCACAAGGTATTCAAGGTGTAACAGGAGCTCAAGGACCACAAGGTATTCAAGGTGTAACAGGAGCGCAAGGTCCACAAGGTCCACAAGGTCCACAAGGTGACCAAGGTGTAACAGGTGCACAAGGACCACAAGGTGACCAAGGTGTAACAGGTGCTCAAGGACCGCAAGGTATTCAAGGTGTAACAGGTGCGCAAGGACCACAAGGTATTCAAGGTGTAACAGGAGCTCAAGGACCACAAGGTATTCAAGGTGTAACAGGAGCGCAAGGTCCACAAGGTCCACAAGGTGACCAAGGTGTAACAGGTGCACAAGGACCACAAGGTGACCAAGGTGTAACAGGTGCTCAAGGACCGCAAGGTATTCAAGGTGTAACGGGTGCTCAAGGACCACAAGGTGATCAAGGTGTAACAGGTGCACAAGGACCACAAGGTATTCAAGGTGTAACGGGAGCTCAAGGACCGCAAGGTGACCAAGGTGTAACGGGTGCACAAGGACCGCAAGGTGATCAAGGTGTAACAGGTGCACAAGGTGACCAAGGTGTAACAGGTGCACAAGGACCACAAGGTATTCAAGGTGTAACAGGTGCACAAGGACCGCAAGGTGACCAAGGTGTAACGGGTGCTCAAGGACCACAAGGTATTCAAGGTGTAACAGGAGCTCAAGGACCACAAGGTGACCAAGGTGTAACGGGTGCACAAGGACCGCAAGGTGACCAAGGTGTAACAGGAGCACAAGGACCGCAAGGTATTCAAGGTGTAACAGGTGCTCAAGGACCGCAAGGTGACCAAGGTGTAACGGGTGCACAAGGACCACAAGGTGACCAAGGTGTAACAGGAGCTCAAGGACCGCAAGGTATTCAAGGTGTAACAGGTGCTCAAGGACCGCAAGGTATTCAAGGTGTAACAGGTGCGCAAGGACCACAAGGTATTCAAGGTGTAACAGGAGCTCAAGGACCACAAGGTGACCAAGGTGTAACAGGTGCACAAGGACCGCAAGGTGACCAAGGTGTAACGGGAGCACAAGGACCACAAGGTGATCAAGGTGTAACAGGAGCTCAAGGACCGCAAGGTGATCAAGGTGTAACGGGTGCACAAGGACCGCAAGGTATTCAAGGTGTAACAGGAGCTCAAGGACCACAAGGTGACCAAGGTGTAACGGGAGCACAAGGACCACAAGGTGATCAAGGTGTAACAGGTGCACAAGGACCGCAAGGTGACCAAGGTGTAACAGGTGCACAAGGACCACAAGGTGACCAAGGTGTAACGGGTGCACAAGGACCACAAGGTGACCAAGGTGTAACGGGTGCTCAAGGACCACAAGGTATTCAAGGTGTAACGGGAGCACAAGGACCGCAAGGTGATCAAGGTGTAACAGGTGCACAAGGTGACCAAGGTGTAACGGGTGCTCAAGGACCACAAGGTATTCAAGGTGTAACGGGAGCACAAGGACCACAAGGTGACCAAGGTGTAACGGGAGCACAAGGACCACAAGGTATTCAAGGTGTAACGGGAGCTCAAGGACCACAAGGTGACCAAGGTGTAACAGGTGCACAAGGACCACAAGGTGACCAAGGTGTAACGGGAGCACAAGGACCACAAGGTGATCAAGGTGTAACGGGTGCACAAGGACCACAAGGTGACCAAGGTGTAACAGGTGCACAAGGACCGCAAGGTGACCAAGGTGTAACGGGTGCTCAAGGACCACAAGGTGACCAAGGTGTAACGGGAGCTCAAGGACCACAAGGTATTCAAGGTGTAACGGGAGCACAAGGACCGCAAGGTGACCAAGGTGTAACAGGTGCACAAGGACCACAAGGTGACCAAGGTGTAACGGGTGCACAAGGACCGCAAGGTATTCAAGGTGCAACGGGAGCACAAGGACCACAAGGTGACCAAGGTGTAACAGGTGCACAAGGACCGCAAGGTATTCAAGGTGTAACGGGAGCACAAGGACCGCAAGGTGATCAAGGTGTAACAGGTGCACAAGGACCGCAAGGTGACCAAGGTGTAACGGGTGCTCAAGGACCACAAGGTATTCAAGGTGTAACGGGAGCACAAGGACCACAAGGTGACCAAGGTGTAACGGGAGCACAAGGACCACAAGGTGACCAAGGTGTAACGGGAGCACAAGGACCGCAAGGTGACCAAGGTGTAACAGGAGCTCAAGGACCACAAGGTATTCAAGGTGTAACGGGAGCTCAAGGACCACAAGGTGATCAAGGTGTAACGGGAGCTCAAGGACCGCAAGGTGATCAAGGTGTAACGGGTGCTCAAGGACCACAAGGTATTC
>NZ_BAAAGE010000017.1:0-2401 GCF_039523995.1 Aquimarina litoralis
GTTTTTCTTATCGCTTTTTCCTCGATTAGACACTAACCATCACAAAAATACTCAGGTCATTGGGTGGTTAACCGTTCGTTGCTTTCGTTTTACTTTTCAGATTCCTAAAATGCACGGATAACGTTTACTATATGTGTCGTAGCTAGGCAAATTGTTACCTAGCTTTTTGATTTTTCTGCGCATTGGTTGCTAACTTTTCCATTCGGCAAGCATTGCGCCTTCCCAAAAATACAATAACCTTTCGATTCATCACTTAGCTGCTATGATCACATATATAGTGTTGTACAACGTTTATTTATTCATTAATTCGTTCATTCTGTCATTAAATACAGTATAAATTTCTTCTGCTTTTAATTCGGTTTTGTCTTTGGTACAATCTCCGCCTAGCATCACAATTACTGTTTCTTTATTTTTAACAGTTTTTACGTTAACTCCAAAAATGGGAGCGTATCCTCCAGAAAATTCAAAAAGCGTGTAATATTCAGATTCAGAAAACTTGTCTGCTATTTTTGCTATGTGTTTTTTCAATTCTCGCCCTTCCTCATCTGTCAATTTTAAATTTTCGCTTAACTTATAAGGTATTACACAAGAAATTACTGAATTAAGTTCAGAATTTAATTTCTTTTTGAGTTCAGCTATTACTTTATTTTCTTTTAATTCCGTAACCTTTAGATTTAGAATATAATTTACTTGTTTTTCCGATCCCTCTAGTTCAGATAATTGTTTAAGCAAAGGGTTTTCTTGCGCTTTTAACGATAAAGAAAGGAGAATTAATAACAAAGAATAGAAGATTTTTTTCATATGTTGTACAACGTTTAATATATGTGTCGTAGCAGAGCAAAATGTTACCCTGATTTCAATAAAAACTGCGCATTGGTTGCTAACTTTTACTTTCTGCAACCATTGCGCTTTGCCAAAAATACACAGACCATGCGATTTATCACTTAGCTGCTATTCCACATATATGTTGTTGTAGCTAGTTACTTTTATTTATATGGACAATTTTTGGGTCATTTCCATCTTTATCTCGCTTAGAGCGTCCAAATATTCCGATTGTAACATCGTCAGGAGAGTTGGTATTTAATTCGTTAGGATGAACATAGGTGTACATTCCATATCCATGTCCTGAAACAACCCAACCTTTCGTTTGATTAAGAGATATCACATTAAAATCACCAGCAGGTCCGCCAGCGTTAACTGGTCCAAATTCTTTCATTAACTCAATTGCTTTGTCTTTGATATTTTTGACTTTATTAGTATCGTCAAAAATAATGTAAGTTCCATTTTCAAATAATACCCAATCTTGGAACTTTGGATTTATAGCGAGTTTGACATTATCAAGTAATGATTTAGGTTCATTTTCGGATCTCTCCATTTCTAATTTCATGTTTTCAGATTGTTTTTTGTTTTTCCCACAACCAAGAACTAGAAAAGTTACTAGTATTATATTTAAGATTTTATATATCATTTTCTCAATTAGCTACAACGTTTAATATATGTGTCGTAGCAGAGCAAAATGTTACTCTGCTTTTCGATTTTTCTGCGCATTGGTTGCTAACTTTTACTTTCTGCAAGCATTGCGCTTTACCAAAAATACAAGAATCATTCGATTAATCATTTAGCTGCTATGGCACATATATGTTGTTGTAAAACGTTTTTTATTCAGTTGGTATTTTATATTTTCCATCTATTAATTCCCAATCATTTTTTTTTCGGTCAAGCACAAATCTCATATCAGGCACATAAACATTTGTTCCACCACAGTTCAAAGCGAAATTCGCTTTTTTGAATTTCAATCCGTTGTTGAAATGAATTTTTCGTTTTCCAGTCACATTTACAATTCCAAAATTCACATCCACAGTGTCAGTTCCAATTATTTTGTGAGTCAATCTCAAAACTCGAATTGTTTTTTTCTTTTTAATTGATAAGTCAATCAATTCTTCATTAGTTAAGAATTTATATTGTTCAGATACATTTAATTTGGAAATCCGCTTACCATTTTCATTCAGCTCGATATACCTCCAACCGCTCGATAGTAAAAGGTCAAATCTGCTATTTAAAGCTCGAACATATAATTTATCCAATTCGGTAGATTTGATTGAATCATTTTGTGCATTTCCAATGAAATTAATTCTAGTTAATAGTATTAAGGTAATCAGTAGTTTCATTTTGTTGTTTTGATTACACAATATTAAAATCCTATTTTGTTTTCTAATAGTAATAATGAGTCAGCGATAGCTTTCAATGAGTAAAGCAAGTATTCAAATGTTTTACAACGTTTAATATATGTGTCGTAGCAGGGCAAAATGTTACCCTGCTTTTCGGTTTTTCTGCGCATTGGTTGCTAACTTTTCCTTTTTGCAATCATTGTGCCTTCATAAATATACACAAACCAATCGAT
>NZ_BAAAGE010000018.1:0-2254 GCF_039523995.1 Aquimarina litoralis
TAGGACTGCCTACGATACTGCCTACATCTGCATTATCATCGGTAATTTCAATATCAGTCAAAGTAACATTACCAGTATTAGTAACTACAATATCATACTCAATGACATCATTCAAGGCACTTCCCGCTACTCTAATAGTCTTGATAACACTTAAACTTGGATCGGCTATAAGATCCGTAACTGTTGGATCGTTATCCGGCTCTCCATCAGTCGTTCCATCTCCATTTGGTGTCTCAACAGTCTCATCACCTGCATCGGATACATCTATTACATCATCAGTACCACTTGGACTATCTCCAGTAGCTGTGGCACTATTCTCTATAAATCCAGCATCAATATCTGCCTGTGTAATCGTTTGATTCGCTGTCACCGTTACACTAGCCCCTGGGGCTAAACTTACTATTGGGCTGCCTACGATACTGCCTGCATCTGCATTATCATCGGTAATTTCAATATCAGTCAAAGTAACATTACCAGTATTAGTAACTACAATATCATACTCAATGACATCATTCAAGGCACTTCCCGCTACTCTAACCGTCTTGATAACACTTAGGCTTGGAACTTCTGGCGTAGCACTCGTCTCATCATCTTCTGAAGGAGTATCTGTATCTGCTGTAGCATCGGGACTACTGTCGGGATCAAAATTATCACTCGCGGTGATCTCTGCAAAGTTCGTATAGTTGCCCGTAGCGGTGACTACAGCGGTATAAGTCAATACTAATGGGGTGGTCGTGGTAATACTTAAACCACTCCAGCTAATTAAGCCACCACTCTCACTTCCACCATTACTGATACTTCCAATAGTCGTATACCCATCTGGAACCGTATCCCCTACACCTACTCCCGTAGCATTGTTAGGTCCTCCATTGGTAACCGTAACACTAAAGGTAACCGTATCTCCAGCACTGATCGTAGTACTGCCATCGGCATCCGTTGTCAATACCACACTCTTTGCAATACTTAAATCACTAACGCTGGCAACGGTAGGGGTAGCACTTGTCTCATCATCCTCTGAAGGAGTATCTGTATCTGCTGTAGCATCGGGACTACTGTCGGGATCAAAATTATCACTCGCAGTGATCTCTGCAAAGTTCGTATAGTTGCCCGTAGCAGTCACTACAGCGGTATAAGTCAATACTAATGGGGTGGTCGTGGTTACACTTAAACCACTCCAGCTAATTAAGCCACCACTCTCACTTCCCCCATTACTGATACTTCCAATAGTCGTATACCCATCTGGAACCGTATCTCCTACACCTACTCCCGTAGCATTGTTAGGTCCTGCATTGGTAACCGTAACACTAAAGGTAACCGTATCTCCAGCACTGATCGTAGTACTGCCATCGGCATCCGTTGTCAATACCACACTCTTTGCAATACTTAAATCACTAACGCTGGCAACGGTAGGGGTAGCA
Source organism: Aquimarina litoralis (assembly GCF_039523995.1). Taxonomy (NCBI): domain Bacteria; kingdom Pseudomonadati; phylum Bacteroidota; class Flavobacteriia; order Flavobacteriales; family Flavobacteriaceae; genus Aquimarina; species Aquimarina litoralis. The sequence goes on from NZ_BAAAGE010000018.1 coordinate 1,419, forward strand.
CTTGTCTCATCATCCTCTGAAGGAGTATCTGTATCTGCTGTAGCATCGGGACTACTGTCGGGATCAAAATTATCACTCGCAGTGATCTCTGCAAAGTTCGTATAATTGCCCGTAGCAGTCACTACAGCGGTATAAGTCAATACTAATGGGGTGGTCGTGGTAATACTTAAACCACTCCAGCTAATTAAGCCACCACTCTCACTTCCCCCATTACTGATACTTCCAATAGTCGTATACCCATCTGGAACCGTATCTCCTACACCTACTCCCGTAGCATTGTTAGGTCCTGCATTGGTAACCGTAACACTAAAGGTAACCGTATCTCCAGCACTGATCGTAGTACTGCCATCGGCATCGGTTGTCAACACAACACTCTTTGCAATACTTAAATCACTAACGCTGGCAACGGTAGGCGTAGCACTTGTCTCATCATCCTCTGAAGGAGTATCTGTATCTGCTGTAGCATCGGGACTACTGTCGGGATCAAAATTATCACTCGCAGTGATCTCTGCAAAGTTCGTATAGTTGCCCGTAGCAGTCACTACAGCGGTATATGTCAATACTAATGGGGTGGTCGTGGTAATACTTAAACCACTCCAGCTAATTAAACCGCCACTCTCACTTCCACCATTACTGATACTTCCAATAGTCGTATACCCATCTGGAACCGTATCTCCTACACCAACTCCCGTAGCATTGTTAGGTCCTCCATTGGTAACCGTAACACTAAAGGTAACCGTATCTCCAGCACTGATCGTAGTACTGCCATCGGCATCCGTTGTCAACACAACACTCTTTGCAATACTTAAATCACTAACGCTGGCAACGGTAGGGGT
>NZ_BAAAGE010000019.1:0-1675 GCF_039523995.1 Aquimarina litoralis
CCAAGGAGTTGATCCAGCATCTTGTCTTCCTAAGACCGCTTGGCCTCCGACTTAGTTATTAATTATATAATTATTCTTCAGTTCAAAATAGATTCTTTTAGACTTTTTCACCGCTCGTAATCAATTTGTTTCATGCTAGGAATAAAAAGTGGCCTTTTTTAAAAAATTGGAGATAGAAAAATTGGAACCTTCAATTTATGAATGCAGTGTTGGAAAAAATTGGAGGCCTCTTATTGAAAGTCGAGAGATACAAACGTAAAAGTTTAGAGAAAGATTTATATATGAGTTTTTACATATATGATATCAGTGAAAGAGAAATGAAAAAAGAAGTAATAATTGAAGGAGAAACGTACTATATTGAAAGTGAGGATGACCTAGTTAGCATAGTTCATGAGTTAGTCAAAAGAGGGTTTACAGTTAAGGAGATTGCATACGGACTAGGAATCAGTGAGAAAAAGGTCAGGAAATATTTAGAAGACTGTTGGTAAGTTAAGTTTTGTTTTTTTATTTGTAAGTTCTAATTCTCCTTTTTAGAATTTTTATTTTTCTCCTAATTAGCTAAGATTATGCTTAGTTTTTTTCAGTTTTGTGATAGTAATTGTAAAGGTTGAAAAATCAAGGAGGTGAAAAAATAAAGAGATAGAGAAGTAAAAAGATAGAGAAAGATTTATATAGCAGAAGATACATATATGTAAGTGGTGAGTAAAAAGTGAAGTATGAAGTCTTAAATCAAATCGTAAATCAAGTATTTGAAGACAGTACAGTAGACGAGTTACAGCTGAGATTTAGGGAAGATGTTGAAGTTAGTCCAGAAGAATTTAAACAGTTAATCGGTCAAGGTACCTTGGTAACTGGTACAGAAGATTACGGTGTAATAACTGACATTTACGAATATTGTGAAGAAGGAAAAAGGTACGTTAAAATGTTATTGGTCTACTATAAGAAAGATGAGAAATATTACGTAATGGAGTTACAAATGTGGAGAGAGATTAAGCTATAATTTTCTTTTTTTATTTCATTAATTTTTTTCTTATTTTTATTTTTTAATTTTTTCTTTATTATCTAAGACTATGGACTATTTTTTTCATTTTTCAGATACTAATTCAGGAGGTTGAAAAATCAAGACGGTGAAAAGATAAAGAGATAGAAAGATAAAAGAATAGAGAAAGATTTAAATAGTAGAAGATACATATGAAAGAATGAGGGGAAAAAGGTGAATGGTCAAGAATTAAGTCAAAAGATAATTTCAGTAGTTAGAGATTTTTTAAATGATCAATTCGTACAGAGGAAAGTGTTAAAAACGAAAAAAGAACTGACATTTAGCGAAAAACAGCTTAAAGAAATTGTTGAAAAAATTATGGAATATTACGGGATAAATTCAAATAATATCAATATCTTTAATGATAAGATTGAATTCAGATTTGATTATGATTTTGGCACTGTATTTGGTATATATCACGAAACTAGATACATAAGATTATTTTTTGAAAAAAGAAACAATATGTTAAAATTGACTAAAATTGAACTTGAAAAGTAAGTCTTTCTTTTTTTCTTTTTCTTCTTTTTAATTCTTAGTTTGTTTTTTTCTTTTCTAAATATTAGCTAAAGCTATGCCGAATTTTTTTCATTTTCCAGATACTAATTCTGCAAGTCGGAGGCCAAGCGGTCTTAGGAA
>NZ_BAAAGE010000020.1:0-1623 GCF_039523995.1 Aquimarina litoralis
TAACCTATACAGCAGTAGTCACTGCTACGGGTAACTATACAAATTTTGCAGAGGTTACCGCGAGTGATCAGACCGATTTAGACAGTACTCCAGATAGTACTCCAGATACAGATACTCCAACGGAGGACGATGAGACAAGTGCTACTCCAACAGTTGAGGCAATTGCAGATTTAAGTATTACTAAGAGTGCTGTATTAACAACAGATGCTGATACTAGTGGAAGTATTAGTGCTGGTGATACAGTTACCTTTACAGTAACGGTAAGCAATGCTGGTCCTAACAATGCTACGGGAGTAGGCGTAGGAGATACGGTTCCAGATGGATATACTACGATAGGTAGTATCAGTAATAGTGGAAGTGAGAGTGGCGGCTTAATTAGCTGGAGTGGTTTATCGATTACTTCAGGATCGAGTTTAGACTTAACCTATACAGCAGTAGTCACTGCTACGGGTAACTATACGAATTTTGCAGAGGTTACCGCGAGTGATCAGACCGATTTAGATAGTACTCCAGATAGTACTCCAGATACAGATACTCCAACGGAGGATGATGAGACAAGTGCTACTCCAACAGTTGAGGCGATTGCAGATTTAAGTATTACTAAGAGTGCTGTATTAACAACAGATGCTGATACTAGTGGAAGTATTAGTGCTGGTGATACAGTTACCTTTACAGTAACGGTAAGCAATACTGGTCCTAACAATGCTACGGGAGTAGGCGTAGGAGATACGGTTCCAGATGGATATACTACGATAGGTAGTATCAGTAACAGTGGAAGTGAGAGTGGCGGTTTAATTAGCTGGAGTGGTTTATCGATTACTTCAGGATCGAGTTTAGACTTAACCTATACCGCAGTAGTCACTGCTACGGGTAACTATACAAATTTTGCAGAGGTTACCGCGAGTGATCAGACCGATTTAGACAGTACTCCAGATAGTACTCCAGATACAGATACTCCAACGGAGGATGATGAGACAAGTGCTACTCCAACAGTTGAGGCGATTGCAGATTTAAGTATTACTAAGAGTGCTGTATTAACAACAGATGCTGATACTAGTGGAAGTATTAGTGCTGGTGATACAGTTACCTTTACAGTAACGGTAAGCAATGCTGGTCCTAACAATGCTACGGGAGTAGGCGTAGGAGATACGGTTCCAGATGGATATACTACGATAGGTAGTATCAGTAACAGTGGAAGTGAGAGTGGCGGTTTAATTAGCTGGAGTGGTTTATCGATTACTTCAGGATCGAGTTTAGACTTAACCTATACAGCAGTAGTCACTGCTACGGGTAACTATACGAATTTTGCAGAGGTTACCGCGAGTGATCAGACCGATTTAGACAGTACTCCAGATAGTACTCCAGATACAGATACTCCAACGGAGGATGATGAGACAAGTGCTACTCCAACAGTTGAGGCGATTGCAGATTTAAGTATTACTAAGAGTGCTGTATTAACAACAGATGCTGATACTAGTGGAAGTATTAGTGCTGGTGATACAGTTACCTTTACAGTAACGGTAAGCAATGCTGGTCCTAACAATGCTACGGGAGTAGGCGTAGGAGATACGGTTCCAGATGGATATACTACGATAGGTAGTATCAGTAACAGTGGAAGTGAGA
>NZ_BAAAGE010000021.1:0-1434 GCF_039523995.1 Aquimarina litoralis
CAGCAGTAGTCACTGCTACGGGTAACTATACAAATTTTGCAGAGGTTACCGCGAGTGATCAGACCGATTTAGACAGTACTCCAGATAGTACTCCAGATACAGATACTCCAACGGAGGATGATGAGACGAGTGCTACGCCAGAAGTTCCAAGCCTAAGTGTTATCAAGACTATTAGAGTGGCGGGAAGTTCCTTGAATGATGTCATTGAGTATGATATTGTAGTTACTAATACTGGTAATGTTACTTTAACAGATATTGAAATTACCGATGATAATGCAGATGTAGGCAGTATCGTAGGCAGTCCAATAGCGAGTTTAGCACCGGGCGCTAGTGTAACGGTGACAGCGAATCAAACGATTACACAGACAGATATTGATGCTGGATTTATAGAGAATAGTGCTACAGCTACAGGAGATAGTCCACTAGGAGGTCCTGATGATGTAATAGATGTATCCGATGCAGGCGATGAGACTATTGAGACACCGAATGGAGATGGAACGACTGATGGAGAGCCGGATAACGATCCAACAGTTACGGATCTTATAGCCGATCCAAGTTTAAGTGTTATCAAGACGGTTAGAGTGGCGGGAAGTGCCTTGAATGATGTCATTGAGTATGATATTGTAGTTACTAATACTGGTAATGTTACTTTGACTGATATTGAAATTACCGATGATAATGCAGATGTAGGCAGTATCGTAGGCAGTCCTATAGCGAGTTTAGCCCCAGGGGCTAGTGTAACGGTGACAGCGAATCAAACAATTACACAGGCAGATATCGATGCTGGATTTATAGAGAATAGTGCTACAGCTACAGGAGATAGTCCACTAGGAGGTCCTGATGATGTGACAGATGTATCCGATGCAGGTGATGAGACTGTTGAGACACCAAATGGAGATGGAACGACTGATGGAGAACCGGATAACGATCCAACAGTTACGGATCTTATAGCCGATCCAAGTTTAAGTGTTATCAAGACAGTTAGAGTAGCAGGAAGTGCCTTGAATGATGTCATTGAGTATGATATTGTAGTTACCAATACTGGTAATGTTACTTTAACAGATATTGAAATTACCGATGATAATGCAGATGTAGGCAGTATCGTAGGCAGTCCAATAGCAAGTTTAGCTCCAGGGGCTAGTGTAACGGTGACAGCGAATCAAACGATTACACAGGCAGATATTGATGCTGGATTTATAGAGAACAGTGCTACAGCTACAGGAGATAGTCCTGATGGAACAGATGATGTAACAGATGTATCCGATGCAGGTGATGAGACTATTGAGACACCAAATGGAGATGGAACGACTGATGGAGAGCCGGATAACGATCCAACAGTTACGGATCTTATAGCCGATCCAAGTTTAAGTGTTATCAAGACGGTTAGAGTAGCGGGAAGTGCCTTGAATGATGTCATTGAGTATGATATTGTAG
>NZ_BAAAGE010000022.1:0-1289 GCF_039523995.1 Aquimarina litoralis
CTAGCATCATCAAGTTCAGTTATATTTACATTTACTTGACTGGAGTTAGGACAAGTTCCAGTTGTGGTATAGGTTACTACATAATCCCCAGAATCACTATTTGTAATATCAATAACTCCTGAATTAGGATCAATATCTAATCCAGTTGTACTAGCGAATACTCCGCCCGTTAATCCTGTAATAGCAGGTGTTGTTTCGGATTGATCTTTACAATACAAGGATTGATCATAGCTAAAACTAGCATCATCAAGTTCAGTTATATTTACGTTTGCTTGACTGGAGTTAGGACAAGTTCCAGTTGTGGTATAGGTTACTACATAATCACCCGGATCACTGTTAGTAATATCAATAACTCCAGAAGCAGGATCAATATCCAATCCAGTTGTACTAGCGAATACTCCACCAGTTAGTCCTGTAATAGCAGGTGTTGCCTCAGATTGATCTTTACAATACAAGGATTGATCATAGCTAAAACTAGCATCATCAAGTTCAGTTATATTTACGTTTGCTTGACTGGAGTTAGGACAAGTTCCAGTTGTGGTATAGGTTACTACATAATCACCCGGATCACTGTTAGTAATATCAATAACTCCAGAAGCAGGATCAATATCCAATCCAGTTGTACTAGCGAATACTCCGCCTGTTAATCCTGTAATAGCAGGTGTTGCCTCAGATTGATCTTTACAATACAAGGATTGATCATAGCTAAAACTAGCATCATCAAGTTCAGTTATATTTACATTTACTTGACTGGAGTTAGGACAAGTTCCAGTTGTGGTATAGGTTACTACATAATCTCCCGGATCACTATTTGTAATATCAATAACTCCAGAAGCAGGATCAATATCCAAACCAGTTGTACTAGCGAATACTCCGCCTGTTAATCCTGTAATAGCAGGTGTTGCCTCAGATTGATCTTTACAATACAAGGATTGATCATAGCTAAAACTAGCATCATCAAGTTCAGTTATATTTACATTTACTTGACTGGAGTTAGGACAAGTTCCAGTTGTGGTATAGGTTACTACATAATCCCCAGAATCACTATTTGTAATATCAATAACTCCTGAATTAGGATCAATATCTAATCCAGTTGTACTAGCGAATACTCCGCCCGTTAATCCTGTAATAGCAGGTGTTGTTTCGGATTGATCTTTACAATACAAGGATTGATCATAGCTAAAACTAGCATCATCAAGTTCAGTTATATTTACGTTTGCTTGACTGGAGTTAGGACAAGTTCCAGTTGTGGTATAGGTTACTACATAATCACCCGGATCACTGTTAGT
>NZ_BAAAGE010000023.1:0-1227 GCF_039523995.1 Aquimarina litoralis
TGTAACGGTTTCATCTTCTGGATCTCCATCTCCATCGGTATCATCATCAGTTGTATTGGTAGGATCATCAGAAACATCAACTACATCATCTCCATTTGGATCTTGACCTGTGACTATAGCCTGATTGATTACTTCTCCTGAAAGAACATCCTCTGCTGTTAATACATAGGTAGCTGTAAATGTAGTTGTATCAATCTCTCCTACTGCTAATAAAGCAATCGGACCGCCGTTTATAACAATTCCTGGTAGCGGATCTGATAATACAATATTGGTAATATCTACATTACCCGTATTCTCTACTGTAAAGGTATACTGAATCTCATCTCCAACATTTGGAAGACCATCATCATTAACATCTACATAGATACCTGTTTTAGTAAGTGCTAAATTAGGTAGCTGATCAATATCGGTAATCGTCTCATCATTCGTTGGATCACTATCACCATTATCATCCACTAATTCATCTCCATTATCTGAAACATCAATCACATCATCTCCATTTGGATCTTCTCCTATCACAGTTGCACTATTTATAACTTCTCCGTTATTAATATCAACCTGTGTAATTACATATGTTGCTTGTGCAGTACCTTGCTCTCCTGGTGCCAATGTAGACGGAGTAATCGCTAGATTTGTGCTTCCAGTAAGGATATCATCTATAAAGATATTACTAACAGTCACATTACCAGTATTGGTCACAGTGAATGTATAGGTAATCACATCTCCAACATTTGAACCACTAGCTACTCCTGTTTTCACTAATGTTAACTCAGGATCTGCTATAAGATCTGTAACTGTTGGATCGTTATCCGGCTCTCCATCAGTCGTACCATCTCCATTTGGTGTCTCAACAGTCTCATCACCTGCATCGGATACATCTGTTACATCATCTGTTCCATCTGGACTATCTCCTGTAGCTGTAGCACTATTCTCTATAAATCCAGCATCAATATCTGCCTGTGTAATCGTTTGATTCGCTGTCACCGTTACACTAGCCCCTGGGGCTAAACTTGCTATTGGACTGCCTACGATACTGCCTGCATCTGCATTATCATCGGTAATTTCAATATCAGTCAAAGTAACATTACCAGTATTGGTTACTACAATATCATACTCAATGACATCATTCAAGGCACTTCCCGCTACTCTAACCGTCTTGATAACACTTAAACTTGGATCGGCTATAAGATCCGTAACTGTTGGATCGTTATCCGGCTCTCCATCAGT
>NZ_BAAAGE010000024.1:0-1067 GCF_039523995.1 Aquimarina litoralis
CCTTGGCTCACAGAACGACATGGCTACGATCCGACTTTTATTGGAAAACTAAGTGGAAATTTTATGGCATTTCAGATCAAGATTTGCAATTTGCACAACAATTAGGAGAACAATTACAAGGACAGGCAAAAATTGAGAATCAGATAAAATTAGCTCAAAAATCTGCAAAAACGAAACAATATAAGCCAATTTTCCATTATAAAAACTTTCAAAATATTGCAGTCAGATAACACAAAATCTAAACACTATATACATTATATAATATATATGTATTATGCTACTTGTATATTTTTTAACGGCTTGAGATAAAAGATATCATATGAAAATTGAAGATCCTTTTCAAAATATTTTTGGAGTTGTTAGAATTGCGATAGATAAAATTCGTGAACTTGAACAGAGAGGTCAAATTTATGGTTTATCGCGTTTTTTACCAAATTCAATAATTGTAATGAAAACTATTGATTATCCGCTTATTGTAGATTTATATATTCCTGGATTTACTTTTTATTTTCAATTTTCTATAATTCAAGATCAACAAACTAAGCAAATTTTTATAGATGATTTTCGCGTGGTTTATCCTCAACCTTACGCGAAACAAATTAATAGTACTGCAAATTTTGAATTATCTGAGGAGGAAAGTGAAGATGAGTGATCTTACTCTAACATTTGCATTATTTTCTACAACTGTAACTACATTATTTGCAATTGTTCAACTATATTTAAAAATTAAACAAGCATTAAAAGATGCAGTAAAAGAGATAGTAAATTCAGAATTATCAAATCTAAAGACAGAAATTGAAGAATTAAAAATAAAACAAGATGAATTATCAAGACAAGTTGAAGAAATAAAAAGAAAGTTAGATGAAAAATAAAATTTTTTTTACCAAGTGCCCCATTCATTACTATCTATAATTTTTATTTTTCCATTTTCTATCATATTTGCATAATCTCTTAGAATTTTTGGCAATACTTTTCTTAATTGTTCTTCTGTTGGTTTATTTGGAACTTGTTCTATAAGCAGATAAATCTTAACATGTAATGTTTTATCTTTTTCATCATATTGATAA
>NZ_BAAAGE010000025.1:0-987 GCF_039523995.1 Aquimarina litoralis
TATTCATTTTCTGTAAGTATTAAAGATCTCTTAAACGCTAAAGTTAACTCATCAAGATTTTTTTCTTTGAAGAACATGTCTATAATTCGTTTAACTTTCTTTAAATTCATATCTCATTTCACCTACTTCTATTCCTAGACTGAAAAAAATTAAACTTCACGCCACATCTTAATTTCTTTTACATAAGCTATATCATCAATCTCTTCATATTTAAATAAGAATTTCGTGAACTCATTTTGTTCAAATTCAACTGTAAAAATTGCATTTTTTACAGATGTATTTACGAATTTTTTATCTTTTGTCAACTCATAAAATTCATCACCTGATAATTCAATTGAATCATTAGTTTTAATTATGATTTCCTTTATTTCAGCATTTTTTGAAAATATATTAACAAGTTCTTTTAATTCTTTAAATTTCATTTACCTATTCACCACCTTCAAAAATCTAAAAGAATTATGACATTTTTAAATCTTTATTTTTTGGAATAAGTAGGATTAATATTTGGAATTTGAGAAAAATTATCGATAGAATTAGGTAATTAGGAGAAAAGAAAAAATTTAAAAAAAGATTAACTTTCAAATTGACTTTTTAATTTTTCTGCTATGCTAGAATGCATACACAAAAACTTTTTGTTTCTTTTTACTTTTTTAACTTTTATGAAAAATATGCCTTTCTCTACTAATCTCATTATCCTGAAATAAGCATATGGTTGATATTTTTGTGCATCTTGTTCAAATAAAGTTAGTTTACCATTAGAATTGTACATGGAAATACATAGATCTCCAACCTCATCCTTTTGTGCAATTGAAAAAAACTTTTGTAATAACTCTTTTTGTTTTGACCTTAGACTTAACTTTATTTGTTCAGTCATTTTTCTTTCACCAATATACATTATGTAAAAACTCATATATAAAGCTTTCTCTCAATTTTTACGTTAAGTCGGATCGTAGCCATGTCGTTCTGTGAGCCAAGGAGTTGTTGCCT
>NZ_BAAAGE010000026.1:0-823 GCF_039523995.1 Aquimarina litoralis
AACCACCGCAATCCCCAACTCCTTGGCACACAGAACGACATGGCTACGATCCGACTTTATCAAATCTAGAAAGTTTAGCGAAAAAAGGCTATTTATCTTTAGATGAAATCAAAAAGCAATTTAAAGCAATTGGAATAATAAAAGAATATGAAGATGCATTTATAAACTTTATAAATCAAGAATTACAAATATCTGCATTTTTGACAATTTTAAAGAGTCAATTAAGACAATTCCAAATAGATTCAAAAATTGCAGAAGTAGAATTGAAGAAATTGAATATTAATGAATATCTGCTAAATCAGATAATTCAAGAAGAATATAACATAAATATCGCAAAACTACAATTAAGCGTAATTGAAACAATTGCGAAAACTTTATACTATGATCAACAACAATTATCTGGAGAATTAGGAAAAATAGTAAAAGATAAAACAGCTCTTGATTTATATAATCAAAAGTTTTATTACGAATACATATATCCAAAAATTATTAATTATCATCTCCAATTGGCAAGACATGGAATTCTTTCAGATATTTCAAAATTACCAAAAGAAGTTATAGAATATGAAATTAAGCCTGCATTATTGACTTATCAAACTACGCTAGAAATTGAGTATATAAAAGAATCATTAAAAGATTTGGAAATTAAGCCAGATAACGCAATAAATGAACTAGAGAAATTAGGAATGCAGAAAGATATAGCTCAATTAATTGTAAATACTTATATTCCGACATTTTATAACGTACATACAATAATTCAAAATGTTATAGAAGGTCAATTATATAAAGTCGGGAAAGTTCCAATAAATCTAGGAAATGCAGA
>NZ_BAAAGE010000027.1:0-792 GCF_039523995.1 Aquimarina litoralis
TATTCTTGTCATTACAATTTTTCAGCAGATGAATGCAAAAAAGTAACAAACGAAAAATTGAAAGAACTTTTAGTTTTGTATTTTTTTAGTAATGTTTATAATTTTGAAAAGAAACAATTTAATCAATATGAGTTTTCTATTGAATTTAGGTGAGTTAGGAACATTCTTTGCAGATGAAATTGAAAATTTGGAAAATTTCACAAACTGGATATCTAGTGATTTTATAAATTTTATTAATGCAATTGTTAATGATATCAAAAATATTACAAGTTTCCTAGGACAAGCAATTTCCGATATTCCTACTTTTATGACAAATATTGCAACTAATTTCTTAACAATTTTACAGAATTTTGTACAAACTGCAATTTCTACAATTCAAGGATTTGTTTCATGGTTTGAACAACAAGTTGTAGGAGCTTTTGAATTTCTATCCTCAATTGCGTCTGATTTCATAAATTCAGCATATTCATTTTTCCAAAATGTAGCTAACGCATTTGCACAAATTATATCAGGAGTAATTTCCGATTTTCTGAACTTTTTCGGAGCTAATATGAAACATATTTCTAATGCAATTTCTCAACTTACTCAATTTTTATCACCATTTATTGCTCCAATTACAATTGGAAAATTCTTACCAGTTATTGTAGATAAATTAGCTGAAATTTTACCAGAAATAGAAATAGATTTAGCTCCAGTTGGATTAGGCGGAAAAATTCCAATTAAATTTGGAGAAATTATAAAAGCTTTTGCAGAAACTTCAGTAGATTTTTTAAATGAAATAAGAACTGAACT
>NZ_BAAAGE010000028.1:0-758 GCF_039523995.1 Aquimarina litoralis
GATCTAACTATGGCTTTAGCAACAGAAGAAAAAGAAGAAGTTAGAAAAACTGAAGTATTTCAAAAAGCTTTAGAAGTTGTAAAAGTTGTAAAAGAAATGAGAAGATTACAAGTTAAACCTGTTGAAGGTGAAGAAAAATGAATAAAAATTATTTAGCAAATGCATTCTCAATAAATATGTTATCTAAATTTCCAATAAAAGTTACAATTGATAAAATTGACAGATTAGAATTTTGTACAAATATTGATAATGAAGAAATAATAAATGCAATTGGACATGATTCAACAGTTCAACTAATAAATTCATTATGTGATACAAAATTTGAGAAAAATAGGATAGAAATTAAATTAGACAAAAGAGACAAACTATATATTGTGCAAATTTCACAAAGATTAGAAGAAGGAAAAATATTAACGCTAGAAGAAATATTGAAATTGTACGAAACTGGAAAAGTTCAATTTTTCGAGATAATTGTAGACTAATAAGTCAAATAAAATTTTTTTCATCTTTTTGGAATTACGCATTTGGGTTAACTCTTTTATGCTAAAATTTTTTAATATATAAATGTTTTTACGCCGTTATTTTGCGTAAATTATCGTTAGAAAAGTAAAAATTTGTGTGAGTTAAAAGTTTAAAAAGATTTCTTGTAAATTATCGACTCTCATTTATATACTTGTCATTACAATTTTTCAGCAGATGAATGCAAAAAAAAGTCGGAGGCCAAGCGGTCTTAGGAAGACAAGATGCTGGATCAACTC
>NZ_BAAAGE010000029.1:0-692 GCF_039523995.1 Aquimarina litoralis
GAACCGGCGCAACATCGTGCTGGTCGGCGGGACCGGCACGGGCAAGACCCACCTGGCCACCGCCATCATCGCCAACGTCGTGCGGGCCGGGGCGCGTGGCCGGTACTTCAACACCGTCGACCTGGTGAACCGCCTCGAGGAGGAGACCCGCCTGGGCAAGGCCGGTGCGCTGGCTGCTCACCTCTGCCGCCTCGACGTCGTGGTCCTCGACGAGCTTGGCTACCTGCCGTTCGCCCGCTCGGGCGGCCAGCTGCTGTTCCACCTGATCAGCAAGCTCTACGAGCGGACCTCGGTGATCGTCACGACCAACCTCGCCTTCGGCGAATGGCCGACCGTGTTCGGCGATCCCAAGATGACCACGGCCCTGCTCGACCGCATCACCCACCACTGCGACATCGTCGAGACCGGCAACGACAGCTGGCGCTTCAAACACCGCAGCTAACCCTCCACGAAGAACGCCAGGCGAGGGTTGAGCCTCCGGTCGGGCTACGCCCTCCCTACGCCCCAACCCTCGCAAGCGGTGCGCTCGTGACGTCCATCCCGAACCTCAAAAGGGGGTCCCTATTGCACGCCGATAGGGGGTCCCTTTTAGACGCCGATTGACAAGATGTGTGTGCTGCTGCGCCACCCTCGAACTGCATCGCCCCAGAAGCCGTAGGCTTCTGTTGTGCTGGTTCAGAGAGCATTTGGAC
>NZ_BAAAGE010000030.1:0-672 GCF_039523995.1 Aquimarina litoralis
TGAGCCAAGGAGTTGCGGATTGCCGTTGTCTTCCTAAGACCGCTTGGCCTCCGACTTGTAATAAGATCTATTTTATGTTTCTCAAATAGTAAGCTAATTGTAGTAATTATTTCATTAACATATCTGCTAACTCTTCTATTTCTTGCATATTCAAAATATGTATTTTGTAACTCTTGCGGAATCTGGAATTCTGTAAATACTTTCTGTAGTAATTGTTGTGGATTTGATACATATTCGCTAATTGAAAGTGCTTTTGTCGGCGTTAGATATAGTTCTTGTAAGCCTGTCACAATTTTTCTTACTTGTGCAAATAATTTTATTACATTTAATAATGCTTCATTAATTCCATATTGTTTTAACAAACTTTCAAATTGTAAATTCTGATAATTATAAATTAATGCAGTTATGTATTCAGATTTGAAAGATTGTACTTCTTGTGCTACTAGTAAATGTTGATAATAGTTTACATACAAATTCAATAATTCAGATGGGATAAAGCTATATTCTATTAATTTTTGATCTAGATAATTGTACTTTATTGCATTTTCAATTATGGAAATTGAAGGCAAATGTCTTCTCCAAATTTCAAGACCAAAAATACTAGCATATTGTTCTAGAAGAATCTTAATTTGATTATCAGGAATTCCTAGTTTTGTTAGTTCACTTTCTGCA
>NZ_BAAAGE010000031.1:0-655 GCF_039523995.1 Aquimarina litoralis
GTACAACGTTTAATATATGTGTCGTAGCAGAGCAAAATGTTACCTTGCTTTTCAACTTTTCTGCGCATTGGTTGCTAACTTTTCCATTCTGCAAGCATTGCGCCTTCATAAATATACAAGAACCAATCGATTGATCACTTTGCTGCTATGATCACATATATCGTGTTGTACACCGTTTTTTATTCCGCAATATATTCCAATAATTGCTCAACTTCCTGATCACTCAATTCAAAATGATGTTTGTAACCAAAGTTATATTCCTCATTAATTGCTAACGCATGTTTATCGTTCCGATCAATTAGCTTTTGTTCATTCCGTATATATTCAAAAAAATACTCTTTTGAGGGATAACGTTCTTTTTGCACAAGTCCTTTTAAGCTAGGCCCAGTCATTTTTTTGTATAACTTATGACAAGCAGCACAATTTGCATTAAATACATTTCGGCCCCTAAGTCCGTTTTCAGTTAACATATTTTCCGTCCCACAGAATGGTTGAGGCATTTCAGTTGCACATCCACCAACACTTTTTTGAGCATCAATATAAACAAAAGCCATCATTCCAATTGTTGAAATTAAAAATACACTTAGAAGAAATACTATTTTAACAGCTACTTTTTGCATTTATATTAGATATCTATTTCAATGGTGTACAACGT
>NZ_BAAAGE010000032.1:0-628 GCF_039523995.1 Aquimarina litoralis
AACGTTTCGGCTATGATTTCGTTGTGGAATTTTCCGTAGGAAATATTCCGCTTATGAAATCAGCCAAATTTATTGATTAAATATTCTTTTTACTCGCTGCCACAATGAATTATAGCCATTGTTGGCAACCGTTTTTATTTCTTTTAATTCAAATTCCGTCTCACTTTTCCATATCACATTGTAAATTCCGCCACCTTCATCAATTTTAGTAGCATTAAAGCCAAATGAGTTTAGAAACATAGTCATTCCAGTAATTCCTCCATATGGATATCCGTGAGCATAAAAATTAAGACGTCCTTTTGTGTTCTCCATTTTTTTGCATCCCAATAATTCAACATCGAGATTTTCAACTAAATGTTCGATCATTGAGTAAAAATGCCAAGTTCCATCATTAGAGTCCGCTGTTGAGAATTCAGGTTTAAGGTCAGAATCTGCAAAATAATAATTCTGCAAAGCATAATCAGGAAATTGTCCAAACCAGAATTCATCTGATTTGTAGTCCTCACTTTTCTTTGAGTTTGAAATTAACTTGAAGACTTTAAGGAAGTCCTTAAATCTATCTTCGTTTTTAAATTCAAATTCAATGTATTCGTTCTTTTCCAATTTAATTTTCTAATGGTTGCCAACG
>NZ_BAAAGE010000033.1:0-627 GCF_039523995.1 Aquimarina litoralis
ACAGAAGGACATGGCTACGATCAGACTTTGAACAAAAATGGCGATAACATTATTAGAAGGAGCACTATATGGATTTTTTGCAGTAACAGGAGTGTTAATTGGTAGTTTCGTAATTGGAGAAATAGTACACTTATATAATGAAAAGCAGTCAAATGAGAATTTTGCTAAAGCTGTTGATCAAATGTCAAAAAGTACAGTTATTGCTATTGAATCAATTAAGGACACGACAGTAACTGGAATAAATGCATTATTGAATATGGATACTTTAAGAGATGTAAATTCATTAGCTAGAGAAAAAGCAAAAGATCAAAATCCCAATACGCAAGCTAAATAATTTTAATTTTTAAGGTATTATTTTTTTAGTCTTTTTTATATTTTATTTTTGCTTATTTTTCAAGTTTTGAAGTTGAAAAATAGAGATGTAAAAGATTAAAGAAAACTTTAAATATAAGTTTTTTCATATATATAAATGGTGAAAAGTAAATGAGTAAAGAGTTAGAATATATCATGAAGTTATTGGATGAATATTTTGAAGAAGAATTCGACTGTGATCACGAAGAGCTAAAACAGTTAGAAGAAATCTTAAGAAAGATAGAAAGTCGGAGGCCAAGCGGTCTTAGGAAGACA
>NZ_BAAAGE010000034.1:0-568 GCF_039523995.1 Aquimarina litoralis
GAAGCCTCTTGAAAAGGCTGGGAAAGTGGTTGGAATAGACCTAGGAGTGGATAAACTAGTAACTACTTCTGATGGTGTAGTAATAGAGAACCCCAAGGTTTTTGATAAGGTCGAGAGGAGGATAAAGATCTTACAAAAATCATTATCTAGAAAGAAGAAGGGATCTAGAAACTACGAGAAGGTTAGGAAAAAACTAGCTAAGCTTCACGAGCATGTGAAGAACTTGATGAGTGATTATATTCACAAGGTGACTTCGTGGTTAGTAGAAGAGTATGATGAGATATACGTGGAAGATCTTGATGTAAAGGATATAGTTGAGGATAGTGAAAGTAAAGTTTTGAGAAAGCATATTCTTCATTCTGACTTTTCTAAGTTTGTGAGCTATCTCTCCTACAAGGCTGAAAGAGCTGGTAGGAGGGTAGTGAAAGTAGATCCGAGGAATACTTCTAAGACGTGTGCTAGGTGCGGTTACGTTAAGAAGGACTTGGCTTTGGCTGACCGTGTGTTTGTATGAAGTCGGAGGCCAAGCGGTCTTAGGAAGACAACGGCAATCCGCAACTCCTTGGTT
>NZ_BAAAGE010000035.1:0-564 GCF_039523995.1 Aquimarina litoralis
GCCTTTTCTTTCTGTGAGCCAAGGAGTTGCGGATTGCCGTTGTCTTCCTAAGACCGCTTGGCCTCCGACTTGTAATAATAAATTGTCGAATCCCTTGCTCTACAGTTCTTTGTAAAAGTCTAGCAGTTTGGTTTTGATACATTAATTTTGCAGTTTTTGGAGTTAATAAATTGTTATATGCATATTTTTCAAGATCTGAAATGTTTAAAATTCCATATTGTGTCCCTAAGATTAGATCGCGAATTCCTACAGGTCTAAATAATGGATTTTTAGGAGCGAAATCATTAACTGGAGGTTCTAGATAAGCATTAGTAAACCAAGCTGGATAACCAGTTAGCAATATTGTTTCTTTTAAGTGATCTTTAATTTCTTCAAAAGACCTTACAGCTACCCATCTTCCAATTTGTACAAATGGCGGATCTGCAAATGGCAAATCGCCCAAACCATTTTCATTAAATATTTCTCTCGCTGTAATTTTAAAATCTGAAATAAATGGTTCTTTTATAAATTCTTTTAAAGTTATAGCAAGTTCAGTTCTTATTTCATTTAAAAAATCTACTGAAG
>NZ_BAAAGE010000036.1:0-544 GCF_039523995.1 Aquimarina litoralis
CAATTTTAATAAGTAATTGACTAAAATAAAGTGTCACATCTTATAATTCATATAATAAATATAATGTATATAGTTTGTTCTCATTTAGATCATTTAAAATTAAAATATGTCATATTGTTTAGAAATTATTATGAAAATTTTCACTTTTGTTGCATTTACAAAACATTTAGATGAACTAGATTTTGATTACCTAGTAGTCGATAAAACTTTTAATGATATAACTGAAGAACAAATTAAGAAATATCAAGAAAAAATAATTTGGAACGAAACGAATACGGATATTAGATGGTTAAGAATTGCAAAACAATTATTAACAATTGTAAATTTTGCAAAAAATATAGAAGATGATATAATTGCAATTATTGATAGTGATTTAATTATACCAAATTTGAGACAAATTATTCCAAATGAAAGAATTTTTATTCCTTGCTATTGGCTTTATTATTCCTGGGCAAATGAAATTAGACCAAGTCGGAGGCCAAGCGGTCTTAGGAAGACAAGATGCTGGATCAACTCCTTGGCTCACAGAACGACATGGCTAAGA
>NZ_BAAAGE010000037.1:0-539 GCF_039523995.1 Aquimarina litoralis
GAAATTGTATATAAATATAACGAATTACCAGCTGAATCTGTAAGTGCAAATATTCCATATAAATATGGTGATAATGATGAGTTAAAAATTACATATCCAGTTCCACCAGTTAAAGATCCTGGGTTAGCGCCACCTATTGCTATTATATCATTACTATTACCTTTAACAATTGATGAAGTATTCATATTATCACAACTTCCACCAGGAATTTTGAAAATTGACAATTGTTGAGTTGAAGTATTGTAAAATGCGACATATGGTGAACATGGTTCCGCACATGGAGACCAAGGATTATAAGCTTCTTCTCCGCCTCCAAATGCAATAAGACCAGGTACCGTAGAATAACCGGTTATATTACTGTAATCTGTATTGGAATTTATCGTAGTATTATCAGGTAATACAGAAACAGAACCATCTGGATTTATTAATACTGCGTAATCACCTGTGCTTCCTGGAGTTAATTGAAATACTATTTTATTCGGAGGTAAGAAGTATCTAGCATTTAAGGAAATGGAATCTGGAAGTGTTTGTTGAAGTGT
>NZ_BAAAGE010000038.1:0-534 GCF_039523995.1 Aquimarina litoralis
TCTTAGCCATGTCGTTCTGTGAGCCAAGGAGTTGATCCAGCATCTTGTCTTCCTAAGACCGCTTGGCCTCCGACTTAGAACACTAACTATAAATTGCAGTTAATTGAGGATTTGTGTTAGACGGCATTACGCCGTTAGGCGGATAAGTCCTCATTCTCATGAAATTCCAAGCTGTTTGCCACCAAAAGCCTGTGCTAACAGAACCAATAGCACTTAAATATAATTGTGTAGAACTAGAAAGTGGGTTATTATTAACTGTTCCACAATATCCGCCGGCAGAACTATAGAATTGTGGAGCTATACATCCATACCATGAACTAGCTGAAGATCCGTAATAATAAACCCATGCATAAACCCACTGTGAAACTGCACTACCTTGTTGATTTAAATCATTAGTTTCACTGCCATTTATATAATATGATTGAGAAAAATATGAGTTACTATATCCCATAGTTACTCCAATTGCATTTATAGAAGATGTATTTGTATTATCTGCAATTCCCGCCATACCGTTATTAGCTCCTAATCCTCCAG
>NZ_BAAAGE010000039.1:0-521 GCF_039523995.1 Aquimarina litoralis
CAACAACTCCTTGGCCCACAGAACGACATGGCTACGATCCGACTTTCAACTTCATATTTTGGATTCATTTATTAACTCAATAATGTATGACATTTATATACATTATGCAATTTGTAAGTTTATTTTTCTAGTTGAGGTATATAAATTGATAGTTATGGGAAAAAGGAAAGGTCAAAGAAATATTTCAGCTATGAAATATCACTTGTATAATAAAATATTGAATAGAAAATCTTTTCCCGCATTTTCTGTAATGTTTGACGCTGGAGTTTCTTCAGTTTTGCCGACTCCATTAGAGAATATTCAAATTCCTCCAGGAATAAATACAAATTATGGAATTGCATATGCTTCAATTGTTTCTTCTTTACTTTCTGCATTAAATAATCTAGCAAGTTCAACTTTTAATCCTAATTTTAATTCTCAAACATTTCTTAATTTAGGTCAATCTGCAAATTTTGGTACTTCAAATGGAATAAGTTTATTAAATAAGTCGGAGGCCAAGCGGTCTTAGGAAGACAACGGCA
>NZ_BAAAGE010000040.1:0-516 GCF_039523995.1 Aquimarina litoralis
AAACGTTATCCGTGCATTTTAGGAATCTGAAAAGTAAAACGAAAGCAACGAACGGTTAACCACCCAATGACCTGAGTATTTTTGTGATGGTTAGTGTCTAATCGAGGAAAAAGCGATAAGAAAAACCCAAATTGAGGAGGTTTACGGAGTAGTAACGTGCTAAAAAATCGCTTTTTTGGCTGATCAGCTTTTGACGGAAAAAAGTTCAGGTTTATTAGGTAAGGGCAGTCTTCTACTCTATGATTGCAAGGTGATCGCAAAAAGAAAAAATCAAATTGACGGAGTAATTGCGCAAGTAATATCACCTTGCTTGGCTAGTCTAGTAAGTTAGTGACTGAAAAAAGAACGCACGATAACAAGATATATGTGCCATAGCAGCAAAGTAATCAATCGATTGGTTTGTGTATATTTATGAAGGCACAATGATTGCAAAAAGGAAAAGTTAGCAACCAATGCGCAGAAAAACCGAAAAGCAGGGTAACATTTTGCCCTGCTACGACACATATATTAAACGTT
>NZ_BAAAGE010000041.1:0-514 GCF_039523995.1 Aquimarina litoralis
AGGCTTGTCTTCCTAAGACCGCTTGGCCTCCGACTTGCACCAAAGTTAATAAATTGAAAATTCCTAAATTCCTAAATTCCAATTATTCTGTCATTTTGCGTAATTTTCAAAATAAAGTTAATAAATTGGAAGTTCCTAAATTCCAATTAATTCTACACCTTGTAAAAATATTCCAATAAGTTAACTAAATTGTAAATTCCTAAGTTCCTAAATTCCAATAAATTGTACACCTTGGAAATTTATTACAAAAAGTTAATAAAATTGAAAATTCCAAAATTCCAATTAATTGTTCACTTTGGAAAATTATTCCAATTAGTTATGTAAATTGGAAATTACAAAATTCCAAATATTCTATCATTTGTTGAAATTTATATTATAAAATTGCTTAATTGTAAATTCCTAAATTCCAAATAATTATACATTTCCAGATATATATATATTAGGAGCTATAAGTCGGATCGTAGCCATGTCGTTCTGTGAGCCAAGGAGTTGCGGATTGCCGTTGTGTTTCTAA
>NZ_BAAAGE010000042.1:0-507 GCF_039523995.1 Aquimarina litoralis
AAGTCGGAGGCCAAGCGGTCTTAGGAAGACAACGGCAATCCGCAACTCCTTGGCTCACAGAACGACATGGCTACGATCCGACTTATAAAGAATTAATAAAATTAGTAAGAATGTTAATTGACTATTATCATATTCAGGGAATGGTAAAAGGCGGTGGAGCTGGAAGAAATAGTAGATATTTTATATATCTTCAAAAAGAAGAAGACAAGAAATATATTGTAGCAGTAGCTTGGTTACACGATAATACACCATTCCGTTTTATTGCACAACAATATAATATTCCAAACGACAGATCTTATTTTATTAGAAGAGTTACAAAAACTGCTCCAGGAGATCATTTAGTGAATTTTCTAAATGATTTATCTAAGTCGGAGGCCAAGCGGTCTTAGGAAGACAACGGCAATCCGCAACTCCTTGGCTCACAGAACGACATGGCTACGTCCGACTTTATATAGTTTGTCTCTTTTGTCTAATTTAATTTCTATCCTATTTTTCTCAAATTTTGTA